>CACYLW010000006.1 GCA_902775345.1 uncultured Eubacteriales bacterium | reverse complement strand
CAGGTCATAGATGGTTACAGATCTAATGGAGAACAGATTACCCTAATCACAGAAAACTATGATGATTCGATAAGGGAAGTTTTTGATTAACAAATTCCCATTTGTTGAACTGATTACATGGGCAGAAGCACATAAAGCTTCTGCTTTTTTAATTGGAAGGAGTAAACCCATATGCCGTACTATACAGAGAAGCAAATTGAACAAGCGCGATCGATAGATTTGCTGACATATCTTCAAACCAATGAGCCGACAGAGCTTGTTCATGTCAGAGGCAACACATATTGCACAAGAGAGCATGATAGTCTGAAGATATCCAACGGTAAATGGATGTGGTGGAGCAGAGGCTTCGGTGGTAACTCTGCACTTGATTACCTGATCAAAGTTAAAGGCATGACGTTCATGGATGCAATGAAGGTCCTAACAGAAGGAGATTCTTTTCTGCATCATTTTGACGCAAATATATGCAGAAAAGACGAATGTGAGAGAGAAAGAAAGCTGCTGTTGCCTGAAAGAGCAGATACAAATCTTGAGGTGATCAGATATCTTACTGAACGGGGAATAGATGAGAGCATTATCAGAGACTGCATTGACGAAGGTCTGTTGTACGAGTCATTGCCATATCATAACTGCATATTCGTTGGTTTTGATGAGGGAGGAAAAGCGGCTTATGCATTTTACCGGACAACAAATAATGAGCGATTGATGGGTGATGCTGCAGGATCAGACAAAAGATATGCCTTCCGGATAAATTGTGCCAGCAACACGATCCATGTATTCGAGAGTGCTATCGATCTGCTCTCATATGCGACTATCATGAAGATGAGGACGGGTGCGTGGAGAGCAGAAACCATGGTATCTCTTGGGGGCGTTTATGCATCAAGTCCTAATAAACCTATTTCGAAACTCCCTGCAGCATTAGATAATGTGCTGCAGAATCACCCTGAAGTGAAGACCATAGCGTTGCATCTGGATAACGATAATGCCGGCAGAGCTGCAACAATATCTATCACGGAACAGCTGAAAGACGGGTATGAGATACGGAATGAACCGCCTCCAAAAGGCAAGGACTGTAATGATTATCTCATGCATATCCTGCAACAAAAGAGATCCAAGTGCTTTGGAACTGAGAAATATGAATTCCAAAGATGAAAATACTAACAATAGAACAGCCCTGAAAGATTCACTGATTCCTTCAGGGCTGTCGATGTTATTGGTTTTTTATGGAGTTTTGTTATGAAGAATAGTTTTGTTGACATTGATAGGATAGTACTGATTCCTTAAGCGTACTTAAAACATTTCCAAAGACTAGGACATTTTTATTGCAAATCATTATGAAGGAGGAAAGAAAATGACGGAAGAAGACAGAACTACAATGCGGGTAATACTTTGCAAACCAGATGAAAAAGCTGTTGTCATCGAGATGGAAGACAGCCTTGAGTCGATGCAAAACATGGTCGGCGGTCTGATCGAAGAGTATATGCCGTGGGACGATGAGGTCGCGATCATCTGTAATGAGGAAGGAAAAATGAACGGACTTCCTCTCAATAGAGGCATAAAAGATGAAAATGGTCATCTGCAGGACATAATTGCAGGTGACTTTTTTATTTGCTATGCACCGATCGAGAGCGAAAGATTCCTGTCGATGCCGCCTGAGCTTGAAGAAAAATATCTCAGAAAGTTTGAATTACCGGAGATGTTTTTCAGAACGAAGGATGGTATTCACGCAGAAAAGTATGAGCCCTGGCCAAAGGAGATGACGCGGGACTACGCCCGCTAATTTTAGCAAGCACTGCCGATGTCATGACGCATGACTCTGGCGAACCTGGTGGCAAGCCCCCAGACCCCCGGCAGAAGCCGACTAAAAGTAGGAGCACACCCTGGAGCATATGGTTGCTGCCGGCAGGTGTATATGCAGGAGCACATAAAGAGCATGAGAGGAGGAGTATAAACAGGATCATGAGAAGGAATGTAAAGAAGAGTCTGTGGATGAGCAAGGAAGAGGAATGGGACCTCAAGCAGAAAGCGCAGGCAGCATGCCTGACAGAGTCCGAATTCATCCGTCAGCGCATCGCAGGCTATATACCACCACACCAGATCGATGACCGGTTCTGGCGGGCGATGGATCTTATCAGAGAGTTTGCTGATCATATTGATGCTATCGCAACGGAAGCGGACAAGCCGACACTGGCTATTGCTGTCATGGGTGAAGCGAAGAAGTGGCGACTGTTTCAGAACGCAATCGAGATGGAGTTTCTGAGACCGAAGAGGGGTGATAGCTAGTGGCTGTGACCAAAATATGGAACATCAGAGGCAGAGCTGGTGCCCCGCTCGAGTATATAGCGAACCCGGAAAAGACACAGCGTGAGTACACAGAGGAAGAGCGACAGGCTCTTGTTGATGTAATCGCTTATGCAGCAAACGAGGATAAGACCGAGAAGCTGTACTATACGACCGGCATCAACTGCAGCGTCCAGTGTGCCCGTGACCAGTTCGATACTACCAAGCTGAGATTTGGCAAGACCGGTGGCAATGTAGCCTACCATGCCTACCAGAGCTTCAAGCCGGGCGAGGTCACACCCGATGAGGCTCACGCCATCGGAGTACAGCTGGCTAGAGAGTTATGGGGAGATCGCTTCCAGATGGTCGTTGCCACTCATCTTGATCGCGAGCACTTGCACTCACATATTGTTATCAACAGCGTTTCGTTCAAAGATGGCGGCAAGTTTCATGACTGCCGGGATACCTACAAACTGCTAAGGGAGACATCGGACAGGATTTGTCGAGAACATGGTCTATCCATCGTTGATCAACCAAAGGGGAGAGGTGTCAGCCATTATGTATACAAGCTGGAGAAAGCAGGTATGCCTACCAGATACAACGTAGCCAGGCAGGCAATCGATGAAGCAATAAGACTCAGCCTAACAATAGAGGAGTTCAAGAGCGAACTTAGAACACGGGGCTACAGTTATCGCTTTGATCCGAAGCGGAAGTACTGGACGGTAACACCGCCCGGATGGAAGAAGCCTATAAGGATCCATCAGCTTGGCAGCAACTACACACGTGAGAGCATAGAGAGAAGGATCTACGAGAACGAACCATCTGTCAGACAAGAACGGCTCAGGCAGAACTATCGCATACCCAATCACTACAGCCTTCGTAGCCGCATCGACCATATTATGGGACGAAGTGGTCTGGAGAAGCTTTACCTCAGGTACTGCTACGAGCTCGGTTATCTGCCCAAGTACAGACAAAACCCGACACGTCTCCATATACTGCTGAAGGAAGATCTTCTGAAGTGCGATCAGTACTCCGAACAGGCGAAGTTGCTCAGCAAGTACCATGTGAACACTGACGAAGATCTTACCTCGCTTATGGAGGAACTTGGATCGAGGATGAGAGAGCTTGGCTGTGAACGTGATGAACTCAGGCTCGTTGCCAAGCGCGTGCTGCCTGAAGCTGAGATCAATAGGGCGAGAGACAATGTGAAAGAACTGACTGCTGAGATAAGACAGCTGAGGCATGACCTTAAAACATGCAGTGTAATAAGAGAACGGTCCGGTCATGTAAGGGAAAACCTTGAGATCGTAGACAGGGACCGGCAGAGAGAAAAAGAAAGGTAAGGTGATTGAATGAATCCGGGAGGAGATGCAGCTGAACAAGTCGTGAGACTATCACTTGAAGGAGTGGAGGTCGCGGCAAAGATTTCAGGTAATGGCGCAAAGAACATAGCAATGTTGCTTTATGCGACTCTTAAGCAGGAACAAAAGACAAAAGGCAAGGCGCGTCTGACGAACATGCTGAAGTCGGGTAAGGAGCTGAAGGTCTACACTATAACGCAGAAAGATCTTCCAAAATTCTCACAGGAGGCAAAACGGTACGGAGTCCTGTACTGTGTCCTGAAGGATAAAAACAACAAGGATCAGAATGCCGCAGTGGATGTGATCGCTAGAGCAGAGGATGCGAGCAAGATCCAGAGGATCACAGAGAGATTCAGACTCGCTACAGTAGATCGTGCTGATGTGTCACTGACCCTCCAACAGGATAAGGACAGGCTGTTTCCAAAGGACAGATCCGTAAAGGACATGCTCAAAGGCAGGCAGGCGGCAGAGACTGCACCCGGTCCGGGCGAGACTATACAGCCTGAACCTGAGAGAGGTCTCCCGCCTGCATACGATGAAGAGCCAACGGAAGGGTTAGCTCTCATAGAAGGGCAGAAAAAGGATATGCCGCAGATAAACCCCTCTTTGGCAAAGACAGACCGAGACCCTCTGTCCGAGCCAAACTTAATGCAAGCAAGCCTATCAAGTGGCTTCCCTGGGAAAGCTGAAAGACCTTCAGTCAGAGAGAAGCTGAACCTGTATAAGGCAGAGATCGCCAGAGAAAAAGCAGAGCTTGCGAAGGATGTGGTCTCCAAAGGGATCGAAGCAGTACGTGAAGCTGCGAAAACGGTGCCTATACCAAAGGTATCGGGAAGGGACAGGTGATGCATGAGAGGAACAAGAAAACTGGAGATAGATGAGTATGAGCAGGGCATCCTGATCAATGCTCTCAATCTCTTTCGGAACAAGCAGATCAGAGAGCAACGCCCCACCGACCCGATCGATGATCTCATCATGAAGATCATCGAGCACGGTCCGAGGAATCTGATGGTAGCGGAAAGAGGAGAGTCATACGAATACGCAAGGTAACTTGAAGGATGAACTCCTCATAGCAGCAGCCGGCGTGCTTCCGGTAGTGTGGATAGCCCTGCTCATAGCTCCATATTGGGATGGGAGAATCTTCGAACTCATTACCCATATGGACGAGATATTCTCAGAGCCATCGCATATACAGTGGTCATTCAGCAGCCTGAAGGCTGTTTTGTTTTGCCTGCTTGCATACGCCATGGGTATAGGGATATGGCTCTCCACACGCCGCAACTACCGGCATGGAGAGGAACACGGCTCGGCAAAGTGGGGCGATGCCGCAGCCGTTAACAGAAAGTACAGACAGAAGCCTGACTGCATGAACAAGATACTGACACAGAATGTGAGGATCGGCTTTGAAGGCCGGAGACACAAACGAAACCTAAACGTTCTGGTCATCGGAGGAAGCGGTGCAGGTAAGACCCGGTTCTTCGTGAAGCCGAATGTAATGCAGGCCGCAGGAACCAAAGAAGGAGCGGAATTCAGTCTTATTCTTACTGACCCGAAAGGCGAATTAGCTTTATCCACGGGAGCTTTTCTTGAACAGTGCGGATACCGTACGCGCTACCTGGATCTCATACACCCGGAGCAGAGCCACTGCTACAATCCGTTCGTTTATCTAAGAGATGACAACGATGTGCAAAGACTGGTAACTAACTTATTCAAGGCAACTACACCACCCGGTTCGACGACGCAGGATCCTTTCTGGGATAACGCAGCCCAGATGCTCCTGATGGCGCTCGTCTTTTATCTAAAATATGAAGCACCTGAAGATGAGCAGAACTTCGCAATGGTTATGGAAATGCTGAGAGCCGGTGAAGTGGATGAGGAAGACAGCAAGATGCCAAGCGCATTGGATACGCTCTTCTTCGATCTGAGGAAGACCGACCCTAATCACATCGCGTTGAAATACTACGATGCGTATCACTCTGGCTCTGGCAAGACACTTAAGTCGATACAGATCACGCTTGCTGCCAGACTGGATAAGTTCAATCTGGACAGCATAGCGTCGCTGACTATTACGGATGAACTGGAGCTTTGGAAGATCGGAGAGGAGAAGACTGCCTTGTTTGCAATTATTCCGGACAATGATACGAGCTTCAACTTCCTTGTGAGCATCCTCTACACGCAGCTGTTCCAGCAGTTGTTTGAGGTGGCCGATAAAAAGTATGGAGGGAGCCTGCCAGTACCGGTGCAGTTCATTTTTGACGAATTCGCCAACATATCATTGCCGACAGACTTTGATAAGATCCTTTCGGTCATGAGATCAAGAGGCGTATCAGTCAGCATCATCCTGCAGAACCTGGCACAGCTTAAAGCTCTTTTTGAGAAGCAATGGGAGTCCATTGTTGGCAATTGTGATGAGTTCGTTTACCTTGGCGGAAATGAGAAGGAAACACATAAGTATGTCTCGGAGCTCCTTGGCAAAGAAACGATAGACACCAATACCTACGGGCAGAACACCGGTCGTAACGGCAGTTTTACCAGAAACTACAATCAGGCTGGCCGTGAACTTTTGCTTCCTGAGGAAGTGCGTATGCTGGATAACCGCTACGCACTTCTTTTTATTAGAGGTGAGCGGCCGGTCATGGATCTGAAGTACGATATCATGAAGCACCCTGCAGTGGGGCTTACTACAGACGGTGGAGCTGAGCCGTACATCCACGGCCAGGCTAAGGATGCAGCATACACGGTGAGTCTGACCTTCGATCCTGATGACATAGCATTTGCCAACAGCATGGGGGATATGATCGAGATCCCGGATGGCGAATATGTGCTTATGTCGGAGGAAGACGTTGAAAGAGAATTGGCCGAGGAGGCTAAAAAACAGAAAGGGGAGGAAGCAGAGGATGACAGAAAGGGAAAACAAGTTCATTGATCTTAAAGGCGTGAACAGCACAATAAAGCTCGGCTTTGCGATCTACGCAGCTATGATAGTCGCATTCGTGCTGGGAGCATGCATATGCTACGCAGCAGGCGATCCAATAAGCACAGTAAACAAACTGTCCGAGTTCATATTCAGCCTGATAAGAGCGATCGGACTCATACTGCTCGGACTAGGTATCATGCAGGTAGGGCTTTCGCTCAAATCACATGATCCTTCACAACGTGCGAACGGGTTCCTGACCGTAGCAGGCGGGATCATCATCACATTCACCAAAGAGATACTAAATATGATCGTCGGTTAATGACAGGGAGAAGGCGAGATTTATGATGGATAAACTGAAAAAGACAGCCGTGCTGCTCGGCGGAGTGATGCTTATACTCCTGATAGTCGTCTGGGGAATAAAGCATAATATGAAAACAGTCGACATGCAGCCGGAGCCGAAAACTGAAACAGAAGCAGTTGATGAGGAGCCGGAGGAGATACCCGAGGCAAAGTCAGATTATGACATCGCTGCCGGGCTGAAGATGAAGGAAAAGGATGGAATAAAATCGCTCAGCACCGATCATTTCATTCTGACTCTTTCTCACGGAAAGAGCTGGGATGCTAAGGTCAACAGCAAGACATCGATCACGATCTACAATAAAAACCTTTATGAAGGAAACCGGGGTGGAAAGCTTGTGACGATCTTTGCCTATGATGCCGGCGATGAGAGCTATGATGTTCTGCCGGAATACAACATCATAGGGGAGAGTGGCGGAAAAGTATATATAGCTGCATATCCTACAGATATGCAGTATGACAGCAGAAACAAGAAAGCCGTTGCAGACTATCTGGCCGTATTTGATGAAGTCAGCAGGCTCATGGAGGATGCTGCTGACTGTCCACTGGAATTCAAATAAGCGAGGTAATTATGAATGCACAGAAAGTCAAGAATGTAGATGGCAAGGTCGGTGAGGGAGTGAAGTTTGAGAGGATCAGAAGGATCACAGGATACCTCGTCGGCACTATAGACCGTTTCAACGATGCTAAGGCCGCAGAGGTCAAAGAAAGAGTGAAGCATGGGATTGGATAAACAAAGATAAGGAGGTGAGAGACATTGGACAGTGACAACTGGGTAGTGCAGAACCTTGAACATGCACTAAACACATGGAACACGAAGATGGCAGAAGTATGGTCATTGCTGACCATGTCACCTCAGAACTTTAAAGGCGGAGGTATATGGCAAGTCATCCTCCAGATCAACGGAGCAGTTAAAGGCATAGGCCTGGCGCTGCTCGTTTTGTTCTTTCTGATGGGTGTAGTCAAGACAAGCGGGAGCCTGACCGATGTGAAGAGACCGGAGCATGCGCTAAAGCTGTTTATACGGTTTGCCGTAGCTAAGGGTGTTGTTACTTACGGCCTTGATCTGATGATGGCCATTTTCGATATAGCACAGGGTGCTGTAGGAACGATCATGAGTGCATCGAGAGTCGGGTCAGCAACAAAAGCGACCCTGCCGAAAGCAATGATCGATGCGATCGAGGACAGCGGCTTCTTTGAGAGCATTCCGCTGTGGGCAGTGACGCTAATAGGCAGCTTGTTCATAACGGTGCTTTCATTCATCATCATACTCACGGTATACGGCAGATTCTTCCGCCTGTATATGTATACAGCTATCGCACCGATACCGCTCTCGACATTTGCAGGCCAACCGACGCAAAACATCGGCGTGAGCTTTTTGAAGAGCTATGCAGGAGTTTGCCTTGAAGGGGCGATCATAGTTCTTGCGTGCATCATTTTCAGCAAATTCGCAGCCAGTCCGCCTGTAGTCGACAGTGATGCGGCAGCTGCAACGATGGTATGGAAGTATGTCGGGGAGCTGGCATTCAACATGCTTGTGCTCGTGGGTATGGTCAAGATGAGCGATCACCTGGTCAAGGAAATGATGAACCTGTAGGAAGGAGGATTTGAATGGAAGTTTTTACTACACTGGAAGTCGGAATCATATCAAATGTCGAGGATATGATGCGAAAAGAGAGGATCATGCTTTATATGAAGATGATCAGAGAGTCTGTAGGAGGGGAAAAACTGAATGATGAACATTAATGAATTCATTGAAAGGATGAAGGCAGAAGTAAGGGAGTGCCTTCCGGATGATGTATATCAGGAGATAATCATCGATAACGTTGAGATAGTCAAAATGAATGACCAGAAGCTTTACGGCATGACCTTCAAAATGCCGGGTGTCAATGCTGCACCAACGTTGTATGTCAACGAGATGTATGAGGCATATAAGGACGGAGCGGATATCGGGTATCTTGCAGGCGAAATGGTAAATATGTACTCAGCATCGAGAAATGCAGTAGCTCCGCCGGAAGTCGATCTCAGCTATGACAGTGTGAAGGATAAGCTGACAGTAAGGCTGCTGGAGAAGAGCCGAAACAGGGAGTTCCTGGCAAATATGCCTTATGTGAGTGTAGGACATGGACTTGCAGTTATAGCAGACATCAACATGGGCGAGGACAGAGGCGGTGAGTGGAGGATCGCGGTCAACAATAATGTCCTTGAAAGCCTGGGCGTAGATAAAGAGCAACTGTTTTCGGACGCAATGTCGAGCGCAAAAGTTTACGACCGTGCAGAGCTCGTGGACATGACCAGCGCATTATTCGCTCCGGAGAAAGAGAACCTGCTTAACAGAGATGCACCACTTGCCCCGGAGGAAGTGGGCAGCATGTATGTGCTTACAAATGAGAGTGGATCTCTCGGAGCCGCTGCTCTCTTCTACCCTGATGTAAAGGAGAAGACAGCTGAACTGCTCGGATCAGATTACTATATTCTCCCAAGCAGTATTCATGAGGTCATCATTGTTCCTGACTCCGCCGGTATCAATGGTAAGGAGCTTTGCGATATGGTGAAGCAGGCCAACAGGACCGTTGTAGATGAAAAGGACATCCTTTCGGATAATGTATATCACTACAGCATGGGTGAGCGAACGCTGGATAAGATCTCAGGTGAACCGGGACTCGCTGACAGAGTGGCCGAAGGGAGGTAGACCCTATGGAGATTCGCATCAACAGAGAAATAAGAGACTACACAGAGTCAATGTTCTTCGGACTGTCACTGAGGCAGTTCTTTTTTTCTGTCCTTGCATGCGGCGTAGCAGTTGGTATCTACCTTGGTCTCAATCCCATTCTTGGGACTGAGACCACCAGCTGGCTCTGTATAGTGGCGGCGTTCCCGTTCGCTGTCCTGGGATTCCTTAAGTACAACGGTATGACAGCGGAGAAGTTCATAGTTGCCTGGATAAAATCGACATTCATGATCCCGAAAGTGCTTCTGTTCGGCAACACCAATTATTACTATGCGATGCTTGCAGACGAATCACCGGATACAACCAAGAAGCATTGGTTCCATAGGCGCGGGTCAAGACACAAAAGAAAGACTGCCCGTAGACAGGGACTGAAGAATAAGCAAAAAAGCAGGAAAGGAGCTGATGGTATTTGATAAAAACACTTACCAATGTCCTGAAGCAGGATAAAGAGAAATTCGCTGTGCCCAGAAAGGTGCAGGATATCATTCCCGTCAGATCCATATGGCCTGACGGTATTTTCATGACCGGGAAAAACAAGTTCAGCAAGATGTACCGCTTCACGGATATAAACTACGCGGTCGCATCAAGAGATGACAAGGCGGGGATGTTCCTTGGTTACTCTGAACTGCTGAACTCGCTTGACTCCGGCTGCACTGCCAAGATCACAATCAATAACCGTCGTCTCAATATGGTGGATTTCGAAGATCGAGTCCTCATAAAAATGAGAGGTGATTCACTCGATGTATACCGCAAAGAGTATAACGATATGCTGATCGATAAAGCGACAGGCAGTAATTCGATCATCCAGGACAAGTATATTACTATCTCGGTCAACCGAAAAAACATCGAAGATGCCAGGCTTTATTTCGCCAGGATAGGAGCGGATCTTAGTGCTCATTTTTCTAGGCTCGGATCAAAGTGTATAGAACTTACAGCCATTGACAGGCTCAGGATCATCCATGACTTCATGAGGACTGGCGAAGAAACTTCATATCACTTTGACCTGAAGGATCACATTAGGAAGGGTCACGATTTTCGTGACTATATATGCCCTGATGTCTATGAGAACAACGCCGACTATTTCAAAGTCGGAAATCGCTTTGGCCGCGTTCTGCTGCTAAGGGACTATGCGTCGTATATATCCGATGACATGGTTGCAGAGATCACGGATCTTAGCAGGAACCTGATGCTGTCGATCGATGTCGTTCCTATACCTACCGACGAAGCTGTAAAGGAAGTAGAACAAAGACTGCTCGGTGTTGAGACCAATATCACCAACTGGCAGCGTAAGCAGAACATGAACAATAATTTCTCTGCTGTTGTCCCATACGATATGGAGCAGCAGAGAAAGGAGACTAAGGAATTTCTCGATGATCTGACTACCCGTGACCAGAGGATGATGTTCGCGGTCATCACGCTGGTACACACAGCTGACTCAAAGAAGCAGCTGGACAATGATACAGAAGAGATCCTCACGATTGTCAGAAAAAGGCTTTGCCAGATGTCTGTGCTGAAGTATCAGCAGCTGGATGGCCTGAAGACTACGCTGCCGTTCGGAGTTCGCAGGATAGACGCTTTCAGGACACTGACTACCGAGTCACTCGCAGTGTTCATGCCATTCAGAGTGCAGGAGGTATATGACAGTCACGGTATCTACTATGGAAATAATGTCATATCCAAAAACATGATAATTGCTGACCGAAGCAATCTGCTGAACGGCAATTCAATCATCATGGGTGTGTCCGGTGGAGGTAAGTCCTTTATGGGCAAGGGAGAGTTTATTGGTCTTTATCTATCAGACGAAGATGTAGACATTATAATAATTGACCCCGAGAGAGAATATTCGCACCTTGTGAGAGCGCTTGGCGGATCTGTCATTGAGATCTCTGCGACATCACCTAACCACATCAATGCAATGGATATGTCCAGAGACTATGGTGAGACCGATCCAATCATAGAAAAGTCCCAGTTCCTGCAGTCACTCTGCGAGCAGATAGTAGCCGGACACAAGTTCCAGAAAGGACAGCAGTCGATCATCGACCGCTGTACTGAGAACGTGTATCGCTATTATAAGCAGGGCAACTATATGGGCACTCCTCCTACACTTCAGGACTTCAGAGAAGAACTCCTGAAACAGCCTGAACCGGAGGCGCATTCACTTGCACTGGAACTTGAACTCTTTACCAGAGGCACTCTGAACACCTTTGCGAAGCAGACTAACGTGGATACCAGTAATCGCCTGATATGCTATGACATCCTTGAACTCGGCGAGCAGCTGAGAGCCATAGGGATGCTTGTCATTCTCGATTCGATCCTCAACAGGATCACTCAAAATCGACAGCGCGGTAAGAAAACGTATATCTTCATTGACGAGATATATCTTCTGTTTATGCACGAGTATTCGGCACAATTCCTGTACAAGCTGTGGAAAAGAGTACGTAAGTACGGAGCATTCTGCACAGGCATTACGCAGAACGTTACTGATATGCTGCAGTCATATACCGCAAGAACGATGCTTTCAAACTCTGAATTCATCATAATGCTGAATCAGGCTGCAACTGACAGGATAGAACTCGCGAAGCTGCTGAACATATCCAATGAGCAGCTCTCGTATATTACCAACGTCGATGCAGGCCATGGACTTCTGAAGATCGGATCGAGCCTGGTCCCGTTCGAGAATAAGTTCCCGAAGGATACGAAGCTGTATAAGCTGATGACAACAAAGCCGGGTGAGGGGATCGACGAGCAGGAAGTCCTGAAAAGGATCCGAGAAGTATCTATGAATAGCTCTAAATTTAACGAAAGGTTCAATCAATTCCTTGCTCAAGAGGAATAAAAAAAGGAGCGGATCATGTCCGCTCCGGTTACATTAAGCACACTAATTTGACGTACCGTCCAAAGGTGTGGGACAGACATCCAGTAAATCGCGTGTGATCGTCACCGCTATCTTGTGAGCATTCTTTTTATCCATTTCTATTAGATCCTGCGACAGCGTTTTGATACACTGGGCAAGCTCTCTGATCAATTCCCGGGCATTAGCGCTTTCTGCGTCTACCCGGTATTTTCCATTAACGTAAGTCATTATCATTTGGGACCTCCTAATTCTTTTAGTACTATCCCAGCCGGCTGGTAAAGCCATAATGCATCTTCTCTACATTCATTTCAATAGGTGCGAATTGGAAAGTGCTTTTTATGTCGAATAAAGTGCTTTTTTTGTAGGATTTCATTTTTTGCTTTTTTGAAAGGAGGGATGACATGGCAGATATAAAGACCAGGGAAGTGACCAGAGGAAGCATAAAAACTTTGGACAGAGCAGCAAGCTTTATGCATCACATGAAAGAAGAAACCATAAGAGCGAAAGCTTTGGATATACACAGCAGGCAGACCGGTGAAAATGCAGACACATATGCTCAGAATACAACCGAACACTATGCCGGAAGCGGTGCTATATATGCCGCTAAAGCAGGTACGGAGATGGTGATACGCAGAAACCAAAAAACGCAGGAAATAGCTGATTTATCTCAGAAGGATGAAGAACGCGTTTATCAGGTCTTCAAAGAACTAGGTATAAAGGCGATACGCGATCGGCAGAGCAAGATGAAGATGGCAGACGCTGAAGTCTTCAGAAATATTGAAGAGCACAAATATGGTGATCGCATAAGAGAAGTTGGCACGATCAGGCATCGGGGCCAATTAATACGGAGCAATGGAGTGACCGCTGGGAATCGACGTAAATCATCAAAAACTGCCCCTGTGTCCAGCACTGCCCTATTGAGGCAAGAGGAATATGGTCGTAGGAAACTTATACGAGAGATGACGAATTCCAGAAGAGGAATCATAATGGGTACTGGTAATGTACGCAGCACAAGGAAGATTGTTGATAGGATGATCAAGGCAGCCAAAGATCTGGCAAAGGGGGCAAACACGCTATTCACATCTCTTTCCATCGGAGGAACTGCCCTTTTTCTGATAGTGATGGTGATGATACTCTTCGGAGCTTCTTTGACTATGACTGATGACGGGAACAGAGTAATAGGTATTGGAGATGACGCGATAGTGGAGGTCGCAAGAGCAGAGTTGGGCAATACCGGCGGTGAAAAATACTGGAAGTGGTATGGATTCAGAAGCCGTGTAGACTGGTGCGCCATATTCTGTTCATGGTGTGCCGACCAGTGTGGCTATATAGAATCCGGGATGCTCCCGAAATTTTCAGTAGTAGGAGATGGCGCTAATTGGTTCAAAACCAGGCACCGGTGGGCCGGAAGAGGTTACTCACCACGACCCGGAGACTTTATATTCTTTGACTATGAGCGAGATGGTGTGCTTGATCATGTAGGGATAGTCGAGAACTGTGATGGTAAAGTCGTTGCCACTATAGAGGGCAATAGTGGTAATGCCTGCAGGAGACAATCGTATGCAGTCGGGAGCAGTTTGATAGCAGGTTATGGGCTGTCGGTGTCGATGACTTCCATGACCTTTGAAAAGGCAAGTGTTTGGGCTAAGATGATCGCTGATGATAACAGTTACCACTATGTCAAATATAGGGGCGACCCAAAGACGCATGAATGTCCTGTATGCAACAGCCATCCGAAGGGTGAATATCATGGATGGAACTGCATAGGCTTTGCCTTTGCATGCTGGAAACATGGTGCCGGGATCAACTGCAAGTGCAGCTGTAATGTTATAGGTGATTCGAGTTGGGAGCAGCTGCTTCATTGTAAGACAAATGCTGAAGCGAACAGAATTGCAACGAATCTGGTCGGTGTTCCATGCAAGGTGATAAGAAACGGCGGTAAAGTGATACCGTTAGGAATGCTGAAACAGGGAGACATCATAGCCTTGTATAACGGCAACAGTTATTATCATACGATGTTCTATGAAGGAAACGGCAGGGCTGCTGACTGTACGCGCGGTAGAAAGGATAATATACAGTCAAACAATGTGATGTCCCAGTCGATAAAGTCAAAAGTCAAACTTGCAATAAGGTATGGTGGATAGATAGTTGTATTCGATTGAGAAGATGATGTGCATACTGGTCATACCGGCGTTGCTGAATAATGCGATGGCAAAACAGCACAGACCACTGAAGGGAAAAAGGATGTAAGTAAAAGAATCTTTTTTGTGATACGATACGCTATTGTATCCAAAATTTCATGAGGGTCTTGAACCATTTTCTCCCAATATGATACGGTTTGTAATGAAAATAAGGCTTTTGCAATTAAAGTGAGGTTAGGAGATTTAGAATGAAAATAATAGAAATTCATTGCCTCAACGGTATTGAGAGCATCAGGAAGAATTCTGACTCAGAAATCGTAGAGGAAGAGTAGTGTGTGATAACTTTCCGCATAGAATAACAAAAGAACTTGTGTTAGCGTATATTTAACAGTACTTACACAAATTACATAAATGAAACAGCTGGTCTGTTTGGCAAAATAAGAATTATGCATAACATTTTATTCAAAACACATAACAACACACCTCCGACAGGAAAGCCTAAAGTATTCTTTTTCTCTACAGAAAGAGATTTCAATCAGTATTTTGATCATATATGTCAGCTACTCAATAAAATAATTGACTGCTGCATTTTCTACCTTGAGGACTGTGAATCTATTGATTCAGAGACCCTTGAAAGCCTGTCGACGATTCCTCTATGGGTTTTCCCAATAACAAATAACTTCCTCGAATCCGATAATACTGCAAAATCAATAGTACTGCCCTATGCCTTTAATAATCATATTCCGGTTATTCCGATAGCAGAGGAGATGGAACTTGCCTATAAGTTCAACAAGATGTGTGGTGACTATCAGCTGCTTAGTGAAGCAGAAGGTGGTAATGATTTTAGCAAAAAGCTTGCCCAGAGGGTGAACGAAGTGCTTTTAGGTGACGAGCTTGCTGAAAAAATCAGGAGCGCATTTGCAGGGTATGTTTTTTTGAGTTACAGAAAAAAAGATCGCAAAGAAGCAGACCGGCTTTCCCGCCTTATTCATAATAATGAGGCTGCACGGGATATCGCTATTTGGATTGATGACTATCTCATCCCGGGCGAAAACTTTAATGACACTATAAAAAACAACCTTGATAAAAGTGATTTGTTTGCGCTTTGCGTGACACCGAATTTAACTGAAATCGGGAATTACGTCCTTGATATCGAGTATCCAATGGCCATAAAGCTTGGCAAGCTTTTTATTCCCGTAGAAATGAAAAAGACTGACCATGATGAATTTGGCAAGTTTTACCCTGATGTAAGACAACTTCTCAACTATGACAGCGACGATTTCGATGAAAAGGTTGCCAGCATTATCACAGAGGCTCTGTCACTGATTCGAAACGATGAACCTGAGCATCTGTATTTGATAGGCTTGGCATATCTGATGGGAATTGATGTTAACATCGACCGAGAGAAAGGTCTGGATCTTTTGAAGAAAGCGGGTGAAGCAGGTTTTCCGGAAGCATGCCGCAGACTGAACAAGATGTATTACAATGGCGAGTTTGTTGAACGGGATATCGATAGTGCTCTATATTGGGCAAACAAACTTCTGGATATAGTAAAGGAAAAGGATTCTTTTAAGGATTATCCACAGGCATATAACAATGTTGCTGCTTTGTATCATGAAAGCGGAGAATACGATGAGGCGGATTCGATTTTATATGACGCACGGGATATGTATGAGACTATTAATAACAATAATGATCCCGATTTTGAGTTTTATAAAATAATGACATACGCCAACCATTCTTCACTCAATGCAGATAATAATTACTGGGATTATGACTATGATATTGCCAAAAAAATGCTTAACGAGGCAATTGATGGACTTATACGTCTTATAGACGAACACCCGGAAGAGAAAAAGTATCGGGCATTCTTAGCTGAACTGTACCTGCAGCAAGCGAGACTATCCGGACTATCCGGAGATGGTTATGATGCATTTTATGAATCACACAAAAAATCATTGAAACTTTCAAAAGGTTTAGCTGAAGAGGATAATATAAACTATGCTATGGATTATCTTCTGCAACTTAATAATACAGCGAGCGCATTTTTAGACGATTATTATCAGGATCTTTCGAAATCTGGCCTACTAGGAGAAGTATTAGTGATGCAACGTGAGGCGCTGGAGTACTGGGAAGAATTCGAAGCAAATGGCTATAACGATTACGAATCAGACTATCTGACAGAATGCAGGATTCTTGCTGGGCTGCAGTATGCCATATCACTGTTTATTACTGGAAAAGTAAGCAAGGGCAAGGAGATGCTTCAAGGATTACAATCGCAGCTTTCGTCTTTTATTGGCCGTGATATCTATAAAGCAACTTATATTTATGAAAAGCTACTCAATGCGGTTGTTGCAGCAGGTACGATGTACGAAAGGAAATCATTCTTCGCAGCAGATAAGGAAGAATTATCAGAGATATTAAATAACAATGCAGTGCTAATCGATTGGGCCAAAGAGATACTCGACACGTATGGCGGACAGGTAGTTGCGCGCTTTAGTGTATTGTGTTATTCATGCATCACAATACTAAAAATTTGGAAGGCAAAAGGATATGACGAGATTCTCAAGACCGACTATACCAAATATTTTAAGACTTTTATGGAAACAGAAACAGAAGATGAATCTCAGAAAGATCTTATGAAACTTCTGGCAATAGAAATGGATGACACTGCTAGAAAGCTTGCACTTGACAATAACCTGTTAACGGTTTCTGAGGAATTGCTGACTGATGCACTTGTTTTATGGGATACTGTATTGAAAACAGCAGTGTTTATTAGTGAAGAGTTTCTGGAAACAAAATACGATCTTGAGTCACTGAAAGATTATAAAAAATTCCTCCAGGATTCCGAAGATAAAGATTCTTATCGTTTGATGCTTAATGGAATGAATTCTTACACTGTGCAAATCAATAAGTAACATCGGAGTGCGAAGGTCATTCAAATCCTATCGTCTTAAGAGATCTAATTTACGTTTTTACAGATAGTAGGGCTTTCGGACAGGCCGAAAAAGATGGTTCCGAGTACAGGAACTGTAAAATAGAGGGTAGCATAAATGTGCCTTTTAATGATTCAGCCTTTATCAGTACTTTTAATTCTCTTATTCACAATGAATGACGGACTTCAAGACATTTGCATTTTGATAACAGATAATTATGATATCTGATAATTTTTGATAACCGATAATTTTGATAACAGATAATAGGGATAACAACTAGGATATCGTTACAAACTGTTGATATCAGTTATGCACGACAATTTTCCGATTTGTCTTAAGTGGAAATGTCTAAAAAGATTTTTGAGGTCTTGCCATGTGAAGTGTATAGTATTGATGTCACGCAGAAATGACTAATGTGCGCTGAACCCGTTGTTTTCAACGGGTTTTGTGTTTTTTGTGGTTTATTATTACTCAGGAACAAAGCTAAAAGGTTAAAGAAATAGTATGTTGCATGGTTTAACACACCATATATATGAGATTAGCTGGTCTTAGGATGAGCGATCAGTCTCTGTTTTCTCTGTTTTGCGAAAGAGTACAGAAAAATGCAAAAAGAACACTTGTTCGGAAAATGCGTTCGTGCTATCATTCAGTCACAAGCTAAGAAAGGCCTGAGAAGGGACACTGGAAACTATAGAAATAAATCCTGGCGCTCTTAATATCATACCGGTGTCCATCTCAGGTGCTTGGGAAAGGAATCCATATGTATGAGAATATAAATACATTCGGACGTTTTATCCGCGAGAAGAGGCTGGATGCTGGAGACATCATGCTAAAAGATATCGGATACGCAGTAGGCATTTCTCTTTCGTATCTCAGCGATATAGAACATGACAGGAGGAATCCGGGTGAAGGATTTGACTATGAGGCACTTGCTAAGCTGCTAAGACTTACTGAAACTGAAAAGGCTCATATGTACGATCTTGCCGGCAAGTGTCGCAAAACTGTACCAGAGGATATAGAGGAAGTCATGATGAATACTGAGTCGGGCAATATGGCAAGAATGGCACTTCGCATGACTAAGGCAGGAATTGCAAAAGAGGACGATTGGAAAGAATTCATACGTCAGCTCGAAAGGAAGAAGCTAGCAGAGCAGAAGGAGTGATATCAAATGATAGAGTTCAGCTGCAGCAGAACAAGTGAAGATATGACACCTGTGGTCAGGGACATAGAAATCGCGAAGTTCGCACAGGGGGTGCTCTACGATTACAGACCTGAACTACTAACCTATATATCATACGGTGACGATCCGTACTACGAGCCTGCGATGTTGGACCCATATGATTTCGCACAGAACTATATTGGCTCCAGCATAGAAGTCCACGATATCTATACAGATACGAAAGATGAGCTGATTGCAGGAGCTGCAGTGTTCAACTATCAGAAGGTGAGGGTGTTCGATAAGGACAATATGTGTACTAGAGAGATAATTGTCCCGCCCAATACGATACTATTAGATAACGAGACAGTGGATCATTGGCACAAGGGATTTGAGTTCTTCACCATAATGCATGAGTGTGGGCATCTGATGCTTCACCAGAAAGTATACAGAAGAGAACCTGTTACAGGATTCTACACCACAGGCAATGTGTCAGACTCCTCTGAAAATGCCGTGCTCTGTAAAAGGAGTAATATCGGTGGCACAAGATTCTATGGGATGAGGACTAACGAGGATTTCCGCGAACACCAGGCCAATACATTTGCAGGTTGCATGCTAATGCCTCCGAGAGTGTTCATTCCATATGTACAGAGGCAGATGAGGACATATGACCGCTTCGACGATGAACTTATGGTGACTCATACTGTCAATGATGGGAGTGGGGAGTACTGGAGATATGTCGATGTAGTGAATCGTACCGCAAGGCACTTCGGAGCGTCTTACAAAGCGGTAAAAGTACAGCTCGCCAAGTACGGACTGCAGGCGGATCCTAAAGATGAAAGAGTAAAAGAAGCAAGGAGGCGTCTCAAGATGTATCAGAGCCTCTGGAAATAATGCAGAAATCAGCAGAAATTAGGACCTGCCGTCAGATCCAGGGCGGCAGGTAAATAAAACCTCGTTTACTTCGCATAAATGAGAAGCGATAATACCATTTATGTAAACCGAAACACACTTTTAGGCAGTTATTGCGGAGGATATGATCATGGATGAACGAGAGACATAGGAGAGAGCCGGACTTATATCTCCCCGGCACAGCTAAGAACTACTGCAATCAGAAGATTTAGGGAGATGAAGAACAGTGAAAGAAAGAGTGACAGTCAAACCCATAGTAAATCAAGACAATGACAGGGTCTTTGATGCCATATTCTCTGAAGACGGGGATGTGGAAATCAAGGTCAAAACAGGTAAGGGCAAAGGAGCTCAGGCGTTCCGCAAGATAAAGCTAGATGAGGTTCTGAGCCAGATAAGGGAAGCCGATACTACAGGAATGATTATTTAATAGGATAACTACCGAGCTCTGATCCGATATACTGAGATACTAAATGCCGGAGTTACTAGAAGATAAGGCAAAAAAGCCGATGTCTTTAGGTAACTCCGGTATTTTTTTATATCTGTCCTGGGTATGACGTAAAACTGCCTCTTCTGCAGACATAGCTACCGGAGCACTACCCAATATGGCTGCAGGAGCAACTTAATAACAAGCCGGGCAATTGGGTATGGCCGGCCATTACATGAAGCGTGAGTTTCATATGGCTTGTCATACCCGTTTTCTTTTGCCCGTATGGCCTCCGCTTCAGAAGAAACGGAGGTTAAAAATGAAAATTAAAATCGATGGTCACACAGTAGTAGTCAACAAGATGTCGATCTATATCGACGGAAAGATGGAATTTCAGGCAGTGAACCTGATCGCTGAGTATGGACAGAAACTGAATGGTTGCAAGTATGCAGTAGCATCACGCTACCCGCAGGAAAGACTGGAGGAGCTGTATAAAGAGAACCTGAAAAAGTTCAGTCCATATATCTATCTGACAGAAGCTCAATATGGGCCTATTAGAGATTTCAACAACAATGAGAACAAACATCACATGCGGGATGTCAACAATCATGATGATTATGGCTACACGGAAGACTATATGGAGGTAATGCACGACTGTGAACTCCTGTGTGCAGATCCTGATCCTGATGTGCTGACCTCCATCATCGAAAGAGAGGAAGCGCAGAAGATGGCAAAGTATATAGCTGTACTTCCAGCGGCTCTGGCAACTCTCACTGAAAAACAAAGGAAAAGGCTGATGATGCATTTCTATGAGGGAATGACATTCAGAGAGATAGCAGCTGTTGAAGGCACATATGAAAATGCAATTGATTATTCGATTCAGAGCTCAAAAAAACAGTTGGCAAAATTTTTCAAAATAGTTTTCTAAAAACACTTGGTCAAACCCCGATTCCATTGCTCATAAGTGAGAGGACTTATTAAAAACTCTCAAGATCTTTGGAAAACCGAATATACATTCATCAGGTACTTTCTCTGAGATATCGGCTAACACCCGTGAGCATGCAAGATCTATGCGCCATGACCCGTAAAGGCGAGCGACAAACATTGTGATCAAAAGGCAGATTAGCAACTGCAATGTGCGATGACAGTCTCAGAGGACAATGATACTTCCGCCCAGCCACAGACATCGCAATGGGGGCGGCTCCGTAAGACCTGCGGGGAAGGGTAATGCCTTATGAGGGAGTGATGCTAACTCCTGCCTGAACGTTTCCCTGCGAACTGGGGGTGTCGAGGACAAATGCAGATCGAATGAAACAAAAAGATGTGGCGTGTCGGGACAGCCAAGGGCCCTCCCGGCACGCCTGCTTAAATACATCATTCCGATTTGCCTGTTTTTGGCAAAACCAGTTCCGGGAAACGGTGTATTCGGTTAGGGATGGGAGGACAACAATGATAAAGAAAAGATATGAAAAGAATCCTTATGCATATGCTGTAGTGAATGCACTGTGCTGTTTCGCAAGGGACTATGCCGATGCAAAGACAGACCTTGAGAAGAAACCAGGCGATGAGCATGCGCTGATTGTTATCGATTTCTGCATAGACTTCGCTGATTGGCTGCATGATGCAACAGGCTTCAGCAGACAGCAGATCGGACAGATGATCCTGAAGATGGTAGAAGAGGAGGTCTCAGATGGGCAGGCATGAATACATGGGAGATGGGAGAGCGTGGTTCGATGACCACATCTGTGAGCTTGCAGATCTTCTTTTGGGGACTGAAGGCATCAGATACATATACCAGAAAAAGCATGACAGGACATGGATCCGCAGGATCGGAGATGCCGGTATGAGATATGCCGTCATGAACATGTCAGAGATACAGCTCACGATATTAGAGCTCCTTATATTTGAGGACAGAACAGTGACAGATCTTCGTAGAATCTTGGATCTGACAATGACGCAGCTCAGGATCGAGATAAGAGATATGAGAAAGGCGCTGCTTGCGGCGATGTGATCAGGTGAAAAAATATGAAAAAAGTAAATATAGTAAAAATCGATGATGCCGAAGCACTCGATCATATAGCGAGATGCGAAGTATATCAGGCAATCAGCGATTACGAGATCTGGAGCAGAATATACATGAAGGATCCTTCCGATGAGGATGCTTATGAAATGATGATGGATTGTGAGGAATTCATATTGACAGATCCTAGGGTCGAGTTTTGCATCAGCGATCCGGTGGAATTCCTTTGGGAGACAGACCGAAGAGTCGAGAGAGATATCAGAAAATGGAAGAAAGAACACAACCTATAAACAAAAGGAAGAAACCTTTCTATGTGGAGCGTGGCGATGTTTATCTTGCGGATCTTGGTGGCGAAGAAGACGTGATAGGCAGTGAACAATTCGGGGTGCGCCCGGTTTGCTGCACGCAATCTGATTTTCTGAACAGGAGATCAACTACTGTGATAGTAGCAATTATCACAAGCGAACTGAAAAAGACAGACCTAGACACGCATATTATTCTACCCCTTATACGCGGCTTACCGATGCAAAGTATGGTTTGCTGTGAGCAGCGTTTCACGATCGATAAACAGAGACTGATCAAATATTGTTGCAAGCTCCCACCAGGGGTAATGGAGCAGGTCACTAGAGCCTGTCATAAAGCGGAGGAAGCAGAAAGAAAAAGAAGATTATTCTGAGCAGTGATAGTTTGAATTATCAGAGCTTGATAGGAGAAGCCCTACCTTGCTCTGTTTTTTTGTGCTCAGACAGAACAGGAGATACAGCCTTATGAGAATAATAAATGAAGAATTTGTAAAAGCTGCTGGTTATAGCAGCATAGATGAATTAAACACTTCACTACAGAAAATGAGAAATATGGACATCAGAGAAGTGGATCCGGATGAGCTATCGGATATTGGTGATATCAATATTGATAACTCAGTTACTGTAAAAGAGCGGATTGCTGCGTTACTGCAGCAGACTAAAAACCCATATTGCTTTAAGTACAACGGCATGATTGTGAAGTTGAGTTTTTCCGGGAAGAAACCATTAGATGAGTGTCTGGCGGACTGTTTTGCAATTAGCTAACCATTCTATATGGGAACTGTTTTACCAAATAGAAAAATAGATGTAGCGAAAACCAGAAGTCTATGGTATATTGGACTTGGGTCAAATCGAATATGCAACCTGAGAAGCCATGGATTTCTTGGTTTACAACCGTAAGGAAAGTAAATTAGGAGGTCAATGGCTATGTTTTTGTCTAAATCACACCTTAGTAAAGCTGCTGCATATCTCCGTCTGTCAAGAGAAGATGGCGACAAATTGGAGAGTGACAGCATTGGCGGTCAGAGAGAACTCATCGCGGACTACGTCAGGACACACGACGGCATTAAGCTGGAAGGTGAATATATCGATGACGGATACAGCGGTACCAGTTTCGACAGACCGTCCTTCAAAAGACTAATGCAGGATATCGATGATAAAAAGATTGACTGTATCATCGTAAAGGATCTATCAAGGCTTGGCAGAAATTACATCGAGACAGGCCGCTATCTTGAAAAAATTTTCCCGCTCCTCGGCGTACGATTTATTGCTATTAATGACAATTATGACAGCTTTGATCAGAATAACGGAGCTGACAATATTGTGATCCCGTTCAAGAATCTCATTAATGATGCATATAGCAGAGACATCTCTATGAAAGTCAGAAGCCAACTGGAAGTCAAAATGAAGAAAGGCGATTGTGTTCATTCATTTACCACTTATGGGTATAAAAAAGATCCTCGTAATAAGAACAAGCTAATTGTAGATGAAGAAGCAGCACGAATCGTCCGCAGGATTTTCCAAATGAAAATTGATGGCTATAGTCCGTTTACCATATCTAAGAAACTGAGTGAAGAGAATATTCCGACACCACTTGAGTATAAATTGAAGAATGGTGAGAACTTTTTCTGTGGTTTCCGTTCAGGCAAAGATCCGGTATGGCAGCCAGTTGCTATCTACAGAATTCTGCAGGATGAAGTGTATACAGGCACTATGGTTCAAGGGAAAACAAAGAGAATTAACTATAAAGTTGAACAACACTTGAAAGTCGATAAGAAGGACTGGATAAGGGTACCGGGTACACATGAAGCTATCGTATCGAAGCAGATATTTGATCTGGTTCAGGAAATGCTACGGAAAGACACCAGATGTGGTAACTACAAGGACACACTATATTTGTTATCTGGCTTTTTACGCTGTGCTGACTGCGGTGCACCAATGATCAGAAGGTCGGTTCGGAAAGCCAATGGTAAGGTATATGCGTACTACGACTGTCAAACTAATAAAAACGGAAATGGATGCAAATCACATATGATCAACGAAGCCAAAGCAATAGAAGCTGTGTTGGCAGCGGTGCAGGGCCAGATTTCACTCTTTGCAAATGTAGACGAGCTTATAGCAAAAGCTCCGGACAGGGAATCGTTCAAACCAGGTCTTAAAAGTGTTACGGAACAGATCGATGCCCTCGGTGATGAGATATTAAGATACAGTGATCTTACTGCACAATTGGAGAGGGATAGGAAAAGTGAACTGATTGGAACTGAAGAATATGAGCTACTCAATGCAAAATTCACTAGGAGGTTAACATCGGCAAAGGCCTCGCTGAGAAACCTTGAGAAAAAGAGATCTTCCATCCAGGAGTCGGATGTCGCGAATATTACCTGGTTAGATTCATTTAAAGAGTATCGAAACATTCAAATGCTTGACCGTAGAGCAATGGTTACACTCATAGAATGGATCGATGTCTATGACAAGAACCATATTGAAGTCAGATTCTGTCATGATGATGAGATCAAGGAAATCATGGATTGGTTAGGTATTACTCCGGAGGACAAGGATAATATTAATGATTGTGAGGTGATTTCAGCATGAGATGTGTCAGCTACACCCGCTATGTATCATATTTGCCGGAAAATGATACTCCAACAAATATAATCAGCTTGCAAAATGACAGAATAGATACATACGCCAGAAAAAGAAAATGGAAAGTATCAAAAAGATATTCAGATCGTGAAGTAAATAAGAAGGCAGAAAAGGCATTTGTCTCCCTCCGGGAAGATGGTATGGCCAGACAGTTTGACCTGTTGATAGTAGATTCGTATTACAGGCTCGGGCCAAGTATAGCTAATGCAAAACATCTATTATCAGAACTCTTTTACCCGGCAGGAATCAATTTTGCTGTAGTGGATGATGACTTCTGCTCACTAGATAAAACCCGGGAAGAGATCGAGCAATATTTTACAGATAAGAATATCTATTACAGAACGACAACACGTTGGAGAGCGCATAATTCTCTGCGTGAAAAAGGTTTATTCAGTGTACATGATGAGAAGTATGGGTATTTGCTTTCTGAAGATCACAGAAATCTTGTCATTGACGAAGAAGTCGCTCCGATTATCATAGAGATTTTCGAATTAATGGCTAGTGGCAAAGAGACGATGAGAAGCATTGCAGGAATCATGCAAAATAAGGGATATGAGTCACCAGCTGTTCATCTAGAGAGAGTCTCTATAAAACACGCCAAACCAAATGCTACAGATTGGTCAATTAATACAATAAAGGCTATCCTGAACTGCAGAGATTATACAGGAATCATTCGCAGAAAAATCAATGGGGAATATGTTGAATTTAATATACCGTCAATTATAAGTACAGAGCTATTTGTAAAAGCTGAATCTGCAAGGATTGCGCATAGGGTTAATTATCATAAAGGTAATAAACCGAAGAAAAACCTCCTTCGCCTAATCATAAGGTCTGCAGAGACAGGTAAGTCAATGATATGCTACGAAGTTGGACCTGATCGTGAGCGTCGCTACTGTAGAGTCAGAAAAACAAAAGAGGATAGTGTTCCATATGATGATGTCGTATCTGCAGTTATAGAGAGCCTAAAAGAGGAAAAGGCACTTGCCATTAAGGTAGCTGGGTATTTGACAGAAAAATCTGAGGAAGAGATGAATAAAAGAAGACAGGTCGTGGTCGATGCTATGACTGTAATTATAGAGGAAATCTCTATATTGGCTGAAAAGCGACAGACTATTGAAACGGAATTTCCCCCTGAACTTAAAGAATCTGCCTTGGATGACCTGGATATGCAAATGGATGAGCTCGAAGAAGCGTTCTGTCAGAAACAGGATGAGCTATTGATTTTAGCTAAGGTATTTCTGAAAAACCCATGGGTAGAACTATACCGCAATATAGACCTATCAGTAACACTGACGAATATGCAGTTGAGGAAGTGGATTGAAATGGTCTGGGTACATGACTTAAAGGAAGTCACGATCGATGTGAAAAATAATGCCTGGAAGCAAATGCTTCCTGAAGAATGGCTTGAGGAGGGGATGAGGGATGGCAAGGAAAAGTAGAAAAACAGTAAACCTGTCGCAGCCTTCAGAGCCTCTGATAACACCTTTGAAAGACGTTATCGAACTCATGCCTACAGCTGCATACGGAAGGCTTTCGATAGAGAACGGCGGTAATGAAACAGATGAATCATTGCGAAATCAGATGGCTATACTCTACAGCTTCATCAATGAACATCCGGAACTGGAACTGGCAGGAAGCTACGCAGACAACGGATTTACAGGAACCAACTTTGAAAGACCAGCTTTCCAGAGCCTAATGGAGGATATTCAGATTGGAAAAATCAGGTGCATTGTTGTAAAGGATCTGTCTCGATTCGGTAGAGATTATCTAGAAGCCGGATTCCTGCTGGATACAGTGCTTCCAAGGCTCAATGTCAGATTCATATCTGTAAATGACAATTATGACAGCTTCCGCAAAGATGATCAGGATAAAATATCGGTTCCCATCAAGAATATTGTGAACTCCATGTATTCAAAAGATCAGTCAAGAAAAATGACTATTGCTGCTGAAGCAAGACGTATGAGAAGCGATGTTGTTCCAAACGGACGGGCACCGTTCGGATATGATTTTTCAGAGGATAAGTCGAAATACATAGTGGATCCTGTAGCAGCTCAGTATGTGAGAGCGATTTTTCAATGGATGCGTATAGGCATAAAGATTGACGAAATAGCTAATAGAATGAATCAGATGGGAGTTCCTACACCTTCCGATTATCGAAATCTGAAGAATGGGAAGCCATCACTTAACAAGAAATGGACTTATTCAACAGTCAGAACAATTTTGTACAATCCAAGTTATGTTGGTGATGTTTGTATGGGGCGGCTTAGACAGTGTCTATATAAAGCAGAGCCAGTCAGGAAGACTGAACAGGAAGAGTGGACGGTATATAAAGACACACATGAACCATTGGTATCCAGGGGAGATTATCAAGAAATCTTGGATATCACAAAACAAGAGAACTGTTATAGTGCCAGAAGTAAGAGTTATAACGTCAAAGCGAGGGAGAATTTTCGGGATCAGATGACTGGTCTTGTATACTGTGCGGAATGTGGCCGCCGGATGAATTATATTCTCTACCGTAATGATTATTCCCGAGCCACAGAGGAAGAAATTAGAAAGGGGTTGCGGTCAAGAAAAAACGGCCTGGGTCGTGTGGAGTTCTATAGCTGTCCGCCACTTGCAGGTGAAGCAAAATGCGGAGGACACCGTATTAGTACGAATTTGCTCAAGATGATAGTGATGGATCAGCTAAACTTTCAGATTCGTACCATGTCAGATATGGCAAATGTACTTGAAAAACTTAAGAAGGAAAATGGCGGGAAGGATCCGATACTATCATCGTTGAAAAAAATGAACTCGATAGAAGGCAAACTTGCAGATATAGGAAACACGATTATGAAATCTTATGAAGATCTGGCAGATGGTGTAATTACTGAGAGAGAATATGATAATGTTCGTGAGAATCTACTAAAGAAAAAGGAGAATTTGGAACAGGAATATGTTGATCTCAAAAAGGATTACAGCAAACAGTTGCGTCTGCTGGATAAGTTTTCAGATGTTAATAAGAAATTTGAGGGTATATGCTACGGATATGAATTCGATGAGGCTCTTGTAAAAAACACTGTAGAGCGCATTACTGTAACAGCTGCCGGTGATGTTGAAATAAGATTTAGCTTCGCAGATGTTGTCTGTGATACTGTGGAACTTTTGAGAGGAGAGATGCAATCATGAAGATAGCTTTTTATCTCAGACTTTCAATAGCTGACGGAGACCTAGGAAGAGATGGGAAAGATGAGAGTAACAGCATCGAGAACCAGAGGAACTTACTCGAAAGCTACATTAAACAGCATGAGGAACTGAACGGAGATGTCATCGAGTATATCGATGATGGATACTCCGGGACAAAGTTTGATAGGCCTGCCTTTATACGAATGATAGAAGATGCGAAAAAGAAACGTTTTCATACAATTTTAGTGAAAGATCTGTCCAGATTGGGGCGCGACTACATTATAGTCGGAGATTACATCGACCAGATTTTTCCTATACTCGGAGTGCGCTTAATTGCGGTCAACTCCAACTATGACAGTAAAAACTATGTGGGAAAGACTCTTGGGCTGGATATGACAGTTAGCAATCTGGTGAACACTATGTACAGCCGAGATCTTTCCAAGAAGGTGAAATCTTCAATGATGTCGAAGTGGAAGCAAGGAAAGACGACATGTGGGAATCCACCGTATGGCTTTGTCAAAGATGTAAATGCACGCGGGACATGGGCAGTGGATCCAGAAGCAGCCAAAATCGTAAAATGGATATTTGAAATGGCAGCCAGTGGATGTAATACAAAAGCAATCGTGAATCAGCTGAACATGCAAGGAATCCCCACTCCTGCTAAATACAGACTGATGAATGGCAGATCTCCGGGTCCTATCAAAACAGTCGAAAGTGAGGTTTTATGGACAACTACTAAAATACGTGATGTGCTGCAGAGGTATGAGTATACTGGGGCATTTGTTCATAATCGAAGGATTTTAGTTAGACCTGGATCAAGATCTGTGAGAAAAGCGTTACCCAGCGAGTTGATTATTACTGAAGATGCCCATAATGCTATTGTCAGCAAGGAGACGTTCTATAAAGCACAGGAAATATTTCAGCATCAGAAACAGCACGCTGTGAAAGTCCCCAATACATATCTGCTGAAGGGTAAGATTCGTTGCGGGAATTGCAGACTTGCGTTAGCCTATAGAGCCGCTCATAGAGCTGCTCACAATGAACCGTTTTTCTATTGCTCACATGCATTAAATACAGGCAGTTCTTGTAAGTGCTGTACAGATTATTATTTAGAACGGAAAATTGAAGCGGCAGTTCTTGCTGCAGTGCAGGAACAGATGCAGGTGGTCAAATCAGTATATGAAAACGAGGGAAGAACTGGTATCCACCCAAAATCTGATCTGACAAAAAATATAAATGACATACGAAGACGCTGCGAAGTTAAGCGAGAGGATATCGCAAATCTGTACATTTCATACGCAGAAGGTTTTATCAGTCTGGACTCCTTTAATGCAAGAAAAGAGCGGAAGACTTGTGAAATCAAAGAACTAGAAGAGGAGCTTACGAAGCTAAATGCTGAAAATGTATCTGGAGTAGAGAGACGCGACAGAATCATAGGGTTGTATAATATGGCGGATGCAATACTTGCAGAAGATAAACTCACTGAGGAAATGATGAAGAACTTAGTCAATATGGTATATGTTTATGATAGCGATCACATAGAAGTTGACCTGGATTTCTCAGATCTCATTCAGGATGTAGTGAAGAGTTAAGGGAAATAGAGCAGCTATATTTAATATTATGTAGAAAACAATCCTATGCATCGCGTGTTATTATAGACATAGATAGTATCGTGTAATAAATGGAACTCTATAGAGCGAGGAGAGTAAATCATGGACAAGCCTTTGATAACAGACTGGTTTATGGTGGGTATTACTGTAATTTATGCAATTGCCACAATAGCAATTACAATAGCAAATATGAGATCAACTAATACTACAAGGCGTCAGCTAGAGACTTCCGTCCAACAGTATGAGGAAAAAAAGCGCTTAGAAGCAATGCCTCACCTTACTGTAGTTATAGAAGATCATAATTTGAGAAAAAACTATGATTATTCGGATAGCTATCAAGCATGTATTTCACAAAGTCAAAATTCGAGGATAAAAACAATAAAGTCTTATTATGATTTTGTTATTTCAAATATCGGTTGGGGTGCCGCTAAGAATATTAACATATTCATGAATAGCAATTTAGGACTGTCTGAAAATAGTATCTACATAGGAGCAATCGCACCTAAAGACATAAAGTACTATAGCTGGGATTTTTGGGGAAAAATAGAAACAGAGGATAGTACAATGCTTGAGCCTGACTTTATATTTGAATACTTTGATTTGCTGGGAAATAAATACAAACAAATAGTATCTATGAAGTTTGAAGCGAGTAGTTACTCAATGGAGCTTAAGGACTATTCAACTTCCGATAATGAACTTGTACAATCTGTAGGAGATTAACAAATATACTGTATAATAAATTTGACGGAACTCGATATGGTTTCTTCTCTAAAACATATAAAACAAACAGTATCGAAATAAAGGTTATAGTAAATAGAATTGAGGTAATAAATGACGACTGAAAATACTGCAGGCACACTTACGTCAAAAGGAATAATCAATAATCCTTTCACTTTGGATCCGCATGTATTCCCACAAACACTGGTAAGCGGCTCTACAGAGTCAGTACAGGAAATCATAGATGTTTTTACATCGGAAACACCAGTTTATAAAAGCTGTTTTATTACAGGAATACAGGGCAGTGGAAAGACAGTCTCGTTGTCATTTATTGCTGAGCATTTTCAAAATCAAAAGGATTGGATCGTTATAGAATTCAATCCAAAAGAAGATATGAAGCAGCATCTTGCATCGAGGCTTTTGGAAGAGCAACCAATTAAAATGGAATTGTCTAAAGCAAAAATAAGTGTGATGGTGCCGGGAATAGGAGGCTTTGAAGTGGAGGGAGCAGAGCCCATTAAAGATATAAATGTAATTATCGAAAAGATGCTGAGTTGGTTAAAAGATATAAACAAGAAGGTTCTGATTATTCTGGATGATGTTTTCCCTAGCGAGAATATTCAATCATTTGCTTATGACTATCAAAGACTGGCCCGATTGAACTTTCCTGTTTTTTTAGTGATGACAGGATTGTACGAAAACTTACAGGGATTACAAGAAAATAATCAATTATCCGGTTTATCTCGTATTTATAGAATTCATCTTGCACCTCTAGACTTAGATTTGATGGCTGCCCAGTATTTTACTGTTTTTCAAATTGGGTATGGAAAGGCCTTGAACATGGCAACGGAAACAAAGGGTTATCCTTTAGCTTTTCAGGTTCTTGGACATTATACATGGAATAACGGTGACGATCCAAATCTAGTCCTTAGTAAATTCAAGGGGTATCTAGAAGAGTGCGTCTATGATAAAGTCTGGGAAAACTTGCCAAAAAATGATAAATTATTCCTTTATACCATTGCTAAAACAGCAGATGGCGGAATGAAAAAAGTTAAAGAATCTTGTAAAGAACATAAAATATCATACTTGAGTTGTTTTAAACAGATGAAAGAGAAAGGGATAATCAAGGAAGTAGAGGGTTGTTTAATATTTACTCTCCCATACTTTGATGAATACGTATTAAAATCCTATGAATAAAAACACCTTCGCATTGATCAAGATGAAGGAGATAGTAAATGTAGCTCATCTGAAAGGGTGAGCTACATTTTTTTTAGGCCCTCGATAAGGGCATCAACTGTCTCCAAAACAAAGCGTTTCTGACTTTCTTCTAAATCTTCAAGCTTGATATACAATTCATTGCTTCTGATCTGCGTAGTCCAGCTGACATTACCGGAGAGTAGCAATTCTGTGGAAACTTCAAGAGTTTCTGCTATCCTCAAAAAGGTTTCAAGTCGAGGAACTTTGTTACCAAACTCGATCTGACGGAAGTAATTGGTTGAGAGGCTACACTTTTCAGCGGCTTCATCCTGTGTTAGTCCTTTTTGAACTCTATATTTACGAATATTCGCTCCTAAAGCTTTTGAGTCCATTTTTCTACCTCCAAACCATCACTATTTGGTACGCATGTTACTTAATAGGCATTATAAAAAGAAAAAGATAATTTCTGAAGTTTCTATAAGGTAACATAGATATCTATTAGGTAATATTTTTGATAAAATAGAGGAGAAGCTGAGTCTCACTGCTGACGCAGCTAAGATTAACGGAGGGAGGCATGACATTGGAAAACGAACAAGCTAAAACTGGGCATCCCATTGATGAGCTTGAAGCACTCCTGAATGCTGAAGAACCTACTCCGCAGAATCCAGTAGTCGTTGTACGGAAACCTAAGAAAAAAAGGAAGGGAAGTGCGAAGAAACGAGACTTTGAAGTACAGGTCATTCCAGCAACGAAGCTTACAACACCGATGGGAGAAGCAGATCCAGTAAAGCGTGTTGCAGCCTACTGTAGGGTGAGTACAGATGAAGATGCACAAGCAACTAGCTTTGATCTGCAGGTAAATCATTATACAGAATTCATAAGTGCACATGAAAACTGGGTCCTTGCCGGTATTTATGCTGATGAAGGAATTAGCGGAACGCAAGTTAAGCACAGAGAACAGTTCCAAAGGATGATAGAGGATTGTGAAGCAGGTAAGATAGATATGATCATAACGAAATCTATCAGCCGATTTGCAAGGAACACGGTAGACTGTCTTACGACTATTAGAAAGTTGAAAGCACTTAAAAATCCTGTAGAGATCTATTTTGAAAAAGAGAGACTATATTCTTTGGATGAGAAGACCGACATGGTACTGAGTTTGATGGCGTCCATTGCGCAGGAGGAATCCCGAAGTATATCTGCCAATATTCGCTGGGCAATCCGGAACCGCATGAAGAATGGTACTCAGAAGATCCCTACAAGTGCTTTACTCGGATATGACACTGATGAGGATGGCAATATGGTTATCATCTCGCAGGAAGCGGAAGTCGTGAAGACAATATATAAGAGCTTCGTGCAAGGCATTCATCCAATCCTGATAGCGACTAGATTAAACAGCATTGGTGCGAAGACAGTCTATGGTAACGACTGGACAGCTAGTGCAGTGAAGAACATCCTGCAAAATGAAAAATACTGTGGTGATGTTCTCATGCAGAAAACTATCACAATCGATTACCTGACGCATACGACCAAAATCAATGAAGGAGAAGCGGAGCAGTATTACATTGCAGATCACCATGACGCAATAGTCAGCCGAGATCTTTGGAATAAGGCACAGGAACTACTGAATAAGCAGAGTTGGCGAAAATGGAAACAACGTGGCCAGCAAAGGTTGATTCCAAAGCAGAAGGGAAGACTACGCGGCTTCGTTGGGATATCACCCGAATGGAGATCTGTATCAGTGACTCGCCTGGTTTCGGCAAGTAGTAAAATGGCTATGGATCCCTCCGAAGAGAAAAATGGTATGAAAAACCAAGAACAGAAGGAGGATTTAGAAATGGCAAGTATTCTAGAAGGTTTTGAAGTAGTAGAGCTAGAGGAGAGCAGAGGCGACTCTGTAATGACGCTGACCGCGACTAATCTTAAATTCAATAAAGCAACAGCAGTGGAGTTAGGTTTTCCAAACTTTATTCGAATGCTTGTGCACGCCCCTTCAAGACAGGTGGCTATCGAGCCGTGTAAAGAGAATACTAAAAACGCAGTCCCATTTAGCAAGGATGCGTCTAAGCAGACATATGCGATTGTTGTAAAAATCCCTGCATTGTTAGCAGCGGCTAGAAAGTTAGCAGATGTGGATGAAGGTAGCGGTAGTATTTCCTTTAAGGGGACTTTATATCCGAAGGAGAAAATCATTATTTATGATCTTTCTAAAGGAGAACCAACAAAAAGAAGAGGGCGCCAGAAAAAGGAGGCACCGGCGGAAGTAATAGGGGAAATTACTGAATAACGCATAGTAGTCGTGTAAAAAAAGAGAGGGCATTTATTAGAAGCTCTGACTGTCATCTTTTTTATGAAGCTGATAGACAGGGGCTTCTTTTATTATGGATTCTATTGTAATTACAGGAGTGTTTCCGGCTGCATCTTTTTCATTTTTACAAAATAGGGTTGAAGAGGAAAAGTCTGCAAAGATTTTTAGAGCACGATATTTCCCCAAATTGCTCCATTATTATCAAGTGCATCTATTTGTTGTTAACTATGCATTGAGGGGCAGAAAACCTGCTTTTTCGCTTTATTAGTCAGAAAAGCAGATTTTGAGGTTTAGATGTAGTTTTTTTCTTATAACAATGTCATCTGAAATAGGCAATAATTGCATGTTTTATGCTTCGCAATAATCCGTCTTTTATTTAAATACTTGCAGCACACGTATGCTAATTTTGCAGGATTTAGTCTCAAGAGTTGTAACGTTTGATGAAGGATACCCCTACATGTTATTTTAAGACAAACTACCATTTTTTACACAATATATTGTGGTTTAATTCGAGGATAATAGGGCAAAAAGGTATAATTAACAAGATTATAAGTGAAGATCGATACTGTAGAACCGTTGGAAATGCTGGAGTTGGGCACATCATGCATCTTTTTGCATCTTTTTTTATCTTCCTGCTTGCTTTCCAGAGGTGACATGAGTCTAGTAGGGACGCGACCGCCAACACTTCAGGAGTTTGAGATGTATTCGTTGCATCACAGGGTCAGAATGACAACTAAACCTGGAATAACGGGAATGTGGCAAGTCTCTGGCAGAAGTGAGATTACTGATTTTGAGGAGGTAGTTAAACTTGATAAAGAATATATTGAAAATTGGAGTTTAGGAGATTACTATGGACAGGTCTTGAAGGAAGGCAACACAGACTTTGGCATAATATTCCATCTTAAGAGAAGAAGCAAGTTGACGGAAATTGAAGAAGCTATAGATTCTGCTCTTGACTACCATGAGCGTTTTGGTAAGAGAGGCGTTAAGCTCAAAGAAGAATACACCGAAACAGAACCTATTTTTGAAATATCACACTATCCATATACGGAAACACTAAGTGAACAGCAGAATTTTGTAAAAGCTGCGAATAGCAATTATCTCGTACTAACCGGAAGTGCGGGAAACGGAAAAACAAATCTATTATGCAGTATTGCGGAGCTTACAGAAAAACTCAAGCAACCTGTGCTGCTTTTGAATTCAAGAGATATAGACAAGGATATTGATGATTATATCCTTGATTGTTTGAGAACGCCTGCTATCTGGAGGAAACATAAAGAATTATATTACTGGTTTGTGAACGCAACTTTGAAGTTGAGAGGAAAGCACCTATTTATCTTGATTGATGCTGTGAACGAAAATGACAATCCTAAGTTTGGCGAACAGCTCAGTTCGTTCATTAATGATAAAGATAGATACCATCGTTTCAAGATTATTACATCATGCAGAAGTGAATACTACAAGGATAGGTTTTCGAAGCATCTGTCGGATAGTATAGAGCAAAAGCATTTAATTTACGATTTGAGGGACGGTAAGTATCCTAATGCAGCTGTACAAAGGATTATCAAAAGATATAGAAATCATTTCAAGTATACTGGATATATGTCAAGTGCTGTCACACATGTTATTTGTCAGCATCTTCTTTTGCTTAGAATTTTCTTTGAGGTCAATGAAGGAAGTAATGAAGATATCCTCTCAATACGTAAGCACGAGATTTTTTCTGAGTATATCAAATGGGTAAAAGAATCGAAGAATTCAAATATAGAAGAAGTCCTTGATACCATTGCAGATGCGATGATGACGAGGATGTCATTTGATGACTTGGAAATAGACTATATATCTAAGTTCCAAAATGAGGATTTGCAAAAAGCTTTTGACGAAACTATTCTATTGAGCAAAAAACTGGTTTCACATAAAGGAACCATCGCGAACATGGAATCAGAATATGTCTATTTCGTCTTTGATGAGATGCGAGATTATTGCATTGCTCGTTACATCATGAAGAGAAACTCAACTCCTATCTCTGTTAATTGCGACGGAATAATATCTGATTTGATGAGACTCCGTGAAGCACAGGTATCATGTGAAGAGGGTGTTATCCAATATGCATATGTATTTTTCAAGACGGATACACTTCTTAGTGAAGAGGAACGAAAGCTATACTGTAAAAAGATATTAGATTTTTATAGAATTGAAGAAGGACACAAAGCACAATACTATCGTACAAGACACAGAGTCGAGTTCTTAAACTATGGACTAAAGGTTTTGTTTGCAACTGGCTTTCCCCTGGAAGAATTTGAAAAAGACTACATTTGTGAGTGCCTTAGAATATGCCCAAATGAAGACGGAGGTAAGTTGTTTGATACTACATTGGAGGGAACAGTTGTAGGATTGCCAAATAACCTGAATCTTTATTTTGATATTCTGTTTGGGCTTGGAGATATCAAGATTATTGTCGGAGCGTATAAGCAGATGATAGCACGCACTTATGACGATTCATTGCGTTTGCCTTATGATCTGATCAAATACCATAAAGCTGTATGCGAAAACTATCCCGATAGAGCAATGCAAATACAGAAAGCTGCTGAGCTATTCATTCTTTTGTTTGAAATTGACGGGCTGGATAAGGAGGATTCCGAGATGATATGTTATTTCGAATCGTTGCCTGAGCATGATAGATTAAAAGAAGAAATGCGACAAGATATTCTTTCAACTATCAATGAGGAGCAATGATATGTACAAACCATTATGCTATAAATCACGGGGCTTTATATTCTTCCCAATCGATAAGATTCCAAGGAAAAGAATCGTAATGAAAACTCTCGGCGTAAGAAAAAAGACATTTGCTGGCGATATGATTTCTCGTATGTATGATTACTATTTTGATGGGGCTGTAGATTTCAAGAAAGAGTATAAAAGGTTCTATTCCAAAGAATTTGATAGTTTGGAAGATTTCATTGAGGAGCATTATAACATTGAACGAGAGAAGGCGAAGATTTACGCCAGTGGTCACTATGCCATGAAGAATTGCGATAGAAGATCACTAGATAGAAATGTCGAAACACTAAATTATGATGAGGACTTCAAGATGCTGTTTGCTGAAGCTATAGGAGGAATTGAAGATGAAGATCCGGATGGGTTTTATTACGAATAGTTCTTCGACAAATTTCCTTATAATATCCAAGGAAGAACTCACAGAGGAATATTTGTTTGAGAAACTAGGCTTTGTTGAGGGCGGAAAGTTGTCAGATAAAGGACATGATCTTTGTGCAGATATTCTATTTGGACTCGAGAAAGGTGGATTGCAGTATTTTGATTATGAGACGCCGACCTATGATAATATCAAGGAAATTTTTGGCTCTAAAGCAGCTGATAAATTCAAAAGCATGAGTGATGCACATGCTTATTGGGGATATACAAGCAGTGATGAAGCCCCGCTGACGCAGTTTTTTACAACAGACAGCTTTGAGATTGAAGAAAAAGATTTCTATATTAATGGTCGCGACTGTGTTTGGTAATTATGATTATTTACAAGGATGAGCAATACGGTTTTTTTGAGTTGTTCAATGAAGAGAATGGGACTCTAATAAGAAGTGATATAGAAGGAGCCGATCCAGAACGAAGATCATTTCCAGAGTTATTGGATGTTGGTATAATGGGACACTGCCATAATGGCAGTTACTGTAGTAATGCAGGAATAGATTGTTACCAGTATGGACACAAGCAGAATACACCACACATGGCGCTTGCAGATTTCGAAAAGATTGCAAGGCAGTCTAGCGGTAAAGTTTTTCAAATAGCACTTGGTGGTGCTGGAGACCCAAACAAGCACCCTGATTTCGAAGAGATTTTGAAGATATGCCGCTATTATCATATTGTTCCTAACGTAACGACAAGTGGCTTTCAAATCACAGATGAAGAGATAAGCTTAATAAAGGAATACTGTGGAGCTGTTGCAGTGTCTTGGTATTCGAGACTTATTAACGAAAAGGAAAGCAACTATGAGACGCTGAGAACTGTGAAAAGACTTTTTGAAGCTGGTTGCATAACCAATGTGCATTTTGTGATATCATCAGACACTATAGATGAGGCGATAATCAGACTGGGAAAGGGTCTCTTTCCAAAAGGTTTAAATGCAGTAGTATTCATCTTATATAAACCGATTGGTGAGGGTGTTGAGGAGAAAGTACTATCTGCAAAAGATGAGAGACTGAATCGGTTTTTCGAGTTGGCATCTCAGAAGTACGCCTTTAAAATTGGGTTTGACACGTGCTTTACCCCAGCGATATTGAGGCTTGGAAAAACAATTCATCCGGCATCTATTGATGCATGCGAAGCAGCTACGTTTTCAATGTATATTGATAGCCAGATGCATTGTCATCCGTGCTCTTTTGGGATTTGGGATGATGGCATAGTTGAATCATTGCGAGCACAATCTATTCGGGAAGTTTGGAATGGGAAACAATTTTCAGATTTCAGAGAAAGAGTAAAAATAAAGTGTTATGACTGCGATATGGTTAGACTATGCCGATATGGATGCAGATTGGGCATTAGTATAGACTTATGTCAGTAGCATCTTTAAAACCGGAGTAAAGGGGCAGGCACGGTTAGACTGGCATTGAGTAAGATGGCCAGCCGCTTTGGAATTATGACGACCGATACTGCGGAGCTCCTGTGACACACAAGGCGACTCTGGGATGTATCGTCGAGCGCCAGGAGAACTCGCGAACAGCCGGCTACACTCATGATACCTTCGATCTCAAGCAGCTCATTCACCAAGCCGCTCAAGACCGCAGACTACGTCCAGTTCTCCGTAAACATTTTGAAGCCTGAAATCACGAAGGGCCAGCGCTGGCACAACAGCAAGTGGGAGCTCTTCATCGTAGTAAGCGGCCATGGGCTGATCTAGGAACGCAAGCTGGGCATCGACTTCGAGACAGGCAAGACAGGTGCATGCCTCGACGAAACAGAGCGCGAGGCAAATATCCAGGCCGTGCACATGCTGCCGTGATATACACACAACATAATCAATCTGAGCGAGACCGAAAACCTCGTAACGCTGATGTGGGCCAACGAGATCTTCGACCCGAACCACCCAGACACCTTCTACGAGCCAGTACAGGAGACAGTGGACGGTTCTATGTCTCCATTAGAGTATGTTTCTTTAATATAGATTCCGTATTTTCAATATGAAGAAAAGTGAACAGCAAGGAGAATTACAGATGTCACTGGCTATAATGACTGAAATTATAGAAGCACACGGCTCGTTATTGAAAATAGATTGTGCACAGCTTGGAGATGTTTACATTATCTGTGGCGGTTCACCTAACCAGAACTATCTCTTCAAGCAATTTGAATCGGCTTCACATGGAGAGAAGAATCCTGATATACATAAACACCACTTTATTGCTTGGTGCAAGGTTTCAGACTTTTATATAGTGTATTATCGGAGCGATGATGGAAAAGATTTGTTTATAAACTACAAAGTGGATTTAGTTTATTTACAAGATCTTTTGTGCAACAAAATGGGAGTGGCTTACAGTGCTAAATATGATACATTCCGCTTTCAGCCGGCTGATACAAGGTTTTACAAAATATCGCTTCCGTTTGAAAAGCTTTACAATAGCATTATTGAAAACTTTTTAAAAATCCATTCAAATAAAACAAAGTTTGTTGATTCTGTTGAGTCCTTCGACAAGTTAATGGGAGAATATGGTTTTTATAGGGGCCATGGTTGTTACCGCTATAAACTCCTACCAAGTGTTATGAGAGGAAAATGGAAGGACAAAGAGATAGACTTATATAAAGAATTTATAAAAAACTGTGGTAAGGAAGCTGAGGGGAAAACAGATTATAAAATACTAGCAATAATGCAGCATTATGGGTTACCAACAAGATTGCTAGATGTTTCTATAGATCGTTATGTGGCATTATTTATGGCGTGCACTATTGTATTTGGAAGTGAAAAAGAACTGTACGACATAGGTGAAGTATTTGGCTTTATGGATCTGGAGACTGTCACAAGCGACTCTAAAGAAGTAGAACAGATTGCTGCTTATGCAGCAGGGAAGGTCTATAAAAATGCGGATTTTGAAAAATTAAGGAAATCATACTTTATAGAATATGAAGAAGATAAGGATAATGAGCGACTGTTAAGACAAAAGGGATCTTTTATTATTTTCGGTATAGATGAAAATCCGCAATTACACTATTCTTCGGTATATATAATAAATAAGCAACGTATACTGAGCGAACTAAACGAAATGGGATATAACGAAATGACACTTGTTCCAGAGCTTGAGCACATATGTCATCACATAAAGCAAAAACTGGAGTAAAGCATTAGATGCGGTCAAGCTATATGGCCGCACAATAGGAGATAAGCAACGGCGATATGTCTCCTACGTAATTACAGCTAGCGGGTAAACTATGATAAAGAAAATCAGCGAATTAACAGAAAACGAGAAACAGAGATTTCTCCTAGGGGTTAGGCGTGAGTATGAGAATTCATACGGCATCCCATGGAGTGTAGTCGAGCAGCAGGCGCAAGTTTTTCTCAATCAGGCTTTTGATGATTCTCTCTATCATAAAATGAGCCCGGATAATCAGATCGATGCGGCATATTGCAGAAAAGCTTTCAATAATCGCAGGCCTTCTTTGGTAGACTACATGATTTGGACAGCAGCTTTCGCTACTCATTCAGATTATATAGAGATTCCAGATCGCTGATTACAACGAGTGTGGTTATTGTCCTGAACTGCCGAGAAGGAGGATCTTATCAAACGGAATATACACTTTTGCCAAATATTGACAGCCTAAACACGACACGATATAATACGATTAGTTCAGAATGTGTGAACTAATCGTATTGTTTTATAAGGAGAAAAACAATGGTCTTATTAGATGTAAAATTAGACAATTTCCTGTTGTTCAATGACTTTTCTATGCATCTCACTTACACAAAAAAGCCGGTTAGCTCTTCGATTGCAGAGGAACATCTTGTGGGAAGACCTAATTTCAGATACAAGAAGTTAATTGTATTAATGGGGGCTAATGCAACAGGCAAAACTGCATTAGGAAAGGTCTTGATGGGAGCTTTCAATTTTATTGCAAAAAGAGAATATGCACTAATTGCCGACTTGATAGAAGATCCGCAGAAGGATGCCAGCTTTTCTCTTGATATGGCTTTTGACGACAATTACTTATATAGAGTAAATGCGGTATTTAAGGGAAGAAAAAAGAGCTATTCAGATATCCGGAGTGAAGACATTTACGTTGATGTAAAAAGAGAAAAAATCTTAAAGAATGACAGCTATGAAAAATGCGTTAAGAGACTAAGTGAAAAACCTTCGGAACACTTTGATAACTATGTTCAAGCGCTTGAAAGCGTTCCTTTCATTACATGGAAATTCGAGCTAAGGCTTGTGGATAGTAGTCTGCAGCGGGTTATTGAGCCGTTTGAGCCAAATATATATGCCGCGATGTTAGAAGAGACCTTGAAAGCTCTCGACCCTAGAATAGAGCAGGTGAAGAAAATCAAAGATAAAGGAAAAGATAATACCTTTATAATCGACTACAAAAATCATTCTGTCTTGATAAAAGATGGTGTAGTTATGGAAGCGGATAAGTTGTCAAGCGGAACCGCAGATGGCGTAGGCATAGCAGACTTGATTACATCAATAAAACTTAAAGCAAATAACTTTGTATATTGTGATGAAAAATTTTCACATGTTCATTCAGTTGCAGAAACGGCATTTCTAGCGTTAATGACAGATATCCTTGAAGGGAATCAGCAACTGTTCTTTACTACACATAATACGGATGTTCTCGATATGAACCTGCCATTTCATTCTTTTGCTTTCCTGCGTAGAGATGAGATTGACGACAATAAGGTTACTTGCATATATGCTTCGGATTATCTGAAAAAGAACAATCAATCATTGAAAAATGCAGTGGAAAATGATGTGTTTTCTACAAGTCCTGATACTGATTCTATTTACAATTTGAACAAGGTGTTTCGGGAGGCAGCAAAGATAGTTGTACAGAAGGAATTCAATGTATAAATTATGCTATGAACAACCGATAGTTCCAACGATGAAATCGGATTACACTCCGGTGATACATAATGCAGACAGCATATACTCAGCAGTTAAGGTTCTTGCGAAGTTTCAAATGAATGTTGACAGGATCCTATACGTGGAATCTGCATATCAGGATTTTGTGTTTCTGAAAGAAGAAACGGATACTCCGACAAGGCAAGGACAGATTGCGTTAGAGCGAAGAGCCAGATCATATTTCTTGGAGTTCGAAATATTCCTTGATCACTGGAAGAAGTATATTGCTAATCATCCAAGAAAAGAAGAGTTCAAAACACTCTTTAATCAACTGACCCATGATGCTTTCGATACTTCTGATGATTACGCGATGACAATTATTATACGAAATTATGTTACACATTCCGCTGGGATTATTCAGGGCACTTTTTGGGGAAGTAACAATAAAGTGTTCGAGGTTGGCTGTTCGAAGGATATTTTGCTAAGTGATAGTACTTTCAATAATACAAAGAAGGAAATAATCAAGAGGCAGCCGGCACAATTCATCTCTTTACATCCAATCATGCGCGGGTCTCTCGAAAAGTTGAAAGAGATACAGGATTCCCTAATAAGATTTCAGATTGACAAGGAAATTATTAATGCAGCAAATGCTGTCAGAGAAGCGATAGAAATAATTAAGAAGCAGGGGCAGCAAAAGCATTGGTTCTTTATAGATGAAAACGGACCGGAGCTTATGACTGTTGATAAGGACGGTAAACCGATAGAGTTTATCAAAGGTAAATATGTAGAAGAGTTTTATTGGAAAGACTCTGAAAAGCTCATTTCTACATGGTTAAGGCAATAAAACTACCGGTCGCCGTTTGTGCATGGATAACTAAGACATATACATTATGAAAAAGAAATTAGCTATCTCCATAATAATCATTATTGCTCTCCTGGCTTTGGCCGGGTGCAGTTCGCAAAATAATGAAGGCACTGATGCTGCAGATGCATCGATGCCTTCAGTTACTAATATGGCCGGAAGCACGACTGCTTCTGAGGTTTGCAATGTCCTGAATGATGCCGGGCTTTCGAATGTCGCTGTGTTCAATGACTGGGTCCTGGATTTTGCAGGCTCCGCAGGCAAAGACTCCCGTCTGACAGATAAATGGGTGCAGCCCGGAGATAATAAACCCGATCTTGCGGCATGTGCTGACGGCTGGGAAAAGCACCACGACTTTTCGGACGCTGACTGCAGGATGACTGCGATGCTCCTGCTGGACGGGCTCATCACAGCTGAGAAAACCGATGCCGAGTACACAGGAACATACCTGATGTTCGATGTCGATGCCATCGAAAACACTGACAGGTACGAAGCTATCAGAAAGAATCTCGGGCTGTTCACGACCCTTTTCGGTGACAGGGCGTCTGGAGAAAACGAGGATCCTTCAGAAGTCTATGGCAACATGTGGAAAGAGTATGGCTTCAGCATCAGCAATGAAAACGTGTCTCTTGTCAGCCTCGTGTTTTATGATCCGGACTTCAGGCAGACCTTCACAGGCCACACCGGAGTCCTGATAAAACAGGCCGAAGACAAGTACCTGTTTGTAGAAAAGCTTGCGTTCGAGCAGCCCTACCAGGCAATCCGTGTAAGCGATACAGATCAACTGCTTGATCAGCTCGCAAGCAGAGGAGAGTACTATGGCGGTGAGGGAGAACCCGGTCCGTACATATACATTAACGGAGACTACTTAGGCGAGCTAAAGAGGTAACAGAAGGGGACAGTCCCCGGATTGGAAGGCTAACTAAAAGGCGGCTCGATTGTTTTTTGCAAGTGCAAATTCCCAAAAGTTGCAAGCAAAAATGGAGAAAATTGCATCTCCATTTTGGAGAAAGCAGATAATAAGAAATACGTGAAGACTTATAAAAAAAATCTTTACCAAAGCAAATGCCGGGAAGAAAGTGACAGTCAAATAAAGTGGTAGTTTTAAGATAAAAAACGCCTTTCTAAGAGAGAAAAATACATGCAATTATAGGATTAAACAGGTATTATGTATAGCAAGTCCTAAAAAATCAGAAAGTGGCTAAACGCCTTGAAAACACTAGGCTTTAGCCACTTTTTAACGTGCAAATGTTTAGTCGTTTGACAAAAAATCGATGAGATGCCTCAACTTTTCAACATAATAAAAGGTGATATGACTGTCGTCGGACCGAGTGTTAGCGCTCACTTAAATTAGCCATTGGCTGAATTAACTGAGCCCTAACAAGATTGTGGAAGTGATGATATGTGGCTGCTAGGAGGTTTTTATTAATGGCCAAAACGATAGCTATATGTAATCAGAAAGGCGGTGTGGGTAAAACAACGACTACTTTGAACCTTGGCGTTGGATTAGCCAGGCAAGGAAAAAGAGTTTTGCTTGTGGATGCAGACCCTCAGAGCGATCTCACAGCATCTCTTGGGTGGAACGGAGATACACTTGAGAAGTCACTGGGAAAATTGATGTATCTTGCAACACAGGAATATAGGCCAGCGGTGCGGGATACCATTATCCATCATCCTGAAGGAGTAGACCTCATACCATCTAGTCTGGACCTTTCGTCAATGGAGACTCAGCTTGTGAATGCTATGAGCAGAGAAAAGGTCCTGTCCAATATCCTTAAAGACGTAAAGAAAGACTATGATCTCTTCTTTACCATTTTTTTATGATGAAGAAGGCAGACGGCCAACTGATGATGAACTGGATAGATATATCTACAGCTAATAATAATTTACAATACGGGATCACAGTATATAGAGTACTGCACACGATGAAATAGAACAATCTTGCGTTCTCTCTTGCTGGTCTACTCAATGCAACGGCAATACTGCTCAGATTGAGTAGTATATACATCACATATTTCTGTGTGATATCCTGACTTCAAGATTGCAGCAGTGGTATATGAGAACTCTAGTCCTAATACCGCTTTTCACAATGAAATCTTTATGAGGACAAAAATATATGAATAGAAATCAGGGAATCAATAGGTTTTATTCACTATTGAAAAAGTTAGAAGATTATCAAGGGAAAAATATAAGCCCTGAACGTATTAGTAAATATGTGAACGATATTATTACCACATTAGATGCTACTCTGCCTAGTTATCTATATAAGTTTCGGGACCCGAAGCCTATGCATATAGATAGTTTGCGCGAAGAGAAACTCTACCTAAGTAAACCCGCTGCGTTTAATGATCCTACAGAGAGCATAGCATATGTTGATCCGAATGAAATGGTTCAACATGTATTTCATTTTCCTAATGATGCACCGGTTTTTAATAATCCAGCTGGAATGGATGATGACATCAATAACATCCTTAAAAGAACTGAACTTTTGAATGCTGGATTAAGTTATATTCAACAAAATAGGGAAAGAGTTAAAATCCTATGTTTAAGCGAAACAATAGACTCACCACTTATGTGGTCACACTATGCATCAGAACATAGGGGATTTGCCATAAGATACAATACTGAGATAATAGATATTCCTGAATGCAATGATTGCGACGAGTGTAAAAGATGCATATGCAGGAGACCAGGTAAGCCATTATTTCCAGTGATATATAAGGATTCAAGATATAACGCAAGTGTAATGGCAATTACACGAGCTTTATATCTTGATATGAATAATGGGGTAGATGACAAGCAGTATCCATTCCCATTGTTGACTGTTTTACAAAAGAGCAAGGTATGGGATTACGAAAAGGAGTGGAGAATTGTATGTGACAATACAGACACAACTTTTTTCACCTTTAAACCAGATGCAATATTTCTTGGAGTGAGGGTAGAACTTCAAACCGCCTTGGAATTAGCAAAAATAGCTAAGGAGAAGAACATTGATCTTTATAAAATGGAAATAGACTATTTTGATAGAGAGTTCAAATTATGCTACACAGACTGGAGTGAATTTACAGAAAGTGAAATAATTGAAGCTGTGACTCATGAGGAACCAAACTTTGGATAACACATAAAAAATTAAGAGTTGCGCAGGATTAGTTAGCGATCCTGCGCTGTTTCTCTCTTATAATCTTGTGTACGATTGTAGCTCAGGATGAGATCGATATTAGTGCTGACAGTATTGAGGTCATGGCTGTAGGATTTGAACTGTTTGTAGGCCTTTTGCTGTGCGGCTTTGAGTTTTATGTAGCGATCGCGTTCGGCTTTTAATTCTTGAAGGTCAGGAAGCGGGAGTTGTCTTTCGGAGAAGTAGCTCTGTGCTTCACGCAAAAGCATACTTTCCGTATTGTGAGCGGCCATTATTTTTTCAGCGCTGCCGTGTTCGATGAGAGCTTTGCGACGGACATTTGAGATAATGCTTTTGTTTACGTACAGCTGGCCGGCATAATGTATCTGCTCATTGAGATTCCTAATCTGGCTGTCAGCAGCATCCATAGCATCTGTGAGTTTAGCTATAGCTGATTCAATGCGATTGTGTTCAGCTGATATTTCTGACTGATCGTTATAGCCGTGCTCCTGGACAAAGCATATAGAATAAAGAATGGTGACTACTATGGGATTCGGTCTCTGCAGGAACAGAATAATGACTCTGCTTTCGATCGTAACAACAAAGAATTAAACTCTATTTAGAACTAATGGGGACAATCCCCGTAAAAGAAGACGAACATTAATTACAGAGAGCAAAAAGAGCCGTAACCGGCTCTTTTTGATGTTTCTTGATTTTCTGCCTGTTTGATTGCGGGGCACTCTTTGTATAAGTAAGTATGATTTCTTACCAGTCATATTTATAAGTGAATACACATTTATCATGCTCACCGGCAAGCGCTTCGGTATGAGTATAATCATTATCAACAACGTTTCCGAAAAGCTTATCTTTGTTTATCTCAAAATGAGCATGTGTTCCGAAGGAGAAACCCCTGTTTCCAACTTTCCCAAGATATGTTCCAGCTGTTATTCTCTGGCCTTCATTTTCCTTAGTAAAGGCAACAGATTCCATGTGCGCGTATTGAATATAATATGTTACACCATCAATAGGATCAGTCTGGATCACTATTCCATTTCCGAATCCGTTGTTGCAGATGTTCTTGATATATGGTTTCTCTGCAGCATCATAGAAAGTGAACCCATAATAGCCATAATCAGGGTTGCATGATCCCGCTTCTCCATCATGAGTACCGTTTGCATCAGTATTACATCCTGTATACACTCTATAAATAGTCCCGCCTTTCGCTGCATACCAGGATGCTCCGGCAGAATTTGCAATATCTATTCCCTTATGAATCCAAACCTTATTTTTATCTTTATCAAGATAGTAATAACAGTTAGAACTTAACTCTGTCACGTTCGTGGTTCCATTTCTGACCGGCCAGTAAAGAAGGTATTTGTCTTCTTCCCACTGTGCATACAGGGTTATGCTTCCTCCGTTTTTCGTTACGAGGTTCGACACGGCTGCTCCGTCTGCATACGATGCTCCCGATCCATCCGCCTGCGTATTCCAGCCTGTGAACATAGAGTCCTTCTTCTGAAATCCGTTCTTTGTCAGATTGTACTGCTTGCCGTATACGCACGATTTCATGGCAGCGGTTGTTCCTTCACCACCGTTCGCATTGAACTTGATCGTGTAATTATGCGCCGTCCACTTGCTGTAAATGGTCTTGCTTCCGGTGCTGCCCTTAGCGATCGAAGTGATCGGTTTTGTCTTCTTGCTGTCTGAGAACCAGCCCTTGAAGGTGTAACCCGGGCAGCTTGCGTCTTTCAGGCTGAAAGTCGCTGTATTTATGGTGTAGCTTGTCTTATTGTCGTTCTTTGCTCCTTCAGGGAGTCCTGAGTATTTTATGGTATATTTCCTTACTTTCCACTGTGCATAAAAAGATATAGTCTTTCCATCCTCTGACGTAAGGTTCTTGAAGGACGCCCTATCAGCATAAGCCTTGCCGGATCCGTCCGCCTTTGTGTTCCATCCGGTAAAAGTATAGCCCTTTCTGGTGTAATGGCATTCAGGCAGATTGAATTCCTTTCCGTATCTGCATCTCTGGTAATACAGTGAGCCGGTCCCGCCATTCTTTACAAATTTGATCGAATACGAGTGCCATTCCCACTTTGCATAAAGGGTCTTGTTGGCATTAGTGACAGTTCTTACCCTCGTCTTAAAGTTTGAATCCGAATACCAGCCCTTGAAATCATAGCCCTTTCTGGTCTTTGGATCCTTCAGGGTAACCTTTCCTGTATACCAGGTAGGATTGTCATCTGAATTCGTTCCGCCATCCATCTTATACGTGAGCTTATATTTTACAGTGATCTTGCATGTGGCTTTGTTGGTTTTATCAGCCTTCGAGTAGGCTGTAATAGTTGCCGTTCCCGGTTTGACTGCACTGACTTTGCCCGTCGAAGAAACAGTTGCAACAGCTTTGTTGCTGGACTTGAAAGCGATGTCATTCGGACCAAAAGCTTCAAGTGTTGTAGACTTTCCTACTGCCACTTTTGCAGAAGCAGTATTCAGAGTGACCGGCTTAACAGGATCAGATGGACTGCCATAAATAATCTCAACACCATCGTCATGGAAAAAGGAGTTTTCAGAAAGTGTTTTGCTGAGATAAAGTTTGCCAAGGTTGTTATCGCTACAGTTCAGGTATTCCAAAGCAGTGCTGTTTCTAACGTCCAGGCTGCTCAGATTATTTGAGCTGCAGTCCAATTGTACCAAAGCAGTGTTGTGGCTTACGTCCAGGCTGCTCAGTTTGTTCATACCACAGTCCAGCTCTTTCAGAGCAGTGTTGTGGCTTACATCCAGGCTGCTTAAGTTGTTATCCCGGCAGATCAACGATTCCAGAGAAGTATTGTGACTTACATCTAAACTGCCCAGATTATTGATATACGAACAGTTCAATTCTTTCAACGCAGTAAAATACTGTATTCCTTCCAAACTTTTAGTGGCCGGATCATAAACATACATGGTAGTTACAACTGACGGATCAATAGAACTGCCATACTGTTTTGCTAAAAACGCCCTAAAAGCCTCATCGGGGAAATGTGCCTTGTCGACAGGTATTGTGCCTGCATAGGCGATGCCGGTGTTATCAATACCAATATCGACTTCCGCCGGAGGCGTCACCGGCATAATCAAAGCCACTATGACAAACATCAGTATTGCAAATATTCTTTTATAAATTCTCATAACTATACTCCTCGAATGCCCGAATGGGGACTGTCCCCGGTAGGGCACTAGTAAACCTTTACTTTCTTTCCGGCGTTATTCTTTGTGAAGTACTTTTTATACCTCTTTACATATTTCTTGTTCAGGCTTTTCGTACCGACTTTGACTTTTATGGTCTTTACCTTTGAGCCTTTGAGCGAACCTTTGACTCTGGTTTTGGTCAGTTTCTTTGTCCTGATGATCACTTTTGTAGCTTTCGACTTCGCGAACGCCTTTGTCTTGATGCGGTTGACGCTGTACTTATGACCACCCGACGTGATGGTTGCCGGGATCGTCACGCCCTTGGCGTTCCTGGCCTTCACAAGCGTTGCGGTGCGGCTGCCCGCTTTTTCGGAAGTGATCTCGTAGATGCTGCCGCTTTTCTTCACCCGGCGGCCTGTGACTGTGACCTTGCACTTCAGCACTTCGCGCGTGTTGAGGTTGACTGCCAGGATATCAGCGGTCCCAATGCCAACCGCGCTTACAACACCGAGGTCGTCAACACAGGCAACGCTCTCATCAGTCGACACCCAGATGAGTTCGCCGGTGTCGCACGGCGTCGGTGAGTACACAGGCAGCACCTGATCGTACGAGCCGGTTTTGAGCTTTATTGAGGTCTTGTCGAGCGAGACCTTCTCGCATTCGTTGAAGTCTTCGTATCCGAGTATGTGCAGGTTGAACGACCTTGAAACCCCGTTGGCGAGTGTGGCTGTGATGACCGCATCGCCCTTGCCCTTTATCGCAATGGCTCCTTCTTCATCGACCTCTGCGATCGTGCTGTTTGAGCTGGTCCAGGTGAGTGAGGTATCGAATGCGTTGTCTGGCATCACGCGGTAATCCGGGGAGTACCAATTCGAATATCCGTTTTCGCTGTCTTCGTACAGCGCGTAGTATACGTCGTAACTGCTGAAGAAGATGTCCTTCGCCTGCACGATTTCTTCTTCTGCCAGGTAGTACGCATTGAGGATGACATCCTGTGTTACGTGCGAACCGGCCTCGTACGGACAGTCTTCATCATCGATCCAGCTTGAGAACACGAAGCCTTCTTTTGCCGGCGCTTCCGGGAAGTCACTCTTGCGAAGGGCGCCGATGATTTCCTTCTCTTTGATGATCTTGCCGTCGACCATGAATGTGACTTTGTGCGGGTCTGTGGAGAGCTCTTTTACCGATTCCTCTACACCCTCGATCCTCTTGTTGATCCATGTGCGCAGCTGTTCTATCTCGCCTTTGTACTCATTGATATCGGACTCGTACGCGCCCCACAGATCGTGATCGTAGGTGTAAGTCGTTTCCATCTGCTCGATGTACTTGTCGAGGCGGCCGCCTTCTTTTGTGATCTCGAGGAGCTTGTCCTTGATGCCGCCTTCTTCATACCAGCGGTCTTTGACCTTCTTGATGAACACCGGGTCGGTCTTCATCGTATCGAACCACGGCGTACTGGTGTAGTCGAGGGTGCCGGACGGATCCGGATCGTACTCGAGGTCGCCCCAGGCTACGTAGTCGAAGTCCCAGAGAGGTCCCCAGTAGAGCTTGCCCTGCTCGGACTCGCTTTTGTCTCTCTTTTTGTAGAGGTAGGTGCTGCCGCTGCCGTACGCATCACCGTTTGCCGAAAACTCCTGGATCCACCAGTAATCGACCGCTGAATCAATGTCGAGGTAGTCGGTGTATGGCTGGCCGGACGCGTCTTTGAAGTCTTCGCCGAGGATGGCATTTTCGACTTTCTGCGTGTAGGCCTTGATGTACTCGTTGAAGTAAGCGACGTTGTCGTCTGGGCTTTCGATGTAGAGCTGCATGCCGTTTTCAGTCCTGAAGCTGCGCTTCTCGTCTTCTTCCGTATCCATCGACAGCAGGTAGCCGCCGGTCTGGATCAGCTCATCGGTGATTGCCGGAACGTCCTTGATGTCATCGAGGTCGTCTATGGTGACACGGCCCTTGCCCACTCTGATCTGCTCGCAGAGCAGATAGCTGCCGTAGAACTCGCCGTTCATGACCACTTCGACCGGAACGCATTGCGGTGTGTATTCCATGCCAAGCTGCTGGCCGAGCCAGTAGGTCATGCGGTTGCGGATAAGGCTGTTGTCGTAGCGGTTTGCCAGCAGCACCCAGTGTTTATTCTTGCCGAAGCCGAAGAGGTCCTGGCCTTTGTCGAATTTGACTTTGTACGGTTTTTTCTCGTCCATCCAGGTGGAGTTGCCGCGGCCGCGGATGTACTCCAGATCGAGGCCTGTGAGGCTCTTCTGCTGGCCGTACTCGTCACGGAATGTCTCGTTGGCGTTGAACAGATCCGGGACGATCAGGTCGACGCTGCCGTAGCACTCGACAGAGTGGTCGCTGCTGCTGTTCATGGCCTCGATAGTGCCCTCGGATTCATCGATGTTGAAATACATCACAGGGACGGTCGTCTTGCAGAACTGGATCGCTCTGAGCATGACGGTGGTATTGTCTGTATCATTTTTGCCGCTGATCTTAGGGCGGAGCGCTACTCTGTGCTTGCCGGTGATCTCTGCAGTGCTGAGGTTGACTGACTTGTCACCCTTGTTTGCCCACTCTCTCTTGCCCATCTGCTTCTTGAGCGGAATGGTGACTTTTGGCGTTTTTTCATCGTCGAGGTAGACTTCTATTTCGACGTCCATGCCCTTGTCTTTATCTTTGAGGCCGTCAAAGTAGAATCTGCCGACGCTGCCCGAGTCGAAGTTGAACTCCTCGCTGATGGTGAGGTAGGCCGCGTTGAGGTCGCCGACATTGCCGCTGAGAAGCAGGCCGCTGCCGTATTCAGCCGGCTCAACTGTGATCTTGTCTTTGAGCTCATCAGGGATCACGAGTATGTTAGCGTTGTAAAGATCCCTCATGTTGAGCTTCTTGTAGGAGTCGAACTTGAAAGGCTGCGGCTCCGGATCAGGCACATCTGCAGGGGCCGGATCAGGCACGTCTGCAGGGGCTGGATCAGGCATGTCTGCCGGCTCCGGATCAACAGCATCCTGGCCGTTGTCAGGTGCTCTTACGACAGCTTCGCCCGGATCAGCCTCTTCGAGAGCATCGGCTGATGGGTCTGCGTCTGGGGTACCGGTTGCCGGGTCTGCGGCTTCGTTAGCGGCCGGGGCACCGGACGCGTCAGGATCAGCCGCCTGATTGCTTTCGGCAGTTACTGCAGCCGGCGTGTCGCTTTCTGCATAGACTGCCGGAAGCATAGCAAATTCTGGTGCCATCATTGAAAGAGTCAGCGCCAGTGTCAGTAATAAAACACGAATTCTTTTCATATAAGCAGTGTCCTCCTTTATTTAACGGGAACAGTCCCCGTTAAATGCGATCAACTTTCATATGAGCAATTACTTGCATTTGTTTGTATTGTAGCATATTTGGTGCACAAGTCTTTCAGTAAACAATACCCGGAAATGGGCGATTTTGCCCGCTTATTTCTAATCGGTACTATGCTTTGCAATTATTGTTTTAAAGCCTTGTTTCTGTTAGGTATAATTAGAGTTACCAGGTAATTGCACAGACAAAGAAGGTTTATTATGGCGGAAAATAATCAATACTGGAATCGGCTGATCTCTGATGGGATCCGCTCTCTGCAGGAACAGAATAATGATGCTGCGGCTGCTGTATTAAAGAAGGCAGATTTTGACGTTGAGCATACTTATCATGACAGCTGGCGCTGGGGGACTGACTACTGGGAACTGGTTCTCAGTTTAAAGAATAAAGACTATATGGCTCTGGGCGATAAGAAGGATCAGGCCGAAAGAGATATCATGTCCGCGCTGGTACCTTTTCAGAAAGGATCCAGGGACCTCCTTTCAACCGTAACGATTCGTCAGGCTGTCGAACAGATAATGGATTGGAATGATGCGATCCCTTTTCAGAAGGCAGCTGAAGACGCGGAGCTGTTAATGCGCGAGGGAAAGTATGACATCGCCGTAGACCGCATTCTTACTGCTCTTTCTGATTATAAAAAGCATCTTCTCGCAGAACACGATGCACCTTCCGATGAAGATGACAGAGTCAGAACCATACTTCAAAGCGCAGGAGAGATCATTGATACGATGGCACATACTGACGGGCAGCCGGTTGGAAAAAGAGAGGGACAGTTTGCGTTAGGTCTGATAAACTTAGTTGTAGAGTATATTGAGGATGTTGAAAAAGGTGCAAAGCAATGACCGTAACGACGAAAAAATGATCATCAGGTTTTGCAATGTTAGCGCTCACTTAAATTAGAGAGTGGTTAATTTAATCGGACTCTAACACCAATTATATGAGGTCGATTTCCCGGCTGGAATGATGATTTCCTTTCTGCCGGAATGGCGATTTCCTCACGCCGGACAGGTGCGGGAAACTACGCCGGAATACTCACAGAAAGCCGGGCAACCGGCACTTTTGTTTTAGATAGGTACAAGGCCGCACCAGAGCCCGTCTATAATATCTTTGGGCAAAGTGCAGTATGGCTGTTATATAGGGATAGCAGATATAGTAAAATAAGATGACGTGTGGTAATGGGACGCGGACTTGAAGAAGGAAAATCCATGGATCAGATAGACGGACAGGGCGCAATCAATAAAGGTAAAAAGCACATCGCGGCTACTCTGGCGGTAATGGCGTTTATATTCGTTCATTCCGCGATGCCGGGCAGGGTCTCGGGCAGCGAGAGCGGCTATTTTGCTGAACTGCTTTCATCGATAACCGGCATCGGTTTTGATACTTCGCAATTCATTGTCAGAAAGGCAGCTCACTTTACAGAATATCTGGTGCTCGGCTCATGCCTGACCGTGAACTTCTTTGATCTGAAAACCGGGGCGGCTTTAAGCAGATCTGAGCGGAAACTGAGCAGAGACTTCATTGCCGGACACCCACAGCTTTCCGCATGGATCGCCGGCACCCTGTATGCCGCTTCAGATGAATTCCACCAGCTCTTTGTTGAAGGACGGACCTGCGCGTTCCGGGATGTCTGTATCGACTCGGCCGGAGCCGCAGCAGGAATTCTGATAGCATCGATTATAAAAAAGAAGAAATGACTAAGATATTATTTGTGTGCCACGGCAATATATGCAGGAGCCCGATGGCCGAGTATGTACTGAAAGATATGGTACGGAAGCGCGGCATTGAGGACAGCTTCGAGATAGATTCCGCAGCAACCAGCCGCGAGGAGATCGGCAATCCGGTGTATCCTCCGGCCAGAAGGAAGCTTGCGGAGAACGGCATTGCCTGCGGCGGGCACCGGGCATGGCAGATGACGAGAGCCGACTACGACTATTACGATATGATCATCTGCATGGATAACAACAACATGCGCAATATACGCCGCATAACCGGCGGTGATCCGGACAATAAGATAAGCATGCTCCTCGACTACACTGACAGGGCTGGGCAGCAGGTGGCGGATCCGTGGTATACAGGCAACTTTGACGCGACCTGGCGCGATGTGACGGAAGGCTGCGAAGGCCTGCTGGATGAGCTGATCTGAAAAGCATAAAACCCCTTAAGTTTACTCGCCAGTAAAAAGTGTTTCTGATAGAATCATCATGAACTAAACATTCCCTGGAAAAGGGGACGATTCAGAAATGATATGACACTGGTTCTGGTAAATGAAAGGAGTGTAATATGAAGAAATACAAACGTTTCCGGGCGGTGTTTCTCGCGCTCGTATTAGCACTCTCCCTGATGCCGGCGATGGTATTCGCAGATAACGGCGAGGGTGACAATTATAAGTATTGGCCGACTATCAATTATGATGAAGACATCGCGATCTTTCCGGGAGATGTTGTAGAAGTCGATATCAGCGACAACTGGTTCATACCGGAGCTTCCGTCAACAGCAGAGATCGTCTGGAGCATCGGTCCGGATACTGATGACATGGTCGGATGCGCTGTTTCGCCTGACCTGAACGATATGACCAAGGCCTATGTTACGGCAGGAAATGAAGGCGGGTTCATAGAGGTCGTATGTACTATCATTGACGGCAGCACGGTCTTAGGCAGAGGGAGCAATTTCTTTTTTGCCCGCGATCCGTTTTACAAGGTCGTAGTGGATGATTTTGATCCGGACCTTCCGGAGGGAGAGTCGATGACCATTCATCCTGCTTTGATGGTAGCAACTAAAGCAACCGGCAACACGGTATTCGAGCCGGTAGCCGGAGCGACCTGCAAGCTTAGCACTTCCGATAAGTATGGAGTCAAGATAACTCACAACAGCGATGGTTCGATCACCATAAAGAGACTTGTTTACTCACAGACGGGATTCGATCTGCACGGATATCTGCCGGATGATCCGGAGAATGACGTAGCTCATGAAGATCTTTGGTTTACGGATGGCAATGTATATCCGATCACGGATGCAGACATAACCGGCATAAAGAACAGGACCTATACAGGCGATCTGGTGGCTCAGACACCGGTCGTAAAGTGGGAGGATCGTACTCTGAAACCGGACAGAGATTACAAACTGAGCTATAAAAACAGTGTAAATGTCGGCGAAGCAACTATTGCCGTAAAAGGTACCGGAAAAAAATATTACGGAACAGAAGTCCTTAATTTCAGGATCAATCCTAAGCCGACCGAGATGAAGAGCCTGACGGCGGTGAGCAAGGGCTTCACGGCGAATTGGACCATGCAGGATGAGCCGATGAAAAAGTCAAGGATCACAGGCTATCAGCTGCAGTACTGCACCGGCAGCACGTTCAAAACCGATGCTGTGATCAATACTTACAAAGGTTATAAGACGGTCTCGAAGAAGGTGACCGGCCTGAAGGCAGGAAAAAAATATTACGTGCGCGTCCGCACATATATGACCGTGGACGGCAAGAGATATTATTCCGCATGGAGCGAGGCTAAATACGTGACAACTAAGTAACAGGTCCGCGGCAGGACTGCCGTACTTGAGCACAAATGAACAGGAAACAGATATTCAGCAAAACCGCAAAAAAGATTCTGAATACTGCTTTGAGCATGGCGATAATACTGACCATGCTCACGCTGTTTATGATGCCTGTAAAAGTTTCAGGAGCGGAAACCGCAGTAAGGCCGACTTTCCAGCCTATAAGCGTTTCGGTCAAGGGCGAGGGGCTGTCGGTCTCGTGGAAGAAGGTCACGGGTGCTGTGACTTATGACGTGTATCGGAGCTACAGCAGGACCACGGGCTTTAAGTGCATCAAGAAGGGCGTCACGGCCCGTTCGTTCCTCGACAAAAAAGTAAAGTCGGGCAAAAAGGCGTATTACAAAGTCCGCGCGGCGGCTGCAAAGGACCGGCTTCTGTGCTATTCAAAACCTGTGCCGGGGATCATCTACAGAGTGTATATCGAGACCGGTCACGGGACGGGTATCGACGGCAGGTGGGATCCGGGATGCCTGTGGAACGGCTATCAGGAGGCCAAGATAATGCCGGCTATCTGCAGGTACACGGCCGCATATCTGAAGAATAAAGGGGTCTATGTTTATACCGACGCGTACACCGGGAACAACAGGAATCTCAAGTGGACTCTCAATCAGCTGAAGACTCTTGATGTGAGCGTTTTTCTGAATGTGCACTGTGATTATCAGTACGCGCCGAGCGGGACTCTTGGGCTGTACAGAACCGCCAAACAAAAGAAACTGGCAGAATGCCTCAACAAGGGCGTACACAAACACGTTAATATTAAAAACAGGGGGCTTCAGTACCGCACTGATCTCGCCACCCTCAACGAGACGAAGAACTGCGTGGCCTGCCTTTTCGAAACAGGGGGCATAAAGGCAGACAACACGCTCCTCCGTACAAAATACGTTGTTTACGGAAGGGGTCTGGCGAGAGGTGTATGCTACTATCTGGGAATAGAGTGGTAAAAATACACTTGGAAGAAGGTAACCCAAATTGAAAAAACGTAAAAACCTCTGGATGCTGCTGTTGACAGCGGTAATTATCACGGCATTGATGACTTCGGTCGCTTTTGCCGGCGACGAAGAACAGCCGGGAGGAGACGGCCTCCCTTCAGTTACTGTTACTGAGAATGCAGATGGCGGAAACGCCGGGAATGATGGAAGCGGGACTCCTTCGGCTGAGCCTGATACCGGATCGGGATCAGGCGCCGACATGGAATCCGGCACCGAACCTTCACAGGGCGGCGGCACCGAACCTGGCCAGGGCGGCGATCCGCAGCTGATCGATATCGCCGAGGCAGCGGTGATCGAGGACATTCCGGCAGTCGTATATAATAGAAAGCAGCACACTCCTGTCCCTGTAGTTTCGGGCGTGTCGGGCGACGAGCTCGTGGAAGGGACTGACTACACTGTTTCGTATGGTGCAAATGTCAGGGCTGGAACCGGCACTGTGACGATCACTGGCATCGGCGGATTTTGCGGAACACTCACGAAGGAGTTCACCATAGAGCCGAAAGCGGTCACGCCGGTGATCACGCTCTCAGCGAAATCCTTCTCATGGAACAACAAAGTGCAGAAGCCGGAGGTTACAGTAAAGGTCGGAAAAACCACGTTCAAGGCCTCGCAGTACGATCTCGCGTGGGACAATGGCTGCAGGAATGTCGGCAGATATAACGTGACCGTGACGCTGAAGGGCAACTACTCCGGCGAGGCGGCAGCAAGCTTCAAGATCATACCGAAAGGCACTTATATAACCGGATTCAAGGCGGCAAGCGAGACTTTCACTGTGTACTGGAACAAGCAGGCGGCGAAGATGTCGAGCTCCAGGATCACGGGCTATCAGATCCAATACAGTAATACGTCAGCCATCAGGTCCGGCAAGATCGTAAGCGTCAAAAGCTACAAAAGGATATCCCGCAGATTCTCGAAGATGAAGTCGGGCAGCACGTATTATCTGCGGATCAGAACGTACGCCGTAAGGGGTGGCAAAAGGTATTACAGCAACTGGTCGAAGGTAAAGACCGTAACGACCAAGGCATACAGGCCGAAGGTGCTGGTATACGATAATGACCAGGATAACCAGCGGGTCGTGACGATGCTGCAGAACAACGGCTGCAGGGCTGAGATGCTGTGGTCGAACGTCGATGTGTCCTCATACGATGCGCTTGTCATACCGGGCGGACACAATATCGATCCGAGGATGTACGGCGCGCAGAGGGCGCCTGAAACATACGGCACCAACATAGAAAAGGACAAGGCGCAGATCGCCATGATCAAGAAGTTCGCCGCTGCGAAGAAGCCTGTTCTGGGACTGTGCCGCGGCTGCCAGGTGATCAATGTGGCGTATGGCGGAACTATCTGCCAGCACATACCGGGATGGCACAAGTGGAACCGTACGGTAAAAATCAGCTCGGCGAGCTGGCTGTACGGCGCGTATGGCGCAAAGGCGTCGGTCTATCACTTCCATCACCAGTGTGTGGAGCGGGTCGGAAGCGGCCTTGTCGCAACACAATGGGACGCGTCGGACGGACGCGTAGAGGCGGTAGAGCATAAGACGCTTCCTGTGTATGGAGTCCAGTGGCATCCGGATACCATGGGAGACAGAGGCAACGCGGTATTCAAAAAATTCAGAGACGTCAGCGTCACACAAAGAGAAAGAAACTTTTACTGATGCTTACAGAGAAACGCCTTGAATGGCGGGTGCTGAAAGATCTAATTTTGAACGAGGCGTCTTTAAAGCAAACCTTGGGTGGAGCGCCTGAAAAGAGACGCTGGAATAAGAAATAAGAATAGAAGAAAAAATGCGGCCTGTGGGTTCGATTCCCCGCAGGCCGCTTTTGTTTGAATTGAAACGGGCCGATTTTACTGCTTTTTTCTGATTTCCAGTGATAAGTGCTTTTGCCGGCCATCCTCTCGCCTCCTCTGGCTCGCGGGGTCTGCCTGGCCGCTTTTGCTCGCTCTACAGCTGGCGGCTGGGCTTTGCAATGGCCCTGCCGCCAGCGCGGCAACGCGGGGCAGACCGGCCTTGCCGCAAACAGATCCACCTGGCAGATCCATCTAATAAGTCCATCTAATAAATCTGCCTAATAATGTATTTACTAACCCAATGTATAAAGGGAATATGTGAATTGTAGTCCTTCATAAGCCGAGATCCTCTATCAAGCATGATCATTTTAACCCATAACCCTCATTCTCTATGAACAAGAGACTACACTCATGTTCAAGGGATTCCGGAAATCGACTGGTAAAAGACACATTTGTCCGCTTGTAATTCCGTAAATGGACATTTCAGAGCTTTTTTACATTTTTTCAGAACAATTCAATAAAAGAATAGTCATAGCAGTGCATATGTATTCACTTTTGCTGGTTTCCAGAACTGGATTGGTGAGACTTTGGGACATGTGTAGTCACCTGCATGTCGAAAATGAAGTTTATGGACTGCAAAGATAACGCTAAAGACGCAAATCGGGTCATAGCGGAACTACACAAGGCTGCGAAGAGAGATTGAACAAGGCTGCGAAGAGAGATGGGTGCCTTTTCCTTGCACTTTTTAGAAACATGTTTTTAGGCACGTTTTTGTTGAAAGGTGAGACGCTGTATCAATGGTATACTTTGAGCAAGATAACTTTCTGTCAACCGCTTTTTTTGATGCTTTTTTTGATATTATTATTAATGTAAACTAAGGGGCTGATGTTTTTTAAAATGGGAGCTAAAAGCACTAAAGAATCATACCTTCTCAGAAGCTGGAGAAACACTCTTGATCAGCTTGCTGCAGAAACCGGTACAAGTCTGGCTGATGTATGCACATATATAGATGCAGCCGGCGGAGATGATACGCCGGGCTTTTACAACAAGATGCCGAGGAAGCGTTCAACTTTTATAGGCATAGGCATGGCGTTCAGGCAGCCGGCAGACGTGATCAACCAGTGGATCACGAGGTATTCAGGCAAAAGAAAGCTTTACGTTAAAGATATCAGCGAGGATCTGGTCTGGCTTTATCTTATCAATGCGAATCTGAAAGATGAGACCGGCAGCGCCAACTATTTTCTTCGCTACGAGGAATACCAGTCGGTTGCGTATGCGGTGTTCCGCGAGAGGTGGGACGAGATCAGTCTCGGCCTCGAAAATACCGCGGATGTCGAGATAAGCCTCGGCCAGGCAGACTATGGTTCGGAATATGATGGCATCAAAGCGTTCGTGGCAGAGCACATGGACGCATTCAGCAGCGCATACGCGAAGCCGCGCAAGTTCCTCGACAGATGGCTCCGGCAGATTATCAGCACATGCCGCGAGGATCCGGAACAGACTATAAGCAGTCTGAATTCGATGCGCGGATGGCTTGATGACAGCATGATCAACTTCCTGAGCGGCGACTGCAGCACGGTCAACGTGATCGACCGCAAGACAGGCAAGAGGAGCATCAACATCAAGCGGATCCCGAAGAGCCGCCGCAAATTCATCTCGATGTGCATGGCGCTTGGGATGACAGCTGACGATATAGACCGGTTCCTGGAGATGATGGGCTATGCACCGGTCGACGTCAGCGACAAGGACGAGGGAAGACTTCTTGCGGCACTCGCGGAGTGGGAAAACATGCATCCTCTGCAGCGGGCGTACAAGAACCTGCATTTCAGGGGAGATGCGAGCGTCATGCTCAGTCCCGCAGAGGAGTTCAGCGCTGTGAGAGAGATGCTTCAGCTGAGGAGCGATCTCGACGAAGCGTACAGACAGAAAGGATATGAGTTTATTTACCTATAGTGATAGGGGAAGCGGCCGCAGGCAGGGCATGAGGTCAGCAGTATCAAAAGGGCGGCAGATGAAAGCGGTCGTCGCCTTGACTCTGATACTGACCATGCTGGGCTTTGTGTTGCCGTTCGAGTCGTTCGCAGAGGACGGCGACGGCACTTCAGAAAGAAGGGTGTGCTTCAAATACAGCTACACGGATTCTACGGGACTTTCGCGCGAAGAAAAAAGTGATTATTATGACAGTTCTTCTTCGCTGTATCCGGCTTGCTATTCGGTGAACATGTACAGGTATGATGCGGATCATGCTGTGAGCCTTGAAAGTGACAGTGTGATCGACGGCCTTGTCACCTTAGAGTCTATGAATACAGATGTGCTCGATATAGACAGCTCGGGCAATGTCACGCTGAAAAAGGATGGCAGGACCAGGATCAAAGCAACAGTTGCAGCTGATGAGACATATGATGAATGCATTGTGTACCTCGGCGTGACGGTAGACAGCTGTGACGGATGGGTCGGGACTGCTCCGGTCCATTACGAGGGAAGACCGGCGTCCATGGGACTTGACCTCGATACGACTGACAGGCCGCAGAAACTGGTGGTAACGCTCATGCCCGGTGCTACTGCAAGCTTTACATCAGACAACCCGGACAGGGTGGTCGTAGATCAGGACGGCTGGGTAACACCGCTGTCGCCGGGAACGGCCCAGATCACTGTAAATGTTGACGATGGAGGAGGCCGGTATAAGGCGGGATATTTCGTCCTGACGATCACGGTCACCGGCGAGGATTTACGCAGTCCGCAGGAGATAACCGGAAATCTGGGACCTTTCGAGATCGACTGGCATGACGGTCTGGCACTTGATCTTCACGCTGAGAATGCTCTTAAGTATTCTATTGCGAGCGGCGGGACCGTCGCGGCGACTGTGGATCAGAACGGCTTTGTAAAACCTTCGGGAAAAGGCACAGTACGCGTCAAAGTTCAGGCCGAGTCGTCGAAAGACTATAAGCCGGCGGAAGTCTATGTGAACATAACAGCCAGGGACTACGCCGAAGAGGAAGAAGCTGCAAGAAAGGCTGCGGAAGAGGCCAGACTGAAAACTGAGATAGCCAGGGCGAAAGCGCTCAAAAGACCTACGCTCAAAGCGGTCGCTCTCGGCGGCCGGAAGGTCAAGCTTACCTGGAGCAAGGTCAGTTATGCGAGCGGCTACTCTGTATATGTAAGATATCCTGGAACAAGAAAATATGTCAGGGCCGTTACCAAAAGTGCGGCGGTCAAATCCGTTACCCACAAGGGACTCAGTATAAACAAGGTGTATTACTACAAGGTGAGGGCCTATAAAGTAGTCAATGGCAAAACTTATTACGGACCATTTTCACTGGTCAAAAAAGTCAAAGTTAAATGAATTACAGCAAATATGAGCCGCTGTTTGGCTCATGGCACATAATTGAAGAGATAGGTTCAGGAGGAGAGGGAAGCCTATACAGGATAAGCCGCACCGACGCGCTGGGTCACACTTATTATTCGGCGCTGAAGGTGGTCTCCGTGCCTGCGAGTGAGTCCGAGACAGCGTCTCTCATGGCGGGCGGCATGACGCTCGAAGAGGTGGCCGCTTATTATGAAAGCGTGCTCGAGAACACGACACAGGAATTCGAGCTTCTGGCGAAACTCAAGGGGAACAGCAACATCGTCAGCTATGAGGATCACGAGATCTTCAGGCATGAGGACGGTATTGGCTGGGACATACTCATAAGACTCGAGGAGCTGACTCCTCTTGTTAAATATTCGATTGATAATCCGCTCTCTGCAGATGAGGTGGCGCGCATGGGCTGCGATATATGCAGAGGGCTTTCATTGTGCAAAAAATACGGGATCGTACACCGCGACATCAAACCCGACAACATATTCATCTCGCCGAGTGGAAGCTATAAGCTTGGCGATTTCGGCATCGCGCGCATTATAGAGCAGACGACGTCGGGCCTTTCCCGCAAGGGAACGTACGAGTTCATGGCGCCGGAGGTCTACTGGGGTCAGAATTACGGGAGCTCCGTGGATCTTTATTCTCTCGGAATGGTGATGTACCGCTACCTGAATGACGGGCGCATGCCGTTTACGCCTCAGAGCCCGGAGCCTGTTCATGCGGGCGACAGAGAGGATGCCTTTCTCAAAAGGATAAACGGGCAGGAGATCCCCGCTCCGCGCTGCGGGTCTGAGTCGCTGAAGAACATCGTGCTGAAGGCCTGCGCGTATGACAGGGCGGACCGCTATTCGGACGCCGAAGAGATGCTGCAGGATCTGGAAGCGCTGGAGGCCGGCGAAAACATCAGCGTCGGAAAAGGCAGGGCGAAAAACGCCGGCAATGGCAGATTCCTGAAAATAGCGCTGGCCGTTGTGGCTGCATGCGCTCTTATCGGCGGCGGCATCTGGGCGGCAATACCTAAAGAAGTTACGGACATCAATGCCGGCGATGCAGAGGGCAGCACGGAGATCTACATTGACGATGATCTCAAGCTGGAATGCACTGTTGCGCCGGACTGGTTCAAGGACGAACCTGTCACATTCTCGTCCGGTGACGAGAGTGTGTTTACCGTCGACGAAGCGGGGAAGATCCATGCGGTGGCGCTCGGCGAGGCGCCTCTGACGATGACTGCGAAGGAATATTCAGAGGAACTGACCGTGAGCGTAGTGCCCAAGGTAACTTCGATTGACGGCATAGACAAAGAAATAGAACTCACTACGGGCGATACGCTCACGCTTGAGCCGGAGCTCTCGCCGGAGAAGTTCGCGAAAGAGCCTGTCTCGATGAAAACAGGAGATAAGCAGATAGCCACCGTTTCCGAGGACTACGTGCTTACTGCGGTTTCGGCCGGCGAGACCGGGCTGACCGTCTCTGCCGGAGGCTGCACGTACAAGGCAAAGGTGATCGTGTCCGATCCGGTCGTCTACTATCCGCCTGTCACATACTCAAGCAAATCATCTTCGGGATCATCAAAGAGATCGTCTTCGGGTTCATCGTCAGGCTCGTCGTCGGGCCAGACCAGCTCATCGTCGAGTTCGTCATCAGGCTCGTCAGGCGGCTCGACATCTTCGTCATCCGGCGCATCGAAATCCGAAAGCTCAGGCGGCAGCAAGGGCTATTTCGACTCCGGCGATGACGAGTATTTCTGACGGGCTACGGCAGATCAGGGCTCGCGAATCTTACCATTTTTTAACTTGAACTCTTTGGCGCTTTGTGTATAATCAACGATGTGCAAAAAACAAAGAGGTAAAATAATGACGATAGATTCATGCGGGGCCACTCACAGGGGCAACGTAAGAAAACTGAATCAGGACAATATATATGTTGACGGAATGTACCGGATCGACCTGTCATCGGACAATCTGCTCCTCAGAAGCAGGCGCAGACGCGGCATCCACACATACGGAGTGTTTGACGGTCTTGGCGGCGGCGAAGACGGAGAGCAGGCTTCGCTGATGGCTTCGCAGATGCTGAAGCTGGTTGACGAGGGGCATGACGAAAAGAAGATCAAGGCGTTCTTTCCGGCTCTCCAGTCGGCGATCAGGCAAAATACTGATGACGAGTCCGTCAACTATTCAGGCACGACGGCAGCCGTACTGGTGCTCGATGATCACACGGCGCATGCCTGTAACATAGGCGACAGCAGAGTGTATCTGTTCCGCGGAAACAAACTCGAAATGATGTCTTACGACCACACCAGGGAGCAGACGCTGATCGAAAAAGGTATCCTGCAGGAACCTGACAGAGGCCACAGCATGTTCAGGCATGAACTCTCGCAGTTTATCGGGAGTGTGCCTGATGAGGAGATAGAGCTGAATGAGCACACCGCGTCGGTCGACTGCCGCCCGGGAGATATCTTCATTATCTGCAGTGACGGCCTTACGGATGCGGTCGATAATGAGGAACTGGTGGCGCTGCTCGAGTCCAATAAGGAGGAAAGCGCCGATCACATAGTGCTGAAGCTGGTCTCGAAAGCGCTGGACAACAACAGCCACGACAACGTGTCCGTTATAACAGTAAAAGTGAAATGAAACACTCAAAAGTGAAGTGAAAATGACCCCTAAGTCAGACAACAGATCTGGATTCCGGGGTCTTTTTTCTTGCAAAAGGATGCTTTTTCGGCAAAAGTCGGGCAAAATCCGGCAAGAAGAAGTTTCCGCCTTTCCTTAGCACGGATCCCGGTTCCTGAGCCGGGATCCGGCGCGGCCGGCAGCGGTTGGTGCGGGCAGCTGCAGTCGGGCGCAGCGAGCCGCATGCAGTATAAGTGCTATTACGGCCGGGGCATTTTTGGTACAATGAATAACAGAATCAAAACTGACAATTCATCGATCGGAGAATCATTTTTTTATGAAGAAAAAAACGGCATTGATCCTTTTCACGACGGTTCTGATACTTAGCCTGATGGCTAATGTTGTTACGCTGTGCAAAATGATAAAGGCTCCCGCCGATGATCAGGCGGCCGCGGAGGATCAGCAGGCTGCGGATGAAAGTGGCGAATCGGCTGATTCGAATGCTTCTGAAGAGAACGGGACAGCTGACGCGGAGCAGGATGAAGCTCAGACTCCGGATCCTCTGATCGCGATCGTCGACTATGATACCGAAGACGCGGGGCGCATCAGGGACTACATGGCCGATGCCGGTTACCGCACGGAGAGGGTCGGCTCGATCGATGAGCTCGATATCGAAAAGTACGACGGCATAATCATCCCGGGCGGGCACAGCGTTACGCCGAGCATGTACGGCGCGGAGCGTGATCCGGCTACAACAGGCACGGACATCGACAAGGACAGATTCCAGTTCGCTGCGGTCGAGATGTATGCAGAGGCCGGCAAGCCGGTGCTTGGGATCTGCCGCGGGATGCAGCTTGTGAATAACGTTTTTGGCGGGACGACGATCCAGGACATGCCGGATGGCTGGCATAAGCGTGACCGCTATGTCACGATCGCGCAGGGGACCTGGATGTACGACTTGCTCGGCAGGGAAGCGGAGACATATCACTTCCACCACCAGTGCGTGGACGAGCTGGGCGAAGGGCTTTATGCAACGGAGTGGGACTCGGTAAGCGGCTGCATCGAGGCTTATGAACACAGGACCCTGCCGGTATACGGACTGCAGTGGCATCCGGATTCGATGGAAGAGACCGGCGTGCAGGTCTTCGCGGAATTCGGAAAAGTAGTAGAGCAGAACATGGCAACCGCCGCAGACTGATCCGCCTGGCGCTTTGCATAAGCCGATCCGGCTGGCATCCGCAGAGCCGGGCTTTGGGAACTGAGGAATAGATTATATTTAGGCTAAAAATATGAAGATTCTGATCGTTAGACACGGGGACCCGGATTATAAAAATGATTCGCTGACTGAGAAGGGCTGGCGCGAGGCTGAATACCTTTCGGAGATGCTCTGCCGTCAGGACAGCGAGAACACTTACTATTACACTTCGCCTTACGGCAGGGCGCGTGATACCGCGTCGCTTACGCTGCAAAAGCTGGGCCGCCAGGCTGAGGTGCTTCCGTGGCTGAAGGAATTCGACTACTTTATCTGGCGGCCCGACGATACGGAGAAAAAGCGCATCCCGTGGGACTGGCTCCCGCAGGACTGGACGCAGGAGCCCCGCTTCTACCAGGAGGAACACTGGACTGAAAACGAGCTCATGGCGGAAGGTGATGTAGGCGAAGCATACCGCAAGGTGACGGATGCGTTCGATGAGCTTCTGGCGCGGCACGGTTACCGGCGCGAGGGCAGATGCTACCGCGTGGAGAAACCTAATCATGACACTATCGTGCTGTTCTGCCATTTCGGGGTCGAGTCGGTGCTGCTGAGCCATCTTTGGGGCGTTTCGCCGATGCCTGTCTGGCACGGCTTCTGTGCGCAGACTTCGTCGGTGACTACGCTGGTAACGGAGGAAAGGAGAGAGGGGATCGCTTCCATCAGGATGCTTGCGTTCGGGGATACCTCTCATCTGTACGTGCATGACGAGCCGCCGGCTTTCGCGGCCAGGTTCTGCGAATGCTACGGCGACGATACACGCCACGACTGACAGCCGCAGCAACATAGACTGACAGCCGCATAGTAGAAAACCGTAATGCCGGCACACCTGCGGCAGGCAGACTGCCGGCTTTTGTTGTGGTACAATATTACAGTACAAAAAAACGCATGATAAAAGGCAGTGTGAAAAAGGACTGAGATATAACGGAGGTGCGGTATGAGTAAAGCGATTGTTTTTCTGGCGGACGGACTTGAAGAGTGCGAAGGTCTGATAACTGTTGACATCCTTCGCAGGGCGGGAGTCGAGACCGTCATGGCATCCATCATGGGACGTCTTGAGGTTGTTTCCGCGAGGAACATAACGATAAAGGCTGACGTTCTGGCTGAGGACGCGGATTTCGATTCGGCTGACCTGGTGATCCTGCCGGGCGGAAAGATCGGAACGGAGAACCTCGGAAATTGCGCGCTTGTGACGGAGAAGTGCAAAGAGTTTGCGAAAGACAAGCATGTTGCTGCGATTTGCGCTGCGCCGTCCGTTCTGGCCGGGCTGGGTCTGCTTGAAGGCAGGCGCGCGACCTGCCATCCGGGCTTTGAAGGCAAGATGGAAGGCGCTGTCCTGACAGGCGAGAGCGCGGTGGTTGACGGAAACATCATCACCGGCCAGGGTCTGGGCGCAGCGTTCGACTTCGCCCTTGCGCTTGCAAAGATCTTTGCGGGCGAAGAGACCGCAGAGCAGGTAAGGTCGTCGATCTGCTACAGATAATACGCAGATAGCGCGCAGGAGTGCGGCTCGCCGCCGGCAACTTTTCTATACGCCACTGGCCGCTGCTCTATCCACTGCCGGCAGGATAAAGTCCTATTAGGCGGCGACTCGTTTTGGAGCGGGCATTATAGTTTTTATCAATACTAGACCTCCGAAAAAGGGAGTATATTTGTTGTGTATGGTCGTTGGCATTCGCGGCGGTTTACGGCCACGAAACGCCGGATCCCGGCCGCCGATGACCAATAGAACACCTGATAATATTGACTTTATTCGGAGGTAATGAAATGAGAATCGATGCAGGCGGCAAGCAGTGCCCTATTCCTGTAATTATGGCAAAGAAAGAGCTCGAAGCAGGCGAGCAGGATGTTGAGATCATCGTTGACGGTCCTACTCAGGTAGGCAACCTTGAGAGACTCGGTGACGCTCTCGGCAGACCGGCTACAAGCGAAGCATTCGGCGACAAGTTCCTCGTAAAGTTCGCAAACGGCGAAACGATCAAGGGAGCAAGCGTTGCAGAGGCTGATACATACGCAGTATTCTTCAACACTAACGCTATCGGAACAAACAACAGCGAACTCGGCGGAAATCTTGCTAAGATGGCTATCTTCACACTCAGCGAGTCCGAGAAAATCCCGGCATACGTTCTCTTCATGAATGAAGGCGTTAAACTGGTAACAGGCGTTGAGCCGCAGATCGTTGAGAACCTTAACACTCTCATCGAAAAAGGAACAAAGGTCCTCGTATGCGGAACATGCCTCAACTTCTACGGTCTCAAAGATGAGCTCAAAGTTGGCACAGTAAGCAACATGTATGATATACTTGGCGCGATGCAGGAAGTAAGCAAGGTCATCAAGCTGTAAAATTGCATCAAATTATAAAAGGAAAGCAAACTGTAAATGGACGAATATTATCTTCTCACTTTTGAATCCACCCACGCGGCCATCTCAACTGAAAAGTTGCTGAAGCCGGCTGAAGTTACGATCATGCCCGTTCCGAGGTTCATCTCGGCGAGCTGCGGCATTTCGGTGCGCATCCGCCCGGACAGGAAGGAAGATGCAGAAGAGATTTTCCGTGAGAACAGCAAGCTTGCGCCGGAAGACTATGCGTATTACCACATAATCCGCGGCGATCAGGTGCAATGCGACAGGCTTGAAGCCATCAAATAGCACAAGCTAACAAACAGCGACGAAAGGCGGTCCCATAGCGGGACCGCTTTTTTCTTATCTGTCATCTTCTGTCATCTGTTAAATGAAAATCATTGCTGAAGCCACGCATACAGAAAGATCAGATTCGGCCAACTATGTCGGCTATCACTTTTTTGATCTGCATGGAATCTACACGACCATACTTGTCGCCGAATACAAAGAAAAGATTGACTCCGGGCTTATATCCGCATGCAATGTATCTGCCGACTTTTTTCGCGAAATCATCGCGGTATTCGCGTAGGTCAAGACGGCCTACATACTCAATAATGATCTCCGTTTTCATGTCGATTGGCGACAAAACCGTTGAGTCGGGATACATCGGCGGGCCAAAATCCTTCATGGGCAGCGGCAGCTCATAGACCTGAAAAAGCCCGGCCCCTTTAATCATCTCATACAAAGTGAGCTCGCTCACAGATTTGACCATGATTCCGTCAGACGTTCTGTGTTGCTTATGTTCAGGGTGATTCTCGGGAAACAGCTTCTGATGCTCCAGGCGGCTTGACAGCCATTTTTTTCCTTCACGCTCATACAGCTTCGACAGCGGAGGCGCATCCGTCCGGTATATTTTAGGGAGGGTCTCATTTACCGAACCGGGATCAAAAGGAAGAAAACCTTCTTCGAGAGACTTGATAAGAACAATATCCCGATTGATTCTTTCGATAGCATTTTCAAGAAAGCGAGCCTCTCGGACATGCTTTACTTCACGATGTCCTTCACGGCCAACATATTTATAGTTGGAAGAACCGGGATGCTTAACATAATAATAGTAATTCTTGTGATGCTTATTCTTGGTCCTCTTCAACAGGGAACCCTTGCTGAAACTTATCTGATCGAGTCGCATGATGTAACTCTTTTTCGTTTCTTCAAGAATTGTGCGTTCATATTCCAGCCTTAGCTTCAACTCAGAATCCAACATTCTTATTTCTTCCTTCCTGTTTATTAGCTGCAATTTTCTTTCGCCCCAATTGGCAAATGCCCTCCGCTTCTTTTCGCGGGATATGATTCTACAACCCGGCCCCCAAAATCAGCAAACAAAAAAAGCACTTATTCCTGCAATGAAAGCACTTCTTTTGGGAAAAGTTATGAAAAAACAAATTACCCTGAACAGAAAGCAAAAACACCGGTACCCAATGGGTGCAAAGATAGGTGAACATGACAGGATGAACTCCGGTGAACACAGCACAAGCCGATGTTTGAGATCATGAAACAGCTATTGTAAAAGGTGTGATATTGCTTATGAAGGTGTGGAATGGTAGTCATTTTTTATGCAAAAGGTACCTTGTGGACTACACTTGCAGTCCTCTGCGAACGATTTCTGCACTTACCCGACTACTTGGGTCAAAATGACGAAGGCAAAACAAGCGCAGATTCATCTAAAATGTATGGATATTCATATCAATGAATAGAAAACATGTGAAAAAGATGCAGAAGTTGACGGATAAATCCTGCGACAGTTTATTAAAGGCAGTAAAAAGCGTCGATCGTGGTGGTTCAGGGTGGGCCGGGTCGATTGCTGGAAAAGACTGTAGTCCTTGCAACAAGATTTTTAAGGGTAAAGCACTGCAAGTGAAACGTTTTGCAACAGAATTCGCTTTCTTGTGGACTACAACAAGACTCTGCATATCATGAATATTGCCGGATCATGTTTTTAAGTGCTAGGGCGATGCGCAGAATGCTGATATTGCGGGCATATTGTTAATACGGCGGGCATATTTTTATTATGGGCGCGTGCCGGCGTGTCTATATGGTATACTTACTATGATTAGGATCGTTTTGAAAACGTAAGAAAAACAAGACGATCAACGGATATACACGAACGCATCTACACAATAATTAGGGGGTATGCATGGTCATTTTCGATTTGGACGGAACGCTCTGGAACTCGTCAGTTCGCATAGCGGAATCATGGAATATTGTTATAGAGAAGGAGACTGGCCGTAAGGGCTGGCTCACAGGCGCGGATATCGAACCGGTTCAGGGAAAGACAATGAACGAGATCGCGGATATTATATTCGGAGAGTTCCCTGAGGAAGAGCGCTATCGTCTGGCGCGTCGCTGCGAAGTGTTTGAAAACGAATATATCACCAAAACAGGAGCTGATCTTTTCGAGGGCGTCGAAGAGACGCTGAAGCAGCTCAAAGACAGGGGCGTTCAGATGGCCGTCGTCAGCAACTGTCAGGAAGGCTACATCAAGGCTTTCCTCGATTCCATGGACATGTGGAAATACTTCGTCGACTACGAAGAATGGGGACGCACAATGCTCCTCAAGGCTGACAATATAAAGCTCGTCATGGAGCGCAACGGCGTAGCTCTAGATAAAGGAATCTATGTAGGCGACATCCAGAAGGATTCGGATGCGTCTCATGAGGCAGGAATACCGTGCATCTGGGCGGGATACGGATTCGGCGAGATCAAGGACGCGATAGCGAAGATCAACAGCTTCGGCGAGCTGCCGGGCGTGCTTGAAGAGCTCGGATATATTTAGCGCCGGAAAAGGAGACTCTGCTTTTTATGAAACTCAACAACAAGCGCACGGTGCTGGTGGGTCTCGCGTTTCTGTCGATCTGCGCGTTCTGGCAGATGTACGACAACGTGATCCCGCTGATACTCACCAAGACCTTTCATCTGAATGAGACGTTTTCGGGCGCCATCATGGCGGCCGATAATGTGCTGGCGCTGTTCCTGCTCCCGTTCTTCGGGACGCTTTCGGACAGGACGAACACGAAGCATGGCAAGCGGACCCCGTACATAATCGGAGGTACGCTCGCGGCAGTCATACTGCTCAACATACTGCCGTTGCTCGACAATTCGTACTACGCGGCCGCGAGCGCCGGCAAGATGATCGCGTTCGTTATCGTGCTCGGGTTGCTGCTCATCTCGATGGGAGTATACAGGTCGCCTGCGGTCGCGCTGATGCCGGATGTAACGCCTAAGCCGCTCCGCTCGCGCGCGAATGCCATCATCAATCTGATGGGAGCAGTCGGCGGCATCATATATCTGGCGATCGCCGCGGTGATGTACCCGAATTCGAAGGTCCTCGGCCTCGAACACGTCAATTACCAGCCACTCTTCATCGTTGTCGCGCTCATCATGGCCGCCTCGATAATACTGCTGAAGCTCACCATCAATGAGCCGAAGCTGGCAGAAGAGAACAGGGCTCTCGAGGCACAGCATCCTGAGTGGAATCTCGCTGAAGACGACGGAAGCGGCAACGAGGTGCTCCCGGCGAACGTCAGGAGGAGCCTCGGATTCCTGCTGGCGTCGATCGCGCTGTGGTTCATCGGATACAACGGGATCACCACATGGTTCACCACTTATGTCGACAAGGTCATGGGACAGGGACTCGGCGGAGCGTCCACCTGCCTTCTCATTGCGACGGGCGGAGCCATCATTTCATATATACCTATCGGAAGTCTGGCGCATAAGATCGGGCGCAAGCGCACCATCATGATCGGCGTCGTTCTGCTGGCTTCGTGCTTCCTCGCGGGATACTTCCTGACGACAGCGTTCAGCAGCATCAATGTCATCATGTTCATCGTGTTCGCGCTGGTTGGATTCGCCTGGGCGGCCATCAATGTCAACTCGCTGCCGATGGTTGTCGAGATGTGCAGGGGTTCCGATATCGGTAAATTCACCGGATACTATTACACCGCGTCCATGGCGGCGCAGGTGGTCACGCCTATACTCGCGGGCTTCCTGATGAGGACCGTCAGCTACAAGGTGCTGTTCCCGTACGCCGCACTCTTCGTGGTCTTCAGCTTCATCACGATGACACAGGTGAAGCACGGCGACGCGGCTCCTGAGGCAAAGAAGGGACTCGAAGCGTTCGAAAACATGGAAGAGTAAGGCGGCATGCCGGGAGGTCCGGCGGCTGCAATGAAGCAATGATCATAAAGAGAAGAAAGAAAAGACCTTACAAACTGGCCCCGTACTATGCGCACAGGGGCTATCACGATAAACCGCATATCCCGGAGAACTCGATGGCGGCTTTCAGGCGCGCTGTTGAGCACGGGCTTCCATCGGAATTCGATGTACACATGATCGCCGACGGGTCACTCGTAGTGTTCCACGATGACGATCTCAGGCGCGAGACCGGAGTAGAGGGCAGCATCGAGTCGTACAGCATCGGCGAGCTCAGGGCGCTGAGGCTCGAGGGCACGGACGAGAAGATCCCGCTGTTTGATGAGGTCCTCGACCTTTACGAGGATACGGGCCTGCCGCTGCTCATAGAGCTCAAGTGCGTGAAGGGCAATCACAGGGCGCTCGCAAAGGCGGTTGCCGAAAGGCTCGACCGCTACACGGGCGAATATGTAATAGAGAGCTTCGACCCGCGCGCTCTCATGGCTTACCGGAAGCTGAGGCCGCACATTACAAGAGGTCAGCTCGCGCAGAATTTTTTCAGGAGCAGACAGGGGCTCCCGTATTACCAGGTGGTGATGCTGACGAACCTGATGCTCAACTGGCTCGCAAAGCCGGATTTCATAGCATACAAATACGCTGACAGAAGGAACCATGCGCTGAGATCGATGGTCGATAAGAAGGGGTTCCGGGAGGTGTCCTGGACCATACGCAAAGCTGACGATCTCAGAACGATACTGAAGGCCGGCGGCATACCGGTATTCGAAAAGATAGCTCCCGGGGAGCTGATGAAGATCCTTCACGAAGAAGGCAAGGAGGACTGACATGACTGAAAGGAAAATGAAGAAGATCATGAAGAGGAACAGACGCCGCAAAGTGGCGCAGGGCATAGGCGCGGCCGCAGGTGTTGCAGCCTGGGCGCTCATGATCGGCGCGGTCATCACGGGCGAGAAGAAACTTGAAGAGTACAAGACAAAGGTGGAGTGACCTTCCGCTATGATGCTGCACTGCGGTGATGCGCAGGGGAAAAGCGCAGCGGAAATACTGCGGCTATACGCAGTAACAACAATAGTTAAGTGGGATGGGGTAATAAAGGATGAAAAAGAGTAAACTGACACCCGTGGGTGTATGGCACTACACCCGGCTGGTATACAGATCGATCCTGTTTCTGCTTCTGGTATACTCGTACATCAGATACAGATTCATTTACCATCAGCCGTTCATCATCGGTCTTGAGAAGATGCCGGGGATAATCATATTTGTGTGGGTGGTCTATTTCATAGAAATGGTATTCCGCTTCTTCCCGGCTAAGATAGAAAGTCCGGGCTGTCAGAAGCAGTTCGCGCGCAACTACATCAAGACCGGAGAGACGGATGTTATAGTGCATGACAACAATGCCACGATGCTGGTGGCGCTCATATGGATCGTGTTCAACGGCATATTCGGTGCGCTGCACATGATGGGCATAATCGACGACGGGATCATGATACTGCTCTGCGGAGCGTATTCGGTGTGCGACATGATATGCATCATGTTCTTCTGTCCGTTCCAGTCGTGGTTCCTCAAGAACAAGTGCTGCAGCGCGTGCCGCATCTACAACTGGGACTTCGCGATGATGTTCACGCCGCTGTTCTTCGTTGAGAAGACATACACATGGAGCCTCCTGGTGCTTTCGGTTGCCCTGCTCATAAGATGGGAGATCACGTTCTACAGGCACCCGGAGAGATTCTCCGAACACACCAACGCGTACCTGAAGTGCAGCAACTGCACTGAGAAGCTGTGCGCGCACAAAAGGCAGCTGCGTACGCTCTGGAAGCAGATAGAGGAATACAGCGAGAAAAAGCTGAAGCAGCTCGAACTCAAATAACGGCAATAATGCGCCGGCTGCAGGCCGGACTGAAATATGCGAAAAGAGATAAACGGACTGAGATAGTACGAGGATATAAGGAGAAAAACAGGAAAGGAAACGATATGAGAAATAAGAGAAGAGACGGAAAGAGAGTCAGATGGCCGGACGGATACCACAACATACTGCCGTACATCATGCCGAAAAGAACTGAAGCCGAGGTATCCATGACCGAGCAGTTCGATGTCACGGATCTCGTGAAATACATGGCTGAGCGCAACGAAAAGGAAGGCACCAACCTCAAGATCTTCCACGCGATCTGCACTGCGGTCGCGAGAACAGTCTACCACAGGCCTAAGCTGAACTACTTCATCTCGGGCAGGACTTACTACGAGAGACCCGACATCACACTGTCTTTCGTCGTCAAGCAGAAGTTCGAGGATGAGGCCGATGAGACCCTGATGTTCCTCAAGGTCGACCCTGACATGAATTTCGACTCCATCTCGAAGCTCATCATCGGCGACGTCACCAAGGTCCGCAAGGAAAAGTCCAACGACCTTGACAAGCTCATGAACTTCTTCGGAAGCCTTCCGAGACCTTTCCTTGAGGCATTTTTCGGCTCACTCAGAGTGCTTGAATACCACGGCATCATGCCTAAGGCGCTCACTGCAGGCGATCCGAACTATTCGTCCGTGCTTCTGTCGAATCTCGGATCGATCAGGTCGGATTCGTGCTATCACCACCTGAGCAACTACGGCACATGCTCGGTGATGATCACGATCGGCGTTCTCCACAAGGAGCAGAAGCTCATGGAAGACGGCACATGGCAGCCGAGAGATGTTATCAACTGCACGTTCACCATCGACGAGAGACTTGCGGACGGATTCTATTACGCGAAATCGCTCCGCATCGCCAAGTACATGCTTGAGCATCCTGAGGTGATGAACGAGCCTATCAGCAAACCTGTGCCGGTAGAACTTTAAAGATCGCTAAAGGGTATTTGCGGGAACGATATATTTTGGGACAACTTGGCTTTTGTGAAAGGTGAGAGAGATGAGCAGAGAAAAGAGAGCCGAAAAACACATGGCCCCTGAAACAAAAAAGAAGAAAAGACGCGGTCTCTGGTGGAAGATCCCTGTGTGGATCGTGATCATCGCGGCGGTGCTCGCCATCTCGGCGATGGCTGTCAATTACGGCGTGTCGCTCCACCTGAGGCACTATATCAGCGGCTTCGATTCCGTCGATTACACCGGCGTGGACAGGGTGGTGCCTGAGATCGATCCTGAGACGGGCTACTATACGTTCACCACGGACAGAGACCTGAAGATCATGATGCTCACCGACATTCACCTGGGCGGAGGATTCTGGAGCCGTGAGAAGGACCGCAAGACGGTATACGAAGTGATCACCATGCTGCAGAAGGAGAAGCCTGACCTCGTGATCCTCGACGGCGACAACACTTTCGCCGTGCCGGGACCTGTCTACAACGGAGGCGGCACGCTCAACAACTACATGGCGGCGCGCGATGTCATAAGCATCTTCAACCACGAGGGCGTATATTTCACCACTGTTTTCGGAAACCACGACACCGAGGTGTTCGATTATACCGGCAGGCAGAAACTGGGCGAGCTCTACATGAATGACAAATTCGAGTACTGCATTTTCGACCAGAACTACACCGACGGCGGCGAGCTTCCGTCTGTCACGAACCAGATCATCCAGGTGAAGAACACGAAGGGCGAGCTGACCAAGGCGATCCTGCTTGTCGACAGTAACGCGTATGTGGACAACAGCATACAGGCGGTGCTCGACTGGAATTATGACATCATAAGGGACGGCACGGTCGACTGGGCGGCGGAATCCCTGAAGAAGCTCGGAAGCCCGGAGACGGTGGCGTTCTTCCACATCCCGACGAGCGAGTTCAGGATCGCGTATGAGGACCTCGAGAATAACGGCTGGAAAGACACCAAGGACACCAAGTACATCTCCGGTGTCTGGGACGAGCTGGTAGATGAAACCACGCACAGCCGCATCTGGCACGGCGGCATCACGAAGGAAGGTCCTCTCGCGGACATCGACAAGTTCTTCGAGACGCTGGGACCTGACGGCATGAACGTGCTGGAGGCATGCTACTGCGGACACGACCACGTCAACAACGCAGCCGTCAATTACAAAGGTGTAGACCTGTGCTACGGATACTCTGTCGATAACCTCGCGTACAAGGATATCAATTATTCAGGCGCGCAGAGAGGCGCGACGATCATAACGATCGGAGCTGACGGAAAGCGTAAGACAGAGTACAAGAACGCGTATAAGGACTACGGCGTGCCGGCAGACGAGTTCGTGGATGTTTACACGGATCATCTGCTTTACAAAGAAAGCAAGCCTGAAGGCGTCCTGATGCCATAGAAAGACGAAGTGCAAATATAAAGAAACGCAAATATAAAAAATGCAGATATATTAATAAGAAGACTTTCAGCCGGAGGCATTCGAATTGAATCAGACCTCCGGCTTTTTCGTTGGATCCGGCAAAACCTTCTGTTCTTCCACACCTTCCTGCAAATCTCTGGCACCCGACCACCCGACCTCTCAAAGCATCTGCGCCAAACCCCGCAAAGCACCTGCGCCAAACCCCGCAAAGCACCTGCGCCAAACATCTCAAAGCTTCTGCGCCAAACCTCGAAAAGCTTCTTCGTAAACCCCGCAAATTCCCGGAAAGCCCATTATGAATGGCGACTAATAAAAATACATATGTTGATGTTGGTCCTTTTATTTTGATTTTGCTGAAAAAGGACTAATAATTTGGTCCTAAACTAACGATTTTCCGGGTTTAAGGACTAACTGTAACAAAGATGATCCACCCGGACTCGTTGTCAGGTGGTGCCGTACTCGTCACCAGGAGGCACAAAATGATGATTGGAAGGCCGTCCGGGCAACAAATCTGCTGATGCGGGGGGCGGCAAAGCGGTACAGGCGAGATTTGACGTGAATAAAAACAGGTACTTGTGAATGCTTATAAAAAAGGGCTTGCTGAAGATGGATGACATACAGGGCAGTTGGTCTTTAAACCTCGATTTGGGACCTGAAGGGGTAAAAAAGTTGGTGCCTATAGGACGTTTTCGGCATATAAAGGACTAACAAAAGGGTTGCGCACCGCCGACATTTGTCGGGATTTCCTGCGCGTTGAAGCGAAAAGTCTCATTTATTGTAGGCACCTAAAATGATACAATTACTGAAAACGAGAGGCGCGCGGGTTGTGGGACATTCGCTGTACATTTGAGACGCTGGATATGAGAGAGGCGCGCGGATTGCGTGACATGCGCGGGATCTGAGAATAAAAGGGTGAAATAATGGCGGGACCGGGACCGGGCCGGATGGGTCCGATGCACTTCCTTACTGAGGAAGAAAAACAGAATATGCCGAAGGTGACAAAGGCGCTGCTGGCCAGGATCATGAGTTATCTGAAACCGTACTGGCTGCAGTTCATTTTCGTTTTCATCGCGATATTGCTTTCGGCGACCGTCGGACTCTTTCCGTCGATCATAACAGGGCGAATCGTCGACGAGGCGCTTGTAGGCAGGAACATGGAACTGCTCATACAGCTTCTGCTTATGGCGTTTGCGGCGCTGACAGTGAGCCAGCTCGTGGGCGTGCTCGAGAACTACATCAATGCGTGGATCTCGCAGCGCATCATCTTCGACATGCGGAATCAGATGTACAAGCATCTGCAGTACATGCCGCACTCGTTCTTCACGACTGAAAAGCAGGGCGACATCATCACCAGGATGAATACGGATATCAGCGGAGTCAGCTCAGTCATCAGCGGCACGCTTTCGAATATCGTCAGCAATGTGGCGACCGTCATTACGACGCTCGTTGCGCTCTTCAGCATGAGCGCACCGCTCGCGCTTGTTGGCATAGCAGTCATTCCGCTGCTCGTACTTCCGACGAGGACAGCAGGACGCACCAGGTGGAAATACCTTACGCAGAGCCAGGCGAAGAGCGATGAGCTCAACCAGAAGATCGACGAGACGCTGTCGGTCAGCGGCTCGATGCTCGTAAAGATCTTCACGCGCGAGCAGAAGGAATACGACGACTTTGTAAAGGTCAACAAGGAAGTCACCGATCTCAACCTGAAGGAGCAGAGGTCGGGCCAGCTTTTCCGCGTGGTCATGGGGATGTTCACCCAGCTGGGCCCGCTGCTCATCTATTTCGCGGGCGGCTATTTCATAATCAGGCAGATAGACACGACACTGACGGTCGGCGTCATCACCGCTACGGTCGCTCTTATAAACCGGCTCTACAGACCGATCGAGCAGCTGATGAACATTTCGGTCGATTTCACCAGGTCGCTGGCGCTGTTCACGCGCATATTCGACTATTTCGACAGAGAGAATACGATCGTTTCGCCTGAGAACGGCAAAAGGCCGGACGTCGACAACAAGCCGATCACGTACGATCACGTCGCATTCAGCTACAACCCTGAGAACCCGATCCTTACGGACGTGAACTTCGAGGTGCCGGGCGGCAGCATGTACGCCATAGTGGGACCTTCGGGCTCGGGCAAGTCGACAGTGGTGAACCTCATACCGAGGCTTTACGACGTGTGCGGAGGTTCCGTGAAGATCGCCGGCGTCGACGTGCGTGACTTCGACCTCACGTATCTGAGAGAGCAGATCGGTGTGGTGACGCAGGAGTCATATCTCTTCAACGGCAACATACTCGAGAACCTCAGGTACGCGAAGAGCGATGCCACGATGGAGGAGATCGAAGAAGCCTGCCGCATCGCCAACATACACGAGTTCATAAGCAGCCAGCCGGACGGCTATCAGACACAGGTCGGAAACCGCGGGCTGAAGCTGTCGGGCGGCGAGAAGCAGAGACTGTCGCTCGCGAGAGTCATACTGAAGGATCCGAAGATCCTCATACTCGACGAGGCGACCTCGGCGCTCGACTCCATATCGGAGAATTCGATACAGGACGCGCTTGAGCAGATGATGGTGGGCCGCACGAGCATCGTGATCGCGCACCGGCTGTCGACCATACTCAAGGCAGACAGGATACTCGTGGTAAAGGACGGCGTGATCGCCGAGCAGGGCACGCACGAAGAGCTCCTCGGGCTCGGCGGCACATACAAGGAACTCTACGAGACACAGTTCCGCCAGGCTATCGACAGCGAGGCGGCAAGAGTCAGCGCGGAAGAAGCGGGAGAAAGCGACGGTCTGGATATACAGACACTGTCGACCCAGTACCGCGTAAGCAAGATCACAGAAGAGGATATCTCGCCGGTTTACAGGCTGGCCAAGTCCAACAGAAGGTATTACAGGTATCTGGGAAGGATACCAACGCGCGAGAGCCTGACGGAGATCATTTCCGAGGTGCCGGAAGGAGTTTCGCGCAACTGCAAGCACTTTGTCGGGTTCTACAATGAAGATGATGTCCTCGTCGCGGTCATGGACCTGATAACCGGATATCCTGAAAGCGACGACGCGTTCATCGGATGGCTGATGGTCGATGGTGACATGCAGGGACAGGGCGTAGGCTCGAACATTTTCGCCGATGTTCGCGCCGCGATGAAGTCGGCCGGATATGACTATCTGTCGCTCGCATGCATAAAGAAGAATGAAGAGGCGCTGAAGTTCTGGAAGGAGCAGGGCTTTAATATAGTGGAAGAAACGGTCAGCACTGAGGGATACGAAGTGTACAGGATGGCCAGGGATATATAGGGATATATAAGGAATATAGAGATTTAAAGATATATCGGAGAAAATGGATAAGGAACTGAGATTCAGAAAAGCAGATAAAGACGATGTCGATGTGATTGCGAAGATTTACGACCGCGCTCACGACGCGGAGGAGGCCGGACTGACGACCACCGGATGGGTCAGGGGGGTCTACCCTGTAAGGGAGGTCGCCGAGGCCTCGATCGAACGCGATGACATGTATGTGGCGGAGTGCGAAGGCAAAGTGGCAGCGGCGGGTACTATCAATCAGACGCAGGTCAATGTGTACCTCGACTGCGACTGGGAGTACAAGGCTCCTGACGACAAGGTGTGCGTGCTGCATACGCTCGTGGTCGACCCGGACTTCAGGGGCAGAGGCATAGGTCCGGCTTTCGTGGAGTTCTATGAGGATCTTGCGAAAGAGCTGGACTGCGAGGTGCTCAGGATAGACACCAATGCGAGGAACAAAAGAGCCCGCAGGATGTATGGAAAACTCGGGTACATCGAGACAGACATAGTGCCGACTGTTTTTAACGGCATCCGCGACGTCGATCTTGTGCTGCTTGAGAAGAAGATATAGAAATGACGCGCTGCAATGACGCGCAGATGATTTATGGGACAGTTAAGTATTTTTGATACAGGGAATAATGACAACCAGCCGCTCGCCGCGAGGATGCGTCCGAGGAATTTTGACGAGTTCGTAGGGCAGAAGCATCTCGTGGGAGAGGGCAAGGTGCTTCGCAATCTTATTGAGCGCGACAGCGTATCCTCCATGATATTCTGGGGGCCGCCGGGCGTGGGCAAGACAACGCTGGCGCAGATAATCGCTGCGAAGACTGACGCGCAGTTCATCACCTTCAGCGCGGTGACGAGCGGCATTAAGGACATAAAGACGGTGATGCAGCAGGCAGACAAAATGACTGCCATAGGGGCGCGCACCATCGTTTTCGTGGATGAGATCCACAGATTCAACAAGGCGCAGCAGGATGCGTTTCTGCCGTTCGTAGAGAAGGGCAGCATAATCCTGATAGGCGCTACGACTGAGAATCCATCGTTCGAGGTGAACGGCGCTTTGCTCTCAAGGTGCAAGGTGTTCGTGCTGCACCAGCTGGCTCCTGAAGACATTGAGCAGCTCGTGAGGAACGCGATAACTGATCCGAGAGGATTCGGCGGGCAAGACCTGCGCATCAGTGATGATGTCATCAGTGCGCTGGCCTCGTTTGCCAACGGCGACGCCAGGACAGCGCTTTCCACGCTCGAGATGATGGTGCTGAACGCCGATCATTCGAGCGATCCGGACGATGGGCACGAGGTGATCACTGTCACGACAGAGGATTTTGAGCAGTGCACTTCCAGGAAGTCGCTGCTGTACGATAAGCAGGGTGAGGAGCATTACAATCTGATCTCGGCGCTTCACAAGTCGATGAGGAACTCCGATGCGGACGCGGCTGTTTATTGGCTGGCGCGCATGCTGGAGTCGGGCGAAGATCCGATGTATATAGCGCGCCGCGTAACTAGGTTCGCGGCCGAGGATGTCGGCCTCGCTGACCCGAGAGCTCTTGAGCTCTCGGTGGCGGCATTCCAGGCCTGCCATCTGATCGGAATGCCGGAGTGCAGCGTGCACCTCACCGAGGCCGTCATCTACAACGCGCTTGCCCCGAAGTCAAATGCGATGGAGGTCGCATACATGCAGGCGGCGCGCGACGCAAATGAGCACTTTGCAGAGCCCGTTCCGCTCCACATACGCAATGCCCCGACAAAACTCATGAAGGAGCTGGACTACGGCAAAGGCTATGTCTATGCCCACGATACCGAGGACAAGATAGCCGACATGGAATGTCTGCCCGAAAACCTGCGCGGCACGGAATACTATCATCCGGGCAATCAGGGATTCGAGCCGCGTTTCAAAGAGCGGTATGAAGCTATAAAAAAGTGGAGAGAAGAGCACAGGAAAAAGTAGTTTTGTTTTCAAGATCTGAAGAAACTTCCATAAAGACAGGATAAAAGCACATCTCAAAAGTAGCGAAAAAGGGGGGCGCTATGGAAAGAACTGACAGCAGATATTCAGATTATATTCAGATCCTTAAAGAAGAGCTTCTGCCGGCGATGGGCTGCACTGAACCTATTGCCATCGCCTATGCCGCGGCTAAGGCCGCCGAAGTGCTCGGAATCAGGCCTGAGCGCCTTCTGGTCGAAGTCAGCGGCAACATAATCAAAAATGTAAAGAGCGTCGTGGTGCCTCACACCGGCGGCCTCCGGGGGATCCCGGCAGCCGCGGCAGCCGGCGCCGCCGCCGGCGACGCCGGCGCAGAGCTCGAAGTCATCTCGAACGTAACACCTGAGCAGATCGAAGAGATCGGTGTCTTTCTGAAAGAAGCGCCGATCGAGGTAAAGCATGTCAATAACGGTCACATCTTCGACATAGCCGTGACCGCATATGCCGCAGACGATTCCGCCTGCGTACGCATCGTTGACTATCACACCAACATCGTGCTGGTCCGGCGCAATGACGAGGTCCTTTTCGAAAAAGACGTAGAGGAACCTAAGGAATCAGGGCTGACCGACAGGGACTGCCTGACGATCGAGGGAATAGTCGAATTTGCCGACATAGTCGACGTGGAAGAGGTCAGCGAGACTCTTGAAAGACAGATACGCTACAATATGGCGATCGCTGAGGAGGGCCTGGCCGGCGACTACGGTGCCAACATCGGAAGCACGATGCTGCTGGGCCACGAATATGATCTCAAGTACGTGATGAGGTCATACGCCGCTGCCGCAAGTGACGCGCGCATGAACGGCTGCGAGCTCCCGGTAGTCATCAACTCGGGAAGCGGCAACCAGGGCATCACTACCAGCATTCCGGTCATTGTTTACGGAAGGGCTCACAATAAGTCGAATGAAGAGCTCCTGCGCGCACTCTGCGTATCCAATCTCGTCACCACGCACCTCAAGACCGGCATCGGCAGGCTTTCCGCGTACTGCGGAGCTGTCAGCGCGGGCTGCGGAGCCGGAGCAGGCATAGCGTACATGCAGGGTGGCGGAGTCGAGGCAGTCGCGCATACCGTTGTAAACGCGATCGCGATCAACTCCGGGATCATCTGCGACGGGGCTAAAGCAAGCTGCGCCGCGAAGATCTCTGTGGCAGTTGAAGCAGGCCTCATGGGGCTGTCGATGTACAACAAAGGAAATGCATTCTTCGGCGGCGACGGTCTCGTCAAGAACGGTGTAGAAAGCACCATAGACACAGTCGGCCGTCTGGCAAGATTCGGCATGAAGCAGACTGACGAAGAGATAATCCGCCTCATGCTGGAAGATTAGAAATAAGCAAAAAAATGCCGCTCCGGGCGAACAGCCGGAAGCGGCATTTTTTTATTGCGTTTACTTATGCGATCTCGAGAGCGATCTCCATCATCTTTGTGAAGGAGTTCTGGCGCTCTTCTGCTGTAGTATTCTCTTCAGGATAGTTGAAGGAATCCGAAACGGTACAGATGCAGAGTCCGTTCTTGCCGAGTCTTGCGGCGTTGCAGTAGAGTGCAGCGGATTCCATCTCGACTCCGAGGACACCCATCTTCGACCATCTCATTGCGGATGCCGCGTCATCGTAGAACATGTCTGACGAAAGGATGTTTCCGACCTTGAAGTTTGCGCCGGACTTTCTTGTTGCCGCAACGGCTTTTTCAAGAAGTTCAAACGAAGCGATCGGGCAGAATGTGCCAGGGAGTTCATACTGGTTTGCATACGCGCCGTTCGTGCATGCGCCCTGAGCGATGACGATGTCGCGGACGTGGAGCTCAGGGTCGATCGATCCGCATGAGCCGATCCTGATGATGTTCTTTACATCATAGAATGCGAAGAGCTCGTACGAGTAGATACCGATCGCAGGCTGGCCCATTCCGGAAGCCATGACGGATACTCTCTTGCCTTTGTATGTGCCGGTGTAGCCCTGCACTCCGCGGACGTTGTTCACGAGCACCGGATTCTCAAAGAAAGTCTCGGCAATGAATTTGCTGCGCAGCGGATCGCCCGGCATCAGGACCGTTTCAGCGAAGTCACCTGCTTTGGCATTAATATGAGGAGTAGGAATTGACATAACGATTCTCCTTTCGATCAATGGTCACACAACGATGTCCAATAAGTATCTTTTTTATTTATTACCTGAGGCGGATGCCGCGGTTTTTTTAATCAGAGCGGAAGCGATCGCAGCGGTCAGAGGTATGGTGAGTATCATGCCTATGCTGCATGAGATACCGCTTATTATTTCTATGCTGGCATATGCAGACGAATACAGCTGGTAAAAGCTGAGTCCCAGCGAATGCAAATAAATGATGAGTGTGAAACCGCTGCCCAGAAATGCAAGTATCAGGGTGTTGGTCATTGTGCCGACTATATCCCGGCCGATGTTAAGTCCCGAAAGGAAGAGATCCTTGGCACCCAGTGCAGGGTTGGCCTGATGGACTTCCTCAAGGGAGGAGGAGATGCTCATGGCAACGTCCATCACAGCACCCAGGGAACTGATAATAATGCCGGCTGTGAGAAGGCCCCGGAGTCCGATGGGAAGACCGGTCTGTCTCATCTGAAGAAGCGGCTCAACATCTGTCAGCCTCAGACCGTCTATCCTTGTAAGAGCCTGTGAGGCAAGCGAGAATAACATGGCAAAGGCTGTGCCGCAGACAGTGCCTGTAAAAGCGCTGATCGATTTACGGTGCACGCCTCCGAGAACCGTGAAGCTGACCAGGGAAATATAAACACACATCAGGAATGTCGCAGGAAGTGTAGGGGCACCCTTGATGAGCATGGGTATAAGTATCATGAAGAGGCATATTATAGTGAATACCAGTCCGACTATGGATTTGAATCCCGTCATGCCTCCGACCAGAACTACAACTATGAAGAAAACCACGATAATGCATATGACAGCAGGTATGCGGTTGAATTCATATACTGTGGCATTATGCTCTCCGGTCGAGTGGGTGGAGATGGTCAGGATGACATGGTCGCCTTCACTGACAGGCACACCGTAAAGAGGGCCGACATAATTTGCGGTGAGAAGTTCTTCTCCTTTGTACTGTCCTGTCTGGACTTCGCATATAAGACTCTGTTCACCCCTTGAAGCATTATCCGATGAAGGGTCTGTTTCAACGTTATCACTCATGACCGATTTAACGACAGCCTTTTCGTACTCAACGTACTCATCACCCTGTGCATGGCTTACGCTTCCGGACCGTGCCCAGAAAAACAAGGCGACGAAAACTGCTGTAGAAACAGCCAGTACCACCAGCGTTGATTTATTAATACGGATCTTTTCTGCCGGTATTTTCTTCACCTTATATCCTGTCTCCGTCCGCATGACAATGCTGTAAACCACTACTAAAAAAATGGTAGCAATATTGAAAAAACATGTCAAGAATACGTCTGTATCATCGTGCATTATTTACCCGATAATGTTCTGTGTGGTGACAATTTTTGATAAAATAATATTAATATTTATTAATGTTGGTTTCACGAAAACCATTTGCTTAAGAGTGAAAGGAAGGGGTTTATGAAGAGAAGATTAGCAGGTAAATTCCTGGTGTTCCTGTTATCACTGGGAATGATTTTCTCCACGGCATTCCCTTTGGGCGGTACAGTCTGGGCTGACGCCACGGACTCTGTGTGGACGGCGCTCGATGACATCGATGCCGCCGCAGAAGCAGAGCAGCCGGTAGCGATTACTATGGAGGATGTAAGCCAAACCTATGCCGGCATCTATGCATTGAATGCAACAACATCTACAAATGCCGGACCGGCTGCAAAGAAAGCTTCGCTTAACAGTGAAGGGGAACTTGTGATCGGAGGAGAGAAAAACGAGTTCGGGTGGACTGTCACAAAAACCGAAAATGAAGGTGCTGTGACCTATACCTTCCAGAACTCTGAAGGAAAGTATTTATATCTGACAGCAAACAACAATGGCGTCAGAGTCGCTGACAAGCCTGATACCGGCGGGGACTGGACGCTGACCGGAGTAGCTTCATCAGGAGGAGAAACGCTTGATTATCTGAACGCAGAAGCTTCGGATGCAGTCAGGTTTCTCGGAGTTTATCAGGGAACTAACTGGAGATGTTATAAACTGGGAACAGACGGCAGTTTTCCTAACAATATCAAGGATCAGACCCTGAAGTTCTGGAAGTATGACAGGGACGAAACCGGACAGGAAACGACTGTTACTGATATCGGCACGGTCCTTGAAGCCAGCTCCGGGGAGTTCATGGTCAAGGGTGCAGTTACACTGGTCGATGGAAACAATTTATATGTGCAGGATGCCACGGGCGGCATATGTGTTCGCTGTGCAGCAGTTCCTTCGGGAGTGGCGGTCGGCGATACGATCATAGGAACAGGTGTCCGCGGCAGTTACAACGGACTGCCTCAGCTGAACAATTCGGATTTCTCCAAAGTAACTGATCCGGCTGAAGCGATTGCTCTTGAGCCTGCGGAAACTACCATCGGAGCTCTGACGACATCAGATATATGCAAGTATGTAACGATCAAAGAGCTTACCGTAACAAATGTAGACGGAAGAAATATAGATGTAAAAGATGAAAACAACGGCAGTATCAAGATATATAATGCTGTGCTCGGAGATACAGTTCTTAATGCGGGAGATGTGATCACCTTTACAGGCTCTGTAGGAGTCTTTAAAACCGACCTGCAGCTCAGAAATACAGCAGCTTCTGAGATCGTGGTCACTTCAAGTGTTACACCTCCTGATCCGGGAGATGAAGATACGTTCGGACTTGCAAGCACCATTGCTGACGGTGATGAGGTCATACTCTATAATGCAGGCAACGGCAAGGGCGTTGGTAACGAAATCGTATCCAATAAAGTCAAGGGTGTTACACTGACACCTGAGGATGGAGTAATTACCACCAGCGATGCAGGCGTTGTATGGAAAGTAAACGACAATGGAGACGGAACATACACCTTTACCCAGGGAGACTATACACTTGGCGGAAAGGTGGTGACGGAAGGCGATAAAACATATAACAGGCTCGTTCTGTCCGATGCAGACTATACCAACTTTATCCTGACAGGTCCGGATGAGAAGGATTTCAACTATTTTCTGAAGCTTGCCGGGTGGAGTTCAACCTATGGTGCGTTCCATCTTGAGTACTATGGTGGATTCACGGTATATGCACAAAAGGAACCGGGCAAGGACGCATTTGGCATAACTTTCTACAAGAAAGGGGCAGAGCCTGAGACTCCTCAGGGAAGCGATCCGGGCGAAACAGGAGATCTGATCACAAGCCTGGAAGAACTTACCGATGGACAGTATGTTGCCATTTACAGCCCGAGCCGCAAAACTGCTGTCAGCAGTGTTGCCAACGGTGACTGGTACCTTAAGGCAAAATCAGCAACGATCACATCCGAAGGCAAGCTGGAGCCGTTCACTTCGGACTATATATGGAAGGTAAAGGTAAATACTGACGGAACTTACAGCTTCTATTCATATGATAATGAAGCTGACAGCATTACAGTATGGCCGAGCGGAAAGTGGGCCGAACTGACAGTCAATACTGATTATCCTGACGGCGCAAACACATGGAATGTTGCACCGGCGGAATCAGCAGAGAATGCTTTCAATATTTCAAGCGCAACCTTGACAGGCGTTAATGGTAATAATTCCGGACCGGCATATATAAAAGCTAACAGTGCAGAAAACTTTGCAGGAAACTTCACCTCGAACGTTGCAGGATCTGATTTTGCGCTTCAGTTCTACAAGGTCGATCCTGCAAATGCAGTTGCTGACTTTGATGACGGCGAATGGGACGGGGTGCTCACCAAAGGTAAGCAATATGTGATCTATAACGATCAGACAGCCAAAGACTCAACGCTGCTGGCTCTGGGATTGTATAAAGCGGCCAACTATGCTATGGATGCAATACCTTCCGATCTGACTGATTCCAGTCCTGCCAAAGCAGTGCCTGGAAACGGAGCGTATGTATTCACGGTAGACAGCATGGGCAGATACTATACTTTCAAGAATAACGGAAAGTATCTGGCTACAAACAACGACGAGGAACTTTTCTTTGAAGAACCTCTGGGAGACGGATCTGCGCCGAACAATGCCAAGTGGTATCTGGAAAGCAAAGACGGCGGTTACGTTATCTTCAATAAAACAGCAAATTATAAAGGGTCTCCTGTCTGCATCGAATACTACTCGAGTGTTTTCTCAGGCTGGACATTCAAGACCAGCAACGATCTCGATATCTACCTCTTCAACTTCTATGAACTGGCAGAAGACACCAAAGTACATGATGATATCGTACAGGTGCCGACAGCGATCTTCGACTGCGCGAATTACAGATATGTGGAGCAGGATTTCCCTGTGACCATCACCCTCGATGACCTCTGTCCGGAAATAGCTCCTGAAAATATAAAGATCACATACTCTGTTAATGGTAAAAACAGTGTAGTAATAAAAACAGGGGAGATCACGGAATATTCAGCTTCATCGGACTATAAGAACCTTACGTTCACGATCCCTGCTTCAGAGCTTGATGTAACAGATCCTGCGACCGGGGAGCCTTGCGGACACTTTGATCTGATGATAGAAGTCACAAACGGATTTGGGATCAGTTACACATGCAGCAAGCCGGAGGGCATAGGCATCAATGATCAGCCTTTCTTCGACGAGTTAAAGCCTGAACCTAACGCACAGACTGGAGATGATCTCAGACCGGTCATATCTGCAAGGCTGTGGAATGCAGGAACTGATCCGAGGATAACTATGACGATCAATGATGAGGAGATGGAAGGCGTAACATATGAGGATGGAGTTGTAAGTTATACGCCGTCTGAAGATCTCGCCACCGGAAATACCACGGTAGCGCTGCATGTCATGAGAAAGGATGGCGTGGCAGGCAATAAGACCTGGAGTTTTATCACAGGAAAATCAGATTATCAGCCGTACTTCGGACAGCTGCATTCGCACACCACATACTCAGACGGATCAGGAACGCTTGAAACAGCTCTTGACTACGTAGCATCTCTTCCGGAGAGCGCTAACGTACAGTTTGTGGCGTTCACTGATCACTCCAACTACTTCGATGCTGTCAGCGCAGCCAACCCGGCAGATGCCCTGAATGACAAGGAGCAGATGACGCCGGCAAGTAAAGCGCTCTGGGAAGGCTATAAGCAAATAATCGCCGAATTCAACGAAGGACATAATGACATAGTCGCTATCGGTGGATTTGAGATGACATGGTCCGGCGGACCTGGCCACATCAATACTTTCGACAGTGACGGACTGGTATCCAGAAACAATGCAGAGCTCAACAACAAGTCCGGAGATGCCGGAATGAAGCTCTACTACGAGACCATAAACAAGGGCGATTCGATGAACCAGTTCAACCATCCTGGAACCACATTCGGCAACTTCGCCGACTTCTCCTACTGGGATGAGGCTACAGATGATCATATGTTCCTTGTTGAGGTAGGTAACGGCGAAGGCCAGATCGGAGCAGGAGGATATTATCCAAGCTACGAACAGTATATCCTGGCTCTTGATAAAGGCTGGCATGTTGCTCCTACCAACAACCAGGACAATCACAAAGGACGCTGGGGCAATGCCAACGACGCCAGAGATGTAGTGCTTTCCAATGATTTAACTGAGGAAGGAATATACAAAGCGATCAGGGAAAGACGCGTATACGCTACAGAGGACAAGAACCTCCATATCGACTATACTGTCAACGGAATGCCAATGGGCACGATTTTCGAAGAGACACCTGAGACCCTCAACATTCTGATCACCAATTACGACCCTGACAATGTCGATACGACAGCAATGGTAGAACTTGTCTCCAACGGGGGCAAGGTCGTGAAGACGTGGTCTGACAGAAAGGATCTCGAAAAGGGTACATTCTCAGCTGAGATCGTTCCTGAAGACAGCTACTACTTCGTACGTATCACTCAGTCGGATGGAGACAAAGCGGTAACAGCACCGGTCTGGGTAAGCAGCAGCATCAAGGCGGGTATTGACGATGTCCAGGTCCCTGCAACGGCTGTAGTGAATACGGACACCACGATAACAACAACATTCTTCAACAATGAAGATGCTGACGCAACAGTGAAGTCCATAACCTACACAACTGAAGGAAGCAAGGTGCTTGGAACAGTTACTGACAGTCATGCTCTTCCGGCGGGAGGCACTGTCGACGTGCCATTCACATTCCAGCCGGATGTTGCCAAGAGAATGAAGATAACTGTTACAGCAGTTGTGGAAATCAACGGAAGTGAGCAGACCTACACCAAGGACGTCACCCTAAGCGTCAGAGAAAGTGAGGGCGACCTGCCTGTCACTCCTATTGCGGATGTTCAGGCTCAGACCGAGGAAGGTCACGAATATGCTATTGAGGGTGTTGTTACATCCAATGCATCCGGATTCGATAAGGATACCGCATTCTTCGACTGCATCTACGTACAGGATGACACAGCAGGCATCTGCTGCTTCCCTGTATCAGGCGAATACAAGATCGGGGATAAGGTCCACATCGAGGGCTACACAGACTTCTATCAGGGCGAGTCAGAGCTTCAGGTCGCATCGATCGAGGTGATCGGAGAAGGCAGCATCATACCGACAGAGGTCACTGCGGCACAGATCAACGACCGGTCAATGCTCGGATCGCTGGTTTCTCTTAAGGGAACTATCGAGAGCATCGAAGAGGCGAACGGACTCATCCAGACCATCATGATCAAGGATAAAAACGGTGAGACGGCAAGAGTATTCATCGACGGGTATATCACTACCAATAATGAGGTAGAGGGATGCAAGGTCGGAGAAGAGATACTTGCAATAGGACTTGCTTCATACGATGACACATTCAACGCGCCGGATGGACCATTCCCTAGAATACGTATCCGTAACAGAGCAGATATCCTGTGCGGAAAACTCGTGCCGTCCGATCCTGAAGATGTCATAGAGGCGGTCAGCGCACTTCCGGATGAGATTACGGCAACAGACGAAGAGGCGATTCTGAATGCCCGCGATCTGTATAACAGACTTCCGGATGAAGACAAGCATGATCTTCCGAATGAAATCCTGCCTATGCTGCAGGCGGCAGAGGCTAAGCTGACAACTGTAAAGGCTGAGGCCCGGACGGAGGCAGTACGTGAACTCGCAGCCAGCGTACTCGATGGACGCAAAGTCAGCACGAGCAAGTACAAGGCTCCGACAGCCGATGCGTTCAAGGAAGCTCTTGCAGCAGCCGAGCAGGCACTCAGGGATCCGGCTTCTACTACAGAGCAGCTGAATGCGGCAAACGCGGCACTTGCAGAGGCAACTGAAGGCCTCGTGCTCAGGATCAAGAACCCTATGGTTGTCAAGGGGAAGACTGCGCCTGTCAAGGCATCTACTCTCAAAAGGAGAAATGTACTGGTATTACGCACGAGAGTTCTTTCCATCTCAAAAAAGAAGGGCACGCTGAGCTATAAGAAGGTCTCCGGCAACAGTAAGATCACGATCAACAGTAAATCCGGCAGAGTCACAGTCAAAAAAGGACTCAAGAAGGGACTGTACAAGGTCAGGGTCAAGGTCACTGCGTCCGGTGGTTCAAGCTATACGCGCGTAACACTGACCAGGACATTCAGGATCAGGGTCAACTAGAAATCTGTTCAGATGTTTCTAATGACATAGCGCTCGTTATTGTATTTAATCTTTTAGGCTGGTGTGCTGCACCAGCCTAAACTTTTTTGATGACATGCCCGCACCTCTGTGATATAATCGTCAGGCTGGGGCAGTGCGCCGGCACAATATTAGTATGCAAAACGCGCGGCGGCAAAAGAGCTGCGCGAGAGAGTGAATAGAGTGAATTATGAAAGATATTGAGATCAGGGAATTATTCAGAAACACAGACGCTTACGCAGGCAAAGAGATAATGGTTTACGGCTGGGTGAGAGGAAACAGAAGCTCAAACCAGTTCGGCTTCCTTTCGGTAAATGACGGCTCATTCTTCACGCCGGTCCAGGTCGTATATGAGGCAGACAAACTCGCCAACTTCGCAGAGGTAGCGAAGTTCCGTCTGAGCGCAGGCGTAAAGGTTAAAGGCACACTGGTGCTCACACCTGAAGCCAAGCAGCCTTTCGAGATCAAGGCAGACGAGATCGTGCTCGAGGCAGATTCAGACTCCGACTATCCGCTCCAGAAGAAGCGCCACAGCATGGAGTTCCTCAGGGAGATCGCTCACCTGAGACCTCGCAGCAACACATTCTCCGCTGTTTTCAGAGTCAGAAGCGTGGCAGCATTTGCTATCCACAAATTCTTCCAGGAGAAGAACTTCATCTATGTCCACTCGCCTGAGATCACTTGCAGCGACTGCGAGGGAGCAGGAGAGATGTTCCAGGTGACAACGCTCGACCTCGACAACCTTCCGAGAGACGCAGAGGGCAACATCGACTACAGCAAGGACTTCTTCGGCAAGAAGGCGGGACTGACTGTATCGGGACAGCTCGAAGGAGAGATCATGGCGCTCGCGTTCCGCAACATCTATACGTTCGGACCGACATTCAGAGCTGAGAACTCCAACACTGCAAGACATGCTTCCGAGTTCTGGATGATGGAGCCTGAGATGGCATTCTGCGATATCAACGGCAACATGGACATCGCAGAAGAGATGATCAAATATATCATCACTTATGTTCTCGAACACTGCCCTGAAGAGATGCAGTTCTTCAACAACTTCATCGACAAGGGACTTCTCGAGAGACTCGATCACATCGTAAACTCTGACTTCGTCCGCATCACATATACAGAAGCGGTAGACATCCTTCAGAAGTCAGGCAAGAAGTTCGAGTATCCTGTAGAGTGGGGACTCGAGCTCCAGACAGAGCATGAGCGCTATCTGACAGAACAGGTCTTCAAGAAGCCGATGTTCGTCATCAACTATCCAAAGGACTGCAAGGCCTTCTACATGAGGCTGAACGATGACGGCAAGACGGTCGCGGCTATGGACATGCTCGTACCGGGAGTCGGTGAGATCATCGGCGGAAGCCAGAGAGAAGAGCGTTACGACGTTCTCGTTCAGAGGATCCGCGAGATGGGACTCGATGAGGATACATATGACTGGTACCTCGATCTCAGAAAATACGGCGGAGTATTCCACTCCGGATACGGACTCGGGTTCGACCGCATCCTCATGTACCTCACGGGCATGAGCAACATCAGAGACGTTCAGATGTTCCCGCGCACACCGGGCAACGCTGAATTCTAAAACAGTTAACCGGCGGTCCGCGCGGCCGTATCACCAGATAAAGATATAAAAGCAAAAAAGATATAAACAACATTCAGGAGGAACACATGAAAGGCTATTCAAGCGATAAGATCCGCAACATCGTACTGCTGGGACACGGCAGCACAGGAAAGACCACCTTCCTTGAAGCAGGTCTGCTGAACACTAAGGTTATCAGCAGACTCGGAAAGGTTGAGTCGGGCAACACAGTATCCGACTATGAGAAGATGGAGATCGAAAAGGGATACACCATCAACCAGACACTCGTTCCTGTAGAGTATAAGGGAACAAAGCTCAACTTTATCGATACTCCGGGATTCTTCGATTTCGCAGGAGAGGCAAGAGCTGCACTTTCGACAGGCGCTACAGCGATCATCATGGTCGATGCTTCTTCCGGCATCCAGGTCGGAACTGAGAAGGCATGGGATCTTGTCAAGGAGTACAACTCGCCGACATTCTTCATCATCAACAAGATCGATAAGGAAAACGTTGAGCTCGACGAAGTCATCGCAGCCATCCAGGACAAGTTCGGCAGCGCATGCGTTACTCTTGATGACAAGGACGCTCTCGACGAGGCAGTAGCAGCTGCTGACGAGGAACTCATGGAGAAGTTCTTCGAGGGAGAGGCTTTCACAGACGAGGAGTTCGCTCACGGTCTGGCAACAGGTATCCACAACGGAGACATCATGCCGATCATGACAATGAGCGCTCTGACAGGCGACGGCGTAGATGGCGTTCTCGACGCACTCTGCAAGTACGTTCCGAAGCCGGAAACAGTCGTTACTGCAGCTAAGGACGCTGACGGAAATGACATCGAGATCGCATGCGATCCTGCAGGAGACCTCGTTGTCTACATCTTCAAGACACTCGCTGATCCGTTCCTCGGAAAGATCTCCTATGCAAAGATCGTTTCCGGTACACTCAAGTCCGGTACAGATCTCTACAACCCTCGTTCAGAGAAGTCTGAGAAGCTCGGTTCGGTCTTCTTCGTAAGAGGTAAGGCTCAGGAGATGACAGACACTGTAGTCGCAGGCGACATGGTAGCTCTCGGAAAGCTCCAGAACACAAAGACAGGCGACACACTCTGCGCTAAGAACAAGCAGGTTGAAGTCAAGCCGGCTGCATTCCCTACACCTTGCTACTTCGTAGCAGTAGAGGCTGCAGACAAGAACGAAGACGAGAAGATGGCTCAGGGTCTCTCCAGACTCATGGAAGAGGATCCTACATTCGTTCTCGAGAGAAACGCTGAGACACATCAGACACTGCTCGGCGGCCAGGGCGACATCCAGCTCGGAATCATCCAGGCTAAGCTCAAGGACAGATACGGCGTAAGCGTAAACGTTGTTCCTCAGAAGATCGCTTACAGAGAGACAACGGTGATGTTCACATCAGATTCTCGCCATCGACAGAGCCTGGACTCGAGTTCAGCGAAGAACTCTTCGGCGGATCGGTTCCTAAGAACTACGTTCCTGCAGTTGAGAAGGGACTCCTCGAGTGCATGGAAAAGGGCCCTCTCGCAGGCTGCAAGGTACAGAACATCAAGGCTGTTCTCTACGACGGTTCCTATCACGAAGTAGACTCCAACGAAGTATCGTTCAAGATCGCAGCTTCGCTCGCGTTCAAGAAGGGTATCGTTGAGGCAAGACCTTGCCTGCTCGAGCCTATCATGAAGCTTGAGATCACTGTTCCTGAACAGTATGTAGGAGCAGTCATGGGCGACATGCCTAACAGACGCGGAATGGTACTCGGTATGGATTCCTCGCCTCGCGGAACAGTTCTTCACGCTGAAGCACCACAGGCAGAGCTCTTCGACTATGCTATCGCGCTCAGATCGATGACTCAGGCCAGAGGATCCTTCACGGTTGAGTTTGCAAGATACGCAGAACTGCCTGGCAACCTCGCTGACAAGGTTATCGCTGCTTACAAGAAGGAGCAGGAAGAGAAGTAATATTCTTTATACAGTTTAAAACAGGGAGCCCTTTTCCGGGAGGAAAGGGGCTCTTGCTGAAGGAGGATAAAAATGCCTGTAATCGACAGTTCAAATTCCAGGGAACACTCCTATCCGGTATACGGAAGACAGTTCAAGTCGTACAAATGGTATAAGCCGATCATTGTGGGGCTGCTGTTCGTGATTTTTTACATAGTATTTGCGGTGATCCTGACCGCGGGGACTTTGTTTGCTGCCAGCCAGGAAGCAACACCGGGCTCTTTTATGCCGATGCTGCGTACGATCCTGGTATCGGACTATGACAGCATGGATCTTGCAAATGCCTGGCAGTCGGTCGTAAGCCTCGGAAGCGTTGCGGTCATGATACCTTCACTGTGGCTGGCATCGGTCATAGTGCGCGACAGGCCTTTTTCATCGTATTCATCTTCAAGAGGAGGATGGAGCGGAAAGGTGTTCTGGAGAGTCATGCCGATCGCTTTCGTGTGCATCTCTGTCCCTGTTGCCGTGGATGAACTGTTTGTTCATCATAATATCAGCAATTATCATATGGGGTTCACGCTGGCAAGCTTTGCTGTGGTTACTATCCTGGGTCCGTTTCAGTGCATTGCCGAGGAGTACGTGTTCCGCGGGCTTCTGATGCAGACTCTCGGATCGTGGTTCAGGCTGCCGATCATAGCAGTTCTGGCGCAGACCGCAATTTTCGCGATGGCGCATCCGTATAACACCATAGGAAAGATAGGCATATTTGTTTCGGGAACGGTGTTTGCGATTTCCGCATGGATCGGCAGAGGCATCGAGATATCCTCGGCGTACCACATCTGCAATAACATGGCTATTTTCTACATGCAGGGGCTCAATCTGACGACTATCACCAGTGAGTCAACTGTGAGAGACCTGATTCTTGATCTGGTCTGCGGAGCTGTCTTTGTGCTGATCATATTCATAATCAGCAAAAAGGCCGACTGGTTTAACAGGATCAAAAGGGATGACGTTGCTGCGTGGAACGCAAAGTTCGACGAAAAGATCGCCCGCAGGGAGGCGAAAGAAGCGGCAAAAGCCGAAAAGCAGGCGGCTAAAAATATAAGGACGGGAGCTCACGATGAAAGTGCTCCGGGGAAACACTTCAAGCAGTAACACTTATATGCGTGAAAGGAGACTATGAGGTATGAAGAAAAAAATCGCTGTTCTTATTGGATTGATGATGGTCCTGACACTCGCACTTGCTGCCTGCGGCGGCAGCGGTGGCGAAAGCGGAGGTGAAGATCTCTCCGACAGCAAGTACGTAGGAACCTGGGTAGTGGATACTCTGTCGTTTGCCGGAGAAACAGGCGAAGCCGAAACTAATTTTACGCTGAATCTGAACGGTGACGGCACCGGTACTCTTGTAGGCACCAATGAAGATGGTACGGAGGATGTTTCGAATCTCACATGGTCGCTTACCGATGGCGGATTCAAAACTAAGGGTGATGCCAAAATGGATTTTAAAGATGATGGTGATGCTATCGTGGCAAAGATCCTTGGTGTTGAGATGCGTATGGTAAAAGCCGGTGAAGGCGAAGGAGAAGAGGTCGTCGATCTTGTTGACGGCGCTGCTTACGGCTATGGCGGCGATGACCCTATAGAGGCGGCTTGCTATGCATACATGGCTGAAACCGTCAGTAAGGATTACGAAGCCGCTGAATACAGCATACCGACCGTGAACATCGTGCATGAAGATCTGACACAGGAAGATGAATATCTCGTCTACGGTGACTTCTGGACCGAAAACTACAACGGAGAGGATGATGTCCTCAAGTGCGTCTCCGGCGGAAATTATCCCGGATGCATGCATGTCAGCAAGGATGACTATACTGTAACGGCGTTCGACGTAGTCGCAGATGGCGGCAACTTTGACGCAAGCGCAAAGGAGATCTTCGGCGAAAACTATGACAGTTTCGTGACTGAACACGGTGACGATGAGTCGAACAAGGAGCGCAGAAAGGTCACGGTATCAGACTATGTTAACCTGAACAATCTTGGCTTCAAGTATTATCAGGACGAAGGCTGGGATCCGGTAGAACTGTATCACGCGCCTGGAGAAGAATAGTTCAGACGATCAAAGAGCCTGCTCGGGCGAGCAGGCTCTTTTTCATTGTTTCAGAAATTGTCAGTTGGACTGCCACGCGCGGATGGCGTCGTTTATGTTGGCTGCGCCGAGTACTTTTATATCCGCTCCGCCGCGGTACTGCTTCGCGTTGTTCTCAGGAATGATCACGGCTTCATATCCGAGCCGCACTGCTTCCTGGACTATCTTGTCGGCGTTCGGTATCGAGCGCAGATTTCCGGTGAGTCCGACTTCGCCGGCTGCGACAAGGCGCCTCGACGAAGACCTTCCTTTGAAGGAACTGTATATCGCAAGGGCGACGGCAAGATCGGTAGATGTGCTGCCCGTGTTCATTCCGCCGACGACATTCACATAGACATCGTAGTCGAGCAGGGAAAGCCCTGCTTTTTTCTCGAGCACGGCAAGTATCATGTTGAGACGGTTCTGGCTGATGCCGATCGCGGTCCTGCGGGCGAAGCCGACATTCGCGCGGGTCACCAGGGCCTGTATCTCAAAGAAGACCGGGCGGCTGCCCTCATAGACTGCCGATACCACCGAGCCTTCTTCGCTGTCGCTGTTTTCGACCAGGCTGCCCGATATATCCGGCACTTCGATCATGCCTCCTTCGGTCATGCGGAACGCGCCTATTTCATCGGTAGTTCCGAAGCGGTTCTTGAACGAGCGTAGTATCCTGAGATCTCTGTCGCGCTCACCGCTGAAGCTCAGCACCGTGTCCACCATGTGCTCGATGGTCTTCGGACCTGCGAGTTCGCCGGATTTCGTGACATGGGCCACTATGAATACCGGAACGTTGCGGTTCTTTGCATATCGTATAAGCTGGCCCGAGCACTCCCTGATCTGGGTGAGGCTGCCCGCTACCGAGTCGGCCGACTGCGAATACATGGTCTGTATGGAGTCGATGATGATGAAGCACGGCTTGATGCTTTCGCACGCGGCCATGATGTTTTCGATGTTTGTCTCCGGATAGATGTAAAGCGAGTCACTTATTCTTCCGAGCACACGGTCGGCTCTCAGCTTGACCTGCTCCTCGGACTCCTCGCCGCTTACGTAGAGGACAGGTCCGTACTTATCTGCGATCTTTCCTGCCGCCTGAGCGATAATGGTCGATTTGCCGATGCCCGGCTCTCCGGATATGAGCGTGAGCGAACCGGGGACTATTCCTCCGCCGAGCACGCGGTCGAGTTCGGAGAGTCCTGAACTGAGGCGGGTGTAGTCGTGTGTTCCGACTTCGCCGAGTTTTACAGGCCGTCCGGCAACGCCGGTGCGCCTTCTGGTGTCGGCAGCAGCCTCTTCAAGAGGAGCCACCTTGTGTTCAACTATGGTATTCCACGCACCGCAATATGAGCACTGGCCCTGCCAGGCCGAGTACTCATTGCCGCATTCGGTACATATGAAAACCGTCTTTGCTTTTTTTGCCATATCTTTTTTATTCTGTATCTTCCGCAGACTTTTCGGCAGCAGGCTTTCTGACTGTTTCCATCTCGAACCAGAAGTCTGAGCCTTTGCCTTCTTCGCTTTCCACTCCGTACTTGGCTCCGTGCAGGTTGAGAAGCCCCTTTACGATGGCAAGTCCCAGACCCGTCCCTTCTATGCCGCGCTCATGGTTTGCGGAAGTCCTGTAATACTTGTCCCACACGTGTCCTATCTCGTCTGACGGGATGCCCACGCCGTGATCGATGCAGTGGAAGGTCACTTTCTTGGTGCTTCTGCTGAGCCTGATGTCTATATATTTGCTGTCGCCCGAGTACTTGACCGCGTTGGATACGAAGTTTGTCATCACCTGCGTAAGTCTGGTGCGGTCACCGACAACGTATGCCGGCTTGCATGGATGGAAGTGCATCTCGAAACCGTCGGATTCCAGTACGCGGAAACTCTCATATACACTCTCGGCCGCACTTACGAGATCGAATGTCTCCATGTGCATCTCCACGTTGTTGGACTGGATGTTGGAGACCGAAAGCATGTCAGAGACGAGCTTGTTGAGGTGCTCCGTTTCGGAGATGATAACGTTCAGGTCGGCATTGCGCCTCTCGGGATTGTCGCCTGTGATGTCGATGATCTTTTCGGCGTAAGACCTTATCATTGTGAGCGGTGTCTTGAGGTCGTGCGAAACGTTCGCAATGATCTCGCGCTGATAAAAGTCGGTTTTCTCCATCTCGTAGGAGGCCTTGTTAAGGGCGCGCGCAAGCTCCTTGGTTTCCGTGAAGCCGCCTCCGTCAAAATATACATCGTGGCTGCCGTTCGAGAGCTCCGTCGCTGAGTGCGTGAGCTTCTCTATCGGAGAGGTCAGACGCACTGAAAGAGCGAAGGCAAGGAGCAGCGAAACGGCGAGCACTATGAAAGAGACATAGATGAGCATGTTCCGCAGGATCCTTACGGTGACCTGATCAGGATAAAGCGGGGCGATGATGCAGAGGATGTTGTCTGCTCCGTTTTCTTTTATATATGAAGCATAGACGAGCCTGGATCCCATGCCTGAAGCATCGCGCCTTGTTTCGCTGATGCTTTCGGAAGGGGAGGCGGACAGCCTTGACTTGATGCGCCTGACATCGCCCTCGAAGGCATCGCTTCCCTCGACCTCTCTGGTACCGTCAAAGATAAAGCACTCATCATCTGTGTCTATCCGGATGTAAATGCCGTTTGTGCCGGCTGTCTGTACCGCAAGAGAGTCAAAGTTCCCGCGGTCCTGCCTGAACTGCACCTCGAGGGCTTCGGCCGTGTTGATGATTTCCTGCGATCTGGCGCGTTCGTAGAACCGGTTCAGGAAGAAGTTGGACAGGCCCCAGAGGATCATGACAAGAAACAGCGCAAAAACGACGAACGAAATAAGTGTCGTCGTCTTTATGCTGTTGGTATCGACCCTTCTTTGTGCGCGCTTTCTGGCGTTTTTGCCGGTGTGGTCAGCCATTTCCCGTGATCCGCTACTCCTCGTATTCGAACTTGTATCCGACTCCTCTGAGCGTAACAATGAACTTTCTGTACGGTCCGAGGCAGTTGCGCAGGTTCTTTACATGCGTGTCTATTGTCCTGTCATCGCCGAAGAAATCATAGCCCCAAATGTCTTCGAGCAGCTTCTCCCTTGAGAGAGCGATGTTTTTGTGCTGTATCATGTAGAAGAGCAGGTCGTACTCCTTCGGGGTGAGCTCGACGCGCTTGCCGTCAACGCTTATCGTGCGTGCCGCGATGTTGATCTCGAGTCCTTCGAACTTCTGTATGTTCGAGACGTTCCTTTCTGAAGCATCCCTGCGGTTGAGTACTGCGTTGACTCTGGCCATGAGTTCTTTCGGGCTGAATGGCTTAACAACGTAGTCGTCTATGCCCAGCTCAAATCCGAAGAGCTTGTCGTACTCTTCGCCCCTGGCTGAAAGCATGATGACAGGTATGTTCTTGATCTTCTGTATTTCCTTGACCGCGCTGAAGCCGTCGAGCTTAGGCATCATGATATCCATGATGATAAGATCGTAATCGTTGAGCTTGACCATGCCGATCGCGCTCATGCCGTCAGCGGCTTCTTCAGCAGCGTATCCGCTGAATTCCGCGTACTCTCTTATGACCTCGCGGATCTTTTCTTCATCATCTACAATCAGTATCTTCTTCATCGGAAATCCTCCGTTTTTTCACAATTCATATATGGAGTAAGTATATCATAGAGACCGCAGTGTGTGCACGGCAGAAAAAACGGCTCCTGCACAGTGCTCGCTTCGACATACCGGCCTCGCTATGTGCCGGCCTCTCAAATGGACATCTTTTATATTGACAACCTCATATGCAGGTGATAATATTACATATTTATTTTTGTTTGCTTTTTGATACAAAAATGAATATAATGGTATTGGTATAAAAGGAGGAAAGCGTCCATGTTTAAGGTCGGCGACTACATTGTTTATCCGATGTACGGAGCGGGCATCATAACCGAGATCGTTGAAAAGGATTTTCTCGGTGAGATGCGCATGTATTATAATGTGTCGCTTCCTTACTGCCGCATGGAGGCTTCGGTTCCTGTTGACAACACAGAGAAACTGGGTGTGAGGCACATAATCGAGCCGGAGCGCATCAAGGAGGTCGTAGAGGTGCTCAAACAGGACACTGAGCCCATGAACCCCAACTGGAACAAGCGATACCGTGAGAACACTGAACGAATGCAGACTGGAGATATACTGGAAGTGGCGGCGGTAGTAAGAAATCTCGTCAGGACGGACAGACTAAAACCGCTGTCGACCGGAGAGAAGAAGCTCCTCAGTACGGCAAAGCAGATACTTGAGAGCGAACTTATATACTCCGGCGGATACACAATGGAAGAAGCAGACGAGATGGTCGAATCCAACATATAGCAAAGGGGGCTGGCAGAAGGATCGGCCATTTCCGTTGTAATAGGAAAATATGGTAGAAAAAATATCAAACTGGATATGTGCAGTTATAGTAGCAGCGGGCCAGGGCACACGCATGGGAATGGACGTGCCGAAGCAGCTGTTTCCTTATGATGGGTCGACAGTGCTCGGCACGGCGATAAATGCTTTCGCTTTCCCTGATTACATCGATAAGATCTACGTGGTGTCGCCGCAGGACGGATCCCTCGATGAGATATATGAGGAGATCACGGCGGTATGCGAGAAGCTGACCGGCAGGCCTTCGGGAAGCATCGCGATAGTTCGCGGAGGAGAAACGAGAGAAGATTCCGTCAGGGAGGGCATCGAAGCAGCTATGCGCGATGCGCTTTCAGCAGGAAAAGATGCGGATGACGCGATCGTACTCATACATGATGCCGCAAGACCGGGCATCAGCGAGGAGATCATCAGGCGCAACATAGAGAGCATGAAAGACCACAGAGCTGTCTGTACCGCACTGCCTTCAAGCGATTCCATACGCATGGCAAACTGCAAAAAACCTGAATATATCGACGGTTTGCCATTGAAACAATCTATAACATATCCTATAATGGACACTAACGTTGTCAGAAGGGAACTGGTTTACAGAACGCAGACACCGCAGACGTTCAGGCTTTCTGACATCGTGAAGGCGCATGAGCTGGCAGTGCGTGACGGCTACATCGCCACCGATGATGCCATGGTCGCAGAACACGCGGGCATCAAAGTGGCTCTTGTCGAAGGATCGACTGCCAATTACAAGATAACGACCAGAGAGGATATCCATATGGCTGTCAGAACTGGTATCGGCTATGATGTTCACCGACTTGTCCCGGGGAGACCGCTTATACTCTGCGGGACCCCGATCCCCAGCAAGCTCGGGCTGGACGGCCACTCAGACGCGGATGTTGCAACACACGCGCTGATGGACGCGCTGCTCGGGGCAGCAGGATTAGGAGATATAGGAAGACATTTTCCTGATACCGATGAAAAATATAAGGGTGCTGATTCGATGAAGCTGCTGGCAGAGGTCAGGGGCATGCTGGGCAACGTGAGGATCGTCAACGCAGACGTGGTGATCATCGCGCAGGCTCCGAAACTGGCGCCTTATATGGAACAGATGAGACAAAACATAGCAAGCACACTCGGGATCCTTGAGAATGCCGTAAATGTCAAGGCGACTACAGAGGAGGGACTCGGGTTCACGGGCAGGGGCGAAGGCATCGCGGCCATGGCTACTGCCGCAATAGAAGGGAGTTTTTAATAATGAGATTATCCAAGAACCATCTTAAGACACTCAGAGAGGCACCATCTGATGCAGTACTTGAGAGCCATAAGCTGCTCGTAAGAGCTAACATGATAAAGCAGGAAGCTGCGGGACTCTACATGTTCCCGAAGCTGGGCTGGAGAACAGTAAGAAAGGTTGAGCAGATCGTCCGTGAAGAGATGGACTACGTTGATTGCCAGGAGATCTACATGCCTCACGTTAACCCGGCCGAGCTTTGGAAGGAGACGGGCAGATGGTATGCTTACGGACCTGAGCTCTGGAGAATCCAGGACCGTAACGGCAACGACTTCATACTGAACCCGACATGCGAAGAGATCTTCACAGACTTCGTACGCAAGGAGTGGTCATCCTACAAGGAACTGCCATTCTCGCTCTATCATATCCAGTTCAAGTACAGAGACGAGTCGCGTCCTAGATACGGACTTCTCAGAACAAGAGAGTTCATCATGAAGGATGCGTATACATTCGACGCTACAGAGGAAGATCTGCACACTGCATACATGAGACAGTACCACGCATACGAGAAGATCTTCACACGTATGGATCTTGACTACAGGATCGTAGAGGCTGACAACGGCCCTATCGGCGGAAGCAAGTCCCACGAGTTCTCGGCACTCTCCGACTGGGGCGAGTCCGACATCCTCTACTGCGATGAATGCGGAATGGCTGCTACAGTCGAGAAGGCTGAGTGCATTGACGATGAGCCGGTCAAGGAAGAGATGCAGCCGGTACAGAAGGTGTTCACACCTGGAACAAAGACCATCGAGGACGTATGCAACTATCTTAAGCTGCCTGTAGAGAAGTCCATCAAGGCCCTGATGTTCACGACTTACGACACAGACCTTCAGCCGAAGGACAATGTCGTAGCTTTCGTCAGAGGTGACAGACAGCTCAACATGATCAAGCTCGTCAACGCTCTGAACGTACCTGAGCACTACATCGAGTTCGCTGACGAAGACGTTACAGGACCTATCACCGGAAGCGTTGCAGGATTCACCGGTCCTATGGGACTCAAGAACTGCGTCGTGGTAGTAGACTCCGAGCTCGTCGGCACAGTCAACATGTGCGCAGGAGCCAACGAAGAGGATCACCACCTGGTAGGTGTTTGCTACGGCAGAGACTACACGGGAGACATCGTTACGGATATCAAGACACTGCAGGAAGGCGACCGTTGCCCGCACTGCGGAAAGCCGGTCAAGTTCAGACGCGGAATCGAAGTCGGCCAGATCTTCAAGCTGGGACTCAAGTATTCCGAGAGCATGAACGCAACATTCAAGGACGAGAACGGTATTGATCATCCATACTGGATGGGATGCTACGGCGTAGGTATCACAAGATCGATGCAGGCTGTAGTAGAGCAGCACCATGATGACAAGGGAATCATCTGGCCGCTGTCAGTTGCTCCTTACCATGTGATCGTGACAGTCGTCAAGTCGAAAGACGAGACTCAGCTGCAGGTTGCTTACGACATCGAAAAGAAACTCGAGGCGCTCGGCGTAGAAGTAATGGTAGACGACCGTGATGAAAGACCTGGAGTCAAGTTCAACGACGCAGACCTTATCGGTATTCCAATCAGGATCACTGTCGGCAAGTTTGCCGGTGAGGGCAAGGTAGAGTACAAGCTGCGCCGCGAGAGCGAACACGAGCTCATGACAGTCGAAGAGGCCATCGCTAAGGCAAAGGCGCTTGTCGACCTCGAAGGAGACGGAAGATGCTTCTTCTCAAGACTTTCAGAGGAGACAATGAACGCTCATTAATCGCTCACTGATCCAAAGCGAAACATACAAAATGTGAAAAAGCGTGATGCAAAACATACGCATACAAAACATACGCATACAAAACATACGCAATAGAAGGGCGCCGATCGCGGTGCCCTTCTTAATTTATATGGAGCACAGCTTCTGCACACATCGAGAGCATGCAAAAACGCAACAAGAACATGCAAAGACGTTTCAGGACTTTGAAAACAGGAGTTTTTTTTAGAAAAGTGTAAAATTTCGTTGAGAAAAACTATATATGTAACTTTACCGGGATCTTTGAGAAATGAATATACTATTCAGTTTACGATAACACCCTGATTTCCGATTATTGTAAAGCGGTGAAGGCGTATTTCTGCCGGACTGCCTACTGACAAATGCCAAAAGTTCAATATACAGGTTTTAATGCCCAGCTTTTACACTTCTTTAACACAAACTCCTTTTTGGATGATCCCGATACTTGTTTTCAGCGAATAATAATGCATAAAAGTGAGTATTGAAAAAGTGAAGTGTTCAGGTGCGGCCTGAATCAATAACTCCGGCATGATTTCATCATGAACCTGGCGTTATCCCTGGTATGAGACGACTGCATGAAGCGGAAAAAGTTTGTGCGCGTTGTTCAAAACTGTTCAAATCGTTATTGCGACTCTGATATAATTATTAAGTTATGAACATTCTTCTCGAACTATTTGTTGTGTTTTTTAAACTTGGTGCGTTCACCATCGGCGGCGGCATTGCGATGCTTCCGCTTCTGCAGAATACGCTGATAAATGAGAAGAAATGGTTCACTAAAGAGGAATTCATGGACACTGTTGCCGTGTGCCAGAGCCTGCCGGGCGTAGTGGCCATAAACATGGCGACTTACGTAGGATTCAAAAAGAAGGGCCTGGCGGGATCGATCGTCTCGACGTTTGGCGTTGCCGCTCCTTCGTTTGTAATGATCGTCATCATTGCCAGATTCATAACATCGCTCGGCGATAATGGCGTGCTGATGGGAGCGATGGCAGGACTCCGGGCGGCGGCGCTTGGGATGGTGGCCGTTGCCATGATACAGCTCGCGCCGGCGGCTATTAAGAACAAGTGGGCACTGCTGGCTGCGGCAACTGCGTTCGTGCTCATAGCCGTGCTCAGGATAAATACGGCATATGTTATACTGCTGTTCGCGGTGCTTGGCGTAGTCGTCACTTTTGCCGGAAGCTGCAGAATGGCCGCCGCGGATGCAGCGCCGAAGGCGGCGGATGAGGCGGCAGCTGAAGGTCCGGCGGGCAGCGCTCAAGCGGAAAAAGCTGATGAAGGGGGTGAGCCTGAATGATTTTCTGGCAGCTCTTCATAAGCTTTTTCAAAGTCGGGCTCCTGGGGTTTGGCGGAGGACTCGCGATCGTAAGGCTGATCTACGACAGCATCCAGCCGTTCCTCGACATGAGCCAGGAGACATTCGCGAACATAGTGGCGATCTCGCAGATCACACCGGGACCGCTCGCAGTCAATACGGCTACGTATGTCGGTTACGAGGCGGCAGGGATCGGCGGTTCGCTGGCTGCGACATTCGGAGTCATCCTGCCGGCATTCATAATAGTCAGCCTGGTCTGCCGCGCGATACAGAAGTTCAGGGACAGCAAGGTCGTGAACGGGGCGCTGTCGGGCATAAGGCCGGCGACTATGGGGCTCATTGCGGCCGCTGCGGCGACGCTTGTAAGGCCGTCCCTCGCGGGTGAAGGCAGGCTCGGATGCGGGCTTCTGACAAGACTCGGCTCGGATGCGGGCAGCGGCCTGTTAAGCGGGCTGTTTACCGCGATTTCAGGCTCGCCAGTAGACGTGATTTCTGTTATCATATTGGTTGCAACAGTAATAATGATAGCAAAGTATAAAAAGAGTCCGTTCTTCGTGCTGATCATCATGGGGTGCATCGGCGCGGTGCTCGGAGTTTAGGATATGAGCGGGCGGAATGCAAACATGGGCATCGCCGCTTGCTGAAAAGGAGGAGAAATGCAGGTCTATAACACTCTTACGAACAGAAAAGAAGAATTCGTACCTATCGAACCGGGCAAGGTAAAAATGTATGTCTGCGGTCCGACGGTCTACAACTTCTTCCATATCGGAAACGCACGTCCTTTCGTAGTGTTCGACACACTGAGGAGATATTTCAAGTTCAGAGGCTATGAAGTTAAATTCGTCCAGAACTTCACCGATGTCGATGACAAGATCATCAACAGGGCGAAGGAGGAAGGCATCACAGCTCCTGAAGTTTCCGAGAAGTATATAAAGGAATATTTCAACGATGCCGAGGCGCTCAATGTCATTAAGGCTGACGTCCATCCTAAGGTGTCGGAGCATATTCCGGAGATCATCGCTTTCGTACAGACCCTGATCGACAAGGGCTATGCTTACGAGGCTGACGGCGATGTCTACTATTCGACACGCAAGTTCCCTGAGTACGGAAAACTCTCCGGGCAGAACATCGACGATCTTGAGAGCGGTGCGCGCATCGCGATCGGAGAAGTCAAGGAAGATCCGCTGGACTTCGCGCTCTGGAAAGCCCGCAAGGAAGAATCCGAGATCGCGTGGGAATCACCATGGGGCATGGGAAGACCGGGATGGCATATCGAGTGCTCAACAATGGCTAAGAAGCACCTCGGCGATACCATCGACATCCACGGAGGCGGACAGGACCTCACTTTCCCACATCATGAGAATGAGATCGCGCAGTCAGAGGCATGCAACGGAGTCCCGTTCGCGCACTACTGGATGCACAACGGATATATAAATGTAGACGGCAAGAAGATGTCGAAGTCGCTCAATAACTTCTTCACGGTCAGAGACATCCGCGAAAATTACAGCGGAGATGTCATCAGGTTCTTCCTGCTGAGCGGCCACTACAGAAGCCCTATCAACTTCTCCGACACTCTTATGGAGCAGTCGAAACAGGGCTACGAGAGGATCGCGACAGCCATCGAGACTCTGGAGTTCCTCAAGACAAACGGAACAGACGAGGCAATGGCAGACGAAGCAGCGAAGATCGCATCGCTCGACAAGCACAGAGAGAAATTCATTGAAGTCATGGATGATGACCTCAACACGGCTGACGGTATTGCGGCTATCTTCGAACTCGTTTCAGAGATCAACCTCGACGTGAAAGACGGAGCTTCGAAGTCCTTCGCTGAGGAAGCGCTCAGAAGGATCAGGGAACTGACTGACGTGCTCGGTATCTTCGGAGGCAAGGATGAAGAGGAAGGCCTCGGAGATGACATCCAGGCACTGATCGATGAGAGACAGGCAGCCCGCAAGGAAAAGAACTGGGCAAGAGCGGATGAGATCCGCGACCAGCTTGCAGCCATGGGGATCACCCTCAAGGATACACCGCAGGGAGTACAGGTAATCAGAAACTAATATACAAAATGAGCAAGGCAGATACACTTTTCGTTAATATGTGTCAGGACATCCTCGATCACGGTTTCAGCACCGAGGGGATGCCGGTACGTCCGCACTGGGAAGACGGCACTCCGGCGCACACCATCAAGAACTTCGGCGTGGTAAACAGATATGACCTGTCGGAGGAGTTCCCTGCGCTGACTCTCCGTCCGACAGCCATAAAGCTGGCGACTGATGAGATGCTCTGGATTTGGCAGAAGAAGTCGAACAGGCTGGCTGATCTGAAGAGCCATGTCTGGGATGAATGGGCTGATGAAGAGGGCACCATAGGTAAAGCCTATGGCTACCAGATGGCAAGGAAGTACAAATTCAAGCAGGGTGAGATGGATCAGGTAGACAACGTGCTCTGGTGCCTGAAAAACGACAGGTACAGCAGGCGCATCCTGACCAACATGTATAATTTCGAGGATCTTTCCGAGATGAGACTCGAGCCGTGCGCATACTCGATGACTTTCAACGTCAAGGGAGATACGCTCAACGGCATCCTGCACCAGAGATCGCAGGACATCCTGGCGGCCAACAACTGGAACGTCGTGCAGTACGCGATGCTCCTGATGATGATGGCCCAGGTATCGGATCTCAAGGCGGGAGAACTGGTGCACGTGATCGCGGACGCTCACATATATGACAGGCACGTGGATATCATAAAGGAGCTCATAGCCAGGCCGCAGTATCCGGCGCCGAAGGTGACGCTGAATCCTGACGTAAAGAACTTTTACGACTTCACGACAGACGATATCAGGGTCGAGAATTATCAGCACGGAGAGCAGGTCCGCAACATACCCGTAGCTATCTGATGTTTGACATGCAGCCGCGACAGCGGCTGTTGTGCATTGTGCAGCTGAGAGGTGAATCATGACAAAAGAGCAGATCAAGAAGATGAATTCCACTACGCTCGCCTATCTCGGAGACGCTGTATTCGAGGTCATCGTACGCGAGAAGATAGTGACGGAAAAGCCGGGTGATGTCGGCAGGGCACATCATACTGCCGTGAGATATGTATCGGCGTCCGGCCAGGCCAAAGCCGCGAGGGCAATGGTGGCCGAAGGGTTCCTCACAGAGGAAGAGGAGAGCATTTACCGGCACGCGCGCAATCACCGCTCGATGTCGAGACCGCAGAATGCTGATCCCCGCGAGTATAAGATAGCGACCGGCTTCGAAGCCCTGCTGGGCTTCCTCTATCTCTCTGACGAGAGACAGAGGCTCCGCGAGATCGCGGCCGAAGCCGTCCGCATAGTTGATGCCGGAGGAAAGTAGACAATCATGAAACTAAGATATTCCGACGACAGAAAAGTATTCAGCATCCATACGGAAGGCATACCGTACCTTTCGTTTGACATGCTGGACAGCCTCGGAGTTCCGAATCTCTTCAGCACGAGATATATAAGTTATGATGAGGAGAGCGGCACGGGCGTAAAGGGACTCCGATCGGCGGTCATGAAGACCGAGAGGGTCGAAGAGGCTGCTCCTGTCTGCAGAGCCAACAGAGACATACTGGCGCACCAGCTTGGATCGTCACTTGAGATGGAACTCGTCACCGACCAGAAGCACACCAACTACGTGCATGTGGCCACATGTGAAGAGGATCTGGGAGTTGCCACCGTCGGCACTTTTGCCATACACAGACAGTTCGTCGACGGCATAGTGACAGACATCCCGGACGCCCTGCTGACGGTTTTCGGCGGAGACTGCCCGCCGGTGTACATCGTTGATCCGAAGCGCAGGGTCTCGGGCCTGGTCCACGCGGGCTGGAAGGGCACGCTCGGCAGGATACCTCAGGTGGCCATAGCGCAGATGACGGTGAAGTTCGGATGCGATCCGGCGGACATGTACGCGGCGATAGGACCCGGAGTATGCAGAGACTGCTACGAAATGGGCGATGAGGTCTATGAAGCGTTTGCTTCGCAGTGGAGCCGGGAGGATGCTGATGAGATACTCAGCCGCTATCCTGCGTGGGACTCAGACGGCAATGAGATACCGGGAGGCAAATACCACCTCGATCTGAGGGCGGCGAACCTCATGACCCTGCTGAGGGCAGGAGTCCCGGCGGATCATATCTCCGTCTCCAATGTATGCACCAAGTGCAATGTCGACACGTTCTACTCATACCGCGGGCACGCCCTTGAGAATGAGCAGGTGGCGATGCTGGTCAACCGTTTCGAATAAGATCCCGGATAAGGTTCCGGTAAAGAGGAAAGATAAATGAATCTCATAGTAGCTGCAGACAATAAATGGGGCATCGGCCGCGACGGGGGACTGCTCGCGTCGATACCGACAGACATGAAATACTTCAGGGAGCACACGACAGGCAAGGTGGTCGTGATGGGACGTAAGACTCTCGAGTCCATGCCGGGCAGGCGCGGGCTTCCGAAAAGGATCAATTATGTGCTTACCACTGATCCTGCTTATGAGGCGGAACGCTGCACGGTCGTTAACTCTGAGGACGAGCTGTGGGAGGAACTCTCGCAGTACGATCCCGACGACGTGTTCCTGATCGGCGGAGCGACCCTGTACAACAGGTTCTACAGAATGTGCGACAAGCTGTACGTGACGAAGCTGGATGCGGATCTGAACGCGGATACGTTCATCACCTGTTTCGACGATGACCCGGATTACGAGGTGGTGAGCGAGAGCGAGCCGGTGACTGAGAACGGGGTCACATTCAGATTCGTGGTCTACGGGAGAAAAGACGATAAGGAGAGATAATGCGTTACTATACTAAAGAATACTATAAACTGCTGCTGTCTCTCGGCAAGGTTTCCATGTACGAGCCGGTGATCGACAAGGAATACTCGGACGAGGAAATAGAGGAACTGTATCAGAAGGCGCTCGATAAGAGCATCGAGGAAGACAGGGCGTGTTACGACGAGCCGCCGGAACTCTCATTTGAAGATGACGACGATCCGGAGTATCTGGAGATGCTTAAGGAAGAGCTCGAAGCGTATGAAAACCGCGAGCCTTTCGACGAAGAAGAGGCTGCTGAAAATTTCCGTGAGATGTACAGTGACAATCTCAGGGAGCCTGATCCGGATCTTCCCGACTGGGTAAGGGAATCGGTGGACCGCAGGATCCTTGCCATGTACTTCCTGCCAGAAAAAACATACAGGAAGCTTGCGGCAGAGGATGAGGCTAACGAGAAAGAGTTCGAAGCGCTCGATGAACAGGCTGAAGAAGCCCGTGAAGAGATGCTGGGGATGATCCCGGAAGAGTTTGAAGAATTCATGGATACGCTGGAGGAGCTGGGAAGCTGCTACGTGCTCAGCGCTGACGTATCGGACGGAGAGATCGAGCTCAGGATCGAAGGATGGGATGAAGAAGGAGAAGACGCGGTCTACATGTTCAGGTTCGACGGGACTGAGCTGCTCGAAAACGAGGGTGTAGAGGTAAGCATGCATACTGACGAGGACGGTGATACCTTCTCTGACTGTGAGCTGGTCTTCTCGGAACTGTACTTTGAGGACGGCAGACCGGAGATCCACATGATGTTTGACAACAACGGGCTTAAGTACCTGACTTTCAGATGCGACGAGGTATACGCGTACAGGGGAACCATACAATGAGCAAGAGAGACAACAAGAGATTCAACGATAAGGAAAGAAAGAGCGCGCCTAAGAGGGGCGGAAAGAACCGCCGCGATTACGGTGACGAGTACACATATGAGCCGAAGAAGAGATTCGCTCCGGCGGGAGCGCGCAGACAGAGCGGCTCCGGCGCCAGGGCGAAGAGCCCTGCGAGGGGAAAGACTCCGGGCAGGGACAGCCGCAGGGTGCTCGGCTTCGATATGAATGAAGCGTTCGAAGAGCCGAAGGCGGTGATCGGGAACGACGGACTCGAAGTGGTAGCGGGAAGAAATCCTGTGGTTGAAGTGCTGTCGGGAGACCGCGACGTTGAGCGCGTGTTCATAGCCGATGGTTCGGAAGGCTCGGTATCGAAGATAGTCGCTCTCGCAAAAGAGCAGGGCGTCATAGTCGATTTCGTTCCGAAAGAGAAGATAGACGCGATGGCTCCGGGCGTCAAGCATCAGGGAGTGGTCGCGAAAGTGAGCGAATACAAATATGCGGATATGGATGAAGTGTTTGCCCGCGCGGAGGCATCGGGCGAGGATCCGTTCATCATAATACTTGATGAGATATCCGATCCGCACAATCTGGGCGCCATAATCAGGACTGCTGAATGCGCCGGCGCTCACGGCGTCGTGATCCCAAAGAGGCGTGCCGCCTCTTTGACGCAGACAGTAGCACTGTCTGCCGCCGGCGCCATCGAGAACATGCCGGTAGTTCAGGTCACGAACCTCGCCCGTACGATCGAGGAACTCCAGGCGAAAGGTGTCTGGGTCGGAGCGGCCGACATGGATGGCGAGACCTACTACGAAGCGAACCTCACCGGACCGATAGCCATCGTCATAGGAAACGAAGGCAAGGGAGTCGGACGGCTGGTCAAGGAGAAGTGCGACTTCGTCCTTTCCATCCCTATGTACGGAAAGATCAACTCGCTCAACGCGTCCAATGCGGCGGCGGTGCTGATGTACGGGATCAGAAGAGCGCGCGGCTAATATTTTTTGAAAAGGTTCAGAAACCGCTTGACATTGAAACCCTTGCAAAGTATACTCATTGAGCGACTTTAAGAAGAAAATCGGAGCATTGGGCAACCAGGCTTCGAGTTTTCGAGTGAAAAGGTGCATTTTTCAAGCATTAGACAGATTAAGGAGAAAACAGATGGCAGCAGGCGTTAGACAGAAGGTCATCCTCGCATGCACAGAGTGCAAGCAGAGAAACTACAATACAATGAAGAACAAGAGAAACAATCCTGACAGGATCGAACTCATGAAGTATTGCAAGTTCTGCAACAAGGAAACTCTTCACAAGGAGACCAAATAATCTATATCCAGATATAGACGGAGACGTAAAATGGCTAATAACAATGGCAACGGAAGCAAGCAGGAAAAGTCGAAGGAAGATCTCGCAAAGGCTGTACAGGCTTCCGCAAACAAGAAGAGTCAGAACAGTAAAAACCAGGGCAAGAAGGGCGGACTGATCGCATACCTCAGAGGTGTAAGACAGGAGTTCAAAAAGGTCGTATGGCCTACAAGAGAAGAGCTCACCACTGACACCATCGTAGTGTTCGCGTGCGTAATATTCTTCGCAGTCACATTCTGGCTGATCGATACAGGTTTCCTGGCTGCTCTCAAGGGCATCCTCGGAATAACACTGTCCTGACCCAAGGAGTTAATAAATGACAGATAAGATCGATAATATCGAAAATGTCGAAAGCACTGAATCCAGAGAGCCTGTAAAGGCAAGCGTATCCCCGCTCGAAGGCGAAGGCCTCAGAGGCGACGGTACCGCGAAGTGGTATGTGGTGCACACATATTCGGGCTATGAGAACAAAGTAAAGACGAGCATCGACAGGATGGTCGAGTACCGCGGAATGCAGGATCTCATCCAGGAAGTCGTTATTCCGACTGAGGAAAGGATCGAGATCAAGGACGGAGTCAAGAAGGTAAAGACCCGCAAGCTGTTCCCTGGATACGTCGTCATCAAGATGGTCGTAAACAACGAGACCTGGTACCTCGTGCGTAACACCGAGGGAGTTACCGGCTTCGTTGGCCACGGTTCCGATCCGATCCCTCTGACAAAGGAAGAGATCGTAAGAATGGGAATCGAAAAGCTCAGGATCGACCTGGATATCGAGGTAGGCGATACGATCCGCATCATCGGAGGAGTCTTCGAAGGCCAGCTCGGCATAGTAGAAGCCATCAATCCGGAAAAGCAGATCGTGAAGGTCCGCATCTCGATGTTCGGTAGAGATACCCCTGCAGAGATCGAGTTCTCGCAGGTAAGCAAACTCAGATAGTTTGCAATAAAACTGAAGAAAGGAGACAGCAATGGCAAAGAAGATCGACGGCTACATCAAGCTGCAGATCCCTGCCGGAGCAGCAACACCTGCACCACCGGTTGGCCCGGCTCTCGGACAGAAGAGCGTTAACATCATGGACTTCTGCAAACAGTTCAATGCTAGAACATCGGACCAGCAGGGAATGATCATCCCGGTTGTAATCACTGTTTACACTGACAGATCATTCGATTTCGTATGCAAGACTCCACCGGCAGCAGTCCTCATCAAGAAGGCAGCTGGTATCGAGCACGCATCCGGAAATCCTAAGAAGGACAAGGTTGCATCAATCACGCTCGCACAGGCAGAAGAGATCGCAAAGACAAAGATGCCGGATCTCAACGCAGCATCCCTCGAGGCAGCAACAGACATGATCAAGGGAACAGCTCGCAGCATGGGAGTTACGGTAGTTGAGTAATGAAGTGGGAGGCCGAAAGCCGCAAGTACCACAAGGAGGAAAGAATGAAAAGATCAAAGAGATACGCAGAGATCGCGCAGTCCTATGACAAGCACGAGCTCGTAGACGTAGCAACTGCAGTAAAGCAGATCAAGAGCTTTAACAACGCAAAGTTCGACGAAACAGTTGAGATGCACTTCCGCCTCGGAGTAGACGGCAGACACGCAGATCAGCAGGTAAGAGGAGCTATGGTTCTTCCGCACGGCACAGGCAAGACCAAGATAGTCCTGGTTTTCGCTAAGGGCCCTAAGGCAGAAGAAGCAACAGCAGCAGGCGCAGACTTCGTTGGCGCTGAGGATATGGCAGACAAGATCAGAACCGAGAACTGGTTCGGATTCGACGCAGTAGTCGCAACACCTGACATGATGGGAGTTGTAGGACGTCTTGGTAAGATCCTCGGACCTAGAGGCCTCATGCCAAACCCTAAGTCAGGCACAGTAACAATGGACCTCACAAAGGCTCTCGCAGACATCAAAGCCGGTAAGGTCGAGTACAGACTTGACAAGTCCAACATCATCCACTGCATCATCGGAAAGAAGTCCTTCACAGAAGAGCAGCTGGTAGAGAACGCAAACGCACTCATCCAGGCAATCGCAAAGGCTAAGCCTGCAGCAGCAAAGGGACAGTATTTCAGAAGCATCACGATCGCAGCAACGATGAGCCCTGGAGTAAAGATCAATCCTGCAACAGTTACACTCTAGTCTGACAAGACAAACAAAAACGAATATCCAACCTAAGACAGCGGGTGCGAAAGCTTAATTTCCCGCCGAGGTACAATTCATAGATTTGAACCCCGCTGTCTTCATGACGCGGGGTATTTGTACCTACAAGACAAAACTAGGCGAAGGGATATCGCCGGAAAGGAGAAATAATGTCTGTAGAAGCAAAGAAAGCTAAACAGGTCGTCATCGACGAGATCAAGGAAAAATTCGAAAAAGCCGGATCGATCGTAGCAGTTGACTATCTGGGACTCACTGTAGCCGAGGCCGATAAGATGAGAGCAGATCTCCGTAAGGAAGGCGTCGACTTCACAGTATATAAGAACACGCTGATCAAGAGAGCGATCGACGGAACTGAATTCGCCGGCCTCGCTGAAGGCGACGTTCTCAAAGGCTCAACGGCTCTCGCATTCAGCGGAGATGACGTTACAGCCGGTGCAAGAGTACTTGCAAAGGCCATCAAGGATTACAAGAAGATGGCATTCAAGGGCGGATTCGTAGAAGGAAACGTATACGATAAGGCTCAGATCGAGGAGTTCGCAAGCATTCCGGGAAGAGATGTTCTCATCGCACGTTTCATGGGAAGCATCCAGAGCCCGATGACAAAGCTCGCCCTCACACTGAAAGCGATCGCAGAAAAGGACGCTTAATTAACGAAATTCACACTCAGAGCGGCACGGTTGCCGCATACAGAAAATTTGAAAAAGGAGAAAAACAATGGATAAGACTCAGATCATCGAGGCTCTTAAGAGCATGACTATTCTTGAGATCAACGAGCTCGTAAAGGCTCTTGAAGAGGAATTTGGCGTTTCCGCAGTAGCAGTAGCAGCTCCTGCAGCAGGCGCAGCAGCAGCAGAAGAAGAAGAGAAGAGCGAATTCAACGTCGTTCTGAAGGAGATCGGACAGGAAAAGATCAAGGTTATCAAGGCTGTAAGAGAAGCTACAGGTCTTGGACTGAAGGAAGCAAAGGCTGTCGTAGACGGAGCTCCTACAGTTGTAAAGGAAGGCGTACTGCCTGACGAAGCTAACGCTCTGAAGGAAGCTCTCGAGGCTGTTGGCGCTGTAGTAGAACTTCAGTAAGCTTTAAAAACGCGGTGCGGATGGCCATTCGCAAATGTCCGTCCGAACCGATACGGCTCCCGCCTCGTCGCGGCTTAACGCAGCGGTACTAAGCTCTGACGTCGCAGCCGGCACAGGCTCCTCGCCTGCTCGTCGCTGAGGCTGCTCGTCAATCGCTAAGTGCCGGCTGCCGCGAAGTCGGTTCTGCCGGATATTTGCTCGCGGCCATCCCGCGACTGAATACTTACAAATTGGACTATGCGATATTAGTCCGACCCACGCAATAAAATGAGCCCCGGCTTTCGAGGCTCATTTCGCGCGTTTAGAGGGCGCTGAAAATAAGCAAAAAGGCGCCAAAACGTGCACTTTTTCAAAAACATAATCGTTTTTTGTTCAAGGGTCCGGCATATATAATCCGGCAGCGAACACTCCGCAGAAAGTGCAGAAGCACACCGCGGCAGCGCTCTGACGACGAAACGAACTCCGGAAACTGGAACTCCGCACGCTTGCAGCGGAGCGGAATTTCCGGAGGCGCATGGAAGAGCGATGAAGCGGATTGCGCTTCGGACTTTTGAGGACGTTCGCGGACGGACTATATATGCCGGCCACAAACAGAAAGATAAGGAGCAAACAACATGCCAACCCCAGTAAAAGTTGGAAGAAAAGAGCGTATGAGCTTTGCCAAGATCAATGAGGTCTGCGAAATGCCGAACCTCATTGACGTCCAGACAAAGTCATACAAATGGTTTGTCGAAGAGGGCCTCGGCGAGGTGCTCGACGACGTATCTCCTATCCGCGATACAACCAACACATTAAGCCTGGAATTCGCGGATTACCAGTTCTCCGACACTCCTAAGTACGATCAGGAGGAGTGCAAGGAGAGAGATGCCACATACGCGACTGCTCTGACAGTAAAGGTAAGACTTATCAACCGCGAGACCGGTGAGATGAAGGAACAGGACGTTTTCATGGGAGATTTCCCTCTCATGACAGAGAAGGGTACATTCGTCTACAACGGAGCCGAGAGAGCCATCGTTACACAGATGGTCCGTTCTCCGGGACCATACTTTGACGTTGCTACCGACAAGTCCAACCAGAGACTCTACAGCTCGCAGGTCATTCCTAACAGAGGCGCGTGGCTCGAGTACGAGACAGACTCGCAGGGCATCCTGTACGTAAGAGTCGACAGAACGAGAAAGCAGCCGCTGACATCGTTCCTCAGAGCACTCGGCATCATCGATCCTGAAGCGCTCGCACTCAGCAGCAATGAAGACATCATTGCCATCTTCGGCGAAGATGAAAGACTGATGCGCACGCTCGAGAAGGATACGACAAAGAACAGCGCTGACGGACTCAGAGAGCTCTACAGAAGACTGAGACCGGGAGAGCCGCCGACAGTTGAGAACGCAAGATCCATGCTGATGGCGCTGCTCTTCGACGAGAGGCGCTACGACCTCGCAAAGGTCGGAAGATTCAAATATAACCGCAAGCTGGGACTGCACGACAGACTCGTCGACACAGTCGCTGCAGAGGATGTCATCGACCCTAACACGGGCGAGATCCTCGTTGAGAAAGACGGACACATCTCGAGACCGATGGCAATGGTCATCGAGGACGCAGGCGTCAAGTCGGTACTCGTATACAGCAAGAACGAAGAGGAAGAGACCCAGATCACAAAGGTCATCGGAAACAACTTCGTAGATCCTGCTAAGTATGTAAATATCGACCTCACACCTTACAGACTGTCCGAGAAGGTCTTCTACCCTGTTCTCATGGACATCATCGAGAAGGCTGAAGGCGACGAAGACAAGCTGAGATCGCTCATCGCAAACAGAAGAAAAGAGCTGAGCCCGAAGCACATCATCCTCGAGGATATCATCGCTTCCATCAGCTATCTGATCAACCTCAACAGCGGCATAGGCGAGACAGACGACATCGACCACCTCTCCAACAGACGTCTCAAGACAGTCGGAGAGCTTCTGCAGAACCAGTGCAGGATCGGCTTTGCAAGAATGGAGAAGACGATCAGGGAAAGAATGACCACTGAGAACTCGACTCCTCAGCAGCTGATCAACATCAGGCCTGTGACCGCAGCCATCAAGGAGTTCTTCGGATCTTCACAGCTGTCGCAGTTCATGGACCAGAACAACCCGCTCGCAGAGCTGACTCATAAGAGAAGGCTCTCGGCACTCGGGCCTGGCGGACTTTCAAGAGAGAGAGCCGGCATGGAGGTCAGAGACGTACATTACTCGCACTACGGCAGGATGTGCCCTATCGAGACACCTGAAGGTCCGAACATCGGACTTATCGGTTCGCTCACAACATACGGCATCATCAACCAGTACGGATTCATCGAGACTCCGTACCGCAAGGTCGACAAGGAGAAGGGCATCGTCACGAAAGAGGTCCAGTACCTCGCTGCTGCTGACGAAGACCTTATGATCGTTGCTCAGGCGAACGAGCCTCTCGATGAAGAGGGACACTTCGTCAACAACAAGGTCGCCGTAAGAGGAATCAAGGGTGAGATCACCATGGTACCTAAGACGGAAGTCGACTACATGGACGTTTCGCCTAAGCAGGTAGTATCCGTAGCCACGGCAATGATCCCGTTCCTCGAGAACGACGACGCTAACCGTGCGCTGATGGGTTCAAACATGCAGAGGCAGGCAGTTCCGCTGCTTGTTACCGAAGCGCCTTACATCGGCACAGGTATCGAGTACAAGGCTGCATGCGATTCCGGTGCTGTAGTACTGTGCAAGAACGCAGGTGTGGTCTCCTATGTTGACGCCAACTACGTCAGGATCACAAGAGACAGCGACGGCACAATAGACGAGTACAAGATGCTCAAATTCAAGCGTTCCAACCAGGGAACCTGCATCAATCAGAGACCTATCGTCGCATTCGGCGAGCACCTGGAAGCAGGCGAAGTGGTAGCAGACGGTCCGTCCACAAGCCTGGGCGAGATCTCCCTCGGAAAGAATCTCCTGATCGGATTCATGACATGGGAAGGCTACAACTACGAGGACGCTATCATCCTCAACGAGAGACTGCTCATGGACGACGTGCTCACATCGCTTCACATCGAGAAGCATGAGTGCGAAGCCAGAGACACAAAGCTCGGACCTGAGGAAATCACAAGGGATATCCCGAACCTCCCGGGCGACATGCTCAAGGAGCTCGACGAAGAAGGTATCGTAAGAATCGGCGCCGAGGTCAAGTCGAATGACATCCTCGTCGGCAAGCTGACTCCGAAGAGCGAGACAGACCTCACTCCGGAAGCAAGAATGCTGCGCGCCATCTTCGGCGAGAAGTCGAAGGAAGTCAGAGATTCGTCCCTCAAGCTGCCTCACGGTGAAGAGGGTATCGTAATCGATGTAAGAGTCTTCGACAAGACAAACAGCACAGAGCTCCCACCGGGAGTAAACAAAATAGTCAGAGTCTATGTTGCTACAAAGAGAAAGATCAACGTAGGCGACAAGATGGCCGGCCGTCACGGAAACAAGGGTGTCATCTCGAGGATCCTTCCTCAGGAAGACATGCCGTTCAAGGAAGACGGTGAGCCGCTGCAGGTAATGCTTAACCCTCTGGGCGTTCCTTCCCGTATGAACGTCGGACAGGTACTCGAGGTACACCTCGGACTGGCCGCTAAGTCGAAGGGGTGGTATGTTTCGACTCCGGTATTCGACGGAGCACATGAGAGCGACGTTATCCAGCTCCTCAAGGAGGAAGGCTATCCTGAGACAGGTAAGCTGAGACTCAGAGACGGACGTACGGGCGAGTACTTCGACAGCCCTGTTACAGTAGGCTACATGTACATGCTCAAGCTCCACCATCTGGTAGACGACAAGATCCACGCCAGATCGACGGGCCCGTACTCACTGGTCACACAGCAGCCTCTCGGCGGAAAGGCACAGTTCGGCGGACAGAGATTCGGAGAGATGGAAGTATGGGCGCTCGAAGCTTACGGCGCTGCTTACACTCTGCAGGAGATCCTGACCGTCAAGTCCGACGACATCATCGGACGTACAAAGACATACGAGTCGATCATCAACGGAGTCAATATCCCTGAACCGGGTATTCCTGAATCGTTCAAGGTTCTCATCAAGGAACTCCAGGCACTTGCTCTCGATATCAGAACAAAGGCCGGCGATGACAGTGAGATCAAGATCAGAGAGACTTCGGAATATGACGGCGCGCTTACATTCGACAGAATGATAAGTGAAAACGACAGAAGAGCCGAGCGCGAAAGAAGAGAGCAGATGCAGGACGAGGAAGCTGCGGCGGCTGCTGCCGAGTTCAAAGCTGCTCAGGAAGAGGAAGAAGATGAATTCGATATCGACAATATCTCGTCGATGATCGAAGCGCTGGCGCTTGGTGCTGCCGAGCCGGACATCGACCTTGCAGACGCTGTTGAGATGGACAGCCTTGAAGACCTGGCGGAAGCCGAGGCCGGATCGCTGTTCGAAGATGAAGAGTAAGAGAGGGGAGGCAATATCATGATTACAGATAACAACCAGGATCTTAGAAATATTGAATCCCTGCAGATCAAGCTCGCATCAACAGAAGAGATGCTCAAGTGGTCGCACGGTGAGGTCACAAAGCCGGAGACTATCAACTACAGGTCTCTCAAGCCGGAGTTCGACGGACTGTTCTGCGAAAGGATCTTCGGACCTACAAAGGACTGGGTCTGCGGCTGCGGAAAATACAACAAGATCCGCTACAGAGGACTTATCTGTCCTTACTGCGGCGTAGAGGTCACAAAAGCAAAGGTCAGAAGAGAGAGGATGGGACACATCTCCCTCGTTTCTCCGGTATCGCACATATGGTACTTCAAGGGCATCCCTTCAAGGATCGGCCTGGTGCTCGACATGACACCGAAGGAACTCGAGAAGGTGCTGTACTTCGCATCCTACGTAGTAACTGACCCGGGTGACACTCCATTCTCATACAAGCAGATCATCGAGGAAGAAGAGTACAACGAAGCCCGCGAGATCTATGGAAAGAACTTCGAGGCAGGCATGGGTGCCGAAGCCATCAAGAAGCTCCTCATGGATATCGACGTTGATCAGAAGGCGGAAGAGCTCAGAGAACAGCTCAAGAAGGCTTCCGGCCAGAAGAAGATCAGGCTCGTCAAGATTCTCGAAGTCATCGAGGCGTTCAAGCAGTCCGGCAACAGGCCTGAGTGGATGATACTCGACGTGATCCCTGTCATCCCGCCTGATCTCAGACCTATGGTCCAGCTCGACGGCGGCAGATTCGCGACTTCAGACCTTAACGATCTGTACAGAAGAGTCATCAACAGAAACAACAGACTCAAGAAGCTCGGTGAGCTCGGCGCTCCTGACATCATCATCCGTAACGAGAAGAGGATGCTCCAGGAATCAGTCGACGCACTCATCGACAACGGCAGAAGAGGAAGAGCCGTTCAGGGAGCGGGCGGACGTAAGCTCAAGTCCCTGTCCGACATGCTCAAGGGTAAACAGGGAAGATTCCGTCAGAACCTGCTCGGTAAGAGAGTAGATTTCTCGGGACGTTCCGTAATCGTAGTAGGTCCGGACCTGAAGTTCTATCAGTGCGGACTTCCTAAGACGATGGCTCTCGAGCTCTTCAAGCCGTTCATCATGAAGGAACTCGCTAACAGAGAGCTCGCTCAGAACACAAAGCAGGCCAGAGTCATGGTAGAAAGAGCGGAGCCTGAAGTATGGGACGTTCTTGATTACATCATCAAGGATCACCCTGTTCTGCTCAACCGTGCCCCTACACTGCACAGACTCGGTATCCAGGCGTTTGAGCCGGTACTCGTAGAGGGCAAGGCCATCAAGCTGCATCCGCTCGTATGTACGGCGTTCAACGCTGACTTCGACGGAGACCAGATGGCTGTTCATGTACCTCTCTCGGTAGAGGCACAGGCAGAGGCAAGGTTCCTCATGCTCTCGGTCAACAACATCCTTGCTCCTAAGGACGGATCGCCTATCACGGTCCCGACTCAGGACATGATCCTCGGAAGTTACTACCTGACTCATCCGGGCACAGACGAAAGAGACCGTCCGGCAGAGAAGGGCGACGGCAAGAGCTTCGCGGACTATGACGAGATGATCATGGCTTACAACGCGGGTGCTGTCGGCATCCACGCCAGGGTCAAGGTCAGACGCTTCGCATATGAAGGCGATCCGGGAAAACTCGTCGAGTCCACAGTAGGAAGATTCATCTTCAACCAGGGACTTCCGCAGGACCTCGGATTCGTTGACAGATCAAAGGATCCATATTCACTCGAAGTTGACTTCCTCTGCGACAAGAAGGCTCTCGGAAGGATCATTGCTGCATGCTTCAAGGCTCACGGCAACACCGAGACAGCTCTCATGCTCGACTACATCAAGGATACAGGCTACCATTACTCGACTCTGTCAGCAGTAACGATCAGTATCTCCGACATGGAGATCCCGGCTGCAAAGAAGGACATCGTAAGCGCAGCAGAGAACAAGGTAGACCAGTTCGAGGCTCTCTACAGAAAGGGTCTCATGTCCGACAAGGAGAGATACGAAAGCATCATCAGCACCTGGAGAAAGGCGACTGAAGATACGGCTGACGCACTCATGGACAATCTGGGTTCACTGAACAACCTCTACATCATGGCGAAGTCCGGAGCCAGAGGTAACAAATCCCAGATCAGCCAGATCGGCGGAATGAGAGGTCTTATGGCGAACGCTACCGGTCATACGGTAGAGATTCCTATCAAGGCCAACTTCCGTGAGGGTCTGTCCATACTGGAATACTTCATTTCATCGAACGGTGCCCGTAAGGGACTTACCGATACCGCGCTCAGAACAGCTGACTCCGGATATCTGACAAGACGTCTTGTAGATATCTCGCACAGCATCATCATCAATGAGATGGACTGCGGTACTGAAGATGGTATCGAAGTAAGAGCGTTCAGGGACGGAAAAGAAGAGATCGAAAAGCTCAGCCTCAGGATCGCGGGAAGATATGCAAGCGAAGACGTTGTTGATCCTGCGACCGGTGAAGTCCTCGTGGCTGCAAACGAGTACATCAATGACGACATGGCTAAGGTCATCGAAGACCGCGGCATCGAGACCGTAAAGATCAGATCCGCAATGACATGCCGTGCTAAGACGGGACTCTGCGCTAAGTGCTACGGCAAGAACATGGCTACAGGCAGACTGGTACAGGCGGGTGAAGCTGTCGGTATCATCGCTGCTCAGTCCATCGGTGAGCCGGGTACACAGCTGACCATGAGAACATTCCACACGGGCGGCGTTGCCGGTTCCGATATCACTCAGGGTCTCCCGAGAGTAGAGGAGCTCTTCGAGGCACGTAAGCCTAAGGGCCTCGCTGAGATCTGTGAAGGCGACGGAGTTGTCACAGCGATCGAGCCAAGAGAAGACAACAAGACCGACGTCATCGTTGAGGAGAAGGGCGGAGAGAGAAACTACGTCATTCCTTTCGGCGCGAGAATCAATGTCGAGGTCGGCCAGGAAGTCAAGGCCGGTGATCAGATCACAAAGGGACCTCTCGATCCTCACGACATCATGAGGCTCAACGGAGTTCAGGGCGTTTATGAATACCTCCTGAGAGAAGTACAGAGAGTGTACAAGAATCAGGGTGTAGATATCAACGACAAGCACATCGAGATCATCGTAAGCCAGATGCTCTCCAAGTACAAAGTCGAGAAGCCGGGAGATACAAGACTTCTTCCGGGCGGACAGTACTCCAGAAGAGACATCGAAGCTGCGAATGAGGCTGCTGAAGCAGAAGGCGGAGAGCCTTGCACAGCTCACAGACAGCTCCTCGGTATCACAAAGGCAGCGCTCGCTACATCGTCGTTCCTCTCGGCTGCATCCTTCCAGGAGACAACGAGAGTACTGACAGATGCTTCGATCAAGGGCAAGACCGACAGACTCGAGGGTCTCAAGGAGAACGTCATGATCGGAAAGCTCATCCCTGCAGGAACAGGAATGAAGCGCTACTCACATGTCGAGGTCGACTACGGTGAATACTCAGATTTCGTAAACGGCAAGGACGAAAGCGAAGAAGAGCTTGTTATCGCAGGTCTCGAAGAAGAGGAAGCCGCAGCAGCTGCTGCAGCAGAACCTGAAGAAGAGATCAAGGTATACGGCGTCGAAGCTATCGTTGAATAGACCGCATTAATTGAAATGGAAGAACCGCATGCATTTGTATGCGGTTCTTTTTATCCCTGTTCTTCCCGGCGCCCGCATCCGATCCGGATATCTCCTTCGCGGAATTGATTGCGGCAAGCCTGCGTAATATCGGTAAGCTTAAGGGCTGATTATTAAAGATGTGCGAAACGTTTTTGCTGCGATGCTGCTCCGCAACTCCGTTCAGGAGCATATCCGGCGTGCGGTCGTTTGCAAAAGATTTTGCTCGGACAAAAAACCACAAAAAATGCATTAACCAGTTAGTACGTCAGGGCAGACAGAGCTCGGTAAAGAAGTCGACAGCTCCTGCACTCGGTAAGAACATGAACACACTTCACAAGACTCTTACCAACGTTAACTCCCCTCAGAAGAGAGGCGTATGCGTAGCAGTTAAGACAGTCACACCGAAGAAGCCGAACTCCGCTCTTCGTAAAGTTGCAAGAGTCCGTCTTACAAACGGAATGGAAGTTACAGCCTACATTCCTGGTATCGGACACAATCTTCAGGAGCACAGCGTTGTTCTGGTAAGAGGCGGCAGAGTTAAGGACCTCCCGGGTGTAAGATATCACATCATCAGAGGTACACTCGACGCATCCGGCGTTGCAAACCGCGGACAGGGTCGTTCCAAATACGGAGCAAAGAGACCTAAGGTCAAGAAGTAATATAGAAGACCTTGACTTAAGGGGGCTGAGCCCCTTCAGTAAAACAATCAACAACTTAGAAGTACAGAAGGCATTCTTTTTATCATAAAAGAGCGCCGCGGGGGCTGCTGTACGAGTAAGGTGACGGTATCAGTCATCCGAAGAAGATCGTGCAGAGTCAACGAGTACCGACTTAAATTCCAAAGGAGGGAAGAGAAGTGCCAAGAAAAGGTAACACACCTAAGAGAGAGGTTCTTCCTGATCCTGTCTACGGCAGCGTAGTAGTTGCCAAGCTGATCAACAGCATCATGCTCGACGGCAAGAAGGGCGTTGCCCAGACTATCGTCTATGATGCGTTTGATACCATCAAGGAAAAGACAGGCGAGGATCCACTCGAGGTATTTGAGAAGGCAATGAACAACATCATGCCAGTTCTCGAAGTTAAAGCAAGAAGAATCGGTGGTGCGAACTATCAGGTGCCTATCGAAGTAAGACCTGAAAGAAGACAGACACTCGGTCTCAGATGGCTCACAAAGTACACAAGAGCAAGAGGCGAGAGAAAGATGTCTGACAGACTTGCAGGCGAGCTCATGGACGCTGCCAACAACACAGGATCATCCGTAAAGAAGAAGGAAGATACCCACAAGATGGCAGAGGCCAACAAGGCATTCGCACACTTCAGATTCTAATCTGGAGAAACAGTTATATCACAAGTTAAGCAGTGAGAAAGGAGGGAGTAATGGGAAGAGCGTTTACTCTTGAAAAAACACGCAATATCGGTATCATGGCTCACATCGATGCCGGAAAGACAACTACAACGGAGAGAATCCTCTTCTACACAGGACGCACCCACAAGCTGGGTGAGACCCATGAGGGCGCAGCCACCATGGACTGGATGGAGCAGGAACAGGAACGCGGCATCACCATCACTTCCGCCGCTACTACTGCTCAGTGGAAGGATACCAGGATCAACATCATCGACACTCCGGGACACGTCGACTTCACAGTTGAGGTTGAAAGATCGCTGAGAGTTCTCGACGGAGCAGTAATGGTGCTTTGCGCCAAGGGCGGCGTCGAGCCTCAGAGCGAGACAGTCTGGAGACAGGCCGAGAAGTACGGAGTTCCTCGCATGATCTTCGTTAACAAGATGGACATCCTCGGAGCGAACTACTTCCACGTACTCGACATGATCCGTGACAGGCTCAAGGCAAACGCAGTCGCAGTACAGCTGCCTATCGGGTCCGAAGCTGATTTCATCGGCATCATCGACCTGGTAAAGATGAAGGCTGAGCTCTATCATGACGATGACCTCGGAAAGGTATACGAAGAGAAAGAGATCCCTGAGAATATGCTTGAAGAGGCAAAGGCATGGAGAGACAAGCTGCTCGAAGCTGTAGCCGAATATGATGAGGATCTCATGATGATGTACCTCGAGGGCGAAGATATGCCGGCAGAGGACATCAAGCGTGTGATCCGCCGCGAAACCATCAATGGCAACATGTATCCGGTATTCTGCGGTTCGGCTTACAGAAACAAGGGCGTTCAGCTGATGCTCGACGGAGTCGTGGACTACATGCCGTCACCGCTCGACATTCCTCCTATCAAGGGTGAGAACCCTTATACAAAGAAGGAAGAAGAAAGAGCGGCCGGAGACGACGGACCGTTCTCAGCACTCGTTTTCAAGATCATGGCTGACCCGTATGTGGGTAAGCTGGCGTTCTTCAGGGTATACTCGGGCTCTCTCAATTCGGGCTCGCATGTATACAACGCGACGAAAGACCGCAAGGAGAGATTCGGACGTATCCTGCAGATGCACGCCAATCACAGAAGCGAGCTGGAGACAGTCTACTCGGGAGACATCGCTGCGGCGGTGGGTCTTAAGTTTGCGACTACGGGCGACACACTCTGCGACGACAAGCACCCTATAGTGCTCGAGTCGATGGAATTCCCTGATCCTGTCATTGAGATCGCGATCGAGCCTAAGACCAAGATCGGTCAGGAAAAGATGGGCATCGCGCTTGCCAAGCTGGCTGAGGAAGACCCTACATTCAGGACTTATACAAATCCTGAAACGGGTCAGACCATCATCGCCGGAATGGGCGAGCTCCATCTGGAGATCATCGTTGACCGACTCTTGAGAGAATTCAAGGTAGAGGCCAATGTCGGCAGACCGCAGGTTTCCTACAAGGAGACTGTTACAGCGATGGCCGACGTGGACTGCAAGCACGCGAAGCAGACAGGCGGAAGCGGACAGTACGCGCACGTCAAGATCAAACTCTATCCGAGAAAGCCGGGCGAAGGATTCGAATTCAAGAACTCCATCGTCGGAGGAGCGATCCCGAGAGAGTATATCCCAAGTGTACAGGCCGGTATCGAAGAAGCGATGCAGGCAGGACCGCTTGCAGGATACAACGTTGTGGATGTGGGCGTAGAGCTCTACGACGGAAGCTTTCACGAAGTCGACTCTTCGGAGATGGCATTCAAGATCGCAGGCTCAAAGGCCTTCAAGGAAGCCGTCATGAAAGCGAAGCCGGTACTGCTCGAGCCTATCTTCAAGGTAGAGGTCACCGTGCCTGACAACCATATGGGCGATATCATCGGCGATATCAGTTCAAGGCGCGGCAGGATCGAAGGATCCGACATCGAGAACGGCGCAGCCGTAGTAAGAGGCTACGTGCCGCTCTCCGAGATGTTCGGTTACGCGACGGACCTCCGTTCCAAGACGCAGGGCAGAGGCGTGTACACGATGCAGTTCGACCACTTCGAAAAGCTGCCGGAATCGCTTGCCGACAAAATGATCAGGTAGTTCCGGACTCAGCGCGGGCGGATACGCTCCGCAAAATATAAAGAAGCAAACTTAAAACAATATTTATTTTCTACTTATTAAAGGAGATAAAAATGGCTAAGCAGAAATACGAAAGAACCAAACCGCATATCAACATTGGTACGATCGGCCACGTTGACCACGGTAAGACAACTCTTACAGCAGCAATCACATCAGTACTCAACAGAAAGTAC
>CACYLW010000005.1 GCA_902775345.1 uncultured Eubacteriales bacterium | reverse complement strand
CAGATAGAGTCGCTCAAGGGATGGGCACGGATAGTGGACGGGTTCCGCTGCGATGTGGCGTCTTTCATTCCGGTGGAATTCTGGAAAAGAGCCCGCAGGGAGATCGCTGAAATAAAACCTGATTTCATTTGGCTTGCCGAGAGCGTCTACCGCGGTTTCAGTGTGGAATGCCGGAGACGCGGAATGTACTCTGCTACCGATACCGAGGCCTTTGAAGCATTCGACATCGAGTATGAGTACGATGTGCGCGAATCTTTCGATAAGTATGTTGACGGAAAAGGCAGCCTGTCACACTGGATGGATCTTCTGTGCTTCCAGGATTTCGCATATCCTAAGACGTATAACAAGCTCCGCTATCTGGAGAACCACGATACAGCCCGTTTTGCTCCGAGAGCGGCAAACGAGCAGGCGCTCAGGAACTTTACAGCGCTGATCTTTTTCCTCAAAGGAACGACTCTTATCTACGGGGGACAGGAAGTGAAAGCCGCGCACACGCCTTCCCTCTTCGACCGTGACCTTGTTGACTGGGATGCGGGAGCAGACATTTCGGATCTCATCAGCAAGCTTGCAAAACTTAAGAAAGAAACTCTCTCAGCAGATGATATATTTACTGCTGAGACAGATGATGAAAAAGATATTGCCGTACTCACAAGAGATGACAGGATAAACTGCAAGACAGGCATTTTCTCATTCAGGGGTCTTTCCGGGGATGTTCCGGTGGACCTTCCTGACGGAGTATACGACGACCTGTTCGGAGGCGGCAAGGTAAGCGTTTCCGGCGGACTCATACACTGTGACGGCGATCCGCTCTGGATCTCTGTCCCATCATATATGGAGGTATAGCTATTAACAGACTGTTTGATTCTGAGACTCCCATCTGGGCATTGTTCGGAAGGATGGCTGATATTGCCATGCTCAGCATACTCTGGACGATTTGTTCGATCCCCGTCATCACGATGGGTGCCGCTTCGGCTGCCCTGATGAGATGCGTACTTAACATGAATACCGAGGAAGGCAACTGGCGCTCACGCCACTTCTTCCGCTACTTCCGCAGCAATCTGAAGAACGGCACGCTGCTTTGGCTGCTGTTCCTTCTGGCTGCTGCTGTTTTTATATTTGATCTGGTCGTACTCTCTGCATCGGGAAGCCCGTCCGCACGCATCCAGCGCATCATAGCGGTAATAGGAATGATCATATGGATGATCACTGCAGTGTGGGCATTCGCGCTCACGTCACAGTTTGAGAACGGTATTTTTCAGACAATAAAAAACGCCTTTTACTTAGGCATTTCATGGCTGCCGCGCACACTTGTCATGTGTGTGCTGTGGCTGGTCCCGGTAGCATTGCTGGCTTTTGCCCCGTTCATTCTGAGCCGCATCATCGTACTGTGGCCAGCTTTGTTTTTCGGCGGCACGGCTTATCTTTGTTCAAAGCTGATGATGAAGCCTCTTGCTCCGTATTTTGATTTCGAATTGCCGGACAGATCCGGTCCGGATGAGGAATCCGAACCGGATCTGATCTGAAGCAAATCTTTAGTTACTATATTATCTTTCAAGGATCCAGCGGAATCCGTACGGTTTCATCATGCTTCCGCCGGTCCATGCGTCTACCCACACCTCATCCGGTGAGAAGTTAAAGAGGCCGAGCATGCGCTTTCCCTTGTAGTCTCTGGCTATTCCAAGCACTCTGTTGTCACCCGTATCGATCGGATAAACGTGGGCGTCTGAATGGAATACTTCGTTGAATCTGCGTATCATAACGAGCTCGCGCAGTTCATGGAAGATCTTTCCTGTCGGAGTGGAGAGATCTTTTCTTTCCTCTGCCTTCTCCCAGTCCATCTTTCCTCTGTGTATGTTGCGGCTGTCTGCCCATCTGCCCGGGTCATCATGATATCCGTAGTCATTCAGCATCCCGATCTCATCACCGCTGTAGAAAACAGGTATGCCGCGAAGTGTAAGCATGCATGCGTGGAGCATGACGACAGCGTCGATGGACCTCTGCACTAATTCCTCATTATTCTCATACAGGGCAGCTTCGAGCCCGCAGAGAGAAGCTGTTGTACCACAGAGTCTGGCATCGCGGAGCCACTCCGAATCGTTATACAGCTCGCCCCTTGCAGGACTTCCGTAATACTTTCCCGTGAACCAGTCATTGAGGTATTTCTTGTGTGAAGCCTCGCCCATGCCGTACTGTGAAAGGATTCCGTAATCCAGTCCCCAGCCGATATCATCGTGGCATCTGAGATAGTTCTGGAATATGCAGTTTGAAGGCAGGTTTTCTATCTGCTGCAGCTGATGTCTGAGCAGTCTTACGTCGCGTGTAGCCATGGTGTGCCAGATGGAAGCCATGGTGGTAACGTTGTAGAGCATGTCACATTCAGGCTTTTCTTCAGTGCCGAAGTACGGGAGAACCTTGCTCGGTTCCATTACGACTTCGCCAAGGAGCAGTACGCTCGGGCATACGATCCTGCAGGATATGTTCATCATGCGGACAAGCGTGTGCACCTGCGGCAGGTTGCGGCAGTTAGTGCCCAGTTCTTTCCAGATATACGGAACAGCATCGAGCCTTACTATATCTACTCCCCTGTTTGCCAGGTAGAGCAGGTTTTCTGTCATGTCGTTGAAGACTGTAGGATTCGCGTAGTTAAGGTCCCACTGGAACGGATAGAAAGTCGTCATGACTATCTTTCCGAAGTCTTCAAAATACGTGAAATTGCCCGGAGCCGTCTCAGGGAATACCTGCGGCATCGTCTGCTCGTACTGTCTCGGGATATCCCAGTTATCATAGAAGAAGTATCTGCTCTGAGCTTCAGGATCACCTGCCCTTGCAGCCTTTGCCCATTCATGCTCGTCACTCGTATGGTTCATCACAAAATCGAGACATACCCTTATCCCTCTCTTGTGGCAGTCTCCTGCGAGTTTCTCGAGATCTTCCATAGTACCGAGATCAGGCCTTACTTTTCTGAAATCAGAGACTGCGTATCCGCCGTCACTTCTTGCGCTGTCTGCAGGTGTGTCCAGAAGCGGCATCAGGTGGAGATACTTGACACCGCACTCCCTGAGATAATCAAGTCTGTCTCTGACACCCGGCAGGTTTCCCGCGAAATTCTCCGTATAAAGCATCATGCCCATCATCTTGTTGGAATGATGCATGTCAGGATGAGCTGAACGTCTGGCATCAACACTGCGAAGCGACGATTTACGCTCCTTGAAGCTTCTGCGAAGCATGTTCAGAAAGTATTCAAAGGCCTCCTCATCATTGTACAGTTCCATGTAGAGCCATTTGAGCTCATCATGGTATTTCTCCAGTCTTTCATCAAATACGCTTTTTCTTTTTGGTTTGGATTCTTTACTCATTGAATTCCTTCTCCATTTCGGCAAGTGTAGGCATTGCAGGAATTGCTCCGTGACGAGAGCAGGTCAGTGACGCAGCCTTGTTGGCATAGCGCACCATGTCCAGCAGCTGCGACCATACATCTTCAGATCCTGATACGCCTTTCGCGATCTGCATGAGCATGGCTCCAAGGAAGGTGTCGCCCGCGCCATTGGTATCAGCCACTTCTACGCTGAATCCAGGCACTGTTGCAGTATGAGTTCCCATGCGGACGAAAACACCGTCTGCGCCGAGGGTCACCATGACAAGGCCGCAGCCATACTCAGCAAGTACAAGGCTTCCTTTTTCGAAGTCGTCTGTTCCGGTCAGCATGACCATCTCTTCATCTGACACCTTAAGTATGTCAGCATAAGGGAGAAGCACCTTCATCATCTCGATGGCATGCTCCTCGCTGTCCCAGAGCGCCGCCCTGTAGTTAGGGTCATAGCTTATTACCGAGCCGTTATCCTTCGCATATTTAACAGCTTCTACACACGCTTCCTTTCCCGGCGAAGTAGTCATCGACAGCGAACCTACATGCAGGATCTTCGGAAGATCTGCCAGGGCTGCTACAGCCTCTTCTACTGTCAGCTGAGTATCTGCGCCCGGCTTTCTGTAAAACGAAAAATCACGTTCACCGGACTCGTCTACCGAAACTATCGCCATGGTTGTCGGCTGATAATCATCATAATATAAGCCTTTTATGTCGACATTATCTTTCTTCAGTGTATCTGCAAGGCTGCGTCCGAAAGCATCATCACCGACCTTGCCGATAAAGCCTGCTGAAGCTCCGAGTCTTGAAGCTGCAACAGCTACGTTCGCCGGAGCACCGCCCGGATATGCAGTGAATTCTCCGTTTCCGTTTTCGTCAGAACCGCGCTGAGTAAGATCTATCAGAAGTTCTCCGAGTGTAATTATATCAATCATATTAATTCCCCTTTATCTTTCCGCAGTTGTTTCAGATGAGATAATTATACATTGAATCGCTCTATTTTTGTATATGATATGCTGTTATATCCATTGCTGCTGTACCGTCAGCCGAGAACGTGATACCTTCTGCATCTGCAGGAGTGTAATAAGTGAGCGACATGACCTGCTCACCTCCGTTGACGAATACTTCAGCGCTCCATTTATCTATAAGTATCCTCAGGCTGAGGCTGCCGTCAGCATACGCCGCCCTGTAGCTTCTCCTCGCAGTGATCTCGCTGCACTGGCCGCTGCGGCTTCTGTCGATCGTGATCAGCGATCTTGCCGGTTTATAGCTGAGCCTTATGAAGTGTTCTTCATCTTTGGCGAAATCTATATGGAACTCCCTGTAGAGCGGGGCGCCCGGCTCACGCGGAGCGATCACTACTTCCAGCTCTATTGACCTGCCGGATATTCCGTCAAAACTGCGCTCCTCATTTTTGAGCAGCACACCGTCATAATCCAGTCTGTCCTTTCTGTACTCGCAGATCTCCCTGACCGGCCACTGATAAAGCTTTCCGTCTCTGTATTTCAGTTCTCTCGGAACAGTCATCTGGCCGAATGTATGCGAGCCTTCCGGTCCGTGGACATATCCGTCCGGATGATCCATAGGAACAGCATACAGAAGTCCCGGTCTTGAAATGTCGTCCTGCGCGCTGACAAAGTTGCCGTTCTTAGGGTCCTGCATCCAGCCGATCATTATGTGTCTGCCGTCCGGAGCCTCCATCACCTGCGGCGCATAAAAATCGAGACCGATATCTACCGGCTCATAGCCGCCGTCCGGGGTGAATGTTTCCGTCTCTTCATCATATGCCCCTGCTATGCAGCATACATTGCTGCCCTGAGGGAATCTTACCGAGCCGATCGCTTCATCAGCTTCAGCGTGCATGTCCATAGGGCTGGCGATCAGTATATGCTTGCCGTCAAGTTCAAAGAAATTCGGACATTCCCACATGACGCCTATCTTGCGGTGGTCTTCAAAAAGCACCTTTCCGAACTCCCAGTTGAAGCAGTCTTTGCTCCTGAACAGGATAAGCTGCGTACCCTTTTCATGCACGTAGTTCCCGTCTTCGCCTATCTCACCTGTCCTGCCTGCGGCAACAAGCGCTCTGTAAGTGCCGTCCGGGGTGCGCCATATGTACGGATCCCTGAACTCGTACGGGTCACAGTCCTCCGGCAGATCGCATATATCGATCACGGGATTGCCGTCGCACTTCACATACTCAATGCTTCCGTCATCCTGTTCTTCCGAAACGGCAACGCACTGTGTCTGGAGCCATCTTCCTTTTCCGAGTGGGTCCTTGCTGTTGTCTCCGCAGCCCGTATACATGAGGAGCTGTCTTCCGTCCGGCAATATCATCGCTGTACCCGAAAAGCACCCCGCGCCGTCGTACTCCGTATCCGGGGCCATGGCGGCAGAAAGGTATTTCCAGCTTATCAGGTCCTTGCTGACTGCATGTCCCCAGTGCATAGGGCCCCAGTATGAGCTGTACGGATGATACTGGTAGAAAAGATGGTATTCGCCATTATAGAAGGAGAATCCGTTAGGGTCGTTGAGCCATCCTATGCGCGGTGTTAAATGAAATACCGGGCGCTCTTCTCCGGTAACAAGCGCCGATTCACGTTCTTCGTATTCTCTTACCTGCTGTAGTTCCTTACTGATCAATTGTCTTTCTCCCTGTTATATCCTGATTATATCCAACTGCTGTGCCGGATAATCCCCGGTCAGCTGAGGGAAGGTGTATCCGTTCTGCATCAGAGTACTGCCGCGGCATTCGAACTCAGCTCCGACAGAGTACATCGCATCCGGATCCAGTCCCTTAAGTTTCACATGTACAAGAGTGTAATTTGCCTGCGGATCAGTCACGACAACACTAAGTATGCAGCGGCTTCTGTCCTGACTTACATGTTCCCAGCAAAAGTACCTGCTGTTTTCCGACGGGTCACTCAGCCTGTATAAACGTCCGCCATGGACCACAGGTTCTATGTCCTTATATCGCTTTATCTGATTTCTTATCTCGCCGCATTCCTCCACTGTGAGCTTTGTAAGATCAAGCTCATATCCGAATGTACCGGCCATTGCCACAACACCGCGTGTCGACAGAGGCGTCTTACGTCCTGTCTGATGATTCGGTGATGCGCTTACATGCGCTCCCATTGAAGAGGATGGATATCCGAACGAGGTGCCGTACTGAATGGTAAGCCGCGCCACCGGATCTGTGTTATCTGAGCACCATACCTGCGGTGAGTACTGAAGCATGCCCGCGTCAAAACGTCCGCCGCCGCCCGCGCATCCCTCGAACAGCACGTCCGGGAATTCCGTGGTAAGCCTGTCGTACAATTTATAAAGGCTCAGATAATAGCGGTGAGGTACTTCGCCCTGTCTGGCTGACGGAGTCGAATGTGAGTAAACATCAGATATCGGACGGTTGAAGTCCCATTTTATATAATCTATATCGTAGTCCCTGAGCAGTCCGGCTATGGTGTTATATAAATATTCATGCACATCATCGTTTGACAGGTCGAGCACAAGCTGGTTGCGCGCCATCATAGGTGCCCGTCCCGGAGCTGTCAGGGCCCACTCAGGATGTGCCTTGTACAGATCTGAATCTTCGCTTATCATCTCCGGTTCTATCCAGAGTCCGAACTTAAGGCCCATTCCCTTGACCTTTGAGATCAGACCTCCGAGCCCGTTCGGCAGCTTATCTGTGTCAACCACCCAGTCGCCCAGGCCGCCGTTGTCATCTTTTCTGTTTCTGAACCAGCCATCATCGAGCACAAACATCTCTATACCGAGATCCTTGGCTATACCGCAGATCTCAAGGAGTTTGTCTTCTGTGAAATCAAAGTATGTTGCTTCCCAGTTGTTGACAAGCACCGGTCTGTGGCTGAGTTTATGCTTTCCTCTCACTACGTTGTTGCGTATGCAGCGGTGATAATTATTCGAAAGCTCAGTCAGTCCGTCAGCGCATGTAAGTATCACTTCAGGTGTATGAAGCGATGTGCCCGGCTCAAGCTCCCAGCGGAACCGGTCGTCATTGAGTCCCATTACTACACGGACGCTCTCGAACTGATCGCGTTCGACCTCAGTTTTGTGGTTTCCCGAATACATGAGCATCATGCCGTAGCATATGCCGCTGTCTTCGGTAGCATCATGATCGCATATGATTATAAAAGGATTATGTTGATGGCTCGACATTCCGCGTCCTGATATAAAAGTATGGACACCGTGGAACATTTTTATGCGCTCTACCTGACGTTCCATGCAGTGCCTGCCGTGGAAATGGATCAGATCCCAGTTTCCATAAGGCAGATCGAGGCACATGGAGGATGCCTTGCGCAGCCACACCATTTCTGAACCGGCATTGATTATTTCTGCTGATCTGGTAATGATATCAAGATCTTCAAACACACCGTAATACAGCTTGATACCCATGTTTGCCGCGTTATCAATCAGTGTCACTATCAGCGTCTGGGCCTTGCCTTCTTCATCATAGACTGACGGAAGTCCCGGTATGCTGAGTTTTCCGCTTACAATTTCATGGGACACATACTTGAATTCCGCACAGCGGCTACCGTCTGAACATGATGCCGCTATGCTGTTTACGCGAAAGTCTCCCACACCGAAAGATGTATACTCCTGCGGCATAGAATCCAGAGAGTATGTGCGGTCATACCTCATGTCATAAGGATTGCCGGAGAACCCTCTGTCATAATAACGGAACGCGTAAGACAGGTTGTCCTGTCCCGGCTTTGGTCCGTAATACATATGCTGAAGATAGCCCAGATGGTCGATCTTCATATGGTAACCTGAATTCTTTGTTTCAAGTATCAGATGTTTCGTCTCTTCTATATACCGTATGCTCATTTCCCTCTCCGTTTAAAGTGTTTTTATTACACGAAGATAATATCAAAAAAATAACAGGACTGCCACCGGATAGTGACAGTCCTATAAAGTGTTTTACTTAAGTACAAGATCTGTAAATCCTACCACTCTTTCCAGAGGAGGCTTTGCTCTGTCTCCTTGTCGAAGAGCTGGAGCTTGTTAAGATCAAGTGCCATTGTTCCTTCCATTCCTACGTAGAGGTCTACGTCGGAAGCAACTCTTGCTGTGCACTGCTTGCCGCCAAGTGTGAAGTACAGATAAGCTTCTGCGCCGAGGAGCTCACGAACTTCGATAGGAGCCTTGATCGTAACGAAGTCTTTCTCTTTGCCTCTTCCGTCGAGGAGGTGCTCAGGTCTGATACCTGCAATAACAGTCTTGCCTTCGTATCCCTTAAGAGCTTCTGCCTTGTCAGCCGGAAGCTTGATTGGGAATCCTGCGATATCCAGGAATGTGTCATTGCCCTTCTTCTCAACAACAGCATCGAGGAAGTTCATCTGAGGTGATCCGATGAATCCTGCAACGAAGAGGTTGCATGGCTTGTTGTAGAGATGTTCAGGCGAGTTGATCTGCTGAACGAGACCATCTTTCATGACTACGATACGTGTACCGAGAGTCATAGCCTCAGTCTGGTCATGAGTTACGTAAATGATCGTAGTTCCCAGTCTCTCGTGGAGCTTAGCGATCTCTGTTCTCATCTGTACTCTCAGCTTAGCATCGAGGTTTGACAGAGGCTCGTCCATGAGGAATACCTTAGGCTGTCTAACGATAGCACGACCCATGGCTACACGCTGTCTCTGGCCGCCGGAAAGAGCCTTTGGCTTTCTGTCGAGGAACTTCTCGAGGTCGAGGATCTTTGCTACTTCGTCTACTTTAGCATCGATCTCAGCCTGAGGAACCTTTCTCAGCTTAAGAGCGAATCCCATGTTGTCTCTTACTGTCATGTGTGGATAGAGAGCGTAGCTCTGGAATACCATCGCGATATCTCTGTCCTTAGGCTCTACGTCATTCATCTTTACACCGTCGATGAGGAATTCTCCCTCGGAGATGTCCTCAAGGCCAGCGATCATACGCAGAGTTGTGGACTTTCCGCATCCGGAAGGTCCTACGAAGATAATAAATTCTTTATCTTCGACTTCGAGATTGAAATCGTGAACGGCATGATATCCGTTCTCGTAGATCTTCTCAATGTGTTTTAATGATAAACTTGCCATATTTTTTTATTCTCCTTCAGTCTCCAGTTTGTTGAATACTCCGTTATAAAGCATGGCACACAGATATCCCGGCAAAGTCAGGCCGCATAACAGGAAAAACCCGGGTGCAGCGTTGTGCAGATACACCAGTATCAGCACCCATACGATCCAGATAAGCAACATCCCGGCCGTCCTCGGCAGATTGCCTATGGCCAGCCTGAACGCGTTTATGATCGTACCGCGGACTGTGTTCTCATACCTTGCCTGGAGCGCAAACATATATACGAATGTCACAGCCAGAAACATGGCTATGAAGGTGACGATTATCATCATCATCGTGGCAAGTCTGGATCCCGACCCGTGCAGCGTCCACATGTCGACTGCAGTTACGGCAGCCACTGCCAGAAGCAGAAGGCCTTCGGGTATCCCCTGTCTGAAATTCTTTTTAAACGATGTCCAGTACATCCTGGTCACATACGTTTCGTCTCCCCTTACAAGGTGAAGCAATACGTTGTTCATTGCCGTAAGCGCTCCGCCTGCCGTCACGATCAGCATTGATGTGCATACCGTAAGTATGTTCAGCAGTGCCAGATCGACGAGCCTTGAGAGAAACCTCATTACAGGGTTTTCAGAATCAAAGAACTTTTCCATCCGTTATATACTTGCTGTCAATTCATTTTCCGTAATATACCTTAGCCCTTTACAGCACCTGATGTAACTCCCGCAACAATGTACTTCTGCAGGAATAGGTACAGGATAAGTATAGGCAGCATCGCCAGCAGCAGCGCCGCCATTACCAGACCGATGTCTGTGGAATATGTTCCGTAGAAGGCCTGTGTAGCGATAGGGATGGTGTAGAGCGACTTGTCTGTCAGTACTAAGCTTGGCAGGAGGTAGTCGTTCCAGAACGCCATCGCGTCGATGATCGTTACTGTTGCGATTGTCGGTTTGAGGAGCGGGAATACGACTTTCCAGAATGTCTGCCATCTGGAACAGCCGTCGATCAGAGCCGCTTCCTCAAGCTCTAAAGGTATGTTAGTGTGGATCGCTCCGTGGAACATGAACGTAGCCATGGAGACCGAGAATCCTGTGTGCATCAGAATAAGTGTGATGCGGTGGTTGAGTACTCCGAAGATTCCTCCGTATACCGATACCAGCGGTACCATCAGTACCTGGAACGGAATGACCATCGATGCAACCATGAGAGCGAAGATGCCTGAGCAGAATTTCCACTTTCCGTTACGTACGATGACGAACGATGCCATCGCCGATACAAGGATGGTAAGGATGGTCGATAAAATCGTGATGATCAGCGAGTTCTTGAACACGTTGAAGAAGTTCATCTTAGCCATAGCTTCAGGGAAGTTCTGCAGCGTGAATCCGTGTGCGCCGATAAGAGCCATAGGATTCGAAAGAATATCGCCCTTGGTCTTGAATACGTTTATCACTACCAGGATAAACGGTATTATGAAGAGAATGAACAGCAAAACGAGCACAATGATCATGATTGCATGACTTCTCTTCTTGGCTGCAGCAGCCTTTTCGTTCTGAGTCATTATGCTTCCACCTCTCCTTTCTTACCGATTACCACCTGAGTGACACCTACGATCGCGCATACGAGGAACAGGATGAGAGCTTCAGCCTGTCCCAAGCCGTACTTCTTGTATGTGAACGCTGTGTTGTAAACGTGCATAGCCGCCATTACTGATGTGCCGAACGGCTCGCCCTTGGTCAACGACAGGTTGACATCGTATACTACGAAGCATCTTGTGATACTGAGGAATATGCACTGTACGAACGATGAACGCATCAGCGGGATCGTTACATTGCGCATAGCCTGGGATGGAGTGCAGCCGTCGATCATGGCTGCCTCTTTGAGCGAATCAGATACGCTCATGAATCCGGCTACATAGATGAGCATCATGTAGCCCGCGTACTGCCATACGGATACGAATATCAGACAGAACATTGCGCCGCCGGTAGTCGACAGCGGGGAAGCAACCTGCCCCCCCGCTATCGCGCTTGCAAGTGCAACATATGCTCTGTTGAATACGAACTTCCATATATAACCAAGTACGATTCCGCCGATCAGGTTAGGAACGAAGAAGCCGGCACGGAAGAAATTCTGTCCCTTGACTCCGCTCGTTACCAGATAAGCGAGCGCAAATGCCAGCACGTTGATGAAGACGACGGCGAAGATCGAATAGATGGCCGTTCTTCCGAGTGCTATCCAGTATGCGCTGTCCTGAAATGCCGCCACATAGTTCTCAAAGCCTACGAAAGGCTTGTTAGGCGATACACCGTCCCAGCTCGTGAATGTGAGGTAGAGACCGTAAACGAACGGTACTACTACTACACAGAAGAACAGGATGGTGCCCGGGCCGGCAAACATCAGAACCTGTTTTAACTTGTAGCTAAAAGTGTTCCTATTCATTAATTAACCCCTTTCCGAGCCAATTGTTTCACTCCAATGACCGGGTTTCAGTTTTACTTATTAGCCTGCCAATAAGCATCATATGCAGCTGCGAGATCCTCTCTTGTGCACTTACCACCGAGGTACTCCTGCATCTTAGCTCCCATTACCGAGATGTGATCATCTGGGAAGTAGAGATAGTTAGGGATGAGCATGTCTGCGTCAGCATAAGTCTTGATGGCTGCGCCGAGGTCGTCATTAACAGGTATAGTATTGCTGGCAAATGGCGAAACCATTCCGCAAGTGTCGGAAATGAATGTCTGTCCTGCCTCGGAAGTTCTGAGCCACTCGAGGAAGTCCTTAGCCATCTGCTGCTCTTCAGGTGTTGTACCCTCGCTTGCATCGATGTAGAAATACTTCGATCCGCCGCCGAGGAGCTTGCCAGTGTAAGCATCTTCTTCCTTCTGAGGTACTGCCATCATGCCTGCTCCGCCTGTGTAGTCGAAGTCCTTCATGAGAGCGAAGTCCCAGTTACCGCCGAACATGAATGCGATCTGTCCTTCTGACAGCATCTGCTCTACCTGCTCTCTCTCAACAGATGAAGCGTTTGCAGCGAATGCGTTGTACTTCATCAGAACATCGAATGTGTCCATGAGGGAGTTGAACTTAGGGTCGTCGATGATCTTGGCCTCGCCTGCCTTCAGGGAAGCAACATATCCGTCAACGTCTTCTCTCTCTTCGATTGCCTGAGCAAGATAGTGAGCTGCGAGCGACCAGTCATCCTTGAGGATGCCGACAGGTGCTTCCATTCCGCCCTTCTTGAGCTCTTCGCAGATTGCTGTGAAATCGTCAAGAGTCTTGATGCTTGCAGGATCGAAATCCTTGCCTGTGATGTTCTTGATAGCTGTTCCGTTGTAGATGATACCTCTGCCCTCTACGCAGGTAGGATATCCGAGAACCTTGCCATCTACCTCGATAGCTCTGGTTGTGTCGCTGATCCAGTCCATGCCGCTCATGTCGAGTCCGTACTGAACGCCGAGTGAGTAGATGTCCTTAGGGTCTACCATGTTGAGTGTGTACGGATCCTTGGATGCGTATTTGGTTGCGAGATGTGCAGCTACAGTGTCCTGTGACATGTATACTTCAACAGGTACACCTGTCTCCTCTGTGTACTGCTTAGCGAGCTCTTCGAACGCGCCCTGGATCTCACTCTTCGAGTTGAAGATAGTGAATCCGCCTGCTGCGTCTGTGGAGCCCTCATCTCCGCCGCCACCGCCGCCGCATGCTGCCATTGCGAATACCATCGCAAATGTAAGCATTACAACCAACAGCTTCTTAACTGTGCTTTTCTTCATATTATTCCTCCTATACATTATTAGTTTAAAATCTCTGCATCACAGTATTATGGTGCAGGGAACACTAACAGAGGTATTTTATCATTTAAGAGTATGCGAGGTATACTTATTTTTTGTCTTTTTTAAAATATAGGCAGTTTAGTTATTTTTTTCACACTTTGACCGCATTTAAGCTTTGAAACGGCGCACTCATATGGAAGATATATACCGGAGGCAGTTGACCTTCCGAGATTTGTAAGTGCCGGCGGTTCACATTCAAACGGAGCTTCTATGGTCTTTTCGTTTTCAAAGTTGCAGATCACGACCCATTTTTCATCACCCGCCGTCCGGGTATATACAAAGAAGTCATCGTCTTTTGACGAAATCACCTCAAAGTCTCCTTCCTGAAACGCGTCACAGTCTGAACGCAGCTCAAGCAGCTCCTGATAAAACCTGTACACAGATCTATCGGAGCTTATGTCATTCTTTACATTTACTTCCCCGGCTCTCGAGTGGTTTATGAGCCACGGCTCGCAGTTATCTTCTGTAAATCCGTGATTTTTGCTGTCGTCCCATGCCATAGGATGCCGTGCATTATCCCGGCTTCCGAAGTTGATCTTTTCCAAAGCCGCTTCTTCACTGAGCGTTTTCCGGTACTTGCGATATGCTCCGAGGCACTCTACATCATCAAAGTCACCGATGCTATCATAATGAGCAGCAGGCATGCCGATCTCCTGCCCCTGATAGATAAACGGAACACCTTTCAGCAGGTAGACCATAGCCGCAATATCTGTCGCACATTCATACCTGAGCTCACGATCATTGCCAATGCGGGATATCATCTGCGGCTGGTCGTGATTTTCTATAAACAGGCTATACAGCAGATCTCTTTTGCCGGTCTCGTTCTGCCAGTACACCAAATAATCTCTTAAAGCACTCAGGCCTTCATCCTTCGGCGTGAATTTATCTGAACGTCCGCACTTCATATGTTCAAAAATGAAAAGAGTCGACAGCTCGTTCCGGTCAGATGCACAGTGCAGAACGATATCTTCTATGTCGTCGGTATTGCCTTCGCCGACCGTGAAAAGATGTGCCGTTTTTTCACGGCCGAAAAGCGCGCGTATGTATTCATGAAGGCGCAGACCATGCCCGTTCCTGTCGTTTGGAATATCTTTTGATATGCAGTCTATGACATCTATCCTGAATCCGTCACAGCCTTTGCCGACCCAGAAATCAACAATATTCTGCATCTCCTTCACAACTGCGGAATTCTCCCAGTTAAGATCTGCCTGCCCCACGGCAAATGTGTGCAGATAATACTGTCCCCGCATTTCATCATACTGCCATGCGCTGCCCCCGAAGGATGATTCCCAGTCGTTCAGAGGCTCATCAAACCAATAGTAAAAGTCACTGTACGGATTGTCTTTTCCTTTTCTTGATTCCTGAAACCACTTATGTTCAGTTGATGTATGATTCGGTACCAAATCAAGAATCAGCTTCATGCCGCGCCTGTGCAGCTCTTCAACAAGCTGATCCATATCGTCCATAGTGCCGAACTCATCCATGATGTCACAATAGTCTGCGACATCGTACCCGTTGTCCTCATTTGGGCTTTTGAAGCAGGGACAGAGCCACACTGCATTTACACCGAGTTCCCTGATGTAGTCAAGCTTGCTGATGATGCCCTGCAGGTCGCCTATGCCGTCTCCGTTGCTGTCCTTAAAGCTCCTTGGATAAATCTGATAGATGACCCATTTTGTAAAATCCTTGTATTTATTGCTCAGCATATTGTGTTCTCTCTATCTGTTGAGTACGGTCTTTAAACCTCTGTCAATGTATTCGTTCCAGAACTGCCATGTATGTCTGCCCGGTCCCTCTTCATAGAAGAAGTCTGCTTTCTCTTTCTTCAGGAAGTCGCGGAACGTGCGGTTGCTTTCAAGCAGGTTGTCGTCAACACCTATTGCAAGGTATATGAACGGCGCCTCTTTACCCTGTTTCTTTATTTTCCTGTAAAGCACTTCGGGATTCATGTCGGATTTGATCAGTTTTGAAGGGCTTCCGAACAGTTCTTTTCTGAATTCCTTAGGAAGTACACTTCCGACTTCCGAGTCCGGCTTTTTAGCAACATCTCTTACTACAAGAGCCGACGAAAGCGCAATGCATGCGCTGAATTTATCAGGATATGTGAGCGCTGTGTGCAGGGAGCCGTATCCTCCCATCGAGAGGCCTCCGATCATGGTGTTCTCTCTCTTCATCTCGATCCCGAATGTCTTCTGTATATATTCAGGCAGTTCCTCCGCGATGAACTCGCAGTGGTTCCTTCCCTGATATCCCTTATCAAGATAGAAGGAATTGCCCGTTGTAGGCATGAATATATTCAGGTTATACTGGATGGCCATAAGCTGTGCCACACCGCCGTACAGCCAGTCAGTATCAGTACCCGTGAGTCCGTGAAGCAGTATGAGATTCATCGGATCTCTGTCATAATACTTGAGGTCGAAGACCTCCTCCATCGCAACATCGTTAGGCAGTACAAAGCTGAAGTTTGTGTGCTGCATTATGGATTCTGCGTGGAATTCCACTCTTCCGCTTGCCATATACTCTTACCTCTCTTTGTTTTTCTCTAGTTTGCGGCAATGCAGTCTATGAATCGTCCGAATGCCGCTCTTCCTTCTTCAGTTCTCTTGAATACTCCCGCATCCTCGAGCACTGCAGCAAAGACTTCGCCGATCTCCTGCTCAGTGTAATGCCCCGCTTCCAGCTCACCTTTCAGGCGTGCAGGCAGTACGGCAAGTCCCATCACCTCGATGAGCCCTATGTTCTCTTTTTTGATGTGGTGCTTGTCTGCATGAGGATGGAATACCCCAAGAGGGTTCTCTTCAGTAGTTATATTGTTACGCAGCACGAGGTCCAGTTCGTATGCTTCGCCCCTTCTGCGAGCTATCGGTGTTATGGTCGAGTGCTTCTCACCGTCTGTTTCATGGAAGATGAAAGCATCAGGGTCATCATATTCCCGCCATTTATTCAGTATCAGTTCAGCCAGATCGATGATCCTCTCCCGGTCTTTCCCTTTAAGACGGATCACGGACATCGGCCACTTAACTATGCCTGTTTCTATATCTTCATAACCCGGCACTGTGAAAGCCGTTTCTACTCCGGCCTTAGCCATGGCGAATTCGTAATTGCCGCCCTGGTAATGGTCATGGCTGAGAACGCTTCCTCCTACTATCGGAAGATCCGCGTTCGAACCGACAAAGTAATGCGGAAATACCGTTACGAAATCCAGCAGGTTTGTAAACGCCTGTCTGTCTATATGCATCGGTATATGCTTCTTGTTGAAGACAATACAGTGCTCGTTGTAATAAACGTAAGGACTGTACTGCATGAAGAAGTCCTGCCCGCCCAGCTCTACCGGTATGATGCGGTGATTCTGCCTTGCAGGATGGTCGAGCCTGCCGGCGTAGCCTTCATTCTCTGCACACAGCAGGCACTTCGGGTAACCCGACGCCTTTGCTTTGCCTGCAGCAGCTATAGCTTTAGGGTCTTTCTCAGGCTTGGACAGATTAATCGTTATATCCAGAGTCCCGTACTCTGTGTCTACAGTCCACTTGCGATCCTTTGCGATACGGTCTCTTCTGATGTAATTCGTATCTCCCGAAAAACCATAGTACCAGTCAGTCGCTTCCTTTGGCGAGCATTCATATCTCCTGTAAAACTCCTCAGTGATCTCTGACGGCCTCGGTATCAGGAGACCCATCAGTTCCGTATCGAAAAGGTCGCGATACGTCGCCGAGTTGCCATCTATGACACCGTGTTCATAAGCATAGTCACATAACCCATCCAGGATTTCCTGTATCTGCGGTAGTTCCCCTTCTATCTCTGTCAGACCGTCGAAGCCATCCATGTGCAGGGCTTCGAGTATCCGGTTTGATGCCCAGATGCGGTCAGATCCTTCGATCCAGCCTTTTCTTACAGCGTATTCAACAAGTTGAGAAATCAACAACTCCATTTATATCCTCCTGTTATGTCCGGTATGGTCCGTGTCTTTTATCAGTCTATGAGAGTACATCCGCCGACCGGACGTATGTATGTGACTCTGCAGGCTCCCTCGCCCAGCACGGAGTCCATTCCCTCTCTGAATTCTTCCACAAGATCTAACGGTACATAAGCCTGTATGGTACCTGCGAATCCGCCGCCATGCACTCTGCGCGCACCTCGTCCCGCAAGATAATACCCTGCCATTGCCAGAGACAGAGCGACCGGCTGGTCTGCAGGATCCCTGTACGTAGCCACATTCTGGAGATACATGTATGATGAATGTCCCGAACTGCTTACCAGTTTCAGGAACCTGTCAAATTCATGCTTTTCAAGAGCTTCGACCTGCTGCTCAACACGGTGGCAGTCCGTGAAGTAATGTATTGCGCGCATCACTGCGCGGTCTCCGAGTTTCGTCCTCAGCTTCGCGATAGAGTTGTAGAATTCCGCCTCATCCACTTCGCAGAGCACTTCCTTTCCAAAGGCTTCCGCGACAGATCTCATCTCGGCAGGGACTGCAGCGTAATCTCCCGTAAGGTCGGCGTGGTCAGCTCCTGTATCGATTATGCAGAGCGCGTATCCGGCAGATGCGAAATCAAAGTCAACCGCGTGATACTGCGGATTGTCCTTGTCCTGGAAGTCTATAGCCACAATACCGCCGAGAGCGCATCCCATCTGATCGAGCAGTCCGGACGGCTTGCCGAAATATACGTTCTCAGCATACTGTCCGATCTTGGCTATCTCGGCAAGAGGTATGCTGTTAGCGCAGAACAATCCGTTGACTGTAACGCCTATAAGGACCTCGAAACATGCCGAAGATGAAAGTCCCGATCCCCCCGGAACGTCAGATGTGACATAGGCGTCAAAGCCTTTTATCTCATATCCTCTTGACGAAATGGCGGCAAGAGTTCCGCGGATTATGGCCTTCGTTGTGTTTTCTTCTTCTTTTACAGGCTCGAGACTGCTGATGTCCACCGTCGTCAGGCCGTAGCCTTCAGAGTAGATCCGCACGATGCTGCTCCCGTTCGGTGCGGCACAGGCTATGGCATCAAGATCCACAGAGCCCGTGAGGACCTTTCCTCTCTGGTGGTCGGTATGGTTTCCGCCGATCTCGGTACGCCCAGGCGCGCTGTATACAGATACTTCAGTTTCAGGGCCCGCACCGAATTCTTTCATGAAACCGTCAAGGACCCTGACTACCCTGTCTCTGTAAGGCCCGAGCAAGTCAGCCGGACGGCAGTAGAGGCTTTTGAGCATCATGTCATAACTGCCTGCGGATAGTGATGTTTTGATAGAAGTGATCGAACGCATAGTACATGCTCCTTTATATTAATTGATTATTTATGGTTCACAGTAACCGCACGGTGTATATCCCTGAGATGTCAGCTCCGAACGTGTCGCTGTAACTGTCTTCTTGTTGTGCTCCGACATCTCCCTGACGCCATCGCAAGTCGGGTAGTGGAATACTCCCGAGCGTGTATTTATTACATAGACTCTCGCATCCTGAGCAGCCTGTTCCTCTGTCGTCACAATACCGGATTTATAATCGATCTCCGCACCCGGTGTCACGTTGAAGCAATAGACATTGAAGGAAATCCCGTCTCCCTTGTCCTCTATCGACCGGGCAACCATCTGTACGCCTCTCGGCACCAGCTCATCGTCCACGAACCACGGCTTCACATAATACAGCACGTGGTAGCCGGTGTTCCAGATATAGTGCTCGACCTCCTCCTCGAGCGGCCTCATGCCGTCGTAATTAAGATAATGCGTTCCCGTGACCAGGTTTGACGGGTTGGCATTCTCTGCAGAAAGCGCCCAGGCTATAAGGTGGCAGCGCTCCCAGCTCTGCGCCTTTGCCCATCCCGACGGATGGACTGACGAGATGTCTCCGCGTTCCTGACCGTCCTGAGGCATGGTCTCTTCTCCGAGAAGGCCATAAGCGACAGTACATCTGCCCCGGTCGTCGAGTTCACCGTAATACTCGTACGGAGTCAGCTTGTGCGAATCAACGGTACCCATCAGATTGCCTTTGGTCTTCCAGCTGTTACCGTCTTTTACAAGGCCGGCGCGTTCGTACACGTCATCAGGAAACACCGGGACTCCGCTGTTTACATTTACATAGTGCTGTCCGTTGTACTCCGGAAGCGCGGCCGGATCAATATCTGCGGCACTGTCCCATTCTGAGGTTTTGGCACTTCCGTTTTCACTGCTGTTCTCTGTACCGGGATTTCCGGTCACATCGCCTTCGCCGTCCCCGTTCTGATCTATCGCCTCATATCCGAGCTTCTGAAAGACTGAATCTCTGGCGTTTTTTATAAAAGGAGCATCCGACACGGCGAAAAGTGCTGCTGCTATAAGCACCACGATAATGATCGCCGGCAGCAGCCGTCTGCGCGTGTTATTTGAATCAGTGTTTTCTTTCTTTGATCCCATATCCTTAGGTTTATTCCTTCCAGAGAGGAGTTTTTGAAAAAAAATTACAATTATGCCCGTTATGGTCAACTGCTTTTGCTGAACCGGCATGCTGAAAAAAGAAAAAGTTACATATACGATGAAAAATATCGAAATATGTAACTTTTTCCAAAAACTCCTTTGTCATGCAAGGCTATGTGCAAGTCACCCGTGTAATCCTGATTATTTCTCAGCTGAGCGATTGGCTGCGATGTCCTCGCCTGTCCATCTCGCGTTAGCAGCGATACCGAGCATCTTGTCCTTGAGTTCCTGCTCGATCCTTGCGAGTTCCTTCTCGGCCTCTGCTCTTGCGACCTTGCCTTCCTCCTGGATCTGGATGATCTCGTCGATGGCACCGATCAGTTCCTGGTTGGTGTGCTGCAGTGTCTCGATATCAACGATACCTCTCTCGCTTGCCTTAGCTGTATCAACAGTGTTCTGGTGCAGAGCCTCGGCATTCTTCTTGAGCATCTCATTGGTAGCCTCTGTGACTGCCTGCTGAGCCTCGATGGCCTTCTGGGTGTGATAGTTGTTGAGTGCCAGGACCATCTGTGTCTTCCACATAGGGATGACATTTACGATAGTAGAACGGATCTTCTCTGACATGATGGTGTCGGAGTTCTGTACCATTCTGATCTCAGGTGCCGACTGCAGGCATACTGTTCTCGAGAGCTCCAGATCGTAGATCTTTTTCTCGAATCTTGTGATCATGTCTGCGTAGTCCTGTGCTGCCTGTGCATCATCAACGGAGCCGGTCTCTCTTGCCTTTGCCTCGAGTTCTGGAAGAGTTTCATTCTTTGCCTTCTCAAGAGCGAGCTTTCCGGCTTCGATGTACATCGATACTTCCTTGAAGTAGAGTTTATTCTTGTCATAGAGCCTGTCGAGCTGGACGATATCCTTGAGGAGCTGTTCTTCATGCTCTTCGAGCAGTTTTACGATCCTGTCGATGTTGGCTTCTGTTGTTGTGTACTGTGTTTTGAGTTTTTCGAAATTCTTCTCAGCGCTGCCGAACAGCTTTCCGAAGAAGCTCTTCTTTTCTTCGCCATTTGACTTGAGTTCAACGAGAAGCGATGTCAGAACCTGTCCGGTTTCGCCCATGTCTTTGGTCCTTACGCTCTGGAGAGCACCGTCAGCAAAATCCGAAACCTTGCGCTGTGCGCTTGCGCCGTAGCTCAGAACTGCGTTGCTGTCTGTGATATCGATCTTATCGGCAACCGCTCTGATCTGTCTCTGCTCATCCGGTGTGAACTTTGCGAGCGGATCTTCCTTCTTTTCTTCTTCAGCCGCGAATTCAGGAGCAAAGTCGAAAGCCTGAGCCATGTCGAGAGCGGCAGCCTGTGCTGCTACCTCCTGTACTCCTGCCTCAAGTTCAGCTGCCTGTGTCTGTGCTGCGTCAACTACAGCTTCAGGATTAAGTTCAAAATCTGCCATTTTTTCCTCCTTTAATAACAATTAAATGTCAAAATCCGAATCCAGCAGGCCTTTGCTCGCAAGCGTAGTCTGCAGCATTTTGATATCTGTTGTGATGTCCATGATGTCATCCTCATGGAGCTTTTCGAGCAGGTTCTCGGATGCCTCCGTGACGGAGTCGATAAGGCTGATAAGCTGAGCCTTGATCTCGTCAGCCTGCTCCTGCAGGTAATTCGGGTTGGTGTTGAGTACAGGCGCTCCGGAAGAATCCGTCGCGACTTCATCCTTAGGCAGTTCTGTACTGAGCTTTCCCATGTCTGCGATCTTTTCGTTGTAATTGTCGGTCAGACGTACGACTTCAGGATAGTATTTTTCTCTGAAGTCCTTGACCTGCTTCTCGAGTTCAGGCACCTGCTCGACCCTTTCATCGATTTTTCTGGTGATCGTTCTGAGAGCCTTGAGCTTGCTCTTGAGCTCGCTGTCATCAGTCATTACGATGAGATCATCAAGCGATTCAGGAGCAAGTCCGCCGTCACGCGCCTTCTTGCGCTTGGCCGCCTTCACCTCAGCTGCAGATCTCTCAACCGATTCGATAGGAACGCCGTTCCTGGTCATGACGAGCATGCGGTTATTGATATCCACATAAGCTTCAGGGAAGAAACCGTCGGCTATCATGGACTGAAGATCGTCAGCTACCTTGTTGAAAGGTCTTCCGACATATGCAGCAAGGTCATCGATAGATGTGTTTCCGTTCCTGTTGATCTTTGCCTCGTACGTTCTGATCCTCTTTGCCTTAGAGTTAAGAACCAGTTTTATGATGCCTGCAGCAGCAATCAGTATGCCTCCTACTATGGCGACTCCGAGCCTGAATTCAGGAGAATCCGTTGATCCGGCTGCCGACATCAGGAACATGATTCCCGTTATCAGTGACGCGACAGTCCAGCCTGATTTTCCGAGCCTCTTTTTGTTCAGCTTCTTTTCGCTGCGGCGCTGTGCGTAAGTGCCTCTCTGCTCTGCAGGGCGCCCCTGCTGACCGCTGTACTGCTGTCTGCGCTGACCTGCGTTGACAGTACCCGAATTAGGCTTTCTGGTTGTAGTAGTCGTGGTAGTTTTTGTTGTAGTAGTACCGTTGGCGTTTCTTGTGGTGGTAGTCTTTGTAGTTACCGTCTTGCCGCCTGACTGAGGCATTCCGCCCGTACCGAAGAGTTCTCCGAACACTCCGCCGCTTCCGTCGGCTCCGGTCAGTATATCACCGATATCTTTTAATGATCCTTCGGCCTCCCTGACGACCGGGGCAGCGCCATCCGCCGGCATCGCCGCATAGTCGAGCGAGTTCGCATACATTACAAAGGACAGGTTCCTCACTCCCGCAGGGATGGTCAGGCGCGATTTGAAGGTCTTCTTCTCTCCGCTCGCCCACTTGCCCGCGTTTATGGAAGCAGTGCCTATCTCCATGTTGTTGGTCCTGTCGATCACCTTGATCTTGAACGAGAACTTATCAAAGTCAAAACCCGAATTATTGACAACAGAAAAACTGTAGCTCAGTCTTCCGTCCTCGAGCCTCGATGTCTTTGTAGTAGCCTTTGCCGCATCTTTGAAGTCGGTTTCAAACCACTCCGCGATAGCCGCGCGTGCATCTATTGCGTTTGTCATTTCCGTTCCTTTCGTTCAGAAAAAACTAGTACAAATTATTATAGCATAAACTGCCCTGATTCGTTAGAAATCAAGGCTGAAATCAAGATCTATCTCTTCTCCGTCCTCGGTTATGCCGACGACTCTGTAAGCGGTCTCGCCTTCAGATTCCTCTCCGTCCTCATCTTCAGACTCATCTTCAGACACGCGCTCTTCGACGGAAACATATGTATCCCTTCCGGTGAGATTGTCCCATACCACCGTTATATGATCCTTGATGAGCTCGGTAGCGCTCATCGCGGAAAGCGATCCATCTTCCATCAGGCATATGATAGTCCTGTATCCGTCGCTTCCGTATCTGACAAGAAAAACATCTTTTACCTTGCCGCTGTCTTCGAACGGATATACAGCGCCGTCAACGAGTTCGTTGTTTGTCTCGGCATTCTTAAGAAGATCCTCTGTAGGGACGATCCTGAGCGATCCGTCTTCGAAAAGTGTTATCGATTCGATCTGGAGCGGGACATCCTTCATATCCTCAGTATCGATCTCTTCGATGGATTTTACGACCTCTACAACAGGTTCCTCAACGGTCTCCTCCGGTACTTCCTCAGGCACGGGTTCTTCACTGGCCTTAGCGCCGCATGCCGCCAGCATCATAGCCAGCACAAGCATGAGCAGCAGGGCTAATAATCCCAGTGATCTCTTTTTATGTGTCATTTATTATTCTCCCCCTTATAGAACAATTATCAAGTAATAATACCACAGCAGATAAAAACAAAGAAACGGCAGTGCCGTCTCTTTGAGTGTTTTTTTTATGAAATTTAAGTGTCGATATGTGATCTGAGACCTTGTTAGCCGCCGAGATAAGCCTTTTTGACCTCTTCGGATTTTGAAAGCTCCTCGCCTGTACCCGAAAGGGTAATGCGTCCGGTCTCAATAACATATGCTCTGTCGGCTACCGAAAGCGCCATCTGGGCGTTCTGCTCTACCAGAAGGATCGTCGTGCCTGCCTTGTTGAGGTTCACTATGATATCAAAGATCTGGTCTACGAGGATCGGAGCCAGTCCCATCGAAGGCTCATCAAGCATCAGCAGTTCCGGGTCAGACATAAGAGCCCTGCCCATGGCCAGCATCTGCTGTTCTCCGCCGGAAAGCGTACCCGCTATCTGCGATGTCCTCTCCTTGAGTCTAGGGAACTGCTCATAAACATATTCGAGGTTGTGAGCGATGCGGTCCTTCTTTGTAACGAAGGCTCCCATCTGAAGATTCTCTTCTACAGTCAGTCCCTGGAATATGCGTCTTCCTTCAGGAACGTGCGAGATTCCCATGGCAACGATCTTGTGCGCCGGAACATGGGCGATTGAACTCTCAAGGAATTCGATGTCACCCGTCTTGCTGCGCAGGAGCCCTGAAATGGTGTGAAGAGTCGTCGACTTGCCGGCTCCGTTTGCGCCGATCAGTGTAACGATCTCGCCCCTGTTTACGTCCAGAGAGATGCCCTTGAGGGCATGGATGGCGCCATAGTAAACATTGATGTTTTTAACTGTCAGTACTGAGCCCATCACTCACCCTCCTTTCTGTCAGGTTTTCCGGAAGCAGCAGATTCAAGTCTGCCCTTTCTGAGAGCTTTTTCGATATCTGCTTTCTCCTTTTCTTCCTCCTCTTCCATCTTGCCGCGGCTCTTTCCGAGGTAAGCCTCGATAACCTTAGGATTGCTCTGGATCTCTTCAGGCAGACCCTTCGCTATGACTCTTCCGTAGTTCAGCACCACGATGCCCTCGCAGATTCCCATGACCAGGCTCATGTCGTGCTCAATGAGGAATATTGCTATCTGGAACCTGTCGCGGATCTCCTTGATAGTATCCATCAGCTCTGATGTCTCGGACGGGTTCATACCTGCCGCAGGCTCGTCGAGCAGCAGCAGTTTCGGCTTCGTAGCAAGCGCTCTCATGATCTCGAGCCTTCTCTGAGCTCCGTAAGGGAGCGAGCCGGCTCTGTAGTCAGCAGTCTTGGTCATTCCGAAGATCTTGAGGTACTTCATAGCCTCCTTACGGATGCGGAACTCCTCATGTCTGTATTTCGGAGTATGGAGCATTCCGTCAACAAGGCTGTAATTAGTTGTATGATGAAGAGCTACCTTGATGTTCTCCTCTACCGTGAGCTTGTCAAAAAGCCTGATATTCTGGAATGTACGCGCCATTCCGGCTTTATTGATATCAACGGTGTTCATGCCCTTGGTGCTCTTGCCGTCAAAGAAGATCTCTCCTCTCGTAGGCTCATAAACCTTTGTGAGCATGTTGAAAATCGTCGTCTTTCCGGCGCCGTTCGGTCCGATGAGTCCGCCGATCTCCGTGCGGCCGAGTGCCAGGTTGAAATTGTCTACGGCCGTAAGTCCGCCGAAGTCGATGCCGAGACCCTTGACCTCAAGGATAGGCGTCTTGCCCTTGTCCTTTTCAGGAATGACGACCTGATCATTATACGGCTCGTCAGGATCATACTGCTCCTTGGAGTCAACGAATACGGCACGTCCGCCGACATTATCGTTATAATAGATCTCCTGTCTGTTTTCATAAGCGTGACCGGAGTCGGAGATGTCGATATCGCGAATTTCTTCACGTGCGTCTTTTTTATCAGCCATCTATGCCTCCTCCTTTCCGCTCTTTTTCTTTGATTTGCTTCCGCCGGTCTTTCTTCCGCCGGTTTTGCCGCCCCCGTCTTTAGGTTTTTTGAACGGATTGATTTTTGCCATGATACCCGTGATCCTGGCCTTGATTGCCGGATTGTATGTACAGATCATAACCAGGATGAGTACTATCGCGTAGGTCAGCATTCTGTAATCCGAGAACTGCCTTAAAGCTTCCGGTAAGATCGTAAGAAGGGCTGCAGCGATCATGCTTCCCCAGATATTACCGATTCCGCCCAGTACTACAAATACCAGGATAAGTACGGAAGTGTTGAAATTGAATTTTACAGGTGCCAGTGTGCTGTAGTTCTGTCCGAACATGCATCCGGCCATGCCTGCGAGAGCAGCACTGACTACGAATGCCATAAGCTTGTACTTCTTGACGTCAAGACCGATCGATTCGCCGGCGATCCTGTTGTCTCTTATAGCCATGATGGCTCTGCCCTGCTTTGAATTCTTTATGTTAAGAACAACAAACAGAGTGAATGCCGTAAGAAGCGTTGCACCGGTAAATGTTGCGATCTTTGTAATACCTGTAGCGCCGATAGGTCCGGTAATGACTCTGTTGGCGTCCTCCAGGCCGTCGATGGCATGGTTGAACGAGAACAGAAGATGACCGTTCTTGTCGAGGCCGAAGTAGATAACGTTCATGAAGTTACGGATTATCTCTCCGAACGCCAGTGTAACGATAGCCAGATAGTCACCTCTGAGTCCCAGGATAGGGATTCCAATGATAAAGCCTGCGATGGCTGCCACAAATGCCGCAGCGATCAGCGCGATTATCAGTCTTGCAGGCGCAAAGCCCAGACTTCCCTCAAGTACTCTTGTAACAACGACTCCTGTAAAAGCTCCCGCTGCCATGAATCCGGCGTGGCCGAGAGAAAGCTCTCCCGATATTCCTACTACCAGATTGAGCGAGATGGCAAGTGACATGTAAACGCAGATAGGTACAAACTGACCCTGCAGGTTCATGCCAATCAGGCCTGTAGCAGCACCGAGCTGCAGCAGAAGATAACCTACGATGAGAATGCCGTAAGCTATCATCGCCTCTCTTCTGTACTGGCCGCCTCTCTTTGCTCCTTTAAGCGCTCTGACGCTCACTGATTTCAGTAATCTTTCTGCCATGGCGCACCTACACTTTCTCGTGTACTTTCTTGCCCAGGAGACCGGTAGGTCTGACAAGAAGCACTACGATGAGACAACCGAATACGATAGCATCAGCAAGTTCGGTAGATATATATGCTCTGGAGAAGATCTCGATTATGCCAAGTATGAGGCCTCCGATCATTGCTCCCGGGATAGAACCGATACCTCCGAATACCGCTGCCGTGAACGCCTTAATGCCAGGCATGGCACCTGTAGTAGGTATCAGTACCGGATAAGCGGAGCACATCAGTACGCCAGCTACCGCAGCAAGACCTGATCCGATGGCGAACGTGAGCGATATGGACTGATTGACATTGATGCCCATCAGCTGAGCCGCTCCATTGTCTTCAGATACAGCTCTCATTGCCTTGCCTGCCTTTGTCTTGTTAACAAAGAGAGTAAGCACGATCATTATGATGATGTTTGCAGCAATGGTAAAAATGGACTCTGCCGATATGTTCAGCTGTCCTCCTGCTGCGTGGATCGGCGCCATGCCGTTAAACAGGCTGGTGAAGATCCTTGGGTTAGCGCCCCAGATCAGCAGTGCCATATTCTGCAGAAAATAGGATACACCTATGGCTGTAATGAGTACCGCGAGTGAACCGGTTCCTCTCAGCGGTCTGTATGCAAGACGTTCTATCAGAACGCCCAGGCATGTGCAGACGAACATGGCTACCAAAAGCGCTAACCAGCCATTCATTCCGAGGTGCATGGACATAATGAAAGATACATAAGCTCCGATCATGATTACATCACCATGAGCAAAGTTGAGCATCTTTGATATGCCATATACCATCGTATAGCCGAGCGCAATTATCGCGTATACGCTCCCGAGACTGAGTCCCGAAATCAAACTGCTTAAAAAATTCATACTATTCTTCCTTGATTTTTAATCCGCATGTCTATATGCGGCTTAGGGGTGCCGCATTTTCATGCAGCACCCCTCCGCCAACAACTATACACTTAAGTCAGTCAGTGTATTACTTTTCAACATACTTGCCGTCCTGGATCTCGCAAACCTTCGGAGTCTTTTCAACTTCGCCGTTAGCGTTCCACTTCATCTCGTCGGCTGTGATACCGCTTGCAACGAAGTCGCCTGTGAACTGAGCGATCAGTGCTTCGCAGATGTCTGCCATGCTTGCGCTTGCATCAAGGCCAGTCTTCTGGAATGCATCATAGATTGCGTATACACAGTCATAGGAGTCAGCTGCGAACTGGATCGGCAGCTCGCCGTATGCTTCCTGATATGCCTCTGTGAATGCCTTTGACTTAGCATCTTCTGAGTATGGTGTGAACGGTGTCAGAAGCATGAGTCCCTCTGCGAGAGATGTATCGAATCCTTCCATTGAGAGGATTCCGTCCATGCCGTCACATCCGAAGAACTTCGGAGCATATCCCATCTTGTCTGCCTGTGTGAGGATGTTCGATGCTGCATCATAGTAGATTGGCAGGAACACCAGATCTGCACCGGCATTCTTAAGGCTGTTGAGCTGAGCGCTGAAGTCTGTAACACCATCAGTGAATGTTTCTGCTGCTACGACCTTCTTGCCCTGAGCTTCCCACTCTGCATTGAACTTATTGTAGATTCCTGTTGAGTAGTTGTCGTCGTTCTTGTAGATAACGCCTACCTTGGCATCAGCAAAGTTTGCTGCCATGTATTCAGCACTGGCGATTCCCTGGTTAGGGTCAGAGAAGCAAAGCTGGAATACGTTGTCGTGTCCTGCAGTTACGTCAGGTGAAGAACCGGATGGTGTGAGCAGGAATGTTCTGTTAGCGTCAGCTTCTGCTGCTACTGCTGTAGCCGGTGTTGAAGTTGTAGGTCCTATGAGAACCTGCATTCCGTCATCAACGAGCTTGTTGTAAGCGTTAACTGATTTCTCAGCATCGTGCTCGTCGTCCTGAGCATCCATTACGAGCTGCAGGCCATCAGGATTGTTTGCGTTGATCTCGTTTACTGCGAGCTCAGCACCATTCTTAACTGCTGTTCCGTAAAGAGCAGCTCCGCCGGTGAAAGGTCCGATAACGCCGATGTGGAGAGCGCCGCCCTCTGCATCACTGCTTCCGCCGCCACCGCCGCAAGATGCCATTACGAATGCCATCATGCAGGAGAGTGCCACAACTACGACCTTTGTCCATGTCTTTTTCATTTTGTTTTCTCCCTTTCTGATTAAACGATATCTGACTGAGTGTTAGTTGATAGTTGCTTTCACCTAAGCCCGGGCATTTAATAAGCCCGCATTGCTGCGGGCTTCCAGGCTTAAGGTTTCGACCTTGTGCACTCTATCGCCCTACAGCATAACATCGCCCTCTACCAGTCTTACGACCAGAAGGACGCCGATAATACCGATGACGATAAGGCTTGAACTAAAGTACATATGGTCTCCTTTTGTGCACAGGTTTTGTGTACAGTGCGATTATAGTATTGTGAAGATTGTGTGTCAACCATTTTGTGAAAAAAAACTATTTTCAGGCTCTAAATTGTGTACATTATACAAAACAATCGTTTTTTTGACCAAAAAAGAGAAAAGCCTCCCGTCCGGGAGGCTGATAATCGTATTGTATTGCTCTTTTAAGTTATTGCGGTGTGCCGTCTGAATTGAAGAGAGGCAGATACTCGAGATATGTGATATCGGTGCGGTCAGCAGCCTCGCCCTCAGCGAGAACAGTGAACTTTCCTACGATCTGTCCGCCGACTGTATCAACCAGCGTCTCAAGAGCAGCGAGGGATTCGCCGGTGCTGATCACGTCATCGACGATCAGGGTGCGCTTGCCCTGGATCTGCTCCCTCTCGTCTCTTCCGAGACAGAGTGTCTGAACGTGGTCTGTGGTGATCGAATTGACCTGGACTTTTACTACGTCCTGCATGTAAAGCTTTGCTCCCTTGCGGGCTACGATGTAAGGCTTTCCGGACTGGCGTGCCATCTCATAGCACAGTGGAATGCCTTTGCTCTCTGCAGTGATGAGCACATCGAACTCAGGCGCCTGCTTAAGCAGTTCGCGCGCTGCAGCCTCAGTTACCTCCACATCATTGAACATAATGAAACCTGCAATATACAGGTCGTCTGTGACCTTGCAGAGCGGCAGATGCCTCTCGAGGCCTGCGATAGTCATCTTATAATCCATGGTTCTTCCTTTCGATTATCACAATAACAACAGAGAAATTTTATCACAACGCACTATAATTTTGTAGTTTTTTTGTGTCCGGCTGACGCCTATTTCTGCGGGACCATCTTGCACGCAATGATATAACGCGCGTCTTCAAACTCATATGCGCATGTCGAAAGCATCACCAGCCGGTCTTCAGTCGATACCTTTACATCTGTCGTATAATCCGCCAGACTCTCCGCCAGGTCGAGATACTTCTGTTTATCCTCCTCAGCCTTGATGTTGGTCTGATAGATGTTGCTGTCAGACGGCTCATTGAGGAATGCCCAGATCTCAAGATCGAACTTTCCTTCAGGCGTAGTCAGCTCAAGCTTCGGATGTTTAGCACAGTATTCAGGATCTCTGAGTTCCTTAAGGCACGCGAACATGGTGCCGTCCTTCATGTGATGCCCGTATACTATCGTATTGAACTGGTTGAAAGGCGCCTCCGTAACACAGTCAGCAAAGAGAGTGCCGCAGCCTCCCCATGTCCTGTCGAAGAGCATGCTCAGATATACATCGTTGTTCTCTCCCTGGACCACAGGATAATCAATGACAGTGTCTTCGTAATACAGCCATCCTATGACATCCGGATTGATCTTTCTGAGTGCGTCAAAGTCTATGTCATCTCCGGCTTCTTCAGATATCTTATTGTATACTGACTTGTCGGCCTGATAATTTCTAAGTATCGTAAATACTTTCCAGCCCGATACCAGCATGATGCCCGCAAGGCATATCATGATGACATTCGAGGCCATGCGTCTGATCCTTCTGCTTCTTGATGGTGCTTTCCTTTGTTTTTCGTCCATAGGTCTACTGTATCTCCGGGCCTGACGTCAGGCTTCAGGGATCTCTATCTCCTTATAATCTTTCATGAAATCATAGACTGCAGCCAGAGCCTTGTCTGTACCTCCCGGGGTCTCTGACTCTACATTGAGAGGCATCACAGGATCGTGGAGCGACATCCTAAGCAGGAACCATCCCCTGCTCCCGTCCATGTCGTAGTTGACCCTCACGCCTTCGTAGTTTGGCTCGACGATTTCGAGATCTCCAGAATACTCTGCCCACTTGCTGAAATCCTCAAGCACGCCCGCGCCGTACTGTCTGAAGTCTTCAGCTTTTATTTTAAGCCTGACTTCCTTCGACTCTGCCGGCGATTCCAGACCGTCGAGAAGAGCCATGATGTCTTTTCCCTGAGCTTTAAGTCTTGCTGCGTTGATCACTATCTGTACCGCAAGGAATGCCCCATCGTCAAGATAGTAGTTGTCGGAATACGCTGCGTGACCGGATGTCTCTATCGCCAGGAATGCCTGCTCTCCCGCAGCATTGAGCTCTTTTGCCTTGTTGATGACGTTCTTATATCCCCTCTTGAATCTCAGATGCCTGAGGCCGAGTTTGTCCTCGAGGAACTCGTGGAGCTCATTCGATGTGACGCTGTCGGTAACGACCGTGCCGCCCGGGTAATCCTCCGCAGCAAGAGCTGCAGCAAGCGCTACGATATCATTGCGCGCGATAGGGATTCCTCCCGGTCCCACAGCAGCCGACCTGTCGCCGTCTGTGTCGAATATGATACCGAGATCCGCGTCGTTATCCCTGACCGCTTTGCATATTGCAGCCATCGCTTCGGCATTCTCAGGGTTGGCCGGATGATTCGGGAACATTCCGTCAGGCTCAAGGTAAAGGCTGCCGCTGACATCGGCTCCCATCTTTCCGAGCACGTCTTTGGCGAAAAATCCTGCGGCTCCATTTCCCGCGTCAACAACTATATGCATGCCCTTCAGATATCCCGGAACGTCTTTCAGTCCCGCAGCAATCATCTGGCGGAGATAAGCCGCGTACATCATCGTGACATTGGTCTCCATCCTGTCATAGACTCCACCGATGAAGTTATAACGGCTGGCCAGCCGCAGTATCTCAGCTATGTCTTCCTTGTCTGTCCCGCCTTCTGCCGTGAAGAACTTAAAACCGTTGCGCTCATAAGGCAGGTGGCTCGCAGTGATCATTATTGCGCCGTCAAACTCAAACTGAGGCATGACCGTTGACATGAACATCGCAGGCGTTGTAGAAAGCCCTGCGTCATGGCCCTCGGCTCCCCAGAGCGCTATCGCTTCAAGCACACCTTCCTTGAGCATGTCTCCGGAAATACGCGAGTCCTGACCCACGCAGATCTTGAGCATCACCGGGTTCTTATTCACTTTTTTTGAAAGCCAGTAAACGAAAGATCCCGCGATGCGTCCGGCAGTCTCTTTAGTGAGATTCGGCTCCGGTCCGCCTTCAGTCTGTATTGCGATCCCGCGGATATCACTTCCGTTCTGGAGTTTCTTGAAATCGATCATATTTGCGCCTCTCTGTAAAAGGAATTATGCCTGTTCGCCGATAGCGGCAGGACATATTACTACATGATTATTCTATCATAAAAAGGCCATCAAATATATGTAAGTAAAGACAGTGTAAAAAGCAAAGCAGGGGCAATCATGCCCCTGCCTGTAATTATTAACTGATTTCAGGCTTAGCCTGCACTGTTGAGCAGCAGCAGACCGAATACCAGTGTGAAGAGCGCTACTGTCTCTACGATACCGATAACGATGAAGTAGTTTGCGGTACCTTTGCCTGTTGCGCCAAGAGCATCAGATGCAGCAGCTGCGCATCTGCCCTGGAAAAGAGCTGACATTCCGATTGCAAGTCCTCCGAAGAGTCCTACACCGAGAGCCATGCCGGCATCGCAGTTTGCGCTGTTGATGAAGTTCATCAGCAGGAAGCCGTAGATGGTCTGTGTGAGCGGAGCACCTGTGAAAGCGATCATAATGAACGGAGCTGGCTTTCCGGCAGCATAGCACTTCTTCCATGCGCCTACCGATGACATTCCGGCAAATCCGGCACCAAATGCAGAACCAGCAGCAGATAAACCAAGGGCCGCAGCCATACCTATAAATGCAAGATTCATAATAATTTCTCCTTTTCTATTTGTTTACTTTCTTAAATGGTTCATATGGCAGTCCTGTCCACTCGAGGCCGACCTGACCCGAGAACTCGAGTACGTTCAGACGCACGCCGTGAACGACTACCGACAGGAAACACATTATTATGTTGAGTGCATGGCCTATAAGTACGACCAGTACACCGAGGATTATCAGAGGGCCGTGCATACCTGCCGCGATCCCGTTGAAGCTCTGTGAGATCGCAACGCCGGCCATACCGACTGCGAACAGTCTTATGTAACTCATTACATTTCCGAAACAGCTTATGGTGTCAAGGAAGTCCGTAAATGCGTTTGCCAGACCGGCTTTAAGTCCCTGTCCGAAAGTAAGGTCAGGCGACATGCCGCCAAACAGAAGTACAAGGACGAATGCGACACCGATCAGTGCAAACACCGGTACAAGGCTGATGTTTTCGTGGATGACCAAGTTCAGGGCAAGGAGGTACATCGCTACTACGGCGATCGCCCAGCCCAGACTTGCTACCCATGAAAGATCCTTCTTTGGAAGTTTTTCCTTTATCGAAAGGATCGAGCCAAGCACCATCTGGATCGCGCCTATCGAGAACGAGAACTTCATTATCGCGTTCTGAGTCACAGTCGACGTCAGTCCGAAATAATCCGGATATGTCGCCAGACTCGGTATTACGAGGCTCTTAAGCAAAGGCACCTTCATGGCGCTTTCCATTCCGAACCACGTGCCGGTGACAGCTCCCCATATTATGGTTGCTATCGACAGCACGAAGAGAAGGAATGTAACAGTGCTTCCCTCTTTCTGCTTTACTCTGAGAGCTATCGTTCCAAGCAGAATGAGTACACCATAGCCTCCGTCTCCGATTATCATCGCGAAGAACAGGGTGAAGAACAGGAAGAACCAGAGCGATACATCCTGCTCTCTGTAACCAGGCAGAACGCCGAGAATGTCGAATACCGGCTCGATGAGTTTCGATACTTTGTTGAAGCGGAGCTTCGTAGGTATCTTGTCATCGTCTTCGGCTACGTCATCTGCAGCCCATGCGAGCTTGTTCTCGGCTGCCATGGCTCTGACTTTATCGAGCTCGACTTCAGGAACATAACCCGAAATCCATACGAAGTCGCCATCGCCCTGAGCGGTCGCGCTTGCGGATGAGAAATTGACCTCATTCTGCACCTTGAGCAGCTGATTCTTGAAGCTTGCGTCATAGACGGATGCAGCCTTAAGAGTTTCGTTGCATTCTTCTATGCCTTTATTGGCCTCTTCGATCTTCTGCTTAAGCTCGCTTACGCTGTTGTCACCCGGGATAAACTCGGTTGCCTGGATGGATGGCGGAAGTGTACCGAATACAGCTACCGCATCCTGCTTATCGACAGGAGCAAGACGGATGTACCGTACATCTTCTTCGGCCTGGAGCGCCTGGAATTCCTTGCTGCCCATGCGGTAGAAGTGGAAGTCGTAACCTTCTTCCTTAAGGTCTTTCAGCTCCTGCGGCGAAAAATCGCCCCATGCTGCGATCCTGTCTATCTCCGTGTTGGCAGCGCCTATTTCCTGCCCCAGGGTCGCCTTACGGTCCATTGCCTCGAGCACCCCGTCGTACATTTTATAGAATTCATCGTCTGTGAGGATCTCGCTTGCCTGTGCCTGCTTAGGTTCCGCATAGTCCTTAAGAGCCATTTCGGTCTTTGACAGTGTCTGGAAGCGATCGCTTACCTCACGGTCTGCGCTTTGTTTTTCTGAGAGATGCAGCACCCCTATATCTCTGAGGCTTTTAAGCATCTCTTCCTTAGCAGAGGCAGTTGTGACGATGTGTACCATTTTCATTTTTTCTACCATCGCTATACCTCCACTAATTTCTTCTTTGAGATCTTGCCGCGGACTACCGCTGCCGTCTGCTGGTCTCCCAGGTATACCTGGATGACGCGGATGTTCTCTTTGGCTTCAGGGATCTTGACCTTTTCAAACAGGTTGACCCTCTGCGAAGTCGTCCGGAGTTCTTTCTCCAGAAGTTCTGTCTGCTTCCGGAGAGTTGAGACTAAAGCGTCCAGTCTGGCGATCTCACGAAGTTTGAAGACTGCAGTGTCTACCCAGAGCGGATAGTCGTCCACATCGTAATTGATGTCTTTGAACGTGAGCTCTTCGAAGGCAGGTATCGTGACACCTGCGATGTTGTCATCCTTTACGATGACCTTGTCAGGCTGTACGAGCTGATCAAGTCTTTTCTTTTCTTCAAAGAGTTCGTTTTCTGCGAATACAGCTACCCAATCGTCCAAATCACCGATCATCTGAATGCGTTCGGCTTCCTTACGCTCGAGTTCTGCGCGAATCCCCATGATTACCGTCTGCAGCTGCTGTTTCTTGAGCTGAAGGGTCGGAAGATAGCGCTGGAACTGCTTAAGGTTGTCCTTCTGCTTCTTCAGTTCATTCTTTGTAAGTTTGATAGCCATGACCCGCTCCTTCTGTTAGTTCAACGCATCCTTCTTCGGCCATCTCTCCTCGATCAGACTTGTCTTCATTCCTGTTTCAACAGGGTCGAAGCACTCTGCGAGGATATCCCAACCGAGGTCAAGAGCATCTTCAAGCGGAATGTTCACGGACAGATCCATCATCTTTGTCTCGAACATCTCACCGTATTTAAGGAGCTTGTCATCCCACTCAGTCATCATGAATCCCATGGATTTCTTTTCGAGGGATTCCTTGTACTGAGCGTAGAGCTTGATCATGCCGTCCATCAGGGCACGGTGGTCATTTCTCGTCTTGCCGTTTACGTTCTGTTTAAGACGTGACAGTGATCCGAACGGCTCGATACGGCCGCCCTTGAGGTAGTACTGACCTTCCGTGATATATCCTGTGTTGTCAGGTACCGGGTGAGTTACGTCGTCACCAGGCATCGTTGTAACACCGAGGATGGTGATGGATCCTGCGCCTTCGATATCTACTGCCTTTTCATAACGCGAAGCGAGGCAGCTGTATAAGTCGCCCGGATAACCACGGTTCGACGGTACCTGCTCCATCGTGATAGCCATTTCCTTCTGCGCGTCAGCGAAGTTGGTCATGTCTGTCAGAAGAACGAGTACTCTCTTTCCGGTAAGAGCGAACTGCTCAGCAACTGCCAGAGCCATATCAGGCACCAGTGTGCACTCTACGATAGGGTCAGCTGCAGTATGGATGAACATTACGGTGTGGCTCATGGCTCCGCCCTTTTCAAGGGTATCACGGAATTCCATGTAGTCATCGTACTTGAGTCCCATGCCGCCCAGGATGATGACGTCTACTTCAGCCTGCATCGCGATTCTCGAGAGCAGCTGGTTGTAAGGTTCTCCGGAAATGGAGAAGATAGGGAGCTTCTGGCTCTCAACCAGTGTGTTGAATACGTCGATCATCGGGATACCGGTACGTACCATCTTGTTAGGAAGGATACGCTTTGCCGGGTTGAAGGACGGGCCTCCGATAGGGATCATGTTCTCGGTCAGTGCCGGTCCGTTGTCTCTCGGAACTCCCGCGCCATCGAAGATACGTCCGAGCAGGTGGTCTGAGAACGAGACCATCATAGGTCTGCCGAGGAAACGTACAGGGTCAGTTGTGCTGACGCCCTGCGCGCCGGCGAATACCTGGAGCGAGACTATGTCTTTATCCAGTTTGATAACGTTCGCGTAACTGTCGCCTACGAGAGCAAGGTCGCCGTTCTTGACGCCCGGCGCACGTACGGTGACTACGTTACCGACTATCGATTCTATTTTTGTATATACTTTTTGCATTTTTTCGACCTCCTACTCTACGACCTTTGCCATGTAAAAGTCTGAGATCTTTTTCTCCTGTGCTTCGAACTCAGGTGTCTCGAATACTGTGCCGTGCCAGTCAAGGAATTCCTGTCTGAGCTGGTTGAAGAATGCACGGATCTCTCTCTTGTCTGTGATATCGTATTTCTTTGTCAACGCATCATAGAGTCTGTTGAATTCCCTGCGCTGTCTCTCAGGTACGCAGGCCTCATCGATAGGGTCGAATGAGTTCTGCTGCAGATATACCGCGTCGAGAAGTTCACCCTTCTGATAGATGATATAGTCTTCAGATGAGGTACCTTCCTCACCGACTACCTTCATCATCTGGTTTACTTCCGTACTTCTGATGAGGATGCCGCGGGCCTTGTTTACAAGATCCATGTCGACAACACCTTTGTACTTCGACCAGGAATCAACCGGGTGGATCGCCGGATACTTACGCGCATCCGAACGCTCTCTTGCGAGTCCGTGGAACGCTCCTACTACCTTCAGGGTCGCCTGTGTTACAGGTTCCTCGAAGTTACCGCCGGCAGGTGATACCGTACCGCCGATAGTGATGGAAGCGATCTGTCCGTCATCAAGACGTACTCTTCCGGCTCTTTCATAGAACGCAGCGATCGTTGACTCGAGGTAAGCAGGGAACGCTTCCTCGCCAGGGATCTCCTCAAGACGTCCGCTCATCTCACGCATCGCCTGAGCCCAGCGGCTTGTGGAGTCAGCGAGCAGCAGGACGTCGAGTCCCATCTGTCTATAATACTCAGCCAGTGTTACCGCTGTGTAGCAGGAAGCTTCACGGGCAGCAACCGGCATGGACGATGTGTTACAGATGATAATGGTTCTTTCCATCAGTGAACGGCCTGTCTTAGGGTCGATCAGTTCAGGGAACTCTTTCAGTACTTCTACTACCTCGCCGGCACGCTCTCCGCAGGCAGCTACGATTACAACGTCTGCCTCAGAGTTCTTCGCCTGCATGTGCTGAAGTACGGTTTTGCCAGCTCCGAAAGGTCCCGGTGTGCAGAATGTTCCGCCCTTGGCTACAGGAAGGAACGAGTCGATGCAGCGGATCTTTGTTACGAGCGGTTCTGTAGGGCGCAGCTTTTCAGCGTAGCACTTTACCGCCTGCTTGATAGGCTGTGTGAAGACCATGCTGAGATCCTTTGTTTCGCCCTTTGCGTTTTCGATCGTGCAGATCGTTGATCTTACATTGTATGAACCTGCTTTGTTGATCGACTTCACAGTCCAGTCACTGCCTCTGAGTGTGAAAGGCACCATGATGTGGTGTGTGAACAGACCTTCAGGTACGGTACCGATTGTGCTGCCCGCTTTCACACTGTCACCGACGCTTGCTACCGGCGTGAAGTCCCAGTCACGATCAGGGATCGCGTCAAGATATACTCCTCTGTCCAGGAAGAAGCCGCACTGCTCCGCCAGTTTAGGCAGAGGATTCTGCAGGCCGTCGAAGACCTGTGTCAGCAGTCCCGGACCCAGATCTACGCTCATCAGCTCGCCGGTGAACTCTACCTTGTCACCGACTTTGATGCCGTTGGTCATTTCGTAGATCTGCATGCTTACTTCCCCGTTGTTGATACGGATAACCTCTCCTTTGAGGCGCTTATCGTCAACGAGGATGTAACCTACTTCATTCTTTCGAACGGAGCCATCGAAATCTACCTTAATAAGGTTGCCGTTGACTCCGGCTACAAATCCTGTTTGTGTTTTCATATAGCACTCCTGTTACAAACTGTATACGCGCTGCTGTATCCCGTCGAATAGAGATTTGAATTCAGCCTTGCCCTTCGTATCCTCGAAGCAGTTCTGGCGCTCCAGCAATTTCAACTTGATCGCATATCCGAACAGCACATGATCATCAAACATATGCAGTCCGACCAGTGAGTCAAGAGCCTCAAACTCATACTCCAGAAGTACCTTCTCCGCTTCAAGCGGATTCTTTGCGGACAGTGCGGCAGCAACTACCTGTGCGATCTGACCGTCCTTATCAAAGGCTGATGAATAACTCTTGCCGAGATTCATGCTTCTCTGATAATTCAGTTCTTTGGTCAGCATCCCGTAGAATTTTGCCCACTCATCTACAAGCGGCCCTTCCGTGGAAGATAGCGTGAGGTCTTCAAGCAGCTGATATTTTGCATCACTCACATTTGACTGGCAGCATGACAGAAATTCGTCGTATGTTATCGGCATATCTCCGTCTGCTCTGAGGTCAGGAAGGCTTGCTATCAGATAATAATACGAAGCCATACCGCTCCTCCTTTTTTACTGGAAGTCAAGGTCTCTGAAGTAAGGCATCAGCATTTCCATTATTCCGTCGTCTGAGCAGTCGAAATAACCGGAACCGTCCTTTGCTGCAAGACGGAATCCCTGCTGAACATCCTTTGTCGGTCTGATTTCCAGTCCTTTTTTGATTTCCTCTGCGAGCTCTTTCTTAAGAGTATCGCCGACCTCGGATACTTCTGCTGCGTAATCTGCAACATTTTCACCGGCAACGGCCGCGCGGATCAATTTGCCAAGCGCTGCACCAGAAAGCTCTTTTCCGATATCAGCAGAGAGGATCTTCTCGAACTCTCCCTGGATCTCAGTCTTGAATGCCAGGACAGCATCACGCTTTGCCTGCTCGGCACTGACTGCGGCACTTTCTCTGAGAATGGAGATTTCCTTCTCAGCTGCATCTTTGTACTGCTGTGCCTCAGACTTTGCCCCGGCAACGATTGATTCGGCTTTCTTTTTTGCTTCTGCAATAATAGATTCCGCTTCGGCATTTGCCGCCTCTATACCCTCTTTACGGATAGAGGAGACAAGGTCTTGAATCTGTAATTCCATAGGCACCTCCTGATTTTGAATCAACAACCTTCATCACCGAAAACTTATGGTAGTACCCCTTTGAAGCGAATACTTCGGGGCACAGTTTCTCCTATGTTAATTATAACGGCATCACAGATGCACTTCAAATAAAACATAATTAATTTCCCTTGATAATCTTTTAACGCAGGCATTGCAAGGCTTAAAAAAAGAACCCTTCCGGGTTCAATACACAAAAAAACAATATGGCTGCAAAAAGAACGCCTCAGCAGGCTTCAGCGGAAACTTTTGTCATTTAATCAGTTCCATAAAAACATCCCTGCAGAGATCACGTAAAAAACTACCATCGCGGCCACAAGTACCAGCGCCATTATCTTCGCGCCGGTGTTGAGGCGCTTTCTGCGGTCCTCGTAATCCTTCATCGTCTTGTTTGAGCTGCTGCTTTTTCTGCTGTTATTTGCCATTTCTTTATCCCTTTCCGACATGCCGGCATTGCGGCTTTTTACTTATGATATGTTTCTCCCGCGTTTATCTTGAATGCTCTGTATATCTGCTCGAGCAGAACAATGCGTGCGAGCTGGTGCGGAAGCGTGATCCTTCCGAAGCTCAGTCTCAGCGCAGCGCGCGATTTCACTTCCCTGCTCAGGCCGAGGCTGCCGCCTATCACAAAATCGATCGTGGAGTTTGTAAAAGATATATCTGATATCTTAGCGGCCAGATCTTCCGATGAGAGCTCCCGTCCTCCTATATCGAGGGCTATGACATAGTCTCCCGCTCCCGTCTTGTCGAGGATCGACTTTCCTTCTTTTATTATAACGTTCTCTTCGTCTGCGCGTGAGGCATGAGCGGGCAGCCTCTCTTCTTTTACCTCAATAACAGAGACATTGCAATAGGCGCCGAGCCTTTTCATGTACTCAGCCGAGGCGGCTTCCCAATATTTCTCCTTGAATTTTCCTACACAGATGATTTTAATATTCAGCATTTTGGGACTGTTTCAATAGTTTCTAAAGCTCCGGCATAAATGTGAAGCCTTCTCTGGCGGCTACATCAAGAAGATAATCTTCTCCTTTGTGGAATCCGGCCGCACCGAGAGCTTCTTCAACTGTCTGCCGGGCAAACAGAGGGGCGTTGTTGTGGAAGCTCAGATGTGCCAGCATCACCCTCAGCGGGCTCTGCGCTCCGCCTGCCTTTCTTTCTGAAAGCAGGTATGCGAGGACCTGGCCTGCATAATCGTTCGACAAATGGCCTTTATCGCCCTTTATCCTCACCTTCACAGGGTAAGGATACTCTCCGAACATCAGCATGTCCACATCATGATTAGCTTCAAAGACAAGCAGTCCGGCGTCCCTGATGGCAGCATATATCTCTTCGCTTACCACTCCGGTATCCGTCACGACCGCCAGTTTTTCTCCGCGGGACGTGACGGTAAAGCCCAGCGGCTCTGCCGCGTCGTGGCTTAACGGGAACGCGCCGATCTCCATGTCATCGTCATTATCTATTCTGACGATCTCTCCCGCCGATAACAGCACTATCCTCTCATCAGGCACATAACGGAAGCTGTCCGTGTTTTCCACCGTGCCGCGGCTGGCGTAGAAGAACGCGTTGCAGCACTTGCGTGATATCGCCCTCACGCTTTTTACATGGTCGACATGCTCATGGGTGATGAGAACGGCATCGACATCCGCAGGATCTGTCCCCAGATGCTCAAGAGCGCCGATTATCTTCTTGGCCGGGAGGCCTACGTCAATAATGAGCGTCCGGCCTTCCGTCATTACTATATATGAATTTCCGGAGCTGCTGCTCCCTACTGATACTATTTCAATCATTCTTTTCTTTCGGTCTCGGTTTGATAGGGCGGTATGAGTTCTTCACATATCCGCGGTCACGTCTGCATACCGGCCTGTAGCTGCAGTAGCCGCAGGCAAGTCTGCTGTCGACTCTGAGCGGATTGATGCCTATCTTTCCGCCGAGTATCCCTTCTGCTGTTTCTTCTATGCGGGCGATCACTTCGCTGCGTACATCATCATACTCTTCCCGGCTGATTGCTCCTTTTTTTACTGAAGAGAGCACCTTTTCAGGCATGGCTCTCAGCACGCCCTCTTCGTTGATGAACGCTCCCTTCAGTTTGAACTCGTCTTCCGCTTCCTTTGCGAGAAGCGTATCTATCTGGTTCGCGCTCTTGTCGTTCATCGATTCGATCGGATCCTTGATGTTGAAGTAGAACATCCCCGCAGGGGTCAGATCACCCGACGAAGCGGAGATCAGGTAGATCATGAGCTGCATCTTGTATCCCTGGCGCATCTTCCAGAGATCGAGCTTGTCGCTGCCTGTCTTGTAGTCTATTATGCGGACCCGCTTTTCACCATCGATGTCCATAATGTCGGCGCGGTCTATCTTTCCTTCAACATATACCTCGCTGTCGCCGGCGCTTATTTTCAGCGGTCCGATTTCCGCGTTTCTTCCGAACGGTTCCTCGAACGCAGCGCTCACCACGGATCCGGCTGCCAGCTGCGTGGCCATCGCCTTTGCAGCCGCGGCGCAGATCTCGCGTATGCGGCTCATGCGGTATTCTTCGCAGCCGGTGGATATGAAGAGTCCTCCCATGTAGTTCTCTGACAGCTCGTCAAGAGCGGCCGTAACCAGATCCTCGAGGGAATCATCGTCAGGGATCTCATCCGCTTTCATTATCTGTCTTGCGACTGCCATGAGACATTCGTGGTACACATCGCCCACAGAGCGTGCGTCACTCGCGAAGGTCCTCTCCTCCTTAGGTCTCAGGCCCCTGTCTATGAAGTACCTGAACGGGCAGTCGATGTAACTGCCTATGGATGAAGCGCTCAGCGACAGACTTCCGTCTCTCCTGCAGAAGAGGTCTTTTGCCGTGCTTCGTCCGAGAGGGCGCTGTACGTTGTCGTAAGCTGCCGCTTTCAGCATTGTGTCAAGTTCTTCCCTGCGGTTGTCCGCATACCAGTGAAGCAAGGCCTTCGTGAGGGCATCTGGCTCATCAGGAGCATTCGGGTCTTTTATGCGGTTTATGAGATGCCGCATGCCGTCTCCCGCGGTGTTGATCCTGTCTGTCCCGCCTGCTTCAAGAGTCTCTCCGCAGCCCATGCTTATTATGTCTTTGCGGATAAGGCCATCTGCGTCAATACGCGGGAACAGCATCCTGAGCGAATCGATGACAGGCGACGGACTAGTGTCCCTGCCCTCAGAATCTGTCATGGCCCAGCTTATGTATATCTTTTCAGAAGGTCTTGCCATCATGCGATACATGGCGGCATTTTCCTCATCCATTTTTATGTCATCAAGGCTTCCGAGAGCAAAGCCCTTCGTCTTGAAGAACTCCTTCTCATCTACTGAGAACAGGCCTTCTGTCTGAGGCGAAAGCGGCAATACGCCCTCGCAGGCTCCGAGAATCACGGCGGCCTTCATCTGACGCGGCCTGGTCCTTATCATGGTGCCCATTGAAAGCCCGTCAACAGACGGCGGGATCACCCCTACCTCAACATCCGACAGTCCCGCCACATATATGTCAGTGAACTCCGCAAGATCCATCCCGGAGCTGCCCATTATTCCGTCGATCTGTTCGAGCAGATCCATGGCCTTTGCAAAGCTCTGTGTCGTGCGCTGAGCCTCATCGTGCAGCCCCGCTTCATCCTGCGCGGCAGCGGCTTCTGCGACCCTGTCAGCCAGTTTCCACTCATCATCAAGGTATGATCTGAATGCCCTGATGAATTCCGAGACTGTTCCGCATTTTGAGATCTCAGCCAGTCCGGACAGTGAATCTGAGAGAGTCGACCTCATGGACTCCAGCCTGTCAAATGCTTTTTCACCGAGACTTTCCCTGCCGTATTTGAAAGGCCTGTCCCACATGGAGCCTTTGATGCGGTATTCCCTCGCGTAGTTCTCGAGGTCTTCTATGTCACCGTCTTCCATGCCTGTGAGTCCGGTCTTAAGCATCGCAAAAAGGTACTGCGACGACTTACGGTGGACCATGAAGTCCAGCATGTTGACTATGAATCCTACAGCTGCGCTGTCGGTGATGTCGCGTGAAGTATCGGCAAAGACCGGCAGTCCGTATTCCGCAAAGACCCTCCTGATGATAGGCTGCATCGTGCCTTCGTCATTGGCTATAAGCTGGATCTCCCTCATTTTGTAACCGAGGTCGCGTATCAGGTGCCACACATAAGCGGCTGCGCTCTCCGCTTCGTAATACGGATTTGCCGCGCACACTACAGTGAGGTCTTCCGGTACGAAGCCGGCGTTTTCAGCTCTTTGTGCAGGACTGAGGACATCCTTCCAGAGATACCTCTCCATGCGTTTAACCGTTTCGCTCTTCTGCAGCTCATATGAGGCAGGTATATCTTCACAGCTGACATCCACGTTATTGTCCGCGCCAAGTCTGATAAGCGAGGCAGTCAGTCTGCCGTCAAGCCCGAAGTCACTCCTGTTGACGATAAAGTTAACTGACTCTGCGGTCTTCGCAAGTTCCATCGCCGCGTCAGCGAATTTCGGAGTGATGCTGTCATAGCCGTATATCCATATCGCTTTGCCGCGGACCAGTTTCGAGTCTCTGATCGCACCGACATACATGGCTATGTAGTCTTCTGAGTCAGTGTATCTGCCCTCGATGGCCTTTTCATAAGCAGTTATGACTCCGCTTAGTTCCCTGAGCTTTGCTTCGAGTATAGGATCTCCGCCGGCATCGCCGCTCATCTCCCGGAGCTTTTCGAGAGTGCAGTCCTGCTGTTTGAATTCAGAAATAAAATCGTTGAGCATCGAAGTGAAAGTCAGTTTGCCTGCCACCCTGCTGAAGATATCGAAATCTTCCTGATGCTCCCGGATGAGCATCGACAGCAGCATGAAGCGGCCGTACTTGTCGATCATCCTGACCGACTCTGTCCCCTGCTCCCTGAGGACTCTGAGTCCGAGACGGTTCATCGATGTTATCTCAACATTGAACAGGCAGTCAGTTCCGAGATACTTCAGCGCCTGCTCCTCCGCTACCAGAGTGTACTGATCGGGCACCAAAACAAGCGTCTCACCTCCGTGTTCATTTACACGGTCATAGATGAAACGCTCCTTATCGATATTCTCTCTGCCTGCAAATATTCTCAGCATCTGTTACCGTTATCTATCCGTTTGCCTTAGCCGCATCCTGCGAGAGTTTTGCGCGGACGAACACATCAAGGTCCCCGTCCATCACAGCCTCCACATTGCCGACCTCGGCTCCGGTGCGGGTGTCCTTGACCATGGTATACGGCTGGAACACATAGTTTCTTATCTGTGATCCCCATGTCGCCATGGACTGGTCGCCCTTTATCTCGTTGAGGTTCTCCTTATGAGCTTCCTCTGCTATCCTTGTCAGTTTGGATATGAGGATCTTCATGGCGACCTCACGATTCATTATCTGCGAGCGCTCATTCTGGCACGTAACCACTATGCCGGTAGGGATATGTGTGATCCTTACGGCCGAATCAGTCGTGTTTACATGCTGACCTCCGGCACCGCCCGATCTGTATGTATCTATCTTCAGGTCATTCGGATCGATGTTCACCTCTATCTCGTCTCCGATGTCGGGAACGACCTCCACCGCAGCGAATGACGTCTGTCTCTTTCCCATCGCGTTGAACGGCGAGATGCGCACGAGCCTGTGCACGCCGTTCTCAGATTTCAGCAGCCCGTAAGCGTTGTCACCGCTTACCTCTATGGTCGAGCTTTTTATGCCGTAATCAACGTCATCCTGTCTGTCAAGGATCCTGGTTTTAAAGCCCTTCTTTTCGCAGTATCTGAGGTACATCCTCTCGAGCATCTCCGCCCAGTCGTTGGCATCGACACCGCCCGTGCCTGAATGTATGCTAAGTATACAGTCTTTGCTGTCGTATTTTCCGGACAGCAGCATATTGGTCTTGAGATCTTCCAGTTCATCTGAAAGCTTATCAAAACCTGCGATGACGCTTTTTGCTTCATCCTCGTCCTCAAGTTCTTCCGCTATATCTATAAGTTCAGGAAGTTCATCCGCCTCGGAAGCCAGTCTTTCATACAGACCAAGCTTGTCCTCAAGAGACTTCTTCTCCTTGAGAACTTTCTGGGCGTTCTTCTGATCATTCCAGAAGCCTTCCTTGAGGCTCTCGTCCTCAAGTTCTTTTATTCTTTTCTTCAGACCCTCCGGGTCAAAGATAGCCTCCCACTTCCGCTATCTGCTCCTTGAGAGCCGGAAGCTGGCTTCTTATTTCATCAAGCTGTAACATTCTTCCTCCAATTACGAATATATATCATCGGGCAGCGCTGTCCTCAATACGGTCGCTTCTCAGGGCAGCATGGCTGAGAAGCCCCATGTGTTCTGCCTGCAGGATCATATCAAGGTGCAGCATCATCTGATTGGCGGCAGCTCCGAAAGCGTTGAACAATATATCGAATACCATTGCCGCGATCACGTATTCCTTTCCTATGCCGAGCTGTCCGATTATGACTACATACGACAGCAGGTTTACTCCCGGGATAGGGGGCGCTGCCACGAGCAGTATCAGCGCGAAGACTATCGCCTTAAGTATCCATACCGGCGTTATCGCCACACCGCTGCTCAGCGCGGCGAATATTACGAACGATATCATTCCTACTATGCTTGCAGGCATGTAGAGCACCAGCCCAAGCGGAAGCACCTTGTTCGTAAATATTTTCTGTATGCCGAGGCTTTTTACGCATATCTTTTCGGAAAGCGCGTATGAGTCAGCATCAAGGCCGGTCCTGAGGGTAAGTATGAATGACGGCCATAGTTTCCTTACCATCACACCGGTGTTTACCCCAAGTCTGCCGCATACAAGCAGCAGTGTATTTATCATTATCAGTATTGAAACTATTATCGCAAACGGTATCACTACCAGAAGCGATGTGAGCAGCTGGGCATTGCGGCTTATGATGAGCTGTGCCGTCAGGAAGACCGTAAACCCGGGCATCAGTACAGAGATCCACTGCGCCAGCTGCGTGCATATCAGGTTCAGCTCATGTATGAGAGAGACGATCCCGCTCGCCCCCTGACCTACCGCCATGGCTGCATACGCGAATATGATTCCCATCAGTATGAGCTGTGCTGTGTTGAAATCCCTTATAGGGTCAAGCATGTTCTCAGGGATCACGCTGAATAAGCTTCTTATCAGGTCGGAGAGCGTATCTCTCGAGAACCCGTTGTATGAGAAGCGGTGCCCTGATATCAGCACGGCTGCCGCTATAGGGACCACGCCCAGCACAAGGCTTATTATGAAATATCTGCCTGTGATTATGCCTGCGTTTCCGCCCTGCTCCGATACTTCACGGGTATCGAGCATGGTGGACATGACTATAATGAGCATCGCCGGCGCGGACACACTGTAGAGTATGTTGTTCCACAGGTCATATACCGGCATCAGAAGTCCGTCTGTCACGAACTGAGCATCGCCCTCGGTCAGTGCGACCATGGCAACGCTGCCTGCAATAATGCCGAAAATGATTGAAAATATCACTACGATGACAGGATTCACACTCATCCTGCGCATCGGAATCTTCATTATATTTGTACCGTGTGAATAGCTGTAGGTAGGGCTGATGCCCGCTGAAGAAAGCAGCCCGCGGCTCCATTCTTCAACAGTCGATTTCGTTTTGCTGAAAGGATTATATGCATCTCCTACATGCTCGATCCTGATCGAAGGCCGTCCGAACCGTATGCTCGCGATGACCTTTACCATATTCAGTTCCCCAAAGCGCTCCCATATGCTGAGCAGCGCTTCTTCGACAGTAAAGCGTATCCTGATGCGGTTCTGTCTCTCTGTTCCGGTGCCCCTGAGAAAAGCTTCAAGATCGTCAGAGATGCGCTCTACACTTTCACCGCTGAGGATGAAGCTTCTTCTTACCGAGATGGAGTCGATGGTCTCACGGATGAACACTGTTGTCATGATAATGACAGCTATGGAATTGCAGATGTTTGAAAGCGAGATGCCGTAATACAGCGTCTGGGCAGCCATTCCCATGACAGGAAGCACCCAGATGCACATCAGCGCGCGGTACTCTCCTTCAGGCAGGGCATCCCGTTCATTAAGCGTCCTCACGAGCAGGATGACAACAGCTACAGCGGCAAGTACCGGGAGCACAGGGAAAAGGATTCCTCTGTGATAATAGTTCTGATCATCGAAGCTGTAGAGAAAGCCGAACATTGCAGAAAGGATAACCAGTGCCACTCCGGCACCGCACAGGCCGTAGACCGCCTTGTACGGTCTCTTGTCTTCTCCGGCGCCTTTCTCTTCAAGCAGTGTGTCAAGCAGCCTGTTGCCGAATGCGAGCAGCACAAACATGCCGGTAAAAACAACAAAGTTGCTTATTCTTACCATGTTATAACCGAGGCTTGTCGGATCTCCGCGGTAAACATATGCAAGCGCATCAGCAATATTGATCACCGCGTTCGTGATCAGCGTTGCGACTAAAACCTTTGCCGCCTTGCGGTCGCCTTTGTCGTACATGCGGACAGAGAGCACTGACAGCAGGCAGAACAGCGCAAATCCGGATTCAAGAATTACGTGCAGGAATGTTACCAGATTCATTTTCAGTTCATATCAGTTCCAGCAACTGCTCAGGTTTATCTATGTGATATGTCGGCACAAAGCCGTCAGCCAGCATTGCCTCTTCATCGACATAGTGGCTCCAGCCGACCATAACGCTGTCTACTCCTGCGTTGTTGGCGCAGCCTATGTCGTATTTCGTATCGCCTACCATCAGTGCGGCATCATGCACCTTGTCGGGTATCCCGTAGCCGGGATCATATGCCTCACCTGCATTAGTCATCATCTTTATCAATACAGCATCTATGGTCTCAGGATCAGGCTTGTGCGAAGTCACGTCATTCATTGTGACGACCTCGTCCACCAGATGTTCCATCCCAAGCTTTTTCATGTAATTCCAGAAGCTGAAGGAAGTTCTGGACGTACCGACGCCGATGATGCAACCGCGCATCCTCAGCTGTCTGAGAGTCTCCTTAACACCTTCAAAGACATATACCTCGTAATCCTGCTGATGTGAATCCTGATAGGCCCGGTAAAAGTCTACGACTTCATTAACAGGAGCGTCAGGTATCAGCCTGCCGATCGTATCCACGAGAATTTCCCCGAAAGTCGCCTCGATCTCCCTGACCGCAGGAGAGTATCCCAGGTACCGCTCAAAGGTCGCCTTCCATGACGCGATGATTATGTCGTTTGTATTGGCAAGAGTGCCGTCAAAATCGAATATAATATATTTCTTATCCATCAAATCTTATAGTAAGCGATGCGAGAGCCGTACACTGTCAGCGAGCAGCTATCCGCGAGAAGTGGCTCTGCGGTAGCCGGCGCTTAGCGATTGGCGAGCAGCTATTTAAGTTATTTTGCTCTGCCGGCTGCGAAGACAGAGCTTAGCGTCCGCTGCGTTAAGCCGCAGCGAGGCGAGAGCCGTACACTTCTCGCGGATAGCTGCGAGCTCTACCAGCCTCCGCCTCCGCCTCCGCCGGCACCTCCGCCGCTGAAGCCGCCTCCGCTGAAACCGCCTCCGCCGCTCCAGCTTCCGCCGCCTCCGCTGCTCCAGCCACCGCCGGATCCGCCGGATCCGCCGTACGATTGAGACGGGATCACTATGCTGTCCCGCACGCTGGCGTTGCAGTCGCTCATCATTCTTCCCATCATGTAGTAATCAAAGCTATCGAAGCCGCGCGGGCTGCGGTACCAGTCAGGAGCAAACACAGGAAGATCCTCGAAGTTCTTTATCCACTTGTTGCTCAGACCAAATACATAAGCATATGGCATTATATGATAGAAATATCCCGGGTCTTCCTCGACGAGTTCGTTGAGCTTATCGAGTTCGGCCGTCTTTATAAAGTCTCTGAATCCGAGCACTCTGCCGAGCAGGTCTGTATAGCTGTCTGTCTTTGCGACCGCTATGACAGCAAAGAACATGCTTATCAGCGTGCCGATCACCAGATACATTACCAGTGCTATAGCCTTAGGTCTTGCGAGCAGGCTCAGCGCGTCCGAAGCCAGCGGAAGTATGCCGACCCCCATCGTGAAGAACCATATCGCGCCAAGGCTCTTGAGAACCGTTTTCACTTTCGAAGTGGAACGGATGTTATCGTAAACAGAGCACATGAGATATACGGAGATCAGGATATGAACGGCTGCCCATCCCAGCATGAAGACGCCCATCTCGTCTCCGTTGATCCCTGCCCAGGTTACATATGCCGCAGACGGCATGATGGCCGCTACCATGCAGGCCGCTCTCGCCACGCGTGAATCCGGTCTTATGATCGCGCTGCTGCCGCTGAACATGTCCTCGAGCTGTTCCTTGGACTTCAGATACTTCTTTCCGAACGTTGACGAAGATGCCATCTGCGTGCTCGTCCTGACGTTCTTTTCGCCCGGGAATATGCCTCTGTAGATAGTGCGCACATACTCCGGAACTTCCGCACCCGGTTCTTTCAGTCCTATGAACCTGAACTTCTTTCTGTCTATCTCTTCGATCTCGATATACCCCTGATCCGCGAGGTAAACGATAGTGGAGATCACATCCTGTTTGTCGGCTCTGCCGTCTGCGAGGTAACCTATCTCACCCGGAGTAAGGCCGTCCGGCGGATAGAACTCAAGTGTCTTTACCATATGTTTGTCTCTGCCGTAGAGATACCAGAGCAGGATCGCTCCGACAGGTCCGAGCAGGAACAGGAACATGTTGGCAATGCTGAGTTTTCCGAACTGCGGAGCACCTTCCCAGTATCCCTGAGGAAGTTCGAGCTGAAGCGTCACGCCGTGATGCGCGGGTATATCCGACGCAGTTACAGTCATGGTCATTCCGTCTTCACTGGTCTCAAGGACGGCATTGTCTTCGTTCGAATCGGTACCGTATGAACCGGAGTAGATCTTCGCCTTGCTGAGATCGGCCTCTTTCGGAAGGTTGACCACGCATTTGCTCGACATTATGTCGGTCTCCCAGTCTGTCGGTATAAGGTTGAGGAGCAGCATGTCCTTCTCGTTATTTTCATCCTCGTACATCGCGATGTTGTAGAAGATGTCGTAAGGATTCTCTCCGGTGAGAGTGTAGCTGCCGCTTCCGATCTTTATTACCTGGTAGCCTGACTGATTGTATGTTTCGTAATCATAGCCCGGCACCTTTATGTGTGAGATCTTCTGTCCCTGCATAGGCAGGAATCTGTAGATGCCGTGGTGAGCAGTGACATAGTACATGTCAAGATGCTCATGATAATCATATGAATTGTTTTCCGCGACATCGACGGTGACATCATAGTTGGTGGTGTACATCGTGTTGTCGCTGGCATATGTTCCCGCGCCGCCGGTCATGAACGGAATCATCATGACCGCGACAGCCGCGATCGCCAGCACCGCAGCCGCCCTTTTCAGTATGCGCTTACTGCGAGTTTTGATAGTTGTCATTACAGTATCCCCCTCTAGAGGCCTTCATCGAATTCCTCAGTGTGCATCTTAGGAAAGTTGAACATGTTCGCGACAAGGCTGGTCGGAAAACTCTCGACCTTTGTGTTATAGTCGCGAAGCACGGCGTTGTAGTATTTCTTTGCGTTGCTGATGTCCTCGGGATTTCCCGCCTCCTCATACTTGCGAAGCTCGACCTCCGCGAGTTCGATGCGGTTCTTGTCCTTCGTCAGCGAGTTGTAGGTGAGTGCAAAGAAAACTGCAACTACTATCACCAGAATAATAACAAATGTCAGCATGCCGGACTCCTTTCATTACTTATGATCAGCTGCCGTGTATCACGCGTTGCGTCCACAGCAGTTTTTGTACTTTTTACCGCTTCCGCAAGGGCAAGGATCGTTTCTGCCCACCTTAGGCATGTCGCGCCTTATGGTCTCCTGCTTGCCCGTCTTATCTGCCTTAGGAGCTGCTGAAGGCATGCTGCCTCCCTTTCCGTTAGCCTGGGCTGCAGTGTCGTCCTTGTATTCTTCCTTTGCGGCAGATGTTCTTCCGCTTACAACATTGCGTCTCTCTGTCTTTGTGGTCACTGTCACGTTGTAGCAGAACTTGACGGTCTCCTCTCTGATGTCAGCGATCATCTCGTCGAACATCGCGAAACCTTCCTGCGCATAGGCCACTGCAGGATCCTGCTGGCCGATACCTCTGAGTCCGATACCGTCTTTCAGCTGATCCATCGCGTCGATGTGATCCATCCAGCGGTTGTCTACTACTCTCAGAAGGATCATGCGCTCGACTTCTCTCATCTGTTCTTCGCCGATCTCTGCTTCCTTCTCAGCGTACATCTCGTCGAAGATCCGCTTGATGTCATCCTTGAGCTGCTGCTCATCGAGGCCGCTGAGGTAATCCTCGTCAGCCCTGAATCTTCCCCTGAAGTTAGGCGTGATCTGCTCGAGGCCGTCCGTGATCCTCTTGATGTCCCACTCCTCTGAATACTTGGATTCCATGACTACCGGGTCGACTATGCCGTCGATCAGTTCGTATGTCATGTTCCTGATGTACTCCGAGACGTCCTCGCCGTTCAGTACCATGCGTCTCTGATCATAGATGATCTCACGCTGCTTGTTCATTACGTTGTCGTACTGCAGAACGTATTTACGTATTCCGAAGTTCTTGCCCTCGACTTTTTTCTGCGCGCTCTCGATCGATCTCGACAGCATGCCGGCTTCGAGCGGCTCGTCCTCATCCATGCCTACTCTCTGGAGTATGCCCTGCATCCTTTCTCCTCCGAAGAGCCTCATCAGGTCGTCTTCGAGCGCGATGAAGAACTGCGTGTTGCCTGGGTCGCCCTGACGTCCGGAACGTCCTCTGAGCTGGTTGTCGATACGTCTGGATTCATGACGCTCGGTACCTACAATGCAGAGTCCGCCGAGTTCTTTTACCTTCTCCTGCTCCGGAGCTCTCTCCTTCTTGATCTGCTCGTGGAGCTCATTGTATTTTGCGCGTGCTTCAAGCATTTCAGGATCGTCCGTCTTCTCAAAGCCGGTCGCGAATGAGATCTGCTCAGGCGTATATCCTTCCTTGCGCATCTGCTTGCGCGCCTCGAAGTCCGGGTTGCCGCCCAGGATGATATCCGTACCACGGCCGGCCATGTTGGTCGCGATCGTGACCGCTCCGAGCCTGCCGGCTTCGGCGACGATCTCAGCCTCCTGTTCGTGGTGCTTCGCGTTCAGCACGTTATGTTTTACGCCGCGTTTCTTAAGCATGCCGCTGATGAGTTCGGATATCTCGATCGAGATCGTACCGACCAGCACAGGCTGTCCTGTCTCGTGGGCTTCCACTACTCTGTTGACTATCGCCTTGTACTTTGCTTTCTGATGCGCGTATACCGAATCCTGCTTATCTTCCCTGATAACAGGTTTATTGGTCGGTATGACGACTACGTCCATGTTATATATGTCGCGGAACTCGTCTTCTTCGGTCTTTGCAGTACCAGTCATTCCGGCGAGCTTGTTGTACATCCTGAAGTAGTTCTGGAGAGTGATGGTTGCGAGTGTCCTCGACTCAGACCTGACCTTCACGCCTTCCTTTGCCTCGATAGCCTGATGCAGACCGTTGCTGAAGCGTCTTCCGTACATCAGACGTCCGGTAAACTCATCTACGATGAGGATCTCTCCGTCCTTGACAATGTAGTCGACGTCTTTCTTCATGAGGAAGTTCGCGCGGAGAGCCTGATGCACGTAATGGTTGAGTTCCATGTTGTCAGGATCCGAGAAGTTGTCGATCTTGAAGTACGACTCGCAGAGCTTGACTCCGTCGTCAGTCAGCGACACCTGATTGTCTTTCTCCTCCACCTTGTAGTCCGTTCCTTCGTTGAGGGTCTTTACAAAGGTGTTGGCATTTCTGTACATCACGCTTGAGTCAACGCCTCTGCCGGAAATGATGAGCGGTGTCCTGGCCTCATCGATGAGGATCGAGTCCACCTCGTCGACGATGGCATAGTTGAGTTCTCTCTGTGTCAGTTCCTCCTTGTAAGTGACCATGTTGTCACGGAGGTAGTCGAAACCGAACTCATTGTTTGTGCCGTATGTGATGTCAGCCATGTACTGTTCGTGTCTGGCAGGGCCTTCGACCGCGTGTATCACGCAGCCGACCTTGAGGCCAAGGAATGAATAGAGTTTTCCCATCCACTCCGCGTCACGCTTGGCCAGATAGTCGTTGACTGTGACGACATGCACGCCGCGTCCCTCAAGTGCGTTGAGATATGCCGGCAGGGTCGCCACCAGAGTCTTACCTTCACCTGTCTTCATCTCCGAGATGCGGCCCTGATGGAGTACTACGCCTCCTATGAGCTGTACTCTGAAATGCTTCATTCCCAGTGAACGCCATGCCGCCTCACGGCATACGGCGAACGCTTCAGGCAATATGTCGTCAAGGGTCTCCCCTTCGGCAAGCCTTGCCCTGAACTCCACGGTTTTATTTCTCAGCTCGTCGTCAGAAAGGCCCTGCATTTCCTGATCGTACGACTCTATTACGTCTACGATCTTCTCGACTTTTCTGACTTCTTTTGCATTAAGATCTCCAAAGATCTTCTCCATTAAACCCATAGTAATGTGTTTCCTTTCGTATCAGTCCTCGTCTTCCGGTCTGTCCTTGACTGTTATGCGCGTCATGAGAGCGCGCCTTGCGTCAGCCTTGGTTACCTCGACGTGGAACAGTTTGTGTCTTGATTCATAATCAAACTCGTCGCCCACCTTAGGCAGCCTGTCGAGTTCTATCATCACCCATCCGTTGATCGTGGTGGCGTCGGCTTCGATCTCCTCGTCGAACATCTCAAAGAAGTCCTCAAGGTTCGCTCCTCCGGCTACCATGTATTTATCATCGCCCGCCGGTCTGACATCTCTCGATGTGACCGCATCGTGCTCATCATAGATATCGCCTACGATCTCTTCGATGATGTCTTCGAGTGTGACCAGTCCCGTAGTGCCGCCGTACTCGTCGACAACTATGGCGATATGAGTCCTCTTGGCCTGCATCTTCTTGAGAAGAACAGCCGCCTTGAGGGTCTCTGCCACGTAAGCCACCGGCTTGATGATCTTTTCGGTGTCCTTTATGGTCTTCACATTGTTGTTGTAAAGATCCTTCTGGTTGATGACACCGATGATGTTGTCAAGGTCGTCCTCATACACAGGAAGCCTCGAAAGACCGGATTCCTTGAAGACATTCTTGATCTCCGCAACAGGAGTTCCTCTTTCGACCGCGACGATGTCCACCCTCGGTGTAAGGATATCGATGGCTTCTATGTCATTGAACTCGATCGCGTTGGCGATGAGCTCGCTCTGCTCTTCACCGATGGCGCCTCCCGCCTCAGCCACTTCGACTATTGTCAGCAGTTCATCCTCGCTGAACTCCGGCTCATCGTTCTTGCCGAAAGCTTTTTTAAGAAAGATCTTGAGTCCGTTGAAGATGAATGTCAGCGGTGTCAGTATGAAAATGAGCGCCCTGACAAAAGGAGTCAGGAAGAGCGCGATCTCCTCCGCGTACTCCCTGGCGAGTATTTTCGGTGATATCTCGCCCAGCACGAGTACAAGAAAAGTGACCATGATGGTGGCGATGGTCGGACCTATCTTCGATCCCCATGTCATGATCCCGTATACCGTTGCAACGGAAGTCATGGTGATGTTGGATATGGTGTTTCCGACCAGCACCGCGGTGATAAGCCTGTCGAAATCCTCGCAGAGCCTGAGAGCGTAAGCCGCGCGCTTGTTGTCGTCGGCAGCGAGGTTCTTGAGCTTTATCTTGTTCGCAGAGCTGAACGCCGTCTCGGTAGCCGAGAAGAACGTGGAGCTCAGCGTAAGAAGTATTATTGCTATAAGATATCCGTTCATTATTCCTTTCCGGTGATCTCCCAGTCGATCGTAGTATCGATCTCAGGAGCCTCATAGTTTTCGTTGTCGTATGTCAGATATGCCTTTGCGGTATATTTGCCAGGAGCGACAGCTCTGTTGTCTCTGTATCTGACTGCGATCTGCCACGGAACGTTCTTCAGCGTGATGTGCTTTTCAGTGCCATCGTATTCGAACGGCTCCTCATAATCCCAGTGAGCTGCCGAGGTGTCATATCTGGCTCTGAGGATCCTCCACTTGAGGTCAGGGATCTCTACCGCCTCACAGTTGCGTGTGTCGTAGATGAGCCTTGCCCTTGCAGTGTAAGTGCCTGCGTTGATCTTGGAATTGTCGGTGTAAACGACCTCGATGTCTTCAGGAACGCCTTCAAGCTTTACTTCCTTCGCCTTTTCGTCATATACGAAGACCGTTTCATCGCTGTAGTTCCACTTCACTTCCGAAAGATCGATCGGCTTCTTGGCGATCCTCCACCTGAGTTCAGGTACGGACGGCGCTTCAAAGTTCTCTTTATGCTTGTATCTGAGCTTAGCCTCAGCGGTATATCCGCCTGCGTCGACACCCTTGTTGCCTACATACGCCTCTACTCTGACACCTTCCGGCAGGCCGGTCAGCCTTACGCTCTTTTCCTTGCCGTTGTATACGAACTCATCATCGTAGTCCCATCTTACCTGCGACATGTCGTAGCTTGCCTTGTCGATATGCCACCAGCATCCGCTTACAGGAGCAGGGGTTTCGTAGTTGACCGGGTCCTTCGCCTCTACGACAGCCATTGCCTCGTACTCGCCTGAGTTCATGGCTCTGTTGTCTGTATATGTGACCTTGACTGTATCAGGAAGGCCGACGAGCTCGATGCACTTCTCTTCGCCGTCAAACGTGAATGGTCCCTCGTAGTTCCAGTGAACGCCGCTCATGTCGATAGGCGCCTTCAGTATCTCCCACTTGAACGGAGGAAGCTCGCGCTCAGTGTAATTGCCCGGCTCTCTGTTGATCAGTTTGGCAGTCGTATAGTATACGCCGGCGTCGGTCGCTGTCTCTCCGTCGTAGACCACGTCGAAGCCTTCAGGTATACCCGTGAGGTATGATTCCGGCACTACGCCGCGCAGCTTCTCAAAGAATCCGAGCTGGCGTGTCTTTGTAGCTATGCAGACGCTCTTAGGCGTACCGTCATAGACATACGGGCCTTCGTATACCCATTCGACCGCCTTGGTATCCACATCGACCGCGGCAGGAGCTATGCTCCAGCTGCAGCCTCCGAAAGTAGGCTGTTCATAGTTTTCAGCATCGTATTCCAGACTTACAGACGCTTCGTACGAGCCTGCGTCAGTCGCTGTGTTGCCGGAGTATACCGGTGTGATGCCCTCAGGGAGCCCTGTGAGTTCGACAGTCTTCGGACTTCCGTCAAATGTGAATCCCGTGACACCCTGCCATGCGGTCTTCGACAAATCATATGAAGCCTTGCTGATCTTCCAGGTGCATCCGCCCATTTCCGGTGTGTGGTAGTTGACAGCGTCGTATTTCAGGTCGACTGAAGCGCTGTACTCTCCTACGTTCACGGCGGTATTTCCGTGGTATACAGGTGTGATTCCTTCAGGGAGTCCCGCAACATATACCGACTTTTCGCTTCCGTCATATACGGATTCGAACTCGCCTTCCCATCTCGCACCTGACATGTCGTAAGTGGCCTTTACGATGCGCCACTCACAGTCTCTTATTGATGTGCCGTTGTAGTTGTCAGGATCCTTTGGCGTGAGGATCGCGTGAGCTGTGTAAAGTCCGGCCTCACTTGCCGCGTTGCCCGTATACTCTACGTCAAGAGACCCAGGGATGCCCTCGAGCCTTACGGACTTTTCCCTGCCGTCATAAGTATATGCGCGTGAGTAATCCCATCTTAGGCTGCGGATGTCAGGATCAGCTTTTTCGATCGTCCATTCACAGATCATCTCTTCAGGCACATTGAAGTCCGAAGTATCGATCCCGAATCTCGCGACAGCCGTATAGTCTCCCGCATTTACTGCAGTGTTGCCTTCATAGCTTACGCTTACACCTTCAGGGATGCCGGTAAGCTGTATCCTCTTCGGTGTTCCGTCAAATACATAGCTTCCGTCATAGTCCCACGCAGCCTTGCTCATGTCATAGTCAGCTTTGTCGATGCTCCAGTCGATACGGATCGGATCCGGAGCCCTGAAGTTGCTGTCAGATGTAGTGAAGCTTGCCGTAGCCGTGTATTTTCCGGCTTTGTCAGCGCTGTTCTCGTTATATTCAGCTGTTACATTCTCAGGCAGGCCCTTGAGTTCGATGGTCTTTCTGCCTCCATCATATACGAAGCATCCCGGCCTGTAGCCCCAGTCAGCTGCCGACAGGTCGTATTCAGCCTTTTCGATCTCCCAGTCGCAGTCTGCTACAGACGGTGTGTTGTAGTTTGCAGGATCGGAAACCGTAAGAACTGCTTTTGCTGTATATTTTCCGGCTTCCTTGCCCTCGTTGCCCGAATAGCTGGCCTGGATGCCGTTCGGGAGCTGTTCGAGCATTACGCTCTGCTCTCTTCCGTTGTAAACTTTCGGACTGCTGTAATCCCATCTGACTGCGGACATGTCATAGTCAGCTTTCACGATCTGCCATTTGCAGCTTTCGATGAACGGCTGGTTGTAGTTGTACGAATCGTACGGGATCAGCTCCGCAGCTGCCTCATATGAGCCTGTATCAGCTGCAGCGTTGCCTGAATATACCGCTCTGACTCCGTCAGGAAGTCCCCTGAGCGATACTTCATGCATCCTTCCGTTATAAATGAACTCGCCCTCATAATCCCATGAAGCTCCGGACATGTCGTATTCAGCCTTCCTGATGGTCCATTCGAGTTCCATCGGTTCAGGCGTGTTGAAGTTGCGGCCGTCCACGGCTGTGAAGGAAACGCTTGCCTTATATGTTCCGGCATCGCGCGCCGTATTGCCCCTGTATGTAGGCAGAACGCCTTCAGGGAGTCCCTTCAGTATTACCCTGAACTCGCTTCCGTCATATGTGAAAGGCTTATCATAATCCCAGCGGGCATGACTCATGTCGTAATTGCCCTTGTCGATCCTCCATGTGAGGTTCTCGAGTCTGGTTTTTGTGAGGTTATCCATGTCATCAGGGATGATCTCGGCAGCTGCTACGTATGTGCCCGCCTGTATCGCCCTGGCATTGTTGTATTTGACCGTTGTGCCTTCCGGTATGTTCCTGGCAGCGACTGTCTTTTCGGAGCCATCGTATACGAATGCCTCTTCATAATCCCAGTTCACTGCAGAGATGTCTACAGGAGTCCTCTCGATGACCCAGTGGCAGGTCGGCACTTCAGGCTTTCTGTAGTTTCTCTCATCGTATTCGAATCCGGCTCTGGCTGTATATTCACCGGCTTCCGAAGCCGAGCTGCCTTCATACTCAGGAGTGAGTCCTTCAGGCAGGCCTGTCAGTCTGACGCCCTTGACTTCGCCGTCGTACGAGAATTCCCTGTTATCCTGCCACCTGACTGCGCTCATGTCGAACGATGCCTTGTCGATGCGCCAGTCGAGCATCATGTCAGGAATGTTGTCTTCGTAATTGTCAGCATCCATGACCCTGAACTTCGCAGTCGAAGTGTACGCGCCGGCATCCGTGGCCGAGGCGTTGAAGTATTCAGCCGATACTCCGTCAGGAAGGCCTGCGACCTTCACTGTCTTAGGGCTGCCGTCATAAATGAACGGTTCGCTGTAATCCCAGTAAGCTCCGCTCATGTCGAACTGAGCCTTGCCGATGCTCCACGAATAGCCCTGCGGATCCGGTGCGCTGTAGTTGTCGCTGTCGACAGGCGAGAATACCGCCTTCGCGAAGTATCTGCCGGCGCCTTTTGCGCTGTTGCCTGTGTAATCGACCCTGACAGCATCTCCGAGGTCGTTTATAATGCCTACGGATTTTTCGCTTCCGTCATAAATGAAAGACGATGAGTCTGTCCATGAGAGCTGAGGCAGCCTGTACTCCGCCTTGTCGATCGACCATGCGCAGCCGTTGACCTCAGGAACTTCGTAGTTGTTCGCATCAGCCGGTACCAGCACTGCGCTCGCCGCGTACTTGCCCGCCTCGATGCGTGTGTTGCCGCTGTACTCTACATCGACTCCCTCAGGAACATTGACAAGATAGATGCCGTGCTCGTTTCCGTCGTATTCGAACGGTTCAGAGTAATCCCAGTGTACATCCGAGATATCTATTCTTTTCTTTGTGATCCTCCAGCTGCAGTCCGCAGGGGACGCAACTTCCAGGTTGTCTCCGTCGAATCTGAGGTTCGCGTGCGCATTGTAGATGCCCGCGTCATATGCCGAAGCATTCTCATATTCAGCATAGACACCCTCAGGAAGCCCTGTGAGTTCCACCTTCTTGAGCTCTCCGTCGTATGTGAAAGCTCCATCGTAATTCCACCTGACGGCGGACATGTCGAGGTTCTTCTTTCCGATCCTCCATCCGATGGTCATGTCGTCCGGTGTATTGTAGTTGTGTGTATCAGGATTGATGAAGGATACACGGGCTTTGTATTCTCCGGCTCTTCTTCCTTCATTTCCGCTGTATCTTACTCCGAGCTCCTCCGGATAAGAAGCCAGCTGTACGCTGTGTGCCTCTCCGTCGTATTCGAAGTCTGTCTTTTCACTCCACGCCGTGCCGGACATATCATAGGAAGCCTTTGCGATCTCCCATTCGTATTCCGCCGGGCCCATGAAGCAGTAGTTTCCGCTGACAGTTGCCCTCGCGAGGTACTTGCCGGCCTGTGTCTCCTCAGCTCCGTCGTATTCGACTTCGACATCCTCAGGAAGATTCCTGATGAACACTTTCTTAGGAGAACCGTCGTATACGAAGTCTTCGCAGCCTGACCACTCAAGGCCGGATGCTTCGATACCTACTTTCTTGATCTCCCAGACGCAAGGAGCCACATCCTGAGGCTTCTCGTAATTGGCGCTGTCATATTCAAACTTCGCCTTTGCAGTATAGACTCCGGCCCTCAGCGCGTTATTATCCTCATAATGAGCAGTTACTCCTTCAGGCAGTCCCCTGAGCTCTACGCCGTGGCTGCTGCCGTCATATACGAACGGACCCTCATAGTTCCATTTGACCTGCGACATGTCATAAGCACCCTTACGGATGGTCCACTCATGCTCGCGCACTATGAGAGGTTCATTGAAGTTGTCCTGATCGAAATCAAAGCTGATCGTCGATGTATAAGTACCGGCCTCAACGCCTTCATTGCCAATGTATCTAGGCACGACACCGGTAGGGAGTCCCTCGAGCCATACACGCTTGACGCTGCCGTCATATGTCATGTCGTCCTCTTCTGCCCAGCGGACGGCGGACACATCAATGTTAGCCTTTTTGATGCTCAGCTTCACGATATTCGAAACCGCCTCGCCTACGCTGTTTGCAGCATGGAGTCTGATGAAATTTCCGTCACATGATACAGGCAGGATGGCGTTGTGATTGATCGCTTTCCATGTGCCCTCTTCGCCTGTTTCACTTATCTCAAGATAGCCCGTAACTTCAGGGTCATTGACCGAGATGATCTCAGGAAGCTCGAACGGGATGGTCTCGCCGAAGCAGAAGGCCGCAGGTTCTGTGACCTCGCCGATCTTCGGTGCGTGTCCCCACACCGCGTACAGTTCGAGGTCCCTGTCGATCGAATGGATCTCGGTACCGGCCGGGATGTTCGCTCCGCTTCCGTCAGGACGGGAGTTCCACGATTTGAAAGCCCAGCTTTCATCAGGTGTGCTGAACATAGGCGCCTCGATCAGGTACGGCGCGTTCGGGATGGTGCGTCTCTCTTCGGTCACCTCTGCACCCTCGCCGTCGAAGTTGCTGTGGTATGCCACCCTGAATCCCTCTACCGCGATCGGTTTTGCCTTTTTGTACTTGCCGTACTCCTTCACCGCAAGTCTTCCGCAGTCAGTGCTGCCGTCGCCTTCGGTATTGAAGTTCTCACCCAGCAGTATGTCGTCAAGCTTTGCGCACTGCCCGAACATTCTGCTCAGATCAGAGCACCGGCGCGTGTCGAAGGATGAGAGGTCGAGTTCGCAAAGGTTCGCACAGCCCTCGAACATCGAGTCCATGCGAGTGACATTTGAAGTGTCGAATCCGCTCAGATCCGCCTTGACCAGTTTTCTGAATCCCTTGAACAGTCCTGCAAGCGATGCGCCGTCAGGGAAGCTCACGTCACGAGTTGCAACAACTGATTTGACCGTGTCTTCAAAGCCCTTCCACGGGGATCCTTCAGCACCCAGATCCGCAGCCTGTCCATTGTCTATGATGAGGTTTCCGTTCTCGTCTATCCCCCAGAGGCATTCGCCCCATTTGCCTACTTTTTTAAAGTTGCCTGCCATTTTTTCTGTCCTTTTTTATCTTCAGTGTTATATGTTTTCGTGTCTTCTTTAGCACATAATCATACATAGTAGATTATACTAAATTATCCGCGCAAAATAAAGAAATCCGCAGATCGATTTAAGATCTGCGGATCTCTGTTTTCTGTTACCGTTTGTTCAACAGGCTGCTTCCATAAGAGCCTTAAACATTTCATCTGCCGGATCGACCACAGGAAGGTCAGTCAGTTTTCCGATCTCTTCCTTTATGTACGGGAAGTGGGTGCATCCGAGCACGAGAGCTTCAGCTCCGCACGCTTCCAGGTATTTCACCAGATGAGCCAGACCGCATTTTTCCACTATCTCTCCGGGAGAAAGACCGTCCTCTATCGCGCGGACTATGGCCATGTTGCCCGTACCGATCATGTAAATGTCAGGATTGGACGCCATCAGCGCCTCCTCGATCGCGTGTGCTGAGAGATTATTTGCGGCCATGACCCCGACACGCTCATATGCCCGCCCAAGCTCCCTGTACACCTGCAGCGGTGTGTAGATCCTTATATCCGCCCCTGACTCTATCGACTTGCGCAGGGCGTAGGCGTCAAAATCAAACGCTCCGGACAGCGAGTTGCAGTATACGAAAAAGTCCCTGACACCGTCCTCAATGGCCGGATCAAAGATGTTGTCCATGACCGCACGCTTTCCGTCATTATCCGAATACTGGAATCTGACCTGCTCGTCGCAGTCAGCCGAAGCCGGACAGTTCAACGGCATGAAGCCGGGCACAAGGCCGGCTTCACGCGTTTTTCTTTCAATGCATTCTGCACCCATCTGAGTGTCTACCGGCGTACCGGCAATTACAGCAACCTGTCTTTTGTCATTCATTGATCTAGAACTTCGCAACAACTGCGCCGTTGTACTTCTCCTCGATGAACTGTTTTACTTCGTCAGTCTGGAGTGCTGCTACGAGAGCCTTTGTCTTTTCGGTCTCTTCATTACCCTTGTTTACAACGATGATGTTTACATATGTGTCAGCAGCGAGTGAGTCCGGTGCCTCTACAGCAAGAGCATCAGCATTCTGGAGACCTGCACCGATAGCATAGTTTGCGTTGATCACGCCGATAGCGAGGTCAGGCAGCGATCCAGGGATCGAAGCTGCTTCGAGTTCAACGATCTCGATTTCCTTAGGGTTATCTACGATGTCTTCCTTTGTAGCATTTACTCCGGCGCCTTCCTTAAGAGTAAGGACTCCGTTTGCCTCGAGGAGAAGCAGGGCTCTTGCTTCATTTGTCGTGTCGTTAGGAACACCGATCTTGTCGCCCTTTTCGAGATCATCGAAGCTCTTCTTTGTGCCTGCATGTACTGTCATCGGCTCATAGTGGATCCCTGCTACGGAAACAAGGTCAGTACCGTTTTCCTCATTGTACGAATCAAGATAAGGAACGTGCTGGAAGTAGTTGGCATCCACGTCGCCGTCGGTCGTAGCAACATTTGGCTGAACATAGTCATCGAATTCGACAACTTCGAGAGTCCATCCCTCTTCTGCAAGCTTGTCGGCAACAGAGTTGAGGATCTCTGCATGAGGTGTAGGTGATGCTGCAACCTTTATGGTCTTATCCGCATCGTCAGAGCCGCCGCCTCCGCATGCAGCAAGGATGCTGAGTGCAAGTACAAGAATTGCTGCCAGAATAATGTTTTTCCTGATGTTCTTCATGTTATACCCCTTTCTTTCCTGTTAGATATTATGTGTATTTTGTATCTGTTTTTTGACCCTTCCGGGTTTTTAACTAATTAAGGCGGTTATCCATCTTTGCCGCGAGTTTGATGCCGATTTCCTGCATCACCTGTACCAAGATTATCAGGATTATGATGGTGATCCACATGATAGTCGGCTGGAATCTGTAATGTCCGAATCTTATTGCAATGTCTCCCAGGCCGCCTCCGCCGAGCGTTCCCGCCATTGCTGAATAACCGAGAATCGTAATAGTCGCCACGGCAGCTCCGTTAAGGAGAGAAGGTCTTGCCTCAAGCAGCAGGACTTTGCGTATTATCTGCATGTTGCTCGCTCCCATGGCCTGTGCAGCTTCTATGACTCCCGCGTCTACTTCCAGAAGGCTCTGCTCGACCATCCTTGCCACGAACGGCCATGCTGCCAGTATGAGCGCCGCAGTCGTAGCCGGTGTGCCGATGCCTGTTCCGATCACCATCCTTATGTAAGGCGTCAGGGCTATCATCAGTATCAGGAACGGTACCGACCTGATGACATTTACTATGAAACCCATGACCTTATTGTACGCAGGCAGAGGATGTATCCCGTTAGGTCCGGTAACTATCAGCGAGACTCCTACAGGCAGGCCTATGATGTACGAGACCAGGGTTCCTATAAGTGTCATTATCAGGGTCTGAACGGTGCCCTCGCCGAGAAGATTAAGCAATGTATGTGTATCCATCAAGCTATTCCTCCTCTCCGTAATCATCATCCTCTTCGATCTCTGTGAACTCCACGCCTTTTGCCTTGAGGTACTCCTTCTGCTTTTCAGCGGTTTCCCTGTCGGCTGCCAGGCATATCACCATCTGGCCTTTCTGGGATCCGCCCAGGACGTCCAGATTGGCATAAAGGAAGTTCACCGGAGCTCCGAGTTCCATTATCATGTTGGCGATTATCGGTTCGCCTGCGGTAGCCTCGTCAAATACGAGCCTTACTCTTCTCTTCGTTGAGGTCTTTACAAGCGGTTTTTCACGGCTCTGACCGTCAGGGAAGAAGAGCTTTCTGGCTGCCTTCGTTTTAGGTTTTTTGAAGACCTCCTGCACTTCGCCTCTCTCCACGATCTCGCCGTTCTCTATGACCGCCACCTTGTTGCAGAGCTGTTTGATAACTTCCATCTCATGGGTTATCACTACCAGCGTGATGCCGCGTTCCTCGTTTATCTTTCTGAGCAGACCGAGGATCGATCTTGTGGTCTTGGGGTCAAGAGCCGATGTAGCCTCGTCGCAAAGTATGACCTCCGGATCTGACGCGAGCGCCCTGGCTATTGCTATCCTCTGCTTCTGCCCTCCTGACAGCTGCGACGGATACGAATGGGCTCTTTCTTCAAGATCTACCACCTTCAGAAGCTCCTGTGCTTTCTTCAGCGCTTCCTGCTTCGGCACTCCCGCTATCTCCAGCGGGAAGAGCACGTTGCCCAGAGCATCTCTCTGCATCAACAGATTGAACTGCTGGAATATCATCGATATCTTGCGCCTGTGACGATTAAGGTCCTTGCTTCCCAGGCCTGTCAGCGCGCTGTCATTGAAGATGACTTTACCTTCAGTTGGCTGCTCGAGAAGGTTTATCGTTCTGACAAGAGTCGACTTGCCTGCTCCGGAGAGTCCGATTATTCCGTATGAATCTCCTCTTTCTATGTCCAGGTTTATGTCTTTCAGCGCGATCACCTTGCCGCCCTTGGTATCGAATTCCTTCGTTACCCCCTGGAGTCTAATGATGTGTTCTGCCATCCCGTTCCTTTCCTGAAAAATAATACGGGGCAGGTCTTAACGACCTGCCCCGGCATCTCACACACATGAGAAAATATACACAGTTTCTGGATTCGTTATGACCTTATCCTATGCTATTCATCGGCTCTGCACATGCACATGCCCATCATTCCCATTTCCATCATCATGTTTCTTGTCATGTGAATGTGCTCCTTTCATAGAATAAGTTCATTTGCTAATATAGCAACGTTTGCTTGTGTTGTCAACTAACAATCCCGCAATATTTTGTTGTTTTTCACAAAATGCATTTACTTTCCGTCGTCGCCGGCGGTTCCGCCTGCTTCCTTGATCTTCTGCCTGATCAGCTTATAGGCTTCTTTCATTTCAGGCATTCCCGCAAAGGCGTGCAGAGGGATCGGCATTATCATGGTTTCACTCATCCATACATAGATCGCTTCCTCGGTAAGGTCGACAAGCTGGATGTCCTTATAGTCAAACGACTGATGATCTTCGCCCGCATCCGTGGTGAGAGCATCGTCACCGATAGTGACAATGTTTTCCACGGAATGTACTCTCTCTATGGTGTCCGTCGAATTCCTGATCGCTTTATCCTGCTGTCTTAGTAATATCCGCTCAGAAAAGATAGGGCCGCCGATTCCGATTACAGCCGCGACCGCATAAGCGATCATGGTGAACTGATGGTCTGCATGGAACAAGGTAAAAAGCGCCGCGATGCAGATTCCGCTTATTAAATACGTCAGTCTCTGTCTGTTTACCAGTTTGCGTCCACCCGCCGTGTAGAGTATGCGGTAGCGTCCGAATGCAGCAAAATCATCGTCGTTGAGCACGAATTTGATCACTCTGGGATTCTTTTTTGTCGCCATTTCTGTCTCCTTTTGCCGGCGCATAACGTCCGGCGCATTTTCATGGTTAACAGTATACCACACAAGAGGCTCCCGTGGTTTTAATTTAAGTCCAAAAACTGTATAATTACTTGTCTGGACCCGTCAGGGCAATTGCATTACTTACGGATACTCACAGAGAAGGGATAAAAACATGAAGACAGTTGCATTTATCGGCGGAGGAAGCTTCGGCACAGCTCTCTCAACAGTACTCGCAGGCAAGGGATGCAGGATCAACATGTACGACATCGACCAGGACCACCTGGCACGCATGGCGGCAGACATGGAGAACAAGGACTATCTTCCGGGCGTAAAGCTCGAAGGTGACTATCACTTCTGCAAGACAAATGAAGAAGCTCTGAAAGAAGCTGAATTCGTCGTATTCGCTCTTCCGGCACAGCATGTAAGGAGCGCCATAAAAGCGGCGGTCCCATATATCCGCGAAGACGCCATCATCACATGTATTTCCAAAGGCCTCGAGCAGAAAACGCACAAGAGGATGTCTGAAGTAATAGGTGAATACTTCGACCTCGACAGATACGTCTGCATGAGCGGTCCTTCACACGCAGAGGAATTAGGCATCGGCGTCCCTACGGTAGTGGCAATGTCATCGAAGAAGGAATCGACCGCCATAGCTCTCGCAGAGCTCCTCAGCACTAATAAATTCAGAGTATACTTAAACGACGATATGATGGGCATGGAGCTTGCCGCCTCGCTTAAGAACGTTCTTGCAGTAGGCTCGGGAATTGCAAACGGAGCCGGCTACGGAGACAACACCCTGGCCGCGATGCTCACGATAGGCTGCGCTGAAGCAACATCACTCGGCGTTGTTCTGGGAGCAAGACCTTCGACTTTCTTCGGCCTGGCAGGCATCGGCGACATGATCGTAACCTGCACCAGCATCCACTCCAGAAACTTCCGCTGCGGCAGACTGATCGGCCAGGGCTATAAGCCTGAAGACGCCATAAAAGAGATCGGCATGGTCTCTGAGGGAATGTACACCGCCGAGGTAGTAAAGGAACTGGCCGAATCGACAGGTGTTGAAATGCCTATCTTCATGGCGATCTATGATGTCATCAACGGAAACATAACTGTAAAAGACGCAATGGACGACCTCATGCTGAGACCTATCGGTTATGAGAGAGATTACCTCTAGACCATTCCATAACAATCAAATATAATGAGAAACGCCGGGCTCATGCCCGGCGTACATATGCGCTCGTAGCTCAGTGGATAGAGTGTCTCACTCCGAATGAGAAGGCCGCGGGTTCGATCCCCGCCGGGCGCACCATAGCAAAACCGGACACCCTCGCGGTGTCCGGTTTTGTTATACTTGCGACTTGTTTGGGTGATTGTGCGGTGTTTACCAGGCGCCTCCGCCGCCTCCGCCGCCTCCGCCGCCGGAGTATCCGCCACCGGAGAATCCTCCTCCGCTCCAGCTGTCATGGCTTGATGAACCACCGGATGAGCTTCCCGATGAATCTCCGTGTCCGGTGACTGACTCTGATGGTTGATGCAGCTGGATATTGTGGCTGACACTGGCATTGCAGTCGCTCATCATCCTTCCCATCATATACGCATCGAAGCTGTCACTGCTGTCACTTGCACTGGTTTTGATCCATTCAGGCTGAACTATATCTATATCTTCGAATTTCTTTATCCATCTGTTCGTCAGACCGAATACGTATGCATATGGAATTATGTGGTAGAAGTATTCAGGATCCTCTTCGACCAGCTCATCGATCTTGTCCAGTTCTGCCGTCCTGATGAAGTCCCTGAATCCTGATATTCTCCCGAGTAATTCTACATATTTCGGCGATCTTGCGCTGGAGATTATAGCAAGGAACATTGTCACCCCGGTACCGAATATGACCAGAAGGACCAGTATAACAGCCTTTACTTCACTGACACTGTCAAGCATGTCAGATACCGCAAGTGGCGGTGTGACCCCCAGAAGGGTAAGCAAAAGACCCAGGCAGAACCAGAGTGCGGTCTTGAATTTATTTGCTTTGCGCACGGAGTCGGCTGCATAGCAAAGCGTCGCTGCCGCGAGCCAGATAAGGATCGCGCCCCACAGAAGTCCTAACACCCCGTTGGTTGAACCGTTCTTTAACTCCCATATCGAGAACACTATCATCGGCATTGCACTGGCAGCGACTCCAAGACTTCTCGCTGTCCAGGAGGTCTTCGTCGTGAAGGTCCCGATCTTGATCCCGTCAGGGATCTGTGCCTTTGCCATCTGATATCTCATGCCGAAGAAAGAGCCCAGCGAGCTTGTGCGGACACGGTTTTTGACTCTGTCGCCGAAAAGCCCTTCATATATAGTTTTTACATGTTCAGGCTCCTCAGATGACGGTTCTTCGATGCCTGTGAGGAGGAAATCTTTTCTGCTCTCCTGCTCTATGCTGATGTACCCTTTATCCGCAAGATAAACTATCGTCGAAACTATATCCCGCTTGTCTACGTTCTCATCGTACAGATAGCCTATCTCTCCCGGAGTCAATCCATCCGGCGGATAGAATTCAAGGGTCCTGATCAGCTTAGGATCTCTTCCGTATAAGTACCACAGTATCAGAGCCCCCAGAGGTCCCATAAGAAACAAGAACCAGAACAGCGGCGAGACAGCGCCATATTCCGTCTCACCTACCCAATAGCCCTCCGGAAGTTCGAGTATGACCGTCACACCGTGATACGCCGGCAGGTCATCTGCGTCTATCCGGATAGTTTTACCGTCATCAGCAGCGGTAAGTTTTACGTTGTCCGTATTTCCCGTGTCTCCGTATCCTCCGGAATACAACTGTACCTTGCTTAGGTCTGCTTCCTTTGGCAGGGTGATCGTAGCAGAGGCATGATCTATCGGAGTTTCCCAGCCCGTCGGAATAACATTCAGCGCAAACCTGTCAAGGGACTCGTCCTCATCGTCATAAAATGCCATTTTATAGCCGATTTCATAGGTCTGCGGCCCGGTCAGAGAGATGTCTCCGTCTCCGATCTTTATCACCTTATGTCCATCCCTGGTACTGACATCGGATCTATATCCCGGAACACTGATATCAGAGACGCGAATACCGTTTAGCGGGATGTGCCTGTATATCCCATGATGTGGATAAGTGAAATTCACATCTATTGTTTCATTTACGCTAAAAGAATTGTCCTCTGAAGCGCTTATATCCACATTGAAGGCCGTAGTTCGGTATGAGTCATCGGCAAATGCGCGAAAGGATACCGTTTGACACGCAATCAAACATAATAAGAGTACTGCAACAACAGCCGCTTTTCTCAGTGCGGCGTATGTTTTCTTAGCAAATTTCTCCACGATCCTGTCCCCTCTCCGGCTCATCACAAACTCCATCTTGAAATACAGATCGGCCTTTGCATAGTATAACTCAAAACTCATTTTCCGGAAAAGAGCCTGTAAGCATTGAGAATAGGTATCTACGATAGTAATATCCCCTCTGCAAACGTCCCGGCTTTGTTGTCTATGTCCGGGACTTCCAGTATGCTGAACGGATCATTTGCTGTCTCGACCATCGCAAATCTGCCGGGCAGTATGAATCCCTTGTTGAAGTTCAGCGCACCGATGATCTGCTCTGATACCAGATCCCCTCCGCTGTAGCCCGAAACAACAATGGCATATACCCTTTTTCTGCTGAAATCATGCACTCTGAAGAGAGCCGTGAGCCTGTTTATAAAAGCCGTGAAATTGGCATTCAGGGCATCGTTGTAGTTCGGACATATCATTATCAGCACATCGCAGCTTAGTATCGCAGGATACACCTGTTCCGTTATTATTCCGCCGTAAAAGCACCTGCCCTGCTCTCCGTAATGCAGGCAGTCTTCATACCGGCACCCTATACATTCCTGTATTGCTCCGTCCCTTAGAGATATCTCTCTGATTTCCGCCTGATTCTCAAGGTTTCTCTTGACCTTATCCCACAGAAGAAGTGTGTTGGATGTCTTTCTTGAACTCGCATGAACAGCCAGTATGTTCAGGTTCTTTTGTTCAGGGCTGCTGTAACAGGGATATGACTCGATCACTTTCCGGACAAGCCCTTCCACTTGCTGAACATAAACGGTCATAGGATCTACGCCTCTTACTCCCGACAGCACATGAAAATTCCCGAGGTCACCTGTAGCTTCAACAAGCGGTTTGCCGGGAAAGGTGCAGCCTGCGGCGTTTGCCGAGAAAGCCAGCCTTCTGGCAAGTGCTTTTGTAAAAAGCTCACTCTGTCCGTCTACGATTATTCCGCCCACAGATCCTTCGAGGCAGTCAGGACTCGACCTGAAATACTCAAGCATCCTGTAGTATTCTATATTGACACCTGCCTCAGTCAGGCTTACGGCAAACAGAACATGCCGGTTCCTCATGTCGATGTTTTCAAACTCCGATGCCTTTGCTATTGATTCTATAGTGACACCTTCGTTCTCAAGAGTCCCGAGTATGTCCGAAAGTATGTTTTCCAGCCTTCCACTGCCATTCAGTTCGCAAAGAGGCCGCACTACAACAAGATTTTTCATTTTCTCTGTCCCTTATCCCAAGCCTGTCATTGTCACCTTATATCGCACAGCCTTTTATAAGCCTCGAGTATCCTCTCATACAGCGGCTCAGGCAGTGGGAGATCCTCATATTCGAAGCCTCTCCAGGTAAGCCGGTTTTTCACTCCGAGAAAGGCCCCTTTCTTTCCTGTGCCGATATATAAGGACCCATAATGCCAGTCTCCGCTGAGTGTCAGCAGGATCGATATGGCTGCGGATGACATCGCAGGCGCTATGTATGGTTTAAATCCCAGTTCCCTCACTCTTACATTCGAGTCGACCGTAAGATCAGTGAGCAGTCTCGATATCTCATCGTCATAATGTTCAATGCTGTTGGCAATGACCAGATCTCTGCCATGAGGGCCGAAAGCTCTGCCCTCACTTTTGTAGAGAGCAGCTTCCGCATTCCCCTGTGAGGCTAGCTTTGCAGCATAATACTCCGCTCTCTTGTTCATGACACCAAGTCCATAGCCCTGTATCTGCCATGGTTCCAGCCCCGAAGCATCAAGAAAAGCAGCAGCCAGATTATCAACGGGATCGCTGACTACAGCGATCATTCCCTTGAACTCCGCCTTCCGGGCAAGTCCGGCATAGTGCGCTATGATCTCTCTGTTTGCATCCAGCTGAGCCATGCGCACATCAGAATATCCGGACTGTACCGGAGGCACTCCCTTGCTTGCGCAGAAGATCACCAGGTCGCAGTTGAACAGTTCATCCTCTTCAACGATATGGACAGGAGGCAGATCCTTCATACCAAAGGGATACCCTATCTGATTTATCTCCATCTCAAGACGTTCAAGATTATTCCTGTTCAGATCGATTATTCCTATTTCTAAGATCAGATCACTGCCGAGCAGTCTCAGGCCGGTCAGCATAGTAGTACCGACATCGCCCAGCGCGATGATATTCACCTTGTTTTTTTCATGAAGCCTGACCGGACAGCCGTTCAGCGGCAGTATGTTTTTAATGCCGACATCTTCTATAAGCTCGTGTATGTATCTCATTTCGTCTTTCCTCTTATGCATATTATTTTGTTTTGAACAGGAACATTCTCCTTGTTCTGCGCAGTTCGTTTTCAACGTATACCGACGGCGCTATATGGTCATCGTACTGCAGGCCAAACCCGAGCACCGGCCTGCGCGGATTGGCAATGACTGCACCGAGTCTTCTTACGGTCAGTTTCTTTTCGAAAGTCTTTTGATACTGCTGCTCAAGAACGTGCAGGATATCCACAGTATTCTCAAGACATGTTATGGAGTATTTGTAAATGCTCTCCGGATCTCCTTCTCCGATAAAGCTGAATCCTGTATACGGCAGGATGAGATTAACGGAAGCATTTCCTTCCTTTGCGGGAGCATCCGGCCTTCTCTTCATGCCGCACCAGCCTGCACTTGCAGCCCCGTCAGATATGTATCCGCCCGCACTCTGACTGATATCACTGTCGTTCTCAGGATTGTCTATGCTGTCACCTCCTATAAACGGATAGCAGTCACGTTCATTCAGCCACATACTTATTGACGGAATGTAATATGCGCCGCAGACCTCTCTTCCGGCCAGACGCATGCTGTCGAAGGCTCTGCCTGTAAGCAGTCCTACTATGATTTTCTGCACCTCGACTCCGTGTCTCCTGAGGATAGGATCGATTTTATTGAGTCTCTGGCCCGAGTGGAGCAGGTCATCGATCAGTATTGCCGGTCTTGCAAAGGACTTTATAGTACGTGCCTGATCATCCAGTGTCTGGTATCCCCTGGCTTCCCTGACATCAAATCCCATCAGATCGTTGCGAAAATACTTTTCTGTCCTCATGGCTTTTGTTACTGTATTAGGCACCGCTATATCCGCCAGTGCTTTGCCGAACGGCACAGCCATGTATGGCCCTCTTTTTCTTCCGGGATCAGGCATTACCGATACTCCGTTCTCCCCTACAACGAGATCTATTATCTTGCTGTACACGGCACTCGTGTTGAATGAGAGCAGCAATTTTCCGGGATATATTTCCCTGAATGTTCTCAGTAGGTTGTCATGAGCTTTATCAAAAGCTCTCTGCACTACCGGATCCTTGTTGAAAGGCGCCTTGACAACTGTATCAGCGTCACGGAAAAGAGCTATCGGATTCCTCATGTCGACTGCGTATACGGGTTCATCACCCGAAGCGATATTAATGAATCCCTGATCCACCATTGTAGGTATTGCATAAGGATCTTCTGCCATTCCGCACACAGGATGGAAGACAGCGTATGTGTAATCTTTTGCAGCAAGGGCGGTAAGAAGCTCTGTCAGAAGTATCTGACGTATATTGGATACTTTCTCACCTTCCGAAACATAAAATGCCCCGATAATGGCTATCTCTCCTCCGGCATGGCTTCTTATGAAGGATGCGACCTCGATATCTCCGAATTCGTCGAGGAGATCACTCGTCTTCAGGCGTCTTGCACCTGCCGCGGCGGACAGTCTGTGATCTGCTGCTTCTATGATCACTTTTCTTAAATCAGTTCCGGACAGGTACTCTATCAGTTTTTCAGACATCTCCCCCCTCTCCGGGATCTCCGGTCTGAAGTAATCCGGTGATGTCAGCTCGCCCGGTTCATAAGCCCTGATATTCAGTTCTCTTGCCTGCAAAACATACTTATCGGCAGGCTCCCTGACGTACAGGTTCATGTCATATATGTAATTCTGCACTACGGGATCCACAAGACTTGATACATCTCTGCCGAGATCTACGTTTTCCCGGATCCTGGTAGAACTGATATCCTCATAGTATTTGCCAAGCTCAAGCTGATTCACATCAGCAGTTACAGGAAAACCATCCCCGTCAGCATCGATTTTTTCTGCCTCACGGGCAAATATGATGTGATTGAAAGAATGGATCGAATTCTCCTGCGGTTTTACCTTATACGCGGATGCGTTCAGCACAACATCTGATCCTACTGCAATATAGAGCTCCCTTCCGCCGAAAAGCGCCCGCAGATGTCCGAGGTCAGCAGGATTAGCTATGTTCACGGAAATATCGTCAGGGAATATGTACAAGCCCTCCTCATCGGCGGCAGACATGGCAAGGATATTCCTCCGCACCATGTGCGGCAGTGTCTTCTTTGACCACGAAAATTCGTCAATAGCCAGATATACATCGAACCCCATATCCCGTATCGTCGTTGCGATCGCTTTGTGTCCGAGGCTGAAAGGGTCAAATGTTCCCGGGAAGAAAGCTGCCGGTCTTTCCGGTCTGACCTCCATCTCCCTGTTTTCTGTTCTGTATTCCGATATAAAACTGTAAATATGGCCCAGCGCCGAGGCATTGTTGTAGAAATCCAGCTCATCAGATCCGGAAGCATCAGGCAGGAATGAAAGGATCCTCTTGAAGCATACGGCTGCTATTTCTGCCTTTTCATCCGAAGAAAGCCTGCTGCTTTCAAAAATATGCTCTGAGGTAGTCATGACAGCTTCTCTGGCAATGCTTTTTTTGTAATATGCACATCCTTTCATCAGCAATCCGAGCATCCTGTCTCTTCTTCTGATCCTTGAGTCTGTGCTTTCTTCAAATCCGTAGGATCCGTAGTTCTCTGTCAGAACAGCGATAGTATCAAGGGCAGCCGCTGCCGTCCTTTCACTTCCCGAATTGAACAATCTCTCAAATTCTCCGATAGTCTCGTCGAGTTCTCCGGGAGGCAGATACAGCATGACGGCACCGAGATAGTCCGGAATATAACCCGAAAACTGATAATCCTCTATCTCCAGCCCATTAAACAACTCAATAACAAGTTCATTTATCTGGTCGGGGCTCATCTTCTTTACGATCTCCAGAAGCGCTTCACCTGCCGCCTTACGCACTGTTACTGTTTCACTTACCTTTATCATGTTGGAATAATGAGTTGCTATCTGCATCAGCGTGCCGTGCCCGGGATTGCACAGTGCCGTCTGTCTCAATACTGAGATATTTGCAGCTTTGACAGCCCATGGTATATGCAGCTTAAGATCATCAAGGAACAGCGACGACAGCTGCTCATCTGTAAGCATGCCTTCGCCTATGCCCAGCAACCTTCTCTTCTCTGTCTCGTATTCCCCGCTGCCCGGAATATCGTACGCCCTCCCGGCTTCCAGTGTAAGCAGATCAGCACCTTTTCCGAACCGTCCGGCCGCTTCGCCGCAGAATTCTCTGACAGCATCAGAAAACTCCGGACTGCGCTTCTCCCGGTCGATGCTCAAGGCGGTTATCATAAGGACAGTCAGCCTCTCTTCGTCACAATTATCAAGCGAGAAATGCTCTGTAAGGATATCCAGATACTTGTGCCTGCAGGACGCCCGGCAGTTGTCCACGACTGAACGCACAAAGTAGTCCGTGCAGTCAGATATCCACTTGCGGTGTATGTCAGTATATTTATGATCAGGATTGAGCAGCAGTTCGATGTACTGCCTGAACATACTCAGATTAGTCACATTATCATCCGGAACAGGTATATCGGCAGGCAGTTCTTTTTTGTATTCTTTCCGGTATCTCGCCACTATGTATCCCATCGCATCAGCTGCCTGCTCACGTATATCGCTTTCATGATGCGCCAGCATTTCATACAGGAATCTCAGGGTCATGCCCTTCTGCCCGTCTGTCATATAAGTGGAATACCGTTTAAGTATATTTATATATGTACGGACATTTTTCGAGTCGGGTTCACTGCGCGCAGATTCAAGAAGGCTTCCGAACTGTCTGTCATCACCGAATCTGCTCATGACTCTGATGTTGTGATCTATAGCTCTGTATGACAGCTGACGGACAATTTCGTCTCCGGGCAAAAATGCAGTCTCACGCTTTACAGGGGTGATCTCGCCGCCATACTCACGGGGATAACTTTCAGCAAGATCCTCAATAACAGTGCTTACGCCGTGCTCTGTCATGTAACCTTCAAAGTCTTTGAGTTTTCTGTATACCCTTTCATATCTGTGACGCTTTGCTTCATCTACGTTGTCAAGCTTGTTGAGTATTACTTCAAACGCCTCATCAAGCGTATAGAAATGGATGATCTCCTTTCCGGCATCACGTGTACTCTTAGTCCTGAAATCAGCATATATCAACAGAAGCGATTCGACAGAAAGATTGTCCAGCTCAAGATCCCATGTGGAATGATTGGCAGCAATATGAGCAACCCTGGTCAGGCCAAACTGTGCCAGACAGCGGTCTGTATAATAATAGTGGAGGTAAGGGACCCTTCTCTCCTCATGCTTACGGCACCCGTATTTGCCGATGTCATGGCTGGCTGCAGCTGCAGAGATCAGTCCGAGATCCACCGGGATGCCTGATCTGTGAAGCTGTCTTGCCACATACATAGCTGTGTAATGCACTCCGCTGATATGCCCGAGTGTATTGAACGGCGTGATCTCAGCTCCTATACGCATGAACTCATATACAAAGAACTCATCGACAAGTTTCTTCATTTTCAGATATTCACGCATGAAGCCGTTGTTATTTATCTCCTCATCAGACAGAAGATCTATATCTCTGGTCGGATCAAAGGGACAGCACTTCCTTTCATACTCATATACACCACGCATGAATCTCAGAAGATTAAGCCTCTTCAGCTCATACTTCCTACTGTCTGCAGGCGCTTCAAGATGAGGAAAGAGTTTATTTCGAAGCCAGGCATATAAATGCATCAGCCAGCCTTCATCCGGCTCACTGCAGTCTGTACTGTCGAAAAAATTTCCTGCAGTTCTGCTCCACACCTCAAGGATATCCTTTGAATCGATCCTTCCGTTTTCATCTGCACGCTCAATAAGGCTGTCGGCAGCCGCAGCGAGTACCCATACAGAATCCATTACTTCATTTTTGCTTGCTCCGGTAAGTCTGAGCCATCCCATGTCACAATAGGATCTTGTAAGTTCCTGCCGCAGCAATTCACGGTTTTTCATATCTGCCAGTCTCCCTTAATGTTTTAATGCCTTATATTTCATATTAACTCTGTTTCGGCTCTGTTTATCATTCGTATATCATTGGTGGTACGATACATTTTCCGTATGGCAAAACAAAAGAGCGTTACTTCTATGTAACGCTCTCATTCCCGTTCTCCGTTTTAGTTTATCCCGGTTTTACCTAACCATTTTATGCCCAGCATGGTCAGGTCATCGAACTGCGGCGCATCACCCACAAACTCGTCCACCCGCGTCTTGACATGCGGAAGCAGCTCATCCGGAGCAGCATCTTCTTTTTCGTTCAGCGCCTGCACCATCCGTTCCGTACCAAACAGTTTCCCGTTTTTATTCGTCGCTTCCGGCACGCCATCAGTATATACAAAGAGGTAGTCTCCCGGATCGAGCCGGAATTCGTGCTCGCGGAAAGATATCCCCTCCATGGCGGCAAGTGCCAGATGATCATCATCGACCAGGAAGAAATCGTAGAAATCTCCTCCGACTTCCCTGGCAGGTGTCATGCTCGCATAGAGCTCAAATTCATCCATGTCAGGGAATGCCGGAAAGTCGTTTGGAAGCATGTCCTCCTGAATACGGGTCGCCACATCCAGTTCCGCGCCGATCCTCTCTTTTTCCGCAGTGATCTCGGTGATCTCCTGAATGTACCGGCGTGTCCTTTCTGACAGTTCATCAAACGTCTCCGCAAGCACCTCGATCTCATCCCCCGTGCGATAGGTGTCTTCCATCTCGAAAGAAAAACTTTCTTTCGTTATATTACCCAAAGTCGCTATCATATGGTTGATCGGACCGGTAAGCCGGAGCGACATCGTCCGTGCCAGAACAGCAGTGGCCCACACTAAAATGAACATAAGCAGCGATGATACCAGCAATATAAACATATAATTGCTCTGATAATGCGAGAAAGCAGCCTGAGCTGTCTCATCCATCCTTCGGAGCAGGGCATTGGTCGGCGCCTCGAGTTCGTTCTTGCTGACAAACATCATCTCGGTCCAGTTGACGGTGTCCATCGGTGCATACGCGACATAATAGTCCTCACCGTCGATCTTCACCTGTGTATAGCCGGTTTCACCTTTCAGGGCTGTTTCGACGATCCCGGTAAGTTCTTTGTTGCCGGAATTGCGGATGTCGGTGGAATAGACGCCATCCATTTTCAGGTCGCCTTCTTTTCTCGGCGAATAGATCACCTGTCTGTCACCGCTGACTATGACAGAAAAACCGTTTTCTCCATAAGTAACCTTTGAAACGATCTCCTGCAGTGTTTCAAGCTGCATGGCAGCCTCCACCACAGCAGCAAGCTCTCCGTCAATATAGATCGGTATACCGATCTCGAACTCTGCGGTCTTGTTTGTTGCACTGAAATTGACAGGAGCAAAATATATATCTCCGGTTTCAACCGCTCCCTTCCACCAGGGACGCTCTTTTGCGTCAAGAGACACCACATTGCCGTTGTCATCAAACTTCTGATCGGAGCAGGAATCCATCAGGAGCGTTATGCCGTTAGGAAGATTTATCGCCATATCCTGTGTATGGTATTCATTGTCCGCTATCATCGCCTCCATCAGATGTCCAAGACCGGCAAGTCTGCGAGCCAGCTTCAGGTCTTCATCTGAAACATCCGCATCATCGGAGGTCAGGAACTGAAGGGTATATTTGCCCCCGTTCTCTTTTTTCGGAGGAGATATATCATATTCGGAGTATCTCCACGGTTCCCTGAGGATCTTCTCAGTCTGTTCTGCAAGAACAGCAGTATCGTGACGAAGTATATTCAGTTCCCAGTCAGTATTATCCGCAGCCTGTATTGCTGTTTGCGTAAGGTTTGCTTCCGTGCTCTTTTCCAGCGAATCCGAAGACTGCTCCCTGATCGCTTCTGCCTCCGCAGCGCTGTTTTCACGCTCTGTCTTCCACAGTAACTGAAGCTGGATCATGTCGATAACAACAAACAAACATATCGCTGCAGCAATAACAACAAGGCACAGCCTGAAAACTTTGCCCTGGAGTCCTCCCCGGAACAATCTTTTAAATCTATTTGTCTGTTTTTTCATCCAGCTGCTCATACAACCACTTTTTCTTCGCCTGTTTTATTACCGGTTTCAGATGTATTCAATCACACTTCGTTTGTAAACCTACATAGTTTAGCCTCGATAACAATTATTATCTGCCGGCTTTTTGCTGCATGATCAAACGAAAGACCCGCTTGAATCAACGCATTCAAGCGGGTCTGTTTTTGTTTGACAGTATTGTCATTTATTTCTTCCGTCTGTCAGTTCTCCGGTACCTGTTTCTGATTATTCTGATACGTCCTGCAGCCACGTGCCTGCTGCTCTGCAGCAGCCCTCCCATGACAGATACCATTACTGCCTGTTTTTCCTTAGGCAGGTTCTTCATTGTAACCAGCATCTTTTTTGTTGATGTCCGCCCGTTGACTATGATCTCGCCGAAGGTGGACATGCCGGTCGCTTCAAAGAAAGAAAACAGCGTGTTTACGAACATCTCTCTCGATTCGTCGTCTAAATTGCTGAGCCATTCTTTCTGTGAGCTGCTGATGAATGATCCGGCTGCGGACTGTTTCGTCTGCATGAATCTGTTCCGCCTTATCATCCACGTCATGGCGTCATGCTGCATAAGTCCTATATCTTTGCTTTTTACTACTATGGGTCCAACGTTGCTGGTAAGCAGCATGCCGACGACAGAAGTATCCGGAATTATGCTTACCACCTTTGGAAGTATGCGCTTATACGCATCACGCTCCATCACCTCGCTGCGGAAGCCCGGGCCATCATTAGTGTACACGGTAATTATGCGGTCCTGTATCTCCCTGTCACAGAAGGCTGCGGCGTATACGGCGAAATTACCGCCCTTCGAATGCCCTCCGACCCGTATCGGTCCCGGTATCTCCTTACCGACCTCATTCAGATAGCGCACTGCGCTCAGCTGTCCTTCCGTTTCAGGCAGGTAGCTCATCTTGAAGTCTTCCTTCCACCCGGTGACCGTAGTGTCGGTTCCTCTGAAGGCTACATACGCGCTGCCGTCGCTCAGCAGAAATGTCACTGCCGCCATCTGCATGTCCTTGTCACTGTTGACTATGTCCACGTATTTGGTAAGCAGTGTATCGCGGAAGCGCCCGCCTTTCAGCATGTAGTCCATGAGCAGCGGCGCCCGGACGAAATGAAAGATGCTTTTCCTTGCCTTTCTCCGGGAATGCTTTTCAAAGTATTCCCGGTCTGCCGTCTCAAGGTCGACCTTATTGAAACTGTCGTCCACTATGCCGTTGAGATCCGTATACGACAATACAGCGAGGACAAGATTGTCCACCTCGTTGAACGGATCCTCCGCAAAAGATATGCCGCCTCTTCTTTTAAGATAACCGAATATGTCCGCCATGATTTTCTGATTATTGACCCTACTGGATATATACTATCTTAGTCTGCCTGAACGACGAAGCTATGTTCAGGACTGAAGAATAAATAAGTCCTATGCTGTATACCCAGACCGCGATCCCGAGCCTGCCGAATGCGATACCGCATGTCAGAACGACTACCGCGAGCAGTATGTTCGTTATGCCATATGTCATTTTCAGTCTCCAGGACGTCCCTATCCGTCTGGATTCATTTGCCCTCAGCGAGGATACAACTCCGGTGAAAATATGCAGAGCTGAAATGTATATAAGGGTATATACCGCCGGATGCTCAAATATCGTGCCCGCAAGTACGCCCAGGTCAAGAAAGATCATTCCCCTGAAAAGCACGTTCATTCCGCCTACCATATGCCTGGCCATGGAAAAGTAATAGATAACAGCCTGCAGTCCCCTCAGGGTAACACCCGTCTGTATGATCAGCAGTACTAATTTCAGCCCGTGTTCAGCATCCATAAAGAACATGATAACAGCTACGGCTATCATGAACAGGGAACCTATCGCGTTCAGTATCCTTCCGAATCTAGACATCGATCTGCCTCCTCCCGTATTCCTTCGCGAGCTTCTGGAAATCCTTTATCCCGCTGAAGCCCTGTTTTTCAAAGTCAACGGAAACGCCTGCTATCGGGTTCCCCGACGTGAAGATCCGGTTCGTCACCATGCTCTTCTGCGCAAGCGCGGCAATAATGAACCTGCCGAGAAACGTGCCGTCCCTGGATTCTTCGTCAGCAGTCATGTATTCGTTCTGATACTTATCAATATCAAAGTCTTCGATTTCACAGCCGGATATCCTTTCCGCAAGAGCCTTCCAGTCTGCCGATGCATTTATCTGGCGCTTTTCGAGCAGGCTCTTTATGTCATCCTCCCACGGTCTGACCGCATCAAAGTCATAGACGCCGGTCTCGAACTCCTCACCGGTCCTGAGACATCTGAGAGCAAATGTCATCTGACAGAAGGCATGATAATAGTCAGAAGGGTTATCCTTCAGTATTTCCTTATAGCCGCCCCACGCCGGGAGGTATTTGTAGCGGGCAAATCCATAGTCCGGGAAGTGTCCTGCCCGGCCGTGCCCCAGATTCATTATCGAATTCTCATAACTCTGATAAAGGCTGTTTGTATATACACCCTTTTCAGGATCGTCAGTGCTGCCCGGATCGTGGTTGAATCTTATCTGAACCTCCCTGAAGCCGTCGCCGTCAGGCACGAGTTCGTAGAAGTAATAATTCACATTGTTGATAACAAGTGTAGGTGTTCCGGCAAAATAGCGGTGCGCCCATGTATCGGAAAGCACGTGCATCGCCAGACCCGCAGCCTGCAGGCTTCTGCCCCGCGCCAGTTCTACTGTGTCCTTGAGAAGCTCGCTGTTCGTATTGCAGATGAGCCTGTATTTATGCAGGTATCTTCTGCCGCAGAATCTCCCTGCCTTTGCGTTAAGATCCCCCGGAAGGAAGTGGAACGAAGCCCATATCCTCGTGATATCCTGCAGACCTGTCGGATCAGTACGCGCGTCCATCAGCTCAAGCTGCAGCTGAGTGGTCGCAGCACTGAGCGGACCGTTCAGCTTCTGCAGAAGGGTCCTTGAGCAGCAGTCCGTAAACTGGTCACTATAAGCGATTCGCAGGCTCTCATCATGAGTGTAACCTGCGATGACCGCTGCGCAATATGTCGCATAATAATGAAAATCCAGCTGCATATGTTATTCCTTATAATCCGAAACTGAAGACAGCCAGCGCATAAAGCACGACTATAGATACCGTTGAAAAAATGTCCAGTATGCCAAGTATCTTTATGATCCTATCATCCTTCGCGGACCTGCGTCCGATGAAGAAAAACGCAAAGCCCAGAAAAGCAAGAATAACCGTCACTCCCGACACCTTGCTGATCCACGCCGCGCTGTAAGATCCGAATATGAGTATGAAAGATACGGCGGCCGAGATCACCGGTATCAGTTTTATTACAGTTAAAAATGTTTTGTTGTTCATTGATTATCCCTTGTCCTTTTACTCAGCCCCGTCTTTGAGAGCCAGATAAAGTTCGGCATCAGTCGCAGCTTCATATGGATTCGTGAATACTATATTGACGATCCCGAACGTGACCGCTCCGACCAGCTTCCACCCGATAAAGGAAAGGTCGAGTACAAATGATGCCCACTTGCTGCCGTTCATCATGGCAGCGGACTTATTCCTGGCCTCCTTACCCGAGATACCGGGGTCATCGGCTATGATGAACGGAACAAGTCTCCAGCAGTACGCCTTGTATATGCCCGGAACGATGAGGAGAAAGATCCACAGCAGGTTGATCATCTGAGTGCTGAACATGGCTAGCACTATGTCCCTGTAGCTTCTTCCGAACGCGGAGCCGACATTCAGGCCGTCAACTTTCGTCTCAGGATCTGACGCATTCTGTATGAAGAATTTCCGTGCGCCAACATGCAGAGGGTTAAGCACGAGTGCCACTACCATCAGTCCTACTGTACCGGCAATAAGGGCCAGATAAAAGACAACAGACGAGAATATGGCCACCGGAGCGACGTTGTTTTTCAGTTCGCCCATGTTGACATCCTCTCCGTTGACCTCTATCGTAACTGCGTCTTCTCCGTCCTGAGAATCCTCATATGATTCCACCGCCTGATCGCTGCCGTTCAGGTAATGTCTCGTCGTAACAGATGGCGAAGCCGTAGATCCGCTTCCTATCCCGCCGGCTATCATCAGTATGAGCGCCGCGATTATGCAGGCTATCTTATTGGCATTATAAGCCGCTTTTCCCTTTGCTTTCAGTTCCTTTCGGTCCCACATATTACAGGTTCCTTTCATTATGCTGTAACAGGATCAGTATCCCGTGTTTATATCTACCAGATTTGTAAGTTCTTTTCCTTCCGCATAGCGTCTCAGGTTTTCACAGAATATGTCCACTGTGATGTCAATGGTTTCGGGAAGCCCCATGTCGCCCGAGATATGCGGCGTTATTATGCAGTTTCTTGCCGTCCACAGCGGATGATCCGCAGGCAGAGGCTCAGGGTACATCACATCCAGAGCAGCACCGGCCAGACGGCCTTCATTCAGCGCAGCTGTAAGAGCCGCCTGATCAATGACAGTGCCGCGGCCGACATTTATTACAAAGGCTTTCTCCGGCAGAAGCGCGATGCGTTCAGCGCTAAGAAGGCCCTCGCTGTCTGAAGTTCCCGGCACGCAGAGCACCAGGACATCTATCTCATCATCCTTGCTGCGGCCGCTCATAACGCTCTCAAAGTCGTCGGCCCTGAACACCGCGTCAAAGAAGTCACGGCTGTTACCGCTCCGGCTGAAGCCAATCACCTTCTTAGCTCCCAGAGCCTTGAATCTTTTTGCTGCATTCTGCCCCAGATTTCCCGTGCCGACTATCGCGATCACGCTTCCCTTGACAGATCTTATCACTAGATCTCTCGTCCATCCGCGCTCCGCAACGACTTTTAAATATTCAGGCATGCGTCTCATCAGCATCAGGGTCACCATTATAATGTGCTCCGATATAGCCAGGCCATACGCTCCCGAGCTGTTCGTCAGCAGGACATCTCCACGGTCGAACGTTCCGCTTTTCAGGAAGTGGCCTACACCTGCCGAGACCGAGTGGCACCACCTGATATCCGGCATCTCACTGAGGAGCTCACCATCATCGCAGTAGACCGCCTCAGCATCGCTTATCTTTCCGGCAGCCTCTTCGCTGCTGTCAAAAAAGCCCATCTCAAATCCGCATTCCCCGGCGACGGAGCTCATCTGCTGTTTATTTGCTTCTGACAGGAAGTCACATATCGCGTAGCATTTCTTCATATCGATACCCCTTGCGGCCGGTCTGACCCTACTTGAATTCGACCTTCAGTGTGTACTTTGAGGACAGGTTTGAGATCATCGGCTGGAAGATCTCCCAGATCGAATGCTGAGCCGCCGCCTTTGCGTCTTCAGAAACTTTTTCTTTTTCAAGCTTTTCGAGCATCCTTGCCTTAGCCTGCGTTTCGACCTCTGCCTGCTGTTCAGGCGTCAGCTTTATATTGCCAAACGCGAAAGCCTCCTTTTCGACATCACCGAACTGGATGTTCTCACTCGGGATGTTGATAGGTTCAAGCTGAGGCTCAGGCACTGTCATGGTCACCGTCTTTGTTTCCTCATCGAGCGTGATATCATCCGCCGTAAGGCCGCTCAGGTCGACAGTGTATACCGCCTTGCCGTTGTAAGTGATGAGCTGGTATTTGGAAAACGCCTTGATCTTAAAGAGACCCGCCTGCGTCAGTGTAGCAACATCAGATACATCTCTCGAATAAACCTCGAGCTTCTTGAGCTGTTCCTCATCACCGAGCACAGCCTCGGCAAAATCCGCGACCTTGTAACCGAATATCCTGTGATTGATAAGCGTGAGATCGTGATCCTCAACGGCAGTCTCCGTGGTAAAAAGAGACCTGAAAGCATCCTTCACCGCGAGGCCGTGCATGTATGCCGTGAAGACCGTAAGAAGCAGCATGCCTATGATTATGCCGAAGAAAAACGTGCGTATCCTGGCGAACCAGCCCTTGCGCCTTCCTTTCCGCTCGGCCCTTTTGAGAGCCTGTTTCATTTCCTTGTCGTTAGTCTCGCCCATTTTGCCCTCCTTGATGTCCGGTAGGATATTGATTATATCATATCTGACAATTTGTCCTTAGCCGCCTTTGTTCCGCTCTGCAGAAGCAGGTCTATTATCCCCAGAAGCTCCTTCTGCTTTTCCTTCGGCATCTCTTTCAGTGTCGCATATATCCTCTCCGCGGCTTTGAACTTGTTGATCTTCATTTCTCCGAACGTATCCATTCCTGTAGCCTCAAACAGAGAGAACAGCGTATTGACGAACATCTCCCGCGCCTCATCATCTACCTTTCTCAGCCATTCTTTCTGGGACTTCCTGATGAACGTACCGAGGGCTGACGGCTCTGTTACCACGAATCTGTTGCGGTCGACCTGCCACGACGCAGCCAGATGCTGCCAGATGCCCTTTTCACTGCTTTTCACAACTATATGTTTGACTTTGCTTGTAAGCAGCATGCCTATGATGCATGTATCAGGAACTATGCTCACAACCTTCGGAAGTATGCGCGTATATCCCTCACGTGACATGACCTCGTGACGGAAACCCGGACCGTCATTAGTGTACACAGTAATTATGCGATCCTGGATCTTTCTGTCGCAGAAGGCCGACGCGTACACTGCGAAATTGCCGCCCTTGGAGTGCCCTCCCACGCGAAGCGGTCCGTCGATCTTCGAGCCGACCTCGTTGAGGTATCGCACCGCACTCAGCTGTCCCTCCGTATCCGGCATATAGCTCATCTTGAAGTCTTCCTTCCAGCCGACAACTTCGCTGCCGGTCCCTCTGAACGAAACGAACGCGCTGCCGTCATTCAGAAGGCAGGTCACCGCAGAGATCTGCATGTCCTTGTCTTCATTGATTACATCAACGTATTTGATGAACTTCATGTCGCAGAAGCGTCTGCCTTTCAGCATGCGCTCCATGAGCAGAGGCGCTCTCACCATATAGTTGCTGCTCTTTTCCGCTTCATCGCGGGAATGCATTCTGAAGTACCTGTCATTCGTGGTTTTCAGGCTGACCTTCCTGAAAGTGTCATTAAGTATGCCGTCAAAATCGGAGTATGCCAGTTCGGAAAGAACAAGATTGTCCACCTCGTTGAATGGGTCTGCCGTAAGAGGCACATCCCCTCTCCATTCAAGATAATCGAATATGTTTGCCATCTTCCTTCCCCGTCTATGTCAGCTTCCTGATCTTTATCGCGGATATCACCATCTGGGTCAGCATTAATACTGAAGTCGCATCTATGATGAAAGCAGAGAGCGAATGGTTCTCTGTCAGTACGCCTAACTGCTCCGGTGCTTCAGTAGCGAAAAAGCCACTGATGAAAGCCCAGATATTGCCGATTATCATGATGACAGCTATTAAAATGAACAGCAGGCGGCGTCTTCTGCCCCGCCCTACGGCTATTGCCGACAGGCCTACATACATCCTCACGCCCAGGATCACTGCCATAATAATACTGATCAGCAGGATAACTATCCAGAACACCACATTCTCAGGCAGGTCTTCTACCGGTCCTAAGAGTTTGAAGACCGCGTCTACGATCTCTTTTCTGAGCAGGATAATTATGCTCAGTATTTTGACCGCGGTCCATGCGCTGAACAGAACTGTTCCGGAGCCCACAACGATGAGAGTGTTCCGCGCCTTTCTTATTTCGATTTGTTCCGGTTCGTTGTTTATGAATTGCACTTTCCGTTCCTCTCCTTAACGTCCCCTGTGAGCTTCCTGATCACTTCTATATCCGAAGGCAGCCACCTGACCTGCCACGGATCATCGAGAGGAAGCCACCTCGCCGACTCGTGCTCAAGCAGCGTCAGCTCGCCGCTGATCACGCTGCAAAGGAAACAATCCATGGATATATGAAATTCAGGATAATCATACTCCACGGTCATGAAAAATTCATCGACGAAAACCAGCGTATCCAGCTCCTCCTTTATCTCTCTGACAAGAGCATCCTCAGCTGTCTCCCCGGCCTCTACCTTGCCGCCGGGAAATTCCCACCAGTCCTTCCATGCTCCGTAACCGCGCTGGGTCGCGAAGAACCTGCCGTCTTCAATTATTATTGCCGCAACGACTTTTATCGATCTGTACATCAGACGTTCTCTGCTTTGATTTCCCTTTATTACTTTGAATACCGCTCAAGTTCAGTTTCGCGCACAAACTCCGCCTTCAGTTCACCGAAGCGTTTGAAATGAGGCTCTGCGTTGTGGCTTTTGACAGCCTCTTCATCGCGCCACTTTTCAAAGAGGAAGAGCTCATCCGGATCCTCATCTGCAAAGTAGAAATCGTATTTTATATTGCCTGCTTCCGCGCGGCTGGCTTTGTCGAGACCTTCGGCCTTGATTGCCTCGAGGAATTTCTCTCTCATTCCCTCTTTACACTTGTATGTCACATTCAGTATCTCCATCGCCTTCTCCTTTCATTAGGCGCCCAGTGTCGGCTGATCATACTTGAACAGTATGCAGTTTATCTCATATATATCGTAATTTGACGTCTCTATGCAGTATTCGATTATCCGGTCAGACATCATGCTCGGCGATAGCGCGAGCCCCGCGCGAGCAAGCAGGTCCCTTGTCTCATCGATGTTCAGTTCGAGCGCTATCGCAAGCGCCAGCGCTGTTTTTTTGCTCGGAGTATATTCTGCGTTGCTCCTTATCTTGGAGAAATGCTTTCTGTCTATATTTGCCTTTCTATATACCTCGGGGTCAGTCATTCCCCTGCGGTCTATCAGCATGAATAAGTATTGCTGAAATGTTTTATCCAGATGTTTCAGCCGCTCATCAAGCGATGCCTCTTCCGTTGGAAATGCCGGCACGTATGATGGTGAAGGACAGGAAGCCTTGCAGGTTGCAGAGTCTTCATCAGCCAGAAGATCATAATCCTCTTCTATGGGCGGCGCCTCTTCCATCAGCGTCCGCTCTTCAGCCTTCTTCTTTCTTTTAAAAATGCCATGGACCCTTCGCCGGCGTGACGGTAAGGACGAGACCCGTGAAGATGTTTCAGCCATATCGCGGCCTGATGTTTCTATCGAGCTGTATGACCTGTACAGCGCGTCATACCTCGCTTCTCTGTCCCCGATGAATGATTTTATATCCGAAAAGAGCTTGCCCGATACCTCGAAAGATTCCTTATCGTAGACCACCAGCAGCACTTCCATCTCATTCCCAAGCAGGAAGCTGCTGATCTCCGCCATTGCGATCCTGAGAGCCTCGTCCTTCGGGAACCCGTACGTTCCGGTAGCAATAAGAGGAAACGCTATCGACTCGCAACCAAGCTCTGATGCCAGTTTCAGCGAGTTTCTGTAGCATTCGGCCACTGTTTCGCGCTCGCCAAAGCTGCCTCCGCGCCAGGCCGGACCCACCGTGTGGATAATGTACTTAGCGCGCAGGTCAAATGCCGGCGTCCATGCCGCCTCTCCCGGAGACATCGCACCGATTTTTTTCCTGGCCTCGAGGAGCCTGTCCCAGCCGGCGGCCTCATATATGGCCTGATCAACGCCTCTTCCGACACCTGCCGCAGGATTCGCCGTATTGACGATCGCGTCAGCCTCTACACATACTATGTTGTTCCGAATTATCTGAAGTGCCATTTTTCCTCCTTGCAGATAAGGCAGCGTACCTAAGCGGGCACGCTGCCTATATTATACACTATTACCGTATACACAATATCCATTTTGTAAGAGCCTTATTTTGATCTGCATGCGTAATCCTCACGTATGGCATCAAGCTCGCCGTCGGCAAGCGTGTAACCCTTCGACATCTTTACCATCGACTCGGATATCACCGAGAAATTCCTGGCGATCCCGATCCTGTCGTTATGGAATCTGGCCGATCTTTCAGGCGCGATGCCCATGCGGCCCGCCACACTGACAGCATCCATATTGGCCCCCAGGAAAATGAACTCCCACCCGTACTTCTTCTGCTGTCTTTCTATCATTCGCTTTACGCGCCTGTAATCGAAGATCACGCTGGCATTCTCCATTCCGTCAGTCGTGATAACAACGAGTGTCTTCGACGGCCTGTCCTCTTCTCTCGCGTACTTGTGCACATTGCCTATATGATGGATCGCTCCCCCGACTGCATCCAGAAGCGCCGTGCTGCCTCTGACGTAGTATGTATCATCATCGAGTTCCCTTACCTCATCCACCGGCAGCCTGTCGTGGATCACCTCAGATATGTGGTCGAAAAGAACCGTCGACCAGATGATATCGTTCGACTCTTCCTTCTGTTTCGCGAGCATCGCATTGAAGCCCCCGATCGTATCCGCCTCAAGACCGCCCATCGATCCGCTCCTGTCCATGATGAAAACGACTTCTACTTTTTCTTTCTTATTGCTCATTCTGACTCCTCCTTTAATACCGGTCTGCTGATCCGGATCACTTGCTCATGCATTTCCCTGTCTGCATCTAAATATTAGAAAATAAAAAAAGCCGCATGGTCGCCCGCCATGCGACAATTTGTCATGTCTGATCGTCTGATCAGTTTTTTCCGCAGCAGTTCTTATACTTTTTGCCGCTTCCGCAAGGGCATGGATCGTTCCTGCCGATCTTTACCCTCCTTACCGGCGCGCCGTTCTTCACAGAAGCGCCGTCCGCGCCACTTCCGGCGCCGCGGCCTTTCAGAGACATTATCGCAACCATTTCATAATAGTCATGGCCGCGGTTATCTCTGATGCGGCATTCCCGGCTCATCTCTATATAAAGTTCGGTGAATCTGAACCGGATCTCATCAGACGGGAATTCTATCGCAGGGCCGCCTTCTCCTCCTGCCGCAAACGCTTCGATCGCGTCGTTCACGCGCACGTGGTTGTTGACAGTCTCGTAAAGGTCATGCACTTTGATGGAAGCGGTATCCGCATCAAGCCTCAGGTTGTCTTCCATGAATGCCCTGATCTTCTGATGGGACTCGCGGCTTATGAGACTGCCCTGGTCGTATAACTCCTCGACTTCCTCTGCAGTCGGCACATAGAACGGTACATCACCCTGGATCTGCTGCTCAAGGTATTTGTAGTAATCGTCCTTTTCAAATCCGTTCAGCACCAGTTTTCCATCCCTTTCGGTAAACCACTGGTAATACAAAGGTGTGGAATCGAACAGTTCCATTATCTCTGCCATTCCGGCTCCGGGATATCTGAGCGCGAAAAGATCTCTGAGCGCTTCATATGTCATGACGCCATAAAGGTATTTGCCCGCTTCTATGCACTTGTACATCCAGTTCCGCTTACGCCATCTGAGGATCAGTTCATCAGAACGGACCTCTTCATACGTATTGCGCACTTCTTCCGGAATGATCACCTTGTCGCCCGGTTCGCAGAGCGCAAGGCCTTCACGCTCAAGGAGCTGCGCGAGTATCTTGTCAGTCTCAACGGTCAGGATGACTCCGGCCGGTTTGTCGAGGAGAAAGCGGAACATCGCCATCTCGCTTTCACTGAGCGCAGTGAGTCTGTTTTCAAAGGATTCTGTATAGTTCATCTGATTATAGCCGTCTTTCATTTTTAAGTTCAGTTGCTCGGATGCGGCATGTATGCATAGAGGTTCATTGCCAGCGCGTTGACAGGCATGGTCTGCAGCCACACTTTTCCCGGTCCGGTCACTACCGTGTTGAACAGGCCTTCTCCGCCGAGAAGAACGTTCGTAAAGCCTTTGACCGTCTGGATATCCATGCTGCATGTAGCTTCCATGGCTGCCACATATCCGCTGTCGACTATGAGCTTTTCTCCGGCAGCAAGCACTCTTTCCTGTACCGAGCCGTCGATCTCAAGCCACGCATATCCGCTGCCCGAATATCTCTGCATGAGGAAGCCCTCTCCGCCGAAAAATCCCGTTGCAGCTCTCTGCTGCAGGTAAACATCCATGTTGACACCTTCGGTAGCAGCAAGGAACGATGTCTTCTGCGCAATGACAGGCATCTCGCTGATGTTGAAGATCAGGATGTCTCCCGGGCTGTGTTTGGCAAGAGTGAGTTCGCCCGCCTGCGCAGCAGTATAGTGATTTAGCGCAAGCGATTCACCTACGATCGCCTTTTTGAACATTCCGCCGAGGCCGCCTGTTCTTGTTTCCATCTGGATCCCCGGGCTCATCCATGCCATGGCTCCGCTCTGGCACTTTATGCTCTCACCCTGCTCCATGTGCAGCGTCAGTACCGTGAAAGGCTGATTCTTGATTTCATATTTCATAAGTATCTATGTCTCCTTTCGGTTTTTCTCAGATATTATACACCGCAGCGCAAGTGCTGCACATCATGATATGTACGCATTATATCTATGCAAATGAAAAAGCACCATGCTATAATTTCATTGATAATTATATTTTAGGCCGGCGAAATATGAGAATCAACGCCGGATCTGCGTGCTGATATACAGGTTTACGGGGGATCTTTTATGAGAAAGAGACATTATCTTAAAACCGCGTTCGTCGGAGCACAGCTGATCACCGGAAGACATAAAAATGCCATTCAGGATTCGCTCGTAATGATCGACAATGGCGGCATCATCTATGCCGGGGAACGCAATTATGATATGGCGCCAAGTCTTGACGGCTACGATATCGTGGATGCCACAGGAAAGACCATCATGCCTGGTCTTATAGACACACATCTGCACTTCAGCGGAAACCTTAACGACAACGATTCAGACTGGGTCAGAGAGCCTCTCCTTCAGAAACAGGTAATGGCCGTACAGCAGGCGCATGAGTGCCTTGAAAACGGTCTCACCACAGTAGGCGAGATATCGAGATTCGGTATCCCGATCAGAGACATGATCAACACAAACCAGATGCAGGGCCCAAGGGTCATCGCGAGCGGCAGGGGCTTCTGTGCAACGGCATCGCACGGAGATTCACACAACTGCTCAATAGAGGAGGTCTATGCAAGCCATCCGTGGGCAGAGGCAGTGGACGGTCCGTGGGAGCTTCGCAAAGCCGTAAGGCGCAGACTCAGAGAGTGTCCTGACGCGATCAAGATCTGGGCTACAGGCGGAGGCATCTACAGGTGGGATACTTCCCGCGATCATCACTACACATTTGAGGAAATCAAGGCGGTCGTCGAGGAATCAGCCATGAGAGGTATCCCTGTCTGGTCACACACCTACGGCGCAACAAAACCATCCGTAGAGGCCGGAGTGGATTTCATCATCCACGGATTCGAGATCGACGAGCCGGATATGGAGAAAATGTACGATAAAGGCATCTACTTCTGCCCTACCATAAACTTCCTGCCGGCATGGCTGTCGACTTATCCTCCTCAGTACATTCCGGGAGTGCACGACAAATATGAAGGCAAGACGCTTATAGACAAAGAACTCGCCAGACTCTACGACAACGTCAATAAAGCATACAAAATGGGCGTCATAATCACAGTGGGCTCCGACAGCTTCAACTCGGATTCAACGCCTTACGGCATAACAGCCATCGGCGAGATCCACAGATTCGTAGACTCCTGCGGAATGAGTGAGATGGATGCGATCATAGCAGGAACAGCCAATGGAGCAAGAGCTTTGGGATGCTATCATATCACCGGTTCCATCACCAGGGGCAAAAATGCCGATCTGCTGGTCATCAACGGTGATCCGCTGAAGAGCATCTACGACATCAACGTCGACAACATGGACATGATCATTAAGGACGGCGAAGAAGTTCTTCGCTACAAAAGCAAATAGAAAGCGGGAGGCAGTGATATGAACGCTAGTATAGAAGAAATCAGAAACGGGCTCGCTCAGGTCCTCACGATGCAGTACGATTATCCTCCTAACGGTGAAGGCTCGCTCGGATATAAGGGGCACAACCTTTACCGTTTCAAGGTCGCTGACATGGACAGTATAAACGAGGCTCTGCGCAAAAGAGTCGAATCCTATAAGCACTCATACAATTATCAGGTTCTGGCGCAGGAAATAATCACAGACCTTCTGGATGACGGACTTATCACATACGGAGGGTATAATTACAAGAAGCAGCAGAAAGAAAACCACAGCATCTGATAAGAAACAGGTAAGGCAGCCTTTAAAAAGGCTGCCTTTTGTATTGCGTAAAAAGGATCCCGGCAGGCTTGATCAGTCTCTCTGCCCGAGTATCGTTGCCCCGAAAATGATGGCGGCTCCGGCCATTTCCCTTAGGCTCATCATCTCATGCAGGAACAACGCGCCGAATATCATTGCAAATACGGCCTCGAGGCTCATGATGAGAGCCGCCGTTGAAGAGTCCGTATACTTCTGTCCGATTATCTGAAGAGTGTATCCGCCTGCAGTCGGCACGAATGTCTGGTAAAGAAGCACGGGAACTCCGGCAAGTACCGCGGCAAGGGTCGGTCCCTCAGCGATCAGGGCTATCACGAGGCCTGCCGCGCCGCAGAAAAAGAACTGCGCCTGGGATATGAGTATCGCGTTGTCCCTGTCTACGAAGCAGTTTACCGCAACTATCTGAGCGGCAAATCCGGCAGCGCTCACGAGAGTCAGCCAGTCACCCTGAGTAGCTCCACCGAGACCTCCCTTAAGGCTCATCACCGCAAAGCCAAACATCGCCAGCGCTATGCACAGCACTGTGCGCCTCCTGACCTTGCTTCCTGCGATGACACTGAAGAGCGGCGTAAACACTATGTAGATCGAAGAAATGAATCCTGATTTGCCCGCGCTTACCGTAAGAAGACCTATCTGCTGGGTCGCTGTTCCTATCAGCATGAAAAGCCCGCACAGCGCGCCGGCTTTCAGCAGTCTCTTTTTTCTGTAGTCGATCTGTTCCCGTGTACTGATTTTCGGTGAGAGATAGCCGCTTGCCCTGAGTCCGCGCATTGCGACCGGAGTCAGCACAAGGGCCGCCATAAGCTGTCTTACCGCGTTGAATGTCATCGGCGGCATCACCCTGTTGCCGAGCTTCTGTGATATGAAGCCTGTTCCCCAGAGTATGGCCGTCAGGAGCAGTATTAGATTCCCTTTATTTTTATCGCTCATGCGTCGATTTTACATAGAAAAATGCTTGACTTCAAGGCTTTGACCGCTTATACTAATCGAGCGTGTGCGCTGGATGCGTTCAGCGGCGCGAGCTTAGGCAGGCAAACAGGCCGGCAGCCGAAGCACTAATAAATTATTTTACTAGTCATGCCGAAACAGAAAGACGGGCCGCGAATGCGCGGACAGGTCTCTCCCAGTAGGCGAACCGAAAAAAGATCTGCAATAAGGCAGTCGTACCGTAAAACAGACGCAAAGCACATAGGCAGATCCCAGTAGGTAGAAAGGAATCAAGATGAAGTCTTACATCGCTAAGCCATCCGATATCGACCGCAAGTGGTACGTTATCGATGCAGAAGGACAGACTCTCGGTAAGCTCGCTGTAGAAGCAGCAATGCTCCTGAGAGGAAAGAAAAAGCCGACTTACACACCGCACATCGACACAGGCGACTACGTCATCGTGATCAATGCTGAGAAGGTTGCAGTCAGCGGCAAGAAGGAATCCGATAAGATCTACAAGAGACACACCGGTTATCCGGGCGGTCTCAGAGAGACAAGCCTCGGCGAAATGAGAGCGACAAAGCCTGAGGAGATCATCCTCCACGCTGTTCGCGGAATGATGCCAAAGGGCAGACTCGGACGCCAGATGTTCAAGAAGCTCAAAGTATACGCAGGACCTGAGCATCCACATGCAGCTCAGAAGCCTGAAGTATGGACTTGGTAGAAAGGAGGAGTAAACAATGGCAAAGACTATGTATCAGGCAACAGGCAGAAGAAAGTCATCCGTAGCCAGAGTTAGACTTCTTCCTGGAGCAGGCAACATCATCATCAACAAGAGAGACATCGATACTTACTTCGGCGAGAAAGATATCGTTAAGAATGAAGTCAGAAGACCTCTCGAACTTACAGGAACACTCGGCAGCTTCGATGTTATCGCTACTGTAAACGGCGGCGGTTTCACAGGCCAGGCAGGAGCACTCAGACACGGCATCGCAAGAGCACTCTGCGAAGTTGATGAAGAGGCTTACAGACCAGCCCTCAAGGCAGCAGGTTTCCTGACAAGAGACCCAAGAATGAAAGAGCGTAAAAAGCCGGGTCTCAAAAAGGCGAGAAGAGCAAGCCAGTTCTCCAAGAGATAATCGCTTGCCCGTACAAAACGAGCCAAACAAAAAGGAGTTCATTACGAACTCCTTTTTTCATTGTCAGAATCATCTGAACTTTTCTGTCAAATTCTATTCCTCGACGTTCTTCTTGAGTACTCCGAGCAACAGAGCTCCAACTACCGATCCGACAATAAGTGCTACGAGATACATAGCTACGTTGCCTACTACAGGGAATACGAAGATTCCTCCGTGAGGTGCCATGAGCGTGCACTTGAATGCCATCGAGAGTGCTCCGGCGATTCCGGAACCGACCATAAGAGCAGGGATAACGTGCAGCGGGTCTGCAGCTGCGAACGGGATAGCACCCTCTGTGATGAAGCTGAGTCCCATGACGATGTTTGCAGGTCCGGTCTTTCTTTCGGCTTCTGTATATTTCTTCTTGGATACCATTGTGGAAATAGCGATCGCGATAGGCGGAACCATACCACCGACCATTACTGCAGCCATGATCATATAGCCGATCTCGTTCTGGTTAGCGAGCGCTGCTGTACCGAATACATATGCAGCCTTGTTGAGAGGACCACCCATGTCCGTAGCCATCATGGCTCCGAGGATAAGTCCCAGAACAACACTGGAGCCCGAGCTCATTCCCATAAGAACGTTTGAGATCCAGCTGTTAAGTGCACCAACAATAGGGTTGATCAGGCACATCAGCACACCGATTATCAGTGTTCCGCACAACGGATATATGAGTACCGGCTTGATTCCTTCCAATGACGCAGGAAGCTTATCACAGACTTTCTGCATGCCTTTGACGATGAATCCTGCTGCAAAGCCTGCAACCAGAGCACCGAGGAATGCGGATGGGACACCGCCGCCAGGCGAGGCGAATGTGGAACCCGATGCAGCGAGAGCGCCGCCTACGAAGCCGACTACGAGAGCAGGACGGTCCGCGATACTGCGTGCGATGAATCCTGCAAGAATCGGAAGCATGAAGCCGAATGCTGTGCCTCCGATGGACTTGAACCATGCAGCGACTGGAGTGTTAGAACCGAAGTTGCTCGGATCTATCGAGTAATCGTCCAGGAGGAACGCTATTGCGATCATGATACCTCCGCCGATAACGAATGGAAGCATGTGCGAAACGCCATCCATAAGGCTCTTGTAGATAAACCTTCCTACACTTTCGCCACCGTCTGAATCACTTTCTGCTACAGCGCCTGAGTGCTGATATACAGGAGCATCTCCTGCTATAGCACGGTCGATGAGGCCTTCTGAGCGGTGGATAGCGTCAGCTGTTGATGCCTTGATGAGCTTCTTTCCATTGAAACGTCCAAGATCAACGTTCTTGTCAGCTGCGATGATTACAACGTCAGCTTCCTTGATATCGTCTGCAGTGAGTACATTCTTGGCACCGCCTGATCCCTGAGTCTCGATCTTGACACCAACGCCTTTTTTAGTTCCTGTCTGCTCAAGAGCTTCAGCTGCCATGTAGGTGTGCGCAATACCTGTCGGGCATGCTGTGACTCCGACGACCTTTGTTCCCTTTGAAGGAGCCGCTGCTGCAGCTGCTGCAGGCGCTGCTTCTTCCTTGCCAAAACGATCAGCTTCCTTGTCATCGATCAGGCTTAAGAACTCATCTACTGTCTTAGCGCCTACGAGTGCACTTGCGAAGTCCGGATCCATGAGCATTGTCATGAGATTTGCCAGTACTTCAAGGTGAGTGTCTGCAGCTCCGGCAGGTGCTGCGATCATGAAGAACAGATTGCTGTCTGTACCGTCGATGCATCCGTAGTCGACGCCGCCAGGTACTGTCATTGCAACGAGACCAGGCTGCTTTGCAGCATCAGTCTTTGCATGAGGAACAGCAATGCCCATGCCTACAGCGGTGGAGCCCTGAGCCTCTCTGGCTTCGATAGCCTTCTTGTAGCCAGCCTTGTCATTAAGGTTGCCTACCTTGTCGTGGAGACCTACCAGAATGTCGATCGCGGCGTCTTTATCAGCCGGATTCTGATTCAGCAGGACTCCTTCCTTCTTAAGTAAATCGGTTATTTTCATTTTTTCCCTTTCTGCGCTGTGCGCATGCTATAAAGATAACCCCCATACCATATATTATTTACGAAACTGCATGGCGCACGCTCACAGAGTTTCGAAAATACTGTTTATAAGCTCTCCTGTAGCGAGATCATCAGAGAAAGCTGTCGCACTTCCTGCTGCTGTTCCCATGTTGAGAGCAACGCGATAATCATGGCTCTTCATGTAGCCTGCAACAAAGCCTGCCACCATTGAATCGCCGGCGCCTACGGAGTTCTTTACTTTCCCTTTAGGAACTCCTACGCGGAATCTCTGGCCGTCTTCGGTAATGAGCATGGCGCCGTCCTTAGCCATTGAGATAAGTACATTCCTTGCGCCCATTTCCTGAAGCTTTCTGGCGTATTCTTCGATCTCGTCGTCTGTTTTAAGTACGACTCCAAACATTTCGCCGAGCTCATGATTGTTCGGTTTGATAAGGAACGGATTGTATTTAAGAACTTTCAGGAGCAGATCCTTTGTGGCATCCACAACGAACATGATGCCTTTTCCGTAAAGTCTTTCAAGAATGATCTCGTAGACATTGCTAGGAAGTGAGTTAGGAATGCTTCCTGCCAGGATAAGAACGTCTCCTTCCTCGAGTTTGTCGAGCTTATGAAGCAGCTCATCATATGCCTCGTCGCTGATCTTCGGACCCTGGGCGTTGATCTCAGTCTCCTCTTCTCCCTTGATCTTAACGTTGATCCTGGAGATGCCTTCCTCGAGCATGATGAAGTCTGCGATTATACCCTTCTTATTTACGCTGTCAACGATCGCCTCTCCGGTGAAGCCTGCAGCAAATCCCAGAGCTGTATTTTCGATTCCGAGGTTCTTGAGAACAGTGGAAACGTTGATGCCCTTTCCTCCGAAAAAGCAGTCTTCGGATGCCGACCTGTTGGTCATTCCCGGATCAAGCGGCTTATCCATTCTTACGATATAGTCGATCGCAGGATTAAATGTTACTGTGTAGATCATTTGAACCTCCTTACTTGCTCTCTGCTGCTGTCACATCGATCTGGACAGTGCCTGTAGCCTTTTTAATAACGGTAGCTTTTACCATGTAACTGCCTGCCGGAAGTGTTCCGGACATGGAGCCTGCGCCGTCAGCATTGAGTTTCATTACAGGCTCTCCACCTTCGATATCAGGCATCTCTTCGGCTGACTGTTCTGCCGGTGTGCCGTAGAGTTCGATCAGAACCTCCCCTTTTTCCATGTTCTGAGTCATTACTACCTGCTCACCTTCAGCGACCTCCAGACTTCCGGTAAGTGCAAAGTCTCCTTTCGCTGCCTTAGTCACTTCGACAGTCATGCTCTTCTCAGATTCACTGTTCATAACGAGTGTGTTTTTGCTGCACGCGTTCATTGCCAGCATTGCCATCACCAAAACAGCAACGATCAGCGCGAATCTCTTTCTAATTGTCATTAGTTCTCCTTTCAGAGGCGATAACCTATAAACTCTCAGGACCAAAGCTGCACGGAAGCAGCTCGTCGAGAGTGTTTTCCTGATAATCCTCCGGCGTTTTAGCGGAAAGAACTATCATCTTGTCCTTATCTCCAAAGTCCCTCATAACCTGTCTGCAGGCGCCGCACGGTACGCAGTAGCTGCTGCGCTCTCCGTCTGTGCCGCCTACGATAGCAACTGCAATCAGCTTTCTCTCACCCTCAGCTACCGCGTGAAAGATCGCGTTCCTCTCGGCGCAGATGGTCATGCCGAGAGAAGCGCTCTCAACATTGACACCGGTATATATTTCACCGGAATCGAAGAGAGCCGCTGCCGCTACATTGTAATGTGAGTACGGCGCGTATGAGTTCGGAAGCTTCCCGATCGCCTTTTCGATAAGAAGCTTCTTCATGTCCCCATCTTTTCTTATATCCCTGTCGTACATGAGCGCCTCCCTTGAGACTAAAACTCAAATCTCGGGTGATCCTTGTCGACTATCCCGGTCGCGACGGTGCAGCTGCGGCCGGACTGGGCAAAGTAGTTGGCAACGAGTTCTGTAAAGTCCTTCATAGCCTTTTTTACTTCTTCGAGGTTCAGATCCGAAAACCCGTCTATAGGATAGAGGACTCCCGTAGTCTTCTCTGTCATCTTGCCGACCTCGCTCTGTCTCCATGTCCAGCGGCGGGTCCTTACCTCATGGCCCGAAACATATACGACCTCACCGGGTTCAGGATTATCGAACTCGCCCTCTGCAGCGCCAAACGGTCTGAAAGTGTCCCCGGCTGTCGCCGGTCTTACTTCGAGGCCGGTATCTTCGCAGCCCCTGCCCTTGCCGTCAGGACGCACGAAAGTATAGAGGTCGTGAGCACCGATAGGCAGCTTGTATTTCAGCGAGATCGCGTTGCCGAGATCTACCGCAGGGTTTATCGAAGGAAGTCCCTTTCCCTTAGCGAGACGGTCCATCAAGGCTTCAGCGGCACATGCATATCGGTTCGGATTCATGCCCAGCGCGCGGAAGGCTTCGCGGTAAGGAACGACACATGGATCGTTCTTTGCCTTATTGCCTGTTTCGGCGAAGTACTGAATGACCTCGTTCGAATTCTCTTCGAGCATCTTCTCGATCGCCGGATACTCCTTTGAATTGTTTATTCCGGTAACGGCAACTACCCCGACCACGAAATTCGGCAGCTTGTCAAATACCTCTTTGCTTACTTCATAAAACATCGTCTGTTGTCCCTTCCGAAACGATAAAATTTCATTTCATTTTATTATAATATCCGATTTAAGAAAAAGTGACAAGGCAGATGCCTTGTCACTGTAATAAAAGTCTGTATTTTTTAAAAACTTATGCTTATTGCAGACCTGTTGCCGCTTATGCAAGCGCTTCGTTCAGAGCCGAAACGAGCTGATCTGCATCAAGTCCGTGTACCTGTGCCGCAGCCTCAATGGACTCGCCCTGCGAAGCCGGGCAGCCAATGCACATCATGCCGTTGGCAAAGAAAGTGCGGACCAGTTCAGGATGCTCATTGATAACGTCTCCGATAACCATTTCCTTTGTAATCATTTGAGTAGACTCCTTTCGTCGATTTCTCTACATCGCATATACTACAACCCCGGACAGCCAAAAGCAAGCAGAAATCCTATTTATTTAATAGGATTTTTATAATGCTGCCTTGATCGCGTCGAGAAATTCATCATATTCCGTAAATGCGTGGTACTGAGGATAATCCTTCCTTATCTGATCAGTAGTGCGGAACAGGAATCCCGCCTTGCTTGCCTCTATCATCTCGAGGTCGTTATAGCTGTCTCCGGCAGCTATGGTATCGTAGCCGATCGACTGCAGCGCCCTGACTGTAGCAAGCTTAGTATGATCGCAGCGCATCCTGATATCAGAGATGTACCCTTCGTCATCGATCACAAGCTCGTTGCAGAATATGGCAGGCCAATCGAGCTGTCTCATGAGAGGCTCAGCAAACTGAGAGAAAGTGTCGCTTACTATTATTACCTGTGTAATAGTGCGGAGCTCATCGAGAAACTCCTTTGCGCCCGGAAGCGGATGTATCTTTGCAATAGTGTTCTGTACGTCCCTGAGCTTGAGTCCGCGCTCCTTAAGGAGACCGATCCTCCATTTCATCAGCTTGTCATAATCAGGTTCGTCTCTTGTCGTTCTTTTGAGCTCAGGAATTCCGCTCTCTTCGCTGAAAGCGATCCATATCTCCGGATATAACACGCCTTCCATATCCAGGCATACTACGTTCATTATTTTCCTCCTCGTATTATTGTGTCATAGCCATTTCATAGGATTTAGGCTATGCTGTTAAGGATGCTGTGGATTGGTATTTTCCTCCTCCCACTCGATGGG
>CACYLW010000004.1 GCA_902775345.1 uncultured Eubacteriales bacterium | reverse complement strand
GTACTTTCTGTTGAGTACTGATGTGATTGCTGCTGTAAGAGTTGTCTTACCGTGGTCAACGTGGCCGATCGTACCAATGTTGATATGCGGTTTGGTTCTCTCATACTTCTGCTTTGCCATTTAACTTCCTCCTTTAATAAAACGCGTTCTACCGAAGGAGCTTTCCTCCGGAGGTCAAGGTTATCTTCTTTCCGGCAATGCCGTGCAACCACAGATAACCTTATTTTTGAAAAATATTAGGGACAAGCGTCCCTGTCCCTAAGCGGGTTTGCATGGAGCTGATGAGCAGACTCGAACTGCCGAAACCTCTTCCTTACCAAGGAAGTGCTCTACCTACTGAGCTACATCAGCAAACGTATGGGCATAAGGATTCTTCCCGCTTTGCGGGCCCCTCCTTGTGCCAAATGCGCATAGCAAAAACGATAGTACAACATCGGCCCCCCGATGTCAAGTAAGCAGAATGTTTTTCACCGAGTTCAGCACCTGCTTTGTGCACGAGCCCGCGAGCATCATCACCTCAGTCTCCAGAGTGCTGATGCGGCAGCCCATATCCTCCATCATCTTTATTGAATGAGCGTGTCCCGCCTTGTCAACCGAATCGCAGCAGTCCTCCAGAATGACCACCTCACAGCCTCTTCTCAGGAAGCCCGGTACCGTCTGAAGTATCTCAACGTTCGTGGCGGCTCCCGCAATGAGCACCTTTCTGCAGCCTGTCGCACCGACATACTTCTCCAGATCGGGTGCAGTCCACACGTCAGGATGGATGTGCCTGACCGTTTCCGCCTCTCCGGCATGATCCTTCACCTGCGGAAGTATCCCGCCCATGTCATATGACTCCGCCAGCAGGAGCGGTTTGCCCATTCTGCTGACAGCCCGCGCGAGTTTTTCAAGATTGCTTATAAATCCGCCCGCGTTCTTCATGCGCACAGGCATTTTCTCCTGCGGATCTATGATGAGCGTGAGACAGTCGGTATCCGCTGTAAGCCCCTTCAGACGCATCAGCGAAACAGGGTCAGAAAGCGTTGTCGGGATCGGTGAAACAGCGACATAGCTTGCAGCGCACCAGTCGATGTCGTAGCGCATGTTGTTGTCAAGATAGTCCGCGCCGCCTGTCATCTGATAATTGCCGTTCTTTTTCTTTTCAAAAAAGAATCTGATGCCGTAACCGCGCGGCGCGGTCTCCGCGACTCGCACCCCTTTTATATCCCACGAAGGGATGTCAGGCGCGTTCACGCTGAGGATGGTTCCCGGATCGATCTGCATGGACATCTCCATCAGCTGAGGCAGGAGCCCGACCAGATAGTCGAAATGCTCAACATTCATGCCGCCCTGTCCGCCCACGGAAAGAGCTATCGACCTGATACCGTTTATGGCTCCTTCTCTCGCGCCGGCTACAGTTCCTGAATAGTATGCCGCCAGGCCTGTATTGAAGCCCAGGTTGATGCCGCTTATCACGAAGTCCGGAGTAATGCCCTCTTCATCCCTCAGATAATCGATGGCCCACATGACGCAGTCAGCCGGCGTGCCGTCGAGCACCCACGCCGCAACAGCACCCTTAACGTCACGCTCCTGCGGAGTGACCTCGCGCAGGAATGTGATGCTGTGGCTCTTTCCGCTCTGCTGATCGGCCGGAGCTACAACATAAACATCCGCGTGCTTCGACAGCGCTTCCACAAGTATACGAAGTCCGTGAGCATCTATTCCGTCGTCGTTCGTAACAAGTACTTTTATCATTTCACTTCCTCAAATCCGGCGTTCGCTGTCGTGAGTATGCTTCCGTCAGACAGCACGAATACGCCCTCTATGCCTTCCTGTTCTTCAATGAATTTCATGCCCGCATCAGCGCCCATTATAAGGCAGGTGGTGCTGAGGGCATCTATGTCTCCCGAGCGGCCCTTGCCCGCGATGAGCGTCACCGCGTCGAGGTCCGTATCCACCGGCCAGCCCGTCTTCGTGTCGAGGATGTGGTGGTATTTCTTTCCGTCTACCTCTATCTGCCGCTCGTATACTCCCGAAGTCACGAGAGTCTGGTCTCTCGCGCCTATCTTTCCGATTATCTCCGTGCGGTCGCTGAACGGCGTTTCGACACCAATGACGAAATCATCCTCATCAGTCTTGCCGCCGATGCAGATGACGTTTCCGCCGAGATTTATCACCGCCGAGACGACGCCCCTGCTCTCGAGGAGCTCGCCCATCCGGTCGCCTATATACCCCTTCGCGATCCCGCCAAGGTCGAGCTTTGTCTCAGGGTCGCTGAGCCTCACCCTGTTGCCGTCGATCTCAATGTTTCTGTAGCCGATGTGTCCCGCCGCCTCTGCGACTTTGTCCGCGTCCGGGATCTTCGCCTCGCCCTCAGGTGCGTGGAAGTCCCACTGCTCCGTCACGCCGCCTACGGTTATGTCGAATCTGCCGTCAGAAAGTCCGGAGTATTCGATGCCCTTCTGTATGAGCTCGCGCGTATCATCGCTGACTTCGATCCAACCGCCTTTCGCGTTATTGATACTGCTGATCTCGGAGTCCTCACGCGTGCGGCTGATCTTCGATTCGAGGTCCTTGCAGAGATCGAATGCCTCGTTTATCGCGGCGTCTGCTTCCTCGCTCATATCAGCTGCGTCTTTCACCCCGCCCTGCTCATCTGTCATGCGGTAGACGCTGATGCTGCAGACTGTATCGAGGTAAAAGCCGTCAGCAGCGACAGGATCAGACGCAGCGCCGCCCGTGCCGCTGCAGCCGCACAGCATCAGAAGCAGCGCGGACATCAGCAGGATATTCAGTTTTTTAAGCCGGCGCTTCATCCGCGCGGTTCTCCTTTCAGCAACGTAAATGGTATAATGATATCGATGAAACAGTTCATACGAAAAGCAGACATAATACTCTTCATAGCGCTGGTCGTTATCGGACTGGCAGCTTCGGCCGCGCTCACGCTTTCACACGGCGAGGCGGGAAGCGGCGCAAAAGTCATCATCGAGTCGGGGGGCGATCTCTTTGCCAGATATCCGCTCAGTGAGGACCGCACTGTTGTGGTGCCCGCACCTAAGCAGAAAGCTGTCGATGCTCCTACGGCAGACCCTGACGCCCAGGCTTCCGTGCAGTACGACTATTACAATGTGGTCGTGATCAGCGGCGGCACGGTATCCGTGACCGAGGCCTCGTGCAAGAACCAGGTCTGCGTTAAGCACGGCGCGGTCTCGAGGCCGGGAGAAAGCATCGTATGCCTGCCGAACCGGCTGGTCGTGCGCATCGATAACGGTTCAGAGGAAGGAGGCGGCTATGACTCAGTCACCTCGTAAGACTTCCGGGACCTCCGGCAGGCGCAAGCCTCTGAGCGCATCGTTCATCGCGAGAGTCGGCCTGATGGCCACCCTGGCTCTCATCTTTTCGTATGTCGAAGCAATTATACCATATAATCCGGGCGTGCCCGGCATCAAACTTGGCATAGCGAATGTCGTGACTGTCGTGGCTTTATACAAGTTCGGCGCCAAAGACGCAGTCGCTGTAAGCGTTATAAGAGTCGTTCTCGCCGGCCTGCTGTTCAACGGTCTCTTCGGCATGCTATATGCTCTCGCCGGAGCCGCAGTCAGCCTTGCAGGCATGATACTCCTCAAAAAAACCGGCCTCTTCTCAGTGACCGGTGTAAGCATGGCTGCGGGAGTCCTGCACAATCTGGGCCAGCTGCTTGTTGCCGCCGCCCTCATTGAGGACCTTCGCATATTCTTCTATTTTCCTGTTCTGATGTTCAGCGGAATCGCCGCCGGCATACTCGTCGGGATCGCTTCCGCCCTTGTTCTCCGCGCTCTTCGCTGATCAGTCGTCGTCATCGTCATCATCGTCGTCGTCATCGTCGCGTTCGTAACGATCATCGTCGTCGTCATCGTCGCGTTCGTAACGATCATCATCGTCATCAATGTCGTAATGATCATCATCGTCGTCGGTGTCGTAATAATCATCATCGTCGTCAGCGTCGTCATCATCATCGTCATCGCTGTCGTAACGATCATCATCGTCATCGTCGTCAGAGTCATTTTCCTTCCCGACTATGCTTCCGGTCGATGCGATCACTTCGTATTCGTACTCCTGTCCGCCTGAGCTGAACTCCACCTCATAGATGATAATGCCGTCCTCGCAGTCCATCTCGATTTTTTCATCGGTGATCTGAGATCTTTCCAGTCCGGCATCACTGAGAGCCGCGTCAAGAGCTCCGTCATATCCGACATATTCGCCGGTATAAGCCGTGCCGTGCACGGTCAATCCTTCCGCCTTGCGCTCCTGGCTGAGCACGAGCAGCTCCTGCGTAGACAGCGCAAGCAGTGACTCTTCCGTCATCTTGCTGCCGCCTGTATCAAGAATTCTGCGGATCAGCCACGCCTTGCCGATCGATATCCCGTTCCTTGAGGCGAACTCCCTGAGTTCTTCGTCACCTTCCACATACTGTCCCATGATCGCCGCCGCAACAGCCGAATCATCCATGTATGAAGTAATGCTCTCCGAGAGGCTTTCTTCGATCAGATGGCCCTTCTCCGAGTCATCGGCGCTGACCGAGACCAGCAGCGAATTCGATTTGTCGGTCAGGTAGCCTTTTGTCAGCATCGACCCCACGATGGCGCTGCAGGCCACCTTGACGTCACTTCCCTTGAGATCCATATCCGCAAGGATAGCTTCACCGTCCTCGTTTACCGCAATGGCATCGACCACCCGCTCTTTTCCGTTGACCGCCAGTTCGATGCTCGGATTGACATCAAGGTCAACCACAGCGAGGACCTTCTGCTCCATATTTCTCCAGACCGCGACTCCTCCGACCAGCATTACGAGCACAGCGGCGCAGCTTATCAGCGTTCTGATCCCGCTTCTGCGTACAAAGGCTTTTTTATATCTGTCCTGCTCATTTTCAGCAAGCTTATCTCTCATTGACGGTTCAGGCTTTTCGGCCGGTTCCAGTTCCGCCATCAGTTCGTCCAGTATGTCAGGGGCAGCGGCATTCAGCGCAGAGGCAAGCCTTTTTTCGATTTCATTATTATCGATCATCTCTCCACCCCCTTAGACTCCATTTCCTTTTTCATCTTCTTTAACGCTCTGTTGTATTTTGACATGACAGTTCCCGTCGGCAGGTCGAGTATCTCAGCGATCTCCCTGTGTCTGAACCCTGTCATCGCATGTAAAACGACTATCTGCCTCTCTTCTGCGTCCAGCACGTTCATTGCCGTCTCAAGCACCATGCGGTCAAGCACGTCTTCGATGTCGTTCGAAGGTCCAGCCAGATCATAGTATTCCGACAGATCTTCGCAGACCTTGCCCGCACGGATCCTGTTGAGGCAGAGGTTCCTCACTATGGTGAGTATCCAGGCCATAGGATTCCCGGACGGCTTGTACGTGACCGCGCTCGAATAGATTTTGATGAACGCGTCATGCATCACATCTTCCGCATCGTGCTTGTTGCGGAGTATCGACATTGCGAATCCGTACACCACGCCTGATGTCTGCTGGTACAGTTCGCGGAATGCCGCGCCGTCATTCGAAGCCATCCGGATTATTAAGTTTTCATCCAACTGCACAGCTGCCATTTTATAAAATCTTTCCTGCTACTTTCCGGTCGCTTTCCACTGGAACTCGATGATCTTTCCGGTCGGAGCGAGCACTTCATATTCATATGCCTTGCCGCCGGTCCTGAACTTTATTTCGTAGACACCTTCTCCGTCATCATACTCGTACCTGCAGGTGCCTTTGCTGATAATTTTATAGCTTATGCCCGAGTTTTTGGCAACTTTCTTTCTTGCTGCCACAGCGCCGATCTTACTTTTCGAGGAATTCCTCGTGTATCTGTATTCCACGGACTTCTTGATTATGTTTCCCGTTCCGGCACTTATAACGTAGTCGAACTCCGTGCCGTTCTTTATCCTTGTGAATTCTACTTCATATACCTTTCTTGCTTTTTCGTAGTCTACGTCGATGCGCTTGACCTCTGCTTTCTTCAGCCTTGCGTTTTTCAGCGCGATATTCAGCGCCTGACTGTTGCTGCTCACCCCGGCTGCAAGAACGGATACGCTCATCGCCATTACCATCGCCATTGCCGCAAGCAGCGTGATTACTATACTCAGTCTCCTCTTCATGATCTTTTCCTCCTTCCGCCCATTATTTCATTTAAAAAGGACTGCCTTCACTATGTATACACACGAGGCAGTCCTTTTATTGCATATATTTGATTGTTTTTTATTGTTTTTCCGCCGCAAATGGTGGATCCGTCGAACGAGTTTTTTTCAGCATTACCGCCGCCCACGCAGCGCAGATCACAGCCGCCATGGCAGGATACGCGAGAAGGAGGCTGTTGGTAGTGCCGTATATGTCGAGCACCCCTTTCAGAAGACTTCCGGCTGTCAGGGTCGCGATGACCGCAAGCTGCGTGTCCTTCGCATCGAAGATCTTCGCAAAGCCGGCCCGCGTTTCACTTTCCGCGGGGATCTCCTTCTTGCCCGTGCTGTTCTCCGGTTCTTCTTCCGCGTTCTTCATTGCCGCGATCAGATGCGGCAGCGCTCCGCCCAGGAGGGGTATCATGAACGCATATGTCATGAAGTATGAGTATACGCCGTGACTGAAAAGTCCGTAAACCGCTGCCGCTGCAGCGATGACTATGGAAGCTGCGAGATATCTCATTCCTGTTTTAATAGCCGATGTATACAATGTCGCTCACCTTCCTTTCACTTCCGCTGCCGTTGCCTATGCCGCCTCCGGTCGGAACGTTGATCACGCTGCCGTTGAACACCATGGTGGATGACCCGCCGCCGTCGAGATTGTATGCCGTCTCCGCGCCGAGGGACTTCATGAATTCCGCAAGCTGCAGCAGCGATAAGCCTTCGCTCTCGTCCGTCCTGCCGTCGGATACCACAAAGAGGTATGTTCCATCCGCCTTGATGCCGATCGCCGTTCTCGGATTGCTCGCCATCGCGCGGCCGACTTCGTCATCAGAGTCCACCGACACAGTCCCGTTCTCTACCAGCGCCGGCCCGAACGAAAGTGTCTGTACGGCTCCGTCCGCGAGGAGCTGCTCCGCTGTCACTTCGCTCTCATTGATGATACCGAACGACCCGTCCTCATATATGACCAGGTCCTCACTTCCGGCCGACGCGGTGCTCCTGTAGATCTCACCGTTTCTTATAACGTATCCTTTTTCCTGCGCTCCGTAGTAATCGCCGTTTATCGCCAGTATGGCACCGACGCTGTCAGCAATGTCCGAAGTAGTCGCCGTCACGTTCTTTCCGTAAGCCCCCTGAGCAAATGCGGTCTTCAGGTATCCTGCAGAATCCGCTTTCACCTCGGCAGCGTGCACGGCCGTGCCGCTCACCGTGTATTCGTTCACCTTGATGGAAAGATTGCTGTCGCTGTAGCTGTCTCCAGTGCCTGAGCTGCTGATGACTGAGCCCGATGAGCTGCTGTTGCTGCTTCCCGAACTGCCCGCGGAGCTTTCTGAGCTGCTGTCAGAAGATCCGCTCTTTGACTTGCCGGATCTTCCGCCTGGGCCCTTTCCTCCCGATGGAGGGCCTCCGCTTCCGTCACCATGTGTGCCGCCCGGACCGTGCCGGCCGCTCTCTGAACTGCCGGATGCGTCGGACACACCGGCGGCGCCTTCTGACTGCTCCGTCTGCGCATCCTTATTTTCCGTTTGCAGCGCCGCTTCACTGCCGCTGCCGGACGCCTCGCCATAGACTCTTGTTATGACGAAGGTATCCATCATAACGTATGAAGAGAATACGACCAGCGCCAGCAGGTACGCCAGAAGCGCTTTATGTTTTCTGATCATTTCCGTCCTCTCTATCTTTCCTGCGCGCCGAGTTTCGAGACCTTTTCGGACCCGGCGTCCGCTTCCTCTTCCCTGAAGAAGATAACGTATTTCTGTACCGTCCAGCTGATCATGAAGAACATGACCTCTGTGACCAGCTTTGCAGCGAATCTGTTCATTCCCAGAGTGCCGGCCAGTGTGCTCAGCACTATCGTGTTGCCCGCGAGTATGAAGGCCGCCAGCAGGATATACTGTGCCGCCGATTTGGCGAAGCCGGTCCTGCTTTTGAAGACCAGTTTTTTATTCATCGTGTAGTTTGCCGTTCCGCTCACGAGCCTCGCCCCGATATTCGACACGATCAGGCTGTTCGCGATGCCTGCCGCCCCGGTTGCTGCCAGGAGCAGTGCGTACATCCCGTAGTCGATCGCAAAGCTCGCGAGCGATGATGCCGAGAATTTCAGGATCTCCCTGTACACTCTGAATGAGTCGCGTAACGTCCTGAAATGCGATCCGCTGTTGTTGTTTTCGTATATCGTCTCGATCCTCTCCTCTATGATAGGCACTCCTTCCGCCGCCAGGTACATGAGCATGTTGATCTCATACTCGTAGCGGTCGCCATCGATCTCGAGGAGCCTCGGGATGAGGCTTCGGTGGAACGCCCTGAGACCGGTCTGCGTGTCATGTATGCTCACGCCCGTGGCCGCGCTGTAAACATGTCTTGTTACCGTGTTGCCGAATCTGCTTCGTGCAGGTATGTCGTCGCTCAGCGCCCTGCTTCCGAGCACCAGCGCGTCACGCCTCCGGGCGGATATCTCCGCTACTCTCCGGACGTCATCCGGAAGATGCTGTCCGTCCGCGTCCACGGTCACTATGACAGCGTCCCTGCCCGAGACCGTCTCTGTTCCCATCGGAGTCAGGACCGATTCCGTGTATGCCATGTATTTATTGATGTATCTCATGCCAGTCTTCAGGGCTGCCCCTTTGCCGCGGTTGTACCCGTGTGTCAGTACTGTCGCCTTCTGCGAGACCGCCTCGAACAGTTCCGCGTACTCAGAGCCGCTTCCGTCGTCTACCACCACGATATCAAAGCCTTTTTCCGCAAGCTCTTCAGTGTGCTTAATTATCTTCTGGTCCGGCTCGTATGCCGGTATGAGTGCTATATATCTGTTTCTCATACTGCGCCTCCTGCCGCGTTTCCTTGTGTCAGACTGTTTCATCTCCATTCAGCTGCGTCGCGCCGGTCATTCCATCAGTGTTTCCGCCGGGTCCGTGACCGCCGGCCTGGCCATTGCTGCCGCGCATCCCTCCCGGATGCATGCCGCCGCTGTTAAAGCCGTCGTTCATTCCGCCTCGGGGACCGCCTCCGCCAAAGCTTCCTCCCATGCCGCCACTAAGAGTGCTGTACATGAGATCGGAAAGAGTGATGCTTTCGCTGTATGTTCCTGCCGACAGCTGGTATGTGCCGCCCCGTGTCATGTCTTCAGTGCTTATGTATACGACTGCGTAGCCGAGTTCAGGTGTTGTTTCCGCGATCACGTTGCCGGATCCGTCCTTGAGTGAGACAGTGCTGCCTGCGGACTGATTGCCGACGCTTATCGCGATGAGACCCTGGGAAGTGCTTGTGAAGCTCTCGGCCATGCCTGCTCCGCCAGTTCCGATGAACGTACCGCCTGTGATGGTTCCTTCAGAGTTGTAGTCGAGCACGGATGTGTCTCCCTGGGTTGGACCGCAAACAACTGTATAGCCGCCGCTTATCGCTATGGACCCGTTCGAGTCGATGCCGTCACCTCCGGCCTGTACATAGATATTGCCTCCGCTGATCTCGATGCTGCCGTTTGTGCCTCCGTCGCTGAAGCCTCCCCCGGAGCCTCCCCAGTCGCCTTCGCCGAAGGTCTGGCTGCCGCTCTGGGCGTTGCCGCCTGCAGCGTTGATTCCGTCATCAGAAGCGACCGCCTTGATGTCGCCGCCGGACACCTTGATCGACAGCGCCTCGAGTCCCTCGTATGACTCAGCAATGTTTATTGTTCCGCCTTCGATCATAGCCTCTGCATCCGCATGGATGCCGTCGTCGCCTGCGCTTATGTTCAGTGTTCCGTCAGACATGTAGAAAAAGCTGTCAGATACTGTTCCTTCCTCTTCATCGGCATCATCCGAAACGTGGATGCCGTCCTTGGTCTGCGCATTGATGGTGATGTCAGCCTCCGCGACCCTTACGCTGTCGTTTGCCTGAACACCGTGGTTTGCGGCATTGATCGTCAGCGTACCGCCCGCGATCTTCACATCGTCCTTGCCGACTATGCCGTGTCCCGCCGGCGAATCGATAGTAAGGCTGCCGCTTCCGTTGAACGTGATATCGTCTTTTGCGAATACCGCGCCGTCTACGTTCGTGTCGCCGTCCGCCGTGAAGCTTCCTCCGTTCGCGAGGGTGTTTTCAGTTCCGGCTGCCGTTGTCACGAAGACCTTGTCTGCCGACTTGACGTAGATAGCCGCTGATGTGCTGCTTGTGATCGATGCTCCCTTAAGCACGATCTGTACCTTGGCCGCATCGTCGGCCTCAACTATGATCTGTCCGTCAGTCAGATCGCCGCTGACTATGTATACGCCTTCAGCTGTAATTGTTACGGTGCTTCCGCTCACAGTTACGCCTGATGATGCCGATGTCTTAGCTGTGCTTCCGTTGAGAGTTATAGTCTCAGCCTCGCTCTCGTCATAGTCGCCCGAGAGATCTCTTTCCGTGAACATGTCCGCCTTGCTTGCCGCGTTGTATTCCGCAGATGCCGTGACTGAGACCGCCGATGACCCTGTGCCGGCTGAACTTTCAACAGCTCCGCATGACGCCAGGAACAGCACCAGCGCGAGTATCAGCGCGAGGATCGATACCATTGCTTTTGTCGTTGTGCCGGCTGCCACGCCCGCATCTTTATATATTTTGTCTCTGTAATTCTTTTTGCTTTCCATATCGCGTTCCTCCTTCAGACTTACAGCTCGGTCGGTACTGTGCCCTGTCTCGAGACATTGATCTCAAGATTGCCGTTGCGGCAGCGCAGCTTGTCGATCAGCTCCTTTTCCCTGTCGGGATCCTTCAGCGTCACATCGTATGTGAGCCTGAACATGCTTCCCATGTTTGTCGTTTTTACGTTCACCAGCTCGCACGATTTCGTGTACTCCGCGAAAAGGTCGTCGAAGATGCCGGTGTAGTCGAGGTCCTCAGGAATCATGATCCTGATGCTTTTATATCTGTTTGAATTCCTTTTTGTTCCGAAGTCGAAACTGCCCGACAGCAGGATCACCAGCGCCAGGACCGCCGTGAATGCAGTCGCGAGTCCCAGATAGCCCATGCCTGTCGCAAGTCCGGTCGCCATTGCCAGGAAGATCGCGCAGATCTCTTTCGCGGTCCCCGGTACTGAGCGGAACCTCACCAGGCTGAATGCGCCTGCGACCGCAATACCGGTGCCGATGCTCCCGTTTACCATGGCGATGATCACGCATATGATCGCCGGAAGCATTGCGAGCGTCACAACGAAACTCTTTGTGTAGCGCGTGTTGTACATGTAAGCCGCAGCAATGAGCATGCCCAGGAGCAGTGATACTCCGAAGGACGCCCCGAATTGTGCGGCGCTTATAGTTGTTGCCGTAGTTGTGTCATATATGCTGGTCAGTAATTCCGTCATTGCTGTCGTCTCCTTTTTTGATTTGATCTCTGCGGACTTGCGGGCTGTAACAGCCTTTCGCCCATCCGCACTCTTTCATCAGTTCTCTTTTGTACACCCGCATAATAACGGTCCAAACTTAAATGAAACTAAAGCGATAATTATTTTTTTCAACCGGCAAATCACGCTTTTTCCTCACTTTTGGCAAAATACACGCGGCCTCGTTGCAAAAGAAAAAAGCCGCGCGGTCAGCACGGCAATTTTCATAGGTTTTAGGATTATATATATAGGAAGTTTTATGAAGAAAAAACGTTTGAAATATATCTTTCAGGCAGATGCTCTGCCGAAGCGGGACGTTCGCTCCTGTAACCGGCGCCCGATGCGGCCGTTGTGGTTTGCCCGGTTGGAGAGCGCCGTTTCTTTGCGGCCGGCGTTGGATATATGCATGCCGGCCGCGAGGCCGTGTGCTCTTTCTGCCGGTGTCTCATTCATGAAGCGGCAATAGGCCGTCCCGTATTTTGAAAATGATGTTTTGTATATGCGCTCCTCCGAGAGAACTTTTGTCATCCACAGCGGGATCGCCCCCGGGCACTTGAGTTCCATGAGGAACATACCTTCCTTAAGAAAAGGTGTGCCGTATGGATCTGACCTGAGTGACAGGTCGTACTCTCTGCAGAGTATGTTGCAGTCGAATGTGACTCTGAAGCCGGATCCGCCGTCGGCAGCGGAGGCATCCCTCTTCATCCTGTATGCCTCCCTGTCGTAGCTCAGGAATAGGACCGGCCTGAGCCCGCTGTACAGAGTCTTAAAATACTCTATCTCGCTTGCCACCTGCGGTGATTCCGCTTCGGTTCCGCGAATCACAGCCGGGTCCCGCGAACCTTCCACCCATCTCATTGCGTCCGGTTCCGGAAGCCCGATCCGCCTTTTGTACACGACCCCATCGAACTTTCGCTTCAGTTCCACAAAGACCGTGCTGCCGGCGTCTGCCTTTGAGTAGCTCCTTATGCGGAGCTTTTCCTTGTAGTCCGGCTTCGCTATGGAATGCCTGGCGAGCACGAAGTCATCCGTATCAAAGTAGATATTCCTGACCGTCGACCTGCCGAAGCGTTCCTGCTCCATGTACGGCTCCATCGCCGCGAGGATGCGGGTCTTCTGTTCAGCCGTGACCATGTATTTAAGTTCATATCTCTTGAATGTCGCCTGATATCCCATGGCGTCACCTCCTTACAGTGCATATGATAGCGGGCAAAACTTAAACCAAACTTAAAAAACAATGAAAAAACCTCTGCCGTGCGGGCAGAGGCTGTTTCAAGATCATTGTAATGCGTCATCACTGCAGCGGGAGCGTCGTTGTGACTATGAAGTCGTGTCCCGTGGATGTGTGCGCGGCGATCTTTCCGCCGTGAGCATTCACTATGGCATTTGCCATAGACAATCCTATGCCGTGGCCGCCTGTCGCTGAGTTTCTCGAGCTGTCGGTGCGGTAGAAGCGTTCGAAAACGTGCGAGAGCATCTCGTTTGTGAGTTCTCCCTCGGTATCATTTCGGACCTCCAGCACCGCGCTCCGCCCTTCTGTACGGAGCTCCACGTCTATCCCCGGAGGCGCCGGCATTCCGTCTTCGTCCGCCCCGCAGTCTATGACACGCGGAGGGATCGAGTACTTTATGGCGTTCTCGAGGAGTATCGAAAGGAGTTTTTCAAGTTCCTTGGTGCTGCCCTGGACAGTAACGTCAGGCGCTATGTCGCTTCCTATCGCTTTGCCTTTTTCCCACGCAAGCGATTCGAAAGACGACACTGTTTCGCTGACTATGTCCGACAGCGGTACGTCTGTCATCACGAGGCTGCTGTCTGCCTCCTCCATGCGCGAGAGGTATACGAGGTCGTTCGTCAGTCCGGTAAGCCTGTCGACCTGGTCGTTGATGTCGCCGAGGTTCTCCTTCAGCTCATCCTTGTCTATGTTGTCACCGTCGATCTCCATGTCCATAAGATCGATATTCGCCTTTATGATCGCGAGCGGCGTCTTTATTTCATGACCTGCGTCAGTGATAAACCGTTTCTGCTTTTCATAGCTCTCAGCCACAGGCCTGACTATACGTCCCGCGAAGTAAAGGATGACAAAGAATACCGCTAGAAGTCCGAGCAGCGACATCAGTATGCTTGCCCTGAGGAATGAGCGGAAGGACCCAAGAGTTCTGCCGCAGTCGAGGAATGTGATCAGCACATCGTCTCCGGAGTCGCTCACAGAGTATCTGAAATCCCCTACAAATCCGCTTTCCTTTCCGGAAGCGATAGCCTTCTGCGCATACTCCGCAGCATCAACGGTGTCCACCGCGGAGATCCTGGCCGTGTAAGTCTGCATCACGGATCCGCTTTCATCAACGGACACCATGAAAAACCTTGCTTCCTCAGCCTCATCACGTGTCATGGAATGGTCGCCTGGGCCTTTGTGTCCGATGAGGAATCTGTCATCACCTTCATCCATATAGTATTCGTCAAAGTTTCCGAACGGATTCATCATGTCTTCAAACATGATCCTGCCGGAATTCTCCTCGAGCACGTTCAGCCTGGTGTCGGCATCGCTTACGACCTTCTTATAGTTGATCGCATTCATGCCCACGACAATCACTGACAGCAGGACTGTCAGTGATACCATTGCGAGCACTATGAATCTGGTTTTCAGTTTTTTGATCATGATGAGTTTTGCGTAGAACGAGCTAAAGGCCTATTCAGCTTCAGCGGAAACAAGCGAATAACCGGCATTTCGTGTAGCTTTTATTTTCACATCCGCGCCGAGCGCGGTGAGTTTCTTCCTGAGATAGGACACATACACCCACACGACATTGCTTTCCGTGTCGGTGTCATACCCCCAGATGTGATCCATGAATGTGTCTACGGAAATGATGTTGCCCGGCCTGGCCATGAGAAGCTCCATCATCTGGAATTCCTTGTTGGCCAGTTTGACCGACCCGGAAGGTGTAGACATCTCGAAGCTCGCCCTGTCGAGCGTAAGGTTGCCGAAGCTGAGCTTGGTGTCGACTTCATTGCCGGAGCGGGTGATCGCCCTGACCGCCGCGAGGAGCTCTTTTGCGTCGAACGGCTTGGTCAGATAGTAGTTGGCGCCGCTGTCTAGGCCGAGCACCTTGTCGTCTATCTCTGACTTGGCGGTCAGCATGAGCACCGGAAGGTCGGATCCGGATGCGCGCAGCTTCCTCAGCACCGTAATGCCGTCAACCTTCGGCATCATTATGTCCAGAACAGTAGCGTCGTAATTGCCCGCTTCAAGATAGTCGAGCGCTTCCTGTCCGTCGTGTACAGCGTCGATCGAATAGTTGTTGTTCTCAAAGATCTTCACCAGCACTTTTGCCAGTGCGATCTCATCTTCTGCGAGTAAGATGCGCATGTCTGCCTCCGTAGTTATCAGTTTTATTTAATTATAATAAAACACGCCTGCCTTAACTATACTTTAAATCGCTCTGGCAGGCGTGTCATTTTTGTGTTATTGCATTCGGATGCGTGCGGGCTACAGCATGCGCCTGAGGTATTGTCCGGTCTTCGATTCCTTTACCTTCGCTACCTCTTCCGGTGTTCCCTCGCATACGATGCGGCCGCCACCGTCTCCTCCCTCAGGACCGAGGTCGATTATATGATCGGCCTGCTTGATGACGTCGAGGTTGTGCTCGATCACGACGACAGTATTGCCTTCGTCAACGAGCCTGTTTAGTACGTATAGCAGCTTGTCGACATCTGCGAAATGAAGCCCGGTCGTAGGCTCATCGAGGATGTAGAGAGTCTTGCCCGTACTCCTCTTTGACAGCTCGGTCGCGAGTTTGATCCTCTGCGCCTCACCGCCCGAGAGCTGGGTCGATGGCTGGCCGAGGCTGATGTAGCCGAGGCCGACATCATCGAGAGTCTTCAGGTATCTCAGTATGCTCTGCTGGTTCGCGAAGAACGGTATCGCCTCGGCGACTGTCATATTGAGGACTTCAGAGATGTTCTTTCCCCTGTAGCGAACTTCAAGAGTCTCGTGATTGTATCTGGCTCCGCCGCAGACCTCACACGGCACGAACACGTCAGGCAGGAAATTCATCTCTACCTTTATGATACCGTCACCGCTGCAGTGTTCACAGCGTCCGCCCTTCACGTTGAAGCTGAACCTGCCCGCCTTGTAGCCTCTGACCTTGGCCTCAGGCATCTCGGCGAAGAGGTTACGGATATGCGTGAACATGCCGGTATAGGTCGCCGGGTTTGAACGCGGCGTCTTTCCGATAGGCGACTGATCTATGTTGATGACCTTGTCGAAATTCTCTATGCCCCTGATCTCGCGGAACTTGCCCGGTTTCTCCTGGGTGCGGTTCGTAACGCGCGATACTCCCTTGTAGATGATCTCGTTGACAAGGCTCGACTTGCCCGAGCCTGACACTCCGGTGACGAGCACCAGCTTGCCCGCAGGGATCCTTACATCTATGTTCTTGAGGTTGTTCTCGGCAGCGCCGATCACCTCGAGGTACTTGCCGTTTCCGTCCCTCCGTACCATAGGGACCGCGATGTGCTTCTTGCCTGAAAGGTACTGGCCTGTGATTGACTCAGGGCAGTTCTTGATGTCTTCGACCGTGCCCTGCGCGACCAGCTGTCCGCCGTTCACTCCCGCTCCCGGCCCGATGTCCACTATGTGGTCGGCTGCGTACATCGTGTCTTCGTCATGCTCGACTATGATGAGCGTATTGCCCATGTCGGTGAGCCCGCGAAGCGATGCCAGGAGTTTATCGTTGTCAGCCTGATGCAGGCCGATCGACGGCTCGTCAAGTATGTAGAGTACGCCTACGAGGCCTGAGCCTATCTGTGTCGCAAGACGTATACGCTGTGATTCTCCGCCTGACAGAGTTCCGGAGGAACGGCTGAGCGTGAGGTATCCGAGGCCGACGTCCTTGAGGAACCTTAGCCTCGCCTTTATCTCTTTTATGACCATGCTGCTGATCTTCTTTTCCCTGTCCGAAAGCTTCGCGTCGAGCTCTTCGAAGAAATCCATGGCCTGAACCACCGAGAGATCGGTGATCTCCATTATGTTCTTTCCGCCTACCGTGACGGCAAGAACCGTGTCCTTAAGCTTGCGCCCCTTGCAGACAGGGCACACGTCCTCAGTCATCATGTCACTGATCTTTTCCTTGATGAAGTCCGAATTGGTCTCGCCCCACCTGCGTTCAAGGCTCGGTATGATGCCTTCGAACGTGTGATTCATGTGCGAGACGCGGCCGCTGCGGCTCTCGTAAGTATATTTCAGCCTGCGCGAGCCAGTGCCGTGAAGGAGCTCATCCTTGAACTTCGGCGGAAGAGCCTTGAAAGGCACGTTGAGATTCGTACCGTGGTCGATAGCCAGGCGGTTGAGCATCTGCCTGTAAAAGCCCATCGCGTCAAGAGTCGAAAATACATTGCCGAGAGCTCCGCTAAGGATGCTCTTGTTTTCGTCCGTTACGACTGCTTCATCGGTTATGCGAAGGGTGAAGCCGAGTCCGCTGCAGTTTTCGCAGGCGCCGTAAGGCGCGTTGAACGAGAACATGCGCGGCTCCATCTCCTCGAGTCCGATGCCGTGATCAGGGCATGAGAACTTTGTTGAGTAAACAGCCTCGTGTTCCTCGTCCTCTTTTAGGATCCTGCCGTCGGCATCAGCGCCGGCTGTATCAGGCTGGGCGCTTTCGCGCTTCGGCGGTGTGAACAGCACGCTGCAGATGCCCTCGCCTTCCTTGATGGCGAGTTCGAGTGCTTCGGCAATACGGCTTCGGTTGTCGCTTCTGAGAACGATGCGGTCGATGACTATGTCTATATTGTGCTTGTTGTTTTTGGCGAGCACGATGTCGCCCTCGTCGAGGCGCGACATCGCGCCGTCGACGCGCACGCGTGTATAGCCGTCGCGGCGCAGGCGGTCAAGGACCGCCCGGTGCTCGCCCTTGCGCCCCCTTATGACAGGCGCAAAGACGGTCAGCCTCGTGCCTTCTTCATGTGACTGTATGTTTTCAATGATGCTGTCGATGTTCTGGCTGGTGATCTCGCGCCCGCAGACCGGACAGTGCGGGATACCTATCCTCGCGTACAGCAGTCTCAGATAGTCATATATCTCGGTAACAGTTCCGACAGTCGACCTCGGGTTCTTGTTCGTCGTCTTCTGGTCGATGCTGATTGCCGGAGAAAGGCCTTCTATCAGCTGCACATCAGGCTTCTTCATGAGCCCCAGGAACTGTCTCGCGTACGACGACAGGGATTCCACATACTTCTTCTGACCCTCGGCGTAAATAGTGTCGAAGGCAAGCGAAGACTTGCCTGAGCCGGACAGCCCGGTCAGCACTATCATCTTGTCACGCGGCAGTGTGACATCTATTCCCTTGAGGTTGTGCTCGCGCGCACCCTTTATAACTATGTTCTTTTCCATCTTTTTATATACGCAGCTACCCCGGAGATATCCCTTCCGGAGTTTATCGCTCATAAGCTTGCAATAATGTTATTTTACGCTTAAGGGCCGTAATACAATAAAATGCGCAACGTAAATGCTTCGTTCTGCTACGCTCATTCCGGGCGGGATATACTCCGGCGCTGCTCTGAAAGTCCTCAAAGCTGCAGCTACCCCGGACACGTTTATGCGCGTGAGCTCGCCCGCAACTCGAACAGTATATCTCTCAGCTCGGCGGCGCGCTCGAAGTCAAGCTGCTTCGCCGCTTCTTTCATGTTCTTTTCCACTTCGCGTATGGTCTCGCGGAGTTCCTTTGCGGTCATCGCCTTTGGATTCTTTATATCTTTTTCACCGGCATACGCGGAGGTCGCCCTCGCGATATCACGGACCGGCTTCACAATGGTCTTCGGCACTATGCCGTTTGCCTTGTTGTATTCGTCCTGCGCCTTGCGGCGGCGTGCGGTCTCGTCAATACAGACCCTCATCGCCTTGCTGATGTAATCAGCATACATTATGACACGTCCGTGCTCATTTCGCGCGGCACGTCCTACAGTCTGTATAAGCGAGGTCTCTGTTCTCAGGAAGCCTTCCTTGTCAGCATCGAGTATGGCGATAAGCGATACTTCAGGCAGGTCAAGGCCTTCTCTCAGCAGGTTGATGCCGACGAGAACGTCAAACTTGCCCATGCGCAGATCCCGGATGATCTCGAGTCTCTCGAAGTTGTCGATCTCGGAGTGCAGGTACCTGACCCTTATGCCCTGCTCCTGCAGATACTTCGTGAGGTCTTCAGCCATACGCTTAGTGAGGGTCGTTACGAGCACGCGCTCGCCCCTTTCCGCGGTCTGGTTGATCTCTCCGATGAGGTCGTCGATCTGGCCCTTGGTCGGCCTGACTTCGATCTCCGGATCGAGGAGCCCGGTCGGCCTTATCAGCTGCTCCGCCGTGACTCCGCCGGAACGTTCGAGTTCGTACTTCGCAGGAGTCGCCGAGACGTACACCGTCTGCCCCGTCAGTTCCGTGAACTCCTCAAATCTGAGCGGTCTGTTGTCGAATGCCGACGGCAGCCTGAATCCGTAGTCGACCAGAGATTCCTTGCGGGCCCGGTCACCGTTATACATCGCGCGCAGCTGCGGCAGCATCGCGTGCGATTCATCTATTATCGTAAGGAAGTCGCCGTCCGGGAAGTAGTCGAGCAGCGTGTAAGGCCGCTCGCCCGGCTTAAGGAAGTTGATGTGCCTCGAGTAGTTCTCGATGCCCTTGCATGTGCCGACCTCCATCATCATCTCAATATCGTAGTTGGTACGCTGCTCGAGCCTCTCCGCTTCGAGCAGTTTGCCGTTGGAGCGGAACCAGTCGAGCCTCTCGCGGAGCTCCTCCCTGATCGACGCAACAGCCAGCAGCATGTCTTCCCTGCTCGTGATGTAATGACTCGCCGGGAATATCGAAATGTGCGAGCGCGTGCCGGTGATCTCGCCCGTAAGCGGATCGATCTCGCGTATGCTCTCTATCTCATCTCCGAAGAGCTCGACCCTGACAGCTTCCTCGCCTCCCGCCGGATAGATATCCACGATATCGCCCCTCGCGCGGAAAGACCCTCTGGAAAAGTCCATGTCGTTGCGCGTGTACTGGATGTCAGTAAGCTTGCGCAGAAGCTGCATGCGGTCCATCTCCATGCCCGGCCTCAGGCTGATCAGCTGGTTGCGGTATGATGACGGACTTCCGAGTCCGTAAATGCACGAGACCGAAGCGACTATTATGACATCGCGCCTCTCCAGCTGCGCCGCCGTCGCCGAATGCCTCAGCTTGTCGATCTCATCGTTGATATCCGCATCCTTCTCTATGTACATGTCCGTCGAAGGAACATAAGCCTCCGGCTGATAATAATCGTAGTAAGAAACGAAGTACTCCACCGCGTTGTCAGGGAAGAATTCCTTGAACTCTCCGTGAAGCTGCGCCGCGAGCGTCTTGTTGTGCGAGATCACGAGCGTAGGCTTCTGTACCGCTTCGATGATCTTTGCCATCGTAAAAGTCTTGCCGGAGCCGGTGACGCCCATCAGTGTCTGCGCCTGCTCTCCCGCAAGTATGCCATCGGCGATCCTCTTTATCGCCTGCGGCTGATCGCCCATCGGGGCGTATTCGCTTACTACCTTAAACTTCCTCATGGAGCACATTATGTTTGGTTTAAAAAAAATAATCAACCCCTTTTCAGAGGTTGATCAAAGTATATCACATTGTTGTTTTGTGAACAAGTGTTCTTATGACGCCTTCTCAGGCTCCGGAGCCAGTATCTTGAGGCGTGCGATAATGGTATCGAACAGGTGGGAGTACGTCAGCTCCCTGTTGTATCCGATCACGTCAGTAAGCAGCTCCGCATCAGGCTCACCGCCGTCCTCAGGCATGCTTATCAGCACCGGCGCCATGACTCTGACAACCTTGTACAGATCCTCCTCGCTGACCGGCAGCTTTCCGCCATCCTCTTCGCTCAGCACGGCATATAAGCTCTTTGCCGCTTCCCAGTAATCCGCCGAAGGATCCTTGCCACCGGACTCAGCCTTTACTCCGGCAGTCAGGAATCCGGTCGCCTCATCAAGGTCTCCCTTTCTGGCAGCCAGATCCTCAAACAGGGTCCCCGATGAATTTTCCCTGAATATGAGATCCATCATCCTTACCATGGCTTCCTGATAACTGTATGTCAGCTCATGTTTTTTTCCGTCTGCGTCCTTCCATTTGTCCGTTCTTTCCGCGGAGTACTCGGCACGCGAAGGAACTTTTGCCTCAAGGTTCTCCACCAGCTTCGCGACAACATCGTCAGTGACTATCCTCGCCTTCATGCCGGCCGCGCCGCTTCCCAGGGACGTGAGCATGTCGTCAAGGCCCCCGTCTGTTTCTTTCGTCCTGAGATCATGCATCACGCCGTAGCGCGTCATTCCCCAGAGCGGTATGTGCGTAACCAGGTCGTCGCTGCATACGTAATTGTGTATGAACTTATAGTTGCCGGCCGCATCCGCATCGACTGTCGCAGGCGTCTCAAATGTATATGCAAAGATCTTTGCTTTATCAAGTTTATCGGCAAGCCTTGCGGAAAGCACATTTGCTATGGCTCCTCCGCGGCTCTGTCCTGTTATCCAGAATGTCGTTTCTCCGTCCGCAGCGAGCGCCGCTATGTCGTCGATGGCCTTATCCGCGGCTACCGCGTACGCGTAGTGTTCTCCCGAAGGATCGTCGCTTTCAGGATCATTGACCGTGAAGTTCTGCTTCCAGACTTTGTTCCTCTGCTTCGAGCCTGTATTCACGCTCTGTATGACGACCGCCACCAGAGTTGAATCTCCAACAGTCTTGCGCGCCCAGGTGTAGCTGCAGTCATCCGGATCGGCGGTGCTGAAATCGCTGTATCCTATTTCTTCGAAACCAAGGCTTTTAAGAAATGCCTCGCCGGTATTCCCCTCGACGTCACTCACACATGACGCGGCGAGCTGCATGGAAGCAAGCGCGAGTTCCTGATTCTCAGAAGAAGGATTATCGCTGAACCAGTCGTCAGAATAATAGTAAGTGTCTTTTATGGTCCTGACCGAAGAACCGTCCCTGACGCTTGAGACCCACTCGACATCGCCGAAAGTATACTCATATGACTTTCCGCAGCCCGTCATCATGAACATTCCTGAAATGATCAGTGCCGCAAGCACCAGTACCGCTGATTTCTGAAAAGGTTTTTTGTACATATCTACACCTCCGAACGGAAAAATTATACCACGAAAAAGGCTGCGGACAAATCCGCAGCCTCCGTAAGCAATATATCTCTACTGATATGCAAAACCCTGTCCGGCGCTCTGGGCAGGCTCAAATATCGACTGTGCCTGCTCATCGGTCAAATCGATGCCGAAGACTTCCTTGTAGTAAGCCTTGGCTTCAGCGATGACATCAACGTCCTCGAACTTTTCAGGATATGCCGTCTTTGCCATCCAGAGCAGTGTGACCGGGCAGTCGACTCCCGGAGTGTAGCTCCTGTACATTCCGAGCGGCATCTTGAATACTCTCTGATCCTGCACTGCCTTGACCGCGCTCCAGTCATAGCCCTCTACAGTGTTGTTGTACAGATCGTCAGGGTAATACTGGTTGAAGTTGGTCATGAAGATCAGGTCAGGGTTCCATCCGTATACCTGCTCCATGTTGACTGCTACGGAGTTGTCCGTCGACAGTTCCTTGGCAACGTTCTTTGCGCCGATTGCATCAGCCCACCACTGACCGAAGAACTGCTGTCCCGAAGTCAGGAGCGTGGTATCGCTGTACTGGAAGAGGAAGAACGCGTTGGCTCTTTCTTCGTCAGGGATGTCCTTTACTCTCTCCTGGACCATGTCGTACATTGCGTTCGACTTCTCCTCGACGATGGCAGCCTTGTCGCTGTCAGGGAACATCTGGCTCAGCAGAGCGATCCAGTTGTTGAGAGTCTCGATGCAGTTGTAGTCCCACTTGTTTACGGAGATAGCGACTGCAGCGAAGCCCGCATTTGTCAGCTGGTCACCGAGCTCAGGGCTCGATGCGCTGTAGAAGACAACATCCGGTTCGAGCTTTGCGAGTTCTTCCATGTTGACGTTCACGTCTTCGATGTATCCTGTCTCTGCGTTCAGGATCTCAGGATAGAGCTGGCCGAGCAGTCCGTTCTGCGCAGCTGTCATCGACGGCATCGGCATGCCTACGATCTTGTCAGCGGAGTCGAAGAATACGGCAAGGACGCTTGGGAGCGGATAGATATCGCATACCGCTATCTTCTGGATGTCTGCCGGGACCTCGACCTGCCTGTCGGCGTGATCCGTGATCGTAATGGTGTCTGCCGTCTCAGTGGTCTCAGCAGCTTCCTCACCGCCGCCTCCTCCGCATGACGCGAACGCCATCATGCTCATGGCAAGCACCATGACCAGCACAAGTAGTTTTAACATTTTGTTCTTCTTACTCAGAATGCTCTTCATAATCAGAAACCTCCTTTGATTTATTTGATTTTAATTAATAGCTCATTTATGTTGCCGACAAGATCGGGGATCTCATCGCGGTAGATGCGGCCGGAGAAAGCCTCGCTCGGAAGCGAAATGAACTTCGCGCTTTCCGGTACGATCGGCCTGTACAGCGGATCGGCTATGACGAAAGCAGCTCCCTCAAGTTCCGGGATGATATCGTCTTCATCAGGTGTCATGCGGTCGCACTCCCTCAGGATGCCTTCGGGACATTCAGTCGCACAAAGCACTTTCGCAGGGATGCCGCACTCGAGCTCGATGGTGCCCGCGAGCGAAAGCGAAGTAATGCCCTCGCCTATGACCGCGGCAAAGCCCTTTTCATAGGTGCTTCCGTCCCTGCCTTCACTTCCGTCAAGGAACACTCCGGAATCCACACTGATCTCTGCCGATTCGAATGTTTCCGCTCCGCCCTGCTCTTTGAATTTCTTTACATTGAGTATTATCTGGTCTGCCAGAAGTCCCGGCAGCTCGTTTCCTGCAGGGAATCCTATCGCATACGGCATCCCGAATCTCTCGTACAGCACCTTTGCCGCGCCGCAGCCGGCTGCCGAAACGACCAGATTCACGTCTGCTTCAGCCGAGCGCCTTATCTCCTCGAGGCTGCTTCCCATCGCCCACCTCGACACTACCTCGAAGCCCTCTCTTTCGAGCCACTGGACAATGGATCCGTCGGTTCCGTTTACCGAGAAATCGAGCGGTGTGAGTCCGAGAATATTGACCTTTATCCCGTTCGGCCGCATGCAGCAGCTGTCGAGGACCGACGCAAGTTTGCGCGCGGACATGTTCAGTGTGCTGCTTCCGGCACTTTTGTTATCTTCAGGATCATCGACGAAGCGTTCCGCTATGCCTGCGAATGCCATCGACGCCCCGTGTATGTATGTGTTCATCCCTGTCGTCGGGAATCCGAAGCTCGGTATGCCCGATCTTTGCTCTATCACGGATGCGACCGCCTCGAAGTCGAAGCCGGTCATTGTCGGGATAGGTGTGCCCGCGATCGCGATGAAAGCAGGTTTCAGGACCGCCGCAGCGTCGACGATGTCGCTGATGAGCTTTTCGTCGTCTCCCATTATCGCTTCCATCTCGCTGATGCCCGATATGTACACCATGCTGTCCATGTCGTACCAGCGCGGTTCGTCGTGGGTCGTGTACGTCGAGTTGCAGCCTGAGGCGTCATGCATGACAGTCATTCCGCCAAGTTCAAACAACGCCGAGCACACGCCCATGACATCCGCTGAGTATGTAGAAATTATTGTTGCTGTCTGTTTCATCGTACGCACACCTCGCAGCCCAGGCCCTTCACCTGCACCAGTTCACGCATCTCCTTCTTTTCGAGGAATGCCTCGCGCATCAGCCTGCACGTTCTTGTGACCGCCTCGTAGCCGGTCATGCCGCCGCCCTCAACTACATTGACGAAATGATCCGTCTCCTCGAAAGCAGCCGCCTTCTGTCCTATGGCCAGTACCATCGCTGCGCCGCGCTCAGGATCTCTTTCTTCCACGTTAGCGGTGCGTGCGAATCTCATTCCCGGATGCACCGTCGGATATATCATGAGATCCGGATGCTCCTTCTGCAGGCTGTCGAATGCCGCTCTGTCGCCGCCCGGTATCCCGTCAGCATAGACTCTGGTGACGTTGATGCCGTGAGCGAGCAGCAGTTTCGCGAGCCCGAGCGGTCTCGGGCAATATGTATAGTCGATGCTTACCGGAGTATCACCGATAAGCTTCCTTGTTTCTTCCAGTTCCCTTTCGCATTCCGCTCTCAGAGCAGCGATCTCCTCACTGCTGCGCGGTTCGATCCCGAGCACCTCAGCCAGTCCCGCGAAAGTCGCGTCGATCTCATCATAGTCGAAGCTGAACTTAAGCGCGTAGTGTGTCCCGCCGAGCCTTTCCGACAGCATGTCGCCGCCCGGCGCAGCGTCAGGATTGTACGAAACATAGACACTGCTCTCCGCCATCTGCTGGTACTCTTCGTAGGTTTTGCATGATGTGATCTCATGCACCTTAAGTCCGGCGCCTTTCAGCATCTTCATCAGATCGCTGTCCTCATCGGTCGGCAGGTCATTGCCGATTATGGCAACTGCTTCCGGATCGAGCTCACGTTCATGCAGCAGCATGTACAGGCGCGACCTCATCAGCTGGTCAGGTGTCAGACCGCTCTTGCGCATGATAGGGTTCATGTAGCAGTCTGTAAAGTCGATGTCCGGGAAGCGGCTCCTGAGCACATCATATATCATGTCGAGATCGACTCCCGTGAAGTGGTGCACGCAGCTTGTATAAACGAGGACTGCAGGCGGGCGCTTCGGGAGCTTGTTGATTATGTCCGTAACGCCTTCTATGACGAGATCTTCCATGTCGCCGTCGAGCAGGTTGTTCTCCCTGACCGCGACCGTCGAGAACCTGTCAGTGGTCCCCATCTCTGCAGCCGTCAGAACGACTCCGCGCAGGCAGCCCGCGGCGCACACGAATATTTCGTGTGCCTCCGGGATGAGCATCCCGGTGTGGACGATGTTCCACGTGCCGCGGGCCGGAGATGAATACTCCAGCCCCGACCTGAACGGCGCAGGGAAGTCTGCGTCTGCGATCCTGACATGTGGGATCTCCGCCAGGCTCAGTTTTTTATTCTGTTTTTCGTTTACTTTTTTCAACATATTTCTCAGTTATATATGCATAGATGCTGAGATGAGCGTTGCGGAGAAGCCGCTTGGAATGCCGGAGAGAGACCGCAGGTGAGCGGCTGGAACGAGACTCGGCAGCGAAGCGTCAGAGCCGTTCCCCGCGAAGCAAGGTCGAACGAGATGGCATTCCCGGTGACGCAGCAGGCGAATCAAAGCATCTATGCATATGTTTTGTTAATTATTGTTACAGATATCAAGGAGGGTCTTCGCTAGTTTGCGGTATTCGCCGGCCATCTCACTCTCAGGGAAAGCCTCGATGACCGTCTTGCCGAGATCCTCGGCGTCGGTGACTGTTTCGCTGCGGCTCAGCTCGCCAATGACTTCGGAATGAATGTCGGAAGCGAGTTCGGCTACCTTTGCATCCTCATCGCGCACATTCCTGCGGTTGAGGATGATCCCGCCGAGTGTCGCGTATCCTCTGTCCTTGAATCCGTCAAGAGCGACCGCGATGTTCGCGGCGGCATGGATGGCCATGTTCTCGCCTGAAGTTATTACAAACACCTTGTCGGCATAGCCGCCGCGCATCGGCATCGAGAATCCGCCGCAGACAACGTCGCCCAGAACGTCGTAGATAACTATATCCGGTTTGAACGTCTCATAAGCACCCTTCTCCTTGAGCTTGTCGAGAGCTGCGATGATGCCGCGTCCCGCGCATCCGAGACCCGGTGTCGGGCCGCCTGCCTCAACGCAGATGACGCCGCCATAGCCTTCCTTCACCATGTCCGACAGTTCGAAAGCGTTCTTGCGCTCCCTTACGAGGTCGAGAACAGTAGTCATGCCTTCCTGGCCGTGAAGACTCGAAGTGGAATCAGCCTTAGGGTCACAGCCTATCTGCATGACCTTGTAACCCATGTCCGCAAGCGCGGCCGAAACGTTCGACACTGTGGTCGACTTGCCGATCCCGCCTTTTCCGTAAACTGCAATTTTGATCATTTCATTACCTTTCCTGTATCCTGTCCGCCGGATCCGTCCGAGCGGTCTATTCATATGTGGTTTTTACGCTGATGTCCGGAATGAGGCTCAGTCTGTGTGACAGAGCTTCGATGTCCGCCGCCGGACCTTCGAGCATCACGCTTATTATGTATTTTTCAGATCTTCTGTGAGGCAGGCCCATCCTGCCGATCAGCAGATGATTGTATTCCCTGAATGCTTTGTTTATAAGATCTGCCCGCTCGTTGCTCCGCATTATGACGGTTATGGATGCGAGCATCGTTTCATCCGGAGCCGTTGTTTCAATGTCAGGCGTATCTGCTTCCCCAGCCTCTCCGCTTATGCCTACAGCTACGACGTTCTTCATGATGTTCTGCGGAGTTTCGACCTCTCCGATGAGAGCTTCGACCCCGAACGCATGGCGGATGTTGTCTTCAGTCACCACGCCCGTGGTATCACCGAAGATGCTCCGGCCATCCTTCGACAGCATCAGCGACTTGCCTGCTCTCTGAAGGGCGTGAGCCGGATAATGCGTATTGAATATGCACGCGACACCCTCTGCCGCCAGAGCAGTCATGGCGTCGAGCACGATGAGCTGGTTCTTGAAATCGAGGTTGGATTCCGGCTCATCGAGCACCAGTATCTCCGGTTCAGCCGCCATCGCGCGGGCTATCAGGACCATCTGCAGCTCGCCTCCGCTTATTGCGTAGCAAGGCTTGTCAGCAAGATACGAAATGCCAAGACGTTCCATCACACGCTCCGCGATCTTCATGTCTTCATCTGAAGGAGCAGAGAACGCTCCGATCCGGCTGCTCCGTCCGAGCAGAACGGTCTGGAACGCCGTATAGGATACAGCGGCCGACCTCGCCTGAGGCACGTATGCCATCCTGCGCCAGAGTTTCGACGCCGGAATGCTCCGTACGTCCTCTCCGTCAAGCAGACTCCGCCCGCTCTGCCAGTGAAGCATGTCCATCATGCATCTGAGCAGCGTTGTCTTGCCCGCTCCGTTCGGCCCCAGGACCGCGAGTATCTCACCGGGCTCTATGTCGATATTTATATCTTTTAGTATCTGCGGCCCGTTCTTATACGCGAAGCCGCCGTTTTCTATCCTGAGTAAACTCATATGCGCCAGCCCCCGCTTCTTCTCATCAGAACTATGAAGAACGGCGCGCCTATCATGGCAGTCAGTATCGAGACGGGTATCTCCGCCGCGGATATGCTGCGCGCCATGGTGTCTACGATTATCATGAACACGGCTCCTAAGCTCACGGATGCCGGTATTATCGAAAGGTGATTGTTGCCGAAGAGCATGCGGCACATGTGAGGGATCAGGAGCCCTACCCAGCCTACCTGTCCGCACATCGAAACGCATGAAGCCGTAACTGCGGTCGCCGCCACGACAGTGATTCCTCTCAGCAGCCTTATATTGACGCCCGACGCCTTCGCCTCATCATCTGAAAGAGGCAGCAGGTTCATGCGCCATCTTATGAGCATGAACAGGATGATCCCGGCTATTATGACCGGTGCTCCGAGCGCGAGCGTGCGGTAGTTTGCCTTGTCAAGACCGCCCATCAGCCAGTATGTGATGGCCGGCAGCTGCGATTCCGCATCAGCTGCGAACTTTACGAAGGATATGAGAGCAGAGAAAAGTGAGCCTATCATGATGCCCGAGAGCACGATATAGCTGAGTCCTCCTCTGTCCTTGCCCGAACCCGCGAGCCATGTGAGAGCGACTGCAAAGCCGCCCATCGCGAGCCCCATCAGCTGGATGCCTATAAGGTTGAACCCAAGCAGTATGCCGAGGGCGGCACCGAAAGCCGCGCCGCTTGCCACACCGAGTGTATCAGGCGTCGCGAGCGGGTTCGCGAAAAGACTCTGGAACGCGCAGCCCGATACCGAAAGTCCGGCGCCGACCAGACAGGCCAGTATAATGCGCGGCAGCCTAAGCTGCATGACCGTCTTTTCTATTAGCTCACTTGACGCGTGTTTGCCGGAAATGGCGGCGCGAAGCACGTCAAAGACCTCGCCCGGAGCGATTGACATACGTCCGATCCCAAGGGCGATTATTGCTGCCGCGAAAGGCAGCACGATCAATATTACGATCCATGCGGCTCCAAGCCTTCCGTCTCTTCTGAGGCTCATGTGCTTGTCTTGCTTCCTTATAAAATTCTTTTTTTGTTTTACGGTGACCCTGCTCTAATCAAAACAGCCCCGCTCCGTTTGAAGCAAGGCTGGTCAGATACAAATATCAGTACGCAAAAAAAGCGCGCTTACAAATGATCACCTTCGCATCTTGCTTCAGCCTCAATCCCTCTTCACGGGATTTCAGCTTCAGGAGGATGTTTCAGACTTTGGCGTAGGTCACCTTGGCATTTATACCGTCGAGGCGTCCGAGAGCTCCGGTGAGAGAGTTGATCTTATCCATCGGGGCGTCAATGGCTATGCTGATTATGCTGATCCCCTTTTCTTTGTACGGGATCCCCATGCGTCCGATTATGAATCCGGAGTACTCATGGAGAAGCTCATTCAGCATTTCCACCTTGTCGGACTGCGTGACGATAATGCTTATCACGGCGACTCTGGTTTCCATTGTTGATCTCCTGTTTTCAGTTGTAATGAGATTTTAACACATACTCAGTCCTGCGGCAATCTCCTGTGGTCCTCCACTTTATCTATGCTCAGGAACACGACTGCAGCTCCGGCAGCTGTCACCAGGGCGGCAACGAAAGTAAGCACCTTTGCTCCGGAGGCGTCGAGTATCCAGCCTCCCGCGAAGCTCGCGATGATAGTCGAGAATGTGAACATCATCGTGAAGAGTGACTGCCCCTTGACAGCCTCTCCCGGGCTCATTATCTCGTTTACGTAATAGACCATGGCAGGCATCAGCAGCGCGAACGCTACAAGCTGAAATACCTGCGCGGCAAAGAGCACTCCTACCGAGCCGGCGAGCCAGCAGACCACGATCTTTCCGGTGAAGCCGACCGACGCGATCTTTATGAGCGTGCGGCTCCGGAAGTGCTTGCGTATTGTGGCTATGAAGATCATCGTAGGCATCTCGAGGAGAGCCATCAGGGAAAGGATCCTGCCGACCTGCTCAGTGGTGCCCCCTATTCCGCCTGCTATCTGCGGCATGTAATTGCTGAGGATGGCGTTGCTGAAGAGCAGTCCCGAGATCCCCAGATTCATTATGAAAAAGTGCTTGTTCCGCCTGATGAATGCTTTAAGGTCTATCCTTTCGTCATCATCCGCGTCAGTTTCGGCAGCCTTCCCGCCGGCGTGCTCAGCGATCTCGATATCGTTCGCCCTCTTCATTTTTTTGAAGCTGTACTTTGTGAGGAAGAGCAGCGCGATCAGCAGGGCGCAGGCCGCCTCAGTACATACCGCGACCGACATTTCGCCCTTCTTCTCTACGAGAGTTCCGAGCACCGCAACAATGGCGGAAAATCCCAGGGATCCTCCGGCTCTTCCTATGCCGTAGTTTACATCCGTGCCGCTTTCACCGAGCCTGAAGGCAAGTGAATTGAGCAGCGGCTGAAGCAATGCGTGTACAGCGAGGACGGCCACGATGGCCGCAGCCAGCATGAAAGATCCTCCGGTGAAAACAAAATACCCCACACAGGTCAGCATCATGAGGAGCGTCATCCATACCGACGCATCGATTATCCTTATCCCCTTTGCCCTGTCCATGTGGTCGGCAACAAAAGGCTGCAGCCCCAGCGCCAGCAGGTTGGCAGCAGCCAGGGTCATGCCTATGTGCATGTTGTTATATCCTTTTGCAAGCATAAAAACCGAGGCAAAACTGCCTGTGATACCATAGATCATCCAGTATGCCCCGAGTGTTGATGCGTATTCAGCATTCAGTTTAAAGGAATTCAAAAGAGTTTTCAGACCCCTTTCTCTCAGAATTCGTCAGGTGAGAACTCGAGCAGACAGTCGTATGCTTCCTGCCCGAAAAGATCTATATAGTCGGCAACGGCTCTGTCGATCATCACCTTTGATTCTTCAGGGAAGCGCTTGCAGAGTTCATCAGCGACCGAGCAGTATATGTGTGCCGTATGGAAGTTGAAGTCTCTCATGGCTCCTGTTCCGAGTTCAACCTTCTTTTCTGAGACCATGCTGAGCTCTTCCGCGCTGAGCGGCTTTCCCCAGTCGAAGTCACAGCGCTCTCCGCCCCAGCTCATCGCCGTGGAAAGCGGCGTGCATACGGCGCCGCAGCCGAAGCCTTCATATACGGCCGCGTCCACATTCACGCAGTACTCGCGTCCATACTCGAGTATGTCGTTTTTCTTCCACGCCTCGCACCACGCGCATTTTGCTATGTATGTCTGATAAGTCGGCTCTGAGCGGAGCATGCCGAACTCCATCTGTCCGGCATAGTCAGGCTTCCACTCGCCATACGCCTGGTTGGTCCAGAGATCTACCGGATCGCCGTTCGCGCGGGCTCTTGCAGCCATTCTGGCGCCGCGCTCCTTTCCGTAGCGTATCATGCCTGCCTGGATCGCCTCCCTGCCTTCTTCGCCTTTAGCCTCAATGGCTGCGCGGCTGAGGAACGCGAACATCATCGCCTGGTTTTCTATTTTAAGTTCCGGCATCACTTGCTCTCCTTTTCAATTTCGCTGAGGCGCTCGAGTATCGCGTGCGCCGCGATGTTTCCTTCACCTACCGCCTTGGCTATCTGATACGGCCTGCCCGTGCAGTCGCCCGCAGCGTAGCATCCCCTGAAATTCGTCTCCTGGCTGCGGCCCACCTTTATGTGCGCGCCGTCCATCTCAAGACCCGGAAGCACCGTCGACGGCGCTATGGCAGGCCTCAGTATGAAGATCCCGTCAACGTCTATCTTCGTTCCGTCAGTAAGTTCTATGGAATCGCACTTCATGCCGCCGTCAAGTCTCTTTACCGGCAGCTTCAGGACCTCCGCGTTCTCCGCGTCAGTTTCATAACCGAAGCTCGTATAGATGTAGAGCTTTCCGCATGTCTCTTCGAGATACTTTATATCGTGCTCCATGCGCTCATCCGTGCAGTATACCGCCGCGGTCTTTCCCTTATAAAGGAAGCCGTCGCAGGTCGCGCAGTAGCTGACGCCCGCGCCGAGCAACCTGGATTCGTTCTCCATCCCCTTTGCAGCAGCGATGCCCGTGGAGAGCAGCACCGTACGCGCTTCAAACATCTCATTGTCTGCCAGTATCATGTAGCTGCCGCCCATGTCCGCGATGTTGGTCACGCGCTTATCGACAGGCTCAAGCCCCAGTTCCTTCGCCTGCTCATAGAATTTCCTGTTGAGATCCGCTCCGGAGACCATCGGCACACCCGGATAATTCGCGATCTTCTCGGATTTTCCTACCTTGTCGCTCAGCTCAGCGGAACCGAACCAGATCATATCCTTGTTGTGCAGCTTCAGAGTGAGTGCTGCAGAAAGGCCCGCCGGCCCCGTCCCGACAATTGCTACATCAAACATAGTTACCCTCTTTCTTATCCTCTTACATAGCTTTGGACAATTCGATCTGTCTTCTGAGCCAGCTGATCCATGCGTCGAATCCCTCGCCGGTCTTCGCCGAAACGAAGAATATCTCTGACAGCGGGTTCAGCGCGTGTACTCTCTCGACGAAAGCTTCATCATCAAACGCGAAGAACTTGCGGGTATCCGTCTTGTTTACAAGCACTGCCTGAGTGACTGTAAACATGAGAGGATACTTCAGCGGCTTGTCGTCGCCTTCAGGGACCGACAGGATCTCGATATTGATGTTCGCTCCCGTATCCTGCTCAGCCGTGCACACAAGGTTGCCGACGTTCTCAAGGAATACGACATCGAGGTCCTTTGTATCGAACTCGCTGATCGCAGCCTTTGTCATCGCGGCGTCCATGCAGCACTCTCCGCCTGTGTGGATCTGCATCGAGCGCACGCCTGCCTCTGCCATCTTCTCAGCATCTACAGTTGCCTCGATATCCGCTTCCATGACACCTATATTGTATTCATTTCCAAGCTCTTCTATGGTACGCAGGAGCGTAGTGGTCTTGCCTGCTCCCGGCGAAGCCATGACATTCACCATGAATGTTCCGTTCTGTTTGTTCTGTGCCCTGACTTCTGCGGCAATGCGGTCATTCTCTTCGAAAATGCCTACATTTACATCTATTACTCTTACATTATTTTCTGCCATTTCCTTAACTCCTAACCAACGAATTCCAGAATCTCCTTGACGCGCTCACCTATCCACTCGGACAGTGCGATAATGCCCTCGCCTGTCGCCGCCGATACCATGAATACCGGTGCGTCAGGACTGCATGCTGCTACATTCTGCTTGAACTTTTCAGGGCTGAAATCGAAAACCTCCATGGCGTCGATCTTATTGACTACCACCACGTCAGCCTTTGTGAACATCAGAGGGTACTTGAGCGGTTTGTCGTCACCTTCAGGTACCGACAGGATCACAAGGTTTATCTGTGCTCCGGTATCGAATTCAGCCGGGCATACCAGATTGCCTACATTCTCAAGAATGACAACGTCGAGATCCTTTGAATTAATCTCGCGGAGAGCCTGACGGCTCATGTCCGCATCGAGATGGCACATGCCGCCCGTGTGGAGCTGGACCGAAGGGATGCCTGCCTCCAGCATGGTCTTGGTATCAACATCGCCGTCGATGTCAGCCTCAAGGACACCTACCCTGCAGAGCAGTCTGAGCTGTTCCACCAGCCTGAGTATGGTTGATGTCTTGCCGGATCCCGGTGAGCTCATTACATTTATATATACAGTCTTTTCAGCCGCGAGTTCTTCACGCAGCTTATCCGCATCCGCGTCGTTGTCCGCCAGGATGCTTTCTTTCAGGTCAATGATCCTTACTTCTTCCATTTTGTTTTTCTATCTCCTTAACATTGTATGTATTTTTTAGTCTTTCTGCCTTTTTCCTTTTCAGGGAGGAGCATATCAGGTATTTTAATAACTTTTTCTTGAAAAGCTCTCCCGGAGTGATAATATATGCTCCATGACTCTTATGTGATATAATATTATTTCGTAAACTACATTATATGACTTAGATCAAATTATTGCACGAATTATATAGAAACAAAGATGTTAAATGCAAGTTAACATCCAGTTGGGACATTATCATGAGCAGAAAATATACAGACTCTGAATACAGGAACATCAAGAGGCGTGAGCGCGAGGTCATCGAGCAGATGCTCAATGAGCTGAAAAAGTCAAAGGACAAGCGCTACCTCTTCAAAGAAAAGCATGTCGTGACCGATCTCAAGGACATGCTCAACTACAGCGCGGACGAGCATCCTGATCTTCCGCTCTTCATGCAGAAGTACAAGCCGAATCAGCCGTTCAGAGAGATCAGCTTCCGCCAGGCGCACGAAGACGTGAACGCCATCGGAACAGGTCTTCTGGATCTGGGTCTCGAAGACAGGCACATCGGACTCATAGGCCGCAACTCTTCTGAATGGGGCGAGTCCTATCTCGCCATAGTCGGCGGAGTCGGCGTCGTGGTTCCTCTCGACAGGGAACTGAACGAAAGTGAACTCAAGCAGCTCACCGTCAAGGGCGAGCTCGAGGCAGTCATCACGATCAACAACAAATATTACAACATCTTCAAGAACATCAAGGCAAGCGGCGAGACCAATCTCCGTTATGTCATAAATGCCGACATGGATGAAGACGAAGATGCTGAAGCCGGACTCATTTCGTGGAAGAAGCTCCGCGAAGAAGGCCGCCACAAAGTCTGGGACGGAGACCGCCGCTACATCGACGCGCAGGTAGTCAACACCGATCTCGCAGCGATCATCTTCACATCGGGCACGACCGGCGTAGCCAAGGGCGTAATGCTCTCGCACCGCAACCTCATGCTCGACACGATCCTCGTACAGGCAATGTTTGAGGCCCGCCCGAAGGATATCTGCTTCTCGGTACTGCCGATGCATCACTGCTATGAATGCACCGCGACTTTCCTCAGCTGCGTGTACAGCGGTTCGACCGTCGCGTTCAGCCGCGGACTCAAGTATATCCGCAAGGACATTCTCGAAGTGAGACCGACCATCATGCTGGCCGTGCCTGCCATCATCGAGAACTTCCACAATAAGATAAGACGTTCAGTCGCTGACAAGCTGACCGACAAGCAGATGAAAGTATTCGAGCTCATGGACCGCGAGGCCAGCCGCTTCAAGGTGAAGCTGCCTAAGAAGGTCACAAAGGACATCGAGGCCGTATTCGGCGGCAGGCTGCACACGCTCATCTCGGGCGGTGCCCCTATCGACGGAGCCATTCTCGACTCGTTCTGCAATATAGGCTTCAACGCCATCCAGGGCTACGGCCTCTCGGAATGCGCGCCTATCGTCGCGCTGAATCCTGCAAAGCGTAAATACATGAAGAACGCTTCAGCCGGTCATATAATGCCGTTCACTGAATGCAAGATCCTCGACGCGGACAGCAACGGTATCGGTGAGATCTGCTTCCGCGGGCCGCAGGTAATGATGGGCTACTACAAGGATCCTGAGAACACCGCAGCCGTGCTCGATGAAGAGGGCTGGTTCCACACCGGCGATATCGGATACCTCGACCGCGACAATTACGTGTTCATCACCGGCCGCAAGAAAAACGTCATCATCGCCAACAACGGAAAGAACGTCTTCCCTGAAGAACTTGAAAGCTATCTGCAGGCTCTGCCTGTCGTAGCGGAGTGCATGGTATGGGGAGGCGACCGCGACCCTAATTCACAGTGGAACGGTATCTGCGCGACCATCAGGCTCGACAAGGAAGTCCTCGAGAGAAAATTCGGAGCGGACTATACAGCTGAGCAGGCGGAAGCTCTGATCGAGGCAGAGGTCGACAAGATCAACAGCGACCTGCCGAGATTCAAGAGGATCGCCCACGTGATAGTACGCGACCGCGATTTCGACAAGACCACGACCAATAAGATCAGACGCTTCGTAGAAGACAACAAGCGCGCATAAAAAAGCGGATACCTGAAAAAGAAAAAACGGACGGCGCATATGCCGTCCGTCTTTATTGTGTTTTACTGCGGGTATTTACTATCCTTGCATGCAGTTTACAGAGCTGCTGTGATGATGGACATCTTGTAAACTTCCTCTGCGTCGCAGCCTCTGGAGAGGTCATTGATAGGTGCGTTGAGTCCGAGCAGGATCGGTCCGTAAGCAGCATATCCGCCGAGTCTCTGAGCAATCTTGTAGCCGATGTTTCCTGCCTCGATGATCGGGAATACGAATGTGTTCGCATAACCTGCTACCGGTGATCCAGGGAACTTAAGCTGTCCTACTGTAGGCGATACGGCAGCGTCGAACTGCATCTCACCGTCGATGGCCATGTCAGGATTGAGTTCCTTTGCGATCTTTGTAGCTTCTGCAGAGAGTGCAACTGTGTTGCCCTTGCCGGATCCCTTTGTGGAGAAGCTGAGCATCGCAACCTTAGGATCGATGCCGAAAGTTCTTGCGCACTTTTCGATCTCAACTGCTACCTCAGCGAGCTTCTGAGCGCCGGTGAATGTAACATTGCCTTCCTTGTCCTTGCTGTCTTCGTACGAGAGGTTTACAGCGCAGTCGCCCATGGCGATGGTTCTGAGATTCTCATCTCCGCCCTCTCTGGTGAGGATGAAGCAGGAGCTTACGAGGTGAGCGCCAGGTTTTGTCTTTACGAGCTGAAGAGCCGGGCGGATCGTGTCAGCTGTGGAGTATGTTGCTCCGCCGAGCAGGCAGTCAGCCTTACCCATCTTTACGAGCATTGTTCCGAAGTAGTTGCCCTTCTTAAGAGCGGCAGCACATTCTTCTTCGCTCATTTTGCCCTTTCTGAGAGCTACCATGGTCTCGACCATTTCAGCCATTCCATCGTACTTCTCAGGATCGATGATCTCAGCCTTGCTGATGTCGAATCCCTTCTCAGCTGCTGCAGCCTTTACTTCATCTTCATTGCCTACGAGCACAACGCCCATGAGACCCTCAGCGAGAAGTCTTGCAGCTGCTTCCTGGATACGAGTGTCAGAACCTTCTGTAAAAACGATTTTCTTTGGCTCAGCTTTTACTTTTTCGATCAGTTTGTCAAACATTTCTTGTCTCCGTATTAATTCCTGAATATTGAGCAATAGGGAATGATTCCGGGGGATCGGGGCGCACTTCTGCCACCCGCCCCTTTACATCTGCAATTGTACCATATCCTTGCCAATTCGTGGCAATGTGAAGTATACTTTTTGTGCAAATCGGACCCATTGAACGAAAGGCCGGAACATACAATGGAAAAAAAGAAAATAATCCTGGGGATATCGGGCGGCATATCCGCCTACAAATCCGTATATATCGCGAGCGGACTCAAGAAGAAAGGCTATGATGTCCACGTAATCATGACTGACGGCGCTGCGAAATTCGTTACGCCTCTTACCTTTGAGACCATGAGCGGCAACAAGGTGGTAACTGATACTTTCGATCCTGCCAACGAGACTCCTACCGAGCACATTACGCTGGGTCAATCGGCGGACCTGGTACTTATCGCTCCTGCGACAGGCAACACCATCGCCAAGCTCGCTCACGGCATAGCAGACAACATGCTGACAACAACCATGCTCGCATGCACCTGCCCTGTGCTGATCTCGCCTGCCATGAACACCGCAATGTTTGAGAATCCTGCTACTCAGGCCAATCTGGAAACGCTGCGCCGGAGAGGGTATGAGATCATTGAGCCTGCGGAAGGCATGTTGGCATGCGGTGTCGAGGGCAAGGGCAAGATGCCTGAGCCGGACGTGCTTATCGATTACGTGGAGCAGTGGGTCGAAAAAGGAAAGGACATGGCCGGGCTGAAGGTCCTTGTAACAGCCGGCCCGACGCAGGAAGCGATCGATCCGGTGCGCTATATAACCAACCACTCGAGCGGCAAGATGGGCTACGCGATCGCGCACATGGCTGCAAGGCGCGGAGCCAAAGTGACTCTCGTTTCGGGCAGGACCGCTCTCCCGAAGGAGCGCTTCGTCGAGACGGTCGATGTGCTGAGCGCGCAGGACATGTTTGACGCTGTGACATCGCGCGCGCCTCAAATGGATATAATCATAAAGGCCGCGGCTGTTGCCGACTACAGGCCTGCAGAAGTTGCAACTGAAAAGATAAAGAAGAGTGATGCCGCGGCCGGACGCAGCGTGGAGCTCGAGCCGACGCAGGATATCCTGGGATATCTCGGCTCGCACCGCACGGAAGGCCAGTTCCTTTGCGGTTTCGCGATGGAAACACAGAACCTGCTCGAGAATGCTGCTGCGAAGCTCGTCAAGAAGAACGTGAACATGATCTGCGCCAACAGCCTGAAGACTAAAGGCGCGGGATTCGCGGGAGACACCAATGTGCTCACCCTGCTGACAAAGGATGGCATGAAACAGCTTCCGCTGATGAGCAAGCTCGAAGCCGCCGACGCCATACTCGACGAGATAATGGCAAGACGCTGATGCCATACTCGATGAGATAAAGGCAAGCAGCCGCACGACAGAAAACCGGTCCGAAAAGGACTTTTTTGAAAAAAGTGTAAAAAATCGAATACAAAAAGTATATGTTTAACTTTTTTGTAAAAGGGAGTGCTCAGCTGGCACTGATTGAACAAAAAAATGAGAAACGGCTTGACGATAACGCCTAAAAACCGGGTTATTGTCAAGCCGTTTTACTTTCTCATGATCAGATTGGAGAAGGTTTGAGATCAAAAGTGAAACATATTTTTTAACTTGTCCGTTTTTTACACTTTTATTTTCAAACTCCTCTTTTGCAGTGCCAAGGCTTCCTTATGAAGGTGCCTTGGAGGTCTGTCTGCTTCTGATTTTCGTTTGTTTGCATTTGCTTGCGTTAAAAATGCATCTTATTTTGCGGAGAGGTATTTATCTATGGATGCGGCGGCGAGTTTGCCGGCGCCCATAGCCGAGATTACTGTAGCAGCTCCTGTTACCGCGTCGCCGCCTGCATATACTGCCTCACGGCTGGTCAGTCCGTCCTCGTCAACTACGAAGCCGCCCTTGCGGTTGACCTCGAGTCCCTTGGTCGTGTTCTTGATCAGAGGGTTCGGTCTTGTGCCGAGTGCCATGATGACTGCGTCCACATCGAGTTCGAACTCGCTTCCCTCTACAGGGATAGGTCTTCTTCTGCCGGATGCGTCAGGCTCTCCGAGCTCCATCTTGATGCATCTGATGCCTCTGACGAATCCGTTCTTAGGATCGCGTGGATCATCAGGATTGTTGTATCCGAGGATCTCTACAGGGTTGTTCAGCAGTCTGAAGTCGATGCCCTCTTCTATCGCATGTTCGACTTCCTCTTTTCTTGCAGGGAGCTCTTCCATCGATCTTCTGTATACGATGTATACGTGATCTGCGCCCAGTCTAAGTGCGGTTCTTGCTGCGTCCATCGCTACGTTTCCGCCGCCGACTACTGCTACCTTGCCGCCCTTCATGATAGGCGTCTTAGGATCGTCGAGATATGCCTTCATCAGGTTCGATCTTGTAAGGTATTCGTTAGCCGAGAATACTCCCTTCAGCGACTCGCCCGGAATGTTCATGAACATCGGAAGTCCTGCGCCGGAGCCGATGAACACTGCCTCGAATCCCATCTCATCGAATAACTCGTCTACTGTAAGTGTCTTTCCGATGATGACGTTCGTCTCGATGTCTACGTCGAGGTCTTTCAGGCCTTCTACTTCTCTTGCCACGATGGCCTTTGGAAGTCTGAACTCAGGGATGCCGTATACCAGTACTCCGCCTGCCGTGTGCAGTGCTTCATATACTGTTACCTTGTAGCCCTTCTTCGCCAGATCGCCTGCGCATGTGAGTCCCGCAGGGCCCGATCCTACTATCGCCACCTTGTGACCGTTTGATTCAGGAGCGACTGCCTTCTCTGTTGCATTGGCATTGTGCCAATCTGCCGCGAACCTCTCGAGTCGTCCGATGCCTACAGGCTCGAACTTGATGCCCATCGTGCACTTAGCTTCGCACTGCGTCTCCTGCGGGCATACTCTTCCGCAAACTGCCGGGAGCGTAGATGTCGCGTTGATGATCTGGTATGCGCCTTCCCAGTCGCCTTCCTTCGCCTTCATGATGAAGTCAGGGATGTTTACGTTTACCGGGCAGCCTTCTACACATGGCTTGTTCTTGCAGTTGAGGCATCTCTGCGCCTCTGCGATCGCGATCTCTTCCGTATAACCGAGCGCTACCTCGCTGAAATTATGCGCGCGGACCTGAGGGTCCTGTGACGGCATTTCATGTTTCTTAGGATCAAGTGCCATTTTTCTTCCCCCTTCCTACGCGTTCTCTGCCTGTTTGAACAGGTTGCATGTTTCTTCGTATGCATGTCTCTCATAGTCGAAATACATGCGGCCTCTCGAGATCGCCTCGTCGAAGTCCACCTCATATCCGTTGAAGTCCGGGCCGTCAACGCATGCGAACTTCATCACAGGGCCTTCCTCTGTGTTCAGCGTCAGTCTGCAGCCGCCGCACATGCCCGTTCCGTCGATCATTATAGGGCTCATCGAGACCGTGATCGGTGCGTCGTATTTCTTTGCTGTCAGTGTCACGAACTTCATCATGATCAGAGGTCCGATCGTGATGATCATGTCGAACTTCTCGCCTGCCGCAAGCATCTCATCCAGAGGTACTGTTACGTTGCCGTGTCTGCCGTATGAGCCGTCATCTGTCATCACGTAAAGCTTGTCTGAGCACTCGGTGAATTCTTCCTCGAGGATCACGAGGTCTTCGCTCCTGAAGCCGATGATGCTCGTTACCTCTGCTCCGATCCTGTGGAACTCCTGGGCTACAGGCATCGCTATAGCGCAGCCTACGCCACCGCCTACGATGCACACCTTCCTGATCCCTTCGGTCTCTGTCGCGTTACCGAGAGGGCCTACGAAATCCTGCAGGTATCCGCCTTCCGGTACGTGGTTCAGAAGCTCTGTCGTTGCTCCAACCACCTGGAAGATGATCTTTACTGTACCTTCTTCAGGATTCACTCCCGCTACTGTCAGCGGGATACGCTCGCCTTCTTCATTGACTCTGAGGATGATGAACTGTCCGGGTTTCGCCTTGCGCGCTACCAGCGGAGCCTCTATCTCCAGCTGTGTGACAGTAGGCCTCAGCGCCTTTCTTCTAACTACCTTATACATCTGCTGTCCCCTCTTTTCTTTAGTCAGAAAATATTGATTGCAAAATGAATTCTATCACGCTGTATCTTGAATAAACAATACTATGTCTATTTGTTGACAATTCGTTCAGACGAAAAAACGGAGTTCCTTGCAGGTGCTCCGTTTTATTTCTTGCTATTATGTTTAATGAGCTGCAAACGATTATTCAGCTTCGAAGTTGTCCTTGCCTACACCGCACAGAGGGCAAACCCAATCTTCAGGAACATCTTCCCATGCTGTGCCCGGCTCTACTCCGTTATCCGGATCACCAACTTCAGGGTCATATACATAACCGCAGATAGCGCATACATACTTATCCATAATTTATCCTCCTTGTATTATCCAGACAAAGATATATCATCGCCTTGATTGTACAATTATCAGAATGTTTTATCCACCATTTCTTTATTTAAATCTCTTTACAGATAAACCCATTTCTACAGCCGTTCTGCACATCCGCAGCAAGCTTTTGACGGTAATGCATTTTCCCTGTTTCATCAAAACTGTACTAACAAATTAACGGAAGTTGTGTTAAGTATTACTGGTTATATTAATTAAAATCTATAGTTTTACTTTTGTTATCTTCAGGCCTATAATACAGACAAGAAGAGAAGAGAGACGCCGGACGGCGAAACGAAGACTCCGATCTTCAGGAACAAAGCCGAGGGGCGTATGGAAATAAAGGAGGTAACACCATGTTAGTAGAGGGAATCATCATCGCAGTCGCAATGGCAATGTACGTAGGTGCTGAATGGACAGCTGAGGACGTAATCGATAAATAGCAGAAAAAGGGTGAAAATCCATAATACGATCATAAAAAGAAGTCCGGAGGTGAAAGCCTCCGGATTTCTTTTACTTATTATGTCTTATGTTGTTTATCGGTATAGGGTTCCGCCTCGGATCACTCCCCCTTTATGCAGCGGATGGCGTAATCGTAAAATTTCTTTGCCGCTGCTGTCATATGCTCTTTGGATGTATAGGCTATGCCGAATTCTACTTTCTGAGGCGGGTCGAGCGGCAGTTTTACAAGATTGTCGTTCCAGTACTGGGCGGAAAGCTCGTTTACGAAACTTATGCCCAGGCCCATCCTCACCATTGCGAGAGTCGCCGGCGTATCGTAGGTCGTATATTTGACATTCGGCGAGATATTGAACCTTTTGAATATGCTCTGTATCTCAAGGTCCTTGCCCCATGATGTCATTATGAAATTATCCTTCTCACACTCAGCGATCGGATAGGCGTCTGCCTTTGCGAGCCTGTGGTTTTCAGGCACGACCGCGATCACGGCCTCTTCCGCCAGCGGGGTCCATTCGTATTCCATCGGATCTGCATATGCCAGGAAGCCCATGTCGGCAACGTGGTCGTCGAGATGTCCGAATATCTCGCTCCGTATACCTTCTATTATATCGAACTGGACTTCCGGATAGTCACGCTGGAATGTACGTACGATCTCAGGCAGCCAGGTCGTGGCAACGCTCGGATACGCTGCGATCGTAAGGTTTCCGACGGAAACTCCCTGCATCTCTGAAGCCAGTTCGTACATCTCTTTTTCGCGTGCAAGATAAGAGCGGACGATAGGCGCGAGCTTTTTTCCTTCGGATGTCACTGTTACGCCCTTTTTTGAGCGGATGAGCAGAGTGAGCCCGAGATCTTTTTCGAGCGCGGCGACAAGTTGACTCACTGCTGACGGCGTGTAGCCGAGCGCTTCCGCGGCGGCCCTGAAGCTTCCGCGTTCTACTGACTCTATAAAAGCCTTGCAGCGTGCGCTTTCCATATTCCTACTTCCTTCCGCGGAGGTCCGAAATGAGATCTGCCGCCTTGGAAATGATGTCCGCGGCGTGCTGGCGCATCTCTGATGCGAGGGCCGGATCGGCCTTCGCGATCGCCGGCAGGTTTGCCTCTACATTATAGCTTGCCGATCTGATGCCGGCATCGAGGCAGCGCGCCGCAACATAGATGTCACTTTCAAGCATCTTGTTTGAATGATCCTTCAGAGCGACCGCAAGGCGGAGCGCAGCAAGCGAATCCTCCATCACCATCAGCGGAGCCTCTGCCGCATGCACCGAAACAGAAGCTATGGCAGCCTGCCTGTCTTTCTTCAGGGCTTCCTCTATCTGATCCATAATCTCAACAGTCATGCCCTCTTCATCTATATCGTCAATAATGTGTCCTTCAGTCCTGAGTTTTTTGATGACCGCGGACACTCTGTCTATCTGTATGTCTGAGAACTGGCGCGGGAGCGCATAAGCAGCGGAAACCTTGCCGAAGGCTTCAGCGTCATTGTCGATCCCGTCCGCCAGGCTGCCCATCAGGACTTCAGCCTCTTCAAGTATTTCCCTGTTGAGTTCTTCGAACTCTGCATATTTAGGCTTTCCTATGGTATGGTTCGCAACCATCATGATAAGGGCGGCTCCCTGCGCTGAAACCAGCGCAGCGGCGGCTCCGCCGCCGGGGGTCGGGTCCCCCGACCCGAGCCGCTTCAGATACTCTTCTATACTTAAATCCTTAAATGATCTGCTCAATCTTCTTTCCTCTTTTCGTTTTATTCTCCCGGGATCTCCACGGTCTGCACTTTCTTCGGCGGCATCACCGGCATCTCTCCCTTTGATTCCCTGCTCTCACGAAGCTCACCAAGACGTCCGTCTCTCTTTGCAAGTATAAGGATCACTACAATGAGCAGGAGGTCTATAAACACTGCCGGAACAGCTCCTTCAACTCCGAACTCATAGCTGTATACCCAGTTGCTTACAGCATTCGCGGCATCCAGATGCAGCACCGATGCCTCCGAGACAAGACCGCTGTTAGGAAGCCCGAACAGGAAATTCTGGGTGAAGTTCCACATCGTATGTATGCCCATGCAAGTCCAGATACTGCCTGAATACCAGCGCAGCAGCGAATACGCGAGCCCGCAGATGATGAGGTCAGCCATGGCCAGAGGGGTTATTCCGTCATTTGAACCGTGCAAAAGGCCAAAAACCGTTCCGTTCACTACTATCGCTACCCACAGCGGATAGTGCACATTTATCCTTTCGTACATGAAAGTCCTGCACCAGAGCTCTTCCGAAGAACTCTGGAAGAACACGCATATGAACGCGTAGATCATCAGCGGGATCTGAGCGGCAGTGAAATCCAGGTAAAACCTGACGTCACCATGCAGGATCGCGCAGACTATGCAGAAAAAGTTGGTCAGGAAGCCAAGCAAAATGCCCAGTCCGAGTTTGCTCATGCTGCGCCTTTCACGCGACGGCCTGATGATGTCGAGCATGAAGCGGTTCTTTTTCAGAACCAGACATACCAGCAGGAATACCACGCATGCAGCAATTGTCGGAAAATAATACTCATTGACAAATGCCAGCCCTCCGGAAGTATCCCTGAACAGTATCCGGGGCAGCACAGACAGAAAGAGCATAGCGATATCGGACAGCAGTATGTACCATACGAAAAACGCTAATAATATCCAGATTATCCTGTTCGTGAAATGTGTCCTCGCAAAAAACTCCTTCATCCTGTTCCCTTTTCTTATTATTTGAAGTACCTTACTCCGCTCTCGAACATATGCATGAAGTACTCACCCGGCACGTTCTTGTAGAGTCCGTTTCCGACTCTCTCGGCATGTCCCATCTTGCCGAAGACCCTGCCGTCAGGCGATGTGATGCCTTCGATTGCCATCATCGATCCGTTCGGGTTGAACAGGATGTCCGAAGATGCGTTGCCGTCGAGATCAACATACTGTGTGGCGATCTGCCCGGATATCGCCAGGCTCTTTATCACCTCGTCAGGAGCAATGAACCTGCCCTCGCCATGCGAAACAGGCACAGAGTAAATATCTCCTACATTGCAGAATCTCAGCCATGGAGATTTGTTTGAAGCGACTCTTACGCGTACGATCTTCGACTGGTGGCTGCCGATCGTGTTGTATGTCAGCGTCGGGCAGTTTTCGTCTGTGTCGATGATCTTGCCGTAAGGAACGAGTCCCAGCTTGATGAGCGCCTGGAATCCGTTGCAGATGCCGCACATAAGTCCGTCATTCTTTTCCAGAAGCTCTGTGACGCCCTCCCTGACGGCTGCGTTCCTGAAGAACGCCGTGATGAATTTTGCAGAACCGTCAGGCTCATCGCCGCCCGAGAAGCCGCCCGGTATGAATACCATCTGCGCTTCCTTCAATGTCGCGGCGAACGCTTCGACTGATCTGCTGATCTCGTCGGAGGTGCGGTTCTTTATGACCATTATCTCAGGAACACCGCCTGCCTCGCGCACCGCGCGGGCGCTGTCGTATTCGCAGTTGGTTCCCGGGAATACCGGAATGAGCACCTTTGGTTCGGCACGCTTGAATACAGGTGTATGCCAGCTGCGCGCCTTGTATTCCAGATTGCTTACCGGTCCTGTCATTCCCGCTGTCAGTGTAGGGAACACGGTCTCGAGTCTTCCCTGATACAGCGCGAGCAGTTCAGCGAGACCGATGCCCTCATCGCCGTAGCTGACAGTCTGCTCCTGTGTGGTGTGGCCAAGCAGCTCGATGTCGAACGAGCGGCCGGTGATCTCTGCGTCGTCCGTTACTTCGAGCAGCATGCCGCCGTAGCAGTATCCGAAGATATCCTCGAGCTCAAGGTTCTCGAAGCTGAATCCGATACCGTTGCCGTAGCTCATCTTCATCACCGCCTCGGCGATGCCTCCGATGCCAGGTGTATACGCAGCTACCGCCTTACCTGAAGCGATCATCTCGGAAGCCTTGTTCCACAGCCTGATGAGCGAGTCGCACGTCGGCAGTCCCTTGCCGGCGCCCTTACCGGTCTCATCCATGTAAGGCTTCATAAGTATTACCCTGTGGCCTGCCTCCTTGAACTCCGGTGAAGTTATGTTGCCCGTCTTGCCCATTGTGACCGCGAAGGAGATGAGCGTTGGAGGAACGTCGAGATCCTCGAAGGTTCCGCTCATGGAATCCTTGCCGCCGATGGAACCGATGCCGAGACCCATCTGAGCCTCGAACGCTCCGAGCAGGGCTGCAAAAGGCTTGCCCCATCTTGCTCCGTCCTGTTTAGGCGATCCGAAATACTCCTGGAACGAGAGGTAAACTTCCTTGAAGGATGCGCCTGTCGCGATGAGTTTGGATACGGATTCTATGACTGCGAGGTATGCGCCGTGATAAGGCGATGCCTCGGAAATATACGGGTTGTAGCCCCATGCCATGAGCGAGCAGTCGTCAGTACTGCCCTTCTCGAGCGGGATCTTGTGGACCATTGCCTGTATAGGCGTGATCTGGTTGATGCCTCCGAAAGGCATCAGCACCGTGCCGGCTCCGATGGTCGAATCGAAGCGCTGCGACAGTCCCTGCTTCGAGCAGGTGTTGAGGTCGGAAGCCACCTTGCGCATTCCCGCGCTGAAGCTTCTGCTCTTGCCGTACATGCTGGTCGCCTTCCAGTCGCGCGGTGATTCAGGCGCGATGTCTATATGCTTGTCAGCTCCGTTCGAGTTGAGGAACTCTCTGGAGATGTCTACGATCTTATTGCCCTGCCAGTACATCACGAGGCGCGGCTCTTCCGTGACCGTCGCCACCTTTACGCACTGCAGGTTCTCACCGTTCGCGATCAGCTTGAACAGCTTTTCGTTATCTGCGGATATAACGCAGGCCATTCTCTCCTGCGACTCGCTTATTGCGAGTTCAGTGCCGTCGAGGCCTTCGTATTTCTTCGGGACCGCATCGAGATCTATCTCAAGGCCGTCAGCCAGCTCGCCGATGGCTACGCTGACTCCGCCCGCTCCGAAATCGTTGCATCTCTTGATCATGCGTGTCGCTACTCCGTCGCGGAAGAGCCTCTGTATCTTGCGCTCCTCAGGAGCGTTGCCCTTCTGGACTTCAGCGCCGCATGTCTCAACGGAATGTACATCGTGTGCCTTTGATGAGCCGGTCGCTCCTCCGATGCCGTCGCGTCCTGTCGATCCGCCGAGAAGCATTACCACATCGCCTGGTTCAGGTCTCTCCCTCCTGACATTCACTGCAGGAGCAGCCGCCATTACAGCACCGACCTCCATGCGCTTGGCCGCGTATCCCGGATGATATATCTCATCGACGATGCCCGTGCACAGTCCTATCTGGTTTCCGTAACTTGAGTAGCCCTTAGCCGCGGTGGTCGTGATCGATCTCTGCGGGAGCTTGCCCGGCAGGGTCTCAGACACTGGCTGCAGCGGATCTGCCGCGCCTGTTACTCTCATTGCGGAATACGCGTATGCCCTGCCTGAAAGCGGGTCTCTGATACATCCTCCGAGGCAGGTCGCCGCTCCGCCGAACGGCTCTATCTCTGTCGGATGGTTGTGTGTCTCATTCTTGAAGAGCAGCAGCCACGGCTCTTTTTCTCCGTCGACTTCGACGTTGATCATTACCGTGCACGCGTTGATCTCTTCGGATTCATCTAGTTTGTCGAGTTTGCCTTCTCTCTTCAGATGTCTCACCGCTATGGTCGCGATATCCATGAGAGTGACAGCCTTATCCCTTCCGAGCTCTTTCCTGACGCCCAGGTAGTCCTTATATGCCTTCTCAAGAAGAGGATCCTCGAAAGTGACACTGTCGATGACCGTATTGAAAGTCGTGTGCCTGCAGTGGTCAGACCAGTAAGTGTCGATCATCCTGATTTCCGTGATCGTAGGGTCCCTGTGCTCCGTATCGCGGAAGTACTCCACGCACAGCGCGAGATCCGCCTCGTCCATCGCAAGACCCATCGACTTGATGCAGCCCCTCATCTCAGCCTCTGTCATGTTATTGAAGCCCTCGAGGACCTTTACCTCGGTAGGGATCTCATACTGCATTTCGAGGGTCTCCGGCTTGTCGAGAGATGCCTGTCTCGTCTCTACCGGGTTGATCACGTAATTGACCACAGCCTCGATATCCGCCGGCATGAGTTCGCCGCAGAGCACATATACCCTGGCAAATCTCACCGCCGGTCTCTCTCCGCGGCTGATTATCTGTATGCACTGTTCAGCGGAATCCGCACGCTGATCGTACTGGCCCGGCAAGGCCTCGACCGCGAACACGAAGCCCGCTCTGTTTTCTCTTTCCTCATCTTCGAAGGCGTAGCCGTTATCGTCGATGAAGAGACCTGTCATCTCTTCGAGCGAATCCGCCGTGTTGTCGAGCTGCGGCTCAGCGAACACCTTCCACCTGCAGTCCGCAAACAGCGCTTCGTCGATGTTCTCAACATCGTATCTGTTTATGACCCTTACATCCTCAACGCGCCCGATCCCCAGAAGAGTCTTTATCTCACTTCTGAGTGCCGCCGCCTCGTTCGCAAGGCCTGTTTTTTTCTCTACGTAGATCCTGTAGACCATTGTTTGCTCCTTTATCTGACAGCTTTCAAAGCTCTTTGTCCTATATCCGCCCTGTAATATTTATTTGCAAAATCTATCCTGTCGAGCATATCGTATGATGCTTCTACCGCTTCCGCCAGTGTCGGCTCAACGGCCGTGACTCCCAGCACCCTTCCGCCTGAGGTGAGCAGTCTGCCTTCTTCCTCAACGGCTCCGGCTATGTATACATGCGGAAGAACATCGTCAGGAATATAGATCTCGTAACCCTTTTCATAGCTGACCGGGTATCCGTCGGAAGCAGCAATGACGCAGCACGCACTGCCATCCTTCCATCTGACATCGATATCCGCCAGTCTCTCCTCGGTGACCGCCTGCATGACGGTCAGTAGATCTGTTTCGAGGAGCGGGAGCACCACCTGCGCTTCGGGATCGCCGAATCTGCAGTTGTACTCTATGACCTTCGGTCCTTTTTCCGTGAGCATCAGTCCGAAGTAGAGACAGCCCTTAAAGGTTCTTCCTTCAGCATTCATCGCGCGCATCGTCGGCACGAATATCTCCTCCATGCAGCGTGCCGCCGCCTCATCGGTATAATACGGATTCGGTGCGACGGTGCCCATTCCGCCCGTGTTGAGGCCCGTGTCACCGTCGCCTGCGCGCTTGTGATCCATCGAGCTTATCATCGGGACTATGGTCTTGCCATCTGTAAAAGCAAGGACCGACACTTCCGGACCTTCGAGAAATTCCTCTATGACTATGCGGTCACCGCTCTCTCCGAATTTATGGTCCTCCATCATGGACTTCACGGCTGCGGCTGCGTCCCCGCGTGTCTCAGCGATCACAACGCCCTTGCCAAGCGCAAGTCCGTCAGCCTTTATGACGGTCGGGATCGGCGCGCTTTCAAGGTAATAAAGCGCATCTTCCATGTTGTCGAACGTATGATAGCGCGCAGTAGGGATCCCGTATTTTTTCATTAGGTTCTTCGAGAAAACCTTGCTGCCCTCGATCACGGCTGCGGCTGCATTCGGTCCGAAACACGGTATCCCGATATTCGTCAGCTCGTCGACACAGCCCATCACGAGCGGGTCGTCAGGCGCAACAACAGCATAGTCAGGTCTGTGCTCCTTGGCGAAGGCCTTGATGCCTTCGATGTCGGTCGCCTTGATCGGGAAGCATTCCGCATCCATGGCGATCCCGCCGTTACCCGGCAGGGCATAGATCCTGTCAACGCCGGAGTTTTCTCTCAGTTTCTTGATGATGGCGTGCTCGCGGCCGCCTCCGCCTACTACGAGAATATCCATTTTTCTCTCCTCAGCCCACTGCTTTTGTACTTTGCTCTAATGATGGAATAAGCGCATTCCCGTGAAGGCCATCGCTATTCCCAGTTCGTTGCAGCAACCGATCACGGCATCATCGCGGATCGATCCTCCAGGCTGCGCTATATAGCTGACACCCGAGGCTGCCGCTCTCTGCACGTTGTCGAAGAACGGGAAGAACGCGTCTGATCCGCACGATACTCCGCTGATCGAATCGAGATACGCCCTCTGCTCTTCGTCCGTAAAGCGCTCCGGCTGCTCCGTGAAATACTTCTGCCACACGCCGTCGGCGCAGCAGTCTTCTTCATTCTTATTTATGTATGCGTCTATGACATTGTCTCTGTCAGGACGTCTGATCTCATCCCTGAAAGGCAGGTTCAGCACCTTGTCGTGCATGCGCAGGAACCATGTGTCTGCCTTGCCGCCTGCGAGCCTTGTGCAGTGCACCCTCGACTGCTGGCCGGCTCCGACGCCTATCGCCTGTCCGTCGTGCGCATAGCACACTGAATTCGACTGGGTATATTTGAGAGTGATCAGCGCTACGATGAGATCGCGGACAGCCTCCTCAGGGAGCTCCTTCTTCTCAGTCACGACGTTCGAAAGAAGCTCGCGGTCGATCTTAAAGAAGTTGTGCCCCTGCTCGAAAGTGACTCCGAACACCTGCTTGGTCTCCTTTTCCGGAGGCAGATAATCCGGATCGATCTGCACTATGTTATATCCGCCTTTTTTCTTCTGCTTCAGAAGGGCCAGCGCTTCTTCGGTATACCCCGGAGCGATGACTCCGTCAGAGACCTCGCGCTTGATTATGCGCGCGGTGGTCTCATCGCAGACGTCCGAAAGGGCGATCCAGTCGCCGAAAGAACACATGCGGTCAGTTCCCCTTGCCCTTGCGTAAGCGCAGGCCAGCGGAGATTCGTCAAGCCCTTCTATGTCGTCTACGAAACAAGCCTTTTTCATCTTGTCCGGGAGCGGCAGCCCAACGGCGGCGCCTGCCGGACTGACATGCTTGAAAGAAGCGGCAGCCGGCAGTCCGAGAGCTTCTTTGAGCTCGCGGACGAGCTGCCACGAGTTCAGCGCGTCAAGAAAATTTATATAACCCGGTCTTCCGTTAAGGACTTCGAGTGGCAGCTCAGCGCCGCCTTCCATGAATATCCTTGCCGGTTTCTGATTAGGGTTGCATCCGTATTTGAGTTCGAATTCTTTCATTCCAAAATTTCTCCCAGTGGCGCAAGCTGATGCCGGAAACATATCCCGGCCGGTATCAGGCGCTCTTCGTTTTGCGTTAGTTTTTGTTAGTGCTATAGGCAGTCACTTTGCCGTTTTCAGACAGTATGACGTGCAGCCGGCGTTCCGCTCGACTCGGCCAGGATATGCTTTCCGGCCGCTTGCGCATCTATCAGTTTTTGTTAATGAGGCGCGATTCAACAGCGCCGCTTGCAAGATCCGTATACCTCACATACAGCGAGATCTTATTGTCCGCATCGAGGGCATCCCAGATCTCACTTGTGAATGCATCGATGTCGTCAGGGATCTCCACTCTTTCAGGCTCTCCCTGAAACGTTGGAAGAGGGTTGCCGTCATGCTCATAAGTATGGATGAAGTGTCCGAGTCCTGCTACAGGCGCGTAATCATAACCGAAGCGGTTGCACGCGCTTCCCTCAGCATCTGCGCTCTTCAGTATGCTCATCCTGTATCTGAAGGATCCGCTGCCGAATACCGCCTCTGCGCTGATGCGTGGCGTGAAGTTCGGGGCATCAGGCTCAAAGCACCTGGACTCGAGCGCCTCGTAGAAGGACTTTCCTTCAGCAAGGCCGTCGTAAACGGTATCCGTCTGATCGCCGTTGGTGACTATCAGGTGATCCCCGAAGGTCCTGACTGCGGCGTATATTATGAGACTCGGATCCTCGAGTTTCGATACATCGAACGGCTCCGTGAATACAGCTCCGTCCCTTTCAACAAATACGCGGTTTCTCGAATTTTCAGACCGTCCCATAATAAAATATGCGATGACAGCTTTGGTGCCATCGCAGGACTGTCCGACCACGATGCCGCGGCCGGGATATCTGTTTCCCTCTACCGCATCACCGAATTTCCTGACTTTATAAACGTCCATTTCTCTCCTTTACTATGCCGCGGCATATCTTTGCCACCGCTACCGGCAGAATAAGCCATTCGGCCTGTTCCATAACACGCCTCTGGAGTACTTCAGGTGTGTCGCCTTCTTCTACAGCTACCGCCTTCTGCGCGATTATCTCACCGCCGTCAGCGATCTCGTTCACATAGTGGACCGTTGCGCCGGTCACCTTTACGCCTCTTTCGAGAGCTGCAATGTGCGGCCTGAGTCCGTAAAATCCGTCTCCGCAGAATGACGGAATAAGTGACGGATGTATGTTTATGATCTTGTGGTCATAGCGTGTCACGAAGTCCTTGCTGAGTATCATAAGGAATCCCGCGAGTACTATGAGGTCAATATTTCTGGAGTCGATGAGTTCGCAGCACGCCTCTTCGAAGCCTTCCTGCCCTCCGCTGGCCTTCCTCGTAATGGTAAAGGCTTCTATATCATTTTTGCGGGCACGCTCAAGCGCGTACGCGTCCTCTCTGTTGGAGATCACGAGCACGATCTCGCCCTTTTCCAGAAGTCCCGATTTCTGGGCATCTATCAGAGCCTGAAGATTGGTGCCTGAGCCGCTGACCATCACGGCTATCCTAGCTTTATCTGCCATACTGATACCTTTTTAAACCTTGCGGCAACGCCGTTATAATCGTTGAAGCCATTCTATCGGAGGAGCTTTGCCTCCGGGCAACGCCGTTATAATCGTTGAAGCCATTCTATCGGAGGAGCTTTGCCTCCGGAGATCAATGGTTTCAACCTTGCGGCAACGCCGTTATAATCGTTGAAACCATTATATAACAGTTGCATATCGAATATCTATTTATTCGATCACTATTTTCTCTTTGCCTCTTACGATACCGCCGATGACGTATGCGTCTTCGCCGTTCTCGCGTAGGATCCTGATTGCTTCCGGAGCATCCTCGCGTGATACGATTATGGTCATGCCGACACCCATGTTGAAGGTGTTGAACATATCGTGCTCATTGATGGCTCCGACTGCCGCAATGAGATCGAAGACCGGCAGCACTTTGACCGCCTTACGGATTATTACCGCCGAAAGGCCTCCCGGTATCGAACGCGGAATGTTCTCATAGAATCCGCCGCCTGTGATGTGGGAGATCCCCTTTATTTTTTCAGCTCCGAGCTTCTCGATAAGAGCAAGTACAGGTTTTACGTAGATCTTCGTAGGCTCAAGCAGCACTTCTCCAAGCGATTTTCCACCGAGCTCGGTATTAGGAGCTCTCATCATCATGAGATCAGGCTTGTCGAGCGCGAACACCCGGCGTACCAGCGAGAAACCGTTCGAATGGATGCCGCTGGACGGAAGCGCGATGATGATGTCTCCCTCTGCCATGCGGCTGTTGTCTATGATCTTATCCTTATCTACGACGCCCGTGCAGTATCCGGCAATATCGTACTCATTCTGCGGATAGAACCCCGGCATCTCAGCCGTCTCGCCGCCGATGAGCGCCGCGCCTGACTGCACGCAGCCTTCGCATACTCCCGCCACGATCTGCTCGATCTTCTCAGGTATGTTTTTGCCGCATGCTATATAGTCGAGGAAGTACAAAGGTTTTGCTCCTACGCATATGACATCGTTTACGCACATGGCCACGCAGTCTATGCCGATAGTATCGTGCTTGTCGAGCATGAACGCGAGTTTGAGCTTTGTGCCGACTCCGTCCGTACCGCTCACCAGCACAGGCTTGCTGATGCCTTCAAGGTCGAGTTCGAAGAGTCCGCCGAATCCTCCGACCTGTCCCATAACGCCCGGCACAGCAGTTCTTGCAATGTGTTTTTTCATGAGTTCTACGGCTCTGTAGCCCGCAGTGATATCGACTCCTGCCGCTTTGTAACTGTTTGATGATGAATTTGTAATCATTGAACACCTTCTGTTCTCTCTGCTGCTGCGATGCCTTTCTCTCTAGTCGTCCCTGCCTGTCCAACAATACTTGCAAAGCTTGCATGACGGAAGTCCGATCGCCTCGATGACTCCGTCCAGTGTCTGGAATTCCAGCGTCTCAAAACCCATTTTCTCTGCTATTACCTCACGCATCCTGCGTCCGCGCTCGGTATTTGCGTCCGAGTATTCATCAAGGTGTTCAAGCCCTTCTTCACCTTCGATCTCAACGACTATCCTCCTTGAAAGGAGATCCATGTCGCTCTTGTTGCGCGAGAAGTTCAGATACTTGCACGCGTACATTATAGGAGGGCATGCCGATCTCATGTGGACCGACTCCGCTCCGTTGTCGTAGAGGAACTCCACCGTCTCACGAAGCTGCGTGCCGCGCACGATCGAGTCATCCACGAACAGCAGATTCTTTCCCTTGATGAGGTCCGTGACCGGTATCTGCTTCATCTTCGCGATCTTGTTACGCTCTGCCTGCGTTGTAGGCATGAAGCTTCTCGCCCAGGTAGGCGTGTATTTGATGAATGCTCTGGCGAACGGCAGATGCGTCTCGTTGGAGTAGCCGATCGCATGCGGCGTGCCGCTGTCTGGCACTCCGCCCACAAAGTCGACTTTTGATACGTCGAAGCCGTTCGCAATGTCGTTTCTGGCCATTATGTGGCCGTTGTTGTATCGCATGACCTCGACATTCATTCCCTCGTATGTCGTGGTCGGATAGCCGTAATAGCTCCACAGGAAAGCGCAGATCTTCATCTCTTCTCCCGGGGCAACCAGCTGTCTGCATTCTCCCGGCGTGAGTTCTACTATCTCTCCCGGTCCGAGATCCCGGAATTCCTCAAAGCCTGCCTTCAGGAGCGCAAATGATTCAAAGCTTACCGCTGCAGCGTTTTCGCTTACCGCCACGCTCATCGGAATCCTGCCCTTGAGATCGCGTGCGGCGATTATGCTGCCGCCTTCCTTGAGAACGAGTATCGTTGCCGAGCCTTCGATAGTCTGCTGAGCGTATCTGATTCCCTCTATAAGATCTTCCTTTTCGGAGATGAGAGCCGCAGTCAGCTCTGTCTGGTTGATCCTTCCGCCCGTCATGGCTTCAAGGTGCCCGTGTGAACCCTTGAGCACTATGTCCGTGATATCGTCGACGTTATTGATGACACCGACGGTGCAGATCGCGTATGTGCCCGCGGCCGAACGGAAGAGCAGAGGCTGGGGATCCATGTCGCTTATGCAGCCGATGGCCGCGCTGCCTTTCATCTTGCTGAGTATTCCCTCGAATTTTGTTCGGAAAGGCGCGTTTTCGATATTATGTATCTCGCGCTGAAAGCCACGCTCTTTATCATATGAAGCCAAACCGCCCCGGCGGGTGCCGAGGTGGGAATGGTAATCTACGCCGAAATAGACGTCCAGTATACAGTTTTCATTCGATGTGATGCCGAAGAAGCCTCCCATATAACCTTCCTTTCGGTCGTTCTATGCGAAGAAGAGTTCATTCAGCTTGAGCGGCTCGATGTATTCTCCGTCCTTGTATACACGCATGTTGCCTGATGCGATCTCGTCTATGAGCATCACGTTGCCGTCTGCATCATATCCGAACTCGAACTTTATGTCGTAAAGGTCGAGGCCCTTTTCTTTCATGTCGTCAGCAACGATCTTAGTGATCTTCTGGGTCATGTCCCTGAGGTCGTCGTACTGCTCTTCTGTCATAATCCCGAGCACCACGAGTCCGTCCTTGGTCACGAGCGGATCGCCAAGAGCATCGTTCTTGAATGTAGTCTCCACATAGTAAGGAAGCTCAGTGCCGCTCTCGATGTATTCGCCGTATCTTCTGATGAAACTGCCGACAGCTCTGAGTCTGCAGATGACCTCAAGGCCGTGTCCGAAGACCTTTGCCGGCTTTACTTCCATGGTCGTATCTTCGAAGTTCGCCTTCACGAAGTGTGTTCTGATGCCCGCTTCATTGATTTTCTTGAAGTAGTAGTCAGTCATCTGGAGATTGATATCTCCGACGCCCTCGATAGTAAGTCCGATCGAATTCTCGCCCGGATCGAACTTTCCGTCCTTGCCTGTGACATCATCCTTGAACTTCAGAAGGTAATTGCCGTTCTCGAGTTCAAATACGTTTTTGGTCTTGCCTGTGTAAACCAGTTTCATCCTCAGTCCTCCTTGTGGTTTTCACTAACACGCTTAAAAAAGCACCATACGAACCATGTCTCCAGTTCAGCCGGCCGGCCATGTGCCCGCTGTCTCAGAGTCTTCGCCCGTCGCTTGATCAAGCCTTCTATTGTCAATATTACAGTCTATATACGGGCAGCTATCCCCTCGTCCTTGACGAGCACTGCCTTCGACTCTGCTTCACGGCGCGCGATAAGCTTCTGCGCAAGCTCTTCGTCAGAAAGAGCGAGTATCTCGGCGGCAAGGAGCGCTGCGTTTTTGCCCCCGTCGATCGCGACTGTCGCGACCGGGATGCCGCTCGGCATCATCACGGTCGATAAAAGAGCGTCCATGCCGTCAAGCGCAGCGCTTTTGCATGGCACGCCAATAACAGGGAGCGTTGTGTTTGCAGCGATCGCTCCAGCAAGGTGGGCTGCCATGCCGGCGAAGGCAATGATAACACCGAAGCCTTCGCCCCTTGCCGCCAGCGACCAGTCTCTTGCCTCGGCAGGAGTCCTGTGCGCCGAATACACATGCGCTTCATAAGGTATTTCCAGCTCTTTCAGTACGGATGCAGCCTTCTGCACTACAGGCAGATCGCTGTCGCTTCCCATGATAAGTCCGACCTTTTTCATCGTTTCCCCCGTGTATTTATTTGCCGTATTTTTCCAGATCTTCCTTAGAGTAGACCCTGGTTTTTCTGTCGTCCTTTTTCACAAGCGCCCTGATCCCGTGGTAGAGTCCGCGCAGAATTGCAAAAATAAGGAACATGACAAGGAACCCGGTTATGCCGTACGCGATATCCGTACTCTCCATTACACCGGTTCCGGTATACCACTGGCCTACCTCTATAGCGAAAGCCAGAACAATTATCACAGTAAATACATACAGCCAGGTGATCACCATTGTATGATCTCTCTTTGCGAGCATCTTGAACAGCGGATACAGCACAAAGATAAGCGCCATGCCGAACAGTCCGAATACGATGAAGTGCAGCTGCTTGTCGTCAAAGTACCAGCCTCCCGCATCGTTGATCTGCAGGACGTGTTCATGTACTCTGGCTACCCATGTTGTAAATGTATAAATAATTTCCCACATACTCATAACGTTAATATTATAAAGCAAAAAACGCCTGATTTTGTGTTCTAATTGCGAAACCTCAACGCCTTACGAAATATAAAGGTTTTTGTTTATATAGATTTATTGAGCCCTTAATACCCGCCTTTCTATAATTTCAATGGAGACTTGCCGGCCTGCGCACAGCGCCGGGGTGCCGGTCAGTCCGCCTTTGACAGAAAGGAACGGTATCGCCATGAAGAAGATAAGCACAATAACAAAAAAAGCGGTCACGCTCATGCTCGCGGCGGCAATGATCCTCACAGCCCTGCCTGTATTAAGCGCGCCTTCCTTCACAGCCGAAGCTGCGTCGGTAACGGGAAAGGGCAAGATCAACGACAGCTATGTCAACATCAGGAAATCCGCGACTACAAATTCGGCGTCACTGGGACTGCTTAACAAAGGTACTGCTCTCACCATCCACATGGAGGTCTTCACCACCGCCACCAGCAATTCAGCTTCGAGCCGCTGGTACAAGGTCACAACCGGCAGCAAGACAGGATATGTAAGGGCAGATTTCGTAAACGTCACCGGATTCGGCAGCACTTCTGCCGTAGCCACGGACGCTCTCAACTACAGAAAAGGCCCCGCCACTACATTCTCGAAGCTGGGAACCATGGCAATGGGGACACAGATCACTCTTCAGTTACCGGCAAGGCGCTCCGGAAGCAGCGACATCTGGTACAGGGCAAAGATCGGCAGCAAGACGGGATACGTCTGCGGTGATTACGTCAAAGTCGGAAAATCCATCTTCATTACAAAGACAAAGAAACAGCTTAAAGGCAAATCCACTCTCGCACAGGCACTGCTCAGGAACCCGACAGGCGGCGGTGATGCCAGGATCGTATATACCTTCGACACATCGAACTGCAAAAAGCTCTTTGCCATAAAGGGCTACAAGAACGCCAAGGTCCCTCAGGGCTTTGCATTTACCGGAAGCAAATACTACATTCTTTACGGCATGGCTGCCGGACAGAGCATAGTGACATACTCAGCCAAGGGAAAGCGGCTGGATGCCTCCAAGTTCTCGTTCTGCATCGGACACCCTAACGGAATCACCTGGGATCCGGTCACCAAGATGTGCTATATCTTCAAGGGCAACCAGAAGACGATATACACATGGAACCCTGCGACCGGAAAGTTCGGAAAATCCGCAACTCCGTATTCATCTTCTGGTGTTGCATATGATAAGGAGACCAACCGGCTCTACGCTACTTCACACACAGGCATAAGGGCGTACAGCACTAACGGATCCTTCACGCACATGAAGCTGTTCTCAAGATGCAGCCACGGCTTCTTCCATTACATACAGGACTGCGGTGCAGGCGGAGGATTCATATTCCACGGCATCAGCGGAGCCAACAAGAGATCGACCAACTATCTCGATGTTTACAGGGCAAAGGACAACGCATACCTCGGCTCGATCAAGATCACCTTCGGCGAGATCGAAAGCGCGGTCGTCGGCAATGACGGATACGTCAGGCTCCTCATCAACGAACTGGGCGATGACACGGATTACATATGGAAGACGCCTCTGAACGTAAATGAACTGAAATAGTTTTGAAAGTATAGAAAAGGAAGTATGGTATCTGTTATGCTTATGACAGATACCATTTTTTATTCAGAGAGGTAGTGCAAATGATAAAAACAGTCGGCATTCTGGGCGCCGGTTCAGTCGGCAGCGCGCTGATGTATGAAATGTATAAAAGGGATCCCGAGAACGTATATCTGCTTGCGACGGGAGCGCGCGCAGAGCGTCTCACAACGAAGGGCATTTCCGTAAACAACGAGATATTTTTCCCTAAAGTTTACTCTGATCCTTCGCAGGGAATACACATCGACCTGCTCATCCTTGCCGCAAAAACATACAGCATGGATTCGGTCATCGAGGATATCCGCACGCTGATAGATCCTGAGACCATCCTGCTCCCTATAGAAAACGGCATCACCACGACTACGCTGCTCGAGGGGCATTTCCCTGAGAACAGAGTATTTTACGGGGTAGTTCTCAGAACCGATGCTCACCGCATGAGCCGCAAGGTATTTTATACCACTCTCGGCGAGATGCAGATCGGGTATGCGGATAACCGCGATCCGAAGCCTGAAGTAACAGAGGCGTACGAAAGGCTCAAGGAGCTCGGCATCAATGTCAAGGTATACGACGACATGCGCAGAGCCAAGTGGCGTAAATGGATGCTCAACACCGGAGCCAGCCAGACGGCCGTCGAGGTGCAGGCTGAATGCGGATTCTTCGGACAGGTCGAAGAAGTCAGGACGCTGATGCGCATGCTCATGGATGAGATCCTTCAGCTCGCGTGGGCAGAGGGCGTAGATCTGACAGAGGAAGACCGCGACGACATCATCGAAATACTCGTCAATTTCCCGCCTGACAAGAAGATGTCCATGCTTCAGGACTACGAGGCGGGCAGACCGATCGAGATAGACGAATACGCAGGCGAGGTCGTAAGGCTCGGCAAAAAGCACGGCATACCTACACCTGCCAACGAGATCCTTTATCTCGCGATCATCGCAAGGCAGAAGATAGCAGAGCTCAGAAAAGGCTAGCAATAAAAGAGGAGCTTCAGATGAAGCTCCTTTTCTCATGCCTTTTTTACAGACCCTGACCCAGCGTTTCGATGTTCAGGTTTGTCTTCCAGATATAGTCGACATTGCTTGAATTGTTCGCCAGGATCTCAAGGAATCCGTCATCATCAACTATGCAGCTCTCGACTTCCGAGAGGTCACAGGTAAACGTTCCCAGATACATCCCGTTCTTCATGTCGTAAAGGTCAATGTAGTTGATACCGTGCTTGCTGCTGCCCGACAGGCATCTGAGCATGATGCCCGCGTGACCTCCGCAGTCCTGAGTGTATACTGTTCCGCTGTGCTTTACCACGCCACATCTGTACTTGACGCTGTAGCCGTCGCTGATATCATATGCCACCATCGCCGTACGCGAGCAGGTATAGAGCAGCTTTTCCTTTCTGTCGTAACCGATGCCCGAGCACCCGTATGACAGGCTGATCGAACCATAGCTGTCAGAAGTCGGTTCATACGTATAGGCGGTCGATGTCCATCCTCTTACGCAGTAGCAGCGTCCGTTCTCATTGGCAAAAGTGAATCCGTTCGGATGGCCCATTGAGACGGTCGGCACGCTGACCTCCTTACCCTCTCCGTCTACATCAAAACTGATGATGCGGTTAGGGCTGCCCATGCCGTATGAGATGATGTACTTGTCTCCGGTGTACGCAAGTCCCTGAGGCACCGAAGCACCGCCTTCACCTGTCACCGTCTTTACCACCTCACAGTTGTCGGAATCCAGATGATAGATTATGTTCGGCGTCGCTCCGCCGGCAGTCACCGGCGATCCGTCGATCACCTCAAGCTCAACCATCTTGCTCGTCCCAACATATTCACTGTTCGACTTGGCGCTGATAGTGATCTCAGCGTTTCCCGCTCCCGTGATCTCTATCTCGTTTGTTTCCGGATCGACTTTGGCAACATCCGGATCGCTCGATTCGTACAGGAGATCTGTCTGCGCGGATCCAAGCTTGAACGGCTTGCTGAATGTGAATTTGGTGATCGTCTTGCTGACATCGATCTTCTGGATTTTCTTGGTCTTGAAGCGTCTCGGTCTTGTAGGGATCCCTTCTTTCTTTTCGTTGTCGGCCCTGACAATGAACGCATAAGAGGTGTTGGCCTTGAGGTCTTCTACCGTTATCTCCGGAACATCGGTCTCCAGCTCGGTCCAGCTGTCGTCCGGAATGATCTGCGGTTTCTCAGCCTCTCCGTCCCCACTCTCTTCTTTTTCAAGAGCGTCCATTTCTTCTTTGACCAGAGAGTACTCCTTGACCCACACCTTGTACTTGTCGGTGCTGTGCGTCCCGTCCCAGCTGACGACTATATAGTCTGAGCCCCTGCCCGGAGAGCTGAGCGAATCTCTCTCGACCACTCCCGGATAAAGTTTATAGTGGTTGAACGCCATGATCACGGCCAGCGTGAAGACGGCAAAGAGGATAACGGACGCAGCAGAAAAGAACCTGATCCACTGATGCATGCTCAGGTTCATGGCTCTCAGTACTTTTCTGCTGTTGGTTTTTGCCATATGATCCTCAATAACAAAGAGAGCCGGTCCTGCACGGGCCGGCTCCCTGTTTTGTTTTTACTGATCTGCGTCGAATGGCAGTATAGCGACTACTCTGGCTCTCTTGATAGCCTTCGCAACTGCTCTCTGGTGCATTGCGCATGTGCCCGTGACTCTTCTAGGGAGGATCTTACCTCTCTCTGTGATGTATTTCTTAAGAGTCTCTGCATCCTTGTAGTCGATCTTCTTGTCCTGGTCAGCGCAGAACTGGCAGACTTTGCGTCTTCTCATGCCTGTATTCATGCGCTTAGGTCTTGAATTTCTTTCCATGATTCGTGCTTTCCCCTTTCTTAGAATGGAATGTCATCTTCAGCCGCCTGGAATGTATCAGGCATGTCGTCGAAACCTGTGAAAGGTTCCTGCGGTGCGCTGAAGCCGGTGTTCTGAGTCGTTCCGCCGAAGCTCGGCTCTCTGCCGGTGAACGTATCACGGCTTACGCCCTGTCCACCATTGCCGCCGCCGAGGAATTCAACTCTGTCGGCTACTACGTCTGTAGTATAGACTGTGACACCTTCTCTGTTCTTGTAGCTTCCTGTCTGGATCCTACCCATGACGGCAACCTGTCTGCCTTTGCTGAGGTAGCGGTCGCAAGTCTCAGCCTGTCTGCCCCATACAGTGATCCTGATGAAATCAGCACCCTGATCTTCACCCTGTCTTCTAGGTCTGTCAACCGCGATAGTGAAGCGGCACATAGCATTCTGGGTGTTCGGCGTGTAGCTGAGTTCCGGGTCTCTGGCAAGTCTTCCGATAAGTATTACACTGTTCATAACTTACCTCCCCTTGCTTTTACTCTTCGTCCTGGCAAACGATGATATGCCTCATGACGTTTTCATTGATCCTGAGTCTTCTGTCGAGTTCCTTCGGCAGGTCTGCTTCGGCCTTGAACGGGATCACTACATAGTAACCTGTGTTCTTCTTGTTGATGCTGTAAGCAAGTCTTCTGTCGCCCCAAACATCAGCTTCTCCGGCCTCGCCGCCAGCATTGATAACAGTCTTTACTGTCTCAATGAGGTTTGCCTTAGTTTCTTCGTCCAGGCTTGGATCAAGCACGAATAGAAGTTCATAATCTCTCATGTTGACACCTCCTGTGGTCTTGTTGGCGCAGGTTTGCCCTGCGCAGAAAGTTATATTTAACAGGCACGCCTATTAGAGCGTGCCCTATAATTATACATATCAGAACGCTGAATTCAAGGACTTTTTTTGCCCGTTCCACGGTTCATCAGCCTGCTGCACAGCTTCATTATGTCCGAGCACGGATGCTCAAATATCCTGAGGCTGAACACAAAAGTAATGAGCGCGCAGATCACGAGGTATGCCAGCAGTCCCACCGTCATGGAAAGCGGACTGCCTCCGAACGCATGCCCGTGTACGGTGCCGGCGACAGACGCGTCATATGTTCCTCCGAACAGCACCACCAGTCTCGGCAGCACATCGCCGATCTTAAGCAGGTACTGCGTCGGCTTATGCCAGAAATAGATGCCCAGCGTCCTGCGTCCTACAACCGAAACACGTCCCATCTCCCTGTCCGGTATCACCGCCATCACCGCAATAGTCATGATCAGGGCAAAAGCCCAGACAGCCAGGCGTATCCACCATCCTGATCCCGGAGCAAAATCGAATTCCCCAAGCAGCCACTCGTATGAGCGCCTTCCCGTGAACCACTTGCGCAGGCCATAGATCGACCATGGACCGTTTGCAAAAGCTGCCAGCGAAACGGCTATGACGATCCAGCCTGTCACCCTGAGCCACTTCCGGTCGAGCCATTCATTGAACTCTCCCATGTCGAGATAGTATCCGATGGCATAGAACGGCAGGAAGTTGAAGAATCTCAGCAGGCAGAAGAAGTCACCCTCTGCAGGCAGATGGAAATAGCCCGCCGCCGAGCAGAGCGCGAACGACGCTGCGACTATGATCCACGGCTTCACCTTTCCGTCTATGCGCCTCATCAGGTAGAAGAGGAGCTCATACTCCGCCATCACGAACAGATACCATGGTATCGAGTGCTCAGACAGCCAGTGCCACGGCGGATCCGGCCAGATGAGCATCCTGCTGTAATAAAGGAAGACCTTGAGAGCATAGGCGCAAAGTATGTAACCGATCACTTTGTCCCACCTCAGCCGTACAGTTCCTTTCATTCCGGCAGCCGCCTGTTCTTCAGTGATATACCGTTTGTGAAGTATGCCGCTCGTAAGCACGAACGCAGGCATGTGAAAAGAGAATATCCAGACTGTGACCCAGCGGACTGCCCATGAGTCCGGAGCGTAGTCGGTAGTCATGTGTCCGACCACGACCAGGAAAATGAGCAGCGCTTTTATATTGTCATAACGGTAAACTCTCTGTTTCATGCTTTTCTGATACTGATGCCCCGGGCAGGCTGATCCTGTCCCGGGGCTGTTTTAATTGCTATAAAGATTTGTCCCTGTGTACTACAGTCTTGCAGCCTCCATGATCGCTTCCGCGAAGGATGGATGCGGATGAATTATGTTTGCTACTTCCTCGAGCATCATGCCGCGGCCGATGGCTACTGCCAGCTCGCCAATCAGGTCGGAAGCTCTTCCGCAGAGCAGGTGCGCGCCGATGATCTTGTGGTCGTCTGCTCTTGCAACCAGCTTTACAAAGCCTCTGTCGAGTCCTGCGATGATGGTCTTGCCGTTTGCGGACATCGGGTACTTCTTTGTGATCACTTCGATGCCTGCTTCCTTTGCCTCGTCAGCAGTCAGTCCGACTACAGCGATCTCTGGGTCGGTGTAGATGCAGCTTGGAACGGTTCCCATGTTGATGGTAGCCTGGCAGCCGTTGATCAGCGCTACTGCGTTGCGGCCTTCTGCCGATGCGGTGTGAGCCAGCTGTATGCCGCCGATGCAGTCTCCGATAGCGTATACGCCCTTGACAGGAGTCTCGTACTTCTCATCTACCTTGATGAAGCCCTTGCCGTCCTGAAGATCCGGATACTCCTTCAGCAGCTCTTCGCTGAATACTCCGGCTGTGTTAGGTCTTCTGCCTACGCACATCAGGACCTTGTCTGCTGTTACCCGGATCTCTTCACCCTTCTTATTCTTGAGTGTTACAACCAGTTTGTCGCCGTCCTTTTCGATCTTCTGCACAGGAGATGCAACATGGACCGTGACGCCCTTCTTCTCGAGTGTCATCTTGATGCTGCGGCCGATCTCCTTGTCGATGATAGGGAGCAGTCTGTCCATGCCCTCGATGACTGTAACGTGATCGCCGAGATCTGCATAGATCGTAGCAAACTCGATGCCGATGACTCCGCCGCCTATGATGACGAATTCAGGGATCTCTGCTGCACCCATGTCGAGCAGTTCCGTGCTGTCGACAACGCCCGGGAGATCATAGCCCGGAATAGGAGGCATGAATGGCTTCGAGCCTGTAGCAACCATGATGTTCTCTGCCGTGTACTCCTCGCCGTTGATCTTGACGCGGTGCGGAGCAACCACCATAGCCTCTCCTTCGAGAAGGTCGATTTTTTTCTTCTTGATAAGTCCGCTGATACCGTTTCTCAGTGTGTCGAGGACCTCATCCTTGCGCTCGCCGATCCTTGCACGGTTTGCGTGCAGGCCTTCGACCTCTACGCCGACTTCAGCTCCGTGAGCCGCGTCTCTGTAGACATCCGAAGAATGCATGAGTGCCTTTGTCGGGATGCATCCTCTGTTAAGGCATGTGCCGCCCACGCGGTCCTTCTCTGCGATAGCCACTTTCATTCCGAGCTCTGCAGCATAGAAGGCAGCCTCGTAACCGCCAGGACCTGCTCCGATGATAAGGAGATCATAATTGAATTCGCTCATTTCGAAATTCCTTTCTGTAGATATATTTAATGGATTAAACTGACTTAGCTATAAGCCCCAATATCTCATATGCTGTTGCGGATGTGCCCTCAGGCAGCCGGACGCTGAGCCCGCTTATGTCGGCTGCGTCGTATCTGCATCCTCTGATCAGCTCCCCGAGAACATCGAATACTTCCGTCTCGAGCGCGTCGGAATAGATGCGGCAGTCTCTGATGTACTCGCCTTTCATCTCGAGCTGTATCTCAACTCCGCCCCATTCGAATCTGTGCTCTATGTTCCTCGTGAACGGTATTTTTGTGCCGAGCCTCCACTCTTCCGAAGCGTATTTGTCGAGAAGTGCCTGCGGTATCTGCGGAAGGTCCTCTTCCACTGCCTCGCAGCCGTATTCTCTCGAAGCCGCTCTGACCATTGCGTCCTGCATGGCGAGTATGAGCTCTCTTGTATCCGCGCTTCCCAGAGCTCCGCTCACATGCTCTCTGAGATTCGTCACTCTTGACCTTACGGATTCAACTCCCTTAGACTTCAGCTTGTCTGCTGACACGTTCAGGTATCTCGACAGGTCGTCTCCCTTCACGTCCATCATGATGGTTCCGTGATGGTAATTGAATCCGTGCGATGAATAATACGCGTGACCGGAGAACTTTCTGCCTGTAACTGTAAGGTCGTTTCTTCCGGTCTTGACCGCGTTGATCCCAAGCAGTCTGCATGCGAGGAGTATCACATCCGTCTGTCTTTCTATATCGAAGAGACCGTCCCTTGCGATGAACGTGAAGTTGAGATTTCCCAGATCATGATATACGGCTCCTCCTCCCGACATGCGGCGGGCGAGGTAAATGTCATCATGCTTTATCAGCTCAACGTTGCATTCGCGCCAGGGATTCTGATTCTTTCCGATGACTACCGTGTGCGCGTTCTGCCATAAGAACAGCGTCATCACGCCGTCATCCGCGTTCATTGTAAGATACTCTTCAGCAGCAAGGTTTACATAGGGATCAGTACAGTCTGTTCTGATGACTCTAAGCCTGCACATCGTTTTCGCCCTCTATTGCCGCGTCTTCTGCGGCGTCCTCAGTCGACTCTAGGCTCTCCTCTCTTTCTTCGAAGGCTTCTTCTTCCTCAAGCGGAATGTCAGCATCGATATCGCCCTCAGGATTGTTCAGTGTCGAAGGATCGATAGGCTCCGGACGAGGCTTGTCAGTCTTGTAAAAGGTTCCGTATGTGTAGTCCCCGCGCCTGATGTTGCCGTCCTTGTCGACAAATATGTCGCCCATCCATTCTGTCTTTATGACACCGTTTCTGTAGTCCCATTTAACGACGTGGTCTTCGTAGACCGAGTCCTGTTCATCGTAGTTGTAGCCGTATCTTTCGGCGTACTCCCTGTTGTAGTGCGTGTAGGCAAGATAGGTGAGTGTGATGTCATCGCCTTCGATTATGATATCTTCATAATCACGCTCTATGGCGTATCTTCCCTGCATAGCCTTCCTCATATCCTCAACGGACTGGAAGGTGGTGCGTTCAACGTGAACTATCACGAAATTGACCGCATATGCTATCGCTGCGACAAGCAGGATCGCACCCAGCACCATAAGCACTCTGCGGTTTCTCTTTCTTATATACCATTCCTTCGCCCATGCGGCGGCATCTCTTCTATCCTGATCCATACCTGAATTTTACCAACAATCCTTATCTATCTCAACAGTCTCAGAAACAAAGGCCGGCACTCCGGGTGTCGGCCTTCATTCAAATTTTCTATCTTATAAAAAGCTTACTTCATAAGCATCCCGAGGATGTTGACAACGTCCTTAGCGTCAACTCCGTCGAGGAGGCCACCGACAACACTGATCATATCATTTGAGCTTGCCTTGGCTGTCTGTGTCTTTGCCTGCTTGCCCATCTTGGACATCAGGATAGGAGCCATGATGGCCATGATCTTGAGAATGGTCTTGGTGTCAAGTCCGCTCTTCTTTCTGGCTGCTGCCGCAACTTCCTCCTGCTGCTGTCTTCCGAGCAGGTGATTAACGATCTTGGTGCCGTCTTCAACGTCTGCGTTCTTTACAGCCTTCCTGAGGTCATCCGTGTCATCTGTGCTGTGATCAAGCAGCGCCTGCAGGAATCCCTGCTGGGTGTTCTTGTTGTTCATCTGGCCCTGCATTCCCTTGAGGAGCATAGGCATGACCAGCTCGATCGCGGACTCTGCGCTCTTGTCGTCTACTCCGAGCCTGCCGCTTACCTGCTCAAGAGCTCCGCTCTGCAGCATCATTTTCATGATGGTTTCCATATCCATGATTTATATCCTCCTTGCCGTCAGGCAAACATGTGAAGTAAAGTCATATTTGTGGTTAAATTGTAATCGCTTTTAGCGCATTTTTCAATGCTTTTCGCGTCTTATTACTTTACCGCGACGCCGCACTCGCGCTCCATTATTTTCGCGAACGATCTGATGCAGGCGTGGACTATTCCGGTGCAGTAGATCTTGCGCTTTGGATCCGTGAATTCATAATTCGCGATCAGTTCAGGGCAGATGCTGCTGACATATTCCTTCGCGACATCATCGTTGAGCTCTCTTACGAGGTCGATGCACTTTTTGAACGCAGGGTCGCCTTTTACAGTTCTGCCGAACACCTTGCCCAGACACATCGTTGCGCCCGCAACAGCTCCGCAGACATTTCCGCCGTCACCGAATCCGTAAGGGAATCCAGTCGAGAGGGCGATCGCTTCCTCGCCTATTCCGAGCTCATAGTGCCTGTTCAGCACCTCGAGCACTGATTCCGAACACATAAAACCGGTTGTGAAATTCTCAGTAGCGTCACTGAGCATCTTTTCCATACATACTTCCTTGACCATCATGCCCTCCATCTGTTATTTTCTTCTTTTGCGCCTTGCCTTTTCCGCATTCCTGCGCTTCAGCGTTTTCGGCTTCATCACGCTGTAGCCGAAGGTACCGAATTCCTCAGGCGAAAGCTTATAATACTTACCGTGGCTGAATGCCACAAGATCCATGGCGCCGAAGTTATAGGCGCCTTTTTCATCAACATACTTTTCGTCTATATGAACGGCTGTTATCTCTGCCATGAACATATCGTGCGTAGGCATCCTTACGATATCCTTAACCCTGCACTCCAGGTTTACCGGAGACTCGGCGATCATCGGAGCAGCTACCGTTTCGGCCGCCTCGCGCGTCAGGCCCTGGGAGCTGAACTTGTCGACATCGCGTCCCGAGCGCACCCCGCAGAAGTCCATTGCCTTAGCGAGAGCTGACGGGACCAGATTGATCACAAACTCGCCGCTCTTCTCTATTATATCGTGGGAATAACGTTTAGGCTGAACGGAAATATATGTCATCGGGGGATCCGAATTGATTATGCCCGTCCAGGCTATCGTGATGATGTTTGACTCCTCCATGCTTCCGCAGCTCACCATTACTGATGGCACGGGCGCAAGGAGCGGTCCCGCTTTTGAACGCACCTTCATTCTGCTGTTACCTCCTCGACGCTGTTATCGCGCGCCATTCTCCGTCCGCAAGCACCTCTATTATATCAAAGCCCGCATCCTCTATGGCCTTTTTTACGCTTTCTTCCTTTATATCCAGTATCCCCGAAGTGATATAGATGCCTCCCGGCGCGAGCTGCGAGGCAGCAGCAGGAGAGAGCATGATCACCAGATCTGCCATGAGGTTCGCGACTATAATGTCAGGCCTGTAATCGATACCGTCCATCAGATTGCCGTGCCTGATGCTTATCCTTCCCTCGAGACCGTTCTTTGCGATGTTCTCACCGGCAACACGTACCGCTTCGTCATCTATGTCTATGCCGAGAGCTTCGTCTGCTCCGAGCAGTACCGCCGCCATGGCGAGTATCCCGGTTCCCGTACCGACATCGAGGACTTTTATAGGATAACGTGACGGGTCGTACGATCTTTCCGAACCGTCCCCAAGATCCTTTTCAAGGGCTTTTATGCACATCGACGTCGTCTCATGCAGTCCGCTTCCGAACGCCATGCCGGGATCCATTTCGATTACGAGCTCCCCTTCGGCAGGTTCGTAGTCCTCCCATCCCGGCTTCACGACTATGCGTTCGCCGACCTTGGTCGGTCTGAAGTGCTCCTGCCATTTGTAGAGCCACTCGCTGTCATCACCGGTCTCTTCAGTCACGAGCGATACTCCGTCCATCCCGGAAAGCAGGGACACTGCTTCAGTCAGCCGGCTCTGCCCCTCTTCATCATCCGTAAAGTACAGAGTGGCCGTTATCGTATCATCTGCTGATCCCGCTTCTTCTGCCGCCCGTGAGATCTCTTCATTTATATAGTCATACTTGTAGACATCACGGTGTTCCGCTATGTCGACCGCGTCCAGCGGGTCATCGATCTGCATGGAATCGAACCCTGCTTCAAGAAGCACAGCCTGCACTATCTCAGAGCTGTTTCTTTTTGCCTTTATTATGAGTTCTGTATACTTCATCCGGCTTTTTACTCCTCAGCTTTCCATATTATTTCCTATGCTCTAAGGACATTATACCAAAAGCGAATGTCCCCGCCTCACTGAATGAGACGGGGACCGTATTTTTTATTTCTCCGGCAGACTATGCCAGCGTGATCTTCATGTATTTCTTCTTGCCCTTCTGGAGGATGAGTTCTCCATCCTTGAAGTCGGCTTCTGTTACCGAGTATCTCTTGTCGGTTATCTGCTGGCCGTTGATCCTTGCTCCGCCGCCCTGGATGGTTCTGTAGGCCTCGGATGTAGATGGCTCGAGTCCTGCTTCCTTAAGGAGAGCTGCAAGTCCCATTCCGTCACCTGCAAAGAGAGAAGCATCAAATTCCTTTGTAGGCATGTTGTCGGAAACTCCGCCGCCTGCGAATACAGCACGGCTGGCTTCGAGAGCCTTCTGAGCCTTCTCTTCGCCGTGAACCAGCTTGGTGACCTCGTATGCGAGGACTTCCTTTGCCTTGTTGATCTCGGATCCCTCAAGAGCGGACAGTCTGTTGACCTCTTCCATAGGAAGGAAGGTCAGCATGCGCAGGCATGTGTTGACATCTGCATCATCAACGTTACGCCAGTACTGGAAGAAGTCGTATACAGGAGTCTTTCTCTCGTCGAGCCAGAGCGCTCCGCCGACAGTCTTGCCCATCTTCTGGCCGTCGCTCTTGAGAAGAAGTGATACTGTCAGTCCGAATACCTCGTCTCCCATCAGCTTTCTTGTAAGGTCGATTCCTCCGATGATGTTTGACCACTGATCGTTTCCGCCGAGCTGTGCCATCAGGCCGAAATCTCTGTGCATTACGTAGAAGTCATAGCTCTGGAGAAGCATGTATGAGAACTCAAAGAACGAAAGTCCGATGTCTCTGTCCATACGGGTCTTGAAGCAGTCAGCGCGGAGCATGGTGTTTACGTTGAACTGCGATCCGATGAATCTTGCAAACTCAGTGAATTTTGCAGGTCTGATCCACTCGGCGTTGTTTACGCTTACGGCCTTGCCCGGGATCGGCTCCCTGTTCTGGTGGCCAGGAGTATAGACGCCCTCATTGCCCTCGTATTTCCATTCATCGTCAAAATCGATGTATTTGTCGAAGAGTTTCTTGAACTGTCTGCAGTTCTCATCGATCGTATCTATAGTCATTACCTGACGCATGTCGGCCTTGCCTGAAGGATCTCCGATCTCGCCAGTGCCGCCGCCCAGCAGGAATACAGGGGTGTGGCCGTACTTCTGCATATACATCATTGTGATCATCGGAATGAAGTGCCCGATGTGCAGGCAGTCTGCAGTAGGGTCGAATCCGATGTAGAATTTGATCTTTTCTTTTCCGAGCAGTTCTCTGAATTTTTCAGGATTCGTGCACTGCGCAATAAGTCCTCTTTCTTCAAGCACATCATACACATTGGTGTGCTTACTGACATTGTCAGGAATAAGGTTTTTCATCGTTTTTCTCCTTGATTTCTTTGCTTATTTAAACGGCCCCGCAGTCACGCTGCAGAGCCGAAGTCTTGACTTTTCAGTCCTTTCGCGACGCTCAAAATATACCATTTACGGCTGTTTCTGTCAAACCTCATGCACTTATAAGAAAAAATAACTGATCAGCATGATCCACAGCGGCAAGGTAATGACAGACAGCAGCGTGGTGATCGCCACAGCCTCGGCCATGAGCTGCGAATTTTTATGCTCCTGCGCTGATACGGCCACGCCGATCACTGCTGAAGGGAAGCACATTCCAAGTAGAGCAGTAAGCTTTACCACCTTGGCGACCGGCACAGGCATGAGGATCAGCAAGGCAAGAGCCGGCACTGCTATCAGCTTTATCGCCGCCGTGATCAGAAGAGCTTTATCGACGATCAGTTTTTTGATATCAGCTCCACCCAGCTGCACTCCCACCAGGATCATGGACAGCGGAATGGTGATATCTCCCAGCGTCTCGAAAATGTCCATGGCATATGCCGGCAGATGGATACCTGTGAACAGCATTACAAGCGAAATGATCGTAGCCAAGGAAGTAGGATTCACCAGCGGTTTTAACTTTTCGCGAAGACTCCTTGACGATTTTTCGCTTTCACGATGGTGCAGCTGCGCAAGGCTCATCACAAACAGATACAGATTATTTGCTATGTTCTGTATGACCAGATAATAGAAGACCAGTTCTCCGAATACCGCGCTTGCGATCGGCAGTCCCATGAACCCCGCATTGCAGCCTGTCATGGCAGATGCCAGAACGTTCCTGTCCTGCTGGTCCTTCCACGGAAATATCCTGTCCGATATGAAAGTCGTTGCGAAGGCAGTCACAACAAGTATCAGCACTGTCAGCGCCAGGACGAGTACGGTATTTCTGTACATGTCTCCGTTTATGTCCTGCCCCGTTATGGAGCTTATTACCAGGCACGGCACGGTTATTCCCATGACAAGACTGATAAAGTGCTTCGCGGACTCTTCCGGAAGCACTTCAAGCCTGTTAGCCACAAAACCAACACCGATATAAATGAATACGACCAGCACTTTGCTGAAAATCAGAAGCATAATTTATCTCTTTGCTTATCTCGTGAAATAAGGCGCGTACTTTGCCGCGAGCTTTACGGACTCGATCATGCTGACTGCGCTTGCGATCCCCTTTCCTGCGATGTCAAAGGCTGTTCCGTGATCTACGGAAGTGCGCAGTATAGGCATGCTGTTTGTGATCGCGATGGTGCGGTCAAAATCAAGCGTCTTTGCAGCGATATGTCCCTGATCGTGGTACAGCGACAGAACGGCGCTGTATTTTCCGAGCGCTGCCTGATGGAACACCGAATCGGCGGAAACCGGGCCCTCGACATTATAGCCCATTGCCTTTAGTTCCTCCACGGCAGGCGCTATCTCGTTTACTTCTTCCCAGCCGAAGAGCCCGTGCTCTCCTGAATGCGGGTTGAGTCCTGCTACGGCCATTGTCCCCTCAGTGACTCCGAGACGCGCAAGAGCTTCAGTGCATCTTACCACATAGTCGATGATACGTTCTTTTTTGATCATGTCGACCATGTCGCGGAGAGACACGTGTCTTGTAAGGAAGAATATCCTCATTCCGTTGGTCTCGAACATCGTCAGCGGATCGTTGGTATTCGTAAGCGCCGCAAAGATCTCTGTATGTCCGATGAATTCGACTCCGGCGGCGCGTATGGCTTCCTTATTGATAGGAGCTGTGGATATCGCATCGGCCTTGCCTTCCAGGGTAAGCTGAATGCCTTTTTCTATGTACTCGTACGCTGCCCTGCCGCACATCGCGCTTACTTTGCCGTACCCGAACTCCGCCATATCGATGTTATGCATGTCGATGATGTTGAGGATGCCCTCGCTGTAATCACCCTCAGCAGGATCTTCCACGATGTTTATCTTCAGATCCGCGCCAACGGCTTTCATGGCCAGTCCGGCTGTCCCGGCGTCACCGATGACGATGCAGTCAGCCATTCTGAATACTTCAGGATCCGCAACAGTCCTGATCACGATCTCCGGACCGATCCCTGCAGGATCACCGAAGGTAAGTGCAATAAGTGGTTTTTTCATATAACTTTGCCTCCTATCAAAAAACTGTTGGCCTGAAAGGCCAGCAGTTTTTTGCTATTTACGAAGTCCGTGTTTTTAGAACCAGATATCTTCGATCTCATTGATGCGGCGAAGATGCTTGCCTGCCTCAAAGTCAGTTGTCATCCATGTATCGATGATGTCGAAGGCGAGCTCCTGGCTGATCATACGTGCACCCATGCAGACTACATTTGCGTTGTTGTGGCGTCTGCACATCTCTGCCATCTCTACGGATGTGCAGAGTGCGGCTCTGATGCCAGGCACTTTGTTGCAGGCAATGCTGATGCCGATTCCTGAGCCGCACACGGCGATGCCGCGCTCGGCCTCGCCGGACGCCACAGCGCGTCCTACGGCGTGTCCGTACTTCGGATAGTCCACAGATTCAGTCGAGTCACATCCTACATCGATTACCTCATGGCCCTCGCTGATCAGCTTTTCCTTGATTGCTTCCTTGAGTTCATATGCTGCGTGGTCGCTTCCAACTACGATCTTCATATCTTTTTCCTCCGCATATTTTATTTTGTTCCGAAAATACGGTCACCGGCATCGCCCAGTCCAGGTACGATGTAAGCATTCTCATTGAGATGGTCATCCTTGGCCGCGATGAAAATGTCTACATCAGGATGCTTCGATGTGAGTGCCTCGATGCCTTCCGGAGCAGCGATGAGGAACATGAGAGCGATGTCCTTTGCTCCTTTTGCCTTTACGAAGTCAACAGCAGCGATAGCGCTTCCGCCTGTCGCAAGCATAGGGTCCACGATGATGATCTTTCTCTGGTCGATATCTTCAGGCAGTTTGCAGTAGTACTCAACAGGCTCATGTGTTTCAGGATCTCTGTAGAGGCCTACGTGTCCGACTCTCGCGCTCGGGATTATCTCAAGCATTCCGTCAACGAAGCCCAGTCCTGCTCTGAGAATAGGAACTATGGCAAGCTTCTTTCCGGCCAGAATAGGAACCCTTGCAGGGCAGATCGGAGTCTCGATCTCTACCTCTTTTGTAGGAAGATCTCTGGTGATCTCGTATGTCATCAGCATCGCGACTTCACGCGCCAGATCTCTGAACTCCTTACTTGCTGTGTTCTTGTCTCTCATAAGCGATACCTTGTGCTGAATAAGAGGGTGATCGAAAATCATTACTTTACCCATTGTTTGCCTCCCTGAAACATGTAATTTAATTGCGTTTTTTATAAAGATTTTTAGAAAACCGTCCCGTTTTCCCTTGATTAACTTATTTAACTACATCGTAACCCGCGCTCTTCAGCATGCGGTTCATGACGCTGAAGCCGAAGCCTCTCTCTTCGAGTGTGCGGATGAGCACGAGGTCATAGCCCTGTCTGTCGAGCTCGCGGAGCTCTGCGAACAGCTTGTGTGCAGCCTTTCCGGCGTCATTGCCGTAGTCGAGGATGGCCGCTTTTTCGCCCCTCTCCCTTGCCTCAAGACCGAGCTTCATGACCTTGTCACGGAACTCTTTATCGTCTCCTTCGATAAGCCTCACTCTCGCCTTTGGCGAATAATGGATATACTTCATGCCCGGCGACTTCGGTTTGAATCCGCTGTCAGTGACTCCGTCTTCAGGCGCTGCTTCGGCCTCCGGCTTCTCGAGAAGTGAGTTGTCATAGAGCACAGCTCTTTTCAGTATGCTCTCGAGCTTTTCCTTTGTGACCGCTCCCGGTCTGAGGATATATGGCTTTTCGCCGGTGAGATCAACTACCGTGGATTCGATACCCACGTCACACTGTTCGCCCATGATCACGGCATCGATGCGTCCGTCCATGTCTTCGAGCACGTCGTCCGCCGTGGTAGGACTCGGTCTGCCCGAGAGATTCGCGCTCGGAGCGGCGACCGGTCTGCCGGTCAGTTTTATGAGGCGCCTGGCTGTCGGGTTCGAAGGCATGCGGATGGCTACCGTATCCAGGCCTCCGGTGGTCACGTCAGGCACGATGTCCGATTTCTTAAAGATAAGCGTCAGCGGTCCCGGCCACAGATTGATCATCAGTTTTGATGCCTCATCGCTCAGGCCCCTGATCCCTCCGTCGATAAGCTCGTAGAGGTCTGTGGCATTGGCGATGTGGACTATCATAGGGTTGTCGGAAGGACGGCCTTTTGCCTTATATACAGAAGCGACGGCCTCTGCGTTGAGAGCGTCGGCTCCCAGCCCGTAGACCGTCTCTGTAGGAAAAGCAACAAGTCCGCCTGATCTGATGATCTCGCCGGCACGCTTAATGTCGCTTTCTCTTGTGCTCAATCTCAAAGTTTCCATTTATGTTTTTCCTGTCAGATTTAAAACGTCACCGTAAGCACGGTCAGTCTCAATCCCATTCCTTTATTAATACTTTATTCTGTCTGATCCTGAGATCCGATGTCTGCTCAGCGACTGTCCTGCAGTAGTTGAGAGTATTTGATATCTTATCTGTCAGCGCTTCGATTCTCAGCCTGTACTCATCCGATTTAGGTCTTGTGTGCAGCGTGACCGCGTCAGCTCCCACGTCCACCTGCATGATCGATTCATGAAGGCCGAACTCAACAATGCTTACTTCTTCCGTGAGTGTCTTGTTTCCGAAAAGCAGTATCGGATTGCGGTCGGAAGCCACATCTATCTCATCTGCCAGCCGCATGACGGCAGCCAGATATGCCGTCCTGATGACGGCGTCCCCGGCGTGTATGTCTCCAAACTCGCTCCGGTTGAAAAGATCCGTCTTCCTGTGGCCCCGGGAAACCTGTATTATCGCCCTCGTCATCTCTTCGGAGGGAATGTCAAAAATCTTCGAATACTTCCGTATGAAAAGCCCACTGTATTCATTGTGAAAGGCGCGGACTGTCGCCGCATCATCCGCCCCGTCGTGATAATCAAAGTAATCACCGAAGTCCATCGCTTCTGAAAACTCAGCAAAATCATGGTTGTTGATCCCCATCCCGATATCATGGAGGTAACAGCCCATGATCAGCACGTAGCATTCTTCGGGATTTAACTTCTTTATCTGGTCATCTCCGATTATCCTGTTGCAGTAATCAAGAACGTTCATGCTGTGCAGGAATGAGTGGTCGGTAAAGTCCGGGAAGCGGGTCAGATACTTTGAGAGCATGGTCTGGAGCACAAAAACACTCTCCGCTGCCCTGTTGTGGAGATCTCTGGATTCCTCGCTAAGTTTTCTTTCAAGAAGATAATTCTCCACTATCCGAAGTCCTTCATTTTAGCAGCCTGATCTGCAGTGATCAGTCCGTCTACTGCCTCGTCGATATCTCCGTCAAGGAACTGGTCAAGTTTGTATAAAGTAAGGTTTATGCGGTGGTCCGTGATTCTTCCCTGCGGGAAGTTGTATGTGCGGATGCGCTCGGAGCGGTCGCCCGAACCGACCTGGCTTCTTCTGTCAGCCGAGATCTTGTCGTTCTGCTCCTGCACCATCTTATCATAGAGTCTGGCCTTGAGTACTCTCATGGCTTTCTCCCTGTTCTGGATCTGCGACTTCTCGTCCTGGCATGTGACGACGATACCTGTAGGGAGGTGGGTCATGCGAACCGCGGAGTCCGTGGTGTTTACACACTGGCCGCCGTTTCCGGATGCCCTGTATACATCTACCTTTACATCATTAGGATTGATCTCGACCTCAACGTCGTCGACTTCCGGAAGTACGGCGACTGTAGCAGCCGAAGTATGGATACGTCCGGACGATTCTGTCTCAGGTACTCTCTGCACTCTGTGCACGCCCGACTCGAACTTGAGTCTCGAGTACGCGCCGCGTCCCTTGATCATGACAACAGCTTCCTTGATGCCGCCGATACCGGTATCGCTGATCTCGATGATCTCCGCCTTCCAGTGGCGGCGCTCAGCATATCTGAGATACATCCTCAGAAGGTCATTGCCGAAGAGGGCAGCTTCTTCACCGCCCGTGCCGGCTCTGATCTCAAGGATTACGTTCTTGTCATCGTTAGGGTCCTTTGGGAGAAGCAGGATCTTCAGCTCTTCCTGAGCCTTCTCCATTTTTTCCTCGAGTTCCTTGGCCTCTTCCTTGGCCATCTCGCGCATCTCTTCGTCGTCTTCGAGATCGATGAGCTCCCTTGCGTCAGCCAGATCACTCTGCATCTTGCGGTAGCTTTCGTAAGCCTTGACGACCGGCTCGATCTCTGCCATCTCCTTTATATGCTTCTGCCATGTCTTCTGGTCGGCTATGACAGCCGGATCAGCGACCTTTTCGGCAAGCTCATTATATTTTTCAGTTATAAAATCCAGTTTATCAAACATGTGTATTACCTCTTTCTGTACGCAAAAACTATAACGGAAGTCAGCTTTGATCCGCTATCGTCCTTCAAGCATTCTGCGTCCAGTTCTGTCGGTCATTGTTTTCTCCTTTTTAAATCTTAACCAATTAATTATATCAAAAAATGCCGGGCAAAACAGAAAAACATTTTCCATGGCTGATTCGGCCCGGAAGAAGAAAGCCGAAGCGAGCGCTCCGGCTTTTATCTTTGTTCTGATTCCTATTGATGGATCATTTCTTCGCCATTGTTATTAAATATGTGGAGTGTACCGTCCTTCACTTCGAACGGAAGGTGGATTTTTGTATCTTTATCCGAGGCATGGAATACACCATCTATTTCTGATGTGTCATAATTAATGGTATATTCTCCCGAGAGCATCTCTTCTCCATTCTGAGATAATGATACTGTTCCATTCTCAAAGTGGAATGTGTTTACTTCCTGCAGGACCCAGTCTCCCTGTATCAGCGCCTCGACATCAGCATCCGCGGAAGAGCTTCCCTTGCTGCCGCTGCCGGTTACAGTTCCATCGCTGAGATTGACTTCGATCATTTCATAGTGATCCTGATTGGATTGTTCCTTTGCCATTACTGTGACCGGGCTGTCATCCTTAGGCAGAACGATCTGACCAAATCTCACGGTTCCATCCTTGAGCGCCTCATTGAAGGCAGCCTGGAGAAGATCGTACTGCTCCTTTGCGTCAGTATAATATGTAATATTATTAGCGGTTATTTCTGTATTGTTCTGGAAATACTGTATCCAGAACGTACTCTGACAGGCTGACGGATTATCCTGGTGATTAGTGTATTCATAAACAAATACATATGCATTTTCTTCATCGATCAGCTTCGGATCAGCCTTTTGGAATCCGACAAATTTTATTTCACCTGCGTCACAGGAGATCAGATCAGTGCTTTCGCCCATGAGCTCAGCGTTTGTTCCCTCAGCACTCCCGTTGTCCTGTGTATCTGATGATCCGCTTCCTCCGCCGCAGGCAGAAAAAGCAAATATCATTGCAAGTATAAGAACTGTTGCAAATATCTTTTTCTTCATATCCGATACTCCTTCCTCTGTGGTGAAATATTGCGGCATACGTGCCGTCTTATCCGTTTATTGCCATATGTTTATCATAGCATCCTTGACCTGTAAAGACATAACTCCTTATTTGCCGGTAATCGTTACTTCAAAAGACGCCTCAAGTGTCACTTTCTCCAGCATGTCCGAAGCGGTGACGGTGATCGTAGCCCAGTCTTCATAACACCTCAGGAAGACAGAGGCTGTATCCGCTGCACGGCCGCCTCTGTTAGCAAACTTCTGCTTTCCCGCTTTTTATATGGATATTTCTTATTAAACTATAAAAGTAAGGTATATGGTAAAATACATAAAAACAAAGAAACGATATTTACAGCGACCGCTCTGAGTTGACAATATGCATGCCTTTTGAATGGGTCGATTAATGCTATCCAGCTCTTTTGGAAGGAGGTTATCGAATATGAAGATCAGGACTTTTAGCCTGCATATCACTGCTATTATGTTTGTCATAGCGGTGATAATCGCGATTGCAGCAGGTCACTATGCGTTTGCGGACGATGGAGTAATTGCCAGCGGAGCATGCGGAGATAACGCGGTCTGGACTCTCACCGGAACTGAGACCGATATGGTGCTGACCATTTCAGGCAAGGGGAATATGACGGATTTCTCGGATACTAACATTCCATGGATATCCAATAGAGGCAAGATAAGGGAAATAGTTGTAGAAGAGGGTATCACAGGCATTGGAATCAATACCTTTCGTGGCTGTAGCAATCTGACAAGTGTCAGTCTCCCCAACAGTTTGACGTCTATTGGGGAAATTGCCTTCGCTGACTGCAGCAGTCTGACCGGCATAACGATACCCGGCAATGTGACGTCGATAGGCAGGGCTGCCTTCGCTGACTGCAGCAGTCTGACGAGCATCAGTATCCCTGGCCGAGTGACCACGATCATTAGTTCTTCCTTTTCCGGCTGCAGCAGTCTGACGAGCATCAGTATCCCGGATAGTGTGACATGTATTGAGGATCATGCCTTTTATGGATGCAGCAGTCTGACGGGCATCTGTATTCCGAACAGCGTGACATATATTGGTCAGAATGCCTTTTATGGATGCAGCAGTCTGACGAGCCTCAGTATCCCAGACAGCGTGACATATATTGAGGAGCAGGCCTTTTATGGATGCAGCAGTCTGGAGAGTATCATTATCCCAGACAGCGTGATAACCATTGGGAATCATGCTTTTGGTGAATGTGACAGTCTAAAGTATACTTTCTACGAAGGCGATGAAAGTCAATGGCCGTCTCTTGGTTTTAATACAAACCCGGGCATCATTCATTATTCAGCAACATGGCATACCTGGGATGAAGAATTCACAACAGATAAGAAAGCGACATTTGAAAAGAATGGATCGAAGTCGATCCACTGTTCGGTTTGTGATGAGGTCAAGCCTGATTCTGCAGTCACGATCCCAAAGGTAACAGCTTCGCTCTCATATACATCAACTACATATAACGGATCCGTCAAGGCTCCTGCAGTAACAGTAAAAGAAGGAACAAAGACACTTGCAAAGGGCACCGACTACACCGTAACCTATGCAGCGGGAAGAAAGAACGTCGGACAGTATAAAGTTACCGTTACCATGAAGGGCAACTACAGCGGCTCCAAGGCAATGTATTTCAAGATCAATCCGAAAGGGACCACACTTCTCACACCTGTAGCTGCCTCAAAAGCGATAACTGTGAGATGGAACAAGCAGGCTGCGAAGATGAGGCTGTCCACGATCACCGGATACCAGATCCAGCTGGCAACAGACAGTACATTCACCAAGAACGAGAAGCGTGTCACTGTGAAAGGTTATAGCAAGGTGTCGAGTAAGGTGACAAAGCTTTTAGGCAGAAAGAGATACTACATCAGGATCCGCACATACAAGACGGTCAATGGAGTCACATGCTACTCTGCATGGAGTAAGTATAAGTACATAACAACAAAGAAGTAGGTATGTAAAATAATACAGAAGGCGCGATGTCTCAAAACCGGCACCGCGCCCGTTTTTTGTAAGTACAAATGCGCAGACAGAAGCAGCTGCGAACACTCCGCAGAAAGTGCTGAAGCACACCGCGGCATCGCTCCGACGGCGAAACGAACTCCGGAAACTGGAGCATCGCACGCTTGCAGCGAAGCGGAATTTCCGGAGGCGCATGGAGGAGCGGTGAAGCGGCTTGTGCTTCGTGCTTTTGAGGACGTTCGCAGCTGCTTCTGTCTGCGCCTTCCTTTCACAAAGAAAAAAGACTTCAGGCCGTACTTGTTCTTGAACTTCTCTACACGGCCGCCTCTGTTAGCAAACTTCTGCTGGCCTGTAAAGAATGGGTGGCATTCTGAGCAGATGTGGCTAACGCCACTATTGGCCTCTTCATCAGTATTTTCAACGCTTTCGGCTACACGTTTATTACAAATGTGTAAATCAAGTGACACATCTATGCTTAAACGTATAGCAAATTATAACATAAGTTTTACATCTTACTAACTACTTCTTTTTATCTTGTCATCATCTTCTTCAAATCTTTGTAACATCTTTTTTCAACTTTTCTTGAAAATTATTTTTCAATTGCATATCAGTCCAATGTATTGGACCAACGGAATCCTATAATATAGATACAAGATAACAAAAGAGAGAAAAAATAAAGGAGAAAAGAAATGGATAAAGAAGCAAGAGTATATCTTACACTAAAAGATAAAATTGATGAACTCGTTGAATACATCTATCAGGGAGTTATGGAAGACTTCGACATGAAGTATACGGAAGATGAACTCGAAGAGATGGATGCAAATGATACCTACTACGATAAAGTCATCGAAGAAAAGATGGGTGTAAAGGGATATGAAGATGTGACATTCAGAGAATGGAGAGAAATGTCAAATGAAGATATCGTAAATGTGTATAACATCTGCCGTGGGACAAATCTGACTGTTGAAGAGATAGATTCTATGAAAGTTTACTGGAACAGAAATGGCAGAGCCGTTCGCGAGTAGGAGAAGAAGGTAATTAAAAGAGATATAAATGTCATTGTTTCCTTTCAACTTTCTATACATAAGCTAACACTAAATAACCAAAGGAGTTGCCTATAAGAAAACAGAATTATAAGTGTCAATTACATTTTATACTTTCCTTTCTTAAGCCCTTCGGGGCTTTTTACTTTGTGTTTTTAAATGTGCTACTTGATTCTTTTCAAAACTCTTTTTTACTACACTATTGCTGTATGAAGAAGGGAGTTCGAGAATGATACTTGCAAGATACAAAGGACGATACTTTATAGAGTTAAAAAACTTAACAAGAGAAGAACTTGCAGAAGATATAGAAATAATTTCTGCATTACTCAAAGATGAAAATGCTATGACCAGAGATGTAATGCTTTCTATAGATCTTGTCGAAGAAGAAAAATGATTTTATAGCTCCTCATCCATAAGCGTTAAATAAAATCACATCCTTCTGCGTCATCCCAAGATTGAGACTGCCGCTGAGCAAGATATGGTTTTTACTCTGCAAAGAAAAACACCTCCGAAGAGGTGTTTAATCACGAAAGAAGAATTATAAGCCTAACACTTTTGCTTTTAGTTTGTCATAGTCCTCTTGCGTTATAAGCCCATCATCCATTAATTGCTTATATCGCTTTAATTCTTCTGTAGGATCTTTATCAGAAGCAATACTTGAAGCATTTTCCTTGGCCGTGTTTTCATTTGCTTCAACCTTATTTTGATTTGGTACTAACAAGTCAGAAGATTCATATTCTGATTTGTTAGGTTTTTCCAGAATGTTTTTCTTCCCCTTTTTGCTTCTAAAGAAAGCGCCCACTACAGCGAAAACTATTGCTACTGGTACTACTGTCATTAGTGTGGACATCAGAGCGGATTTATGTACTTCCTCTTCATTTGGACTATCAGGTTCATTTTCAGGTATAGCATCAACTGTTGACTGCTTATAAACTACTGATTCCAGGATCGACTCTATCTTGTCAATACTATTATTTGAGAAGTCTCCTTCCATTGGGTAAGCACAAAACATGTAGTAATAGCCATTAATAATTGTCATGTAATATTGTATTGATGTCTTGACGCCATTAAGTGTAGCATCTCCTGCACCGACGAAGTATTTAGTATTCCCGAAAGAATCAACATCATTCATTGTTGGGTTTAGTTCAACTGTATAATCACTGGATAATCCTGCAGCAATTCCAGAAGTTAAATCCAAGCTTTTAATTTCCTCATCAGAATAATCGTTTAGATTCAATGATCTAACTTCATCTTCTGAAAGTGAACTCAAGGCTTTGGTATCACAACCGTCTTTTAAGCCAAAATACCACAGGCAGTTATAGTCTGGTGAAAAAGCAATCATCTTTATTGCGTCGCTGGAATCAAATATCCCATATATGTAATTAAACGCATCTTCACCTAATGCTTCTTTAGCAAATTCTCTATCAGATGGCTCTAATACAGCCCATTCAGAATCATCTAATGATATCGTTATATTCCCATTGTTATAAATGTAGGACGTAGATTCTGCAAATATTAACTGAGGAGTACTCATTAAAAGCAGAATTACCAGTAATGATATGCTTATGTATTTCCTCATAATCTTCTCCTATCTTTTGGGGAAATCAATTAATTCATTTTACCATACTCTCAGTGCTGAAAAGTATCAGAGGTATTAGTTCTTCAACATTCTTATTATTCATTTGTTCTGTTAACTCATTTTAAAAAACTTTCAAAATCTTTCCAAGATGTCTTATTAGGCCCAAAGAATTGGACCAATCGTTTTCTATAATATAGATACAAGATGAGGGAAAGATAAAAACAGAAAGAGAGTGTAGAGAGATGAGAACAAGAATTGACTATAGAAGAGAAACCAACTGTGCAGCAATGAGATCTTTCATCCTTGAGTGTATGGATGAAGAAGGCAGCAGAAACTACGATGATGAGTATAAATACAACCTCTATGGAGATGAGTTCTCAAGAAGTGAGATCAGGAACGGATATGTTGAGGACGTGCTTTCAAGATATGACGTTCTGATGAAAGACTACGAAGGATGCGAATCATACAGTTATGTAGATGATGCACTGTATGTGAGCAAGTACTACAGTTTCGAACTTGCATAAATAGATAAGACAAAACAATTCAGCGCGGTGCCAGATTTGAGACAGGAGGTAAGCGAAATGAGTAATTATGAAGCAGCATGTGTAAATGAAATGGCTCTCGCAGCCTTGGAAAGCATTCTCTTAGTAGTTGAGGATCAACTGTACTTCAACCCTCAAAGGGACAATCCAAAAGAATTCAAAATAGGAATTGAGGATCTGACAGTAGATGACTTGGATGAGTTGAACAACGATGAAATCTTCAGAATTCACAGTCTAATATACGGATATAAAAATTGAAATAATAATTTCAAAAGTAAAATAACAGCACCAAAGAATTGGACTGATAAAACAGTAAAATATAACTACAAGATGAGGAAATAAAAGATCCTCAAAACGCACTTCAAGCCATATCAAAGTATTAATTAAGAAAGAGAGGACATAAAAATGGCTAACATCAGAATCAACAACACAAAGAGAGAAATCGTTATTACTAAGGCATTCGCTAAGAAAGCAGAGCAGTTCAGGTCTGATGAGTACTATGAACTCAGAGAAGCAAAGAATGACAATCCAACATTCAAGGTAGTAGTAAACAAGGCTTCTAAGAGAGATACTATGAAAGGTCTCACATTCAAGTTCATCAAGCAGTATGTAGAAAAGAATGGAACTGAATCTCAGCTGACTGAGTATGAAACTATGACAAAGAACGAAGATGGAATTCAGTCAATGTCATATGGAGAAGTCAAGGAATGGTTCATCGTCAGCTTCCCAGAAGTCGTAGAAATCTTCAAGCAGAGGGAGGAAATCTCCAAGAAGGTAAAAGAAGCAAAGCTTGCACAGCAGCAGGCAAGAATCGCAGAGCTTGCTAAGGTAGCTTAAATCAAATCAAATCTATAGAAAGGAGTCTAGCGTAATGAGAGATATCAGAATAGACAGAGAAAATAACAGAATAGTAATGACAAGGAAATTCGCAAAGCTTGCAGATGACCCACACACAAGAGAGTTTAGGCTCCTTCAGGAAGTGATGGAAACATATCCAACTTTCAATGTGGTCAACCACACTATCAAGAAGAATCCTAAGAAAGAGTGCTACAGAGGTCTCACATATGACTACATGAGAGACTACATAAGAAATAATGAGTCAAAAGAAAACATTGAGGGCGCGCTCTCAGAATTGGAACATCTCATTGAAATCTCAAAGTGTCATTCCAGCGGATATCGCTATCCAACAATCAAGAAGTGGTTCTTGGAAAAGTACGAAGATGTTGCAGCTTTCGGAAAAGAAGTAGAGAAAGGTAATGAAAACGAAGAGACTGAAGAAAGAAAAGCAGTCGAACTCAGCTTCCCAAAAGAAGAAAGCGTTGCAGCCTAGAAAGGTTATACAAATGAATAAGATATTGTGAAGAAGGCGAAGGTATATTTCGTCTTTTTTACTTGTCAAATTTTCGCTGAAAGCCTTGAAATTTGAAGGTTTTTCGAATTTTTTTTATAATTATTATAGAAAGTAAAGATAAAAGGCCTTTTTCTTGAATAAATATACATATCACTCTAATTGTCAGTAGAAAGGATAATACAATGTCAAACAACATACTTAGTGATGGTAACGTTATTTTTAGTTTTCTTGGAGAGGATATTGAAAAGAAAATGATTAATTGGGATGGTACAAGGCTAAATGCATTTATTGATGAGTTTAGCAATGCTGATTATGAGGAAATGATGTGTTGGTCTGAAAACCACGCATTTGGCTCTATTGGCGAAGAGATTCTTGATGAGCCACTTAATTCAGAGGAAAAGCGTTGTATCATTAGCAATCTCGTCACAAACTGCCTGATGATGGCAACTCAGGGGCAAATAGCTTGCGAGATATCTAAGGAGAAAGAAATAGTTACACACTTTTACAATCTTTGGATGGCAGTAAACGGGGGATGCTAATGAGCGTTCCAAATCAGAAAACAATAACTATTCATCAATCAACAGAAGTCCCATTTGTGAAACTTGGGATTCAGGAGTACAAGGCAGCGTTTCGTAAAATGGCTCCTGCGACTTTTGCCTTATATTTATATCTTGCTGGCAATATGGAAGGGTTCAAGTTGGAATTAAGCAAAGCAGCCTTTGAAAATGCAACAGGTTATGCAAAGTCCTCGTACCATAGAGCATATAAGGACTTAGTAAACTTTGGATATATATACGAGGATAACGGAAGTCTCAATTTTGGGACGAGTCCGAAGATTGGGACTAGGGGAGTGGTTCAGAATTGGGAATCTGAAGTTCCAGAAATGAATACACCTATATTCAATCTTGAAACTGAAGAGTTCCAAGATTGGAACTCAACGTATCCAAAAATGGATACAGAAATAAATAATAAAGAAAATAGAGATAATAGAAAAATAAATAAATCCCCTTCGGGGACTCTTCAAATAGAAGAACCAAGAGAGAAGGGATCACTTGATTATCTCTATAGCGAAGTGGATAAGTATGGTTTTCATGATGGTATTTACTTTGATGATGAAATAACGGCATTTTGGTTTAAGCCTCCTGAAAGGATGGCTGAGTTTATAGCTAATGAAACTCGCTTTTCTGAGAGAGAGGCGAAGTTCATCGTAGATAATATCTTAGATACAAGTATTATCTCAAAAGTAAAACGAATGGAATTAACAGGCGATCAGCCTAAAAAATATATGTAACTTGGAGGAAACAAGTATGGAAGATGTAACAAAGTTAATGGAATCAATTAGAGAATTTGAAATTGAGAAGTATGAAACTGAGCAAGAGTTTAAGGAAGAACTCGACCATCTTATAACTGTAAAGTATGATGGCAGCTTTTCTACTTTTATGGAGAAAGAAGTTCTAAATGAGGACTACGGTTCTCTTAAATCTGAGGTTGAAAGATTATATTTCAGTTAACCAAAGGTTTTAATTTCCATAATTCCCTGTCGTGGAGATTGCGTGGCAGCTTTTGGGGCTTTTCAGGGTCTCAATTTGTGGAAGTCCCAAAAGCAACGCCCCTCCTTATGTAGGGATTACAAATATACAGGAGATCTCAAATATGAAACACACATCAGCATATCATGGGCCAATTGAAAGGGATTTTAGAGAAAATCCCATACACGATAGTCATCACGTACCAGAGATGCATCAAATCGCATCAGAAGAAATACAGCGCCAAGTCCCAGAATTGATACATCGCGAAGCAACAAGACTATTCAATGAAGCAGTTCGCGCGATGATAGGCGCGTTACATTATGACATTGAAGTGTCGCTAGAAATCGCGTTCAGAGAGTTAGGAGAAATGTACAGAGACAAACGAACTCAAAAATTCATTTCTGACACAATATGCAAGGCAATTGAAAAGAGGCTGAATTCTATCACTTTAGAAATCAAATAAAGCGATGGGGTTCAGCCTCTTCGTATATATAGATATATTGATTAATTCTCTTTTATCTTTTGACTATAAGTCGAGTTTCACTCTTGAGACTCTCTAATCTTCTACATACTCGAAAAGATCGCCAACGTTACATTCGAGAATTCTGCAAAGTGTATCTACAGTCTTCCAAGATACTAATTCCCCATGTCTGATTTGTTGAAGGTATGACTGTCCTATTAGTTTTTCATTTCTTATTCTTGTTGATGAATAACCTTTTTTCTTAAGTTCATCCATTATATCGACTTTATATCTTATTGCCATAATGTGTACCTCCGCTCTTATAATACAAAAGGCATGCACTGAAATCAAGTGCATAAAACACTAAAAATTAGTGCAAAAGTCATTGACAGCACTAGAATCTAGTGCTATAATATAGACAGTTAAAGAACACATCACTTCTAAACATGAAAGGAGCAAAACAATGGCAAACAACGAATTACTTAAAAAGATCGAACTCCTCACCGAATATGAAGCGGCAATTGAAGAGATGAAAGCCGAAGCAGAGGAGATCAGAAACGACATCAAAGCAGAGATGGAAGCAAGAGAAACAGAGGAACTGAAAATCGGACAGTACATCGTAAGATTTACAAATGTAATTTCCTCAAGATTCGACACCAAAAGATTTAAAGAAGCGTTTGGAGCAGATGTCTACAAAGCTTTCACAAAAGAAGTAAAGAGCAGACGCTTCTCAATCGCATAAGAAAAGCCTTTTATCAAAGCAACTACCACATCACCGATAAAAGGCTAAGCCCACACCACCTAAGGAGAGGGCAAGACAATTATAAACTTGTCCTCTCCCTTTCATCAAGATAAAAGAAGGGAGTCTCAGAAATGAAACAGATGACAAGTTATAACAGAGTCGCAGGATATCTCAACAAGATCTTCGACCTACTCAATGAGGAATATTTTGAAAGTACACTTGCAAGACCAACTATAACAATTCAATCAACACCTAGAGCTTACGGACACTTTTCTCTCAGCTCTGACACTTGGGTCTCAACAATAGGAAACAGCCACGAAATCAACATAGGTGCTGGAACTCTGGCAAGACCAATAGAAAACATAGTCGCAACGCTGCTGCATGAAATGTGCCACTACTACAACTTCGTTAATGGAATTCAAGATTGCTCAAGAGGCAACACCTACCACAACAAGCACTTCAGAGAGGCAGCAGAAGCAAGAGACCTACATGTAGAGAGATCAGACAAATACGGATGGTCTCACACAGAACCAACTGAAGAGCTTCTGGACTTCGTAATCAACAACCAACTCACAGACATTCTGATTAACAGAAATGAAGCTAACTTCTACGGAGGAGTCTTTGGAGGAAAGGGATCAGATGGTTCAGAAGGAACTCAGATACCTAAGAAAACCTCAAGCAGTCGCAAATATATCTGTCCTTGTTGCGGACTTTCAGTAAGAGCCACCAAGATAGTCAGAATCAAATGCATCGACTGCGATGAAGAAATGGTTGAATGTTAAGTTTCAAAATTGAGAGCGCGCCGTATCAGAAATGGTACGGCGCAGAAAGGAGCAGAAGATGAAATATTTAGATATAGTAGCTAAAGCCTCCAAAGGAACTACCTTCAGAAATACATTGAGCATTTACTACGACTACACAACTGACGAGGTTTTAACTGACAAGCTAATAGAGCAAAACGGAAACACAAATTATTTCAAATGCACTGAGCTAATCAGAGAAAACAAAGAAAGAGAAATCGAAGCTGCCGTATGGCGAGCACTCTCGATGTAATCATAACTTAAAAGTTATGACACCCTTCTCAGCTCAACGAAAAATGAACGATTGCGCGGTGTCAAAACTTAGGCTCATAAGTGGAGGTAGAAAACGATGATTTATGGATATGCGCGAGTCTCAACTTTGGGACAAGGCCGCGATGGAAATAGCTTAGAAGATCAAGTTAACGCTCTTAAAGAATATGGATGCGAGGAAATAGTTACAGAAGCTTTTTCAGCTAAGACGATGGAAAGACCTGAGTTTCAAAAACTACTTAGCAGACTTGAAAAAACGGATACGCTCGCGGTAACAAAGCTTGATAGATTTGCTCGTACAACGATTGAAGGAGTGCAAACGATACAAGACCTCTTTAATCGAGGAATAAAGGTGCATATCTTAAATATGGGGCTTGTGGAGGATACCAACATTGGACACCTAATACTTACGATAATGCTTGCATTTGCAGAATATGAACGCAGTATGATTGCGGAACGATGTGCTTCTGGGAAGTCCATAGCTAAACAAAATCCAAACTACAAAGAGGGTAGACCAAAGAAATACACAAAAATTCAGCTTGACCATGCGGTCTCACTTTTGGAACAAGGGAAATCCTATAAAGAAGTTAGTGCGATTACTGGAATAAGCAAAAGCACTCTTATAAGAGCGTTAAAATAAACGAACCTCCTATGGACATTGGGTTTCCATAGGAGGTTTAAGCCTTATACGAGGCTCGACTTTATAAAACTATTACTTGTTATTCCTCAAATGCGTTGTATAAAGTTGTGCCGTCCATATATGTGATTAATACATTGTCAGTATTTGCTGGATTAGCTATGGAAAGAGCACAAGGTTCTCCCGCGGTATCAGACATAGTTTTGCTTAAATCCTTTATTGAGGTGCACATATAGTCAAAGGAATCTTTTAGTTCTTCAGGTATTTCTCCATACTGTGCATAATATGTTCCCATATAAGTAAAGGCAGTTCCAAGATCTCCTTCTGGATAAAACGCAAAGTGCCTATCACCTACTATTTTCCATGTGCCTTGTCCCTCATATGAAGAATTCAAAGTTGCTAAAAAAACATCATCTGTTATCTTAACGTTATTGCTTTCTGTTGATGTGCTCTCTGATGCACTTTCGGATGCGCTTTCGGATGCACTCTCTAGTGCACTTTCCTCTGCTTGTTCTTGTGTTTGTTCTTCTTTTTGTTCTTGTGTTTGTTCTTCAACAACTTCAGTACTTTCATCAGCCGTTTTTTTATCATCATTGCCATTACCACCAAAAATACTGAAAATTAAAAGAATCGCGATGACTATCCAAAACCATTTTTGTTTATAGAATTTCTTCTTTGCAGATTTTGCCTTTGACTTCTTTTTCGTTACTACATCATTAGGAATTTCTATCTCAGTAGCAACCTCAATAGGAATTTCGTTCTCAGTTTCGCTATTACCAACTATTGTTTCTCGATCAACAACTTGTTCTGTAACTTCAACTTCTATTTTCCCTTTTTCGGCTTCTTCCGCTTGCTTTAGCTTAAGTTCCTCAAGTTTTTTGCTAGTCCGTTCTTTTATATCGCCAGTCAAATCCTTAGCGCTATTCATTATAGATTCAAGAGTTGAGCTCCCCTCTGGCGCTTCAAGGATTTCCTTCTTTTTAGCATCAAACTCATCTTGTGTAATTATCCCATTGTCCAACAATTCCTTGTAGTTTTTTAGAACTTCAAATTTGTCCATAGTAAACCTCCAAGTATTATTTGTAATAATATATGTTTATTATAGCATTAACCCGAAAAGATCAGAGCACCTATTTTTCGTTATTATATACTGCATGCTATAATTGTAGTGTTATTATTCATAATCTTCGCATAAAAGAAGAGGTTCGTAATATGCCAAAAGGAAGATCCACAGGTCAATCAGTCAAACTGTTGATAATACTCGATTATCTCTATTCTCATACGAATGCAGATCACTTTGTCAATTCAAAGGACATAATTGCGCACCTTGCTTCTCATGGAATAAACGCAGATCGCAAGACAATCTTCACAGATATAGACAAGATTCAATACGATTACGGTGTAGGAATTGAACGCCATAGCCGCAAAGGATATCGAATTGCGAAACCTAAATTTGAGCCACACGAACTCCGTCTCATGATTGACTCTGTACAGTCTGCGCGTTTCATTACTGAGACAGAGGCAGCAACGATTACAGGTAAAATTAAAGATCTCGCAGACATATACACTAAGCCATCACTAGAAAGAAAAGCATATGTAAGTGAGAGAATTAGCAACATGAAGGAAAGTGTTGTTTCTCGTACAGATATTATTCATGAGGCGATCTCGCTTGATGCTCAGATATCTTTCAAATATGTTCACTATAACCCTTCTCTCAGAGGAGATAACAAACGCTATTCCCGAAATGGAGAACCTTATGTAGTGAGTCCTTTCGCTCTTTATTGGAACAACGGCAATTACTATCTCTATGCCTACCTTGCAGAAAAAGAACAATTTCGATTCTTCAGAATTGATAGAATGGAATCCATCAAACTTGAATCTGCAAAGCGCGAAGGGCACGAAGCATTCTCAGATGAAACCCTTAGAAAACAGCGTAAGGCAAAAGTCTTCGATATGTTTAGAGGTGAGGCCGTAAATGTAACGCTACGCGGAGATAAGGGAATTGCTGATGCAGTGGTTGATGCGTTTGGGCAAAAGGTTATGATTATGCCTCTTGATGAAGATCACTTCACCGCAAATGTGTATGTTGAAGTTAGTCCTACATTCTTTGCTTGGCTTACGAATTTTGGAAATAAAATTGAAATAGCAAATCCACCACAGGTTAGAGAACAGTTTAAGGATCATATAAAGAAGATAATCGATGTATACTATCAGTCAGTAAAGGGGGATTAGGAACATGTCGAAGTTTATTGTGCAAATATCCAATGAGATTACAGAAGAAACTACTACTCTTGACTTTTGGTTCCATTCAGAAGAGGATGCGCAGAATTATATTGATAACGAGGTGTATCCAGCACTTGGAACAGGTGAACAGATCCTTGGTTTAATGGGTGAGTATTACCCATCTGAAGACTACGACTACTATGTTGTGGAGGTTGATGATGATGAGTACCTGGATTTGAAGGAGGATCCATCCTATGGTTATGAGCCTTCTGCTGATATGAAAGAGAAGTGGCGAATGCTGTCTCTGCCGCCAGTGGAGGATGATAAAGGAAATATGCTAGCATGTAGTAAATGCGGTGCAGGAATAAGATGGGACGATGGGAAAATGGTATGCCAGAATTGCCATAAGGTGTTTAACAATAAGACAATTAGAAAATGCCATAAATATCCTTATTACCCAGATTAGGGTATAAAACTTAAAGAAAGGCGCGATGTCTCAAAATTGACACCGCGCCTTTTGAGTTGAATCTTAATTTTCAAAATAGTTGATTGAAAGATGGACTATTCTTGTATCTAAGTCGAATAAAAGTTATTAAAAAGATGTATCAATGTTGCTTCAAAGTTATTCGTTTCTCGTTACTTTTTGTTTTTAGAAGACCAAGCTTTTGCTACAGAATGGTTTTGCATAGTTTCTAATGGATTAAATCTCTCATAATCCTTTTGTAATTCTGCAAAACCAAATTGCTGTAAATATCGTTGTGTAGTATCTAGCTTCGCATGACATAGCAATCTCTGTATTTTCAATACATCCATATCGTTATTTGCTGCCATATATGCAAAAGTATGTCTAAAAAGATGAATTGATGTCTTCTGAACCCCTCTTCTATGGTTGTACTTTTCTATAACGTTAGTAAGACCATTATTACTTAACTTTCCACCATCTTGAGCGCAGAATAAATAGTCATCTAACTCCCCACCTCTATAACTCAAATACTCCTCAAGAATCATTACAAGTGTTTCTGTAAGGGGAAGAATCGACTCTCTTTTGTTTTTCGTTACTCTAAGCCTTACAAGTTTATTCTCTAAGTCCAAGTCTCCTATTTTCAAATTAGTAACAGTATTTCTTCGTTGTCCTGTGCCTAAGAGATAATTTACAATAACCCAATTCCTATATTCAGAAAAACGGCATTTCTTTAAGTTTGGCTTCTTCAAGAGTTTTCTTAATTCTGATTCTGTATATATCTCTCTTGCGGGAATTTCAGTTTTAGGTAGTTCGATGCTGAAATGTTCTATCCAATCATTATCAATAAAATAATTACAGACTCGTTTTAAACCTCTCAGATATGTAAAAACTGTTACAGAAGATATATCTTTCTCTTGTAAAAAAAGTATGTATTCCTCTAAAAGTTCTTTGTTGATCTCTTCAATTGGTGCATCAAGATTTTTAAACTTCGCAAAGTTCATTCGTATTTCATCATAGAATTCTATAGTGTACTCTGAAAAACCTTTCAATCTGCACCATCTAAAAAATCTTTCAAAACCTTGCTCAATACTGATTTCTTTCTGCGTCATAGTGATATTTTTAGCCATAATAAAACCGCCTTTCAGGTGACATGTCTCGTCAATTTACACTGAATAAACATGTCACCTAAAAGGCGGTTCGGCCGCCTCTGTTAGCAAACTTCTGCTGGCCTGTAAAGAATGGGTGGCATTCTGAGCAGATGTCTACTCTCATCTCTGCCTTATCGGAGAGAGTCATGAATGTATTCCCACATGCGCAAGTAACTTTACATTCCTTATAACCAGGATGGATTCCTTCCTTCATGTTGGTACCTCTTTCTATAGAATTTTGAAACGTTTCAGCCGCCGCCAATGACGACAGCTTGTGAAGTATATCATTCAAAGCAAGTGATTGCAAGGGTTTTCAAAAAATATTTCTACCCGTTTGCTTTTTTGCCGTGGCGTCCTACCTTGAAGATCAATATGTCGAGTATCAGCAGATATGCGGCCGCAAGACCTAGTGTTACAAAGCACATGACAGGGCTCTTCGCGGCAAGTCCGACGAGGATAAGCACAGGTGCTCCGAGCAGTATTCCGAAGCTAGAGCCCACTACCAGATTGTTTGCGGCAGGTGTCTCGAGCTGCGGGTCGATCTCACGCAGCAGCAACACGCCCGAACTGATGGTTCCGGTGAGCATGCCGTACATCGAGATAAGTCCTTCATAGTAGTAATCGCCGTAAACCGCCTTGCAGACCCAGCGCAGGTGGAACCATGTCACGACAGTTCCTGCCACGACGAGCAGCACGAACGGAAGCACGAGTCCGCGGATGTCTTCAATGTCGATGCAGCCGATGCCGGCTACGATCATAATGTCGAAGAACGCGCCGGACAGACGGTTGAGCAGATAGTTGTCCTGATAGCGTCTTTTGATGGTTCCTTTTTTGCGCAGCTTTTCAAGAATGACTCTGAGAAGGATCGCAAGGGCAGATCCTATGATGAAGTTGAATCCCCAGAGCAGGGTGTTGACTGTGCCTGCAAGCCCTTCACTGAGTTTTGCGATGCCTCCCGTGATGCCGGCAGTCGCGGCATATGTTGCGAGGTAGACAATGACTATCATCGCCAGCTGCACGCTGAGCTTATCGATGGATTCTGCAACATCGCTGCTTTCCGTACCGCCGATATGATCGTCGCGGAGTACGGTTTTGCTGTTTATCCCGGACAGTTTGAGTTTGCCGGATGTGCGGAGCAGGTTGAGAATGATGACTCCCACGAAGCAGGCCACTATGTATCCTGCAGCAGCGATCGAAAGTCCGAAACTATGGCCGCCTTCAAATCCAAGCGACTGGTAGCTTGCGCCGATGTTGTTCGCCTGACCCGGGCCCTGTCCGAATCCCATTGGAAGCAGCAGTCCTGCCGCCCTGAACATGTCAGGCTTGACCGTAAGTGCGAGGCCTATGGTGATGATGAGGCCTGTCACGCCCTGTATCATGTATGTGCTGACGATGACCGCTCCTGAGCGGAAGCCGACTTTGCTTTCATCGCCGGACCCCCTCTGCACAGGCGTACGCAGGCTCATTGCGATGAAGCCGAGCGCGATGCCGTGATAGGTAAGGGCGGAAAGCAGGCCTTCGTCGAGATCTATTATCCCAATTTCCTTAGCGAACAGGAGGATGAAGCCTCCTAGCACCGCCACAGGAAGCATGGTCTTGCGTACAGGCTTGATGGTCTGCCTCAGGCTGATCGCGATCAGGATCACTGCCGCGATATAGCCCAGCTGTATGATCACGTTCCATAGTTGGTGGTTTGCTGCTGAATAATCCAATTCCTACTCCTTTAATAACGATTCTCTCGCAATAACGTATTTTCTGAGATTAGTCCTGCTCCCTTTTTTTGACAGGAGCTCGTAGTAACCGCTCCGGTCGCTGAAAACGGCACGTGATGCGAGCACCATTGTCATATTTGATATCTCCTTAAGATCGAAGACACAGTCTCCGATGTCCATGATAAACGCTCCGTCCGAGTACCTCAGCGTGAGTCTGCCGCGCGCGGCCTCTTCATCGCGGTGTCCTTCTTCGATGCGATGAAGCACGACTTCGTCGTCGGTGAAGACCACGTCTTCACCGGCCGCGCGCTCCATCTCCCCGAAACGCTCCGCGAGCCTTTTCCTGTCGTATTCCTCCCAGTCAGCAACAGTCTCAAACGGCTCAGCCGGCTCAAGGAAACCTGTATCGGTCATGCGTATTTTGAAGCCGCAGCTGCAGCCTATGCTGTCACCCTGCGACTTCAGTGTTCCGAACGATCCGCAGGAAGGGCAGGCGAACACAGAGCGCTCAAGCCCGTCCGCATTGCCTCCGGCGCATTTATAACTGAGAGGTCCGCCGGAGCGGGTCTTCTGCCACTCCCATGTATCAAAGCCAAGGTCTTTCGAAATCAGCTTTTCTACCTCTTCATCGCTCATTTCCTTCAGGAATTCCGGGCTGTATACTCCGGCAGGCCGGCCGTACACTTTTCCTTTCCGTGTACTGAACGCCCAGCGCGGCGCCGAGAGATAAGCACCTTCAAGCAGATAGGTCACAAGCGTGGCGCCGCTGCCCTTTACCAGCTTGCCGGTATACGGCATCACCGGATACGGCCGGCCGTTCCATGTCTGCTCGCCCTCAACTGCAAGAAAGATGGATTCTCCCTTTTTTATCCTCTTCATCGCGACCAGTGCCGTGCGGCTGCTTCTGGCTCCTTTCTGATGAGGAATGAACGAGATATGACTGTCGAGGAAAGGTCCCCACTTGCCCCTCAGAATGTGCTCACTCGCAATAAATGTCAGCGGCTTGTTTTTGAATGCCGCTCCCACAAAGAGAGGATCATACGCGGAGGCATGGTTGATCGCCACAAGCAGCGGACCTTCAATATCTGCCGGCTCAAAGCTCTTATCCCAGGAGAAGTTGAATTTGCATTGTATCCATCTTCCCAAAAAAAGCTGCACAGCGTCCCAGAATCTGCGGCGTCTCTTTGCTTCTTTTTCCTTTTGTTTAGTGCTGTTTTCTCTGGCCATCCGTTTTCTATTATGCCACGTCTCTGAAATTGAGATCCTTGACCTTTCTGAATACAACGCTGTAGATCACAACAGCGAACAGAACTTCAAGCGCTACCGCTGCCACCCACGCCCAGACATGGAAGGTCCTTATGAACTGCAGATCAGGCTGTTCCATTGCCTTTATTATCAGTGGTGTTCCTAGCGCTCCGATAATAACTCCCAGTACCACTCCGACCGCAGTGGTCACGACAGTCTCTCTTGTAAGATAGCCCTTTGTCTGCTTTATGCTGAATCCATTGATCCTCATTACGGTAAGCTCTGTCTTCTTACGGTTAAGGAAGATATTTGCCAGATTGCTCAGTATCATGAACGACATCAGTATGGCTATGCCTGTCGTTATTATTACGATCAGGTTGTACAGCAGGGACGCAGTTTCAAACTTCTTTGCGAACTCCTCCGCGACCTCGAACGAAATATCGTCGTTCACGGCAAGCAGACTGCTTTTCAGGCCTTCAAGATCGGCTCCGTTAAGCCTGACCAGACAGCAGTTCTCCGGTGCGGCCGTTCCGAATACATGCTTATACCCTTCAGGTGAAGTGATGATAAGCCTGCCTACATAGTTATCGAACACGCCTTTTACATCCGCGCTGCATTCATCGAGTTCCTCGCTGAAGATGGACAGGGTGCTTCCTTCACCCATGTCATAGCTCTCTTTCATTTTCTTCTGGGCGAGCACGCCGTCTTCAGGAAGAGCCAGAGTCTCTCCGCTCTTTATATCATTGACCGCAAAGTATTCGCTCAGGTTTTCCGGATCTCCGGCGAGCACGTTGACCGCATCAAGTCTGTTGTCAAGTCTGAATACATGAGTCGTGTATGACGCCAGTGAATAATCTGTTCCGGCGCTGTCGAGCACCTTTTCGATGGATGCGAGATCGCCGGCTTTAATGTCCTTATCGAAGTCGACCCTTACATCGTACTTATATATATCGCTTACCTGTTTGGCAGTCATTCCGTCAAAGGCGAGTTTCATCGATATTCCCGTACCGACGAGCATCGTGCTGAACGCGATTATTATGATTGAGATAGCCACGCGGACCTTATCATCAAGCATGTTGCGGATGATCAGCTTTGAATACAGCGAGCCTCCGCGACTTGATGATGACGCTGATTTCTTTCTGTATCCCGCGTTCTTCTTTGCGGTTCCGCCCTTCATCAGTATGGATGCAGGGCTCTTGAGGATATCCAGGCAGGCGATGACACTCGCAGCTGCGCAAATCGCGATCATGATCGCGCATGATATGATGGTCGTTCCCGGAGTCACTACGCTCTTCGGCGGATCAAACTGATACATTCCGGAGTTGTAATATGCATTGAGCACAGCTCCGGACAGTCCGAGCGCCAGAAGGATCCCCGCAATGCTTCCCACCGCGGAAGCGCTCACGCCGAAGGTGAGGTACTTTCCGAGTATCTCTCCCTTGTGGAAGCCGAACGCCTTAACCGTTCCGACCATCTTCTTCTGTTCTTCAATTATGATCGAAAGCGTGGAGAAGCATACGATCGCGCTTATAAGCATGAAGAGTACTCCGAAGATGATACTTGCAGTGTTTATTGCAGCAATGTTGGATTTGGCGTCCACATATCCTGCATTGGCCCGCCTGTCCAGAACAAGCCACTTGCACTCCAGGCTATCGATGTCTGCTCTTATTTCAGCTATCTTCTTTTCTGCTTCTTCGCGGTTTTCGGCAAGAAGAGCCTTGGCTTCTTCAAGCTTCTGCTCGAGCTCTGCCTTCTGGGAATAATACATATTCCAGCCATCCCGTATCTGGGCCTGGTACTTGCTTCTCTCGGATGCCAGCTGCTCCTTTGACGCAGCAAGCTTTGCCTTTGCAGCAGCCAGTTCCTGCCTTCCCGCAGCGAGTTGATCCTTTGCAGAAGCAAGCTTTTGCTTCCACTTGTCCAGCTCCTGCTTTCCCGCTGTCAGTTCATCTTCCTTATCTGCGACCTGCTTATACAGGCTGCTCCGCTTCTCCTCGTACTTTTTTATATAAGAGTCATATTCCTCAAGCGTCTTGAGCTCATCCTCATACAGCTTGACACTTTCCCTGACTTTGTCCACAAATCCGCCGAAATCTCCGCCGGTCTCTTTTATGGTGCGCGCCATATCGCAGAGATCTGCCAGTTCAAACTCCCTGATTTTCTTGATACCGCCCGTAGCATCGATTCCGGTAACATCCCTTAGCTTTTCAGCGATATCCATCACTTCTTTTTTCTTGAAGAAGTTCTGGACATTTTTCATCTGCTCTTCATGTGCGATGACGAAATCAGCAAGTTCCACGGCCAGATTCTGGAATTCCTCTGAGTCAGGATTCAGGCCTTTGAACTTATCGAGGATCTCCTGGACCTTGAGTATCTCTTTCAGCGCCTCATCAAGTTTGCCCTGATACTCGGCCTTCATTTTTTTGACGTATTCCTTGGCTTCAGGCAGCTTTTCATCGGCCAGCTTAAGCGCTGCTTTTGCTTTTTTCAGCTTGCTCTCGCCATCCCGGATCTCAGCCTCTTTTTCATTTATTGTATTCTCACCGTTCCGTATATATCTCTCTCCATTCCGGAGCTCGGCCTCGCCATTCCTTATCTTCTGTTCAACTGCAGCGATCTGCGCATTGTAGTCGCCGACTTTTCTGTCGAGTTCCTTCTGGGCATCCTCAAGATCCTTCCTTGCCTTTGCAAGCTCGGAATTCATGGTTGCCTCATTCTCATCTATTTCATTCTGACCTTTTTCGAGCTCATCAAGCGCTTCCTGCCACTCCTTGTCGACTTTATCGTTAAGAGCTTTCTTTGCTCTTGCTGCCGTGTCGACTTCAAGCGTCCCGGCAAGTTCTTCAAGCGCCTGCTTGGTATCCGCAGTTTTTTCAAAATACTTATCGGAGAAAATGTCTGTTTTTTCCGGATCATCAGTCTTTACGAATACATGACTGTACTGGAAGTCCCCCAGATACTCCTTGTTGAATGCCGCCGATGGCAGCACAACGACATCCGTGGACTTTCTTCTGAAGTAATCCGGATGTTTGACGAATCCAGTTATTGTGAACTCTTTCCCTAAAAGAACGCTCTCTTTTTCTGCCTTCTTCTTTTCATCTTTATCACCGGCAGGTTCTGCCGACCTCTTGATTTCAGCTACCGAGATCTTTACACGGTCTCCGATTTTGAGCCCTTTGACCAGAGCAAAATCTTCGGCTACCATGCACTCATCTTCCGCGGCAGCAGCCTTGCCCTCAGTAACCTCAGGCACACTGATCCTCTCGGTCATGCTGATCAGTTCGACAGGGCAGTTAAGGTCGCCCTTGGTAAACGATCCGTTCGTCCTTATAACACCTTCCGCGTCGGTGACACCTTCGGTGTTTCTGATCTGCTCTACATCTTCATCGGCGACGCCCAGCGATGATAAAAGTTCGTAGGTCTTGAATCCGTGATCGTTGAAATACCGTGTTGCTTCAGCGTTGATACCGGCACCCATATAGCTGGTTATGAAAACACCGCCAAGTCCGAGCATGGTAACAAGGCATATCGAAAGATATGACACTATGCGGTTCCGGATATTCCTGAAGGCGTCTTTTCTCTGGGTTTTCTTCATAATATATGTATTACCAGACGAGGTCTGTCGCTTTGAGAGGTTTGAGATTGACCCTTATGCTCGAGATCTTGCCGTCTCTCAGTCTGACGACTCTGTTTGCCATCTTTGCGATCTCAGGGTTGTGGGTTACCATGAGTATGGTGGTGCTGTTTTCCTTGGATATTTTTTCTATGACGCTCAGCACCTTTATCGAAGTGTCGTAGTCGAGAGCCGCCGTCGGTTCATCGGCAAGAATGATTTTAGGATTCTTTACGAGAGCTCTGGCTATCGATATCCTCTGCATCTGTCCTCCGGAAAGGGCGGTAGGCATGTTGTCTGCCTTCGCGTCGAGCCCGACAAGCTTCAGCGCCTCCATCGAGTCCATCGGATTGTCGCTTATCTCGGCGATGAATTCTATGTTCTCATAAGCCGAAAGGTTAGGCATGAGGTTGTACGCCTGGAATATGAATCCGACGTACTCCCTGCGGTATTCCGTAAGCTCATCCTCGGTCGGACTCGACATGTCTTTGCCTTCGACTATGACCTGTCCCTCTGTCATCCTGTCCATTCCGCCGATGATGTTCAGAAGAGTACTTTTGCCGCAGCCGCTCTCGCCGAGGACTACCACAAGTTCGCCCGGATATATGTCAAGATCGACACCCTTCAGGATGCGTCTGATCTCTTCGCCGCTCATGAATTCCTTTACGATGCCGCGCACCTGAACCAGAGGTTCGCGGTCCTCAAACGGCCTGAACTTGAAACCCTTTTCTTCGATATCGAGAGCCAGGACCGAGCAGCACTGCTCACACATGGTTATCTCAGGCTCCGTATATTCAGTCTCCTTGCCCGTGAGCAGCAGGCATCCGACAGTGTGCTTAGGCGTTTTTATCGGAACGCACAGGACGTTTTTGCCGTTAAGCGCAGGGCTGTCGACTCCCGCGAGTTTCATGTTCTGCACTTCTGAAGCTTTAAAAACCACCGGCTTTCCCGATGCTACGACATGACCGGCAAGGCCCTCTTCAGGACCTGCGCTTTCACCGGTGGCATCGTACGTACCGTGCACATTGGTGGCTATCGTTCTACCGCTCTGCTCGTCAAGCATCCATATTGAGCCTTTATCACTCCCTGTACCTCTGCAGAACAAGTCAAGACAGCGCGAAAGCGCTTCTTCGAGCTGATTTGCGTCACGGAGCTGCTCCATGACCTGCCATAAGATTTGAACGTGTAGCGTATCCATATGCGATCTCCGTTTTCAGAGCAATATATACATAGTCATTTTACAATAAGTGCCGTGTGTGTGCACGATACTGTGCATAATTAATGCTTATATACATGCTTTTTAAGAGAGAAGTATAAAAAAAGGGCGCATAGCGCCCGAAAAACAATGTTTTTAGCCTTTGAACTCTTTCTTTTCCTTGCCAAAGTGGAGTTCCTTGAGGCCTTCCACTTCATCGCAGATCTCTCTGAGGCTGCAGCTGTGGCAGTCTGTCGCCATGCCTTCAAGGATCTTCGAAAGAGTCATCGTGATGTCTCTTGTCTTCTTTGCGTCAGCTCTCATTCCCGCATAATCCGCATCGTCTGTAGTGACGAATATCACCTTGACCGCTACGATATTAGGGTTCTTTTTGTACTGCGCGATGTAGGAGTTGCCGACCTGTTCGAATGTGATGCCCTTGCGGACTGCTTCCTTTGAAACCCGGACCTGCTCCCTGTGGCTGTCCGAAGAAGATCTGATCATGTATCCCTTCGGATATACATGATACTTGACGAAGTCGATGTCCTGGATCGCCCTGAAGAGAGGCTCAGTATCCTCTTCGCCTTCACCGTCGAGGATGTTGACCTTTACGAGGACTATCCTTGCGAAGGAGACACTTCCCTTGATCTGATTGAGGTCCTTGCCGTATACCAGGATCTCATCCTTGTCAGCAAAACCGTCCGTCGAAGTTACGCACGCGTAATTGACAGCAGGCTTATTGTCTCCGCCGAGTTCATAGGCGGATTCCTTCATCATGACGAGCTGGTTTCCGCCAACGTCTTCCCAGCACTTAGCCGGATTATACTCATAACGCTTAGGCTGTGCGTTCCCGAGCAGACCATCGACTTTTTCGATAATCGAATTATACAGTTCCATACTGTTTCCCCTTATAAAGAAAATTGCCTTCAGGGCGGGAAAGGACTCCTGCCATGGAGGCTTCCGCAACCGCGGCGAGGCGGGAGTATTTTTCCCGCCTCCGCAGCTTTGGTTTAGAATTTGATGTCAACCGGTTTGCGGTCGAAGATCTCATTTACTCTGGCATAAGCCCACGCAAGGAGCTTCTGGTCGAGGTTGAGGAAGTAGACCACAAAGAGTGTTCCTGTTGCAAGGCCGAGGATCGTTGTGATGAGCTTCAGTGCTCTGCATACAGGGCATTTCTTTTTGTTCTTCATTGTAGTGCTCCTTTCGGATTACTTAGCCTGTCCCTTCTGACGAGCGAATTCAGCAGCACCGAGTGCTCCCATCAGCTGTGGGTCTGTCTTGAGGTTGATTACCTTGAGCTTGAGTACGTGCTCGATAGCGTCCTTGAGGCCATCGTTCTTAGCGCATCCGCCTGTGAGTGTGATGGAGTCTGTAGCGCCTGCCTTCTTAGCCATTACGAAGCATCTCTTAGCAACAGCCATCTGGATTCCTGCAGCGATCTCGTCCATTGGCTTGTTCTCACCAACGAGAGTGATAACCTCGGACTCAGCGAATACTGTGCACTGTGCAGTGATAGGAATAACATTCTTTGCGGTCAGGGACAGCTTCGAGAACTCAGGGAGAGTCATCTCGAACGACCTTGCCATAGCTTCGTAGAATCTGCCTGTTCCTGCTGCGCACTTATCGTTCATAGCGAAGTTCTTGACTGTACCGTCTGTGTCAACTGCGATACCCTTAACGTCCTGTCCGCCGATATCGATGATAGCCTTGACGCTTGGATCTGTTACGTGTACGCCCATAGCGTGGCAGGAGATCTCGGAGATGTTCTCGTCAGCGAACGGAACCTTGTTACGTCCGTATCCTGTACCGATGAGGTAAGCGAGGTCCTTGGAGGACTTAAGGCCTACTTTGCCGAGTACTTCTTCCATTGCCAGTCTTGCAGATGCTTCGGAGTTGATCTTGCTCTTGATAGTTGTGTCAGCAACGATCTTACCAGCCTCGTCAAGAATTACTGCTTTTGTATAAGTTGAACCTACATCACAGCCGCCATAATATTTCATTTCTTTTCTCCTTTATAAACTTCCTTATTATGAAGTGCAGTTTAGCGTAAACTATTTTACACCATTAAGTTTCCGTATGCCATAAATTTTTCAAATAGGCGAGATTTACTGATGAGCACGCAGCGAGGCGAGAGCCGTACGCGGGATCAGCAGTAAAACGAGCAGCAATTACATGCCGAGCTCGTCGTCGAAGTCGCAGAGTGTCGGGTCTACCGGCTCAGCCTTCATGACTGTTCTCATGTACTCGTTGACCTTGTCTCTCATGGTCTTTCTGGATACCGTTCTAGGGTCCATCAGGTCATGCTCGATCCAGATCATGTGATGATTTCTGTCTCTGCATGTATCGTCGAGGATACCCTGGAGCGTAGCCATGTTCTTGCAGGCAACGTTCTGGTACATGATGATGATCTCTGCTCTCCAGTCTTCGACCTGTCTCCACATCTCGTCAACAACGTTCTGGTAACCGCCGTTTGTGTGTCTTCTCATTACCATGCGCTCGTAGAGTCTTGCGAGGTCCATGAGAGCTTCTTCCTTATCCTCTGTTTCGAGGACCTTTGTGAAGTTCAGGGACTCCATCTCAACGAGGATGTCGATTCCCCAGCAGTTAGCGAGCCAGTTCGAGAAGTTAGCATAGTAGTGAGCAGGGCAGGACCATACGATACCTCTGTATCTCATCTTGTTGCGCCATGCCTCTTCGCGTCTCTCGTAAGCCCTCATCATGATGTCATTTACCTTCTTGAAGGTCTTCATGACTCTAGGGTCTGCGCCGCCGTCCATCTCGTAGTTCCACTTACGGAAGAGCTCGTATGACGGTCCGATGATCTGCGGATAGTCGGTCTTGTTGACTTCCCACTTCTGCAGCTCGTAAGCAGTCTCCTCGTTGAAGCGCTTCATCTGCTTGAAGTAAGCGTCCCAGCTCCACTTGGCGCCTGTGACTTCCTCTACGAACTTGATGCATCCCTTGATGTCATCAACAGCGTAGCGTGTAGTCTCTTCGTCCTCGTATCTTACCGGGAATGTCAGGTGATATACCGGCAGATCCGGGAATCTTCTGCTCATGTACTCGGAAGCCATCGTCGATCCGTCGCAAGGCATCGAGCTGGAAATGAAGCACGATCCCATGTGAGGAAGCGCGTCTACTACCAGAGCGCCGCACTCTGACGAAGGTACCGGGCATGTATCAGCAGGGAGTCCGAAGCTCTCTACAGCGTCGATATACGGTACGCATGTGAGCTGGTCGATCTCAGATACCAGGAATACCGGCATCAGCTGATAAGGGATACCCAGGAGATCCGGGAATCCTGCCATGATCTGTCCCATGGTCATCTCGTCGAAGAGAACGACTTTCTTGTTGAGCTCTGCGGAGTTACCGTTCTTCTTGTCGCCCTTGGCGAGGAATACCAGGTTCTCAGCTACATAGCGGAAGATATCGTATGTCATCAGGTGCGACATCTTCAGAGCGCTGCCCTTCTGACCGGATGTGTTCTTATCCATGAAGCCTACGCAGCACATGTATGAGATCATCCATCTGTAGTGGAATGTCGAGTTGAGTGCCGGGATGAGGTCTCTGCCGAACGTCAGGATCAGCATGCTCCACATCTTGCCCCATCTGTAGAAGTCGTAAGCCGTATCAGCTGCGCCTCTCCACTCTCTTCTTACAGGAACCATGTCGCCCTTGCGGTAGAGTTTTCCGAGGGTCCTCTCTCCGTGGAGGAACACTTCCTTGAATTCTGCCGGGCTCATCTCTGTAGCCTGTCTGAATTCGAGAGCGCATCTTGCGAGATCGTCTCTGCATCTCTCGACCTGCTTCATGCAGAAGCCTTTTTTGTCTGCTTCCTTGAACATCTCAACGCAGATCTTGCCGATTTCCATGAGGTTCCTGCCCTGAGCCTTGAAGTCCATGTTGTCCTTGCAGCGCCAGAACTTAGGATTTGGATAATGGAACTTTCCCTTAGCTGCGTCTTTCTTTACTTTCTTTTCTCTGCTTTCGGCAAGAGCATTCTTGATGCCGAGCAATTCTGTTGTCAGTACCATAGCTTACTTGCCTCCTTTCCTTGCTTTCTGGATCTTCTTGATCTCAAGCGATTCCACGAAAGCCTGGAATCTTGTTCTGAGCTGTCCGGATCCTTTTGCGTTGTACAGTCTGTCGATCGAAAGGATCGGCCAGCCGTATTCCTCTGACATGATGTGGCTGACGAGAGCTCTTTCGAATCCCCAGAAGTCGCAGTATTTCATCTGCTCGTAGATGATGCCGTCTGCCTTGAACTCCCTGGCGAGTCTGTCTGCAGTCTCTCTTCTCTGCAGCACCTTGTTGTCCGCGATGTATCGTGCGCACTCTGATGTGTTCATGTAGTGGCGTACGATCTGTGGAAGTGCATCCTCGTCATCTGTGAGTTCGATGACTTCTCTGCCAGGAATCGCTCCGAAGCAGTGTCTGTCGAATACGACTCTTGCACCGGCAGCTTCGATCATCTTTGTGAACTCAGGGTCGTCGATCTCGGATCCTACGATACCGACTCTGCATCTAGGCAGCTTATCGTCCGGTTTTCTCTTCTTGAGCTCTTCCAGTGTCTCCTTGAGATAAGGCAGGATCAGATACTTCGGGCAGGTGTAAGTCACGAGGTTCAGAACGTGGAATTCATATCCCGTGATCACAGGGTTATCTGCCTTACGCATTTCGCTGATCTCCTGCATGATCTTGCAGACTTCGTTGTGCTCCGCGACAGCCTTGCGGATAGCCGCGTCTGAAACGTCTACTCCCAACTTGTCATGCATTACATCAAGAAGTCTTACTTCCAGCTGTCTCTGCATGTGATTGAACGAGAACCCCTCTGTCTTGTACGGAACATCCAGGTGTGTAACGAAAAAGTTTTCCTTGTCGTTGCACTTGAGAATGCTGAAATGCTCGTAGAATCTGTTCATCATCGAGCACGCATCCACACCCGCGAGACCGTCCAGGAACTGGTAGCCTCCTTCGATAGCCCTTTCGAGCAGCGCTCTCGCGTACTCGCAAACGTAGTTCGACATATAATATGTAGATATGTCGATCGAACCGGTTCTTGGAGCGCGGAGTCTGACCGATACACAGTTGTCAACGTTCAGCAGAACTTCAGGAATATGATAGCAGGTATAGCCCATGATGAGCTTGCCGTCCTTTTTCGCCTGTTCTACCAGCTCGTTGTCAGCATTGTCCAGAAGGCCCTCGAAGTAGATCAAATGCTTCAAGTCTTTCAATGTTGTAACCTCCCTCTCAACTCTGCAACAAGGGGAGACCGCCGCCATGCGGTGGGGGATCCCTTATTGCTATTTAATATCTAATTAAATTAGTTGCATTTTGCGAAGCGCCTCACGTGTACCTGCCATTACAGGAGAGTCCTCCGGCAGGTCAAATACGCTGACGCCCATTATATCGTTGTCGGCGTGTGTCTTGTCCTCAGGGATGTAGGCAAGCACTTCTGCCGATTCGATCTTGATATGAGGAATCGATTCCTCTTTGACTCTGTTGACGATGACTCCGCACTTGTCGTACATGACGAGTTCATCGGCAACCTCCTTGATGGTGTCCACCACCTTGCAGCCCTTGCGGCTCGGGTCGGTGATCAGGAAGAGATGCGTGACTTTTTCCATTACTCTTCTGTTGATCTGCTCGATACCCGCTTCGCCGTCAATGACTACATAATCGAAGTCGTTGGCCAGCAGGCTGATGACCTCCTTCAGGTAGGCATTCACCTTGCAGTAGCAGCCGGCAGCCTCAGGCCTTCCGATCGCGAGGAAGCTGAACTTCTGCTCTTCGAGCATGGTGTCGAAAATACGGAACCTTGCCTCGTTGAGCATCTCAATGGCTTCTTTCGGGCGGCCTTCTTCAACGCTTCCGACGATCTTCTTGCGGATGCCGTCGAGAGTGTCAGTCGGCTCAACGCCGAGCGCTGTCGTGAGACCGATGGCAGGGTCGGCATCGATCGCGAGTATCCTCGCGTCAGGATATTCCTCAGTGAGGATCCTGACCATCGCGGAACTGATCGAAGTCTTTCCGACGCCGCCCTTGCCGGCAACTGTTAAAATTTTAGTATCTCTGGTTTCTTCCATTTTGTTTGCCCCTTTGTCAGAACAGTGAGCAGATAATATCAGTGTACGCGCTTGGATCCTGGACAGGCAGGCCCGCGATCAGCAGCGCCTGGTTGAGCAGCACTTCGCACATTTTCTTCGCTCTCTCAGGATCGTCGATCCTTGCTCTGTCGAGCGCCAGGAACGCGTCATGATCTACGTTGAGCTCGAGTATGCGCTTTGCCTTCATTCCCAGATCAGGGTTTACGGCGGTGAAGTACTTCTCCATCTCGAAGGTGATCCCGTCCCCGCTTGAGAGACAGACAGGATGGGTCTTCAGTTTGGTTGTCGCCTTTACGACATCCACTCTGTCACCCAGTGTCTCCTTGACGAAGTCGAAGGTGTCCTTGAACGCCTTGTTCATCTTCTCTTCATCCTTGCCGTCGCCGAGATCGAAGTCGCCGTCGATGACGGACATGTACTTCTTTCCTTTGTATTCGCGGAACATGTCAGGGATGAATCCGTCCGTGCTGTCCGTGAAGTACAGGATCTCTATTCCTCTGTCCTTCAGCACTTCAGTCTGCGGCATCTTGTCTACCGCCTCGAAGCTGTCGCCCGTTGCGTAGTAGATGTATTCCTGGTCTTCCTTCATGCGGCTTACGTACTGCAGCTGCTCCTTGTATTTGCCGTAGTCGTCGAGCGCGCAGAGCTTGAGCTGGCGTCCGAAGCTCTTGTAGAACTTCTCGTACTCTTCTCTGTTTTTGTCGCGCATCTCCTCAAGCTTTGACCTGATCTTCTTTTCGAGATTGTTCGAGATCAGTTTCAGCTGCCTGTCGTGCTGCAGCATCTCTCTCGAGATGTTGAGCGACAGGTCAGGGGAGTCGACAACGCCTCTGACAAAGTTGAAATAATCCGGCAGGAGTTCCTTGCACTTGTCCATGATGAGTACGCCCGAGCTGTAAAGCTGCAGACCGCCTGTATAGTCATCCGTGTAGTACTTGTTAGGTACCAGCTCAGGGATGAACATCAGGGCATTGTAGCTCACCAGGCCCTCAACCGAGACTGTGAGCGTCTCAAGAGGAGGGGTATCGTCCTGGAAAGTGGCCTTGTAGAAAGCATCGTACTCTTCCTTGGTGACCTCTGACTTCTTGCGCTGCCAGAGAGGCACCATGGAGTTGAATACTTCATATTCCCAGATTTCCTCGTACTCAGGGTTCTCGGGATCCGAACCTTCCTTGACCTGCGGGTGCGGCATCAGCATCTTGATAGGGAAGCGGATGTAGTCGGAGTACTTCTTGACCAGCTTGTAGATAGGGTATTCCCTCATGTACTGGCTGAATTCGTCCGCTTCTTCGCCGTCCTGCCTGATGTGCATTATGACATCAGTTCCGTGGCCGTCTCTTTCCGCCTCTTCGATGCTGTAACCGCCGGCTCCTTCGGAGACCCATTTGTAGGCCTTATCTGAACCGTAGTGCTTGCTGACCACCTCGACCTTGTCGGAAACCATGAACGCGGAGTAAAAACCTACGCCGAACTGTCCTATGATATCCACTTCGGAGGTGTGGTCCGCAGTGGTAGTCTTGGCCTCCTTCGAATCCTTCTCGAGCTGCTCGCTGAACTTGCTGCTTCCCGAGAACGCGATGGTGCCGAGGTTCTTTTCGAGCTCCTGCTCGTCCATGCCGATCCCGTTGTCACTGACCGTAAGCGTGCGGTTCTCCTTGTCGAGAGTGATGATGATCTCGTAATCGCTCCGGCTCTCACCAACCGACTGATCAGTCAGAGCAAGGTAGCACATCTTGTCGATGGCATCCGACGCGTTCGAAATGATCTCACGCAGGAAGATCTCCTTGTGCGTATAGATCGAGTTTATCATCATGTCCAGCAGACGCTGGGATTCGGCTTTGAACTTCTTTTTCATATTAGTAATAACTTCCTTTTTTCTTATTTTACCGGCCGCGCGCCCGGACATATTTCGCCCGGAAAGGTGCGGACTATGCCGCAGCTACTGTCTTTCGCATGCTTTAAGAGCTTCGGCCCTTAAGCCTATACCAGCTATCGCACGCTTATGAGCACTCAGACTCCGGACGGAATATGTCCGGGGGTAGCTGCGGCCGTAATTGTTATAATTAATTGTTTTGTGCCATATATTCGCTGTCGATCTGCTCATACGGTACTGTATGAGGATCTCTTCTCTCCATGTTGTCGAAGTGGTTCTTCATGAACGGCTCAACAACGTAATAGAGAAGCTTTCCGTCGAGATCGTAGTAGAATACGCAGAACAGTCCGGCATATGCAAGAGCCGCGATGCCGAGCGTCTTCTTTACGAATCTTGCGGCTTTATTCTTTTTCTTTTTAGCCTTCTTCATCACCGGCCTCCTTTCTACCAGCTGTCGATATCGTCAAAGTCAAGCAGTGACGGATCGAGCGGTTCTTCGCCCATTACTGTGAACATGTAGTCATTGATGATCTGTCTGATCTGTGACCTAGGAACTGTTCTCTTGTCAGGCAGAGCGTGAGGCATCCAGATAGCGTGGATGTTGCGGGCTCTGAACTCGTCTTCGAAGAGTCCGACTACACCCTGCATGCCCTTGCACTGCAGCTGGTCGTACATCATGACCATGTCGCAGTTGAACTTTTCCATGTTCTCCCAGAGCTCAAAGATGTGCTGCAGTCCGCCTACAGCCATTCTTCTCATCGGAGCCCACTCATGATATTTCGCGATATCCAGCAGGCAGTTCTCGTAAGTGTCTGTGCGGATATCAAGGTCGAACATCAGCGAGTCCATGTTGATGATGGTGTTGAGGCCCCAGCAGTTGTAAGCCCATGTGCACCATGCGGAGTAGTAAAGCGGAGCGCATGACCATGCGATGACTCTGTGTCTTGTCATAGGGAATGTGTTGATGTCCTCAGTCACGCACTTCTCCATGATCTTTCTGACACGTCTGTCAACATCATGCCAGAACGGTCTCTCACCGTACTGCGAGTAGAAGATCCTGTACAGAGCCTGAGCTACACCGTTGATAGGATAGCTGTGAGTGTTTGCAGCTACGTCCCATTTTTCTCTCTCGAACTGGTTCTGCTTGTTCTGCAGCTCGATGTGCTTCTTGAGCTCTTCCCAGTGGAACTCGAGTCCGGTCTGCTCTTCCATGAACCTCCAGGCCATCTCGATTTCCTTAGCGCAGTTTTCGAGAACGGAATCATCGTCGAACTGCATTACCTGCGGCATCGCGAAGAGAGGCTTGTTCATCATCCAGTCCTGAATGACGGAGGTTCCTACCGAGCTGTCGCAGGCCTCGTTTGTCGTAACCATCGCGACATATGCATCAGGAACATCGTCTTCGATATAGATTCCTGCTTCGGCCTGGCACATCGGGCAAGGGTCGCCCGGAAGTCCGTAAGCCTGTACAGCATCGATGTAGTTGAGTACTGTGTGGTTGTTGCAGTGGCATGTTACAAAGTACGGGATCATCTGTGTCGGCAGGTAATAGCCGCCCTGATCCATGTACGGATAGATGACTCCGCCCCATACTGTTTCGTCAGTACCGATCGTCTTAGCTCTGAGAGCCGGATCTCCGCCGATGTTGAGGTCTCTGTTGAAGAATCCGGTGATCTGGTACAGGCATGCGCTTACGATTCCTCTGAAGTGCCATGCAGATGCGGCGAGTGTTTCACCTCTCATACCTTCAAGGCATCTGTCGAACCAGTGCATTACGGTCAGGTATGTCTGACCCATCCATCTGTATCTCCATGTTCCCTTGAGGAACTGGATCAGGCCTTTAGGGCCGCCGCCGTAAACCATGATATCGCGTACGATCATTCCGTAGTTGTACAGCCAGATGTTGTTGAAGTAGTACATGGTATCCTTGATACCGCGCCACTCTCTGTGTTTATACAGACCTGTCTTCGGGATATACAGGTCTCCGAGTCTTCTTTCTCCGTGAGGCTTGCCATAGACGAAATCCCTGGCAGCCTTCTTGAAGTCGACTTCCTTGAGTTTTTTCAAATCAGGTTTTTTCATCTTACTTGACCTCCTGGATCTTCTTGAGCTCTACGCTCTCAACGAACGCCTGGAATCTCGTTCTGAGCTGGCCGGATGCCGTATTGATGTACTCCTTCTCGATGGAGCATACCGGGTATCCGAAGTCTCTTGGCAGAACGATCGTGTCGATCATTCTCTCAAAGCTCCAGTATTCGCAGAACTTGTTGGATTCCACGATGATACCGTCTGCCTTGTATTCCTTGGCATAATCGGCGAGCACCTTCTTGCGGTGTCTCATCTCCTGCTGCTCCATGAATCTCGCGCACTGGCTTGTCAGCAGGTAATGTCTGGCGACAGCTGTCAGAGGATCTTCTCCCTCCTTGATGTCGATGTGCTGTCTGGCCTCGAGCGAGCCGTAGCAGTGTCTGTCGGCTACAACGAGTGCTCCGCAGCCTTCGATCAGCTTGACGAAGTCAGGATCGTCGTTCTCGGAACCTGCGAGCAGGACCTTGATCTTGTAATTAGGCTTGTCGTCAGGCTCTCTTGTTTTGAGCTCTTCGAGAGTCTCTCTCAGCTTGTCAACGATGAGATACTTAGGGCAAACCATCGATACCAGTGTGATGACACTGAACTCGTAACCTGTGATCGTTGGGTTATCGAGCTTGCGGAAGTTTCCGATCTCTGTGATGATGTCGTTTACCTCGTTGTTGATCTTGATCGCTTTCAGGATAGCTTCGTCAGATGTGTCGACTCCGTACTCTTCAGCAAGGAAATCGAGCACTTTGATCTTCAGCTGCTTCCTGTAGTGGTCGATGCTGTTCGCGTTCTTCTTGAACGGAACATCTGTGAATGAAGTCTTGAACGTTGCGTTGTTGATAACGTCGTCCATGTAATCGAGATGCTCCTGGAATCTGCATGTTACCGTGCAGGTCTCTGTAGCGAGCTGGGCGTCGATGAAGTTGAATCCGCCCTCCAGAGCTCTCTCGAGAAGTGATCTGCCATAGTGGCATGTACGGCCTGACATGTAGTAAGAAGCCATGTCCGGCGATGTGCATCTAGGCGCTCTCAGTCTTACTGCAAAGCAGCCAGGCAGATCGAGGAGGACTTCAGGCATGAAGTAGCAAGTGTAGCCGAGGCACAGATTGCCGTCTTCTTTGCCCTTGCGCACGAGCTCGTTGTTGGCTTCCTGCAGCAGGTCCTCAAAGTAGATCAGATGCTTTAAGTCACGCATTGTGTGTCACCTTACCTCTCCCTCTCAGATGTAAAAAACTGTCATAGAAAACCGTCTCTCCGCTCTGCTTTTATGCACGAAAGCGCGTTTTCCGCATGCACGGAACAGACTTTTTTCTACAATAATATTGATGATTCTATTTTACGTTCTTTGTTATAAATGTGTCAACGAGAAGGAAACGCGGAAACTGCAATTAGTGTCCGCGTTTTTGTATTTTTTTTATACAAGATTTTCATCAATAAAAATAACCCCCATATGGGGTTGTAAAGCCTTTTAAAATACCACATATTTGATTACAATAGACAGGTGAGAAAATGCGTTTCACGCACTCAGAAAAACACTTTTTCGATTACTGCCACGGAGGATTTTTATGTGCACCGATATCAATAATAACACTGCCGCAGGCCATGAACACGAGGTCCACGAACACGACCACGAGCATACTCATTCGCACGAGCACTGCGGTCACACTCACACTCATACACATGCTGACGGCACCACGCACACGCACGCTCATACGCACTCGCATGCCGCGGCATCCTCACCTGAGGAAGCTCTTGCTCTCCTGAATTACATGCTCGATCACAACAGGCACCACGCCGAGGAGCTGCACGATCTCGCGCACTGTTTCGATGATGTTGCAGGCGACCTGATCCACGACGCAGTCGACAAGCTTGGCGAAAGCAACGATCTCATCGAGCAGGCACTCTCATTGATAAAAAATGCATAATACGTCAAAGGGGGACGGTAAATACCGTCCCCCTTTTTTATTTTGCTGTTATTTTACTGGATGCCGTTGATAAGCGAGTTGAGGTCGTCAGGGGAGAGGCCGTAGTCTGTGTCTCCGCCCAATCCGTAAGCAGTGATCGAGTAGCATGTATCATCTACCTGCCAGATGGTCTTGGTCGCTTCTCCTTCGCGGTTTCCGAAGCATGTCACTTCGAGGCCCTTGATATTCTGCGTCCATGTGTTTTTGTATACGTTATAGTCGCCCGAGATGTCTCCGTCTTCAGAAGCGGCAGCAGTACCCTTGCGGATCGTCATTTCCACAGCAGGGAATTCCACGTTTGCTTCGGCGATTCCTTCCATGTATCTGGCTTCAGCGAGCTTAACAGCGCCGAGGCTGATCTCCGCTTCTTCAGGAATCGAGAATCCGTCCAGGCCTGCGCCTTCAGCTGCAGCCTGGAGTGTGTCCGCAGTGCTCCAAGGATTTGCAATTTCGTCATCCTCGTCATCAGGAACTACGCCGGTATACTCGAAGACCATTCCATCGGCCACATTCTCCTGGTCGTCCTTCCAGGTAAGCGTGACAGGATCACCTTCAACGAAGGTAATCGTTCCGTGTCCGTTCATATATACGTTTTCCTCGGATTTGACTTCTCCGTTCTCGTCGTATACGTAATCAGTCCTTGCGCAGTCAGAATACTCGAAGGTCATCTTGTCTGCGTCAAACTTTCCGCTCATGGACCAGCTGCTTTCTTCCGAGACGCTGCTTCCCCAGGTGACAAAGGCGCTTGCGCCGTCTTCGCCTTCAGCCGCAATAAAGATATTTGCTCTGTCACACGTATAGTTGCCGGCAAAGTTCATAACAGGATTCTGTCCTCCGCTGCCTCCGTTGCTTCCGCAGGCAGAAAAGCCGAGTGTAAGTGCCATGATGAGCGCCAGCATAAGTACAAACAGTTTGCTCATTCTTTTCATTTCTGTTTTCCTCCCTTTAAAAGTCGCTTAAAAAGTCGCTCTTCCCGGAAACAGGCCGGGTTTTTAACCGATTAGCCGATTTATCCGATTATGTGTATGTCACTGATGAGCGGAAGCGGCTCCGTGGTTCCTCTGAGCGCGCTTGAGATCCCCATGATGTCAAACACGATCGCTGCCACGTTGACCACTCCGGCTACCAGGGCGCCGAGCAGTGGTATTACCACCAGGACTCCGCTGATCAGGCCGGCAAGATTGAGTACCAGCGCCTGATTAAGATGATGTCTGGCGAAGCTGTCGCTTTTGTCACCCATGAAGAACGCGATAAGGAATCCGATCCAGGTGATGTACGAAAGAGCCGCCAGAATGTTTCTGTTGTTCATTCTTTATCTCCTTCCCAAAAGGGGTAATTTCACACTATTACCGCAGAGACATATTATAGACTATTTCTGCGCCGAATTGTGTTTCATTGATGAATTTTAACAATGAAAAAGCTCCGTATTGTAAACGGAGCTTTGCATGTTTTCGGTTGATTACGGGCGGCCGGATCTAGATAATAGGAATCTTTATCTTCAGATCAGACGTAGGGTAAGCGGAACAGGCATGGAACCAGCCGAGTTCCTTGTCCATTGCTCTTCTGCCGTCGTTGAGCGGTGATACGAAGATATCTCCCTCGAGCAGCTGTGTGCGGCAGTATCCGCATTCGCCGCCTCTGCAGTGGGTGTCGACAGGGATCGCAGCTCTCTCAAGCGCGACCGCCACCGGTTCGTCCGCAGCAGCAGGGATGACGTCTTCATGAATGCCGCGCCTGACAGTGATCTTATATTCCCTGCCGACCTGATCCATCGGGAATCCCGGGATCATCTTTACATCCGGCTGGGCTGCAGCGTCGTGCCTGAACCTCTTCAGAGGAACACCCATCTCCTTCATGATCTTATCGATCAGGAAGAACATCGCCGGAGGTCCGCAGAAGAAGTACGAAGCTCCTTCCGGAGAATACTTTCTTATGATCTCCTCTGTGATGAAGCCCTTCTCGCCGTCCCACTCGTCGTCATCGGACATCACGTGCACAAGATGGATCCTGTCAGGAGCTGCGCCGGCCGCGGCCTTCAGCTCATCGCCGCATACTATGTCCGTGTGCTTTACAGAACCGTAGATGACCGTAAGATCGATATCGAGTTTGCCGTGAGCGATCTCCTTTGCCATCGATGCGAACGGTGTTATGCCCGATCCGCCGGCAATGCCGACAATATGGTCTGAATCGCGCAGCGGCTCATAGTGGAACTGTCCGAACGGGAGGGCAGCTGTGATCTCAGTGCCCACCTTTACGTTCCCAAGGAACCAGTCCGGAACCAGGTAGTGTACGTTATGTCTGATCGTCACCTCGAAGAACGGCTCAGGAAGCCTTGCTTCATAAGGAGCCGACGAGATCGAGTACGCGCGGGTGAGCACGCTGCCGCCGACCGTCAGATAGAAGTTTGCGTACTGACCGCTCTGGAATACCGGCACATGCCCGTTCACAGGCGAAAACCTGTATGTAGTCGAGGTTGGTGATGCTTCACGGATCTCCGTGACCGTGAACTGCTGCTTGCCCGGATGGAGCAGGTCAGCCAGCTCGCGGATAGGATCCTTTGGATCCGGAACAGGGGAGCCTTTAGCGATCAGCTCCCTGCGCATTTTGGTGACGCGGGAGGCGCCGCCGACATCTTTTAAGAAACCTTTTACTTTCATGTGGCTGCCTCCTTTCTATGCTTTCTTCTTTGCAACGTCGTCTATCACAGCCTTGGCGGCGGCGCGGCCGTTCGTGACGGCCGGACCCATGCCGTTTCCGCTGATGGCATGGGCTCCCGCGAACTCAAGACCTTCAATGAAGTGATCTTCTTCTTTCATCTGGAGCCTTGCCACCGCGTGGTCATCGATGCTGTGCGAGTAACCGTAAATGCTGCCCTTCCACGCTCCTACATAGTGGGCAACGGTGACAGGTGTCGACACTTCGATCTCGACTATATGGTCATGGATGTTGATCCCGCTGACTCTTTCGTATTCATCGATCATCTGCTTCGCCATTCTGCGCTTGAAGTCGTAGTAGTCCTCTTCCTTAAGATCGAGGAAGCCCTGTACGAGAGGCAGATTGGTGATCGAGAACTGGCACATGCCCTCAGGCGTAGCGCCCGGGTTTGCCAGATCGAGGCAGATCGATGTCAGATACCTGTATGGTCCGGTGGTCTTTCCCTGTTCCCAGATCTTGTCTGTATCCATGGTCTCACCGGCCGAGAAAATATTGTAATCACTGATTCCGAGGTTCTCCGGTGTATCGTCAAGCACCATCATGACCGATGCTGTCGTGACCGAGAGCCTGCGGCCGTTGACCATCCTGATGGCTCCGGCAGGGACCTCCGAAAGAGGCTCTATCATCTGTGTGTACACCTTGTTTGGGTACGCAGCGCTTATGACATAATCGCAACTGATCTCATCGCCCCGCTTCGTGCGCACGCCGGTGACCTTGCCGTCCTTCACAAGGATCTTCTCGACCTCCTGGCAGAATTCCACCTGAGCGCCGTTCTCCTCAGCCTTCGCCTGGAGCTTCATGCTCATCTCATGCGAGTACTTCTTAGGTACATAGCTGCCTCCGCGGAAGTAATCCGCCATCAGGAAAGCATAGATAGTGAAGGGCAGGGTGCTCATCGGGTTACCGACGTAGATCCAGTACGGTGTAAGTATGTCGATGATGTCCTGCGGAAATCCGAATGTGTCGATGACCTCAACAGCCGTGTAGCCTGCCGTCTTTACAAAGTCCGGATGCTTCATGAGCATCGCCGGCTTGCTCATCGGCGTAACCGAAAGGGTGTTCATCGAATCGTACACCCTGTTGCAGAGCTGCATGAATTCGAGTACTTTTGGTCCCCATCCCGGATACTGCTCATCGATCTCGTCCGCCATTCTTTCGAAGCCCGGATGCAGCGTTATATCGATGCCCTTCCCGGGCTCGACGAATCTGTACGCTTCAGGCACCTTGAGCCAGTCGATGTCAACACCGCACTCATCGAAGAACGCGCCGACCTTGAGTCTGTCCTCTTTGGAACCTATGCTCATCATCTCATGGAGAGTCGCCTCTATCTCTATTCCGTTACGGACGTAACTGGTCGCCAGACCGCCCGGGAGATTGTGCTTCTCCAGGATAAGGATGTCGTTGATCCCTTTCTGCTGTAACTGAAGGGCAGCTGAGAGCCCTGCAAGAGCTCCTCCGATGATCACGACATCATAATGGTCTTTATAAAACTTCATTTCTCCCTCCCTAAGAGAATTCTTTTAAAATCTGACGGATTCATTATATAAAGGGTATTTAAAATACTCAATATAAGGCTTGATATTTAATAAACAATGTCTTATAATCTGCCGCGGAAACCAACAGATTGGATTCGGTTTCCATAATTAATTAAATAGTAGATAATCAGATTTATCAGGAGGTTTTTATATGTTATTTCAGCTTTACAGCAATCACGCAATGATGCAGATCATTGGCTGGGTGCTCGTATTCTGCGGACTGATCGTCATGAACGAGATCGGCAGAAAGACCAAAGCAGGTGGTATGGTCATATTCGTTATCATCCCGGCTATTCTCACGGTCTATTTCATTCTTGCGCATGTCGGAATGTTCGGCGGACCGGAAAACCCGACAGTCGCATTCATGGACGGCTGGTTCCACTACTTCAAGCTCTATGCTGCTGACATCGGCTGTGTAGGATTCATGATGATCAAGTACGAGTGGGGCCTCGGTAAGAAAGCATGGTTCAAATGGTGGCCTTGGTTCATCGTTGCAGCCAACATCATGATCGCAAACGTATCCGACATGGAGTCCGCACTTGCTGCATTCTCCATCACAGGAGACTTCAGCGGCGCATGGTGGGCATCGAATGAAGGCGTATTCATTTATGGCGGCTGGTGGAACCTGCTCAACGCACTTGCAGGAATGATCAACATCTTCTGCATGACAGGATGCGTTCACCTGCTCACATCGAAAGACAAGAACATGTCCGACATGCTCTGGCCTGACATGACTATCTGGTTCATCGTTGCATACGATATCTGGAACTTCGAGTACACTTATCTCAACCTGCCTACACATTCGTGGTACTGCGGCGTTGCACTTCTGCTCGCTCCTACTTTCGCGAATGCTCTGTGGAACAAGGGTGCATGGATCCAGAACCGTGCAAACACTCTTGCCATCTGGTGCATGTGGGCTCAGGTCGTTCCTGCATTCCAGCTCTCCAGCAGATTTGCTGCTGCGCTCCCTTCAGTTTACGGCGGAGCTACGGAGCTCGGTATCACTACAATGGATCTTTATGAGAAAGCGATCACTCTCTACAATGCAGGCGCAGGCAAGACTGCACAGGCAGGTCAGATCATCGCTGACATGGGTATCACAGCTGACCCGACAGCACAGGGCGTTATCGCAATGCTCTCGATCGCTGCCAACGTCATCTGCATCGCAGTGATCATCAAACGTTCCATCGCAATGGGCAAGAACCCATATTCAAACGATGTTTGGGCTGGAACAAAGGATTACGAAGAAGCAATGGAAAGAGCAAGAGCATAATAAGCCATATGCTGCATGAGCCGGGGATCATCCCCGGCTCTTTTTGTAGTTTACAATTTGCACAAAATGAAGTCCCGCGTAACAACTGCAACGATTTTTATAGAGAACAGTCTTTTTTTGTAATATAATTTTTGCAAATTTCTTCAGCGCAACCAGAGCGGAGACGATGCTATGTATAAAAGATACGAATCGTTTGAAAGCCTTGTAGATGGCTTCAGAGAGCGCAACGCCGCAGCCGTCAGGTACGAAACAAAAGACGGAGAAGTAAGGGAAATCTCGTATAAGGAACTGGGACAGATGATATCTTCCGAGACGCTGCATGTGAAAGCCGCCTGCAGCACCGTAGAGGTGATCCGTTACGATCTGGATCCGGAGTCGCTTGTGGACATTTTCGCCCACGTGATAGCCGGATGCGACATAATAATCGCGGATTCCCGTATGCCGGAAGAATATAACGAACTTGCTGCCGCTGCTGCGGAGGAAGCGAGATTTGTGCGCGAGTCGCAGCGTGATGAACGGGGACGCATCAGGGGAAAGAAGGGTGAAGGAGAGCTTCTTTTCTTCACATCCGGGACCACCGACCGGTCCAAGATCGTCAGACTCACGTCCACGTCGCTGTGCGCAAGCGCCTGGAGCGGGCAGAGCATGCTGGCCTGCGGAGAGGGAGACGTGATCCTTTCAGTGCTCACGCTGTCGCATGCATACGGTTTTGTATGTTCCATGCTCTGGGGTCTCGCTTACGGAGCAACCTTGGCGCTGGGCAGGAGCCTTCATGAGTTTACCGGCGATGCGCTGTTTTTCGACCCTGACATAATTCCGGCGGTCCCTTCGCAGATCGCGGACATGCTCAAAGCTGACGCCCTGAACCCGGGGCTCAGAACAGTACTTATCGGGGGAGCTCCATGTCCTCAGCCTATAGTTGACGATCTCAGGAAGAGGGGAATCCAGGTCTATATCGGCTACGGCCTTTCGGAAACATCGAGCGGCATAGCGATCACACAGGATCTGGATGAGCCATACGCCATGTATCCATGCCCTGAAGCAGATATCCGCATTGAAGAAGACGGTGAGATCTCTGTTGCCACGCCATGCATGATGCTGGGATATCTGGGCAGGGAGCCGATGTTTGAAAATGGCCGTTTCTATACCGGAGACCTCGGAAGCTTCGATGAGAAGGACAGGCTTCACCTTAAAGGACGTAAGAAAGACATACTTATCATGCCTGACGGAGCTAAGATATTCTGTCCTCAGTACGAAGACGACCTCTCACGCGAGACCGGGCTTGCGGATCTCGGTGTGACTATGAAGAACGGTCATGCTGTACTTGTTGCCGGCTCATGCACGGACGATCCGGCAGAAGCAGGGGAGCTTCGCAGCAAACTGCTCGAAACGATCGGTAATTACAACAAAGACCTCCCGCTTTCACAGCAGATCTGCGACGTTATCATAAGGGCTGAAGCTCTTCCGCGCTCAGCGATAGGCAAGCTTAAGCGTTACGAACTTCAGGAACAGACAGATAAATAAAAAGCCGGCGCCCTTCGTGTTAAGGGCACCGGCGATAAGCCTCAGCGACCATCCGGCCACTATACGCCTGATGGTTTTTTATTTCTTTTTCAGTGATGCGACGAATGCGTCGAAGACTGCCATGTCATCTTCTGTGAGCGACACTGCATCTTCCTTTATATTTCCATCTTCGTCCCAGGCATCTGTTCCCATATAGACGTTGTAGATCCCGTCATCAGCGAGGAATTCTGCACTGCAGTTATAGTAGTTTTCGTCTTCAGCCGGCCATTTGTCAACGTGGCCCTTGTAACCGGCAATTTCGGTCTCTTCTATTCCTTCATACAGGAATTGTTCGTACCACTCCTGGAGCGATTCAGGATGCTTTCCATCTGAATCCGTCATGTTCTTCAGATCGTCCTCATGTGTAACGTTGAACTGAAGAGTGACCTCGCTGCCGTCCTTAGTAAAAGTGATCTGATCCTCATACACAGCCGTAAGGGTATATCCTGCAGGTGCTTCAAATGCGATCGAACCAACCGAATCAGCAGACAGTGCCGCCTTCTGGATAGCCGTGCCGTCTCCCGGCTGAATGCTTGCAACGATGTCTTCATATGTCGCGATCTCTTCATCTGTCAGTTTTGTAACATCATCATTGACCTTGCCGTCCTCGCCATATGAATCATAATTTACCAGACCGATGTTATAGATTTCTCCGTCACTCATCCATGTGGTTGCAGCCTCGATATATCCTCCGCTTTCAGTCTTGAACTTATTGTACAGAGCATCTGTATCGCAGACCTTTACCGGCGTGCTTTCAAGACCTTCTTTTGCGAGAGCTTCTTCGCTCTTATAGTTCTTTTCATAATAAGCTTCCAGGCTGTCAGCACCGTGTTCCGGGTTCCAGCGGTTTACGTTTTCAAGGTCATCTTCACCGAATATGTTTGCATACAGAATGTAATCCGAATCCGGAATGGTTACTTCGAGATATCCTTCCAGGGATGATCCGCTTACCGTCCAGCCATCAGGTAAGACGAATACGATTCCGCCAACGCCTGCATTTGGTTCAGCTGCAGCTTCAGGCTCGGCTTCAGATCCTCCGCCACTGCCGCCGCATGATGCAAAAGCCAGGATCATAGCGAAGGCCATCATCAAAACCAGTAATTTTTTCTTCATAGGTGTCCCTCCTGTACACGTTTTCATAAACCATCAACCCGATTATAGCATAATCCGTTTACATTACTGTCCGGATGAGCAAAAGTTTTGCTTTTCTGCTTTCTTCAGCAGGAAGCCTCTTCATCTGCGCACAGCATCCTGTTGCGTGTTCGTATATAACCGATTACGATGAACACCGTGTTGACCGCCCAGCTCACCGGAAAGACCATCATTATGGACATCCATGTGTGGTAGATCTGAAATCCCGTGAACACCCAGATTATACGCACTCCGCATACGCAGATGAGCGTGGTCAGCGCAGGGATCAGTGACTTTCCGAGACCTCGCATGGCTCCTGACAGATTGTCCATCAGCACATTCAGCGTTTCGGCATAAAGGATCACCTTGACTCTGAGCATCCCGGCTTCTATGACCTGCGGCTCATTTGTGAACAGGCCGAGCAAAGGTCTTGCGAAAACAAGCAGAAGCACCGAAAGAACCATCGCGAACGTCCAGCTCACCATGAGAGTCTTTCGCACGACCTCCCTGCATCTCGCGTATTTGCCGGCGCCATAGTTCTGCCCTATGAATGTGACCAGCGTCTGTGTGAACGAATTGACTACAAAGAACGCGAATATCTCTATGTTGAATGCCGCTGAAGACGCAGCCATGTAGTCGGCTCCCAGGCTGTTGATGCCGGACTGTATGCAGATGTTGGATATTGAAAAGACTGCGCTCTGCAGGCCTGCCGGCATGCCTATCTTAAGTATGGTCGCAAGGTCGTCTCTGTTGATGCGGATCTTTGCCACGTTGACATGTATGATGCTGTCCTCTTTTCTCAGAAAGTAAAGCAGCATCATCGAGCTTATAACGTTCGCCAGCACGGTCGCTATGGCAACTCCGTCCACGTCCATCCCGAGCACCAGAACGAAGAAAAGGTTAGCCGCCACATTGAAGACCCCTCCGGCAAAGAGGCAGGTGAGCGGAGTCCTTGTGTTTCCGTTGCTCCGGAAGATGGCAGCCTCGAAGTTGTAGAGCAGGATGAACGGGGCGCCGCTGAAGTAGAGCCTGAGGTAGGTGACAGAATACTCCTTTACCTCAGCCGGAACACCCAGTATTTCGATGATCGGAGAAGCAATAAGATTGCCGAGCAGCGCTATGAAGACTCCGGCCGTCAGTGCCAGCGCCATGGATGTTCTCACCGCGCTCTTCGCTTTCTCTGAGTCCCTCGCTCCTATGCTGCGGGATATCAGCACGTTTGATCCTACAGAAACACCCACAAAGAAATTGATCAGCAGTGAGACAACAGGGGTGTTGCTGCCGACGGCAGCCATCGCCTCCATGCTCGCGAACTTGCCGACGACCGCTACGTCTGTGGCATTGAAAAGCTGCTGCAGCATGCTTGTCAGCATGAGCGGTATGGCAAAAAGAAGGACCTTGTCGACTATTGAGCCTACAGTCAGGTCCGCTTCAGACGTTATTCGCTTTTTCAGAAGCCTGTTTTCCATTACATCTATATTCTAAACCTGCACGGCCTGCAATTCCATAGAAAAAGGCGCCCCTGAGGGGCGCCGGATCAAAAATGCCGTTTAAAGTCTTTTTATGATGAAATATCCGGACTACCACATATTCTCGTCAGGTATATGCTCAATAGTCGGATCGAGCGGTTCCTCGCGCAGTACTGTACGCATGTACTGGCTGAACTCATCACGGATCGCCTGTCTTGTGTAGACTCTCGGATCGCAGAGGTCGTGGCATACCCAAACAACGTGGATGCCTCTCTCGCGGCCCTGCTCCTCGAACATTCCGTGGAGACCGTCAAGAGCCTTGCAGCTCATGTGCTCCCACATCATGACCATGTCAGCGTTCATGATCTCGCAGAACTCCCAGAGCTCGTCGACGAGCACCTTGTATCCGCCGTGAGTACGGTTACGCATGATCATGTTCTCGTTGAGCCATGCCATGTCGAACCAGGCTTTTTCCCTGTTTTCAGGAGTATCCTCTTCTGCGATCATGTCGGTGTTGACCATTGAAAGCATGTCTGTCAGCGGCACAACGCCCCAGCAGTGCATCATCCAGTACAGCATGTGGATGTTGTACTGAGGCTGTACTCCCCATACGATACATCTGTGCCTGTATTCAGGGCAGATCATGGTCTTTTTCTTATATCCCTGTTCGACAAGCTTGCTGATCTTCTTGTCTTTAGGAGGGAAGAGCGGCGATCTTCCGCAGTTGCCCATGTAGTTGGTATCGTTGTAGAGCGAGAATACCGAACCTACAAACTGCGGATAATCAGTTGAGTTGTTGTCAAGCCAGAATGCGCGGTGCTTTGTAGCGTCGTTGACTCTGGCAGCGCTCTCGAAGTAACGCTTCCAGTCCCATTTTTCATGTGCGTGTTCTTCGATGAACTTTACAGCCTCCTTCATGTCGTTGGCAGCGTATTCCTGAACATCATCCTCCTTATGGCGGAGCGGAGCAGTCAGCTGGAACGTAGGGATGCCGTATTCACGCTCGAGTCTGTGTGCGATGACACCGTTACCCATGAGCGAACCGTCGCATGTGGTGTTGACCTGTACTGCGCAGCAGCCGAGTACGGCAAAGTCGTCATCGATGGAAATGCCGGCCTCAGCCTCAGGCATCGGGCAGACATCGCCCGGAAGTCCGAATTCCTGAGCAACATCGAGGTAATGCGTAGTCGAATTCTGCGTCAGGAGGTTGGCGACAAACATGGTCGGGACCTCTCTGAGGATGGCTGTCGTATCCTTGAATCCCATCATGAACGCTGTCATCGCGTTCTCGTCTGTCAGTACGCATGTATCCGAGAACTTCTTGTTGTTGCCGGTACGGCGGTCGCCTTTGAAGATGTTGTCCATCGTCTTGGCTACGTCATAGATGACGAAGTTCATGGCTGTGTGGGTGATGCGCAGAGGCTCATCCCTGAGTCCGAGAGTGAACTTGTCCATCATATATGGAACTGCCAGATAGTTTGCCATCCATCTGTAACGGAACATCGCCTTGATGTTGCGAGGCTTCGATATGAACCTTGCGAGGATGGACATGATGTAGAGCCATCTGGAATAATCGTAGAGCGTGTCCTTTACGCCTCTCCACTCACGGCGGACGAAGACCTTTGTCTTGCCGTTGGTCGGGTAGAGTTTGCCGAGCGTCTGGTCACCTTTTTTCTTCTTAGGGTTAGTGATCTTTTTGACTGTCTTGAATGCCATTACTTCTCACCTCCCTGGATCTTCTTTATCTCAATGCTTTCAATGAATGCCTGCACACGCGTACGCATCTGGCCTGCGCCGGCGTTGATGTTGTACGGTCTGTCTACGGAGAGCACCGGGAATCCGTAATCCTCTCTCAGCATGTGCGATCCCAGCATGCGCTCGTAAGCCCACGGGTCGCAGAACTTGACCTGCTCATAGATGATGCCGTCTGCCTTATACTCCTTTGCGAGGTCGTTGACGTATTTTTTACGTCCGTATACCTTCTCCATGTTCATCGTACGAGGGCACTGGCTCATCATGGTGTAGTGGCGGCAGATCTGTGTGAGAACGTCATCTTCCGAATCCGGATCGATCTCGATAGGTATTCTGCCCGGGAATGAGCCGAAGCAGTATCTGTCTGCGCATACATAGGTTCCGCATTCCTCGATCAGCTTTATCATGCCGATGTCGTCGATCTCCGACCCGACCACCAGAACGCGGGCACGCCACTTCCTGCCGTCAGGCTCCCTGGTTTTTATCTCCTCGAGTGTCTCTCTCAGCTTGTCGATGAGCAGATACTTCGGAGCAAGGTATGTTGCCAGCGTGAGCACGTGGAACTCATAGCCTGTAATGCGCGGATCGTCCTCCTTGCGGAATTCGCCGATCTCCTGTATGAGCCTGCAGACCTCATTGTGCTCTTCAACTGCCTTGAGCATGGCTTCCTCAGAAATGTCGATGCCGTAATTCTCGTGCAGCGGCCTGAGTATGTGGTTAGTCGTCTGCAGTTTCAGAAGTGCGACTCCATTCTCAGTAGCCTTCATCGGTATCTCCATGAACTGATAGAAGAATTTATCCTTTCCCTCGTCCATGGTATGAAGCAGCTCCATGTTTTCGGCAGCACGGTTCATCATGGTGCAGCCGTCCGCAGCGATCAGGCAGTCCGCGAAGTTGAAGCCTCCTTCGATCGCTCTCTCCAGCAGCGCCCTGCTCGTCTCGCAAAGAAAGCTCGTCATATAATACGTAGCTATGTCGAGCGAGCCGGAATTAGGCGCAAAAAGACGAACTGAGAACGTGTTGCCAAGGTTCATCAGAGGCTCCGGTATATTCTCGCACGTAAACGCCGCGCAGATTTTGCCGTCCTTCTTAGCCTGTTCTATCAGTTCGTTATTTGCATTCTGCAGGAGGTTCTCAAAATACAAAAGATGCTTGAGGTCTTTCATATTATCTCTCCTCTTTCTTATTAAAAAAATCCCTCTCACAACCAGCAAAGGCACTAAAAGACCTCTGTCAGTTTCCTGTTGATAAAATATTAACCCCCTCAGCGGGTTAATGGCAAGGCTTTAAAAAGTGCATATTGTTTTTTTGCAGCTTAAAAGGCGTTCATTGTAAACGCCTTTATAAGTATCAGCTATTCACTTTTTTTAAGCAGTTCCGTGAACTTCGACATGGTTCCCGGTATGTCGATCTGCTGCGGGCAGACTGCCGCGCATGCTCCGCATCCTATGCATGCTGACGGAAGTTTGCTCTCGTCGATCGCTGCCAGAGCCATTGGCGCGATGAATCCGCCTTCACTGTATGCATGCTCGTTGTAAAGCGCGAGCAGCCTTGGGATATCGAGTTCCATAGGGCACTTCGTAGTGCAGTATCTGCATGCTGTGCATGGGACCGTACCGGCGCCCTTGCCCGTGGTATCGAAATGCGCTGCTGTCAGCAGTGTCGCGATATCGTCGTCACCGAGAGGTCTTCTTTCACTGAAGAAATCGATGTTCTGCTTCAACTGCTCAAAGTTCGACATTCCCGATAGTATCATCGTAACTCCCGGAACGGACTCGACGAAACCGAAGGCCCAGTTTGCCGGGGTATAATCAGTGTTGCTCTTGGCAAGGATCTTCTCGCCGCCGAGGCATGATTTCGCAAGCTTGCCTCCGCGCAGCGGCTCCATTACCCATATCGGCATCCCGATATTGTTGAGTTCTTCGACCTTGTCCTTTGCGTTCTGGAACTCGAAGTCAAGATAGTTCAGCTGTATCTGGCAGAACTCCAGGTGTCTGAAGTTCTTCATTATGAAGCGGTGCATCGTCTCCTGGGTCCCGTGGCACGAGAAACCGAGGTGGCGGATCTTGCCTTCTTCCTTCTTCTTCAGCAGGAACTCGGTGAGTCCGGTGCTGTCGTCAAGGTACTTATCGATGTTCAGTTCGCATACGTTGTGGTAGAGATAGAAATCAAAGTAGTCAGTTCTGCATTTTTCAAGCTGCTTTTCGAATATCTCCTCGTGCTTGCCGAAATTGGACAGATCATATCCGGGAAACTTGCTTGCAAGATAAAAGCTGCTCCTGTCATATTTCGAGAGAGCCTCTCCGATGACCTTCTCGCTGTTTCCCTCGTGATATCCCCACGCGGTATCAAAGTAGTTAATGCCGTTTGCCATCGCGTAGTCGACCATCTCCTGCACGGCCTGAGGATCAGGTCTGGAGTCATCGCCGTCGATGCACGGCAGCCTCATGCAGCCGAGACCGAGTCCCGAAAGCTTAATGTCGCCAAAGTCGTTATAATACATTTTTCCCCCTTTTTATCTATACACAACTATCTATCCGCGGACTATAACGTAGTTATCCATCAGGTCGACCTTCTCCAGTGTCCCGTCGAACGTGTAGCGGATCCCCATCAGATCCGTAAAGATGATCGTTCCTCCGTCTACCTTGATATCTGCTACATTCTTTGCCAGCAGATTTGCATCGTTCACTTCATTCTTATAAACCATTGAAAGACACATATCCGTTTCCTCCTTTTACTTGCCGTCCGCGAAGCTGGTGAAACTGCCATGTTCCACTTCAGGCAGTCCGTATTTTTCTTTCGCTTCCGCGATGGCCTTTATCATGAAAGCCATATTGCGTGCGAGATTTCTCATTACCTGCAGACCTTCGGCATCCTTTTTTACGTCTTCAGACGTGAAGCCATGCACCTGGTTCCAGTACGTGGATGTAGCGATCGGCATGCCGCTGATGCTGAAGTATTTGTTGAGCACATCGAATGACGCTGTGTTTCCTCCGCGTCTGGCGCTGACTACCGCAGCGCCGACTTTCATGTGCATGTCGTACTGGGCGCTGTAGAACAGCCTGTCAAGGAACGATATGAGAGTCCCGTTCGGCGAGCTGTAATATACCGGGCTCCCGACGACGAGGCCGTCCGCTTTCTCGAGCCTGGCATTCACTTCATCCACGATGTCTTTAAACACGCATCCGTCATGTGTCGAGCAGTAACCGCACGCCGTGCAGCCCCGGATGCTCTTGTTTCCTATATGGATAAGTTCAGTTTCGATACCCTCTTCATTGAAGGTCTTTATCATTTCGTTGAGTGCAGTCGCCGTACACTGTTCAGCTCTCGGACTGCCATTTATCAATATCACCTTAGCCATTGAGTTCCTCCCAGTCTATTTTCTCGTTTCTGAAAAAAGTCTCCCTGTCCTTTTCGCCGACCGGTCTCATGACCCTGCACGGATTTCCGACAGCAACGACATTTTCAGGTATGTCTTTCGTTACGATGCTTCCAGCGCCTATGACGCTGTTCTTTCCGATGGTCACTCCCGGCAGGACGATCACGCCGGCTCCAATCCACACGCACTCACCGATGTGCACATCCTTGTTGAACTGAAGCGCAGGGTCTTTTCTTAATTCCGGAAGCACCGGATGTCCCGCTGTCACAATGGTTACATTAGGTCCGAACTTGACCCAGTCACCTATGTATATATGACCGTCATCGACCAGCGTCAGGTTGAAGTTGGCATATATGTTGGAGCCCATGTGCACGTGGCTGCCGCCCCAGTTCGCGTATAGCGGTCTCTGGATGAACACGTTCTCTCCGCATTCAGCGAAGAGCTCCCTCATGAGGCGCTGCTGCTCTTCGTACTGCGACGGCTTGAGATCGTTGAACTCCCTGAGTTTTTCTCCGAGAGGACTCTGTACGGACAGGATCTCATCAGCTCCCGGATCATACAGCAGTCCGGCTTCCATTCTTTCAGATTCAGTCACTTTTCTGCCTCAGTTTTCTTTTCTGTCAGCGCTGTTATCTGCGCAAGGTGATGATAACGCGGTCGAGGTATGCCAGGTCGCGTATGACCCTTGTTCCTTCATACGTACCGGCTTTGCTGAGCAGCTTCTTTACGTCAGCTGCCTGCTCAGCACCTATCTCGAGAGCAAGCACTCCACCTGTCTTGAGATGCAGGCTGGCCTTATCCGCTATTATCCTGTAATAATCGAGGCCATCCTTTCCTCCGTCGAGAGCCATGCGCGGCTCGTGCTCCTTCACTTCCAGATCCAGAGTTTCGATGACGTCGCTCGGAATGTACGGAGGATTGCAGACGATCACGTCGTAGTGCTTGTCATCCGGGACCGCGTTGAACATGTCGCCGAGCAGGAATATGCAGCGGCGGTTGACGCCGTTGAGTCCCGCGTTGCCCATTGCCGTATGAAGAGCCTCTTCAGACACGTCCGTCATGGTGACTATCGCGTCAGGGACCTTTGCGGCTATGCTGATGCCGATGGCTCCGCTGCCGGTGCACAGATCGAGCACCTCCGGATTTCTCATGTTCATCCTGTCGATCGTCTCCAGCACGTTCTCTACCAGTATTTCCGTATCGAGACGCGGGATCAGCACCGACGGATTGACTCTGAACGGCAGTCCCATGAACTCCTGCATGCCTAAGATGTACTGGAGCGGAACGCCCTCTATCCTCAGATAGATCCTTTTCTGGAACTCTTCGAAATCATCATCGCGCATGAGTTCCTTGGACCTGGTTATGAGCTCGGTGGTTCCAAGCCCCGTCGCGTACGACATTATCATCCTTGCCTCGTTCTTGCCGTTCGGGAGCATGCTGAGCGCAGCCTTTCCCCAGCTGAGCGCGTTCTCGTAGGTCTTGATGTCTTTAGTGTATCTGCGCGCGAGAGTCCGTGCCTTTGCCTCGATCGCTTCTCTGTCAGCGATCGCTCTTACGAGCGTGCGGCCGTCCGTTTCATCAGTAGCTACTATCGTGTAACCGTCGCTGTCAAGTTCGTCGAGGAAGTTGATCGCGCTGACGATCTCCTCTTCGCTCGCGCCGTTAGCCGGATCCTCAAAGATCGTACGCTCCTCTATCCTTGTGAAGTCATCGATCGCTGCTGCCGCGGCCTTCTTGTTGGCTTCCGTATGAGCCTCGACATCGGCCGCCCATTCCTCCATCTCGCGTTCTATCTCTTTCTCTTCGGCTTTTGATCTCACCTGATTGCCGTCCTTGTCGACAAATCCGTTGATCTCAGGAACTCCCGGATCCACGAGGACCGCCTTGAGCGAGAGCAGCGCCACTTCGAGCTGGTCTCTGTTCGGCTCCGCGGTCGTCAGTCTCTGCAGCTGGAGACCAGGCCAGCTGAGAATGCGCACGATCTTTCCGTTAGATCTGCCTGCCCATCTCAGGAGCTCGAAGCTTATGGCTGCGATCACCGGTATCAGCAGTATTCTCGAAAGGATCCTCACCGCCAGGTTCGGCCAGCCGAGGAAGCTGAAGAGCAGCAGGCTTATGATGAGCACGAACACCAGGAAGCTGGTGCCGCACCTCGGATGCAGGGTATAGAATTCTTCCGCGTTTTCAGGGCAGAGGACTCTGTCGTTTTCGTAGCAGTGTATCGATTTGTGCTCAGCCCCGTGGTACTGGAAGAGCGTTTTGATATCGCTCATGCCGCGTATCGCCGCGACATAGGCGACGAACATCAGTATCCTGAGTATGCCTTCTATCAGGTTGAGCACGACCGCGCTCTGTATCCACTTGCCCAGGAAGTTAACGACCCAGGTCGGCAGTATCACGAAGAAGATGATGGATACCGCCACCGCGAACAGGAGGGCTGTCGCCATCAGGAAATTCCACGCAGCTTTTGCACCGAACTTCTTATTGATCCATGCCTCGAGTTTTCCTTCCTCTTCGGCATACTGCTCAGGCGCGTAAGTCTCGAGGATGTCGGCAGACTCCATGAGCGTTCCCATTCCTCCGACAAGAGCATTCACGAAAGAAACAATGCCTCTGACGAAAGGGATCTTCATCGCAGGCGGCTGCTTCTTTTTCAGCTTCGTCTTGAGATAGAGCTCGCCGGAAGGCAGGCGCATAGCAAGAGCGACCCTGTCAGGGCCCTGCATCATGACGCCTTCCATTACAGCCTGTCCGCCGATCGTGGTAGGGCAGGCGCCCTTTACAAAAATTTTATCGTAATCAATCTTTGCCATTTTTTATGTATATGTCCCAAATATTATCTGTTTAAATGCGTGGTCAGAGCTGCTGAAGCGGATCCGGCACTCAGGCACTAATGGAGCTTTTTCAGCATGAAACTGACAAAATCCGCATTGCACTTCGTGCTTGAAAGATTGTCTATTATTTCTTCTGTCACATCCATGACGCTGCCCGAACTCATCGCCCTGCGCAGCATGTACATGACCTGGTATTCCTCCTGCGTGAGAAGGAGATCTTCACGCCTCGTGCCCGACTTGTAAAGATCGATGGCAGGGAAGATGCGGCGCTCGCTGAGCTGTCTGTCAAGGTGCAGCTCCATGTTGCCGGTGCCCTTGAACTCCTCATAGATGACATCATCCATGCGTGAGCCGGTCTCGACCAGCGCGGTTGCCAGTATGGTTACGCTGCCGCCTTCCTCCAGGTTACGCGCTGTACCGAAGAACTTCTTCGGCGGGTGCAGCGCACCCGGGTCGAGACCGCCCGAAAGCGTCCTTCCCGAAGCCGGCACTTCCATGTTGTATGCCCTGGCAAGCCTTGTGATCGAATCCAGCAGGATCATTACATCCTTGCCTGATTCCGCGAGACGCTTCGCGCGCTCTATTACCATCTGCGCCACTTTCACGTGGTGCTTTGTCTCTTCATCGAAAGTGGAATAGATGACCTCAGAGTGCTTAAGACTCCTCTTCATGTCAGTGACTTCCTCAGGTCTTTCATCCACCAGCAGCACTATGAGCTCGATGTCCGGATACTTTTCCTCCACCGAAGCCGCTATCTTCTTGAGCAGAACTGTCTTGCCGGCCTTTGGCTGAGCGACTATGAGACCTCTCTGTCCTCTGCCGATAGGCGCCACCAGATCCATGACCCTGGTCGAAAGGTCGATGCTTGAATTCTCGAGCACTATCTTCTCGTTCGGGAAAATAGGGGTGAGGTTGTCGAAGTGCGGCCTTCTCTTTGCTGTCATAGGATCGAATCCGTTTACAGTTTTCACGAAGAGGAGCGCTCCGAACTTCTCTGTTCCCCTTGGCTTTCTTGCGATACCCAGGATCTTATCGCCCGTCCTCAGACCAAACCTTCTGATCTGTGTCGGCGATACGTATATGTCTTTGTTTGAAGTAAGGAAGTTGTCAAACCTGAGGAATCCGAAGCCGTCATCTGCCAGCTCAAGAATGCCCTCAACGTCATACTTGCCGTCATCAACGGCTGCGCTGACTTCATCAGCCGCATTTGCTTCCGTTACAGCATCGTTTTCCTTTTCATCGACTGTTTCCTTTATCGATTCCATTAATTCTGTTGTTTTTGTATCTTCTTTCATGTTTTCTTATATTTTTCTCCACAAATAAGGAGTTTTTTCAGAAAAAAGTGTAAATTTCAGCGATGTTTTTTCAAACATTTAGCTTTTTTGCAACGTTTTCTTAGCTTATGAAGCTCTTTTTCCGGAAAAATGGTCGCTACAGCTCTTCGTTGGCGCCGACTGTTGTCAGTACCGTCTCTTTAGACTTGTCTACCTGGCTGACCTCCAGCTTGTCTATATCCTGCGGATCAATGCTCTCGTTAAGTGCCAGCAGGGTAGGGGACAGGTATACCGTCGACAGCTGCTTGCCTTCCATGCTGATGATAGATCTTTCAGTGAAATTCTCGCCCCGCAGGTAATATCTTTCTCCGATCTTCACCAGATCCTTTATCTTTATGCTCTTGTGGCCCATCTTCATGTCGACCGGCTCGTAAGGCTCCTTACCGCCGTAAGCAAACTGCTTTCCGTAGAGCATGTCGTAAGCCAGGGCTTCCTGATCTTCAAGATAGGTTTTGTCCTTGCCCGGATCGTTGGACTGCTGATAATCGAAGATTATTCCCTCATGTTCGAGTCCGGCATCCTTCAGCAGCATTGCGCCGCCTTCATATGAATGTATGTCACGGTCCTTCTTAGGGAGCCCGATGTTGTCCCAGATCACGTACCGCGTCGTATACAGGTCTTTCTGCCTGTAGTTTTCTTCCTTTACATCGAGGGCAGGGATGTGGTCGCCGTAGATTATCATGACAGTAGGCTCGCCGCTCTCCTCGATCTTCTTGATCAGATCGCCTATAAAGGTATCCATTTCATGGCATTCGTTGAGGTAGTACTCGTATCTCCACTTTGTATAATCATCGTCTGCCGTGACTTCGGTATACGGCTTCTTGAAGACCTGCTCCGTCGGATAGGCGCCGTGTCCCTCAACTGAGATGACATGCATGAAGTCCCTCTCTTTAGATGACTTCATTATCTCCATGATCTCGTCCGTGAGGACCTTGTCCTTGCACCAGTTTGTCGGCGTGAACGAGACGTTGTTCATGTACTCAACGGAAGTGAATGTGTTGAATCCGAGATTTGCATATACTTCGTTCCTGTTGTAGAAAAGCGCCCTGTGGTTGTGAAGCGCCGCGGTATTATACCCGTGAGCACGCGTCACATAAGCCATGCTTTCAAGCACGTTCTTGCGGAGCTTGCCCTTGTACGGGTATTCGCCAGGTCCGAAGAACTTTGCGCTTATGCCCGTCAGCACCTCGAATTCAGTGTTCGCTGTTCCCGCGCCGCACGCCGGAACGACAAAGCTGCCCGATGTGTAATTCTTGTAAAGTTTGTTGAATACAGGAGTAGGATCCTTTGAGACTTCAATATTCGCATAGTCCTGAGCCACAGTGAACGACTCCATCTGGAGCACGATGATGTTAGGGTGATCAGTGCTGTCGTCCTTCTCCTTGAGCAGTGTGTCCGTGCCCTTTGCGGTCTTGTCGTCCAGTATGCCCGCGATAAGCTCCTCTGAGTAGCCTCTCGGTCTCGATATGCCTCCACTGACGGATGTCGAGATGAAGCAGTACGGCATTCCGTAATCCCTGTAAGCGTAGTTCAGGTTTCCGAAGAACGAGCTGATGGTCCCGGTCTTCTCGAGACCCACCGTCGCTCCGGCGGCAACAGCCAACGTTACAAGGATCATGGCTATGCTTTTTTTGTAACTGATGTTCTTCCACTTCTCACTTCTGATGAAAATCATCACGATAGCCGCCACGCCAAGAGCAAGGGCAACGAGGAAGAGTATTATCTGGAGTTTCGAGAAGTAAGTGGTCGCAATGGTGAGTCCGTCTGTGAAATTTGTAAAATCGTAAAGAGTGAATGGTGTCATCCTGTTCATGAGGATCACGCCGTTGGCTGTTCCTAGACTGAGCCAGACTACCGAGACCATGAGCCATACGAACCTGCGCCTCCTGAACAGAAGCGCTAAGGTCATGCTCGCGAAAATGATGAGGATATTGTAAAGAAATACGACCGGATGCGTGAACGCCCAGCGGATGCCTTCCATCGGTCCGGTGGTCAGCCTCGCAAACTCCTCTATATAGAGGTAGACGAGGAGAGCGCTGAGCGCCATCAGCCAGATGTACTTGACCTCATGAAGATTCGCGTCAAAGTACTTTGACGTTCTTTTTGGAAAAACCTTATAGAATGCTTTGCCGATGCCCTGGCCGGCTTTTTTGAAGAAAGCAACGATCACGGCAAGGAACCTGCGAATTCTGTCCTGCAAAATTATGCCTCCTGCAAACTGTCAGCAAGCCTTGCAAACTCTTCAAGCGTAAGGCTTTCAGCTCTGCGGCCCGAGTCGATTCCCGCGCCTTCAAGAGCGTCCGACAGTGTTTTTTTATCATATCCGCCCAGTGAGGTCAGCGCGTTCAGCAGGGTCTTGCGTCTCATTGCAAATCCCGCCTTCACACAGCGCATAAGCATTTCCTCACTTTTCACTTCTACAGGCGGTTTATCTCTGAGATCGAGTCTCAATACTACGGAGTCCACTCCCGGAACAGGGTAGAAGCACTCCCGTGGCACATCGACGATCTCAGTGACTTCGGCGTAGTAGTGAACCGGATATGTTATTGCGCCCGAAGCTCTGGTACCGGGCTCGGCGGCGATCCTGTCGCCGACCTCTTTCTGCATCATCACAGTGATGCTCTTCGCTCCGGTTCCTGACTCGAGCAATTTCATTATTATTGGTGTAGTTATGTAGTAGGGGAGATTGCCGATCATGCGCAGCTCGGAAAGGCCGTATTCTGACATGCTCTTTTCCGTGATCCCCCTGATATCCTGCTGAAGTATGTCTCCGTGGATCAGCTCCACATTGTCCATCCCGAAAGTCTTGATCCTGAGGCCTTCTATCATCTCCCGGTCAAGATCGACAGCGATGACTCTGCCCGCAAGCTCAGCAAGAGGGAGGGTCAGCGCTCCGGTGCCCGGTCCTATCTCAAGTACCAGGGTGTCTTCCGTCACTCCGCTCTCATCAATGATGGTGCGTATCACGTCCTCATCGATGAGAAAGTTCTGCCCGAGACTCTTGTTCGGCCGGACTCCGGCGAGGCTCCGCGGCCTGTTCGCCCTGACTCTGTGAGTATTCTTTTTACCCATCGGAGCCTCCGGTTTCCTCTGTTTCTTCAGCTTTATCTTCCTCAGATTTTTCCCCGTCTTCGACCTCAGGCTCAGCTTCTTCATCGAACGTAAAGAGTATCTCGCCAGGGTTCAGAAGTCTGAGCTGTTTTTTCGCCTGCTCTCTGATGTACTCCTGATTGTTGGCGTTCTTGAGCTCTTCCTGAAGCTCCTCTCTCTGCATCTCAAGCGCGATCTGCTGCTTCTTGAGAGCGCGGTTCTCGGCTTTGAGCCTTATGATGTCCCTTCCGTACATGGATCCGAGAAGAACGAAGACAACGGCCGCAGCAAACAGGGTGATCAGTTTTCTTCTGATCTTCCTGCTGTGGCTGGCCCTGCGCCTCTTTTCGATGCGCTGTCTCATCTCCTCGTCTTCCCAGAGGACTTCCTTTGTATCAAATTGCGTGTTGTTATTATCTGCCAATTCTTGACCTCCGCTAAAACGCGCGGGTTACGGGTTGACGTAATTTCTCGGGTTCTGGGATACGTCGTTTATCCTTACTTCGAAGTGCAGGTGGCTTCCGAAGCTGTGTCCGGTGTTACCTACATCCGCTATGTGCTGACCCTGATATACCAGGTCTCCGATGCTTACATGCACTGCGCTGCAGTGTGAGTACCTTGTGACCACTCCGTTGCCGTGATCGATCTCCACGCACAGTCCGTGTCCTGACCAGAAGTTGGCCTTGATTACCTTACCGCCGTCAGCGGCGTAAATAGGTGTTCCGGTGCTTGCGCCGAAGTCCATTCCCTCATGCATGCGGCCCCATCTGCCGCCCCACTCGGATGTAACTACATAGTTCTCTATCGGCATTATGAATGTTCCGGTCGCAGCGGTCTTCGGTCTCTCTGCCGTACCGACGAGGATGATCTTGTCTTTCTTTTCGACAAGTATCTCCGTCTCAGCAGTCTCTTTTCTGTTCTGGACTTCACCGCCGACCTTGGTGATCCTTCCTTCGAATATCTGTACTCCGTTCTGGCCTTCCTGCTCGAGATGGGTATCGCCCTTGTAGTACTCGTCAGATTCTTTCTTTATAGTTTCGAACTCGATGACTTCCTTGAGTCTGCCTTCTTCGACCATCTTGACGCTGACAGGCTCAACATGACTTCTGATGCAGACCCTGTCTCCCTGTTCGATCTCGACAACTGCTTCACTGTTATCTCCGTTGTAGATATCGAATGCTTCTACACCGAATTCGGCAGCCAGACTCTCGACCGTTTCTCCCTGTTCGACGATGTGATATGTATTCATCTCACCGCCGTTTGTCATCTGTTCCTGTGCGGCAGCATTGCTCTGAATGCTTCCGAGCAGTACGTTTACAGGCCTTACGGAGAGTTCATTAGTGAATTCCGCCGATACCAGTTCCATGCCCGGATCAGGTGCCGAGAGATCGTCCTTGGTCTGGAGCAGCAGGCTGTCTGCGTCGCTCTGGTCCTTAACGATGGCAACCACCTTGTCGCCATCGTATACGGCATAGGCCTCAGTCTCTATATCCGTCATGTAGATGAGCTTATTGACTACAGTATCCGAGTCGTCGGTACTTTTTCCTCTTCCGTCGACCGGGTTGAACGTCACGTTCTGGTTCGCTACGAACTTTACTTCTCCCTCAGTACTGTTATTGTTAGCGAGCTGCCTGCCTGCGACGTCAAGAACGTCGGTGACTTCCTCCTGGTTCTTCACATATCCGAGGACCTTGCCGTTATATGCATATTCGTAGACCGTGAACATGTCGAATACGATCAGGATGCCTGCAGCCAGAAGACCTGTGACGAGGATCGCGATCCCGATGCCGCGACGGGTATTTCTGTATGAAGAGCTGATATTGTGCGCACCTCTTATTACTTCCCGTCCGAGCTTGCTGAATGTTCCGTCAATAACGTCCTGGACTTTATCGTGGAGATTCATTACCGATGCCAGGGAATCCTTCCCGCCTTTCAGGAACTTTTCCTTCTGCCTGGCCTTGGCTTCCTGCCTCTTCCGGATCTTTCTGAGGTCCTCAGCTTTTTTTGTCTCGGTCTTTTTATCCTGTTTCTCCTGCCCGTCATCTTCCGCAGTCTGCTCTTCTTCAGAAGGTGTCTCCTGTTCAGGAGCTTCTGCCGGTTCAGGCATTATCTCTCCGGGCTCAGTTGTGGTCGCGTCACCCGGAGCAAGATCGTTGTCTTTCAGGTATCTCGCGTATGCCAAAGCTGCAGCCTTGATCTGCGCGTCATCGAGCGAAAGGTGTACTTCTTCTTCGGGCTCTGCAGCGGCTTCTTCTTCGGCTTTTGCTTCTATTTCTGTATTCAGTGTTTTTTCTTCTGTTTCGTTAAATGTCATTTACGCCTTTTCTTTATCCGTGTGCCATCTGAATGCTTCCGCAGCGCGTTCCCTGCAGCAGCTGCACACCATGCCCTCATCGGTATATCCGGTATCCTTGCAGATGTTGCATCTGTACTTTCTGGTAAGATAGTCGCTTGGGAACCCGTTACCGGTAAGGAGTTGTTTTCTATTTTCTTCTATTGCTATTCTTTCGGCTCTCAGTCTCTGCCTTGCGTCGAGATTGTCTGCTCCCGGTCTCAGCGAAAGCATCCTGGAGTTGACATTGCTCTCCGCCTCAAAGACAGCCTTCATCTCCGGTATTTTTCTGAGGACCTCCACTATGCGCGCTTCGCGCTCTTTTTCTTCTTCGTTTCTTATGAATTCGAAGTAGTCCGAAAGCACCTTGCGGCTCACCGGACTTCCTTCGTCTGCGGCAGGCACATCCGCGGATCCGCCCTGTCCGTTATCGTTCCGGAGTCTCGTGTTGATACCGCCTTTCTCCAGACGGCGGTTCTCGATCACCTTGTTTACGTATTTGAGGTTCGGCTCTCTCAGGCCGGCCGCGGCAGAGCACGCGTCGAGCACCTCTGCGAGCGAGCAGTTCATCTGGTCGAACCATCTGTCCATGATCTCGCGGTCGATCGGTGCCGGCAGCCTGTTGAATCCCAGCGCCCTGAACACCTGCCTGTAGCAGTCGTTCCTGCGGCTGTGCTTGTCGAGCAGTCTCTTGGCCTCCTCGACAGTCCGGCAGCCCTCCTCGGTCCATCTGAGCGCTACCTTAAATATGTAATCAACGCTGTATTTTTCGAGATCGGCGCAGTAGTCGATCGCGAAGTCAAAGATCTCAGGCTCTATGCCGTAGACCTTTATCGCGTCCTCGATCTTCGATATCTCCTGACGCGAAATAGTCCTTCCCGTGGTTACCTGATACTTCTCATAAAGCTCGCGGAGCCTCCTGTCTACGAGTTTTTCATTTATGACCTCGTCATAATCCATGTCATCGATCGAGACATACAGAGACATGTCTTCCTGTGCTTCAGGCTGGGTTTCAGGCGCCTGCGCAGGCTGCGTTTCAGCCAGTTTTCCGTAGAGCTCCTCGATCTTAGGCACGAATACGATGTGACTGACTTCCTCGTTTCCTCCGTCCTTTTCACGTATGATCCGCACCAGACCTCTTGATTCCCAGTAGATCCAGGCCTCTGCGATCTCTTCCTCGCTGAGCTTCAGCAGCTTGGACAGTTCGCTCCTGTTCGGCTTCAGGTCATACTGCGCATGCATCAGACCAATGAGGAACACCTTAACATAATCTCCCGGCGCGTCCGGCAGATACTCGCTTATAAACAGGTTTTCGACCCTGGTTCTGTGGAGGAAGATATCTCTTCCTTTCTCGATTGACAGCTTGACTTTTGCCATGGTTCCTACTCTCTCGCCATGTTGCCGAATTTTACGTATCTTGGGATCCATGTCAGATTCGCTATTCCGACCGGACCGTTTCTGTGCTTGGCTATGTTGACTGCGCAGGTGAGGCCCGTGCTGTCGTCGATGTTGGCTCTTTCTTCTTCGGAGCTGTAGTAGTCGTCCCTCTTCAGGAAGATGACAACGTCAGCATCCTGCTCGATCGCTCCGGAATCCCTCAGGTCGGAGAGCTTCGGCATGTGGTCGCCTCCGCGCTGCTCAGGTCCTCTGGAAAGCTGCGACAGCAGTATTACGGCGCAGTCGAGTTCCTTGGCCATGATCTTGATCGATCTGGTAATGGCCGCGATCTCTTTTTCACGCTGCTCTATCCTGTATCCGCCCATGCTCATCAGCTGCAGATAGTCGATTACGACCAGATCGAGGTCACCTTTTTCCTGCTTGAAGCGGCGGCATTTATTCTTCATTTCGACAGGCGTGATCACCGACGATTCATCGATCACCATGTCAAGTCCGTAGAAGCTGTCCTGCGCTGCCGAGAGGTCTTCCCATTCCTCCATGGAGATGGTCCCCTTGTGGATATTCTCAAGAGGAACGTTTGAAGTCATGGAAAGCAGTCTTTCACCAAGCTGAGTGTTGGCCATCTCAAGGCTGAATATCATGACCTTCTTGCCTACCGAAGCCGCGTGTTCAGCAACGTTGAGCGCCCAGGCCGTTTTGCCGACACCCGGTCTTGCGGCCAGGATTATGAGGTCCGTCTTCTGGAATCCTCCGAGTATCTTGTCGACATCCCTGAAGCCTGTCGGGATGCCCTTGTCATTTCCGTACTTCTCAAGATCCTGCAGCTGCTTGATGTTTTCGAAGATAACGTCGTTAACATCTACATATCTGCTGCGCTGTGTCTTGTGAGCGATCTCGAGTATGCGCTGCTCGGCGCTGTCGAGAATATCTTCAGGCGGAAGCTCGGACGAATACGCCGCGTCCCTGATGGACTCCGCTTCGGTTATCAGCTGTCTCATCTTGGATTTATCCGAGACTGTCTCTGCGTAATAGCGGGCATTCGAAGGAACGATGGCTTCGTCCATCAGTCTGCTCAGATATGTTATGCCGCCTACCATATCGGCGGTCTTTCTCTGCTTCAGGGCGGAATACACCGTAGTTATGTCGATGCCGGTGCCTCGCTGGTCCATGTCGAGCATGGTCCTGTAGATCTCCTGATGCTCCTTGAGGTAAAAGTCCTCAGCTCTGAGCATTGCGCTGACATCAGCCCTGGCATCCTGGTTTTTCAGCATCGATCCCAGGACCGCCTTCTCGGCATCTATGTCTACCGGCGGAAGCAGTACGTCTTTTCTTTCTTCGTCCATTCTTTACTTTCCGCCTTCGATCTTAACGACCACCTTGGCTTTTATATCCTGGAACAGTTTGATCTCAAGCGTTTCAACGCCTGTCTCCTTGATAGGCTTGTCGAGAATGATCTTTCTCCTGTCGACTTCGATGCCTGTCTGCTCCGTGATCGCGGAAGCGATTTCCTTCGAAGTGATGGCTCCGAAAAGTCTGCCGTTTTCGCCTACCTTTGTCTTAACTACTACGATCTTATCCGCAAGCTGGTTAGCAAGATCAAGCGCTGCGGCTTTATCAGCCTCGTACTTTTCCTTTGCCTTTGCTTTTTCTCTCTCGATTGCCTTCTTATTGGCAGGAGTCGCCTCTACGGCAAGTCCTCCCGGGATCAGCTTGTTGCGTGCATAACCGTCGCTGACCTTTACGACCTGACCGGCCTTACCTGTTCCCTTGACATCCTGTTTTAAAATGACTTCCATTATCTTTTCCTCCGTCTTTCCGGATCATCTGATCAGTTCTATTTCCTGAGTCTTGCTCATGGCGCGTCTGCGCTCTTCTTCCTCTTTGTCGAAGAATTCCTTGACGCCTTTCTTTATGCGGGCAAGCACCTCCGCGAGCGGGTCATCGGTCTGGACTGCCGCAGCAGTAAAGTGTCCGCCGCCGCCGAGTTTCTCCATCAGAGCCTGTACGTTGATCTCACCCAGAGACCTTGCGCTTACTACCGTCTGGCCTCTCATGTTTCTTCCGAGAACGAACGAGGCCTTGGTTCCCTTGACCGTCATGAGCTCGTCCGCGACCTGCGCGTTTATTATCTGTGTGTTATTGGTGGTTCCCTCTGTAATGGCGTATGCGACTCCTTCAGGCGTGAATTCCGCTCCGGCGATCGCGTTCGCCTTGGCAAGGAAGTCCTCCTGTCTTACCTGGAAGAATTTCTTGACTTCCGTGCTGTCCGCGCCACCGCGCTTGAGCCACGATGCCGCCTCGAAGGTCCTGACTCCGGTCCTTCCGGAGAAGTTGTTGGAGTCCACCATGATGCCCGCGAGCATCGCTTCGGCTTCGAGTTTGCTGATGAAACGCTTCTGCGAGAAGTGCTGCATCAGCTCAGCCATCAGCTCACTTGCAGATGACGCGTAACTTTCCACGTAAGCGACTGCCGAGTTATGATATGAATCTGCTGACAGTCTGTGGTGGTCGATGACGACCCTGGTCTTGCAGGCATCCGCAAGCTCCGGACACTCCACCAGTTTAGGCCTGTTTGTATCAACGATGATGAGCAGAGACATGTCTGTCACCATGCGCAGAGCCTTCTCAGGCTTGATTATGTTGTATATTTCAGTATCCGCAACCTTGTCATAAATAGTGTCGAGCGCTTCGTTGTGCTTCTCTATGACTATGTATGAATCCTTGCCGAGGAAGCTGCAGATCGCGCTGGCTCCCAGTGCCGATCCGAACGCATCCATGTCAGGCCATTTATGCCCCATGATGAACACTTTGTCAGCGTATTCTATGAGGGACTTCATAGCGTGAGCTATTACCCTCGGCTTGCTGCGGTTGTTTTTCTCGAGCGACTGGAGCGTGCCGCCGTAATAGCGCGTTCCATCATCAGTCTTGACTACCGCCTGATCGCCTCCGCGCCCGAGAGCGAGCTCAAGGGCCGCCTCCGCAAGTTCGGTGGATTCTACCAGCGAAACGTTGGAAATACCGGCTCCGATGCTTATGGACGCAGGGAAATCGATCTTCGATTCCAGGCTCCTGACCTCATCGATAACGCTGAAGTTTTCTTCAATCATGCGGTCCAGCTGCCCCTTGGTGGTATACATGACATATCTGTCATCCCATGTGCTGATGACAGGTGACTGGAACGAATCTCCCCACTTACGGAGAAGTCCGTCGATCTGAGCCGGGATAAGTCTCCTGAGGTCTTCCGGCGAGCTTGCGATCAGCTCGTCGTAATTGTCGATGTTGATATACACGATGACCGCTCTGTCACTCTCGAGCTTGCTCTTAAACGACTCTCTTGCGGTCGCCTCGTCAAAGAACACGACAATGTCCTCATCTTCCTTCGCATCCTCGTTGATCCAGAGCTTAAAGACCTTTCCGTTGCGCTCAAGGGTCATTTCCTCTTTATTGGCATGCATGAGCTGGTCACGCTTGAAGCCGGTCATAGTAAAGAAGTTGTACCCTGCAATGTCTTCATAAACGAAGACATTCTTCATGAGCGGATTGGCTCCGGAAATTATGCCGTCCGGGTCAACACTGCATGCCGGGATAGGCAGCTTACTGATGTATTGATTGTCCATGACTATTCCTCTCTACTTGAAGGCATCCCTCAGAGCGTCGATAAGCCTGTTGAGTTCATCGATGCTGTAATACTCGAGCTCGATCGCACCCTTGCTGTCATCGCCGTTGATGTGCACCTTGGTGCCCAGGAGAGTCATGAGTTCTCTTTCGACAGCAGCGATCTCTGCGGCCTTCGCCTTATCGGCATCAGCAGCCTTTCTGCGCTTCCTGCGCTCAGGCCTGAGCTCGTCCTTGACCTTTTCTGCAAGCCTTTCAGTAGCTCTTACGGAAAGATCGTTGCGTATGATCTTGTCCGCGATCTCTTTCTGTCTTGCCTTGTCAGGGATATTTATGATGGTCCTTCCGTGAGCTGCGGACATTTGTCCGCTGGACACGTACTGTTGGATCTCCTCCGGAAGTTTGAGCAGCCTTATGCTGTTCGTTATATATGTACGGCTCCTGCCGAGCGAAGCAGATATCTGCTCCTGCGTGAAGCCGTATTTATCAGTCATCGACTTGAGTCCGAGAGCCTCTTCAATAGGATCGAGGTCCTCTCTCTGCATGTTTTCGATGATCGCGACTATCGCGTTCTGTTTGTCATCGAAGTTCCTTACGATGCAAGGAATGTTTCTCAGCCCTGCCATCCTGGCCGCACGCCATCTTCTTTCACCGGCTACAAGTTCGTAGCCCGATGTGCTTTCTCTGACAATGAGAGGCTGGATGACTCCGTTTGTTTTTATCGAGCTTGCCAGCTCGCCGAGCTTTACCTCATCAAAGTTCTTTCTAGGCTGAGCATTGTTTGGTCTTATGTCGTTTATGTCGATATATAGGACCCTGTCTTCATTATCCGATTCTCCTGACGCCCCGGAAGTCTTTTCTTCCTGTCCGTCAGCGGGTCTCCATTTTTCTTCTACCGGGGCAGCGTCAGCAAAGAGCGCGTCTAATCCCCTCCCGAGTCCTGCTTTCTTGGCCATTAATTTTTCGCTCTCTTTCTTGCTCTTTCTCTGGCCAGAAATTCCTTTGTGAATTCCTGGTATGCCTTAGCGCCCTGCGCTTTCGGATCATAATCGATGATCGGCTTTCCGAAGCTCGGGGCTTCCGCAAGTCTGACGTTACGCGGGATTATCGTGTGGTACATGGCAGGTCCGAAGAAGTTTCTGACGTCCGCGACGACAGCCTGGGAGAGATTAGTCCTCCCATCGAACATGCTCAGTATGACACCGTCTATATAAAGGCCCGGGTTCAGTCTTTCCTTAACCTTCTCGATAGTGCTTATCAGCTGGCTTACTCCCTCAAGTGCGTAGAACTCGCATTGGATCGGGATAAGAACGCTGTTTACAGCGGTGAGTGAGTTTATAGTCAGGATACCCAGCGAAGGAGGGCAGTCTACAAGAATATAGTCGTAGTCATCTCTAACTGCGTCAATAACTCTCTTGAGTCTGCGCTCACGCCCTTCAAGCTGAGCCAGTTCAACCTCTGCACCGGCAAGATCAACGCTTGCCGGAATAAGGAAGAGATTCTCGGTATTCGTCGGCAGTACGGCTTTTCTGACGTCAAAGTCTGTGTCTATAAGCGCATCATAAAGGGTCGACTTCAAAGTCCTCTTGCGTATACCGATACCGCTGGTAGTATTTCCCTGCGGATCGATGTCTACCATAAGGACCTTCTTTCCCCTGCGCGCCAGACACGCTGCCAGGTTAATATTGGTAGTAGTTTTTCCCACACCGCCCTTTTGATTAAAAATAGCAATAGCCTTGCCCATTGATTACCTCCTGCGGGACATAGTTCCCGATTAAACACTTCCGTGTATTATACTTCAATTATCCCGCAGTTTTCTACTTCTTATAGTGGTTTTACTGTGATGATTCGGTGATTTTAGTGGCCTTTAATAAATGCAAGGTGCAAATTGTGTCCTTCAGGCGGACAGACCACAATATGTAGAGGTGGATGTTTCACGTGAAACAATTATTGAAAGTTTATTGAGAGCACCTAAAAATGTTTCACGTGAAACGTTTCAGGATCTTGTTATTACCAGAAGAACGTGTCCGGATATCTCCTCCGGAACGTCTTTATAGGATTCTACACGTGCAAGACCGGCCTTGTTCCTTCTAAGAACTTTTTCTGCCTGCTGAAGTTCTTCTTCGTAGTTTTCGCCTTTATAGGCAATAAAGTTTCCGCCTTTCCTGACAAAAGGGATGCACCAGCCGGACAGCTTTTCAAGATTCGCCACTGCTCTTGATACGCAGACATCAAAGGCCTGGCTATACTCAGGCTTTCGTGAGATCTCTTCGGCGCGGGCATGAACGGTTTTAAGATTATTTATATTAAGTGTGTGAGCAAACTCATCTATGACTCTGAGGCGCTTGAGGGTGGAGTCCAGAAGAACAAATTCTTTCTCCGGACTAACGATGGCAAGCAGCGCGCCGGGAAATCCGGCTCCGGTACCAACGTCAATTATCCTCTCAGCGTCTCTGTACTCCGGAAGGTCCGTTATGGCCAGTGAATCGAGCACATGCTTTACCAGGGCTTCGTTATGTTCCCTTACGGCTGTCAGGTTTATATGCTCATTTCTGACCAGCACAAGATCAAGGTAGGAGAGAAGGGTCGATGTCTTCTGTTCTCCATATTTCTCCCGGAGCTTTCTTACTATTGACTGATCAAATTTATTTTCCATAAACACCTTTATTATCTGTTACCGGATCTCATTTCTTTTTCGAGATGTACGAGCAATACATTTATATCTGCCGGTGATACTCCGCTTATCCGGCTTGCCTGGCCTACAGTAAGAGGCCTTATTTCCGTTAGCTTCTGCCTGGCTTCAAGCCTGAGACCTCCGATCGAATTGTAATCAAGATTTTCACTCAGCTTCTTGCTTTCAAGGCTCCTGAGCTTTTCAACTTCACTGATCTGCTTCCGGATATATCCATCGTATTTCAGCATTACTTCGACCTCAGTCTTCTCATTCTCCGTAAGTTCCGGTCTGGTCTCATCATCGATCTCAACAAGATCCGAATAGAAGATCGCAGGTCTCTTCAGGATATCTGCAAAGCACTGATTTGCAGTCTCTGCAAGTTCTTTTTTCTTTCTTTCGATCTGTTCGCGCCTGTCAGGATCATCACCGCACGAGTCTTCCGCCCGGCGTATCTCGTGTTCATAAAGAAATTCCCTGAACCTGTCGATGTCGACTCTTTTGCTTCTAAGTCTTGCGACTTCCTTATCGACTTTTTCTTTCTTCTCAATATATCTTTTGTATCTCTCGTCCGTGACCGTGCCGTATTCGCGTCCTATCTCTGTAAGCCTTCTGTCGGCGTTGTCCTGTCTCAAAAGAAGCCTGTATTCAGCACGGGACGTCATGATCCTGTATGGTTCGTTCGTGCCCTTGGTGACAAGGTCATCGATAAGAACGCCTATATACGCCTGATCCCTTCTTAGAACAAGAGGCTCTTTTCCTTTGATCATGCTTACTGCATTGATGCCGGCAATCAGTCCCTGGGCAGCGGCCTCTTCATAACCGGAGCTTCCGTTGAACTGACCGGCACAGAACATGCCGTTTACAAGCTTGCTCTCCAGGCTCGGATTAAGCGAAAGAGGGTCTACACAGTCATACTCGATCGCATATGCAGGGCTTAGGATTTCAGCATGTTCAAGCCCCGGAATAGTTGCATAGAAAGCATGCTGTACATCCTCCGGCAGGCTGGAACTCATGCCCTGGATATACATCAGATCAGTGTCGGTACCTTCAGGTTCGACGAACAGTTGATGTCTTTTTCTGTCTTTGAATCGCGATACTTTGTCTTCGATAGACGGACAGTATCTCGGCCCGACACCAACGATATTACCCGAATACATGGCTGACTTTTCTATGTTGTCCAGAATTATCTTATGCGTTGATTCGTTCGTATACGAGAGCCAGCAGCTGATCTGATCTATATCGTATGTCTTGTCTTCGTTCATGAAGCTGAACGGAACGATCTTTTCATCGCCGAGCTGTTCGGTCATGGCTTCGTAATCGAGAGTATCCCTGTGCATCCTGGCAGGAGTACCTGTTTTGAACCTTCTGATTGGGAATCCGAGGTCCCTGAGGTTTTCACCCAGCCTGGTCGCGGGCCTGAGTCCGCCCGGTCCTGAGATCGTGATATCATCACCTATGAATATCTTGCCTGCGAGGAATGTTCCGGTGCAGATTATGACTGCCTTGCATGCATATTCACTGCCTGACGCTGTCCTGACTCCGCTGATAAACTTATCCACAGGTCCGTCAGAAGCCTTGCAATCAGAGCGTTCCGCAAGTACCAATTCTGTTATTTCATCTTCGATAAGCTCAAGATGCTCCTGTCCGCGGATGGTCTTCAGCATCTCCTGATGATACTTCTCCTTGTCGGCCTGGGCTCTCAGGGAGTGGACTGCAGGACCCTTTGAAGTGTTGAGCATCTTCGACTGGATGAACGTCTTGTCGATGTTCAGTCCCATCTCGCCGCCGAGCGCATCCACCTCGCGAACCAGATGTCCTTTTCCTGTTCCTCCGATGGAAGGGTTGCATGGCATCATGGCGACAGAAGCGATATCTGTACAGAACATGACAGTTTCCATGCCGAGACGCGCGCAAACAAGACCGGCCTCGCATCCCGCGTGGCCGGCACCAATAACGATCACATCATATCTTTTTTCTGCGTTTTTATTACTCATTATTTACCAAGACAGAACTTGCTGAATACTGTATTGAGTATTTCCTCACCAACCTCCTCGCCGATGATCTTACCCAGCGCTTCATAGGCGTAATGTGCTGAAAGCTCAGCAACTTCAATAGGTTCACCATTCTGCAGCATGCTTATCGCCTCATCGATCTCCACCGATGCCTTTCTGAGCAGGTGAACATGTCGCTCGTTCGTTACGATGTTGGTCTCACGGGCATTGATGCTCCCGAGATCCAGCATTTCGCCGATAGCTTCAGTCACTTTTTTCGCTGCATCGATCGCGCCTTTGCCGATGAGGGATGTACTGATGATCCTTACCCGCGGAAGTTTCTCCAGAACAGCCTCTTCTGATACCGATCTTCCAAGGTCTTCCTTGTTTATCACTACAAGTATATGGTCGGTGCTCATATTCCCTATGTAAGAAAGCACTTTTCTGTCATCGTCATCAAGGGCCTGGCTGCCGTCAATAACAAGTATCACGAGATCCGCTCCCGCGATGGCCTGTGTAGTTCTTTCAATACCGATCTTCTCGACCTTATCATCAGAGTCACGGAGACCCGCTGTATCCACAAGAACGATAGGCACTCCGCCCAGAGACGCGCTCTCTTCGACTGTATCGCGTGTCGTTCCCGGTACATCCGTAACGATGACCCGGCCTTCGCCCAGTATAGCATTCATGAGAGAGCTTTTGCCGGCATTTGGCTTGCCTGCGATGACGGCTCTGACCCCCTCACGGGCGATCCTTCCTATGGAAACAGTATCCAGAAGGTCTTCCACATCTGAATGGACCCATCTCAGCTGATCGATGATCTTACCGTATGCACCGCTGTCATCATCGTAATCCTCATCAGGATAGTCGATGTCCACAGCCATCTCTGCAAGAACATCGAGCAGTTCTTCACGTATGTTTTTTATGTTTTCACTCAGTCTTCCGGCACGCTGTCCCTCAGCAATTTCAAGGGAAAGGTCGCTTTTCGCCTTGATGATGTCTATCACGGCCTCAGCCTGTGAAAGGTCCATCTTTCCGTTGAGAAAAGCGAGTTTCGTGAACTCACCGGGATCCGCCATTCTCACGTCAGGGAGTCCCGAGTCGAGAATTGCGGCAAGGATCGCCTTCAGCGAAACGTTGCTTCCATGTCCCTGTATCTCGAGCATGTCCTCGCCTGTATATGACGCCGGAGCTTTCATGTACAGAAAGATGCCCTCGTCGATGATCTCCGCATCGGACCTTGAGCTGTCTTTCACGATCTTGCCAAGGTAAGCGTGTCTTGGTTCTATCTCATCGGGACATGAAAGCATGAGCCTCTTCATAAGACCCGCGCTTTCAGGGCCGCTTACCCTTACTATCCCTATTCCGCCCTCACCGGGCGCTGTTGATATCGCAGCAATGGTGTCTGCCATAATTACCTTCCTGTTATTCTGTAATCTCTGCTAGGAACGATGTACCGTCGCCGCGGTAACTGATCCCGAAATATTCAGCTATCGTAGCTGCCATGTCAGCATAGGTATCGCGCGTATCGAGGTCAATGCCTTTCTTTATGGATGGTCCCCATATCAGGCAAGGTATGTCCTCACGCGTATGGTCTGTGCCCTTAAAGCCCGGATCGCATCCGTGGTCGGCAGTTATTATCAGGATATCTTCAGGACCCATTACCTCCATAAGCTCGCCGAACTGTCTGTCAGCAGTATTGAGAGCCTTTGTATATCCAGGGATATCCCTTCTGTGTCCGTAGATCATGTCTGTATCCACAAGGTTCACATAGCAGAGGCCTTCAAAATCAGCTCCCGCTATGTCTATGGTCCTTACCATGTTGGCTTCATTTCCTTTATTGGAATAACTGAACATGACGCTCTTGCCTGCGAAGATATCATAGATCTTGCCTACGCCGATAGTCTGGAATCCTTCTTTTTTCAAGGCATCCAGTACTGTTTCCTTTGGCGGCTGCAGGCTGAAGTCGTGGCGTCTGACAGTCCTCCTGAACGGCCATTCACCCTCGAACGGTCTTGCTATGATACGGCCTACGCCGTGCTCGCCCTGCATTATTTCTCTTGCCTTGTGGCAGATATCATAAAGCTCTTCTATAGGCACTACATCCTCATGCGCCGCTATCTGAAGCACGCTGTCCGCGCTCGTATATACGATAAGATCTCCTGTCTTGACGTGATGCTCGCCGTAATCCTTGATGACTTCGGTTCCGGAATAAGTCTTGTTGCAGACTATTCCTCTTCCCGTGGCCTCTGAGATCTTATCAAGTATCTCCTGAGGGAATCCATCATAATAGGTAGGGAGAGGTTTCGGCGAGACCATGCCGGCCATCTCCCAGTGGCCTACAGTTGTATCCTTGCCGCGCGACTTCTCATGCATGCGGCAGTAGCAGCCGTCGATCTCATCCTTAGGATCGTAGAATGACGTGCCTTTGATATTCTTAAGGCCAAGTTTTTCCATGTTAGGAACGTTCATTTCGCCGCTTTTATAGCAGCTTCCGAAGGTGTCCGCTCCGGAATCGCCGAAATCGGCTGCGTCAGGAGCTCCTCCGATGCCCGCACTGTCGAGCACTATCCAAAATACTCTCTTGCCCATTTATTTTCCTCCCTTTGCCTTGTCTTCAGCTATCATCATGCGGATCGCCTCAATGGCAACACGGATGGCCAGGTCTGTATCGTGCTCCTGAGGATTCGGGAGACCTGCCTTTTCTCTTTCCTGGTTCGCTACAACGAGGAACACCGAGCCGACTCTGAGTCTGCGGTAAGCGCCTACGATGAAGAGGGCTGCCGATTCCATCTCGGAAGCCTTGCATCCCATGCGCAGCCATGCTTCCCACTTGTTCAGAAGTTCATAGCTGTTCGGGAGAGCCTCCGGCATGTGCTGTCCGTAGAAAGCGTCCTTGCACTGCACGACTCCTGTATGATAGCAGGCACCGAGTTTCTTTGCAGCCTCTACAAGAGCTGCCGAAACCGTTACGTCGGAGACTGCTGGGTACTCTATTGGAGCATACTCCTTTGAAGTACCTTCCATGCGGACCGCTCCCGTAGCGATCACAACATCGCCTCCCTTTACATCAATGTCCATGCCTCCGCATGTACCGACTCTGATGAAGGTCTTGCCTCCTACATTGGCGACTTCCTCGAGTGCTATCGAAGCTGAAGGTCCGCCTACGCCTGTACTGGTGCAGCTTACCTTGACTCCGTCGAGATATCCGGAATAAGTTACATACTCACGGCTGTCAGCAACCTTCTCTGCGTTATCGAAATATGCAGCGATCTTCGGGACTCTGTGCGGGTCCCCCGGGAGTATAACATACTCACCGACATCGCCCGGTCTGAGTCCTACATGATACTGATAGCCTTTGCCTTCTGTGTAATCTACCATAATGACACCCCTTTATCCCTGTAATAATATTTCGAAAAGTGTTGTTATATTTTGAAAAAGGTATGTTATTTGCTATTTTTCAGCAGCCTTTGCTGCTTTTACTACTCTGCTGGTGCCGAGTCTCTTTGCTCCTATCTCAAGATACTTTGCAGCATCGTCAAGTCCGCTGATGCCGCCGGAAGCCTTTACCTTCACGCCTTCTCCAACGTTCTTTACCATCAGTTCGACGTCTTCGAATGTGGCACCGCCTCCGCCGAATCCGGTCGAGGTCTTGATGAAGTCAGCTCCTGCAAATGTAACGATCTCGCAGAGTTTCACCTTCTCTTCGTCAGTAAGCATGCTTGTCTCGATGATGACCTTCAAGATGTGGTCTCCGCAGATCTCCTTGAGTGTGCGGATCTCATTTTCGATATCGTCCCATCTGCCGTCCTTTGCCCAGCCGATATTGATGACCATATCTATCTCGTCAGCTCCGTTGTCGAGAGCATCGCTTGTCTCAAACGCTTTGACTGCGGTGGTATTGTAGCCGTTCGGGAAACCGATGACAGTGCAGATAGGGAGTCTCGCTCCGATATATTCCCTTGCCTGTGCAACGTACCCCGGAGGGATGCATACGCTCGCCGTTTCATATTTGATTCCGTCATCGATCAGTGCCTTGATATCTTCCCACTTTGCTGTCTGCGCAAGCAGTGTGTGGTCGACGTACTTAAGAATATCTTTTGTTTCCATGTCGAAGCTCCTTTGCCAATACCTAATAAAAAAGTGCATATTACTACAAATAGATTATACAACGAAATGTATACCGATTGCGATTGCATAAATAATAAATAAGCGGGAGCTTTCGCTCCCGCTTGTAGCGTTTTGCTGAAGGGATGTTTAACGCATTCCCTTGTCGTATGGAATTCCTTCTGCCTTCGGCGCTCTGGAGTTCTTGGATGTGAATGCAAGAACGATGAGCGAGATGATGTAAGGCAGCATGTTGTAGACAGTGCTCGGGATGTTCATCGCAGCCAGGAACGGGATTCCCGTGTATACGTTGGACAGGGCTCTGAAGAGTCCGAAGAGCAGTGCCGCAAGTGCGATGTTGGTCGGTTTCCACTGACCGAAGATCATTACAGCCAGAGCCAGGAAGCCGAAGCCCGCAACGCCCATTTCAAATTTCCACTCGGATACGCCGGCTGTGATGTACACAATACCGCCGAGTCCGCCGAGGAAACCAGAGATGAGTACGCCTGCCCAGCGCATCTTGTATACATTGATACCTACCGAGTCGGCAGCCTGTGGATTCTCACCGCAGGCCATGAGTCTCAGACCGAATTTGGTCTTGTAGAGCAGGAACCATGCAACTACCAGCAGTACAACTGCCATGAGCATGAACCAGTTGAATTCGAACTTTCCGATATTCTTCAGAAATGCCTTCTTAGGCTGAATGTACTGGATAGCGCTCGATACGTTGTCAGGGTTGATTGCTGTATTCATAGCTCTTACGAATACTGTAGCTGCTGCTGTTGCAAGCAGGTTCATGGCAGTACCGATGAGTGTCTGGTCAGCCTTGAAGTTGATGCTGGCAACTGCCAGAAGGCAGGAGAACAGCATGCCGATGATTATCGCCGCAAGTGTTGTAGCAAGTATGATAACGATCTTTGCTGTACCGGCAGGAAGCAGGAACATCGTAACGGCTCCGCCAAGCGCACCCATTACCATGATTCCTTCAAGTCCCAGGTTGATAACGCCGGAGTGCTCGGAGAAGCATCCGCCGAGAGCCACGAGGCAAAGTACAGAAGCGTATATGATGGTGTATTGCAGTAACAGTATCATTACTTGTCACCTCCTTCCGCTTTAGCAGCGTCATCTTTGACCGGAACATCGTTGACGTTAGGGCCTCCCTTGTCTCTCTTTCCTATCCAGTTGTTGATAGCAAACTTGAAGAAAAGTACAAAACCGCAAAGGTATATGATGATCGCTGAGATCAGGTCAGAGATCTGCGAAGGATATATCGACTTGTTGATAAGCGCTCCGCCGTCTGTGATCGACTGGATGAAGAACGATGCGAAGATCGTTCCGATCGGATGCAGACCGCCGAGGAAGGTAGCCGCGATTCCGTTGAATCCCATGGCCGGTACGGAACTTTGTGTTGTCGACCATTCCTGATATCCCGTAAGGAAGAGGAAGGCAGCTCCGATACCCGCGAGTGCTCCGCCGATCGCCAGAGTGATGATGATATTCTGTTTTTCCTTCATTCCGGCATACTTGGCAGCTTCCTTGTTGAAACCTGTCGCACGGAGTTCATATCCGAATTTGGTCTTTGACAGGATCACCCAGATCAGTATCGCGAACAGTATCGCGAACGGGATGGCCAGCGTGACTGATTTGTTATTGGAGAACAGCGTGTTGAGTCCGGCTGTAGGAATAAGCGCACTCTTGTTGCCTGTTGAAAGTTTAATGGTATACGGGCTCGTCGGATCTTTTACCTTTGCAAGGATCATGTTGGTCGTGTAAAGGATTATCCAGTTGAGCATGATACCCGAAATAACTTCGTTTACGTTTCTGTATGCCTTCAGCGCACCGGAGACAGCTCCGACAATGGCACCTGCGATCGCCGCAAGAATGAGGCACACTACCCAGTTGCAGTGCCATGCGAGTGCGGCATAAAGTCCGATGCAGGCACCGGCTTCATACTGTCCAGGGGCACCTATGTTGAACAGTCCTACCTTGTAGCAGAAGCAGATCGAAAGAGCGCACATCAGGAGCGGCGCACTCTTGGCAAGCGTGTTACCAAGGGCTTTCATCCTTGCTATTGACGATGAGCGGCTCATAAAGTTGATAAGGATCGTCTTTATGGCCTCGCCTGCACCGGCAGGGTTGATCAAAAGCAGTACTATGAATCCTATAAACAGACCTAATACTATACAAATCAGCGATGTCAGTATTGCCTGGAAGGATGGATTCTTAATCAGATTTTTCTTCTCTTTCATTACTTTTCCTCCTTCCTTCCTGCCGCAGTGTCAACTACTTCTGAATGCTCTATCTCGCTGGTATTGGCATTGACAGTAACATTTCTCTTTGCACCTGCCATGTAGAGACCAAGTTCTTCGACTGTAGTCTTCTTAGGATCGAGCTCACCGACGATCTCACCCTCGTACATAACGAGGATCCTGTCAGGAACATTCATTACCTCTTCAAGTTCGAGTGATATGAGCAGGACCGCCCTGCCGTTGTCTCTCTCCTTGATAAGGTTTCTGTGAACGCCTTCGATAGCTCCGACATCAAGACCTCTTGTAGGCTGAACTGCAACGAGCAGCTTGTGATCCTTGTCGATCTCACGCGCGATAATGGCCTTCTGCTGGTTACCGCCGGACATAGCTCTTGCAATAGTGATAGAACCCTGGCCTGATCTTACGTCGTGTTCAGCTTCAAGTCTTTCAGAGTAAGCGCGGATCTCAGGTCTCTTGAGGAAACCTGCCTTCGAAGTGAATTCAGGCTGATAGTATCTCTGAAGAACCATGTTGTATTCGAGAGGATAATCAAGCACGAGTCCGTGTTTGTGTCTGTCCTCAGGAATATGGCTCAGCAGCTTGCTCCTCTGGCGGATCGACCACCTTGTAATGTCTTCATCACAAAGTGTTATCTTGCCGTCGACAAGCGGCTCCATGCCGGTAAGTCCGTATACGAACTCTGTCTGTCCGTTTCCGTCGATACCTGCGATACATACGATCTCGCCTTCATGTACTTCGAAGCTTACGTTCTTGACAGCGTTGTTCGCATGCATCTTGGAAGCGACCGTCATGTTCTCTACCTTGAGAATGGTCTTGCCCGGATGTGCAGGAGCTTTGTCCACTACCATGTTGACATCTCTTCCTACCATCATGCGGCTCATCTCTTCTTTTGAAGTTGTAGCAACATCAACGGTGCCGATGTACTTGCCGCGGCGGAGGACCGTTACTCTGTCAGCTACGGCTTTGATCTCGTTCAGCTTATGGGTTATGAAAAGGATCGATTTACCTTCAGCTCTGAGATTTCTCATGATCTGCATCAGTTCTTCGATCTCCTGCGGCGTAAGCACGGCAGTAGGCTCGTCGAAGATGAGGATCTCATTGTCACGGAAGAGCATCTTGAGGATCTCAGTTCTCTGCTGCATTCCTACGGTAATATCTTCGATCTTGGCATCAGGATCTACCTGCAGCCCGTATTTTTCTGATAATGCCTTAACTTTCTTTCTTGCTTCTTCCATCTGAAGCACACCATTCTTTGTGGATTCTACTCCCAGAATGATGTTCTCGAGGACTGTGAAGCACTGGACTAGTTTAAAGTGCTGGTGTACCATTCCGATGCCCAGATCATTGGCGTCGTTAGGATTATTGATCTTTACCTCCTTGCCGTCCTTCTTGATTACCCCTTCTTCTGCTTGATATAAACCAAAAAGAACGGACATGAGGGTAGATTTACCGGCACCGTTTTCACCAAGCAAGGCGTGTATCTCGCCCTTTCTCAGCTGCAAAGTGATGTTATCATTTGCTATGATGCCGGGGAATCGTTTGGTGATATTCACCATTTCTATGGCATAAGGTGTATCCATAATTCCATATTCCTCCGTCTCCTAAAACAACAAACATATACGTAATTATTTTACCATTATTTATAGAAAGAAAAAATAATAAAGAAAACAAAAAAGCGCTTCCTCAATGGAAACGCTTTTTATGATTATAGTCAGATCTAATTATTTGATGTTGCCCTGATCGTCGACCTTTACAGCCTTTGTAGCAGGAAGAGCCGAAGTATCATTGGACACTGTTCTTGTTCCGTCGAAGAGCTCGCCTACGAGTTTCTCGTAGTCAGCCTTCTGGAATCCGTCAGCCCACTGTGTGCTGTCAGGGAGCTGTACATAGTTCTCAGAAGGTGTAGCCGATGCAAGACCGAGGTTCTGAACCTGTCCGGCATAGTCAGCCCACTTGCCTTCCTGAATAGCAGTCAGCAGTGTGTTAACTGTAGGAGCAAGACCCTTCATAGCGCATGTAACTGTTGTGCCTTCGCCATAGTCGCCGTCGATCTTTCCGGACTGATCACTGTCAACACCGATTACCTTGCCGCCAACCTTGGAAGCAGCTTCACCGGCAGATGTGTAGATTCCGCCGCCGCAAGCGAATACGACTTCTGTGCCGCCGCCATACCATGTGTCCATAGCAGCTGTGATATCAGCATCGCCGAAGAACTGGTTGCCGTAAGCATACTTGATTTCTACGTCAGTCTTTCCAAGCTCTTCTGCAGCAGCATCAGCACCCTGAATGAATCCGCTGCCGTATCTCTGTACAGCAGGTACTGCCATTCCGCCGAGGAATCCGAGCTTTGTGTATCCCAGCTTAACTGCGGCATAACCTGCCATGTAGCCGGCGATCTCTTCCTGGTAAACAGCACTGTAAACGTTTTCCTCAGAATATGTGTCTGTTTCTGCAGCTGTGCAGAGGTCATACTCAGAAACGTCGAGAGCTACGAACTTAACATCAGGGAAGGATGGTGCTACTTCTACGATAGCAGGAGCAAACAGATATCCCGGCATTAAGATTACATTGTAGCCTTCCTCAATAGCTTCTTCGATTGAAGAAACACGGTCTGCGTCGGAGTCAGATGCAGGTTTCTTATATGTGAAATCAACACCGTTCGCTTCGCAATAAGTCTTTGCAGCTTCATAGGTTGTCTGGTTGAAGGACTGGTCTGTGATGTCTCCGGAGTCAGTTATCATTGCAACCTTCATGGAGTCATCAGCTGCAGCCTCATCACCGCCACCGCCGCCCCCGCAAGCTGCAAATGAGAATACCATCAGAGCTGCGAGGAGTAAAACAAGAAATTTCTTCATTACGATCCTCCTAAAGTACTTTAGAGTGATATAAGTAACATAGGATCCGTCGATCCTGACTTAATAATTATACTATAATCACACAAGCGGAAAAAACTGATTTATTTTAAAAATATCTATTTTTCTTTTATAATGTTAACAGGTATTTTCTTATAAAAAATCGGAGGTGCGGCATGGCAAAGCTGTATTTCAAATACGGAGCTATGGGCTCTTCAAAATCTGCTCAGGCTCTTACCACCAAATTCAATTATGAAGAAAAAGGAATGACGGTCTGGCTGATAAAGCCGGGCACTGATACACGCGACGGAGCAGATATCATAAAGAGCCGCATCGGTCTTCAGCAGAAGGCACAGGTGATACAGCCTGATGATGACATAATCAGGGCTTATCATGAGGCCGGTGATTATGATGTCATTATTGCCGATGAAGCTCAGTTCCTGACCCCTGCACAGATAGACGGACTGAGACGGCTCGTTGACGAAAATGATCTTCCTGTGCTTTGCTTTGGGCTTCGCACGGACTTTCAGACCCACTTCTTTCCCGGAGCACAAAGGCTCATGGAACTCGCAGATTCAATAACCGAGATCAAGACCATATGCGAATGTGGACGCAAAGCGACTGTAAATGCAAGATTTGACGATAACGGACGCATAATCACAGAAGGTGACCAGGTAGTTCTCGGAGGAAATGACAGATATACTGCAATGTGCCACAGATGCTGGAAACAGCGCATAAAGGAACAGCAGAATTCGTAATAATTATCACTTCATATAATGATTAATTGCAGGATTAAAGATATGGATAATAAATACGTATTGGTCATTGGTGCTGCAAATATTGATCTGGGCGGTACTCCTTATAAGCCTCTCATCCCGAACGATTCAAATCCGGGTGTAATAAAAATGAGTTATGGCGGTGTTGCCAGAAACATAGCTCATAATCTTGCCATGCTCGGAGCAGAAGTCGAACTTGTGACCGCTGCAGGTGATGACATTCTGGGTCTGGAAATGCTTAAAAAATGCGAAATGACCGGAATTGACACAAGTCTGTCCGTAATAGTTCCGGGAGGTTCATCTTCAGTATATCTTTTCATCAACGATGAAAAAGGAGAGATGGAGCTTGCTTTGTCTCATGTAGACATTGTTGATCACATAACACCTGAATACATAGAATCAATAGAAGATGTGATAAATTCTGCATCACTGGCAGTAGCTGACTGTAATATGTCGCAGGAGGCTCTTTTAAAACTGAAAGAAGTATGTAAAGTTCCTCTTTATGTGGATACTGTATCTGTCTCTCATGCCGATAAAATAAAAGGCCATCTTGAAGGAATAGATACACTTAAGCCAAACCTTCTTGAAGCAGAGTATCTTACCGACATGATAATAGAAAATGAATACGACTGCCTTGAGGCAGCGCGCGCGCTCATTGATCAGGGAGTCAGAAGAGTATTCATTTCCATGGGTTCTCACGGAATGCTCGCTGCTGATAAAGATAATGCCATAATGGCTGACAGATATCCTGTTACAGTAAGAAACACCACAGGAGCAGGTGATTCAGCGATGGCTGCAATAGTATGGGCTTCACTTAATGAAGAGGGTGACGGTCTTACAACTCAGGCAATGGCTGCAAACACTGCAGCTTCCGCAACCATAACAGTTGATTCCACCATTCATCCCGAAATGAGCAGCGATTTCATTAAAAACAAACTTAAGGAATACAAAATAAAAACACATAAAATAGAAAACTATAAGGACGAAGAAATATAAAAGAATGGAGACAAGCCGGAAATGAATAAATATCTGGATATAAGCAAAGAAGTAAAAGCGGCTCTGAATGCAGGCAAACCTGTTGTTGCTCTTGAATCCACTATCATATCTCACGGAATGCCTTATCCTCAGAATGTTGAGACAGCTCTTGCAGTTGAAAAAATGGTCAGGGAAAACGGAGCAGTACCGGCAACGATCGCTATCATCGGAGGAAGACTCAAAGCAGGACTTACTCCTGATGAAATTGAATATTTCGGAAAAAAAGGTACTGAAATCACAAAAGCTTCAAGACGTGATCTTGCAATGCTCTGCGCAAAAGGTCTTGACGGAGCCTGCACAGTTACAACTACCATGATGATAGCTCACATGGCCGGAATCAATATTTTTGCTACCGGCGGAATAGGAGGAGTTCACAGAGGAGCTGAGATCACAATGGATATCAGTGCCGATCTTGAGGAACTTGCCCAGACTCCTGTAATGGTGATCTGCGCCGGATGCAAATCAATACTCGACATAGGACTGACTCTCGAATACCTTGAAACAAAAGGTGTTCCTGTTATAGGCATGGGCACTGAAGACATGCCTGCATTCTATACAAGCAAGAGCGGATATAAAGTTGATTACAGAGTCGATTCGCCTTCAGAACTCGCAGATTTTTTCAGAACTCACATGGAACTCGGAATGAAAGGCGGAATACTCGTAGGAAATCCTATTCCTGATGAATATTCAATGGATCCTGCAATAATAGATCCTGCAATAGATCAGGCCATACAGGAGTGCATCGATCTCGGAATAAAGGGAAAGGAAACAACACCTTTCCTTCTTGCGAAAGTAAAAGAGATCACAGGAGGAGACAGCCTGGAATCAAACATAAAGCTGGTCTTGAATAATGCAAAGATCGCAGCACAGACAGCATGTGAATTCTGCAAATCAAATCATTACATCAATAAAAAATATAAAAATAACATATAAAAAAAACACCTTGCATGCTCCTTAAGCGGGAATGCAAGGTGTTTTTTTATTTTAATTCATTCTTATCGGAAGGATCAGGTATGTATATTTATCTCCCTTAAGCGGCTTTATGATAGCCGGACTCACGCTGTCCTTGAAGTTTATATTTATTTCTTCATCTTCTATTACGCTGAGAGCATCCTTAAGATATCTTGAGTTGATACCGATATTCAGATCCTCTCCGTCGTTTATTATTTCAACCTTTTCTTCGATATTACCCTCTTCATTGAGTGAAGTGATGTATATCATTTCTTTTCCTATGTTGAATCTTATAAGGTTGTTATTCTGTACGGATGCCAGAAGTGATGCTCTTTCAGTACTCTTGAGAAGATCGTCCTTCTTTACTCTAACATTTATGTTTCCTTCCTTATTGAGGATCCTTTCATAATCGATGAATTTTCCTGAATAAGTGTTGATTATTACCTTATTGTTATCGAATTTGAGTATGACTTTATTATCAACTACTTCAAGGCTCATCTTTGAATCGCCGTCATCGCTGATGAATTTAGCTACTTCAATAATCAGCTTTGCAGGAATGATAACGCTTATGTTTTCTTTGTTTTCAACTTCTATCTTATAGGTAGCTATCCTGTAAGGATCAACTCCTACCATTTTCATGCTTCCGTTCTTTATCTCAAGAAGGACTCCAGTGATTATCCTGTTGAACTCATCTGTAGAAGCGCTGAATGCAGTCTTTTTTATGAGTTTCTTTACATCATCCTTATCGAGATATATCTCATTTTCTCCTTCATCAATAAATAACTTCGGATATTCATCACCTCTGAAGCATATTATTTCTGAACTTGATCCTGCGCACTTTATATTTATCTTTGACTTTTCATTATCATAATCGATCATCATTTCATCTTCCGGAAGTTTTGAAATGATAGCGCTGAAAAGTTTTGCAGGAACTACGAATTCACATATACCTTCTGAATTTACATTTATTACTGTTTCAGTAGTCATGTTTGTATCTGTTGCGGTAAGGAACATCTTTCCTTCCTCAACATTTACAAGTATTCCTTCAAGTATATTTGAAGTAGTTCTTACAGGAACTGAATGAGATACATTATTGAGTGCTTTATTCAATTCTGTTCTGTTGCAATAAATTTTCATAATGGTACCTCTTTCTTATGATTATTTATCACGGAGAAGAATGATTCTTCCGGACCTGATCATATTTATATATTTTTTATTAGTATTAGTAGTATGGCCTGTTGATTATGTGGATAACTTTTATGAGCACTGATTTTTGAAGCTTTTAAAAATTAAAATTTGTTAATCAATGATGTTGAAAAGAGCTTTAATGAATGTTGAAAAAATTTATCTCTTCCTTGACTGTAGTTTTGCTCTGATAGTCTCTACGTTTTCATAGAGTATTTCATCATATTTGAGCTGCTCTTCTATCTTTTCAACGGCATGTATTACTGTTGAATAATGTCTGTTTCCGAATATCTTTCCTATTTTCGGAAGTGAAAGATCCGTTTCTTCCCTGCAAAGATACATCGCAACCTGTCTCGGAAGAGTTATCTCAGCATTTCTCTTAGGAGAATCCATGTCTGCTATCTTTATTTTATAGTGATTTGCGACTATGGATCTTATGCGCTCAGGAGCAACAGCCTGTTCATTGTCCTTTATTATATCTTTTAAAATGCTGCGGGCATTATCAACAGTAATAGGCTCATTAAGAAGCTGGGAAAGACCGACAACTCTGTTATAAGCTCCTTCGAGTTCTCTTATATTATCCTTTACCTGATCTGCTATAAGGCTAAGAACATCGCTTACTTCACCGGTAACTTCAATATCCGATTTTTCAGCAAGATTCCTTAATATAGCTACTCTTGTTTCATAATCAGGTGGCTGAATATCCGCTATCATGTTCCAGCTGAACCTGGTACGGAGTCTTTCATCAAGACCCTTAAGGCTTACCGGAGGACAGTCGCTGGTAATAACTATCTGTTTATTATTATGATAAAGAGATTCAAAGGTATGGAAGAATTCTTCCTGGGTCTGTTCTTTTCCTTCAATGAACTGGATATCATCTATAAGAAGAACATCAAGTTTGCGGTATTTATTACGGAAAACTCTTGTTTTGTTCTCTTTGATAGCAGTTATATATTCATTTGTGAACATTTCCGAAGAAACGTAAAGAACCTTGGTTTCAGGATTATTACGTATTATGTGTACTCCGATTGACTGCATCAGATGAGTCTTTCCGAGACCTGATCCTCCGTAAATAAAAAGAGGATTATAGATGTCTCCCGGCGATTCAGCTACTGCAACAGATACTGCATGTGCGTATTTATTTGAATTTCCTACTATAAAATTCTCAAAGTTAAAACGAGGATTGAAAAGCTTCTCCTGATTGAAGGTGTTTCTCATCCTTGAAGTGTCTATTTTAGCGATTTCATACTCTTTATCAGGCTTGATTACTACTCTGTATTTTTTATCAGTGCTGCTGTTAAGAGCGTTTTCGATCTGAGTAAGATAATGATCGTTTATATGAGTGATAAGTTTTGCCTGATTAGGCCATGCAAGATAAATAATACCTGCATCCTCCTCTATATGATGGATCGTCAGAGGAGCCAGCCAGGTATTGTAGCTAAGACTCGTATTATTATCTCTAAGAAAATTGAGGGTAGTCCCCCATATCTTGTTCTTGTCCAATTTTATTATCCGTCCTTCGTGAACATATTTTACATAAAGTTTTCCACATATGCAAAGAGCAAAATAGTGCTAAAAACAGGTAAAAAGAAGTGTTCAAAAAAGAAGTTATCCACATATTGTTGATAAAGTTGTTAATAACTAAAGGCTTACACTACATGTTGTGTATAACCCATTTTTTGAAAAATTATGTACTAAATTTAGACACAGAAAAAATGAATAAATTATCAATAGAAAAATTAAAAATAATAAAAAAATAATTAAAGGGTTTTATTTATCAAGAGTATTTGCAGCTTTTATATTTGTTGACATTTCAAGGTTTCTAATCTATAATGCATTGGTCTATGTGCTCATGGAATTCAGAGGGCACACATAATAAACTACATTAGTATCAATAGATAAAGGAGAAAAAAATGAAAAGAACTTATCAGCCAAAGAAAAGGCAGAGACTTAAAGAACACGGTTTCCGCAAGAGAATGTCCACAGCTAACGGACGTAAGGTACTTAAGAGAAGAAGAGCAAGAGGCAGAAAAGCTCTTACTGTCTAATTTTTATTAATTGAATTGGTGTCTTAATGAGAGATCACAGCGAATTCACATTGCGAAAACAGAGTGATTTTTCCAGGGTATATAAACAGGGAAAGTCCAGGGGCAGCAGATTTGCGGTGATTCTTTATAGAAGAAATGGGCTCAGATATACAAGGACTGCATTTGTTTCGAGTAAAAAAGTAGGTAATTCTGTAGAAAGAAACAGATCACGCAGACTCATGAGAGCTGCATACAGGAATATCGAGCCGGGAGTAAAGAAGGGATACGATATCATATTTGTGGCGCGCGCCGCCATAATAGGATGTAAGGAACCCGAAGTAGAAAAGCAGCTGAAAAAATCGCTTGAAAGCGCAGGTATCCTCATAGAAGGCAACAATGAAAAGTAAGAAGACTATCATCCAAAGAATATTAATAGCCTTTGTAAGGGCGTACCAGATCGGCATATCTCCGTACATAGGAGCACATTGCCGGTATACCCCTACATGCAGCGCGTATTTCATACAGGCTGTTGAAAAGTACGGAGCTCTGAAAGGGAGTTGGCTGGGTATTAAAAGAATACTCAGATGTCACCCGGGTCATCCGGGAGGATATGATCCCGTACCATAAAGGGCTTATTATCACCACAAGAACGGAGAAGTAAATGGGAATTATTGCAAAACCTATCGGATATCTGCTTGCGCTGATATATAAACTGGTGGGCAATTACGGTATTTCTCTCATCATCCTTACTGTCATCGTTAAGCTGGTACTTTATCCTCTCTATGCTAAGCAGATCAAATCGACTGCCAACATGTCAGACATGTCTGAGAAGTCGAAAGAGATACAGAAGAGATATGCCAACGACAGGGAAAAGATGAATGAAGAGATGCAGAAGCTGTACGCTGAGTCCGGATTCAATCCGATGAGCGGCTGCCTTCCTATGCTCATTCAGTTCCCTATAATCATGGGACTTTTCGCACTCCTCAGAAATCCGATGAAGTACATGCCTGATGATCCGACACTGATGTTCGCGAACCACGAGTCATTCCTCTGGATCAAGGACCTCGCACAGCCGGATCTCTGGATATTGCCTATAGCGGCAGGTCTCGCAACGTTCTTCGCTTTCAGCATGAACAGCGCGATGACAATGCAGCAGCCGGGAGCAAACCCTGGTCAGCAGAAGGCAATGAATGCGATCATGAAATATTTCTTCCCGCTGAGCATCCTCTGGCTGGCAAGATCGTATCCGGCAGGACTTGCGATCTATTGGGCCGGCGGTCAGTTCATGCAGATTTTCTTTAATCTCAGGATCAACAAGATCAAGGATCAGATGAATGCAGAGAAAGAAAAGAAGAAACTTGCAGAGAGAGCAGAGAAGGAGCTCGCAAGGAAGAAGAGAGCAAGAATGAAAGGAAGTTATTAGTAAATGAGATCTTCAGAAAAATGGGGAGTCGATGTTGACACTGCCGTAGATCTCGCGCTTAAGGAACTCAAAATAAACAGAGAGGACGCAGAGATCGAGGTGCTCGAAGAATCATCGAACGGATTCCTCGGAATAGGCTCCAAACTGGCGAGAGTAAGGGTAACCGCCAAGGAAGCAGAGCCTGTCAGCGCTAAAAAATCGTCGTTTGACGATCTTGATGCGATACTTGCAGGTCTGCCGGAGAATTCCGCACAGAAACTGCCTGACGAAGTAAGAGCAGATTACGACAAGTTCGAAGCAGAAGAGAGAGAAGACGCAAGGGCAAGAGAAAGGGCTCGCAATAAGGAAAAGAGCCGTAAGTCTAAAAAGAAATATAACCTGTCTCTTGAAGACACAATGCTTTACGAAGTGAAAAAACTCGAGCCGGTCAAGGATCATCCGCTTGAAGCTTTCCTCAGGGACATAGCTACACAGATGGGAATAGATCTGGACTTCAGCGTTAAGGCAAGTGATGAGCTGGTGTTCGTAGAGATCACCGGCAAAGACACCGGAACTATCATCGGCAAGAGAGGATCAACACTTGACGCAGTTCAGTGCCTCGCAAGCTACGTGGTAAACAAGGACTCAGACAAGTACATCAGAGTCATCCTCGATGCGGAAAACTACAGGGCAAAGAGAGAAAAGACCCTCGTAAACCTTGCAAACCGTCTGGCGGGCAAGGTAGAGAGAAGCGGAAGACCTACGACACTCGAACCAATGAATCCTTACGAAAGAAAGGTTATCCACTGCACACTGCAGAACCATCCTAACGTAAAGACAAGAAGCGAAGGAAAAGATCCTTACCGCAAGGTCATCATCGAAACCAAATAAAAAAGCAAAAGAAAGCGGCTGCGCTCCGGCGCAGCCGCTGTTTGTTTTGTTTGTTCAGCGAAATTCAGCAGAATCATCAGCTGACAGGATCGGTCTCATAAGTTGCACTGGTGATAACTTCATCATTATAAGTGTATTTCACTGTTAATGAGATGCTATCGATGGACTTTTCATTTTTTCTTACTTCATCCAGTACCGTATTTGCGACTTTTTTGAAAGTATCCGCCTGATTTTCAAGTCCTGACTCAAACAGCTGCTTTGCTATATCGGACTTTATATACTCCTCTGTTATGCCTTCCATTCCTGAGAGTTCGAATGTGTATATCATTTCATTGCCGCTGAAATCGACCGAAAGGCCGGGCATATCACTTGAGGCGACAGTCTCTTCTATTTTAGCCTTGTCATCCGGATGGTCGTTCATGTAGGTTTCAAGTGTTGCCTTCTTACTTCCGCATGAGGTAAAGCATATGACAGATATGACTGTCATTATCATTAGAATGATAAAGGTGGTTCTTCTTTTCATCTTTAGTTACCGTCTGATCCGTTTGCGAGACCTCCGAGCAGGCTGTTAAGAAAACCGCCCTGTTCCTGCTGTTCTTCCTGTGTGCCTGTATTCAGCTCGTTGCTCTTGTAGTTTCCGCTGCTGTCATTAGACTGATCTGTACTTGTATCAGTACCGGCTGAGCTGTCAGTATTCTGGCTGCTGTCATTATTATCATTGTTATTAAAGATGTTGCTATTATTGTTATTATTATTATTTCCGTACTTCTGCTTTGCTTCTTCAGCAGCCTTGAGAGCCTCTTCGAGTTTTTTCTCGTTTGCAGTCTGAACCTTGTCAACATCGCCGATAAAATCGCTGATGATGTCATAGACTTCCTTGCGCGTTTTGGCTGTTTCAAGGTTTTTCTTTGCCTCATCGATATAGCCCTGGATGACAGACTGCTCAGCAGCGTCATAATCAGAAACATCGACATTTTCAACTGCCTTGAGAGCATCACGAGAAGCCAGTTTGCCGTCAAGCACGCGATATCCGTAAGCTCCGCCGAACGCGGAAGCGATCATCAGTATGAGTACAAGCAGAAGCTTTGCACCAAATCCGCCTCTTTTGTTATTCATAGTCGTTTCTCCCAATTCATCCTCTGAAAGAATAAATAATTACTGTAAAAGTATATCACATAAGTAAGAAAGAAATAATATGCTATAATTGTTTCATTATGAAGATAAACAGTATTATTTTGGAAAATTTCAGAAACTATAAAAACCTTGAACTCGACTTTGATGAAAGCCGCAACATCATAGTCGGAGAGAACGCTCAGGGCAAGACAAACCTCATCGAGGCGATATATCTTACCGCCTTTGCGAGGAGTTTCCGTACGAGCAATTCTTCTGACCTCATCAGCTTCGGCGAAAGCTCTGCCAGGGTCAGTACATACATCACTTCTGAAGATATTGATAAAAATATTAATATAGTTATAAGATCTGACGGAAAAAAGATGATCAAGAAGGATGGCAAACTCATCCGCAAGACGACTGAGCTGCTGAATAATGTCGTGGTCATTATCTTTTCTCCCGATGATTTACGCATAATAAAGGACAGTCCTGACAGAAGGCGCGCATTCATCAACCGCGAACTCTCGCAGATGAGACCGATGTACTATGATGCGCTGCGCAGATACAACGAGGCGCTGCGCGAAAAGAATGCGCTGCTCAAGGGATACTTTAATGTAAAGAAGAAAACTTTCAGCCGTGCCGACAACGTGAGCCTGAATGACGTGCGCAGCGCCGAAATGTTTGAACGCAGTCCGTATGACAACAGCCGGCGCTACAATGAGGACATGATGGATATCTATGACCGTCAGCTGGCTGACGCAGGCTACGAGATCCTGAGGTTCCGCAGGGAATTCACAGAGATGCTCAGCGCTGAGGCAGGCGAGATCATGAACAAGATCTCAGGCGGCAGGGAGGAACTGAAGATAGAATATAAGACGGCATGCGATTTCGTGACCGGGACCGAGGGGCGCGAGATACTATACAGCCAGATCTATCATAACCGTGACCGTGACATATACAACGGATACGCAAGTCTCGGGCCGCACCGCGACGATATAGAGTTCTATATCAATGGCAAGGATGCGAAAAAATACGGCTCGCAGGGACAGCAGCGTACGATCGCGCTCTCTCTCAAGCTGGCTGAGATTAGGATAGCCAGACAGATGCTCGATGAGCCTCCGGTCCTGCTTCTCGACGACGTGCTCTCTGAACTTGACCTCGACAGGCAGCGCTTTCTTGTGAGTGAGATAGATGATGTTCAACTCTTTATCACCTCGGCTGAGCTGAACGATGAAGTGATAAAAGACCTTCGCGGAGGGACTCTCTTCCGCATCGAAGAGGGGTCCGTGACACGTGTTGACAAGTACTAAGCGGGAAATTATGTTTTTTTGCCTTGAAACAACTGGCTTTCAGGGCTTTTTTTATTGAGACCGGAAAGAAGCACGAGGCGATTATTTTCGATTTAAGGCGATTTTTCAAAAATACAAGATGTTGTGGAATTACTTGCAAAAAAATCGCTTATATGGTAAAATTTGAGCGAAAAAAGAAAGGGATACAATGCCCGTTTTTTAATGCAAGTCAATGATTGCAAGGGGTGCAGGCTTTGTTGAATATCTTGTACTTCGACGCAGAAAAAATATAGACAGAAGGGAAGCAAAAATGGCCCAAAAGCAGGAATACGGCGCAAGTCAGATCGAGGTTCTCGAGGGTCTCAAACCGGTCCGTCTCAGACCGGGAATGTATATCGGAAGCACGGGTCCGGCAGGACTCCATCATCTGGTATACGAGATCGTAGACAACTCGGTCGATGAAGCGCTTGCAGGATTTTGTAAGAATATAAGCGTCAGCATCGAGCCGGACAATTCAATCATAGTGCAGGACGACGGACGCGGTATGCCGGTGGACATCCACCCGAAGATGGGCATACCGGCAGTTGAGGTCATCCATACTCAACTGCACGCCGGCGGCAAGTTCGGAGGCGGAGGATACAAGGTATCCGGCGGTCTGCATGGCGTCGGCGCGTCCGTCGTAAACGCGCTTTCGACGCACATGGTGGTGCAGGTCAGACGTAACAATAAGATATATGAGCAGGAGTACTTCAGGGGTGAGCGCTCAACTGAGCTCAAGGTAGTAGGCGAATACAAGAGCGGCAAGACAGGTTCAAAGACACAGTTCTGGCCTGATCCTGAGATCTTTGATGAAACAGTATACGACTACGGCACGCTCCAGCGCAGGCTCCGTGAGATGGCCTTCCTCAACAAGGGGCTGTCCATCGATCTCGTTGACAGAAGAGTCAGCCCGCAGACGAAGGATCACTTCTGCTTCGAGGGCGGCATCAAGGAATTTGTAGAATATCTCAACCACAACAAGGATGCGGTCAATCCTACAGTCTTCTATTATGAGGCTGAGAAGAAAGGATACTCCGTAGAGGTCGCTCTGCAGTATACGGACAGATACAGCGAAAACATCCTCTCGTTCGCGAATAACATACATACGAACGAGGGCGGTTTCCACGAAGTCGGTTTCAAGTCAGCGCTCACAAGAACGATCAACGATTATGCGAAGCGCAATAAGTTCATCAAGGAGAATGAAGACGCACTTACGGGAGATGACGTCAGAGAAGGTCTGACTGCAGTCGTTTCGGTCAAGCTCACAAACCCTCAGTTCGAGGGACAGACGAAAGCCAAGCTCGGAAACGCCGAAGTCAAGGGCTTCGTTGAGACCAACACGACCGAACAGCTGACTTACTTCCTTGAGGAGAACCCGAAGCAGGCAAGAGTCATCATCGACAAGTGCCTCAAGGCTCAGCGCGCGCGTGAGGCCGCACGCAAGGCCCGTGAGATCACGCGTAAGACTTCGGTGCTCGAGACGACATCACTTCCGGGCAAGCTTGCGGACTGCTCCGAGAAAGATCCGGCACTCAGCGAGATCTTCCTCGTCGAGGGTGATTCCGCAGGCGGCTCCGCAAAGCAGGGACGCGACAGAAAGCGTCAGGCAGTGCTTCCGCTCAGAGGTAAGATCCTCAACGTTGAGAAGGCAAGGCTCGACAGAGTGCTCAGCTCCGAAGAGATCAAGAACATGATCACAGCCTTCGGCTGCAATGTAGGCAAGGACTTCGACCTTGATAAGCTCCGCTACCACAAGATCATCATCATGACTGATGCTGATGTCGACGGAGCCCATATCAGGACTCTTCTGCTGACATTCTTCTTCAGATACATGACACCGCTTGTAGAAGGCGGATACGTTTACGCGGCTCAGCCGCCGCTCTTCAGGGTAAAGCAGGGCAAGAAAATCTGGTACACATACTCTGATGCTGAACAGGATAAACTGCTCGCCGAGCTCAAGGGCAAGGGCGGCAACAATAAGATAGAGATCCAGCGTTACAAGGGCCTCGGAGAAATGGACTTCAACCAGCTCTGGGAAACCACAATGGACTACGACCACCGCACTCTGGTGCGCATCACTGTCGAGGACGCACAGGCTGCCGATGAGATATTCACGACACTCATGGGCGACAAGGTGCCGCCTCGCAAGCAGTTCATCGAAGAGAACGCCAGATACGTAAAGAACTTAGACATCTAATACAGATTTGGCCGTGCGCCTTAAGGGACATGTCCCGGGGCAGCAACGGCCGTACAAGGATCAAAATATGGCAAATTTGTTAGACAACAGCACTATTATCGAGCACGAAATATATGACGAGATGAAAAACTCGTACATCGACTACGCAATGAGCGTAATCGTCGGACGTGCTCTTCCGGACGTGCGCGACGGACTCAAGCCGGTACACAGGAGGATACTGTATGGCATGCACTCCCTCGGCATCACGCCGGACAAACCACATAAGAAATCCGCGCGTATCGTCGGCGAAGTAATGGGTAAGTATCACCCTCACGGTGACAGTTCCATCTACGACGCCATGGTAAAGATGGCGCAGGACTTCTCGACAAGATATCCGCTCGTTGACGGTCACGGAAACTTCGGTTCGGTCGACGGCGACGGAGCAGCGGCTTCGAGATACACCGAGGCCAGGATGTCTCCGTTCTCCCTCCAGATGGTCAGGGACATCGAGAAAGATACCGTGGATTTCGTTGACAACTACGACGGCGAGGAACAGGAACCGGCGGTACTTCCGTCCAGAGTCCCGAACCTGCTGATCAACGGCAGCAACGGTATCGCGGTCGGCATGGCCACATCGATCCCGCCGCATAACCTCGGCGAAACGATCGATGCATGCGTCAGGCTGATAGACGAACCGGACAGCTCCATAGAAGAGCTCGCGGGCATCATCAAGGGACCGGACTTCCCGACGGGAGCGATCATCCTCGGCAAGCACGCCGCGCGCGACGCGTACATGACAGGACAGGGCAAGGTCAACGTCCGCTCGGTATGCGAGATCGAAGAGGACAAGCGCGGCCGCATGCGCATCATCGTCAGCGAGATCCCGTTCCAGGTAAACAAGGCCAGACTCATCGAGTCGATGGCTGAACTCGTAAAAGAAAAGAGGCTTGAGGGTATTTCGGCGATCCGCGATGAGTCGAACCGCGAGGGAACGCGCATCGTTATCGAGCTCAAGAAAGACACGAATCCGAACGTCATCCTCAACAGGCTATACAAGCACACTTCGCTGCAGACATCATTCAGCATGATCATGCTGGCGCTGGTCGACGGCGAGCCGAGGATCCTCAATCTCAAGCAGATCCTCGAGGAATACCTCAAGCATCAGAAGATAGTCGTTACACGCAGAACGCGTTTCGACCTCGCGAAGGCAGAGGCCAGAGCCCACATACTGGAAGGTCTCATCATAGCGCTCGACAATATCGACGAAGTCATCGCAACGATCCGTTCATCGTACAATGACGCCAAGGAAAAACTGATGATCAGGTTCGGGCTCTCCGAGATCCAGGCGCAGGCCATCCTCGATATGAGGCTCGCCAAGCTGCAGGGACTCGAGCGCGAGAAGATCCAGGCCGAGTACAACGAGCTCCTCAAGAAGATCGCGTACTACAAGAGCCTGCTCGCAGATGAACATAAGCTGATGGGCGTCATCAAGGACGAACTTCTCGAGATAAAGAGCAAGTGGGGAGATCCGCGCCGCACCAAGATCGTTGCAGACGATGGCGAACTCGATGAAGAGGCTCTGATCGATGAAGAGGATGTCGCTATCACGCTGACACACCTCGGATACGTAAAGAGAGTGCCGGCTGATACATACAAGGCTCAGCGCCGCGGAGGCAAGGGCATAGTCGGACTCACCACGCGCGAGAGCGACTTCGTCCGCGACCTCATAATCACCAGCACGCATGACTACCTCATGTTCTTCACCGACATGGGACGTGTCTATAAGATAAAGGCTTATGAGATTCCGGAAGCATCAAGGACAGCCAAGGGCACGCCTGTAATCAACTTCCTCAACCTCAACAGCACGGAGCGAGTCACGGCCATGATACCGGTCAGGGAGTTCAACGCGAACGAGTGCCTCGTGATGGTAACCAAGCAGGGAACCATCAAGAAGACGCCGATGAGTGAATTCGACACCAACCGCAAGACCGGTCTCATCGCGATAACGCTCAAGGAAGGCGACAAGCTGATAAGCGTAGCGCTTGCCAACGGCGACGAGAACGTGCTCGTCGTGACAAAGCAGGGCAAGGCGATCGCGTTCAGCGAAAAGGACGTCAGACCGATGGGACGCAACGCAGGCGGTGTGAGAGCGATCCTGCTCGAGAAGGGCGATGAGGTAGTTTCGATGGAACTCGACATCGACCAGACACGCAAGATGCTTGTCATCACAGAGAACGGCTTCGGCAAGAGAACGCCGCTCGAAGAGTACAGGCTGCAGGCCCGCGGCGGAAAAGGCGTAGCAACGTACGACAAGACCAAGTTCGGAAAGACAGGTCTGCTCGTGGGAGCGACACTCGTCAGCGAAGATGACGAGGTCATGGTCATCAACTCCAACGGCGTGATCATCAGAATCCGCGCCGATGAGGTCAGCACACTCGGCCGTACGACGCAGGGTGTAAAGATCATGAAAGTCGAGAAGGGCAACCGCATCGTATCCTTCGCAAAGGTAGTCGATGAGGATTCTGCAAAAAAGCCGACCGACAAGAAGGACAAACCAAAAGATCCTAACGTCGGAGCAGACGGAAACGAGCAGCTGACACTGGTATAGACCAGCATGCTCTAAGAAAAGAATAGCAATATAAACGAATCGAGCCGGGAGCGCACATGCATCCCGGCTCGAACTTGCTTAAGGGGGAAAACGCCAAAAACTGCTCAGAAAAGCTGTTGAGCAACATCCGGAGACATTCAGAATGTTTCCGGGTCATGCAAAGAGGAACGCTTAAGTCAAGCGATGAGGAACGTTTAAGCCATGCGATGAGGAAAGACGTAAAGAGGGTACTTTCCGTCCTGCGCAGAGGACTTTTTTGAAAAAAGTGTAAAAATCAGAGAACTTATTTTATATGTTTAACTTTTAGCTTTAGGATGCGGGCAATGTATATTATCTTGCTCCAGATAACCGGGAAGTACTTAACGATAACAACTCAAATTGACGTTATTGTAAAGCAAAACACAACAGTTTTCCGGAAGCCCCGAAACATCTGGATGAAAAAGGTAAATATATAATTTTTCTGCTCAGATTTTTACACCTTTCATAAAAAACTCCTCTCGGCATCACCACGCTTGGCGGCAATGCTTTATTTTTATTCAATAGGAGGTATGATTATGACATATAAGGATGAACTGGACAGAATCCGGTGTGAACTTATAGAACGAAGGGAAGACTTAGAAAGAGAACTGGATGAACTTCCTGAAGGGGAGCTCCTTATTACTGATCATAACGGACTGCGAAAATATATCCAGAGGATGCCGGTGAAAGGCAATCGCAAGAAGGAACACAGATATGGTATAAAAAGGAAGCCTGATGTGCTTAACGGGTTGGTTCGTAAAGAGTATGTGAGTGAAACGCTGAAGGTGATAGATCAGGATATACGTGCGCTAGAACTTGCGTGCAAAAGATACAAGCCTATCGATGAAGAAACTGTCATGAGACGATTCCTTGAAGAGTATCCTGAGCTTGTCAGCGGAATATACCATAAAACGATCGATCCGGAGGACTGGGTGAAACGATTACCACGGATAGACAATGTGTTTCCTGAAAATCTGAAGCATACTGCAGCTGACGGAACCAAAAGCCGATCTAAAAATGAACTCTATATTGCTTCAAGACTGGATCATCATGGAATCATCTACAGGTGGGATTGTCCTACAGGCATTCCCGGGTTATACCGGAACCCGGACTTTTCTATTTTGCGCAGAAGAGACTGGAGAGTCATCTACTGGGAGCACTGCGGGATGATGGATGATCCGGATTATAGAAAGAAAAATGAAATAAGATTGAAGGATTACGAAAAAGCGGGCATTGTGCCGTGGGACAACCTTATAATAACTTATGATACAATCGAAGGGGGTCTTCGAGGAGATCTCGTAGAAGCCATGATCAAAAGCTGGCTGCTTTGAATAATGCTTTGAATAAAGAGATGAATAAGAGAATCAAACCTGCACTTATAATAATACTGGTGATCGCTGTCATAGCGGCTTCATTCAGTGTTTTCAAAATACATGAAAAAAGAATAAATGGCGGTTCAGAGAGTCGCGCAGATACGGTCTCCGAGAGTAGAGAAAGCGGTTCTGTTAACGGCACGGATGGCAGCCCGGAAGGCGGAGGTCCGCAAGACGGCAGCACTGCTGACTCAGAAGACAAGGAACCGCTTGCGACGGTTTTCTTTGCTTCGGATTATCAGGCGGAAGATGGCTTCGATGAACCGTCCGTGACCCTCAGCGGCATACTGAACGCAGCAAAAGAAGATGGCAAAAGCATCGACGAAGTCGTGATGTGCGGCGATTACTCCAACGACAGAAAGCTGCACGACTATCAGATAAGTCCGGATGATACTATCGAAGAGATACGGGAGACTGTGAACTCTGTATATCCGGATATAGACGATGAGGATATGATGATCGTTCAGGGCAATCACGACAGGATGACTCCGCAGATCACAGAGACGGGACTTCATGAAGAGGACGGATATCTTGTCTACATATTAAATACTGAGGAGGATTTCCCGTGGAAGCAGGGCAAGACTTCCGGGTGCCTGGCAAAAGTGCGCAAGTCGTCCGCAGAAATGAAAGAGTGTTTCGATGAGCTTATCCGCAAGGGAGAAAAGAGACCGGTAATCATAGCGGGGCACGTGCCGCTGCAGTTCACTGCCAGAACTTCATCGAGGCACACTACAGGCGATAACCTGTATTCATCGCTGATCTTTGATGTCGTGAACGATGCCGCAAAGTCGCTCGATATAGTATATCTGTTCGGGCACGATCACTCGAAAGGCTGGGACTGCTATATAGGCGGCAGCAGTGTGTACAGGGCAAAGGGCGATTCCTTACTGGTACCGAAGTTCAGAGAAACAGATGTAAATACGGATGACTATGATGAGAGAACGCTGAACTTCACATATCTGAACGCGGGGTATACAGGCTATTACATGAATTGCGGTCCGGAAGAGCTCGATGCCGGCGAGAAAGAACTTTACAGTGCGGCGGACGAGACCCTGACTGGCACGGTGTTTGAGATATACAGAGACAGGATAGTCATCACCCGCTACGATACGGAAGGCGTGCATGAGCTGGGGCACGCGGGTGAGGCAGATCCTTACAAAGGAGGGATCGATACAGGACTCATACCTGAGGAAAGTTACAGCAAAAGTACGGAGAGTCCGCAGGAGGTTACATTTTAATTTTTATGTTCATGTTTACTAAATGACATTTAAAATGGTAACATTTTCCCAGCACCGTTTTGCGGATATGCTGCACCCTTTGCGGAAGCATATCTGAAGAATATCTGCAAGAAAGATTAAAGAGAGAAAGGAACAAGTTGTAATGGAAGCGTTGGAAAGTATCAGAAGGGCGATAGACAACTTCTATAACGCCAGGATATGGAATGCGATCGGAGCATTGCTGGCGGCGTATGCTACGAAAGTCCTGCTGATGACAAGTTTTTTGGAGCCGAATCTATGCTGGGCAGCAGGCGCGCTGGTAGGAATATGCTTTTACTTTAAGCCGCAGATCGCGGTAGTACTGAGCGCGGTCGCGGTCTTTGCCGCTACAATGCATATCAGCGGATTCATGGTGATAGTTCTGGCAGTAATTACATTGCTACTCAACAGCACCGCGCATCCGGCAGCATGGGCAGCGATCTTTCTGCCACTGGCATTCCTGCCGGGCTCGCTGTTCATACCTGTAGGATTTGCGATACTGTTCTTCGGCCTCTGCATGTACTCAAAATACGATGAGTCATATAAGCCGGTCCTCTTCTCGCTGCTGTGGGCATCATGGAGCCTTTTCACAGTCACGGGAGGCATGCCGAACTTCCTCTATAAAAAAGGCTTTAACTATGTAAAGTATGATGGAAAAGCCGAGGACATGTTCAACAACTACGATCCTTCGAGAGGATACCACAACATTGAAGCTGCGGGACTGCAGAACTTCCTGATAATCCTCGGCATCTTCGCTGTACTCGGTATCGCGGCCTATCTGTTGTTCGTCACACTCAGGCTGGTGAGAACACTGAACGGCGATGTTAAGGATGCAGTCAACTTCCTGATACTGATAATACTGACCATTGCCGCATACTTCGCGATAAAGACTGTCTGCAAGACAGATGCACCTCTGCCTGTCGTTCAGGTCATCATAGGAGGTGTGCTCGGATACATAATCAGCAGGCCATGGACGGGGCAGGTCGCCCTCGAAATGGAAAAGCAGGCCGATCCGAAGAACGCCGCTGCCAAGATCACTGCAGTCAATGCGGGAGAGACCTGGGACAGCCTTGCAGGTTATGAAGGAACAAAGAAAGAGATCCAGGAGATCATCAAGCCTTACGTGGATAAGGCTGAATTCAATAAGGTTGCAAGAGCAGGCATGAGACCGGTAAAGGGACTTCTGCTTTACGGCCCTCCGGGAACAGGTAAGACTACGCTCGCCAGGATAATCGCCAACGAGAGCAAGATGAATCTCATCCTCGTCAACGCAAGCGAATTCATGTCGAAGTGGGTAGGCGAGTCAGAGAAGAACCTGAAGAACATATTCCAGCAGGCGAGGCACAAAGCTCCTGCAATAATCTGCTTCGAAGAGGTAGAAGCTTTCCTGCGCAAGAGAAACGAAACTGACCGCAACTATGAGACTTCGATCATCAACGTGTTCCTGTCACAGATGGACGGATTCAACGAACTGAAAAACGTGTTTGTTGTGGCGACTACCAACAATCCTGAGATGATAGACGAAGCGGCTATGAGACCGGGCAGATTCGACAGGATCATCTATGTCGGCGCCCCTGATCCGGAAGGAAGAAAGGCTCTGTTCAACAAGTACCTCAAGGGAAAGGCAGACCTCAGCGAAGCCGAGATCGACAAGCTGGTGAGCCAGACGGAAAGATTCACCGGAGCAGACATCAAGGCGGTATGCGAAGATACATACAGAGACAACGACTTCAAGACGATCACTGCAGAAGATCTCCTTCAGAAGATCTCGTACACTCTTCCTTCGTACACGCTTGACCTTCAGGACAGATATGAACTTTACAGCAAAAAGTTCGGACGCTCGTCCACGGCCCAGCAGGACAATCAGGGCAAGGAGACCAGGAAGCTCAGCTGGAACGATATCAAGGGCATGGAAACCACAAAGAAGATCCTCAAGGACAAGATCGAGAGCCCTATTAAGAACGCGGAGAAGTATAAGAAGTTCGGCATTCCTGCATCCAAGGGAATCCTTCTCTTCGGCCCTCCGGGATGCGGCAAGACATTCTTCGCTAAGGTCGCGGCTGACGAGAGCAACGCGAACTTCTACGTAGTAAACGGACCTGAGCTTCTGGGCGCAGGAACCGGTGAATCTGAGAGAAACCTGAGACGCAAGTTCAGGGATGCCCGCGAAACAAAGCCTTCGATCATATTCTTCGATGAGATCGATGCCATCGCCGGAAAGCGCAGCGGAAACGAGGGATCGGTCCGCATCATCAACCAGCTGCTGACAGAGATCGACGGAATGGATTCGCTCGACGGCGTCATGGTTATCGCTGCGACGAACAGACCGGAGTCGCTCGACGAAGCCCTCCTGAGAGCCGGACGCTTCGACACCAAGATCTACATCCCGCTGCCTGACAAGGCATCGATCAAGGAGCTCCTCAAGGGAACGCTTGATCCTGTACCTTATGATGCTGATCTGGATCTGCTCGCAGAGAAGCTTGATGGATACACCTGCGCTGACATAGTCGCGATAGCCAACAAGGCGAAGGAAGTATACGTAAAGCGCCAGATAATCCAGGGAGAAGTTGCGGCTCAGAAGATCAGCAACGCAGATGTGCTTGATATCATCAGCAGAGTCAAATCCAGCGTGAGCGAAGAAGAGCGCAGGAGATACGAAGCGATGAAGACTTTTGAAAGCGTGCTGTAATAATGTACTAATAAAAACCAAAGAAGAACAGTGCCCTGCGCAGGCAGGGCGCTGTTTTTGTGTATAATAAGTTAACGTTTTATCTATAATAAGTTAACTTTTCAGTAATGTTGTTAGTTCTAAAAAAGCAGATCCCCCCCGTTGAAGAAAAGGAAGGAACCGCAATGAAGAGAAGCAGGATTTTAGCCCTACTGATGTCTGTGATGATGATAGTCACATACATGCCTGCGATTGCTTTTGCTGAAACTGTTGATGCAGAAAAAGCAAATGACGATGGCAGCGCAGCAGTTGTGGAGGAACAGACAGAGGAAGCTCAGCCTGAAGCAGAACCGGAAACGCCGGTGGACGAGGCTGTGACGACAGAAGAATTGACTGAAGAAACGACAGAAGAAACTATTGAACCGGAAGCAGAAAACCCGGTTCAGGTAAGGCAGGTGCCGGAAGCGGGCACTGCAAAGGAAAACGGCCTGACTGCAAATCAGGATGATTTAAAAAAGGATGGCGACGGTGCAAAAGACGGCGATGGCGAAAAGTTCGAGCCGCCAATGTACATGGAAGGCGCGCTGGAACAGACAGAAGGCGTACTGGACGGCAGGAATGGCAAGGTATATGACATGCTGTATGATACCGAATCCGTCACATACAGGATCAGTGATGAGGTCATTAACAGTGATGATACCGTAACGGAAATAATACCGTTTGTCGGGCTCCCTGAAGACGGTGAGGACGGCTGGAAAGATCTCGGTAATAGCTGCTACACTTATGACCCTGATACCCACACCATCGTACTCTATGGAAAGCAGACAGGCGAGGCTATTGATGCCCTGTATCCGGATCCGGACTGGCTGCCTGAGCAGATAGGTATCAGCTTCAGGGGAGTCAACGCAGCGGGTGAAGACAGATGGATCGCCGGGCATGTAATCAGATACCGCTGGTCCTATACCGGATATGAAAGGGCGTTCCAGGGCGACCGTTCCGTCCTTCCGGGATGGGACGGAAGTTTCGATGGAGAGCGCATGGTCTGGGTCGAGGATAAGGATCATCCGGAAGGTGAAAATCTGCCGGTTACGATCAACGATGTCACTGTTAAGGAAGGAAGAAACTTCCTTGAAGAATTCCATGACGACAGTGATGACGAGGGAAGAAGATGGTGGTACTACAGAGCAGGAAGTCCGGGAACCGTTACCTTTGAGATAACATATACGGATCTTGAAGGAGGGCAGCAATCATATGAAGCTCACCTGTATATAGGCGAAGATGTTTATGACTGCAACCTCTGGAGCGACGGCGATGTGAAGAAGGGTCTTCCTGGCGCAGAGATCGGTCTGAACGCGCAGGGCGGTCATAGATTCATGACTGACGGTGAGGACTCTCAAGAAGAGTTTACGGATGATAATCTCGAATATGAATGGATCATTGACCGTGGCGAAGACATCGCGTCAGTAGAGCGCGATGAGGAAAACCATGCAAGAGCCATTCTCAGATTCAGGGAGCCTGAAGAAGGTGAAGAGCTGAATGGCGTAGTCCGCGTTAAAGTCATATTAAGGGACACAGCCAGCGATACTCCTGGTGAAGAAAAAGCATCCGCGAACATGTGGTTCGATCTTTCAAGTGATTACTACTGCGTCTGGCCGGTTGGACTCGATCCGATGCTCGTTCTCGGGCAGACGATCGAAGATCAGAAGTTTGAACTGCGTCACTACCATTATGGCGGAGGAGACGGTTACAACTCCGAAGGATACAAGACGGTTGATATAACCGGCATAAGGTGGAACTTTGACAGCAAAGCCTTCACAATAACCAAAAATGGAGGAGAGCAGGTTGAGGACGGCGAGTGGATCTCAGGAACCGACACGTTCTCACTTACAAGAAAAGGCGGCCGGAACACAGAAGTGAACCTGACAGCGAAGTTTTTAGATGAAGAGGGCAATGAAAGAGTAGAAGGGAATTCGTACTGGTTCCTTGACAGGAGTTACAACATCTGGTTCGAAAACGACCATATAGATGTTTTCTCAGATGCCCAGGAGGACCCGCAGATCAGGATCAACACCAGTGATTTCGGATCCGGAAGCGAAGCCGATGATAATTTCTCGTTCAGCATCGAAGCGGCAGAAGGAGATGCCGGCCAGTGGTCAGAGGTTATCTACCCTTCATCTGTAACGCGCGACGGAGACTTCCTTGTAGCCACTTTTGACAGGACCAGACTGGACTACGAAAACTATAAGGACTATAGAGTGACAGTTCAGGCGGAATCCAGAAAAGTGGAAATGGAACCTGTCAGGCGTGAGGCATGGATACACGCAAAGCAGGCGCGCTATGAGCTCCACATGCAAGATCATATCGACATGCTCCCTGGATGGGACCGCAACTTTGAAGATATTGAAGCCTATATAGAAAACTCAGAATTCCCGGACGGAGAAAATTTCATGTTCCCTGTAGTGAATGTAGAGGTCACTTCGGGTGCTGAGCATCTTGAGGAGATTCCGACCGAAGAAAACGAATGGTCTTTCAGGGCAGGAAACTTCGGACAGGTAAGCTTTGCTGTGACATATCTGGATGAGCATGAAGCTGAGCAGACGATCAACGTCGAACTCAATATTGGCGGAGATGTTTATGAAGGCTGGCTGCATGCGGAAGGACCATCCGACCACGGCCTGCCGGGAACAAGTCTCGATCTTCGCGTCGAAGCAGAACACAAGTATGTCGATGACAGAGGAGACCAATGGGAAGACAGGAATCTCGAGTTCCACTGGACGATCGAGGACGGCAGCGACTTCGCTACACTGGCTGTAAATGAAGAGGATCCGACAAGAGCGACTCTTAACTTCAAAGACATGCCGCAGGACCGCGACTGGCTCGATGAAGAGATCAGAGTCAGAGTAAAAGTTACAGATCCGCACAGTGATGATCCTTCTGAGGAACGCACATCCATGGAAGAATGTTTCCACGTCAGATCCGATTACACGGAGATCTGGCCTCCATTTTATGACAATGTGCTTGATCTGGGAGACACATCCGATGATGTCACTTTCGAGGTAAGGCGCTATTCAGTTTTCGGAACAGAAGAAGACGTATACCACGACGGATTCAAGACATTCCCTGTTGAAAGGGTGCAATGGAATTATGATGAAGAGCCTATAACCATTATCGATGCTGACGGCAACCCTGTGCAAAGTGGCGATAGGGTCGATGGAGACACATTCGCGTTTATCAGAAACAAGAACTGGGATACAGAACCTGAACTCAGAGCATGGTTCATCAATGATGAAGGCCGCTTCGAGGAGATGTACACGCACTTCTGGTTCGGCAGGGTCGAATACAACCAGTGGTTCGATAGCGGTGAAGTGAGTGTCTATGATGACGGAGACTGGACCATCAATATCGAGAGAGATGAAAGTCTCGACTACAGCAAGGTTGAGACAAGTATCAAGGCCGGCCATTTCGAATGGAGCGACGAGCAGCAGGAAGACGTATGGTTCGATGCTCCGGATGGATGCTGGTCACTGAGCGATGACGGACTGTCCGTAACTATCCACGGAGACAAGATGTATGCCGCCGGCGTTCACGATATGTGGATATATGCCGAGGCGACGTACGGCGGAGAGTATGTTGGAGAATCGGGAGAATGCCACGTGCGGCTTGAGGAATCCTGCGAAGCCCGCGGCGAGGAGCACCTTTGGCTGGCAGGCCCTCCTGAATATTCAGACTGCACATCCCCGGGATGGCAGAAGCAGATGTGCTGGAACTGCCACGAGAAACGTATCGTAGAAGTTCCGCCTAGAGGCCACGTCGCAACGCAGGTGAAGGCAAAGGCTGCGACTGCAACAAAGGAAGGCAACGTTCAGTACTGGACCTGCTCGGAGTGCGGCAAGTGCTTCAGCGATAAGGCATGCACAAAGGAAGTTACGAAGGACAGCAGGATCACCCCTAAAGGGATCATAATCTCCAAACTGGCTGCAGTCAGCAAGGGATTCACGGTAACATGGAAAAAGCCGGCGAGCACTTATCTCAAGCATACGACCGGCTATGAGATCCAGTACGCTCTTGATTCCAGGTTTAAGAAGAGTCCTAAGACGGTTGCGGTCACAAAGAACTCAATTGTCACGAAGAAGATCACGAAGCTGAGTGCTCAGACAAAGTACTATGTGAGGATACGTACCTACAGGACTATCGACGGCAAGAAGGTCTACTCGCCATGGAGCACAAAGGTAAAGAGCATCACAACTAAATAATCGCATATAGCGTATGGAGAGACAGGGGTCATATAAGGCCCCTGTCTTTTGTTATGTCCATAGCCATAAGGATCAAGTAATTATTGCAGGGAAGAGTAAACAAGTTGAAACATTAACATTTATTAAGGTATAATCAATCTAACTCATGGGGAATATGTGGGACAAGTTAATGCAGGAATGGAGGGTCATTTTTTATGAAAAGATTTAACCGGCTATGGGCGCTGCTGCTGGCATTTGCGCTCCTGCTAACATACATGCCGGCAATGGCATTTGCGGAGGATGCAGAAGGAGTTGATTCTGATGCTCTGTCAAGCGAACAGATGGCTGAAGAAGACGGCTCACAGGAAGCTGTGGCAGAAAACCCTGCAGGAGAAGCCAGTGATACTGCTGCTCCTGAGGCGTCTGCTCCTGAGAAAAAGGAAGAGCCTTCAGAGGTTAATGCAAAGTCAACAGCTCCAAAAAAGAGCTCCGGCGGAGCAGAGAACGTCGATTTAAGAGGCGCAGAAGGAGAGGTCACTGTTACCTTTGATGCTAACGGCGGCTACTTTGAAGAGTGGAATGAAGAAACAGAATGCTACGAAAAAGTAGGCCAGAGGAGTGAGCCATATAATATTGGGGAACAATGGCTGTATCCATGGACTCCTGACAGAGAAGGATTTAAGTTTGCAGGCTGGGCTAAAAGCAAGGATGGCGGTGATCCCGTCGACTTTGATAATGTCTACACGTTGGAAGGGGATGAAACTTTTTACGCCCAGTGGGAGAAGCTTCCGTGGGCAACCTTTGACGCTAACGGCGGCTACTTTAACGAGTGGAATGAAGAAACACAAGACTACGATAAAGTAACAGATCCTTACGTTGCTGTAACAGAAATAATTAACGGCGAATACAGGGTAATCCCGTCCGCAGACCCGAGCAGGGATGGATATTCATTCAAGGGTTGGTCACTGTCGAAAACCGGACCATCAACTATAGAGTTTTATGATGAAAACTACAATTACAATTATCCTATAGCCGAAGATACCACCTTCTATGCACTCTGGGATGAAAAGGACACTGCGATCTTTGATGCTAACGGCGGCCATTTCACTGATGAAGCCGGAGGTGGAACTGTATTTTATGAAGATGCGAATGATGGGATCGTAGAAGGGTATTATAAGCCTGTTCATGATGAGGCGTTTGTCTTTGACGGCTGGTCACTGACAAAAGGAGGGGCTGCGGTACCTTTGGATGAAAACGGATGGCTTGACTATCAGGTGAAAGGAAACGTAACCTTTTACGCAAGATGGGCTCCGGCCTGGACGGTTACATTCGATGCAAACGGCGGAAAATATGATGATGGCAATGGCACTGAAACAACAAAGCTCATATATGTAAGCAAGACAGATAATTATCTGGGTTCAGGGACAACTTACTATGAAGTAGAGAATAAGTTGTCATATGCCGGAAAGGTCTTTTCGCACTGGACAGACAAGAACGGAAAAACTGTTGACTTTGATGAAGGGGTCAATATCACCGAAGATACTACATATACAGCAAACTGGGAAGACGGATGCGCACTGACCCTTGACGCAGGAGATGAAACCTTTGAAGATTATGGAGAGTCAACTGTCGTTAAGTATTACAAGAAAGGCAGTAATATCCAGATCCACAGTGGATATATGGTCGAAGGAGAGACGTTCCGTTCTAAGACTGGCAAAGTTGTGATGGGATGGAAGCTTGACGGTAATCTTATTGAGAAAAGCGAGGATTATTATATTCCGATCAACAGTGCCATGACGCTCGAGGCCGTCTGGGGAGAGGAATTCCGCATCGGGTTTAATGCAGGCGAAGGATCTTTCACTGACTCCGGATATGACGATTCAGTTGTTGAGGGAGACTGTCTGTTATTCTATGGAACAAAAGAGATAAGCGTTAATGGAGAAACCGCTTTCACATACAATAGAATCTATAGAGAAGACCAGCTCATGCCTCCGGAGGGAAAGATTTTTGAAGGCTGGTATTATGACAGTGATTTGAGTGATCCGGTCCTTCTGGAAACACCTATCACCACTGAATTATATGAATCAAAAAAGACGACAGATGAGTATGGAAATGAAAAGTTGATTCTGTATGCGAAGTACACGGACGATTTTTATGAAGTAACACTCGATGCCAATGGCGGATACCTTTACGGAGTTGAGGACGAGGAAGTACCGGAACTTAACCTGGTCTGCCCTGCAGGAAAGGCTCTTGATCTGAGCAGATATGTTCCTTCCAACGATGATGGTAATAGTTTCCTCGGATGGTATCTGGATGAGGAATGCACAGATAAAGCAGCTATCAGTGATGACGGAGGATTCATTCCTGATGGAACAGTCACACTTCATGCTAAGTGGCAGGAGCCGCTGCCGGATATTGATGTTTCCCTTGATGGAGAAACCGGCAGAGGATTTTATCTCGATGGTAACTATATAGTCAACACATACATAGAGAATTATGATGACGCTGACTTAAGCGGCTTCGTTAAAGAGGCGTATATCAACGTGTTTGATACTTCCAACGGTGGCGGAAATGATATAGACGAACTTGAGCCGGTTGCGGTCCTGAAGAACGATGAGGGTCATAAATACTGCGCATGGAGCATCTCTAAGGAGCGCATTACTTTATACGGCCCTGCAATAGACGAAGCGCTTGATGGACTGGATATAGACAGGAACGACTTTTGTCTTGAGCTCCGCGCAGAAATAAGAACCCAGGACGGCGAAATCGTTGACGACGACTATAGTATCATTTTTGCAAAGGAACCTTATGTCGACTACGGCTTAGATCAGATATTTGCGTTTTATGATGACGAATCCGCAATAGACCACAAAAAGGATATTCTTCTTGGCACTGAAGAAGATGATGACGGATATCCTGCAGACAAGAGCCGCTGGGGCCGCAGTTACAGCAATGCATCTCCTGACGGAGAGGAGGTCCCTTACAAGCTCACGAAAGTTGAATCCAGCGATCCGTCAGTCATTGAAGTCAAAACATTCACTTCCCAGTTCTATCTTGATCCGGTGAGTCTCGGTACATCAGTTATTACATTCACTTATAAAGATGTGGACGGGAATACAGTGAAGGAGTCCTATGAGGTAAATGTATTAGGCAACAAGTATTTTGTCTGGATCGATGATCAGGACTGCTATGATGAAGAAGAAGAAATGTATGTATATAAGGCGGTCCCTGGTGGTACAGTCACATTCAAGGCGGACGGAGACAGACGCGATTTCAGCAAGTATTATAAAGACGGGTATACATTCCGCTGGAGCGTAGCCGATGAAAGCTTTGCAGACTTAGTGGATATCACAAGCAGCGGCGACATAAATGAAAACGCAGCAGTGACTGTTCACCCGGACGTTGACGTCGAGCAGCTCGAAGGCGGTATCAGGATCAAGGCTGAAATCGTTTCAGATGAAGACGGTAAGGCAAAAGCATCCGTCCAGGCATTGATCAATGTTGTAGATGAGTACTATGAGATAGGCAGTCTCCCGGAAGAAGACGAATACTTCCACCTTAAAAAAGGAGAGTCCTTCACATTTACACCTGAGCTGAGACGCTATGCATCAGATACGGTTAGCCTTGACGGCGGCTATGAGGTAGTGACTGACAAGGATATGAAGGTGAGTTTCTATAACGATTATGTGGATGAAGACACTCCGGTAATCACCGTTACATCCGGTGGTGAGGTAATTGAATCCGGAGGCATGATCAATGGTCCTGTCACTGTTAAAAAGCTTAGAGATAACAGCTGCTACATAAAGATCTACGTTCCGAAAGATGCCGGAGATGACGAAGAATATTATGATGACGATGAGGACGCTCTTGTAAGTGAGGATCTTGTCCTGTCAGAAATGTATGACATTAGTAAGCTTACCCCGACCAAGATAAAAGGCTTTACAGACCTGGTATACTATAAAGGTAAGGCGCGTGAACATGTCAAGGGAGATACTTACATAATAGTAAAGGGTGAAGAAGGAATATCGTACAAGTTCTGGGGCGATGAAGATAATTACGATATTAAGTATTCCAATAATAAGAAAGTTGGTAAGGCAACCGCTAAAATTGTCGGCAAGGGATGTTGCTACGGCACAAAGAGCGTACCATTCAACATCATCCCACAGGCAACGTCGCTTTCAAAGGTAACAGGTGGATCGAAATCATTTACTGCAGTCTGGAAAAAACAGGCCGTTCAGACAACAGGCTACGAAATCCAGTATGCTCTGAACAGCAAGTTCACCTCAGGGAAAAAGTCGGTCAAGGTTACAAGTAACAAAACCATAAAAAAGACCGTCAAAAACCTAAAAGCAAAGAAGTACTACTATGTAAGAATCCGCACTTACAAAAAGATCGGAACAAAGTATTACTACAGCAAATGGTCGAAGTATAAAAAGATAAAGACAAAATAAGCATAATGCGAAAGAAGACGGGGTTCATGTGACCCCGTCTTTCCTGTTATATTAATGTGAATTCCGCAAATGATTTAGTATCTGCGGAGTCATCAGACGAGAGCATCATTCAAATCCGACAGCTGCATAATATCGGAGACGGCAGCTGGGAACTGGAAGTCGATCCTGTAGGAGCAGGTGAAGCGACGATCACGGTCAAAGACTCAGCAGGAAACACAGGATCATGCATCGTTGAGGTCAAAACAGGAATATTCTTTTATTCCAAAGATGAAGTGAGTGTTTCTGTTTCTGGAGGCGACACGTATCTTTACGTTCACGCTGATGATCTGAGCGCTTCAAATTTTGAGATTTCAGATGAAGAGGTTGCTTCTGTCAGAACCGTATGGAGTCTGGGTGCCGGACGCTGTGGCTGCGGGCTGGATCTTCATAAGTGCGGAGAAACTACAATAACAGTACATGATAATGACGGCCGTACCGCTTCAGTTAAGCTGACCGTCACCGAAGCTGATTGGGAGCTCAACACAAACAGCCTGGAATTCCAGCTTTCTGACGGCTATGAAGCATGGGACGCATTAAAAGTAGTACTGGGAAAAGATTATCCGGATTTGCAGGCAGAAAGCTCAGATGAAAGCGTTGTTACTGCCTTCATGAACGGATATGAAGCAGCCCTTGAACTGCAAGGCGCCGGTGAGGCTGATATCACGGTAAGCGATAACTATGGAAAATCCAGAGTGTGTCATGTAATTGTGAATCCTGATCCGCCTACACCGTTCGACTTTACGGAGAAAAGCTGCTATTTTGCCTTCGAGCCTCAAAGCGGCACATTCGATCCGGCAGAATATACTTTTTATCGTATAGATGAGTGCATGACAGCAATTACAGACTACAGGATAGATACAGACGGTGTAGTCGATGTTGAACTGGCGAACGAAGGCTCTGATGGTAAGTTCTATGAGCTTACAGTAAGACCAGTCGGGTTAGGAGAAGCTGTAATAACGGCAATAGATGAACAGGGTCTGGAGGCGGATATCAAAGTCACGGTTGCTGAAGAGCTGTGTCTGGATCAGTCATACTTCGGAAGCACAAACGCATCGAGTCCGGGATCGTTTAACAGCAAGGCAATTTACGGCGACACTAAATTAGAATGTCACTGTAATTATGACGGTACAGTTGCCTCATATACATCAGGCGGAACTACTTATAAAGGGACTATAAAGGACGGTAAGTGTGTACTGAAGATCCCGCGTATTACAAGCAAGACTGTTTCAGTAAAATTTACCAACGGCAATTCAAAATATACAGCGAAAGCGACTGTAAGCAAAAAGAAGGCTGCATATGTGAAAGCAACCGCAGCAAATGTGACATACACAGGAAAAGCGCTGAAGCCAAAGGTTACAGTAAAAGACGGCAGTTATACTCTGAAAAAAGATACCGACTATACTGTTACATATAAAAACAATACGAAAGTAGGAAGTGGCACAGCAACGATCAGGCTGAAGGGCAATTACACCGGTACAAAGACAGCAACGTTCAAGGTGCTGCCGAAGGGAACCTCGATTTCAAGCCTGACGCCTGCAAAGAGGAGCTTTACGGTTAAGTGGAACAGGAACAGCGCAGTAAACGGCTATGATATCGAGTACAGCAACCTTAAGAGCTTCAGCAACGTTGCAACGGCAAAGGAAAAAGATGCGCTGACGATCAGATACACCAGAAACACTGTTACCAGCAGAACTTTTACAGGGCTTGTATCAGGCAGGACATATTACGTAAGAGTCCGGACATATAAGACGGTCAGTGGAAAGAAATTCTACTCGAAGTGGAGTGCAGTAAAGACTGTGAAGGTCAAATAAAGAGCCATTGCAGGCATGGATAATATAGGAAATCATAATAAAAGAGGGATGGATCATGACGAGATCCATCCCTCTTAAGCTGCTGCTTTTCAGACGTGCAGGATGCCTTTTATTCTTGTGTCATTCAGTTTGAGAAGTCTGCGTATGACTGCTCCCGGCTTCCCGCAGCCAACTGCTGCTGTCGGACCGGCATTGCCTTCTATGGTGTATACATATCCGTTGCAGACATATTCTACGATACCAACATGCATGTCATTGCCGAAGACGATTATGTCGCCTCCCTTGGCGGTGCTGCGGTTTATCCATTTGCCGTTCGCGCTCGCGTATCTCGAATAGCTTGGAACATAGCCGAGGTTACCGTATTTGCGGATCCCCGACACTCTGCTGTACTGACCGGCAGCGTGGAAGCACCAGGCTATGAAGGCTCCGCACCACGGAGTACGATCGGTGTCGACGAACCTTGTGCCGTAATACCATTGCCAGTACTTTACTCCGGTCATGATGCCGACCTGCCTGCGGGCAATTTTTGTTACTAGTCCGGTGTTGATGTTGGTAAGAAGCCTGCACCAGCCTTTAGACAGAGAAACATAAGGCTTGCTTTTGTAGAAGAAAGGCTGGTTCACGCGGATCCTGCCGCCCTTTTCAACGAAATAGTATTTTCCGTCCCATTTGGCGAGGCCCTGAGCGACTCTGATAATACCGCTTTTTTCGTTCGAATAGTAATAATGGCTCTTCCACTTGTTTACACCCTTCAGTATGGCGCCGGTCGAACCGGCAATATACTTTCTGTCCTTGAATACGAAGAACTTGCTTACAGCTATCTTTCCGGTAGAGTAGACATGATATTTTTTGCCATTGTACATGACGAAGCCGCGGACTGATTTCAGTCTGCCGCTTGTTGTGCCGGAGTAGTAGCGTACGCCGTCCCACTTATGGACACCCGTCAGGATCGCGCCCGTTTTGCCGGCGTGATACGTTCCGTCTTCAAGAGTTACTTCCGTGCCGACGGCAATTCGGCCGCCTTCCGTGATGTAGTAACGCTTACCGTTATAAGTTATGAAGCCGGCTTCTGTTCTGATCTCACCGGTCTCAGGGTCTATGTAGTAAAGGCCGTCATCCTGTTCGATTATTTTCGCTTCATAGACTACCGGTTCCGGATCATCACCGGGGTCGGATCCGGACTCTCCATCCGATGCCGGAACGGAAGGATCCTCTGCAGCAGGTTCGTCTGCCGGTGTTTCTGCTGCCGTGTTTTCCGGTACAGCTGCTACAGGCTCTGCTGTATCTGAGCCGTCCGTCTGCTGGACTTCTCCGGTCCCGTCTGATGTATCTTCAACTGTCAGGGTGTCAGAAGAAGGAAGCTGCTCATCGGGAACCGCTTCAGGCTCATCGGTGACGGGAGGCGCTTCTGTGTTTTCCGACAGCTCAACCGAAACAGGCTCCGCCGGAGCCTGAACCTGCATCGTTTCTTCGTCTTCTGCCAGCGCTATGCTGCATGAAAGCGCGAAGACAAGAATCGCTGATATAATGATTCGCTTTAAATGTTTCTTCATATGTTTATTTATTGGTATCGTATCCCTGCGGATTATGGCTCTGCCAGTTCCAGGCATCGCGGCAGATCTCGTCTATGCCGCGGCTCGCCTGCCAGCCGAGCACGGCCTTAGCCCTGGAGGCGTCAGCCCAGCTGTCCTGCACGTCGCCGGCTCGTCTGGCGCCTATTTCATAGGCTACAGCGTGCCCGCACGCGCGTCCGAAAGCTTCGACCATCTCGAGCACGCTGTAAGGCGAGCCCGTTCCCAGGTTGAACACTTCCGTGCCCTTGTTCTTCACCGCGTATTCCGCGGCTTTGACATGACCTTCGGCCAGATCCATCACGTGTATGTAGTCCCTGCGGCATGTGCCGTCAGGAGTATCGTAGTCGTTTCCGAATACGGTCAGATGGTCGCGCCTTCCGACCGCCACCTGAGAGATATAAGGCATAAGGTTGTTCGGGATCCCCTGCGGATCTTCGCCGATCAGCCCGCTCTCGTGTGCTCCGACCGGGTTGAAGTATCTCAGCAGCACCACGGACAGCGGCACCTTCCAGCCATTTGCCGTATTTGCGCTTCCGTCAGCCGCTTCGCTCGAGAACTGCGCGTCTGTCAGCATCTGCTCCTGCATCCACTTGGTCCAGCCATATGGATTTGTGCACATGCCCTTAGGCGCGTTCTCGGTGAACGGAGGCACATTGTCCTCGCCGTAAACTGTAGCTGAGCTGGAGAAGACTATATTGGCAAGTCCCAGCTCTCTCATGCATTCGAGAAGTGTCAGCGTAGTGTCAATGTTGTTGCGGTAATATTCAACAGGCATTGCTACGGATTCTCCGACAGCCTTGAGCCCCGCAAAATGTATGATGCAGTCCGGCATTTCTGCTTTCAGTATCTCCATCATGCGGTCCTTGTCTGCCACATCCGCCTCATAAAGAGCGACAGGCTTTCCGGTGATCTTCTCTACACGAGCGATCGCCTCGGCTGAGCTGTTTACGTAATTATCCACAACAGCGACTTCGTGCCCTGCTTCGAGCATAGCCACTGCCGTGTGCGATCCTATATATCCCGCACCACCTGTAAGTAAGGTCTTCATGTTTGATCCAACTCCTTTAAAGCTTTTCAGAATCAAGGATTATCGTGAACGGACCGTCGTTCAGTAGTTCGACAGCCATCTCAGCGCCGAACGAGCCTTTCTCAACGACAGGCACGCGCTCACGGCACTTTTCAATTATATATTCGTACAGAGCATTGGCGTGCTCAGGCGACCCCGACTCTATGAAAGACGGGCGGTTGCCCTTTTTGCAGTTCGCGTAGAGAGTGAACTGCGAGATCAGAAGAAGTCCGCCGTCAACGTCAGCGAGAGACAGATTGGTCTTGCCCTCAGCGTCTCTGTTTATACGCAACTTTATCATCTTGTCGACCATCTTGTCGGCAACAGCTTCGTCATCGGCATCGCATACGCCGATAAGCACCATGTAACCGCATCCGATCTTTCCGATGACTTCGCCTTCGACGGTGACCGACGCGTGTTTTACTCTCTGAATGACAAATCTCATTTATCCAGTGCGCTCCTTATAGTTTCTTCTATCTTCTTGGCAGCCTCATGCTGCTCCTCACGGTTCATGTTCTCGATGTGAACCAGCGGATGTATGGTCACTTTGATATGTGCAGGCTTCCATGTGCCGTCCTCTTCAAAGAACCTGTATGTGCCATCCACTGTAACAGGAAGGATAGGAACTTTGGCTTTCTCGGCAAACTTGAAAGCGCCTGCCTTGAACTCGCCCATCTCGTGTCTCCGCGAACGTGTGCCTTCAGGGAAGATGCACAGATTGAATCCCAGATCGAGCATCTTCTTTGCCTCGGCCAGCGCGCGCACGGCTTCTTTCGGGTTGTTGCGGACGAGGAATATCGACCGCGAGCAGTCAACGACATCGGCCAGGATAGGGTACTTGCGCCACTCCTCCTTGGAGACGTAGCCCATCATGCCGTGATCCTTCATGATCCACAGCGTTGCCGCGATGTCTGCGAAGCTCTGATGATTACAGTACATCATGAAAGGGCCGTCTTCAGGAGCAGGGATGTTCTCCTCGCCACTGATATCATAGGTAAGGCCGAGCACCGGCGACATCGCTTCTACCCAGCGCTTCTGCCCGGACTGAATAAGATCCCTCTCGCCTTTAAGCTCGCCTTCTTCGCGAAGCTTGTAGATCTGCTTCTTCAGCGAGGTAAAGCGCTTAGTTTCTAAATATCCCCGGATGAATCTTGGTCCCGTCTTGAATATGTTCATGTCTGATCCTCCCTTACAAACGAATTGTAGCACAAAACAGGGCAGCCTATTAACTAAAAACAAAAGAAACACCTTGTAGACAAAGGGACCCGGCGGGCTTACAATTTATGATACAGTACTATTTCTTAAAGGGGGGATAAAAATGGCTAACAAATACGCAGGAACACAGACAGAAAAGAACCTGGAAGCGGCTTTCGCCGGTGAATCCCAGGCGCGCAACAAGTATACATATTTCGCGTCGAAGGCTAAGAAGGAGGGCTTCGAGCAGATCGCAGCTCTCTTCCTGAAAACAGCCGACAATGAGAAAGAGCACGCGAAAATGTGGTTCAAGGAACTCGAAGGGATCGGAAGCACAGCCGAGAATCTTACGGCTGCAGCAGATGGTGAAAACTACGAGTGGACAGACATGTATGAAGGCTTCGCAAAGACAGCCGAAGAAGAGGGCTTCAAGGCTCTGGCAGCGAAGTTCCGCATGGTAGGCGAGATCGAGAAGCATCATGAGGAGCGCTACCGCGCGCTGCTTCATAACGTAGAAGCACAGGAAGTGTTCGCGAAGAGCGAGGTCAAGGTATGGGAGTGCCGCAACTGCGGACACATCGTGGTAGGAACAAAAGCTCCTGAGGTCTGCCCTGTATGCGCTCATCCTAAAGCATACTTTGAGATCCACGAAGAGAATTATTAAAAAAACAGACCCGAAAGGGAATAACAGAGCCTGCTCGCTGCGAGCAGGCTCTGTTTCGTTATACCTATTTTTTATAATTCGGACGGCAGTAGCCGCGGATGAATCTCCAGCCCTGCTTTATGGTACGTCTTCCGACGGTACCTGCGCCCATGTTGCCTTCAATAACAGTGATCTGATTTCCTTTCACGGATTCCACGACACCGATGTGGCTTGCGCTCCAGTCGTTGCCGAATACGGTCACGCTGGCACCGATCGACCAGCCGTATATTATCAGGTCGCCCGGCCTCGGTCTGATGGAGCCGTCTTCCTCCCAGCGGCCTCTGTTCTTAAAGAAGGTTATGAACTGAGGTACGCCGCATTCCCTGCCGGTATACTTGAGAGTTCCGCTCATGATGGAGGCGGCGGATACGCAGGTCGCGCACCATTCATCGCTGTACTTCACTTTGTATCCACGCGGCCACGGCTTTACGGCATTATAGATATCTATGATACCCTCATGCTTGCGGTTAACCTCGCTGAAATTGATCCAGCTTGCCATGACATCTACCATGGCCTGAGCTGTGCCCTGGTTAATGACTGTCACGTTCGTCTTAATGATATTACCGGTGTGGGTACGTCCGGAAAGAGTAACGGTTCCGTGAGAAACGCCGGTCACTTCTCCCTTGTTGTTGACTTTGGCAATTGCTTTGTTGGAACTTGTCCAGCGGATAGATTTGCTGACAGGGTCATCATATGAGAATGTTATGACCATCTTCTTCTTTACACCGACTTTGACGGTCGAGATCCTTGCAGGGTTGTAAAACTTGAATGCAGTAACATTATCCTTTGAACTGTTGGAGGTTACCGCGCCGGCCCAGACAATAGGATTTGCTACCAGCCAGCCGCCGGAAGTGTTTTTGTAAGCGATCACCGTGTATTTGTACAGTCTGTTTTTTACTGTCGCGGTCGTGTCCGTATATGTCTTTGTGCCAGAGGAGACAACTGCTATCTGACGCCATCTTTCACCGCTTGCGTCCTGCCTTGCGATCACATATCCGTCTATCGAAGAAACTTTTGCCGGAGGGGTCCATGACAGTTTGATGCTGTTGCGGGCCCCTTTTGCAGTAAGATATGCGGGACGGGAGGTGGCGCCGAGCTTTTTGTCAGTGCGGACATCGCTTTTGAAAGTCACATCGTATTTGACTAAAGCAACACGTTTTGCAGCCGGATAGGTCGCAGCAGCCGTCGCTGCGGACGTATTCGCCGTTGACGGCGAAGCCGCGTAAGCAGGCTCGGAAATGCATGTGACCAGAGTCAGGCAAAGCGTCAGTGCAAGCATGAATGCGGTCAGACGCTTCAATATCTTTTGCTGTTTATCCATTTTTCCACTCTTTCTAATGCAATAAAGATTGCAAAGCAGCGATACCGGCAGGATGCTCACGCGCCGGTCCGCTGTTATTTCATGCTAATAATAAAAGAGCGGAAAAAAGGAATCCACGTATCTATACAAAATTAGAGAAAATGCGATCACTGCAAAGCTTTACTGGATTTAATACGGGGCCTGTGCTATTATACCGATAGTTCACGAAAGACAGAAAGGGAGAGTTCATGAACAAGCAAGATAGGGATGTTTTAAGAACAATCCTTGAACATAAATATGTAAATCAGCGCATCCTTTCAGAGAAGTCAGGATACAGCCTGGGTGCTGTCAACAAGAGCATGAAAGCTCTTGTTTACGAAGGATATCTGGATGAGGATCAACAGCTTACGGAAAAAGCTAGGAAGGAATACGACAGCTGTGTTCCGAAGAATGCGATCATACTTGCCGCCGGTTTTGGCATGCGCATGGTTCCGATCAATCTGGCAACGCCGAAGGCGTTCCTTGAAGTAAACGGAGAACCTCTGATAGAAAGGGTGATCGGGCAGCTGCATGATGCCGGTATATATGACATAACCGTGGTCGTAGGCTTCATGAAGGAGACCTTCGACTATCTCATCGACGCTTACGGAGTTGAGCTGGTATTCAATAAGGAATACGCAGGAAAAAACAATCTGCACACTCTTTCTCTCGCTGCGGACAGGATAGGAAACACCTATATAATTCCTTCCGACATCCGCTGCGAAAGCAACCCGTTCAGCGGACATGAGATGTATTCCTGGTACATGGTATCGGATTCGGCTGATGAGGATTCCGAAGTGCGCGTCAACCGGAAGGGAGAGTTGGTGAAAGTACCGGAGCGCTCCGGAGGAAACGCAATGATCGGCCTGTCATATATTTCCCGGGAAGACGCGGGAACACTTATTAATAGTATAAAAGAGGCTGACGCAAGCGGCGCGCATGATGATGATTTCTGGGAGTTCGCTCTGTACAGGGGCGGCAAAATGATGATACCGGCACGTGTGGTCAGCGCTTCCGATGCTGTGGAGATAAATACTTATGAGCAGTTAAGGGAGCTGGACGGCGAGTCAAATCACCTGAAATCAAAGGAATTGGACGTTATAGCCGGTGTCTTCGGAGTAACACCGGATGACATAACCGACATATCCGTCCTCAAGAAGGGAATGACTAACAGATCGTTCCTGTTTTCCGTCAATGGCGAGAAGTACATAATGCGTGTACCGGGAGAAGGCTCCGACCAGCTGGTCAACCGTGCCCAGGAGGCAGCAGTGTTCAGAGCTATCAGCGGCCGCGGCCTGTGCGATGACCCTGTATATATAAATCCGGAAAACGGATACAAGATAACCCGCTATCTGGAAGGCGTGCGGAACTGCGATCCATTTGACACCGGCGATCTTGCCCGCTGCATGAAAAAGCTGAAAGACTTCCACGCAATGCACCTTGAGGTGGAGCACAGCTTTGATCTCTTCGGACATATCGAATATTATGAGGAACTCCGGGGAAACAGCCCATCCATGTACAAGGACTACCAGAAGACAAAGGCCAATGTTATGGGACTGAAGGAGATCATCGACGGCATGGAGAAGGACTTCTGTCTTACACACATAGATGCCGTACCCGATAACTTTCTGTTCTACGACGATGGAAACGGCGAGAATCTTCAGCTTACGGACTGGGAATACGCCGGGATGGAGGATCCGCATGTGGATATCGCGATGTTTGCCATTTACGCCATGTATGACAGGGAGTGCGTTGACAGGCTCATAGATATCTATTTTGAAGGCGGATGCGACAGAGCCGTCCGGGCAAAGATCTATTGCTATGTTGCCGCGTGCGGACTGCTCTGGTCAAACTGGTGCGAATACAAGCACAATCTCGGAGTGGAGTTCGGGGAATACAGCCTGAAGCAGTACAGATACGCAAAAGACTACTGCAGATACGCAAAGGAGCTCATCGCGGAACTGAACTGACTGCAAGCAGAAAAAACAGAGGTATATATATAGATGAATAAACTGGAGAAAAGCAGGATCGACTGGATGGTGACGCTTGTTCCGTTCATACTGATCGTAGTACTCGCAGGGATGCTCTTTGTTTTTCCGGATCAGTCGAATGAGGTGATCGGACAGATAAGGTTCTTCTTCGGAGATACAGTTGGACTCTATTACCTGGCTCTGGGACTCGGAGCTCTGATAGTTTCGATCGTGATGGCTCTTTCAAAGTGCGGAGATATCGTCCTCGGCGAGCCGTTCGAGAAACCGAAATACTCATTCTTCACCTGGGGTTGCATGATGTTCACCTGCGGACTGGCGGCAGACATACTGTTCTACTCGTTTGCCGAGTGGGTCATGTATGCCACGAATCCGCATATTGCGGAGCTCGGATCCATCATAGAATGGGCGGGAGTGTTCCCTCTCTTCCACTGGAGCTTCATCCCGTGGGCTTTCTATCTTGTGCTTGCCGTGGCTTTCGGCTTCATGCTGCATGTAAGAAAACGCAGCAGACAGAGATACTCGGAGGCATGCCGTCCGGTAATCGGAAAGCATTCGGACGGGCTGGCAGGAAGGATAATAGACCTGTTCGCGCTGTTCGCTCTGCTTGCGGGCACGGCTACGACATTCAGCGTTGCCACGCCGCTCATGGCAAGCATCATCATGAAGCTGTTCCACATTGAGATCAGCCGCCGCTTCGTGACCATCATCATCCTGCTGATCACATGCGCGGTATATACATACGCTGTCCTTCACGGATTCAAGGGCATCGGCATTCTGGCCAAGACATGCATATATCTGTTCTTCGGACTGCTGCTGATCGTGCTGTTTACGAGCGGACAAGGAAGATTCATACTTGAAAACGGATTCCAGTCATTCGGAAAGATGGTGCAGAACTTCATCGGGCTGTCTACCTATGTGGATCCGGTGAGGGAGAACAACTTCCCTCAGGACTGGACGATATACTACTGGGCTTACTGGATGGTATGGTGCATTGCCGCACCGTTCTTCATCGGTAATATTTCAAGAGGAAGGACCATCCGCCAGGTAATAGGAGGCGGATATATCTTCGGCGTCGGCTCAACGATAGTGAGCTTCGTGGTGCTGGGCAATTACTCGCTCGGTCTTCAGGCAGCCGGAGGAGCGGACTTCATCGCTGTATACGAAAAGTCCGGCGATCTGTACGAGCTGATTCTGAACATTATCGACACGATGCCGTTCAGCAAGTTCATCCTCGTTCTGGTGATCGTAACCATGGTCACGTTCTACGCGACCTCGTTCGACTCGATCGCCTACACCGCTTCGTGCTACAGCTACTACAATCTCGGTGAAGACGAAATGCCTCACCGCGCGATCGAACTGCTGTGGTGCCTGCTGCTCATAGTACTGCCGATGGGACTTGTTTTCTCGGAAAGCTCGATGAACAATATTCAGTCGGTCAGCATAATTTCAGCCTTCCCTATAGGTATAATAATGGTAATAATGGTCTGGAGCTTCTTTAAGGACGCGAAGGACTATCTGAAAGAAAAAGAAAATAAAATAAAAACAGGAGACCATATATGTCAAGAGAATCAATAATGCAAAAGGCTGTCGACTCCATACTCGAGATCGATGAAGACCTGGCCGTGGAAGCCCTGGCTGAAGGAAAACAGGAAGGGATCTCGGCAGTAGAGATGCTGCAGGAAGGATTTGCCAAAGGGCTTACCGAACTCGGAGATCTGTTCGCTAGCGGAGACGTCTTCCTTCCGGAACTTATCTTTGCTGCGGAAGTCATGTCGATAGTATCGGAAGCCGTTGATGAAGAGATGGCTGAAAACGCTCAGACTACAGATGTGATCGGAAGGATCGTGATCGGTACGGTCGAGGGAGATGTACACGACATAGGCAAAGGCATCTGCGTATCCATGCTCAAGGCCAACGGTTTTGAAGTGTACGACCTCGGAAAGGAAGTGGCAGCTGAAGCCTTCGTTGATAAGGCCGTGGAAGTAAACGCTGACATAATCGCTTCTAGCGCGCTGCTTACCACAACCATGCCTGTACAGCAGGAGATAGAGGACATTCTGGCAGCACGCGGACTCAAGGGAAAGATCAAGACCATGGTCGGCGGAGCTCCGGTCACAGCGGAGTGGGCTAAGAACATAGGCGCGGACGCGTATTCAGAGGACGCGCTTGACTGCTGCGCTGTAGCTAAAAAACTGATAGAAGAGTAAGTAAAGGAGCTATTCTTGGAAGAGTTAAAACGGGCAATCATAGTTGCCGCAGGAGAAGGGAAGCGCCTCAGACCTGTTTCCCTTGAAACACCGAAACCTCTTGTCCGCGTCAACGGGACAAGACTGATAGATACCGAAATAAACGCGCTGAAGCAGAACGGCATACACGAGATAATCATCGTAGCGGGTTATAAAAAAGAACAGTTCCATGAAGCGTATAAAGATGATCCGGAAATCACTGTTGTTGAGAACGTCAATTATCAGCGCGGAAACAACATCACATCTCTTTACGCGGCAAGGGATTATCTGCCGGGATCATTCGTGCTTGAAGGAGACCTCATGATATCCGAGCCTGCCATATTCAGCAGGTCCGTCGAAAAGTCCGGATACTGCGCGAACTGGCTGGATTACGCGCCTGAATGGGCAATCAGGGTCAGAAACGGCCGCATCATATCATGCGACATAGGCGGAGGTCCCGAGGCATACCGCCTCTGGGGCATATCCATGTGGACACAGAAAGACGGCGAACTTCTGGCAGAGCTCGTGCGTCAGCAGATAGAGGATATCAAAGACTGGGATGTGTACTGGGATCAGCTCGCGCTTGAGGTATACGCCGACCGCTTTGACCTTGGGGTAAGAGAGATCAAAGCCGGTGATATCGTTGAAATTGATTCTTTTGATGAGCTTGTGGAAATAGACCCGGGCTACCTGAGATATAAAAAGGAGGACGTTCGATGAACTGGTATGCTAAACCGAAGATCTTTTCAGATGAACAGATGCAGAAAATCCATGAGGCATCGCTGGAGCTTCTGAGCACGACAGGAGTCGTGTATAAATCAGAGGAGGCCAGGAATGCCCTTGCGGCTAAAGGCGCTAAAGTCGATGGCGAGATAGTATATATTCCTGAAGCGCTGGTCGCGGAATGCCTGAAGAACACACCGTCTTCATTTACCGTAGATGCTGTGGATCCGGCCAAAGCCGTCGTCATCGGAGGAGACAACATGATCATCCATCCTGCCGGCGGAGAGGTATTCGTGAAGGACGCGGACGACAAGCGTTCAAGTTCGGCTACGATACAGATGTTTTCAGATCTGCAGAAAATCTATCAGGCCTGCAAAAACATCAATATGACCGGTTATCAGCCGCTTTCTCCTGATGATGTACCTCTCCAGACAAGAGGACTGCATTGTCTGTACGAGACCATGCAGTATACCGACAAGCCTTGGCTGGCGCCTATGGACTATGTCAGCGGCGCCGATAAGCGCAGGGAACTCCACATGTACGAGATCGTATTCGGGGAGGAGTTCGTAAGGAATCATTATCTGACATGGAGTATCGTCACGCCGGAGAGCCCTCTGGTATTCAGTCAGTTCTCATGCGAATCGATCATGGAATTCGCGCAGTTCAACCAGCCTGTCGCGCTGGTGTCCGCGCCGATGTCGGGCATTACCGGACCGATTCATCTCATGGGAACGATAGTACTCGCAAATACAGAATCGCTGGCAGGACTGTGTCTTGCCCAGTGCGTCAATCCGGGCGTTCCGGTCCTTCCGTCAGCATCGCTCACATACGGAAACATGAGACTTGCCACATGGGAATGCGCGAGCCCGGATTCGGCTCTGATGCTGGCAGGCGCCGTTCAGATGTACAAGGACTTCTATGGCCTCCCGGCAAGGGCACAGACAGGTGTTACGAGTTCGAAACTCGTGGATTATCAGGCGGGATTCGAGACCATGCAGAGCCTTCTTCTTACAGGCCTCATGGACGTCGATGTCACCAGCCAGTCCGCGGGTTCGCTCGAGAACCTCATGACGATCTCGTTCGAAAAGACCATCATTGATGATGAAGTCATAGCGAGAGTAAGAAGAATACTGGATGCGCTCCGCTTCGATGAAGAGACTCTCAGCATGGATCTCATAAAGAACGTCGGACACGGCGGAAGCTTCCTTACACATAAATCGACTCTGAAGCATTACAGGAAGGGATGGCAGCCGTCCATCTCTGACTGGAACAGCTATGAAGTATGGCAGAAATCGGATGAGCCTGAAATTGAAAAGAGGGCTGAGAAGAAGGCGAAAGAGATCATAGAAAGCGCGAAGCCTCTCCTCGATCCGGCGGTCGCGAAAGACCTGCGAAGCTATATTGAAAGCTGTGAAGAGTAAAAAGGAGGCACGTTCATGAAAATCAATATGCAGAAGTGGGCAGAAGACATAATTGCTGCTCCAGATGTTAAAAACCTTCCGGTGCTGTACTTCCCGGTACTTAAGGACATAGGGATGACCGTTCCGGAATCGGTCAATTCGCCTGAGTGCATCGCAAGGACGATGAAGGCCGTCATCGACAAATATCCCGATACCATAGCGGCGATCACAGGCATGGATCTTACTGTAGACGCCGAGGCGTTCGGCATAGAAGTCAACTTCAGTGAAAAACAGGCTCCTAATATTGTCGGCCATATCCTTGAGAACGCGGCTGACATCGAAGCTCTTGAGGTGCCGGATATCCACAGCGGACGTGTCGACATCTTCGCGCAGGCGTGCGTCGAAGCAGAGAAGATCATAACGGACAGGCCTGTGTTCGGAGGGATGCTGGGACCGTTCTCCCTGGCTGCGAACCTTCTTGACATAAATAAGTGCATGCTGATGACGCTGAAAGAAAAGGCAGCGCTGCACGAGCTTCTTGAGAAGTGCACGGACTGGCTGATCAGCAGAGCGCTCGATTACAAGGCCGCGGGGGCAAACGGCATCCTGATCGCGGAACCTACTGCGGGACTTCTCTCGCCGAGGGCATGCGCGGCGTTTTCATCGGACTATGTGAAGAAGATCGCTGACGCTGTTCAGGATGATTACTTCTTCCTGATCCTTCACGACTGCGGAAAGGTGACAAAATCGGTCGAGAGCATGTATGCTACAGGCTGCAAGGGGTTCCACTTCGGAAACGGCGTTGACATGAAAGACATACTGCCGCAGATCCCGGCGGATGTTCTCGTTTTCGGCAATGTCGATCCGTCGTCAGCGTTCTTCCTTGGTACGGCGGAATCAGTATATGAGACTACGGCTCAGCTGCTCGAGGACATGAAGGACTATCCTCATTTTGTGCTTTCGTCGGGCTGCGACCTTGCGCCTTCAATAAAACACGAAAACATAGAAGCTTATTACAGAGCCTGCAGAGAGCATAACGAACGCGTTGCGAACTGATGGCCTGGAAATGTTCAGACCTGACAGGCCCGGAGCCGTAAGAGTTCCGGGCTGTTTAATTTGTCCGGCGATGTGCTATAATAGTTCAGGCTTTTCAGGAGGGGAAAAGAATGGCAGTACCATACATTGATCCGGGAACCGGAAGCATGTTGTTCACAATATTGATAGGCCTGCTGAGTGCAGGAGTCTATAAAGCTAAAGATGTCGCCGTAAAGGCGAGATTTTTGATGAGCAGCGGAAAAGCCGGAAAACTCGACGACAATCCGGATTTCGCGATCTTTTCAGACCATAAGCGCTACTGGAACGTGTTTGAACCGGTCTGCGATGAATTTGAGAAAAGAGGGATCCCTCTTATTTATATGACGGCATCTCCGGATGATCCGGCTCTTCAGAAGCCGTACGAGCATGTCAAATGCGAATTCATCGGAGAGGGAAACAAGGCCTTCGCCAGACTCAACACCCTCCACGCGGACATAGTGCTTTCGACTACTCCGAGCCTGGACGTCCTCTACTGGAAGAGGTCGAAATACGTAAAGTACTACGTTCACATGCCTCACGCGGCAAGCGACCTGACCATGTACAGGATGTTCGGCATAGACTTCTATGATGCGATACTGACATCGGGAGATTATCATGAAGAACAGATACGCGCGCTTGAAAAGGTAAGAAAACTGCCGCCGAAAGAGATACAGAAGACGGGACTGACTTTCCTCGACACGATGAGAGCCCGCCTTGCCGAAGAGGGCCGTGTTACCAACGACACGCCTGTCGTGCTGCTTGCTCCTTCATGGGGACAGAGCGCGATACTCAGTAAATTCGGCGGAAAGATTATAGATGAACTGCTGAAGACACCGTACAGAATAGTTATCCGTCCTCATCCGCAGTCGTTCACCAGTGAAAAGGAACTGATGGACTCGCTGATGGACAAGTATCCTGAAAGCGACCGTCTGGAATGGAACAGGGACAACGATAATTTTGAAGTCCTGAGACGGTCGGACATAATGATCTCCGATTTTTCGGGAGTCATGTTCGACTTCAGCCTGGTCTTCGACAAGCCGCTCATCTACACGGACGTGCAGTATGACGCTTCGCCTTACGACGCGTGCTGGCTTGAAGAAGAGCCGTGGACCTTCAGGGTCCTGCCTAAACTCGGTCTCAAACTGACCGAAGACAATCTGGATAATATAGGGGACCTGATAGACAAATGCCTCAACGACTCGGAATTCGAGCAGGGGCGCAGGGAAGCCAGAGAAGAGACATGGGCGTATATGGGAGAAGGGGCAGTACGCGTAACCGACTATCTGATAAATAAACACGCCTCGCTGCAAAGTGAGGCAGAGACGGAGAAGACTGAATGAGCATAGGTTCGATCATTTACAGAATACTGATAGGCCCGCTCGAACTCTTCTTTGAGGTAGTCTTCGAACTGGCCGACAGGCATGTCAGCAATCCGGCGTATGCCATAATAATGCTGAGCCTGGCGATGAACTTCCTGGTGCTTCCGCTCTACCGCAGGGCCGATGCTGTGCAGGCAGAGGAACGCGACAGGGAGAACGCTCTCGCGCCGTGGATCAAACACATAAAAAAGACGTTCAAGGGCGACGAACGCTTCATGATGCTGCAGGCTTTCTACAGGGAGAACAACTACAAGCCTACGGATACCCTCAAGGGATCCATCTCCCTGCTGCTTGAGATACCTTTCTTTATCGCAGCGTACAGGTTCCTTTCGGGACTTGAGTCTCTGCGCGGTGTATCGTTCGGGCCGATCACAGACCTGGGAGCGCCGGACGCTCTTATCAGCATCGGATCGGTGACGCTCAACCTGCTGCCGATACTCATGACGCTCATCAACGTGATAAGCGCGGCTATTTACATGAAAGGATTCCCGCTCAAGAGCAAGGTGCAGATGTACGGCATAGCGGCCATCTTCCTCGTGTTCCTGTATAAATCGCCGGCGGGGCTCGTGTTCTACTGGACGCTGAACAATCTGTTCTCGCTCATCAAGAACATCTTCTATAAGATCCCGCATCCGGACAAAGTTCTTAAGATACTGGCATCCGTGACCGGAGCCGTGCTGCTGGTGATCGTGATATTCGTGCATCCGATGCCTTCGACAAGGGCACAGGCCATCGTGATAGCAGGACTTCTGTGCCTGCAGATCCCGCTTATCAAGGGAAACAGGCAGCTGAAGCTCAGGAGTGTTGATGACGCCGACGCCGCGAAGGTGTTCTATGCTTCTTCGGCGTTCCTGACACTGCTGACAGGATTGCTCATACCGTCTTCAGTCATCGGAGCATCGACCGAGGAATTCCTGAGCGTAACGAACTACTACTCGCCTTACTGGTACATAGTAAGCGCTCTTACGATAGCATTCGGCACGTTCTTCATCTGGTTCGGCATCTTCTACCGTCTCGCGAGCAAAGAGGGCAAGCAGATATTCAGTATGCTCATGCTTGTGCTGGCAGCCGCTGCTGCCGTTGACTATATGTTCTTCGGCAAAACATACGGAAACTTCTCGAGCACGCTCGTCTTTGACGATACGCCGTCGATAGGCATGAAGAGCGTCCTGCTCAACGCGGCGGTCCTTGTTGCGGCAGCTCTGGTGATAGTTTTTATCTTCATGAAAAAGCTGGCGATCGTGAAGATCGTTTCGATCGCGATGTGTCTTGCGCTCGTCGTGATGTCAGGCATGAACATAAACCAGATACGCGGGAGCCTCTCAAAGGCCATGCCAGTAATTGAAGCGGCGACCGAAAACGAGCCTTCGATAAAGCTGAGTAAGAACGGGCAGAACGTGGTAGTGATAATGATGGACCGTCAGATAGGACATCTTATCCCGTATATCATGCATGAAAGGCCGGAACTGAAGAAAAGCTTCGATGGATTCACCTTCTATTCCAATTCCGTCTCGTTCGGCAGCAAGACAAACTCGGGATCCCCGGCCCTTTACGGAGGGTACGACTACACTCCTGAAAACATGAATGAGCGTAAAGAGGACAGCCTCGCTGAAAAGCATAATGAGGCCCTTAAGGTCATGCCTGAACTTTTCGACAAGGAGGGGTTTGACATAACCATATGCGAGCCGACATACGCGGGATATTCATGGATACCTGACTTGCGCGTCTTCAAGGACCATCCGGACTGGAACTGCTACCTGTCCGACAGGGACATTTCGCTTGAACAGTACGGATACAGGCCGCAGACCGAGATGACAAAGGCGATCAGGAACCGCAACTTCTTCTGTTACGGCCTGTTCAAGATAGCGCCGGCTGTCCTTCAGCCGACTTTATACGATCACGGCAATTACAACGCGCAGTGGGAGGGCAGTACACTCTTCCCGCAGGCGCGCAGCGGCATGTCCGTGTCAAGCGGCTACCGCGAGACCTTCATGGAGGCGTATGCCTTCCTCGATCACCTTCCTGAAATAACGGATGTGAGCGGATCGGATAAGGGCACGTTCTTCATGATGAGCAATGACACCACTCATGAAGCCATGCTGCTTCAGGAGCCTGAATATGAGCCGGCTCTTGAAGTGGACAACAGTGAGTTTGACAGGAAGCATCCTGTCCGCACCGATGACGACGGAAACGAGATGCTCATGCCTGACGCGATGACTGCCGTACATTACCAGTCGAACATGGCTGCGATGCTGGAACTTGCCAAGTGGATGGACTACCTGCGCAAGGAAGGCGTATACGACAACACAAGGATCATCATCGTGTCAGACCACGGCCAGGACTTCTTTGAGAGCAAGACGAACGACGCCTACAAGCTGTACTACGAAAACAAGGAAGGCAAAGACACCTTTAAAGACATAATGGCGTTTGACTGCGTCCTGCTGGTGAAGGACTTCGGTGCGAAGGGCTTTACAACGGATGACCGTATGGCGACGAACGCCGATGTGCCTGCGCTTGCAGCTGAAGGAATCGTTGACCGCCCGAAGAACCCGTTCACGGGCAATGAGCTCACGACATATCAGCAGAAACCGGTCGATCTCAACCTTCTGTATTCAATGAAGTGGGACATAACCTCGAACAACGGCAGTCAGTACGCCGAGGCTGAATGGTTCAACGTTCACGACAATATTTACGATATCAACAACTGGAGTTATATGGGCACGTGGTAGATCTGCCCGAAGTCCTGATTTCTGAGGAACTGATAGTTTGTTAAGACTTTGTGAATTCCTTGAAAATTGGGGGTAATTCCATTAAAATCAACAATAGGAATTTCTGAGGCGATAACTGTATCCAAAAGACGGCTATCGCTTTAATTTTTAAGAAGCTAAATGTTATCCAAGTGACAGCCTGAGCAATCAGCCCGGCGGTCTATTAGGCGTGTCTATAGAGAAAAAGACTTATGGTAGTTAAGAAAAGAACCAGTATAGCAGTATTCATACTGATAGACGTAATGATCGCGGCAGTGAGCGTCATTATGCCATTCGTATTCAGATTCGGTATTTTCAGGATAAACAGCGCGCCGGCGTGGTTCCTTACCACCGCTACGAAGCTGCTCCCGCTTGATGCGCTTATTCTGGTGTTCGTCAATACGGTGCTGAGACTGTATAACAGGGTCTGGACATACGCGAGCGTCGGCGAGCTTATGGACTGTTTCAAGTCTGCGGTCATCACCGAGGCGATATACATCACGTACAAGATGCTTCTGGGCGTCAGCATGTTCAGGAGTTATTATCCGTTCAATTTCATGATAATGGTGATGATGCTCTGCGCTTCCAGAGTCTCGATAAGAATACTGCGCGGATTTGAGAAAAGAAGGCACAGGCAGGGCGGAGTCAGAAACATCATGATCGTAGGCGGAGGCGCAGCTGCGACCATGCTCATAAAGGAGTATCAGCTCGGCAACAGAAGGATAAACGTTGCCTGCATCATAGACGATAATCCGGGCAAAAAGGGAAAACGTCTCAATGACATACCTATCATAGGAAACAGAGACAAGATCGTAGAGGCAGCGAGCAAATATGCCATCGACGAGATCGTCATCGCCATTCCTTCCGCCAGCCCGGCGGTTCTTAGAGAGCTGATATCCATCTGCCAGCAGACCAAGGCAAGAGTAAGAAGGCTTCCTGCCATAGCAAGTACCCTGAGCGACTCTCTGAGCTCAACAGTCAGGGACGTCAATTATGAGGACCTGCTCGGAAGAGACAGCGTAGTGATCAGAAATCCTGAACTCCATGATTTCGTACACGATAAGACCATAATGGTCACCGGCGGAGGAGGATCCATAGGTTCTGAGCTGTGCCGGCAGATCGTGGCAAACGACCCGGAAAAACTGATAATCGTCGATATCTATGAGAATACGACATACGAGCTCGAAATGGAGCTCAGAAGGTTCTATCCGGATGCCGACATAGAAGTGCTGATCGCTTCGGTAAGAGACTATGACAGACTGGATACCATCTTCTATAAATACAGGCCTGAGGTGGTCTATCACGCTGCGGCTCACAAGCACGTGCCGCTCATGGAGACATCCCCGAACGAAGCAATCAAGAACAACTGCCACGGCACGCTCAATCTTGTGAAGCTGGCAGATAAATACAAGGTCCGCAGATTCGTGATGATCTCCACGGATAAAGCTGTCCGCCCTACAAACGTCATGGGTGCCACCAAGCGCATCTGTGAGATGATCGTGCAGACATACAACAACAGATCAGAAACGGAATTCGTGGCGGTCAGGTTCGGCAACGTCCTCGGAAGCAACGGCTCAGTCATACCGCTCTTCCTGAAGCAGATCGATGAGGGCGGTCCTGTAACACTCACACACAGAGAAATAACCCGGTTCTTCATGACCATACCTGAAGCCGTATCGCTCGTACTGACGGCCGGACTGATGGCGAAGGGCGGCGAGATCTTCGTGCTCGACATGGGCGAGCCGGTAAAGATCTACGATCTGGCGTGCAACCTCATCAAGATGAGAGGATATGAGCCGGAGAAAGATATAAAGATCGAAGTCGTAGGACTGAGGCCGGGAGAGAAACTCTACGAGGAACTCCTGATGGATGAAGAGGGTCTGCAGGAGACCGCAAACCAGAAGATCCATATAGGCAAGCCTATCGATATCGATGAGGAAAGATTCCTTGACGAGCTTGACAAACTGATAGACAAGGCAGATGACAACATGGCGGATATCCGCAAAGACATCAGGGATATCTGTCCTACATATAAGCCGAGGGATCTTGAAGCAACGACAAGCAGAAAGACTTATGCGGGAAACCTCAAGGAAAATCTGGAAAACTAACAGTAACACAAGTGGGCAAAAGGAGCTGGGATGTTCAACAAAGACAATAATGTGAAGGCTTTTGAAAAAAAGATCTGGCTGGCATCGCCGACTATGCACGGCGAAGAACTCAAATATATGAAAGAGGCTTACGACACCAACTGGATGTCGACTCTTGGCGCTAATGTAAATGAGGTGGAACGAATTACCTGTGAAAAGATCGGCTGCGGGTATGCGGTCGCGCTCGGATCGGGAACTTCAGCCCTCCATCTCGCCATACGCTACGCAGGCATCAGACTTTACGGAGAGCCTGATCCTGTATCCAGGGGAGTTCTGAGCGGACAAAAGGTGTTCTGCTCTGACATGACATTCGATGCCAGCGTCAATCCTGTCGCTTATGAAGGCGGCGAGGCCGTGTTCATCGACACGGAGTATGATACATGGAACATGGATCCCGCAGCGCTCGAAAGAGCTTTTGAACTCTATCCGGATGTAAAGCTGGTGGTGCTTGCGCATCTTTACGGAGTCCCTGCAAAAATCGATGTTATAAGAGAGATTTGCGACAGGCACGGGGCTCTCATTGTCGAAGACGCCGCTGAATCCATGGGAGCAACGCTCAACGGAAGACAGACAGGCACCTTCGGAGACTACGCGGCGCTCTCGTTCAACGGAAACAAGATCATCACAGGATCTTCCGGCGGAGTATTCATCACGGATGAAAAGGAGGCTGCTGACAAGATCAGAAAATGGTCTACACAGAGCCGCGATAACGCGCCTTGGTATCAGCATACGGAGCTCGGCTACAACTACAGGATGAGCAACGTGATAGCGGGCGTCGTCAGAGGACAGTATCCGCATCTCGAGGAACATATCGCTCAGAAGAAAGCGATATATGAAAGATACAAGGAAGGTCTTTCGGGTCTTCCGGTCAGGATGAATCCGTTTGATGAAGAGCGTTCGGTTCCGAATTACTGGCTGAGCTGCATGATCATCGATGAAGAGGCCATGTGCAGCCAGACACGCACAGATCACGAAGCGTCATATATACCGGAACACGGCAAGAGCTGTCCGACAGAGATACTCGAAGCTATCGCTTCCGTAAACGCTGAGGGAAGACCTATCTGGAAGCCGATGCATATGCAGCCGATGTATGCCGCACGTGATTTCGTAAAGGCAGCGGCAGACGGCATCGATGCGGGAGCAGATATCTTTGAAAGAGGACTGTGCCTGCCGAGTGACAACAAAATGACAGAAGAACAGCAGGACGTGATCATAAAGATGATACGCAGCTGTTTTGACTGAAAAAAGGGGGGACTCTTATGAAAACTATTCTTATTACAGGCATTGGCGGGCTTACGCCACGATCGATATTAACCATAATCAAAGAGAATCATCCGGATTACCATATTATAGGCTGTGACATAGAAAAGAAGGCTATGGGCTTCTTTATGAAGGATGAAAGTGGGAAACCTCTTCTTGATGAGTATTACATTGCTCCTCGGTGTAATGCGCCGGAATACTTTCCGTGGATAGAAAAACTGGTAAAGGAAAAGGGAATTGACTACGCGTTTGTGCAGCCTGAAAGCGAAATAGTAGTATGGGGCCAGTATTATGAGGATCATGGCCGCTTTCCTTGCCCGGTATTTATGGGATGCAAACTGTTATCGGAAAGCCTTCGTGATAAATCTATAATGGCAGACCTGCTGGAAGGCACGGAATATATACCAAAAACTATAAAGGTTACGCAGGATAATCCTAAATATGAAGAAGTACAGAAGGAAATAGGCTTTCCTTGCTGGATAAGAGCCACGGAAGGAACAGGCGGATTAGGAAGCCTGAAACTTGAAGATATAAGTTCCTATAAGTCGTGGTTGTTCATAAACAGCGGAATTCAGGAATTTACAGTTTCAGAGTTTTTAACAGGCCGTCATCTGGCAAACCAGATGCTTTATTACGATGGTGAGTATGTAAAAGGGGCCGCCTTGGAATGTGCCGAATATGTTATGGCAAATACAGCTCCTTCACATGTAACAGGCAATACACACTTCGGAAGATTTTTGAATGAGGACAGAATCAATAAATTCTGCGATGACTGTATAAAATACCTTGAAAAGAAACTGGGAATCAAAGCACATGGCATTCTGTCTTTTGATTTGAAAGAGGATAAAGACGGAAATCTGAAAGTCACTGAAGTAAATATCAGGCATATGGCTTATACCGGTGTAATGGCACACGTAGGATTTGATCTGATCGAGGATACCATCCGTATTATGGAGGACGGCAATTGCGACAACGTAGAAAGAGATCAATATCATCACTATGAAAAACCATATATATTCCTGCGTGATGTAGACGTTGCTCCTATCGTACTCGACAGTGAAGACATATTTGATGATCCAAAAGCAAGGTTTTAGGCAATAGGGGGATGTGATGACGAAAAAACGCATGATGCAGACCCTCGGACTGTTTTTTAAGCGCGGAGCAGGAGGGCGTGGCAGATACCTGCGAGATAATAATATTTTTGCTGAAACGGGCAGGAATGTAAGATTTCAGCCAAGACTGATACCTCTTTATCCTGAGCTGATTAAATTGCATAACAATATCATGATAGCAGCCGGTGTCCGCTTTGTGACACATGATGCAACATATGCAGTTCTCAACAATCTTGGCATAGGACATTTCCCGGAACGTGTAGGATGCATCGAGATAATGGATAATGTGTTCATTGGCTTTAACGCTACGATTCTCCCTAATGTACGTATCGGAGAAAATGTAATCGTAGGTGCTGGCGCAACAGTAACAAAGGATCTTGAGCCTAACGGTGTCTATATTGGGACCCCGGCAAGGAGAATCGGATCTTTTGATGATTATGTTAAAAAATGTGCAGAGGTTCCCGGCGCAGGCTACGACTATCCATATGTTGAACATAATCAAAGAATTTCGGACAAAGAGATACAGAACGCGTGGGAGTTCTTTAATAAGGAGAGAGAAACAGAATAGTGAGTCATAAAGGACTATACAGAAACGTAATAAAAAGACTGCTTGATATCATCCTGTCAGCAACCGCTTTAGTTGCTCTCAGTCCATTGCTTATGGTTACGACTTTATTAGTGCGGATCAAGCTGGGAAAACCTGCTGTCTTTAAGCAGGCACGTCCGGGGCTGAAGGAGAAAATTTTTAATCTTTATAAGTTCAGAAGCATGACAAATGAAGTAGGAGAGGACGGCAGGCTTTTGCCTGATGCCCAGCGCCTTACGAAATTCGGAAGGTTTCTGCGCTCCAGCAGCCTCGATGAACTTCTGGAGCTGGTGAATATCCTGCGGGGAGACATGAGCATCGTAGGACCGCGCCCTTTGTCCATCTACTATCTGCCTCACTATCCCGCAAATCTGCGGAGAAGGCATGATGTGCGGCCGGGACTGACCGGGCTGGCTCAGGTAAACGGAAGAAACAATCTGCCGTGGGATGAAAGGTTTGAACTGGATATCAGATACGTGGACAATGTGTCCTTTGGACTTGATTTAAAGATAATACTGGACACAGCTCTGAAAGTTCTGAAACGGGCGGATGTCTCTGTACGCGGAACTTCACAGGTCAAGGACTACGGGCCATACTGCATACTGAAAGAAGAAAGGAACGGCGGCCGGAAAGTGGAAAACATGACATATTCGGAAATAGGCAGCTACTTTTGGCTGGACGGAAAGGAAAACAGCCCTGCTCCGGGCAAGGCTGACTGGCTTCCGGCTGCGGAGGACAGCGCCTTTACGTTCTCCGGACGCAACGCGATATATCTGGCAATCAGGGACGCCATGGAAGAACATGATATCAGACGTGTTTACGTGCCGTCATACTGCTGTGTCTCCATGCTGCAGTCTTTCATCGATCTTGGCCTTAAGACAGAATTCTACAAGGTTGCTCACAGTGACGGAGCCTTTACTTATCAGATACCGGACGCCGATGAGCATTCTGCAGTTCTGATAATGAGCTACTTCGGACTTGATACATCCGCAGCGCACGAGGTGATAGCAAAGCTTCATGAGAGGGGAGCCGTAGTGATCGAAGACATCACGCACTCGCTGCTGTGCGAGACTCCTGCGTCTGTACTCAGTGACTATATAGTGGCAAGCCTCAGAAAATGGTTCGCCATACCTACAGGCGGCTGGACGGGAAAGACACAAGGAAAGCTCTCCTTCAGACCTGACATGGACAGCAATCATGCCGTAGAAGAAAAAATAGCAGGCATGAGAGAAAAGTATGATTACCTGACTGGTAAGATCGATTCAAAGGAGAACTTCCTGCTGACACAGGCCAAGTTTGACAATGACCTGATCCATGTTGACCGCATGCTGAAGATAGATGATATGTCCCTGAAACTGACCGAGGGTGCTGACATCAGTTCGGTAAGAGAAACACGGAGGAAAAATGCACTGGCACTGCTGTCATACCTGAAAGATCTTGACGGCAGCGTGATGGAGCTTCCTGAGATGGATCCGGATAAGGACACTCCGCTGTTCCTTCCTGTATTCATGAATACAGAAGACAGGGATGAGCTGCGTCGCTATCTGGTAAGCCGCGGTATGTACTGCACCGTTCACTGGCCTGAGGTCATGGGCGCCCCTGCAGGTGTCAGGGAAAACGAGCTCTCGCTGATATGTGATCAGCGATACACAGACGGCGATATGAAAGCAATAGCTGATGCTGTTCACGACTGGGTCGCGCAGAAAGGATCTGAGGCACAATAAATGGATCTGAAAGGCAAACGCCTCCTGATTCTCGGAGGTTCGAGGATCTCTTGCGAGATCATACGTCACGCCAGAAAAATGGGCATAGTGACAGCAGTCACAGACTGGTACGCTCTTGAAAAAAGCCCGGCAAAGCAGGCTGCTGATGAAGCGTACTATGAGAATACAAGTGATATTGACGCGATGGTAAAGTTCATCAAAGAAAAGAAATTTGATGGCGTCATCACCGGATTTACCGATTCCGTGCTTCCTTATTACGCGGAAATGTGTGATAAGGCAGGGCTTCCCGCCTACGGGACCCGAGAGCAGTTTGATATTTTCATAGATAAAGATAAATACAAAAACCTGATGAGGAAGTTCGATGTTCCGACTATTCCGGAGTATCGGATCGACCCTGACCGTTTTGAGGAAACCTCTGCCGGGATATCATATCCGGTGATCGTAAAACCGTCTGACAGCAGCGGCTCAAGAGGGATCACGATTTGTGCTGACAAAGATGAACTGAAAGAAGCGATAGCTTTTGCTACGGAGTGCTCCAAGGCTAAAGAGTTCATCGTTGAAAAGTACGTCGATGAGGCTGAAGCGACTGTCTTCTGGCTCTTTGTCGACGGAAGATATCACGTGATGATGCTGGGGAACCGCCATGTCAAACACAATCAGGAAGGCGTTCTCCCTCTGCCTGTGGGCTATACCTTTCCTGCAGCTGTGCAGCCGCGCTTCCTTGCTGAAACAGCGCCAAAAATGGAAGCGATGTTCCGGAGCGTCGGAATCAAGAACGGCATGATGTTCATGCAGTGCAAGGTGATAGACGGCCTCTGCGCTGTCTACGATATAGGCTACCGGCTGACCGGCTCCCTGGAATACATAAATCTGAAAGGCATGTGCGGGTATGATCCCCTTGACATGCTGATAATCTTTGCGCTGACGGGAAGAATGGGAGAGCCCGCAGATGAGGCAAAAGTAGATCCTTACCTTGGCGGCAGATACTCGTACAATGTTTCGCTGCTCTGCAAGCCGGGGAAGGTCGCGGAAATAAAAGGCCTTGATGAGATCAGGGCGCTTCCGGGGGTATTCAATGCCGTTGTTGCCCATCCGCCGGGAGATGCTATCACTCCTGCCATGAAAGGACGCCTGGCGCAGATCACGGTCCGCGTACTTGGCGGCGCGGATGACATAGATACGATGAAAGCGGAAATGAAAGAGATCCACAGGCTGGCACACGTCATTTCAGATACAGGAGAAGAGATGATCCTTCCGGGAATCGAAGACTCGGATTATGAAGGAAAGCTTTATGAACAGAAGTAAGAGAATCGTTATAACCGGAGCTTCAGGATTCCTTGGGAGACATCTGATCGAAAGGATGAAAAACGATGACAGTTATGAGCTCGTCGCTTTATCCTCAAGGCCGGATGAACTGAAAAAGAGCATCGGCGAGGCAAATGCGGAATATCTCCATAAGGACGCGATCGCCGGTAAGGCGGAGTTCCTGCGCGGAACTGTCGTCATAAACTGTGCCTATCCCCGGAATACAACGGGGATGGAAATAGCGGACGGACTGAGGTATATCAAAGGCGTATTTGAAGCCGCGGCAAAGAATGGAGCCTCTGCGGTCATCAATATCTCATCACAGAGCGTTTATTCCCAGCTGAGAACAGATGTCGCCACGGAAGAGACCCCGCTGTGTCTTGAAAGTCCGTATGCCATCGGCAAGTATTCCGTGGAGCTGATGCTTGAAAGCATCTGCGGAGCCGCAGATGTACGCTTCACAAACCTGCGCATGGCAAGCCTTATAGGTCCCGGATTCGATCAGCGTATCGTGAACCGCTTTGCGAAAAGGATCATTGCCGGAGAGGCTGTCACGGTCATGCGTCAGCAGAAGACGATGGGCTTCCTGGATGTAGAAGACGCTGTCAGCGCCATCCTGGCTGTTGCGGATAAGCCGGCAGAAACATGGAAGCCTGTATATAACGTCGGAAACGGCAGGGGATACACGGTTGAAGAAATATACGAGACCGCTGCGCAGCTCCTTAAAGACCGGATGACCGTAAATGATCCGGTCTATGAAAACGGAAATGACTCATCGTGCACAGCGGTGTCTTATGACCTTTTAAACGCGGATACCGGTTTCGTTCCGGCTGTCGATCTGAAGACCAGCGTCGAAAGAATAATACGTCAGATACAGATGAACGCGGAAGGACATCGTTTATGAAAATATGGGTGCTGGGAAGGAATTATCCTCTTCCTGAAAACGGAATGCAGGGATCTTTTGAACTGGAGCAGGCGAAGATGCTTGCCCGGGGCGGAAATGAAGTGCATTATCTTGCCTGCTCTCTGCATCCGGTAAAGAAAATAAAAAAGGGCGGCATGCAGTCCTGGAATGATGAAGGCGTTGAAGTAAGTGTGCTGTCCGCATTCTTTGCTCCGCGTGTCTATCCTCTGTACTTCATAAAGCAGAGGAATAAAAAGTGGAAAAAACTTTTTGATGAGGTTTCAGGAAAGAGCGGACTGCCGGATGTGATACATATCCACTATCCGTCGATGCTGATGATAGCGGATACGCTGAAAGCTTACCATGAAAAAGGAGTCCGCATCATCGCTACAGAGCACTGGTCGAAAGTGCTTAATAAAAGGCTCGATGCTATAGAACGGAGAGAGTACAAAAAATACAAGGATATACTGGATGTACTGATATGTGTGGGCAAGCCGCTGAAAAACGCGGTCCGGGATCTCACCGGTATAGAGGGCATAGTGGTTCCTAATGTGGTAAATGCTCTTTTCAGACCGTCAATAAAAAAGCATGAAGGCTTCAGATTCGTTGCCGTCGGCAGACTTGTAAAATTAAAACAATTCGACAAGATCATTGAGGCTTTTTCCGAATGTTTTGCAGGCGAGGACAACATCACGCTGAGCATCATCGGAGACGGAGAACAGATGGACAGCCTTCAGAAGACCATCATATCCAGGAAAATGGAAAAACAGATAAACGTCCTGGGAAGAAAAGACCGTGAGACTACGGCAGAGATCGTATCTAACAGTGACAGCCTGGTCAGCTACAGTAAATATGAAACATTTGGAGTTCCGATAATTGAAGCCTGGGCGTGCGGGCTCACCGCTATTACCACTAACACTGCGGCAGTCATGGAGGATTTCGACGAGCGGCTGGGAATCGAAATATCCTGTGATGATTTTGAAGGGCTGAAAAAAGCGCTGAAACACTTATACACACACATGAACGATTATGATAAGTCCTTTATCAGTAACTTCGCGAAAACTCATTATTCCGAGGAAGTGATCAGAGAAAGACTTATGGAGATATATAAAGGAGAGTAGAGTGGACTACTCCAAGCCTCCCAAATTAAATAACAGATATGCAGTAGACATGTCCGCACTGGGGCTTACGCTCATTATAGTGCTGTCATTTTTGCTGCATCTTTTTACCAGATTGTTTTCGGGATACGCATATGCGATCCTTCTTGCTGTATTTACCATGATCTGTGTTGTTTCGAACAGAAAGACCGTGATAAGGGGCAACTGGCTTACACAGGCATGGTTCTTTGCCGCTGCTATGATCGTATTCAGCTTTCTGCACTCGCAGAGATCAAACGGTGCCTTGCTGGATATTATAGTGTTTACATGCGGACTTCTTCTCATTGTTTTCAACTCGGGAGACGAAAATGAGTATCTGCGCTGTCTGTCTGTAATAAAGGCGCTGGCGATCTTTTTTGCTGCCGGAGTATTGCTGCAGATATTCATACCGCCGCTGTACAGGCTGATTATTGTCTTCTTCCCTTCTGCATACAGGGCAGCTCTTGTATCGGGCGAGAGATCCGGGTTTACGCTGAATACAGGCTTTTCTGCCGGGTATATCATTGCAGGTCTGGTCGCGATGCTGTCGGGAACGGCCGGAGCGAAGCGTCTCCGGCTCAGGGACGCGATCATGCCTCTTCTGCTGCTGGCGGCACTGGTAATGACCGGCAAGAGGGGACCGGCGGTATTCCTGGTCGCGACTGTGATCCTTTGCTACCTGGCGCCTGTCAGCGGATCAAGGAAGTTCAAAAGATACTGGAAGCTGTTCCTGCTTGGCATTGCCGGACTTCTGTTTCTCTGGATGTTCAGAGACGCGCTGGCGTCCATTCCGATAATCGGGAGAACGTTCGATTCGATAAAAGCCTATGGAGAAGGAGAAGACGTTACTTCAGGAAGGTCGAGACTTTATGTGTGGGCTCTTGAACTGTTCAGAAAGAACCCTCTGTTCGGCATAGGCTGGGGAAGGTTCAGGACTACTGTTGTGGGTAATGTTACTGTTGCAAAGGAACTGGAAACGCACGACATATATCTGCAGCTGCTCGCCGAGACAGGGATCGCAGGATTCATCGTGTTTGTCTCGACTTTTCTGCTGTTCTGGAACACGACGCGTATCGCATACTGCGATTGCGTCAGGAAAAACGATCCTGATACCACGGGATGGAGACAGCTTTTACTGTTCTCCTTCGCATACCAGACGTACTTTCTCTTTTACGGACTGACCGGAAATCCGCTGTATGATCCGCATTTTCAGATAATGTATCTGTTTTCCTGTCTGATAATAGCGGCATATACAACATTAAGAGATCCTCTGTATAAACGATAGAATTGCCTGGAGGATGAAATGAAAATCGGCATCATTACTTTCCACTTTGTATTTAATCAGGGCGCAGTCCTTCAGTGTTGCGCAATGCAGAAGTTCCTGGAATCGAAGGGCCATGAAGCCTATGTGATCGACTACCGTCCGAAGTATCATACGGTCATGCATGCTGCGTGGCGCGATCCGCTCGTTTATTCGGGCGTGTTCTGGAAAAAGTTTAAGGAACGGAAGGCAACTACGCGGTCATACCTTACGGCACGCAGTTTTCTCCGTTGCATGTACTGGAATCTCAGCGGAATAGACAGGAAGAACCAGAAGGCCTTTCTCGCATTCGACAGGAAGAACCTCAGGCTGACTGAAGAATACAGGACTTTAGAGGAGCTGCAGAGCGCGCCGCCGGCATTCGACGCGTACATCAGCGGAAGCGACCAGGTATGGAATCCCGACCTGACCAATCAGGAATTTGACAAGGCATACTTTCTGGATTTCGGTGCTCCTGAAACACGCAGGATTACATATGCCGTAAGCATGGGGAAAACTCATACTCCGGAAACCTTACTGCAGCTGAAGGAACTGTGCAAAGGGCTGGACGCGGTGTCCATCAGGGAGTACAGCAGGGAAGACATCGATGCCACCGGGCGTGATGTCCACATCTGTATCGATCCGACGCTCCTGCTCTGTGAAGAGCAGTACGCAGATGTTGAAGACGATTTTGTTCCGGAGCAGCCGTATATTTTTGTGTATGGATTCGAAACAAATCCTTCGCTTATAAAAGCTGTACAGGAGGCCGTCAGAAAATACAACTGCCGCGTGATCAACGGATCACCAAAATGGCTGAAGCTGAAGGGTTCCGTTGATGTAGTGTCCGGTTACGGACCGGACAGGTTCCTGTCGCTCATCAAAAATGCTGAATGCGTAGTGACGAATTCCTTCCACGGAACGGCCTTTTCCATTATCTATAAAAAAGACTTTATCACCGTTACTCATTCGACAAGAGGCAAGAGGATGACCGATCTGCTCTGCAAACTGGGATTGTCGCACAGATTATACGGAAGGGACGACTACTCCCTTGAGAGACCTATCGATTACGACGCAGTCGATAAAGTATTGGATGTCTTAAGGTGCCATTCCGCAGAGTATCTTGAACTGGCTCTTGCCGGGAAAAAGGGTGAAGAGATCCCTCATCATCCGGAAGATGAGACCGGCTGCGATAAATAGGTTGACACTCGTTGGTAAAAGCGGAAGGCTGTAAGGATATGAATATTTCACTGATACTGAAAAGAATGCGCAATTCCATAAAGAAAGACGGTATCGGACCTGTCGCGAAAATGGTTACAGGACAGGTTTTCTGGGCTCCGGCGCTTCCCTCGCTGAAAGCTATCTATACTAAGAAGGGAATCAACAGCAAACAGATTTTATTTATGTCCAAACCGGACTTCTCAGACAACGCATACTATCTTTACAGGTATCTTAAAGACCACAGAAGTGAGGAGAACTACAGCTTTGTATGGCTGGTCGACTCGGATGCGGAGTCTTTCACGGAAGATGAACGGACAATTTTCTGCAGCAAGTATTCCGCGTGGCACGCAGGGCTCTCGCGTGAGGCCCTGAAGAACCTGATGTCAAGTAAATACGTGTTTTTCACGCATGACTCACCGCTTCACAATCTGAAGAAGATCCCGGGACAAACTGTCGTGAACCTATGGCACGGCTGCGGGTATAAGAACATCAAGTCTACTGCTTCGTGGGAAAAGGAGAACCCTATTGACTATGCCCTGGTACCGGGAAAGGTATTTATTGATACAAAGAGCGCCTTCTGGGCCTGCAGCAGGGATAAGATTCTGACTATCGGCTATCCGAGATACGACGAATTCAGGGAAGTCTCAGATGAGACAATGAATTTTTACAGGAATCTTAAAGGCGGCGCAGAAAAACTTCTGATATGGATGCCTACCTACAGAAAAACGGAACTCAGCCAGTTTGCCGTTTCGAAGATCAAAGGCTTTTTTGAGCTGCCTATACTGAAGTCCGAAGAAGAACTTCTGAAGCTTGACAGGCTCTGTGCAGATAAGAACATAGTGATTTGCATAAAGAGACATCATTATCAGCTCCGCTATAAGTGCGAAGACCTCGATCTCAGGGCTGTCCGGTTCATCGATGACAGTGATCTCAGGGATGCCGGAGCAAGCCTGTACAGCCTGCTTTCGCTCGTGGACGGGCTGATCACCGATTACTCCTCGGTGGCCATAGATTTCATGCTTGTTGACAAGCCTATGGGCTTTACGCTGGACGACTTCAACGAGTACAAAGACGCGCAGGGTTTTGTATTTGACGATCCGCTCAGGTACATGCCGGGAGATCATATCTATAATTCCGAAGACCTCAGCTCCTTTATTGATGATGTGACAGCTGATATAGACAGACACAAAGAAGACCGGAACAGGATAATGGGCGAGGTACATAATCCCTGCGATAATTACTGCGAAAGGATATGCAGGCACTTCGGTCTGTGATCAGCCGGTACTGTAAAAGGGAAAGGATACAGAGCAATGAATGTGATCATAATAGGCAGAAATTACAGTTCCCTGTTGGGAATGATCAGAGGCGCCGGCATGGCGGATAGTTCCGTTACCGTTGTCAGAATAGTAAGAAAAATCACAAAGAAAAAAGAGAACGACAGGTTTTCCGTGATACGCTCCAGCAAATATGTCGGGGAGCAGTTATTTGCAGAGCAGACCGAAGAATCTCTGATGCATGTCCTGCTGACGAAATGCGCAGATAAAAATGAAAAGCAGATCATTCTTCCTACGGATGACTTTGGTGCGTCGACGATCGACCGCAATTATGATTTATTGAAGGAATTCTTCATAATGCCTAATATCTGTCAGACGCAGGGCGAAGTCATCCGGATGATGGACAAAAATACACAGAAGTCTCTGGCAGAGAAGGTGGGTCTGAACGTTGCAAAAGGCTGGATCGTGGATATAAAAGACGGAAAGTATTTCATCCCTGAGGGAATAGAGTATCCGGTATTCACAAAGCCGCAGATAAGCATACTCTTCAATAAAAACTGCATGAAAAGATGCGACAACGAAGCAGAACTGACAGAAGTGGTCGCGTATGTAGCGTCGAAAGCGGACTGCCCTATACTTGTTGAGCAATACATAGAGATCGAAACGGAGTACGGAATTCTCGGCGCAAGCGACGGAACAACTTCCATCATCCCGGGCATCGTGACAAAGAAGTCGATCGGACACGGAGCGCATAACGGAGTCACGCTTTTAGGGTCCTATTCATCCTTAAAGCCGTTCGGAGATCTTAAGGAAAAGCTGCAGGCGTTCATGAAAGAAGTGCAGTTTAAGGGCCTTTTCGATATAGACCTTTACGAAGCGAACGGAAAAGTATACTTCAACGAACTGAATCTGAGGCTGGGAGCTTTCGGCTTTGCTGCCGTCAGAGCAGGCTATAACCTTCCGGGAATGGTTATCAACTGTCTGGCAAAGGACATTCCTATAAAGGATGAACATTTTGAAGGCAGCATAACCTGCATAAACGAAAAGGTGAATTTAGAGGACTATGCGGCAGGATTCATATCATGGAAGAAATACCGTGAAAACATGAAGGCTGCAGACTATGGCTTTATCAACTTTAAGGAAGATCACGGACCGTATAACGTATTCCGCGGCTTTGTCACAAAGGCGAGGATACAGGATCTCATAAAAAAGGGAAACAGGCCGAAAAAAGAGTCAGGACAGAAAAAAAAGACAGGACAAAAGAAACTGAATGTAATAATCGTTACAAAGACATATTCCACGACTCTCGGAATAGTCCGCTCCCTGGGTAAGGCCGGTTACAATATAGACCTGATATATGCTGAAGGAAGGCCGGGAGTATCAAAAGTCGTATCATGCAGCAAGTATGTCAACCGTACAATAGTGATCCATGGAAGAAAAGACGATGAGATCATAGATACCATTCTGCGCGAGTATTCCGCAGAAAAGGAAAAATACTTCATCTTCCCTATTGACGACTATGCCGCATCCGTGATAGACAGGAACCTTGATAAACTCGAGGGATTCTATTACCCGTACGCAGGCAGCAAGGAGCAGGGAAAAATAACTGAACTGATGGATAAGAACGTTCAGGCTGAGATCGCTAAAGAGTGCGGTTTTCCTGTTGCAAAAGAGTGGGTAGTGGGACTGAGCGACGCAGTGATCCCTGAAGACATGGTTTACCCGTGCTTTGTAAAACCTCTGGTAAGCGCACAGGGCTATAAAAAAGAGATAGGCGCGTGCGATTCCGAAAAGGCACTTCAGGATAAGCTGAAAGAGCTTCAGGCAGCCAAGGCTGACCGTTCCGTGCTGATACAGGAGTTCCTGCCGATCACTCAGGAGTATTCCATGTCGGGACTGTGCCTCGATCAGGAAATAATACTTCCTGCCATAGTTAAAAAGCTTAATGTGGCGCAGAATGAACGCGGAGTGACCCTGTGCGGCGAACTTGTTGAAAACGAGATGATAGAGCCGGCGCTCGATCCTCTCTTCAATACGCTCAGGAGAATGCACTATACGGGAATGTTTGACATGGAAGTGTTCTGCGTCGGAGATAAGATCTACTTCAACGAGATAAATCTGAGAAGCGGAGGACCTAACTACTCGTACTACGCTTCAGGAGTCAATCTCCCGGATATCCTCATCAGTGCCGTTGCCGGAGAGGAATATGACTCTTCCCCGGAGATCACGCTGCATAAAACTTTCCTCTATGAGAAGGCAGCCTGGGAAGATGTCAATAAGGGGTACATGAAGAAGGAAGAAATGGAGGAGTTATACAGAACTGTTGATATCCTCCTGCTGGATGATCCTGATGACCCGGCTCCGGGCGCAGAGTTCAGGAAGTATATAACTTCCGGCAATAAGATCAAAGTCAGAACAGTAATCAAAAAAATAGCTTCAAAGAGCATAAAAACTGCTAAAAAGATCAGAAAGAGAGTTTCAAGGAAAAAGGCCTGACAATGATAGAAAGAGAAAAAATAGTCTATCGTGAGCTGGACGAAACGATCGATTTCGAACAGATACATGAACTGCTTGTGGCGGCACATGCCGGAAACGAGGCCGTTGACTTCGACACCACAAACGTCAGCAAAGAGGAGTTCCTTAAGAAAATGGGAGAAGGAACGGTGTTTACCGCAACATATGAAGACCGCCTTGCGGGAATCATGATGGTTGCTCCGACAAAGAAAAAGGGCTGGTATGTAAAAGGCGGATGCGCGGATCTGAGATTCATTGCCGTATATCCCGAATTTGCGGGGAATGGTATCGCATCCAGACTTATCAGCTGCTGTCTCGGATGGGCGGGAGATCATGGAATCAAAACCGCGGTATGGACTACTGCCTATAACAATGCTGCTGCCATAGCTACTGCTGTGAAAAACGGCTTTATAATAGTGGATTACATGAAGTTCCGGAGCGTAAGACATCCATCGGTCAGGATGGCGAGATGGATCGGAGTTAAACCTCCTGCAGCTGCTATATGCAAGGCTTATTATCTGTTCAAAAGAACCTATACTTCCATTCGCAGCAAATAGGATTTTTTCAGCAGCATGCGTAAGTAGGGAGGATACATGGCGAAAAAGAAATCACGGACAGGAAACTCAATACTGAATCTGCTGTCAAGCTTAGGCGGGCAGCTGCTGATCACTATTTTCAGATTTGCTGTCCGTACAGTATTCATCAGCGTTTTAGGAAAAGCATATCTTGGAGTCAACGGCTATTTTGCCGACGTTCTTAATATGCTTTCTTTGACTGAACTGGGCTTTGACACCGCGATCAATTTCAAGCTTTATAAGCCTCTGGCAGAAAATGACGAGAAACGGGTCAGGATGCTGATGAAGTTTTATAAAGCCGCTTACCGCGGAGTCGCCCTGGTCATTCTGGTACTGGGACTGCTCCTGATCCCGGCGCTTCCTTTCCTGATCAAGGACTATGACAAGCTTGCCGTGATAGGGATCAACGCGCCGCTGATATTCATTCTCTATCTGCTGCAGACGGTATCGTCGTATATGTTCTTTGCATACCGCTCAGCGATCATGAAGGCGAACCAGAAGCAGTATATCCTGAATGTTGCGGATTATGCCGTTAATATAGTGTCCAACGTTACACAGATACTGATCCTGATACTGTTCAAAAACTTTGTCATATTCACGGCGGCGGCAGTGGCTTTCACGATCCTGAAGAACTATGTCAATGCTTTCATAGCAACAAAGTATTATCCTCAGTTCTTTTCGGCTGAGCCGGACAGCATCAGCAGGGAGGAGATATGGGATCTGTTCAAGGACTGCGGCGCGCTGTTCATCTACAAGGTGAACGGAACGGTGCTTAAGGCAACCGACAACATGGTTCTGGGAGGCTTCTGCGGAATGGAGATGGTCGGCCTGTATTCCAACTATCTTCTGTTCTACACAACCATAAGGACATATCTGAGACAGCTCTATTCTGCCGTTAAGGCAAGTACGGGAAACCTGTTTGCCACTGAAGGAATAGAAACAAAGTACAGATTCTTTGAAACCATGAACTATCTCACGATAATTCTGTATGGTACTGCGGCGGTAGGCGTTTCGGTATGCGCGGATGAGCTTTTGACAGCATGGATCGGAACGGATTATGTTATAGCCAAGCCGTTCTCCGTGCTCGTAGGACTTGAAATACTTACGAACGGATTAAAGCAGAACCTTGGCCAGATAAGAACGGTGACCGGAGTCTTCAGACAGGCGTGGAAGAGACCGATACTCAGCATCATCATCAATCTGACAGCATCGATAGTGCTGGTTCAGTTCATAGGCATATATGGTGTAGTTATCGGAACTATCCTTGCAGATACGATGACAAATCTGTCGATAGACCCGAAGATAATACATCAGTACAGCTTCAATAATTACAAGCCGGTCTCAGCTTACTATAAAAAGAACGCGGTATATCTGCTGATACTTGTCCTGACAGGAGCTTTCGACATGTGGATCTGCTCATGGCTCCTGACCGGATACAGCTGGATATCCGTTATAATTCATGCGGTTATCGTAGTATTAACAGTACCTACGGTTTACATACTGATCTACTGGAAGACAGAAGAAAGCCGCTATCTGAGAAGCATTATCAAAAGATTGCTCGGCATAATGAAAGCAAAACTGTTCAGTAGCGGACACAGACAGTAGTTAATTGGATCAAAGGATGGTTACTATGGGAAAGAAATATAAAGTAGGATTTACGCAGGGGGTTTACGATATGTTCCATATCGGGCACCTGAACCTGATCAACCACGCCAAGGAGTACTGCGACTATCTTATAGTCGGAGTAAATGCCGATGAGCTGGTCGAGTCATATAAGCATAAAAAACCTGTCATAAATCAGGAGGAACGCAGGACCATCGTTGAAAACATCAAAGCTGTCGATGAGTGCATAATTACCACGACACTTGATAAAACGGAGACCTGGAAGCAGCTTCACTTTGACGCGATTTTCATAGGCGATGACTGGAAAGGAAATCCGCGCTGGGAGCAGACCAGGATCGATCTGGCGGAATTCGGGGTGGATGTGGTGTTCCTTCCTCACACTGACGGAGTTACAAGCACTATGCTGAGGCCGATGAAAAGTGGAAGAGTGGGAGAAAAATAATCATGGTCGAACTGAAAGATGCAGATCTGAGCAAGTATACGACTGTGCGGATCGGGGGAACCGCAAGGAGACTTCTTATCCCGGAAAACACGGATGAATTGCTTGAAACGATCAACACACTGAAGCCTGAATACTTCATTTCAGGAGGATCAAACCTGCTCATCAACGACAGGGTATTCGATCTGGTAGTCTGTCTTAAGTCTTTTGATGAGAGCATTACAGATCTGTCTGATGGAATGTACAGAGTCGGAGCTTCCGTAAAACTCCAGAAGCTGATCAGGACAATCAACGATGACGGTTACGGCGGCATAGAATATCTATGCAATGTTCCGGGCCTTGTAGGCGGGGCAGTTGCAATGAATGCGGGAACCGGAAGGAAACAGAACAGAAGTATCTCGGACCATATCGTTTCGATAGACGCGATAATCGACGGAAAGCCGGTCACGATGAAAAAGGAAGACTGCGGGTTTTCACATCGCAATTCCTTCTTCCGCGAGCATCCTGAATGCATCATCATATCAGTTCTGTTCAGATTCAGGGAAATGACCAGGGAAGAGTCTGACAGGGCAAAAGAGGAAAAGATGCGTTACTACAGAGAGAAGCAGGACCCGTCGCATCCTAATTTCGGATCGGTATTCAGACAGTCCAGTTACAGGATAATGCTTGTTGCAAGAAAACTGAAACTCGGAAAAAGAGTTCATTTTTCAGGGAAAACGGTAAACTGGATGATCAACGAGGATCACGGAAGCTACAGCGATGCAATAAAAGCGATCAAAAAAGTTGAAATGATGCACCGGCTGCTGGGCCGGAAAATAAAACGGGAAGTCATTACCTGGGAATGAGTCCGTTTGCTATAAAAACAACTCATATGATAGTATAAAATGATACGGAATAGATATTAACAGAAGGACATAATCATGAAAAGTCAGATACTGGAACGCAAAATGGAACTTGATCTGAAGGAACTCTTTTGGCGACTGCTGAAGCAGTACAAAGCGATCCTGCTTTTCTCTCTGATCATGGCAGTTCTGCTCTGCCTTGCACAGCACTTCATGGCTGTTAAGGCATATAACGCAGCCATGGAAGCAGATAAAGAGAAAGCGGAACAGGTGGAGCTCTCTCTGGATGAGCAGATAGACTCAGTGCTGAAAAAAATCCCTGAAAGTGAGAGGACCGGAGTCGAATATCTGGTGCACGGACAGGAATGGATCAATGCTCAGAAGAAGTACCTTGATGAATCGCTTCTCATGGGTACCGACCCTACAAATCAGAGAGTGCTTGTGCTGACATATGCGATAGAAGGCGCAGAAGAAAAGGATCTTCCGTCACTTATCAGCAATTACAAGAACTACCTTATCAGCAATAAAAACGTGGAAGCCGTCAAGCCGCTGATATCAGAGGAGGCCGAAGACAAATACATCGCCGAACTCATACAGTTTGCCGATGAAGACAAAGTAGGCTTCGAGATCGACACGATGAGCGGCAGCAACGTTATAAACACGCTGATAGTCCTTCCGTATGATACGGATGCCGGAAAGCTTGCTGACGCTGTAACAGCCTCCGTAAAAGACTATTCAAAGTCGCAGCAGCATATACAGCACACGGTAAGACTGTCATATTCTGAAGAAGAAACCTGCTATGACAAGTTCACCGGCGGCAGGATGAGGGAAATAATGGTCAATATCAACAATATGGAAAAAGCCCTCACAGAAGCTAAAAAATCGATGTCCGATGAGCAAAAGGCTGCAGCGGAATCGATCGTTGCCATCAAGGATAACGCGAGCAAGCTTGAGGATGCTGATCCTGCTGAAACTGAACAGGGGACAGCGGATGATGAGCCTGAAGTGAAAGCAAAGCCTGGATTCAGCAAGAAATACGCACTTGCAGGCTTTGTTCTTGGAGCGATGCTTTACGCACTTGCCTTCACTGCTCTGATGATGCTGAGAGACAGAGTAAATTCAGCTGTAGATACCGTGAACTATACCGGTGCAAGACTGCTCGGAGAGGTATATCACCCGGGTGATCACAAGGGAATACAGAAGCTGATGAACAGCGAAGCAATAGGCAGGATCCAGCACAAGGGAAAGAGCGATACAGAAGCCCAGATAAGAAAGACCGTCTCGGCGTTTGAAGCATTATGTGAACACAAGGACATCAGAGACCTTACCGTACTTGATCTTACCGCATCTGACAGTGCTGCGCGTACTGTAAATGAAGTAGCTCAAAGTGCTGAAAACAAGGATCTGCGCATAACAGTACTCGGCAATGCGGCTGAGATCGAAGAAAAATCTCTGAACGAGATCGACAATGCAGTAATAGCAGTATCAGACAGGACAAAAGCATCTGACGTGTTCAGAATGATGGAAATGCTCGGCGCTTACGATGTCAAAGGCATAGGAAGCGTATATACAGCCGCTCTGTGACCGCAGAAATAACCATACATAGGTAGAACATATGGAATCTTGGTATGCAAGACTGCAAAAAATCTACATGATATTGCTGAAACCTGCCGCCAAAGCAGTGGAGAATATCAGCGAGAGAGGCAGAGAAAGAATGATCTGCGCTCTTTTTGCCGTGGTATTCCTCATTACTTTTCTCTATAGCGGAGAAACGCTGCTGTGGTGGGGTGTTCCGCATATAAACCTTAAAACAAATATTGTACTTACGGTCGCCCTGATACTGACGTCTGTTCTGAGCGTGAAGGGCGAACTCAGACCGGTCGTCTGGAGAAAGGCCATATCAGTCCCGCTGTTCCTGTGCGGGCTCGGTCTCGTGATCACGGGTCTCATTCATCCTATCGGCGACGGATATCTCAGCTTCGGGTTCATGCTGCTTTTCGTTTATCCGCTGCTGTATTTTGTGTGGACAAACAGAAGAGACTACAGCACTCTGTTCATGATCATATCGGAATCCTTCCTCGGAGTATCGCTGCTGTACTTTGTGTATTCAACGGTCATGATGCTGATCAGAGGCTCGCTGAAACACGGGCGGAGATTCAGCGGCATGATGAGAAACTCCAATATTTACAGCATGATAGGAATGGTCATGTTTGCCATTTCGCTGTATCTTCTGTATGAGTATTTTTTCGGGAGAAAAAGGCGCAGAACGACAAATAAAGTCATTTTCTGCATACTCGCAGCCGTTATCGGCGTAACTATCATGATACTGGGCAAATCACGTGCCTGCATCCTGGCATCAGGCATCAACCTGCTTGTCACACTGTTCTTTGTTGCCAGATATGCCAGAAGAAGCAGAAGGATCAACTCCGAAAGGCCGAGCACAGATGTCATAAAGAACAGAAAAAAGGTTCTGGTGATGGTGATCGCAGTTGCCCTGATAGTTTCTCTCGTAGCTGTCTCGCTGCACCAGACAGAAGGCGGAGAAAGAAGACGCCGGGTTACATGGTACAGCAGGTTTGTGCCTGATGACGAAGATCTCAACGGGTATACTACCGGACGTGTAGACATATGGAAGAGCTACGGGCGTTATCTGAACCTGACCGGCAATAACTTTGACGAGACAGACTGGGCAGATCTGACGAATAACAAAGTCGGGCACGCGCACAACAATTTCTTCGAGTATGGTTACAGGTGCGGGGTTCCGGTCGCTTTACTGTTTATAATTCTTGAACTGATGGCCGGCCTGATCTCACTGAGGTATCTGTTTTATAACGAAAGATACCGGTCAGATCTTCTGTTCGTGATCATATTCATGGTGATATATGCCCTGGAATCAATGGTAGATGTTGCGACCATACCGATGGAGAGGTATGCGCCATTATTCTTCTATTTTATTGTGTGTCCTATGCTGGACAGATATGTTTAATTACAAACGGGAACGAGTGAATGTTATTTTTTCTGATCATATTACTGTTGATCATATTCAACGGACTGAACTTCAGCGGCGGCGGTGAGTTCAACGATAATTACCTCAACAAAAGAAACACCGTGGCGGTGAACGGCATCTTCGTGATCCTTGTAGTGTTCAGCCACTACGCGCAGTACGCCGCATTCGGAGGCGTATACGACGAACCTTATCTGGTTCTGCGTGAGCATCTTAACCAGCTGGTCGTGGCGACATTCTGGTTCTATTCCGGCTATGGCATGATGGAAGCCATACGCAGGACGGAAGGGTCTTATGTGAGCAAGCTCCCTGTCAAGTTCTGGCAGCTGCTGCTGAGATTCGATTTTGCGGTGGTCCTCTTCTGGATCATGAACGCCTTGATAGGGACCGTCTTCCCTCTGCGCAACTTCCTGCTGGCGCTTACGGGATGGGGTACCGTAGGCAACTCCAACTGGTATATTTTCGCGATGCTGGTCGAATACCTGCTGATGTACGCGGCTTTCAAACTCGGAAGAGCAGTTTTTTCAAAACACGGAAGGACCGCAGGCCTGATCCTGATGTTCATTTTTACCGTTGCCTTCGTGTTCACGCTCATGAAAGCCGACAGGCCGGGATATACATACAATACGATCATCATACTTCCTTTCGGAGCGCTCTGGTCGGAAGCCAGAAAGCAGATAGACAGGATCGTGATGAAGAGCGATATCACTTATCTGCTGGTACTGACTGCCGTGCTTGGAGTATATGTCGTTTCGTTCTTCAAGAGATGGAGCTTCGGCATAGAAGGCTACACGGTCTGGGCTCTCATGTTCACGACCCTGCTGATCATGGTCACAATGAAGGTAAACATATGCAACCCGCTGCTTGAGTGGTTCGGCAAGCATATTTTCAGCATATATATTTTACAGAGGATACCTATGACGCTGCTGGCGCACTTCGGCTGCGTAGAGAGCCACAAGTACATCAGCCTCATAGTTGTATTTGCGGTAACGATGGTCATGGCACTGCTGTTCGAAAAGGTGACTGACTTCATTATCACGCTGATAAACAAAGCATTCAGTAAAAAGGAGATAAAAGCGGCAGCATGAGTCAGGTAATCAAAACAACAGAAGACATCGCCGGCTGCACTGACAATAAGATCATTCTGAGTGATCCGGAGTCGTTTTCAATGAAAAACAGCGAGATCATCATTCATGGAGAGAACAACATCCTCTTCTGCGAAGAAGGCGTTTCGATGGAGAACTGCCGGGTGATCTTCAACGCGAATGACAGCGTCGTTTATTTTTCGAAAAACAAGCACATCTACAGGGTCGACGTGACCGTCAACAACGGGTGCGTCTGCTATTTCGGAAAAGAAGGCTACTATAACGGAGCAGTGCATATAATATGTTCCGAGGGAAAGTCCGTATTCATAGGAGACGAAGCCCTTGTATCGTTTGGTGTGTGGATACGAACGGCGGATCCGCATCTGGTATATTCGGCGGAAACACACGACAGGATCAATCCTTCAAAGAGCGTTTACATAGGCGACCATGTCTGGATCGGTCAGAACGCGCTCATACTGAAGGGCAGCCGGATCCATTCCGGAAGCATACTCGGAGGAGGCGCGGTACTCGCGGGCAAGAGCATACCATCCAATACAAGCTACGCCGGCAATCCCGCAAAAGAAGTTGCGAACAATCTCTTCTGGGCTGACCCGTGCGTGCACAAATGGACCCCGAAGCAGACAAAATATCACAAACATTTCAAGGGCAAAGAACCTGCGCTGTTCAGAGAAGACGCTGATACCGTTCCGTTCGCGACAGTCGACAGCGAGCTGAGCGCAAGGGGGACTGCAGACGAAAAGCTGGAGTATCTCAGAAGCCTGTCATCAGACTACGGGAAAAACAGGTTTGCCCTTAATGGCAGAACACCGCTTCCGGCGGGAAGCGACATGAAAAAACGCATTAAAAAAGCTATAAAAAGCATAGTAAAGTAGAGTGACATACAAATGAACAAAGACTTCAAGATCTCGGTAATAACGCCGGTATACAACGCAGAAGATTTTCTGGAACAGACGCTGGAATGCATCGCCGGCCAGACCATAGGCTTCGCGGACAATGTCCAGTCGATCCTTGTGAATGATGGCAGCACCGACAGCAGCGGCGATATTTGCAGGGCCTTCGCGGAAAAATATCCTGAGAATGTCGTTTACATCGTAAAGGAGAACGGAGGCGTTTCGAGCGCGAGAAACGAAGGTATAAAACATATCAGCGGCAAGTATACGGTCTTCCTCGATGGCGATGATCTCTGGAACGCAGATGCCTTTAAGGAGATATACAGTTTCTTCGAGGAAGGAAACGGTGCCTTTGACGTATGCAGCTGCAAGATGGATTACCTGGGAGATTATGCAGGAGAGATCCATCCGCTCGATTACAAATTCAGCAGCGGAAGCAGGGTCGTGGATCTGTCGGCGGAGCCTAAGATGATCTGCTCGACCATAGGCAACACCGTATTCAGGAGTTCCGCGATCAAAGGCGAACAGTTCAACCCGGCAATATCCTCGGGAGAGGACTCGGAGTTCGTAAACACGATACTCCTGAAAAAACCGATGCTGGGGATCCTTACGGAGGCAGTCTTCTATTACAGAAGAAACTTCAGGCCGGTAAGCGGATCGTCATCCGCACCTAAGAGAAAATCCTGGTATCTGGAGGTGCCGAGAGCTTATTATCTGGGGCTTGAGAAAAAGTCCATAGACGCGTACGGTAAGGTCCTTCCTTTCATACAGTACGTGATACTGTACGACCTGCGCTGGAGGTTTTACTCGCCTGATGTTCTCAGCGAAGAAGAAAAGGACGCTTACATAGGTATCATAAAGGATGTGATGAAGCCGATAGACCTTGGTGTCCTTGTCACTGCGGACGGACTGAACCAGTTCAGAAAGCTCTATCTCGCAAACCTGAAATACGGAAGGGAGATAATCAGGGAAGCAAAACGCGATGACTTCAGGTTCTACTTTGAGGGGCAGCAGCTGCTGAGCCTGAGAGCCAGAACTATGCTGTTCGTCAAAACCTTTGATATCACTGACGGAGTCCTCAGCATGGAGGGCCTGATCGCGGTCAACACGACAAAGAAGCCGTTCGTGTTCTATATACTCGATGAAGAGGGCAACAGATACGATCCTGAAATAAGACCGAGCGAATACGCCGATCTCAGGGGCCTCGCAGGCGAGATAATCGTAGATGGTGAGGTCTTCAGCGCTGAAATACCGGTAAAACCGGGAAGGGTGCTGACCTTCATGCTTCAGATAGACGGAACTGAGATGGATTTCAGACCTACATTTGATGACTATCTCGGGATCGACAGGGGGCAGAGACATAATTACTGCGTCAAGTGCGGATATATAATCAAGCTGCGCAAAAACAAGCTGTCGTTCTACCCTGACAGCAAGCGAACAAGGCTCACCTCAGAGCTGAGGCTTGACGCGGAGCTGACAGCAAAGCACGAACCTGACTGGAAGAAGACAAGGCGTGACACTGTGAAGATGACACGCGCGGTCAACGACGGCAGGATCAAAGACAGGATCGCTTTTGTTTCGGTAAGATCAGACGGAGAACCTCAGGACAATCTGGCGAAGGTGTATGAGCTGACAAACGCACCGAAGGTGACGTACTGCAGCAAGACCATACAGAAGGATCCTGAGAAAGCCCTCGAGGCTGCCAGGGCGGTCTACTCAAGCAAGGTCGTCGTCACGGATGACTATCTGATGCTGCTCAGGGACAACAAGAAAAGGGAAGGCCAGTACTACGTTCAGCTGTGGCATGCTGCAGGAGCGTTCAAGAAGTTCGGAGTCGAGGGAACCGGCATGTATCCGGGAATGGATGCGATGTATCACAGGGACTACGACCTTGTGACGGTAAGCTCGGAGGCCATAAGAGAGATATACGCAAATGCGTTCCGCATAGGCAAGGATAAAGTTCAGGCTCTCGGCGTCCCTAGAAGCGACAAGTTTTTCGATGAAAAATACCTCGAGAGGACCAGAAAATCCGTATACGAGAGAATGCCTGAACTCGAGGGAAAGCAGATCATCGTGTACGCGCCGACATTCAGAGGAAAGGGCACCAAGAGAGTTTATCTTCCTCTCGCAGATTACGAAAAGATAGACAAAAGCCTGAATGACGATCAGATTCTCCTCATATGTCCGCATCCGCTTATGCCACCATATGAAGGCAAGTGGAATTATGATAAAATCAGACTGGTGAGAGATATTTCCACCAACGATGCGATGATAGCGGCCGACCTGCTGATCACGGATTACTCCTCAGTCATATTCGAGTACTCGCTTCTCAACAAGCCGATGGCGTTCTTCTGCTACGACTACGATGAGTACGACAGGGACTTTTATCTCGATTACGAAACAGACCTGCCGGGCGAGATATTCAAGACAGAGGACGAGCTGTCCGCATATCTGAAACAGGGCCGCTTTGAAGCAGACAGCAGGCTCGAAGCATTCAGGGAAAAATACATGTCTGCATGCGATGGAAACAGCAGCAGACGGATCGCAGAAGCCATAGAAAAATTATTACATAAGCAGTAGACTAACTATTAAAAATCAAGCCTAAATTGAAGAAATCTATTTAGATGATTAGAACCTTGAAAACTGCATGACAAAAGAGGCATTCTCGATGCC
>CACYLW010000003.1 GCA_902775345.1 uncultured Eubacteriales bacterium | reverse complement strand
ACGAGCCCCCACAAGCTGCAAGACATAACACTGCAATGGTAAGCATCACACCGATAATTAATTTCTTCATTAATGTGCCCCCTTTCTCAAAGCAATTATCATTATCCATCATATTTTTCCCACTCAAGCAGAGCGCTTATGCTTACTTCTTTTTCTTTGGTGCCGGCAATTCATTGTACATTGTCTCGATAAGTTCACGCAGAAATTCTTTGTCTTCTACATCATCCACGAGCAACATTTCCTTAGCACCTTCATATGGAAGCTCCAGATTGGCATCAGGCATCATTTTTACAGCAGACTTCGTCGGCTTCACAAGAAAACGGTCATCGTAAATACCTCCGACAACCTTACCATCATAATAGATGATGTATTCCCCCATCATTACTCTGTAAGTAATCCTATTAAGCTCTGAAAGCTGCTCTAATATGTAGTTCAGGTATTCTTTGCTGGATGCCACTATAGATCCTCCACATATCCCGACTTAATATGCTTTTTATCAGTATAATCATTTAAGAGGATAAATACCATTACTTGATTTTTTTAGGCCCTTAAATCGGTAATTTGAGAAGTCCCTTAAAATATAGTGCTGCAATTTTAACGCATTGGGGGCGTTGTGCGTACGACCAAATCCAATCACCCCAAAAAACGCAAAAACCCTTGGAATTCCAAGGGTTTGGATGGTGGAGCGTACGAGGCTCGAACTCGTGACCTCCTGACTGCCAGTCAGACGCGCTCCCAGCTGCGCTAACGCCCCATAATACTATGGCAGCCTTTCGGCTGCCAATTTTTGGTGCGGATGAAAGGATTCGAACCTTCACGATGTTACTCACACGGACCTGAACCGTGCGCGTCTGCCAATTCCGCCACATCCGCACATGAATGGCGTACCCACAGCACGCCATTTAGTATACACTATCTTCTAATGCTTGTCGAGAACTAATTTCTCTTTTTTTATTCTTCCGCCATGATGGCATCGAACTCAGCGGCAGCTGCATCGAATTCCTCTTCGGATTCGATCTCGATGATCTCGAACTCGTCATCGCTTATCTGCTTGTATCCATAAATGTATACATCGTCAGTGCCGTCTTCAGGTTCAAGAGCGATATACTCCTTATCATTCAGTTCGAATGTGCCCAGTACATAGCAGTCAACTGCAGTGTCGTCATCAAATTCCAGAGTGATGATATCCTCTTCTTCTTCTTCGACGTTTACGTTCTTGATATCTTCTGCCATAATGCAATTCTCCTTTCCTGAAATGCTATATCAATATAACACGAGGCGATATATTTCGCAAGTATGCGCTTATTTATCAGCTTGTCCGTTTGCAAAAAATTCCAGAATGCTTTCCGCAGCCTTGCTGTTCATTCCATCCACTTCAAGCAGTTCCTCGTAAGTTGCATTTTTGATGGCTTTTATGCTGCCGAATCTGTTCAGAAGTTCTCCCCTGCGCTTCGGGCCGATCCCCGGAATATCCTCGAGCGCGGACCTGATCATCTTTTTGCCCTTTACTCCGGACATGTAGGTTATAGCGAAGCGATGGACCTCCTCCTGGATATTACCGCAGTAGCTGAAAAGCAGGCGGTTGTCCCGGAGATCGATCTCACGGCCGTCGTCAAAGACGATCGCTCGTGTCCTGTGCGCGTCGTCTTTTGCGAGCCCGACTACCGGGATCGCGATGCGGAACGCATCGACGACGGCCTTTACTGCCCTTACCTGACCCAGTCCTCCGTCTATGAACATGATGTCCGGATAAGTGCTGAAGCCCTCGTCCCCCTTACGCGCGCGCTTAAGCCTTCTGTATATCACCTCTCTCAGGCTGCCGTAGTCATCTCCCTCAGCAGTCCTCACCTTGAATTTTCTGTAATCATTCTTTATCGGTTTTCTGCCCTCATATACGACCATCCCGCCGACGGTATCAAGACCGTTGAAGTTTGAGATATCGTAGGCTTCGACCCTGTATTCCCTGTCGTCATCATCAGGTATGAGCAATGGGGCGTTCCCGCTTATGGACGAAGCGTATTCTATGAGTGCGGCGATCTCCTTTCTGAGGGCATCTCTCCTCTCAGCCTCTCTCTCAGCCTTTTCATCGAGCGTACCGGCAAGCTTAACGGAATCTTCCATTGCCATCCTCAGCACCGCCCTCTTCTCGCCCCTTTCAGGCACGATGAACCGGGTCTTGTGCATGACATCCGTCCTGCCCTCTGCATTCGCCGTGTTTATATTATCGAGGAACTCTTCAAGCAGTTCTTCATCTTCTATATGTACCGGCAGAATGATTTCCCTCGGCAGTATCGAAAGCTCCGGATAATACTGCTTGATGAACGAGGCTATCATCTCCGCTCCCAGAGTCTTCCTTTCCTTTTCCGAATCCGGCATGGCTCGACCGGCATGGTCACTTCTGATATATGTGATCTCGCGTCCGCTCATCCTGCCGCTCTCAACCTTATATCTGGCGACGACCCCTGTCTTCTGTGTGATGACCGGGATAAGAACATCCGCGTCTCTCTCCTTCACCATTGTCGCGCGCTGCGTTTCTCCCAGTGATTTCAGCGACCTTATGTAGTCCCTGAACCTGGCAGCATCCTCATATCTCAGTTCTTCTGATGCCTTCTCCATTTCAGCCTTTAATCTCGCTGTAACGGCGGAATCTCTCCCGGAAAGGATTTCTATCACTTCATCGATATTTTCCCTGTAAGCAGTTTTATCAGCTTCTCCGGTACACACGCCGGGGCACTTGCCGATGAAATAGTTCAGGCACGGCCTCACGCCCTTTCTGAATTCCTGCTGACGGCACTTCTTGAACTGATACATCTCATCGATCATTCCGAGGATCCGCCTGACCGCCCCTGCATCCGAATACGGTCCGAAGTAACGGTTACCGTCACGCCTGAGCCTGCGCGTGCTTATGACTCTCGGAAATTCTTCGTTCGTAGTCACTTCTATGAACGGATACGATTTGTCATCCTTCAGCAGGATGTTGTATCGAGGCATGTATTTCTTGATAAGATTGCATTCCAAAAGGAGAGCTTCCATCTCCGTAGCACAGCTTATGTACTCAAACTCTGCTATATTGGAGACCATCGCTCTCACCTTGGGATCTGCCTGTGAAGTCTTTCTGAAGTAGCTGCTTACGCGGTTTCTCAGATTGATCGCCTTGCCTACATAGATCACTTCGCCCAGGCTGTCCTTATGCATATACACGCCGGGAGTTTTCGGCAGTTTTTTCAGTTCTTCCCCTATATCAAACATGTCTTATGTTTTGCTCCGGGTTTTTTTTCCTCTCCTGCTTCCGCCTTCGTTTATCGCTTCCCTGCGTATATCCGTCGTGCGCGGCGGCATGGACTCGTAGCCTGTCGCATCCCATTCACGGCGCTTTCTGTCCTCATCTATCTCAAGTTGCATCATCGCCAGCTCGCGGATCTTCTCCCTGCGCATGACCTCACGGATTTTTGCCCGGCGGCGCTTCACATGCCCCGCCCTTATAAGCAGCACAAGCAGTAGGAACAGCATCACTCCGAGGACTATCGTTGCCGTATTTGAAATATAGTATCTGGACGGATACCAGCCTAAAGGTACATCCTCTTTTATTATAAGATCGACCGTGCCCTTAAGTTCATCAGCCACATATATCCTGTATTCTCCGACCTTATCGCCTTTCTTCAGCGGTGCGTTCAGATCGTCGTACATTGCTACCTGTGTCTGTATCAGCGAGTCACTGCCTTCAGGAGGCACATATGCGAATCCCTTGGTCTCAGTGTAAGCCGGAACTCTCGTTACAGCTCCGCCCCTGACTCTTGCATGACCGACCATCTTGCCTTTCTTGACGATCGTGTTTTTCGTAACCTTTGCATCAGCATACTCGAAGAGAGATGTCGCCTCTCTTGCAGTGTTCTCTTTGGCTGAGTCCATAAGAACCACTATCATCTGCATGTCGTCCTTTGCAGCTATGGCCGCAAACTGCGCGGAATTGACGGATTCATCCACAAGGCCGAGGATACCGCCTTTTATGTACTGGTAATCCGTCTTTTCATTCCCCGTGAGAAGCAGATTGGTGCTCTTGAGTTCTACCTGTCTCGGTTTCTTTTTCTTTTTATCAAGAACAGCGATCTTTACGCTTTTCTTTGCCAGCGCATCCTTTACCGCCTGATATCTGTACGCAGCCTGTGTGATGACTGCAAGGTCTGCTGCTGTGGAATATGCTGCTATGTCATAGCGCCCGCCTGCGTTCTTGAACAGGGTATCCATGAGCCCGAGTTCCATGCACTTGGCATTCATCTCGTTCACGAAAATGTCCCTTGATGACGCGCTGTATTTGGCGAGCAGTTCTGCGGACTGGACATCCCCTCCTACCAGCATGGCATCCAGAAGATCTCCAACACTCGCAGACTCACCTTCCTTGAAGGTATCACCGTATTCGGCGATCGCAGATCCCGTTTCAACGGTGTTCTTCAGCTCTCTATCGTTATACATGTTGTCGAGCACTACCATCGCTGTCATAAGCATGGTGATCTTTCCCGGCTGCATCTTACGGTCAGCATGCTTCGAAGCAACTTTTTCGCTTGTGGAACCGGACATCACCATGTATGAGCTGGCGCTCACAGAAGGCGCCTTTTTTGGCACTACAACACTTTCACCTTCTGCATATACTTCAAAAGGAGCAATATAACCGATGGTGGTCACCAGTATCAGGAACACCGATATGATGGCCACCATCTGTTTTCTTATGCGTGATGTGTTGCTGTTATTCAACACTTCTAACTTCTCCGCAAAATGTTTCTTTCGGAGGGGCATGCCCCCCGGACCATTAAAGACTTACTTATGAGCAGCCTCAAATTCCTTCATGTATTCGATGAGTGCGTCAACGCCTTCTTCAGGGAACGCATTGTAAACGGAAGCTCTCATTCCGCCTGCGATTCTGTGTCCCTTCAGGTTGATCATGTTTCTCTCCTTTGCACCTGCGATGAACTCCTTATCGAGGTCAGGATCGCCTGTTACAAACGGAATGTTCATGAGAGATCTGTCTTCCTTGGCAACAGTTCCTCTGAAGAGCTCTGAAGAATCGAGATAATCGTAGATCTTCTTAGCCTTGCGTACGTCCTTCTCATGCATTGCAGGGATTCCGCCGTTCTCAAGCAGATACTTGAATACTTCGCCTGCTACATAGATCGTGTAGCAAGGAGGAGTGTTATACATCGATCCCTTTTCAGCATGTGTCTTGTAGTCGAGATAGATCGGAGTATTAGCAGGAGCCTTGCCTACGAGATCCTTTCTGATAATAACGATCGTCATGCCGGCAGGAGCAACGTTCTTCTGAGCACCGGCATAGATGAGACCGAACTTTGATACATCAACTTCCTCGGAGAGGATGCAGGATGACATGTCAGCTACGAGCAGATGATCGCCGAAGTCAGGAAGCTCATTGTAGTGAGTTCCGAATACGGTGTTGTTGTAGCAGATGTAAACATAGTCAACGTCATCTCTGATGTCTTCCTTGGTTACCTTTGGAATGTATGTGTATTTATCAGCCTCGGATGAAGCTACGCAGCGTGCATCGCCGAACTTGCGGGCTTCTTCCCATGCCTTCTTGCCCCACTGGCCTGCTACGATGTAGTCAGCCTTGCCTGTTCCTGTCATCAGGTTGATAGGAACCATCGAGAACTGGAGTGTAGCTCCGCCCTGGAGGAACATTACGTAATAATCATCAGGAATGTTCATGAGTTTGCGCAGATTAGCTTCTGCATCATCGATGATCTTCTGAAACTCAGCCGATCTGTGGCTCATTTCCATTACAGATTCGCCTGTTCCCTCATAGTTGAGCATCTCAGCTGCGCACTTTCTGAGTACTGGTTCAGGAAGAACAGATGGTCCAGCAGAAAAATTAAATACGCGATATTCATCAGCCATTGGTCTATACCTCCGTAAATTTAAAGTAAAAGGGTTTTTATATCTGTATTATATTATACTTCACTTTTGTGAAGTATTACAGACGTAATGATGTATCCTCTCTGAAATTAGAGAGCCGGGCCTGCTGCTACGAGAGCCTTGCCTGCCTCATTCGATGTGTACTTGTCGAAGTTCTTGATGAATCTTCCGGCAAGATCCTTAGCCTTCTCATCCCATACTGCAGGATCTTCATATGTATCTCTAGGATCGAGGATTCCAGGATCTACGCCAGGAAGCTCTGTAGGTACCTCGAAATTGAAGTATGGAATCTTCTTTGTAGGTGCTTTGAGTACGTCGCCGTTCAGGATAGCGTCGATGATGCCTCTTGTATCCTTGATCGAGATACGCTTGCCTGTGCCGTTCCAGCCTGTGTTGACCAGGTAAGCCTTGGCGCCGCTCTTCTCCATTCTCTTGACCAGCTCCTCAGCGTACTTTGTAGGGTGCAGCTCAAGGAATGCCTGTCCGAAGCAAGCGGAGAATGTAGGTGTAGGCTCAGTGATTCCTCTCTCGGTTCCGGCCAGCTTTGCTGTGAATCCGCTGAGGAAGTAGTACTGTGTCTGCTCCGGTGTCAGGATCGAAACCGGAGGAAGCACTCCGAATGCGTCTGCCGAGAGGAAGATGACATTATCTGCCTGCGGGCCTGCGGACTTGCCGTTTACCTTCTTTGCGATGTTCTGGATGTGCTCGATAGGATACGATACACGTGTATTCTCTGTTACGCTCTTGTCAGCGAAGTCGATCTTGCCTTCAGCATCAACAGTTACGTTCTCAAGAAGAGCGTTTCTCTTGATAGCATTGTAGATATCAGGCTCCGACTCCTTGTCGAGGTTGATTACCTTTGCATAGCAGCCGCCCTCGAAGTTGAATACGCCCTCATCATCCCAGCCGTGCTCATCGTCTCCGATGAGGAGTCTCTTAGGATCTGTCGAAAGAGTAGTCTTGCCTGTTCCGGAAAGTCCGAAGAAAATTGCTGTGTTCTTGCCCTCCATGTCCGTGTTTGCAGAGCAGTGCATCGAAGCGATGCCCTTGAGAGGGAGATAGTAGTTCATCATTGAGAACATGCCCTTCTTCATCTCTCCGCCGTACCATGTGTTGATGATGCACTGCTCACGGCTTGTGATGTTGAATGCTGCGCATGTTTCGCTGTTGAGTCCGAGTTCCTTGTAGTTCTCCACCTTAGCTTTGGATGCGTTGAAGATTACGAAATCAGGCTCGAAGTTCTCAAGTTCTTCGTCTGTAGGGATGATGAACATGTTCTTTACGAAGTGTGCCTGCCATGCAACTTCCATGATGAAACGGATGGCCATGCGGGTATCAGGGTTTGTTCCGCAGAATCCGTCTACTACGAACAGTCTCTTGTTGCAGAGCTCATTGATCGCGATCTTCTTGATCTCTGCCCAGACTTCCTCTGACATCGGGTGGTTGTCATTCTTGTAACCTTCCGTCGTCCACCATACTGTGTCCTTGGAATTCTCATCCATGACGATGTATTTGTCCTTAGGCGAACGTCCGGTATAGATTCCGGTCATTACGTTTACTGCGTCAAGTTCTGTGAGTTGTCCCTTATCATATCCTTCCAGTTCTGGCTTCATTTCCTCTTCGAAAAGGAATTCAAATGATGGATTGTAGACCAGTTCAGTGGTACCGGTAATTCCATACTTAGTCAGATCAACTTTTGCCATTTAGTTACCTCCCTGTTTATGATTTTTAAGTTGTTTTCTTATGAAATCCCAATTTTTTCTCACTATAATATTATGCGTTTTATGTCAATGTTTCAACTTGTATTTGTCATATTACTCATGCCCTGCGATGTTGATGTAAACCTGTCGCGGTGTTATACTAAATGTGTATGGGCAGCCGCTCATAAAGCGTGAAATATGCCTGTAATTAAGTGCTTATATAAATCTTTTATTAATCAAAGCGGAGGACATAATGGACAAGTATTTCATCGGTACTCTTAACAACATTTCCCAGAAGGGTCTGTGCAGACTCACTGACAAGTTTGAGCTTACAGACGACGTAGATAAGGCTAACGGAATCATCTTAAGATCCTTCAAGATGCATGACATGGAACTCTCTGACAACCTTCTTGCTGTCGGAAGAGCCGGAGCCGGCGTCAACAACATCCCTCTTGATAAGTGTGCTGAAAAAGGCATCGTAGTATTCAACACACCTGGCGCAAACTCGAACGCTGTTAAGGAACTCGCTGTAGCAGGCATGATCATGGGTGCCCGTAATATTTATGAGGGTATCTCATGGGGCCAGACACTCGAAGGCGATGTAGCAGCAAACGTTGAAAAAGGCAAAAAGCAATTCGCCGGCACAGAGATCGCTGGCAAGACTCTGGGCGTCATCGGTCTCGGAGCCATCGGCGCAAAGATCGCCAACGCTGCATATGCTCTCGGCATGAAAGTAGTCGGCTATGAAGCATTCACACCGCATCCTTGCCTGACAGCTCCTGTAGAACTCAAGGACAGCACAGAGGAAATGGTTCCTGAGTGCGATTTCATCACGATCCACGTTCCTTCCCTGCCGACAACAAAGGGCATGGTAAACAAGGACCTCATCGCAAAGATGAAGGACGGCGTCATCTTCATGAACTATGCAAGACCTGACCTCATCGTTGTTGACGATGTTGTTGAGGCTCTCGAGTCCGGCAAGATGAGAAAGTACATGACAGACCTCCTCGAGCCTGAGTACATCGGCAAGAAGGGAATCGTTGCCACACCGCATCTCGGAGCTTCCACAGCAGAAGCTGAAGAGAACTGCGCTGTAATGGCTACAGATCAGCTCATGGACTACCTCGAAAACGGAAACATCATCAACTCTGTCAACTACCCACGAGTCTCCATGGAGAAGAAGGGCGATGAGAGACACTGCTTCCTCGTAAAGGCTGAGAAGTCCGCTGACGAGATCAAGGCTAAGATGGAAGAGTTCTACGGCGACAAGCTCGCAGGATTCGCAGGCAACAAGAACAGAGCTAACGATTTCGGATACTTCATCGCTGACGTTGCAGCAGGAACAGAGCCATTCAGCTGCGACTGCGTCATCAAGACAAGAGTTCTGTAACAGAAACTCTGAGATCCGTACAAAACAAAAAACGGTTCGGTGCTTACCGGCATCGAACCGTTTTTCATTTCTTTAAGACTTCACTTTCCAGTCAGCATCTGTTTTTATACTACGGAATCGACCTTCTTTACCTCGCGGTCATATGTGAGCAATCCGTTTGTCTCATCTTCAACGTCGGAAAGCTGTGTATAGATCGCCGCACTGAGGCCCTTTGCCTTCAGCGGTTCTATCTCCTCCTGATAAAGCCTTTCTATGTCTTTCTGAAGAGCTGTTCTGTCCGGGCACTTCCTGTAGCCGAAGTCTCTCTTACCGCCATAGTAATAACCCGGAAGCTTGCACGCGTATCCGCCGAACTCGCTGATGACCAGAGGTCTGCTGCCCGGTGTCAGGTCGATTTTTCTGAAGTAGATGTGATAACTGTCAACATCGCTCTTGCTCTGCCAGAACCATCCTGACGTGCTGTCGATGATCCTGGAACTGTCGAGCTCCTTCAGCCTGTCATAAGCCACGTCCGCGTCGAACTGTCCCCATCCTTCATTGAATATCGTCCAGTAGCAGACAGATGGATGGTTGCGGAGCGCCTTTACAGTTCCTTCCATGGATTCAAAGAATATCTTTCTGCTTTCAGGATCGTCATGCAGGTTTTTATCGTCCTTTTTTTTGACCCCGATCGTCGGCAGCACCGAATCCCTCACGAAAGAGTAATCCGAGTTGTTCACCATGTCCTGGAACACTGCCATGCCAAGCCTGTCACACTCATAGTAGAAGATCTCAGGTTCAACTTTGATGTGTTTCCTGAGCGTGTTGTATCCGAGCGATTTCATTGCGAGTATGTCCTCGGCGTACTTGTCAGGCGACGAAGGAGTATAGATTCCGTCATGCCAGTAGCCCTGATCCAGGACTCCGTTGAAGAAGTAAGGCAGGCCATTGAGGCAGAGCCTCGTGCATCCCCCTTTATCCTCTATGGTCATGGTACGCAACGCGAAGTACGATCTTATGCTGTCGTCGCCGCTTGTGATACTGAAGTCATAGAGATTCGGCTCTTCAGGCGTCCAGAGCTTCGGATCATCGATGTCTATGTGTACAGACGCGCACGGCTTTCCTTCAGCCGTCACATCCTCAAGATCATATGTTTTACCGCAAAGGTCGAGTGTGCCTTCTGTAATACCGTATGCTCTGATTTCAGCCCAGTCCAGTCCGGTGTCTATTTCGAGTGATGTTATGTGCTTTTCAGGCACCGGCTCGAGCCAGACGCTCTGCCATATACCGGACACAGGCGTGTACCAGATGCCGCCGCTCTTGTACTTCTGCTTGCCCCACGGATACTTGTGGTCGAGTGTATCGAATGCCTCAACTATAACGCTGTGTTTTCCGCCGCCTTCATTGAGCAGTTCCGTTATGTCGAAGCTGAAAGGAAGATAGCCGCCCTCATGAGAACCAGCGTATTTTCCGTCGATGTATACCTTCGCGACCTGGTCGACAGCTCCGAGGTGTAGGATCAGTCTCATGCCCTCCCACTCCCCGGGAACAGTAAAGCCGCGGCCATACAGCATGATCTCATCCTGACGGGTAAGTCTGTTAAGCCCTGACAGCATGCTTTCCGGACAGAACGGCACATTGATGACCTTAGGCTGTGAAGGCAGACCTGCCTCGGTGGTTTTTTTGATGCTGAATGTCCATTTTCCGTCGAGACTCAGCCACTTGTCCCTTACCAGCTGCGGTCTCGGGTATGCGTCTTTCCAGTTCGTCATTATATCAACCCCTACTTAAAGCACCCTTGTTTTCAGATTGTAAAGTAATCTTTACGTTTTTTCAGCAATTTACGTAAAGTATTCTTTACATTATTTCAGTCGCATATATAAAGTAGTCTTTACGTCACTCCAATCTTATACGTAAAGTAAGCTTTACATTTCTTCGGTCTTTGACGTAAAGTTTACTTTACTTTATTTTTCTTTTTCTATGTAAAGCTTACTTTACCTTTCTGAAATATATTATATTCCTAATTTCTTGTATCACTACAGAAATTTAACATAAAGCAATCTTTATATTTTTTAAACAGAAGCTGCTGCAGCAAGTACGATGGAATAGAACTTCTCCTCTGCGCTTGAGCCCCTCGAAGTAAGAACGATCGGTGCCTTTGCGCCTACAATGATGCCAGCCATCATTCCGTTGCTGCTTACAGTCCAGGCCTTGCCTACCATGTTTCCCGTAGCCATTGATGGCATGATCATGGCATCGACTTCACCTGCAACAGGACTGTTAAACTTCTTGAACTCAGCGATCTCCTTGCTTAGCGCGATGTCGTAGGAAATAGGGCCCTCAACTGTGCAGCCGGTGATCTCACCCTTCTGGTTCATCTCTTTAAGAGCTGCTGCGTCTACCGACTCCTGAGCCTTTTTGTTGAGAAGCTCTGCTCCGCACATGACGCCTACCTTCGGATCTTCATAACCGAGAGCGTGAAGCACTTCTACTGCGTTATTGATTATCTTTACCTTCTGCTCGAGATCCGGATGAAGAAGCATGCCACCGTCTGTCAGCACTACCACCTTGTGATAATTAGGCACCTGGAAAAGTCCTACGTGCGACATGATCTTTCCGACCTGAAGACCTGTCTCCTTATTTACTACCTGTCTCAGCAGGTCAGCAGTCTGCATGCGGCCTTTCATCAGGAAGTCGCCCTTTCCTTCGCGGATAAGCGCTACCGACTTCTTTGCAGCCTCGACATCGTCGTCTTCATTGTAGATTGCTACATCACCGAAGTCGAAACCGTGCTCAGCGCAGATCGCCTTGATCTCATCTTCCTTGCCTACGAATACAGGCTCAACGATGCCCTCTTTGAATGCTTCATATACCGCATCAAGCGAATGCTCATCATGAGCGCAGCAGAGAACGATTCTCTTCTTAACAGGGTTTGCTTTTACCAATTCAGCCATCTCTTTGAAATTCTTAAGCATTACTATCCTCCCGTTTTTAGATGTTTCATCATTAATAAGCACAGTATTTCAACTGTTTTCGTCAGTTATTTTAACACATTTGCTTATACTCATAAATAGCAGTTTGCAGCAACGAACGCTTTCCGATTTGATATTCCCACTTCATTGATCGTTGCGGTACTGGCCTTGATCTTGGTTTTGGTTATGATTTTGGTTATGGTTCTGCTCATGAGTTCTCCGTCATTGAAAAACACTTGGAGCGGTGCTAAAATTTCTATGTATTGCGTATGCATATATGTTGAACAAGCACTGCACAAAGTTGATCCAAGCAAGATAAAAGAGGTACAAACATGGAATATTATGAGGATATAGTCAAAAAAAGAAATTCCTGCAGAGGCTTCTCACCAAGAAAAGTTGAAGACAGCGTACTCACTGAACTGATGACTTATTATGAAGATGACGAAAGTGATCTCGTTGATGAGATCGAAACAGATCTGAAGTTCTATATCGGAACGGTCTGGGAAGAGCTCAAGAAGAGTGTCGGATACAATGGATTCTGCATCAAGGCTCCTGCATACATGGTCATCTACTCTGACGTAGCAGATCATTATCTTGAGAATGCCGGATATATTGCTCAGGGACTCACACTTAAGATGACTGAGCTGGGTCTGGCTGCATGCTGGCAGACCATCAATGATGCAGACGAAGCAAAGAAAGCTCTCGGTGAAGATACTGATAAGGTCGTTGCCTGTGTAGTCGCTTTCGGATACAGGGATCCTGATAACGACGAAAAGAAAGCTCCTAAGAAGTCTCTTGATGAGATGACTGATGGTTTCAAATTCGGGCAGGATATCGATACTGACCTCTGGTACAACGAGCTTGAAGACGGACTCAGAGCCATAGCTCACGCACAGTCATTCCAGAACCTGCAGCCGTACAGGATCATTGTTGATAACGACCAGATCTCACTTATAGGCCTGCCGGATGATATGACTTCTGAAGCCGACAGACTTCTCAACTACGGAATCGTCATGTTCAACTTCTATGCCGTAATGTGGGCTATCAGACCGACGGCTCCAAAATGGAGCTTTGAGCCGGTTACAGATCGCGACCTCGGTCTTCCTGCAGACGTAACGTACGTCGCAAAATGCGGACTGTAAGCGGGCTGCATAAGCAGAGATAACTACTTAGTGTAAATAGCAAAATAAGAACGCAGCTGCTCCTATCAAGCAGCTGCGATTTCTTTTATCCAATCTTGTGTTTTTATATGCCTACTGCATTGTAGGGTAGTCCGATTTGCCTGTGACCTTCTTCTTTATGATCTTGAATCCCCTCTTCAGGATGTTCGGCCCTACTACCTTCATCATATCCTCAGCAAAATGCATGTCGCTCGCTGCAGGGATATCTCTGGTAAGATGGATCGCATCGAACTGGCAGCGGGTAGTGCAAAGTCCGCATCCGATACACTGGTTAAGGTCTACCCAGCTTGCGCCGCACTTCAGACAGCGGGCAGCTTCTATCTTGACCTGCTCGTCTGTCAGAGGCAGTCTCAGGTCGTCGAATGTAGCTTCAGGCCTGCCATCCTTTTGACCAGGCTTCTGGCGACCGGCATTGTCATATGAATACGGCGAAATGCTGATGTCGTCCCTGTCGAGTTCGATGAACTCTCTGAGGTCTCTTCCGATGGTCATCGACTGTCCCGGATGGACGTATCTGTTGATGGATACCATTGCAGTTCTTCCGGCAGCGATGGCATCGATAACGAACTTCTGGCCGGTATATATGTCTCCGCCTACGAAGATGTCAGGCTCTGAAGTCTGCAGTGTAACAGGATCGGCGATCACGAAGCCTCTCGGGCTGAGCTCTACCTTTGTTCCGTCGAGCACCTTGCCCCAGTCAGGCTTCTGGCCGATGCAGTATAGAACTGTATCGCATGCGGCTTCTTCAGTTACCGAATCATCGAACTCAGGATCGAATCTTCCCTCCCCGTTCTTGACGGACACGCATTTGCGGAATCTGATACCTGCGCATTTTCCGTCTTTTGTAACGACTTCAGTCTGTCCCCATCCTGCGTGGACAGTGATTCCTTCGGCCTCGCATTCGCTCCGGTCCTCAACTCCCATCGGCATCTCGTCATAGGACTCCAGGCAGTACAAGTCAACGCTCTCTGCCCCTGCTCTTACAGCAGTCCTTGCTACATCAGCCCCGATGTTTCCGCCGCCGATGACAACGACCTTGCCCCTGAGATCCTTCCTGCCCTCAAGGTTGACGCTCTTCATAAAATCGATGCCCGCGATGACACCTTCAGCATCCTCGCCCGGAATACCCAGCTTGCCGCCGTTCTGGAGACCGATGCCGATGAAGAATGCCTTGAAGCCCTGATCTCTCAGCTGCGGGATGGTTACGTCCTTACCAACCTCGACTCCACATTTGAACTCGATGCCCATCCTGCGGAGGATCTCGATCTCACCGCCGAGGACATCCTTTTCAAGTCTGAATTCAGGCAGGCCGTGCATCATCATGCCGCCCGGTTCTTTCTCTTTCTCAAAGACCGTAACAGGATATCCGTCTTTCCTGAGATAGTATGCGGCCGATAATCCGGCTGGTCCCGATCCGATGACAGCGATTGGGAATTCATCCCACTGATTGCCGTCCATGTTGTCGCAGACCGGAACGAAAGCGTCAAGGTTTTTGAACTCCCACTGAGTGAGGTACTTCTTGATCTCATCGATCGATACAGGGTCATCGAGAGTTCCTCTTGTGCAGCGGTCTTCACAGCGCTTGTTACAGACAGCTCCGCATACAGCCGGGAACGGGTTATCCTGACGTATCAGTTCGACAGCCTCTTCATAGCGGCCTTCCTTTGCCATCTGGATGTATCCCTGGATCGCGATATGAGCCGGACACGCCGTCTTGCATGGCGATGTGCCTGTATCATAACAGTTGACCTTGTTGGTATCTCTGTAATTGTAATTCCATTTGTCCTCGCCCCAGATGTTGTCATCAGGCAGATCGTGCATAGGATACATGACCTTTGAGCCATCAGCGCGGCAGAGTTTCTGGCCGAGCCTTGCTGCTCCCGCAGGGCAGACTTCTACGCACTTGCCGCATGCGACACACTTTTCAGGGTCGACATGAGCGCGGTAAGCGGAACGTGACATGTTAGGTGTGTTGAAGAGCTGCGATGTGCGCAGTCCGTAGCAGCTGCCCGGCGAGCAGTTGCAGATGCCGACTATGCGGTCCGGACCGTCAAGGTTAGTGATCTGATGCACATAACCCTTGCGCTCAGCGCGCTCGATGATCTCCATCGCCTCTTCACGGGTGATATAATGAGCATCCTTGCCTGTCTCTACAAGGAACTCCGCGATATCGCCGAGGCCGATGCACATGTAGCCTTCGATATCGCCCACGCCCTCACCTCTTACTCTCTGAGCCTTACGGCAGGCGCATACCATGGTGCAGAACTTGTCATACTTCTGCAGCCAGTGGGACAGGTGTTCGACGCTTGCAGACTGTACTTCGCCTTCGATCGCCTTTTCAACAGGGATGACGTGCATTCCTATGCCTGCGCCGCCGGGCGGGATCAGTTTTGCCGCGAGTTCAAGCGGTTCCTGCGGAGCCAGATTGAACATCGTAGCAACTTCCGGATTGGTTTCGCAGAGCATCGGATGCTCTACCATGTATTCACCTGATCCTACTACCCACTTAGGGATCCAGTACTGGATATGCTGGTCAGGATTGTCCCTGTTCTGCTCAACGATTCCTATCCATATGAGATGATCTATCACTTTCTGTGCTTCTTCAACGCTCATGTTATTGCGCTCTGCAAGTTCGGCCGTCGTATATCCGACGCGGCGCTTTTTGAAGCTCAGCATGAACTTTACTTCTTCCTTTGTAAGCAGCCTGTCGAGAATCCAGAAGTCCATGTGATTCTCTTTCATTCCTCCCGGCAACTTGCGCGGGATGTTGTCTGTGATCATGACAGCGAGCTTTTTGACGAGCTTTTTCTTCTCCGGATCGTCGCACTTGTGCCCGGTGACCGGATAATCTCTCTCGTTGACATGTATCTTAGGGTTAACTTCCTTTACCATCTCTCCCTCCTAGTGGCTATAGTTCTACACCGGTTGCAGCATACACCTGCAAATAAATACTAACATATAACTGCATGCCGGCGGAAACTAAAAGTCATAATTAGTTTCCGCATCATTTACTGCACGATATAATAAACTTCAATTCATAGTCATTCTTTACCGGATATCTGAACTCGTCTTTGGTCTGAGGACCGCAGATCCCGGTGCCTATCCCCTGCTGGAACGCGGAGACCGTAACGTAAGTGCCTGTACGCTTCTCATCTTCGCGGTGTTTCATTCCGAGAAGTTCGGTATCACTATAAGGCTTGATCCCCAGCTCGAATGCCTTGTCAACAGCGCTGAACCTTACAGCAGTGCTGCCGTCGCTTATACTCGCCCATCTGGTGTCGAAACGGCTGCCGCTTTCCTGAGGCTTGATATTAGGTTCTGTCATGTCAGAGACCTTGCATCTTACCTGCTCTATAGGGAACTGATCCTTCATGTCCGCGTATGATTCACCGTTCCTGCCGTAATATTCGACATCATCGAATGCGGAATCGAACCTGAACGCCTTGCCGAATCTCGGCACGGTGCCTTTCCCCTTGGTGCAGTGCAGTCTGCTTGTGACAAGTACGGATCCGGCTTCGTCTACCCTCTCATATGTATCAGTGCACTCAAACTCGTTCTTCCTGCAGACGATCCTGGATACGACCGTCAGCTTTTTCTCCGTCTTTTCGATCGACAGCACTTCTGCCCTCTGTCCGGTGAAGTCCTTCATGGCATCACCTACGCCGAAGAATATGAAGTCGTTGTCAGTAGGCGCGCGGAAGAGTATGGTTGCAGGGTCCGCAGGCGTGATGACTGTACCGTTTATCACAAACGAGACATCGTCCGAATTATCATCGGTGATGTCACCGACCGGGTATTTCCCCGCTCCTTCGGGGATCCCGGCTATATTCTCTTTTAATATGATCTGCTCGCAAGATACCTCAGTCTTTGTTTTTCTGTCAAAGACCGTGACCATGAGCATGCAGTCTGTTCCCGCTTCACACGAAGCCTTTATGTGTTCAGCGGTACTGATCTTTATTCTTTCCCTCTGCAGCGGGTCGCATTCAGGGATCAGCGTGAATTCGCTGCCGTCGCTCCAGCTGCATCTCAGCTCGTATCTGAATCCCGGAGTGAAGGCTTTGGTGTTGAAGATCTCAAAATCATCTCCTCCGAGCCAGCTTACGCGGATCGGGCGATAGATGAATTTTGTTATCCTTGCGCCGGTAGACGGGCTGCGGTCAGGATAGAACATCCCGTCCACGCAGAAGTTTTTGTCATGCTCCCATTCACCGTGGTCGCCGCCGTATGTGTAACTGCCGTCCTCATGCTTCACCGCATGATCGACCATCTCCCACACGCAGCCTCCGATAAGGCTGTCGTACGAGTAGATCTCCTTCCAGTAATCCTCCATGCCTCCCGGGCCTACGCCCATGGCATGCGCATATTCGCAGAGGAAGTACGGTCTGTCACACAGCTGCTTTATTTTGTATTTCTTTTCTCCTATCTCATGTACTCGCTCTGAAGGCGGATACATTTCACTTGCTACGTCATACGCCTTCTTCTTGGTATGTATCGCGCTTTCATAGTGTACCGGAAGATTTGAATATCTCTTCAGATAGTCATATTCCTTGTCTGTATTGTGCGTGCCGCCCGCTTCATTGCCGAGGCTCCACATAACGATAGACGGATGCATTTTGTCTCTCTGATACATCCTTGCTGCGCGGTCGACATAGCGTGTCTCCCACTTCGGATCATCGCTAATGCGGTTGTAGCTAGGCGGGAATTTATGCACGTAAGTTCCGTGAGTTTCGATATCAGCCTCGTCCACAACGTAGATCCCCAGCTCGTCGCAGAGTTCCAGCATGTATGGATCAGGCGGATAGTGCGATGTCCTGACGGTATCGATATTGTATTCCTTGCAGAGCTTCATGTCGCGCTCAAGCTCTTCAGGAGTCAGTGTGTATCCGTTTTCAGCCGAAGTGTCATGATGGTTTACGCCGTGGAATTTGATCAGACGGCCGTTAAGCAGGAACCTGTCGCCTCTTATCTCTACGCTCCTGAAACCCACCCTCTGCTTCACACAGCTGCCTTCGATCTCGTAATACATGTTGTAGAGTTCCGGAGTCTCGTCGCTCCACTCTACAGGCGAGAGATTCCTGAAAGTCACTTCAGCTCTCTTCCCTTCGGTTCTTACGGTCTTTTTCTCGCGGACTCCGCGGCCTTCAAGTGTGAATGTAACTTCGCAGTCCTCCAGCAGATAGGCCCTGGCGGTCGCGAACCATGTTCCGCTTACCTTTCTTGTAACAAGGTCTACATCCGCAAAATCATTGCCTTCGGATATCCTGAGCAGCACATCGCGGAAGATGCCGTTGTTGCGGAACATGTCCTGATCCTCCAGATATGTGCCGTTGCACCATCTGTGCACCACCACGACCACCTCATTGATCCAGTCATGCAGATACGGAGTGACATCAAACTCCGCCGTGTTATGTGAGCCTTCCGTATATCCGACATAGTGACTGTTCACGTAAATGTCGGCGCAGCTCGCTATTCCGAGGAAAGACAGCACATAGCGTCTCTCCGGAGCATCCGGCCCGTCGGTATTGAAAAAGGTACGGTAAACACCAACGAAGTTATATTCTTCACCCGGATCCTTCCATCTTGGTCCGAGCCCGTAATCCGAACCCTGAAGGCTGAACACCTTTCCTACCTTGTCGAGTTCCGGGATCTTCGGCGGATCGTACGGGAACTGATATCTCAGGTTCACATAGAAAGGCCTGTCGTAGCCGCGGAACTGCCAGCACGACGGAACGTCTATCTTATCGAATTTCATCACATCGGTGTCAAACCTGTCAGGGATCAGCGACGGCTTCGGAAAGAATTTGAAATCCCATTCGCCGTTCAGACAGATGACCTTAGGAGATCCGTACCTCTTCTCTCTGCCGGATACAGAGTCAGCGGACTCCCTGTCAGGATAAGGAATAAAATAACTTCTCGGAGCCAGCTTATTGTCTTCAAAAATACTGAAGTCGCAGTAATTCGTTTTATTGATCCTGTATACCATCCTGTGACTCTCCTCTACTCATTTTCTTTCTTTTTTCTGACTGCGATTATCGCGGCAGCAGCTGCACCGGCGGCAGCAGCCCCAATAACTATAAGACCTGCAACTCCTCCCGGGATGCGGTCAATGAATGACGACTGATCTTCCTTGCCGATGTCTTTAGGTTCCCTCCACTCAAGTGTAACCGCGGTCCCGTCGGTAAGAGTGTCTTCTATAGGGCCTCCGGATCTGTCGGCCATGAAAATGGTCCTGTATTCAGGAAGCATATCTTCAGCAGGGCCTTCCGGTATGTCTGCCGCGCCTTCCTCTTCTGCCTCTTCTTCCTCTTCTGCCTCAGGTTTTTTGTCCTTCTTTTTATCGTCCTTCTTGTCTTTTTTGTCTTCCTTGCAGATATCTTCTCCCAGCTTCGCATCTTCCTCAGTGGCAACCACTGCAAAGATCAGCCTCGGGCTCGTTCTTTTGAAGGTTGAGTAAACCGGAACTCCCGGATCATATTCTTCCTCATCCTCTTCCACTTGATCTTCGCCTTCATCTCCGTCTTCAGCCGGTTCTGTTTCTTCTTCAGGCTTTTCTTCATCCTTTTCTTTCGGAGGCTCCAGCGTGACCAGCAGGTCCATGTAGATCTTTACCGGTTCGCCTTCAACAGGCTCCGCGGACCTGATCCACTCAATATCCGACCTGTTCAGGAGGAAGCCGTGTTTCCATTTGACCCAGTTCTTCGCTGTGATCGTTTTATGTGATTCCTTCCTGCAGTTGGATTTCTTCATGTAGAGGCCGGAGCGCTCCAGTATGGTGGAGATGAGCTCAGCGTCAGTCATTTCCGCGACCTCCTCCGGAGTCAGTACCACATTATGCGTCACAAAGAAGCAGTACAGTTCATTACCTACTCCCACTCTGTGAACCTCACGGATAGGTTCTTCCTGTTTGGATTCCTTTGCTGCGTACGAAAAGCCCGGTGATGCGAGCATCACCGTTACCATCATGAGCATCAGCACGGAGAAAAGCCTTCTGAGGACTTTCTTCAGCACGGTCGTCAGTTCTCTTTCGTTTATCATGGTTACACCTTTCATTCGTCAGTTCACATCTGTACGCGCAAGTATCGCTGCCGGACGTTTTATGAGAGTATGGCACACAGGCATCAGTCCGAACAGCAGGTTGAACGCAAAGATCAGCACAAGCGATATCAGAACTGTCTGAGGCGTACAGACAAACATGTTCGCCAGATATGATACGTTCTGCAGTTTGCTGATAATGTAATTCATCAGAAGCCATCCCGGTAATGAAGCCATGGTTGTAATGGCTATTATCTCTCCCGTGAACATTCTGTAGATATCGGATTTCTTTACTCCGATTGCCCTGAGAGTGCCTACTTCCTTTATGCGCGAAAGGAACGATGCTCTCATCATCAGGAACACCTCTATAAGTGAGATGATGATTATGATACCTCCGACCAGCAGGAACGCGCGCACGGTCGACAGCTGGCTCTTCCTGTATTTGTTTCTCTGGTACTTGTACAGGTCTCTCGCCTTGACTCCATACTCCTTGAGAGCTTCGACGGTAGCTTCCTTGTCTCCGACCGCCTTGACGGTCATGTTCTCCAGCTCTCCAATCAGGCGGTATTTTATCGTATTGTTGTTTACGAAGAACTTGCCCTGCACTTCATCGCTGGTATAGTATCCGGCCACCGTGAGTTTCTGACCGTTGACCTTGGTCTTGATCTCGCTGCCGAGCTTCATCGACTTGGCGTAATCGCTGTCAACAAGCACCTCATAGTCGTTTTCAGGCCAGTGGCTGTCCTCGGTAAGCTGCATCTTATCCTTGTACAGCGCGTAATCTATAAGTTTTGACGCGTCAGGAGCAGCTGCAGTGATGCTTCCGTCCTCATTGTATGTTTCAAAAGCGCCTTCCTCAGTATCGTATCCCTCTTCTCCCTCGAAGTAGTCATCAGTGTTATTGTTGGCGAGCATGTTTATGAACAGCGTCTTCGACGCATATATGCACGGGCTCTCCTTGTCAGTTATTCCTACTATGGTGAACTCCGGCAGTTCCTTCAGTGTCAGGTGACGGCCCAGAAGTTCCTCCGGGTCTCTGTATCCGGCATGTATCATATCCGGGTTTTCTTCCTGCACGCGTTTTATCAGCAGAGCGTCGACCGCGACTTCATACCTGCTCTCAGGCAGTCTTCCGTACTTTATGTCATCTTCTGCAAGGTATTCATACGCGCTCAGGGAGCCATTCATCATCACTCCGTTCCATGACGTCTGCCAGTATTCGTCGTACTTCATACGCATGTTTATCTTTCCGGTACCCGGCAAGGCGTATTCGACATGCGGGTCCGACTCGATGCTCAGATAGTCACTGACAGGTATCTTCTTCTGCACTACTCCTACGTATGACTTGTCATCCTGAACGAATTTTTCGTCAGGCATGTTCAGTATGCCCGCGATATTTGAAACTGCATATGTTATGAACATTGCGGAAACCAGGAAGCCTGCCAGCAGCACTTTTTTCAGTATGTGATAATTGCCTACTGTACGGAATCCGGAAGCAAGCATCGTAAATATGTTGAAGATAGATGAATGGCGGAGCGGCTTCGATGAGACGAAGCGGTCAGCATGGAATCTCCGTGCCTCAGCCTCCTCGGCAGTCAGCGCCCTGTAGTGATCGTCAACGAGCTCGATGCTTGAATTCTCGTCTACTATCTCCATCCTGCTTGCGGCATCGCGGGTCTGAATGAAGATATTTCCCCGGCTGATCACGATATCGATGTCCATCTTTCCGCCGCTTTCATTGTAGACGCGTATTTTGTTATCGTCATCTTCAAACGTGCGCTGGTCCTTTATGTCCTTCAGGTATATCCTGTTCTCGATCCTGTAGTCGAGGCCCTCGACATTCTCATTTACCTCATCGGATATGACCATTCCGTCCCTGAGGCGTATTATTCTGTCCGCATAGAAGTTTGCCAGATTCTCCTCGTGCGTTACAAGGATGACCAGTTTTTCCCTTGAGATGGATTTGATTATGTTCATTACCTCAAGGGTATTGGCACTGTCAAGGTTTCCGGTCGGCTCGTCAGCTATGATTATGGACGGGTTCTTTACTATCGCACGTGCTATGCCGACACGCTGTCTCTCTCCTCCTGAAAGCATGTCAGCGTAGCGCTTTCTGTAGCGGTACATGCCGACGAGTTCGAGGGCGTATTCAACTTTTTCCCTTATCTCTTTTTCGTCTTTTATCCCGACCATTCTCAGCACCATGGCGACATTTTCGAAGACCGTCATGGTGTTGATCAGATTGTAATTCTGGAAGATGTAGCCGATATTGAGGTTGCGGATCCTGTCGACAGAGCGCGCGGTCCTGCCGGTGATCCTCTGCCCGTTTATGTATATTTTGCCCTTGTCTGCCTTATCCAGACCTCCTATGACATTGAGCAGCGTAGTCTTACCGCATCCCGAAGGTCCCAGCAGAGCGGTAAGTCCGGTTTCACCGAATTCCAGGGAGGTGTTGTTTATGACATGGATCTGGTTGGACTTGCGGCGGTAAAAGTATTTATCGACATTCTGCAATGTTACCATGCCCTACGCCTCCTCTCTGTATGTTCCCATGGCCGAGCTCCTGAAGATGGACCTCATGAACCGTCCTGAGATAAGGACAGCCATTACCAGCAGTATGACCGCAAGTATGATGTAATCCCTCGTGGTCAGATATGTGATATGATCCATCAGCTGTTCAGAGCTCACCACACCCGTGCGGTTAAGATATATGAACAGTATGAACAGCGCGTATGATATCATGCAGTCCAGCACGAGCTCGACTCTCATGATGCGGCGCGCAGGTCCCTTGCCCATGCCAAGCATCCTCAGGGTGGCAAAATATACACCCCGGGATTTAAGTATGAGCCTTATTACGAAATATGCTATGAAGAACACTGCCAGACATACTATCACTGATATCGGCAGCTGAACGATGCTCACCAGCTCCTCGCTCATGAAGTTGTTGATATGATCTCTCAGCACGAGCGCATGATAGCCGCCTCTTTCGAGCATGTCTTTCATGCCTTCCATGTTCTTGGTATCGTCTACGAAAACCGATGTCTGGAAGCTGCCTTTTTCATACAGTCTCCGGTAATCCATCTCACTGATGTATATCTCGCCGTCGTGCTCAGCAAGATTTTTGAGACCGGTCTTGCTTTCAAAGGTCTTCTCACCGTATGTTCCCATGATCATGAGCTTCAGTTCCTGATCATAGTAGAGCGCCTTCGTGCGGAGTTCGATCTCCTTTCCGGCGGCATATCCTTCCTTGAACATCGGGTCGTAGCTTGTCGGGAGCAGTATGTACCCCTCCGGAACATTCTCATTGACATTGAGTCCTCCGCTGCCCGGATAAACAGTCTGCTCCGTACCGTTGACAAGCATGGTCGTAGTGCTGTTTGCCGCGTACATCCCCTTCCGTATGTCAGCCATGAGAGGATCAGAGAAATAGATCATGTTGTTCTCGGTAAGCATGGCATCTTCATCCATGCCGCTTCCAAGGACAACGATACCGGCGACCCTGACCTCACGACCGAGTCCTCCGTCCGTTGAAACGGTAAACTTCTTGCCTATAAGATCGTCAGGTTTGTCTCCGAATGTCCATCCGTCGTCATATCCTGCCAGGACCACTTCATCATCAGCTTCAGGCATCCTGCCAAGATCCGGTTCCTTATCCAGATTGCTTAAACTCAGCGCATATCCGTAATAAGAGAAATCCTTGTTCTCTATGAATACCGATGAATCATACATTATGTCCTCACGTATCACTTTCTCTACGTGAGGGGCGTTTTCCAGCGCATCGTAATCAGCCCTGGTGAACGCGCTCCTGTCCTGCTTTTCAACGACGATACGCTTAGGATCGTAATTCGAAAAGTAGTTGTTCCAGCCGACTTCGGCAACAGTGTCCTTCTGCCTTTTGACAGCTACATACTGGGCGCTGACAGATGCGACAATGAAAAGGAACACCAGAAGGAGGAGCAGGAACTTCGCAGGTAGATTGAAAGTATTACGTACTCCCAGCCTGAGCTGCGTACCATAGGTGATACTGTCCTTCTTTGCCCTGTGTTCTCCTCTTGTGCTTCTGTGTCCGTACGCGGGAACTGCTTCTCCTGCAGTCCTGACAGCAGCGCCTGTATCCTCAACGATCTTGCCGTCATGCATCTTGATGATACGTGTGGCATGATCCCTGAACTGTTCGTAATTATGCGTGACTACTATGACCAGTTTGTCAGCAGAGATATCCGTCAGAAGATCAACGATCCCGTCAGCTGATTCGCTGTCCAGATTTCCGGTAGGCTCGTCTGCGACCAGTATCTTTGTATCTTTCGCAAGAGCACGGGCTATCGCCACGCGCTGCTTCTGGCCTCCGGAAAGCTTTGATACCTTGCGGTTCCTGAACTCATAGAGTCCGACCTTTTTAATGATGTCTGACACCTTTTGCCGTATCTCCGCAGGATCGCATCCGTCGATCTGCATGGCGAGCGCGACGTTCTGATAGACTGTGTAGCTCGATACAAGGTTGAAGCTCTGGAAGATGCATGAAATGTACTTCTGCCTGTACTCCTCGAAGTCTGATGCTGAATAATGGCTCGTTTCCTTGCCCTCTATGTACATCTCTCCCTCTTCATACGTATCGAGGCCCGAGATGACATTAAGCAGAGTTGATTTGCCGCTGCCGGATTCTCCTGTGATCACAACAAATTCGCCCGAATCGATATCCAGATTTACCCTGGATATTCCACTGGCGATAATACCCTTGCTATAGTAGTATTTGGAGACGTTTTTAAGTCGTATCATTCCCATTCGGGTGACCTCCGTCAACGAAGTTTTAATTGTTAATTTTATCACGTACCTGCCGTGGATTGAACCGCCGCGGCAGTTTTTTGTTGTTTCTTATGGAATCCTTATACACTGCATACAATTATACATTCTTTTGTGACGGATGGATGATAATTATGGCAATAAAAGAAGGCGTCCCTGATATGCCGGGACGCCTTTACGGACCGGTTTTCTATTCACCGAATACCGCAATGTAATCTTTCTGGAATTTCTTGATGCCTATATCTGTCAGCGGATGATTGATCATCTTCTCGAGTACGCCGAATGGTACTGTTGCTATGTCTCCTCCGGCAAGAGCGCAGTCAGTGACATGTATAGGGTTCCTGACGCTGGCACAGATGATCTCTGTTTCAATGCCGGCAATGCTGAAGATATCCGCGATCTCCCTGATCAGGTCGACACCCCTGACCGAGATATCATCAAGTCTTCCGAGGAACGGAGAAACATATGTTGCTCCGGCTCTTGCTGCAAGCAGAGCCTGGTTAGCTGTGAAAATCAGAGTCACATTGGTCTTGATGCCTTCGGCTGACAGCACCTTGACTGCCTTCAGGCCTTCAGCTGTCATAGGGATCTTGACTACCATGTTAGGGTGGATCGCTGCTATCTCGCGTCCTTCAGCGATCATTCCGGCAGCATCTGTAGTAGTTGCCTTGACTTCACCGCTTATAGGTCCGTCAACTATTTCCGTTATCTCCTTTATGACTTCCTTAAAGTCCCTGCCCTCTTTAGCGATCAGCGACGGGTTGGTGGTAACACCGCAGATAACACCCATATCGTTGGCTTTTCTGATATCCTCAACCTTCGCTGTATCGATGAAAAATCTCATTGCAACGCCTCCTTGCTTTTGTGAACGGTTGTTACAGCCACGCTTTTACAGTAGCGACGATATTTTCTGCAGAAAGTCCGAAGTCCTTGAGCAGATCTGCTGCCGGTCCCGAATGACCGAATTCGTCATTGACGCCGATGCGGCGTACCGGTGTCGGCTTCTTCTCGCTGAGCAGCGAGCTGACAGCTTCGCCGAGTCCTCCGACTATCGAGTGCTCTTCGCATGTGACGATCTTTCCGCATTCTTCTGCAGCCTTGAGAACCAGTTCCTCATCAAGAGGCTTTATCGTGCTCATGTTGATGACTCTTGCATTGATGCCTTCAGCGCGGAGTTCTTCGCCCGCCTTGACAGCTTCGCCTACCATGATGCCTGTAGCGATGATAGCGATATCGTTACCATCCTGCAGCACCTCGCCCTTTCCTATTTCAAATTTGAAGCTGTCATCGTTATGGAAGACCGGAACGCCGGAGCGTCCGAATCTCAGGTATACCGGACCTTCAAACTCATATGCAGCCTTTACTGCAGCGCGGGCTTCGACATCGTCAGCCGGGCAGATCACTGTCATTCCCGGAATGCTGCGCATCAGAGCGAAGTCCTCGCAGCACTGATGTGATGCTCCGTCCTCACCAACGGAAATGCCGCCGTGAGTCGCACCGATCTTGACGTTCAGATGCGGATAGCCGATCGAGTTGCGTACCTGTTCAAACGCTCTGCCTGCCGCAAACATGGCAAATGTTGATGCGAAAGGCACCATGCCCATGGATGCGATCCCGGCTGCTACAGCCATCATATTGCCCTCTGCGATACCGCAGTCGAAATGTCTGTCAGGGAATTCCTTTTTGAATGTACTCGTCTTGGTAGCTCCTGCAAGGTCAGCGTCAAGAACGACCAGGTCTGCATGCTCGCGGCCCAGTTCTACAAGGGCATTGCCATAACTTTCTCTTGTTGCGATCTTCTTGATATCTGCCATATTACATCGCCTCCACTTCTTCGAGCTGCTTTCCGAGTTCTGCCATCGCCTGATCATACTGTTCATCATTAGGCGCCTTGCCATGCCATCCGGCCTGGTCTTCCATGAAGCTCACACCCTTACCCTTGAGAGTCTTCATGATTATTGCAGTCGGTACGCCTTTTGTCTTTTTAGCGCTTTCCAGAGCAGCCTCTATCTGGTCAAAGTCATGCCCGTCTATCTCCTCGACATGGAGACCGAATGCCTTGAACTTATCCGGGATAGGATATGGATCGATAACATCCGCGATCCTTCCGTCGATCTGAAGGTCGTTGTTGTCTACGATAACGCAAAGATTGTCAAGCTCATAGTGATGCGCAAACATCATTGCTTCCCAGACCTGACCTTCTTCGATCTCGCCGTCTCCGAGCAGTGTATACACTCTCAGATCTTTGCCCTGCTTCTTTGCGGCAAGAGCCATGCCCGCTGCAGCAGATACTCCCTGTCCGAGTGATCCTGTGGACATGTCCACTCCAGGGGTCTCATTCATGTTAGGATGGCCCTGCAGGCGGCTTCCGATCTTTCTTAAAGTCTTCAGCTCTTCCACAGGGAAGAATCCTCTCTGAGCCAGTACGGAGTACAGTCCCGGAGCTGTGTGTCCTTTCGAAAGAACGAATCTGTCTCTGTCAGGATCACGAGGCTTTTCCGGGTCTACGTTCATTTCCTTAAAATACAGATATGTGTACATATCTGCAGCTGAAAGGCTTCCGCCCGGATGACCTGACTTTGCGGAATGGGTACCTTCGATTATTCCCATCCTCACCTTGCAGGCAAGCTTCATTAGTTCTTTTTTTTCTGTTTTTGTCATAACATCTCCTTATCCGGTCATCAATTCCAAATCAATGATCCATACATTCTGACTTCTGTATTGCATTCCCCCATCATGCAAGTACAAATGCCTATTTGTACATTTGTATTTTATCAAATATCAAAGTTCTTTCATATACTAACATTTACTAAGAATGTTGCTGATTCAGATGTGTTTCTAATTAAAAAAGTCCCTGACCGCTGAATGGTCAGGGGCTTTATTTCCGGTTCTTTTATCTAATCTATTTGTATGTAAGCAAGTCTATTTTCGCTCTGTTTACCGGCTCATAGTCTTCTTCTTTAAGCTGACTGAGTTCCTCCTGTATTCGCTCAAGATGCGGAAGAAGATCTGCGTACTGGCTGTCGATCGCGTTTTCTACAGGAGCTTCCTTCATGGCAACCCCTACTGAATATGTCGCTTTGTTAAGCGGCTGGATCGTTCCTGCGCCGGCTATGCATCCGCCGGGGCATGCCATTCCTTCAAGCAGGTATCCGTTATATTCGCCCGCTGCGGCCTTTTTCATCATTTTCTTGCACTCATCAAGGCCCTCGGCTTTTACTATCTTTACTTCACGCTCCGGATCGACCCGTTTTATGTGATTTACTACAGCCTGCGCAACACCTCCGCTTATGGCGAAGCCGAAGCCGTCGCTGCTCGCTCTCCTCAGAGTATCGCCTTCCTCAAGGTCCTCGAATACAACATCCATAGCGTCAAACATACCAGCGAGTTCTTCGAAAGTCAGAACAAAGTCTACGTAGCTCTTGACTGTACGTCTGCTGGCCTCATTTTTCTTTGACAGGCACGGTCCTATGAATGCGATCTTGCAGTCAGGATGTAATTTCTTTACAAGCCTCGCTGTCAGGACCATCGGGGTCATGGCCATGGAGACGGTATCCGCGTATTCCGGGAACTCCTTCTTTGCCATTATCGACCACGCTGGGCAGCAGCTCGTGCACATGAACGGAAGCTCCTCCGGGACTTCTCTGAGGAAATGCTCGGCCTCCTCTATCGTGCACAGGTCGGCGCCTATAGCTACTTCGAACACATCCTCAAATCCGAGAATGCCGAATGCCGCTCTCATCTTCTTGTCTGTAAGCCCTTTGCCGAACTGTCCGGCTATCGCCGGAGCTACGATGGCGTAAACAGGAGTATCCGACTGTATGGCCTTTATGGTCTGATATATCTGTCCTTTGTCTACGATAGCAGCAAACGGACAGCTGTTAAGGCACATTCCGCAGGAAACGCACTTGTCCTGGTCTATCATCGCATGGCCGTATTCATCCTCACCTATCGCTCCGAGACCGCACGCAGCTACACACGGTCTTTCCTGCTTGATGATCGCATTGTACTGGCACGCTTTCATGCACATACCGCACTTGATGCATTTGTCAGTATCTATAACATTGCGGCGAAGGTCCCTGTCATATGATATGCACTTTTTCGGGCAGACTTCCATGCATGGATGTTCCAGACAATTCTGACATCCGTCGGTGATATATACTCTTTTTTCAGGGCAGCAGTGGCATGCGAAACGTATGATATCTATCAGCGGCGGCTCATAGTACTTTTCTTCTATCATGCTCTCGTCAACGCCCTTTGATGTCGGGGTGTGTTCGTTGACCGGTCTTATTCCCATTCCCATGGCAACTCTGATCCGCTCACCGATGATAGCTCTTTCGAGGAACATCGAGTGTCTGTATGGATCGTTTTCGACATTGACCATCTTATATGGCAACTCATCGAGCTGTTCCGGTCCCCCTCCTTCATATGCAAACCTTGCGACCTCAGTAAACACCTTGTGGCGCAGACGGTTTTTTTCACTGTTAATGCCTTTCATATTTTTCCGGACCTCCCCCTATTATCGAAATCTCTGGACCATGCCGTGCTTTTATTACCTATAATATCATAAAAATTACACTGTTTAATATTTATCATATGTTGAAAGCATTTATTCTTTGTGATACGCTATCAGCCGTTCATTTCCATATTATTTTTTTGCAGGAGAGGGATCGTTGTGGACTATAAACAGATACTGAAGGTGATCCTGGATATAGGTGAGCAGATGATCAACAGCGGGGCCGAGATCGGACGTGTTGAGGACAGCATGTACCGTCTGTGCCGGAGCTATGGATTCATCAAAGTGAACTGCTGGGTCATTTCATCAAATATACAGGCTACGGTAGAAACACCGGACGGCGATATCTTTACGCAGATACGCCACGTACCGGGCGGAGAAATGAATTTTGACAGGCTTGACTATCTCAACAGCCTGTCACGCAAAGTATGCAGACAGACACCTGACGCGCCCGAGCTCAGACAGAAACTTGACGAGGTCCTTGCAAGACCGGCGCAGCCTAAATGGATGCACTATCTGGCAGGTGTTCTCGGAGGCACAGGATTTGCTGTGTTTTTCAATTGTGATCCTGCCGACAGTATAGTCGCTGTGCTCGCTTCTCTGATGATAGTAGCGATCGGCGATGCACTGAGTAAGATCGAAACAAATCCGCTGATTTTCAATGCCATCATCTCATTTATCGTCGAGATATTTATTTTATTATCAGTCAGGCTGGGACTTGGGCATCATACGGGCAATATCACGGTCGGCGTTGTCATGCTTCTTATATCCGGTATCGGGTTTACCAACGGCATCAGCGATCTGCTGCACAGAGACACTTTGTCGGGCATTATCAATATATCCAAGGCAACGCTGGGCGCCACGGGGATAGCGATAGGCATCGCCCTTCCTATACTGATCATGAAGGGGGTGATGTAGCATGATGGAGCTTTCACCGAGTCTCGCAGTTCAGCTTATATCATGTACAGCTGCCTGTGTGGGTTTTGCTTACTGGTTCAATGTAAAGGGCATCCAGGTCATGTATGCCGGCATCGGCGCGTTTTTCACCTGGCTTGTATATGCCCTTCTGTTCAATGCCGGATACAGCAATTTCATGGCGACACTCATGGGTTCGATATTTGTAGCCGCCTATGCGCAGGTAATGGCCAGAGTAAACAAGGCTCCTGCGACCATATTCCAGACAGTGTGCGTCTTCCCTCTCGTGCCGGGGCCGAACCTCTATTACATGATGTACTGCATAGTAATGGAAGAACATGAAACGGCAGTGTCAGAAGCCATCACGCTCCTTGTCACCTGCCTGGGGATCGCCCTTGGATTCATAGTAGTTGAGATCATGAACAAGTACATATTCAGAATGATCATAAAAGCCAGACAATAACTGCTTACGCAAAAAGAGCCGTTCTTACGAACGACTCTTTTTTATGAATTACTTCGGAATTATAATGGCAGTTCGCGTCCTTCCTTCTTCCATGAATAGAATTCTGCAGTTGCTGTAAAGATAGCGTCTCCCGAGGAGTTCAGCGCTGTCTCTACGGAATCCTGGATAACACTGATGATGAATCCGATTCCTACCATCTGCATTGCGATGTCCTGAGGAATTCCGAACATCGAGCATCCGAGAGGTACCAGCAGCAGCGATCCGCCTGCAACTCCGGAAGTTCCGCATGCGGAAAGTGTAGCTACGATACTCAGAAGGATAGCCATAGGGAATGTTACGTCTACTCCGGTCGTCCAGCAGGCAACCAGTGTAAGTGTCGTGATTGTTACAGCAGCTCCGTCCATGTTGATCGTCGAACCGAGAGGGATCGATACCGAGTACATGTCTTCATCAAGACCGAGATCCTTGCAGAGTTCCATGTTTACAGGGATGTTCGCAGCCGAACTTCTTGTGAAGAATGCTGTGAGAGCACTTCTCTTGATGCAGTACCACATGAGTGGATACGGGTTGCGTCTGAGTACCAGAGCAACGATGATCGCGTTGATACCGAGCGAAGTAAGGCACATTGTGCATACCAGAAGGGCTACCAGCTGACCATAGTGCATGAAGATCGCGAGTCCGCTTGTTGAAACTGCATTGAATACAAGACCCATGATTCCGAATGGTGCACAGTTAATGACCCAACGCACGGCCACCGAAAGTGCTTCTGCCAGATCGCCGAAAACCTTCTTTGTTCCGGCACTTGCTGCCTTAAGAGCAAGACCGATCACTACTGCCCAGAACAGGATCGCGATGTAGTTTGCGTTTGCAATGGCGCTGATAGGGTTGTTAACAAAGCTCAGACACAGATTCTTTAGGACCTCGAATACCGATCCCGGAGGAGTCAGGTCTTCAGCAACGTTCTCAACGCCTGTCAGAGGAACCTTCACCCTGAAAGTAAAGTTCATGCATACCGCAACGAATGCAGCGATGAGTGTACTAAGCATGTACAGGAAAATAACGACTTTGAATCTGTCTGCATTTCCGCCCTTTGCGTTTGCAAGAGACGAAGCAACAAGAACGAATACCAGTACAGGTGCGATTCCCTTGAGGGCTCCGACGAACACGTCACCAAAGATGGAGATCCACTACTGCGAAGGAACGATGAATCCAAGGATAGCGCCGATGATAAGACCAATGAAGATCCTAAGCACGAGGCTGATATTCATCCATTTCTGAAATAAGTTCATAAATACTCCTTTTCCATAAAAAAGGGAGATGCCTGTATCTCCCATAAAATAACATGCGAAAAATATATCATAATTTTTGCTATTCTAAAGCACTTTTATAAAAACATTTTTTCAATAGCAGTTCTTCAGAACCTCGTCAATAACACTGAACTCCTGACACTTCCGGAATCCGGTCCTGACCATGTCCGCCTTTCCGGCCTCCGGCAATCCGCACTGTCCACAGGCCCGGCATAATAATAAAGCGGCAAAGAAAAAGAGCCGCTCATTCGAACGACTCTTAATGGCGGAGAGAGAGGGATTTGAACCCTCGCGCCGGTACTACCGACCTACTGGTATTCGAAGCCAGACCCTTCAGCCACTTGGGTATCTCTCCACAGCGAGTGTTATTCTAACATACTCGCAAAGCTTACACAAGAGTTAAAAAATGCTTATGTACGTGTTGAAGTCTCCTTATTTTTAGCTCTTTGACGCCTTTCCTGTCTCTTCTCCAGGACGAATCCCAGAAGCAGTATCAGGACAATCACGGTCCCGGCGAAAGCTGTCATGCGGTTTGAAACGTAAAGGTATGACGGCAGCCAGCCCGTTTCTATATCCTCACCCGCATAAAGATATCCTTCACCTACCTCTTCTTTATTTGCATAAATATAGAATTTACCTGCCTTCTCTCCCTTTCTGACCGGAGCTTCAAGTATGTCCATCTCTGTCTTCACCTTGACGCCGCCCGCCTTCTGGTTTTTCGGATACGCGTATCTGAGGCCCTTGACGTCAAGCGACACTCTAGGCTTTACCCCGTGCTTCACCCAGGTATTGCAGACATTCTTATCACTGTCCGTAACGATGAATCCCGGAGTCAGGTCATGCGCGACCTTGATCAGAGCCCGTGGGTCTTCCTTTCTGCCTTTCGCAGTGTCTCCCAAGAGCACTATGATCGCGCTGAGTCCGCTTTCTTCGAACCCGAGAGTGATAGTACACTGGCTTTCCGACCAGCTTCCGGTTTTGCCGTATGTCAGAACTTCCAGATTGTCGGTGGCCTTAAGGAGAGCATTCTCCATTTTCAGTTCGTCGCCTACGTTGGTAGCAGGCATCGTATATTTCTTCGTGAGAGCTATCTCTCTGAGTTTCTCATTCTCAAAGCAATGCTTTGTGATAATAGCCATGTCGCGTGCAGTCGTATAATGATTTTTATTCTGCCAGCCGTTTGTATTGACGAAGTTTGTGTCCTTGCATCCCCACCTTTTGATCGTCTTGTTCATCAGCTTGACGAACTCACTCTCACTGCCTGACACAGCCTCTCCAAGAGCGATCGCTCCGTCATTTGCCGACATCATCATCGTAGCATATATGAGATCGATCGCCCTGCTCTCCTCTCCGGGTTCAAGCTCGAGTTCCATTCCGTCTTCGAGCTCCCTGCAGGCATTCTTCGAAGCAGTCACGATCATTTCAGGATCGAGATTCTCAAGCGCCAGATAGCAGGTCAGTATCTTCGTGATGCTGTAAGGCTCCATTCGCTGGTCGGCGTTCTTTTCGTAAACCGGCATGTCGAGATCGGTCGAATACATTATGGCCGACTGCGCTCTTATTCCCGGAGCCTTTGATCCAAGCTCGCCACAAGGCCTTATCAGGCTGCGGTCGAACGACATTCCGTTTCCCAGCGCAACAGGCAGATAAGACAGCACTATTGTAAGCACAAGAATAAGCAGCGCCAGAGCACGGGCTGCTTTTCTGTAGTTTATTCTTACCTTTTTCTTCTTTTTATATCTTTTTCCTGTTTCGTCAGCCACAGTATGATCCTTTATTCATCTCCGCTTTCATAAATGAGCTTCGGGGCACCGCCTATATAGTCGTAAGACGCAAGTATGTACTCAACGCCTCTGACATTTCCCTTTATGCCGGTGCCGTATGCCTGCATGCCATGAAGATGTCCGTAGACGCATTTCCAGACGCCGTATTCTTCAAGGAGCTTTGTGAACTCAGTCGCTCTTCCATTAGGACCGGCAGGCGGATAGTGCAGACACGCGATTATGCGTGAATCCGGCGCCTCTCTTTTTGCGGCATCGAGTCCCAGCTTCATTCTGCCGAGCTCTCTCGCGTATATCTTTTCGTCATGTTCAGTATACTCGTCCGATCCCGGATAAGGCCAGCCCCTGGAGGCTGTTATCACGATGTTTTCGCCCTCCGCGACATAGCATTCGTTCTGCAGGAATATTATATCATCGTAAAGCGAGTTCAGGTACTGTATCCTGGACCACCAGAGATCATGGTTGCCTTTTGAGAGCAGTTTTTTCCCCGGAAGAGCATGGATCCATTCAAAGTCTGAGATCGCCTCCTCAATGCGGAGACCCCACGAGATATCGCCCGGTACCAGAACGATGTCTTCGTCAGTCACCAGCTTCTCCCAGTTGTGTTTAAGCCTGTCCGGATGGTCTTCCCACCCCGGACCGAACTTGTTCATAGGCTTATCTATATTTTCGTTGAATGACAGATGCAGATCTGCGATCGCAAATATCCTCACTGTCCTGCCTCCCTATTATGTATTACAGACGGCTATTGTGCATTGTTGACGGCTATAGACTTTATGACGTAGCCTGCAAGACATAATCCTGCGGCTCCCGGAACATAGCTAAGGGTCCCGAGCACATCACTGTGGGGTGCGGGTTTTTCTTCAGAATATACGACCGGCAGATGTTCTATGCCTACTTCCCTCAGTCTCTTGCGCATGACTTTTGCCAGCGGGCATGTCGATGTTTTAGAAATATCCGCGATCTTGAACTGTGTATCGAGCTTGCCTGCCGCTCCCATTGCAGAGACGATGTTGACATCCTCTTCGATGGCTTTCTTGATCAGCGCGGTCTTGGCATTTACATCATCGATGGCGTCAATGATCCAGTCGTACTTTGTAAGGTCAAGTTCGTCATCTTCCTTATAAAACCTTGCAAGAACAGTCACGTCAGTTGTGGGATCGATATCCCTTATCCTGTCTGCCATGACCTCTGCCTTGTTTCTTCCGACAGTAGATGTCAGAGCGACCAGCTGTCTGTTGAGATTGCTTGGCTGTACGCTGTCTCCGTCCATCAGGGTTATGTTACCGGCTCCTGCGCGTGCGACAGCTTCAGCCGCATATGAACCTACGCCGCCGATCCCGATGATCAGCACTGATGATGCTTTCAGCCGCGCAAGACCATCCTCTCCTATGAGTGCTCTTGTACGCGAGTATCTTTCTTCCATATCCCTTACCACCCTTCCGTCTCAAGCCTTGTTCATGAGAAGTCTTCCCCGGACTCTCTTTTTATCCTGTCAAGGACTCTGAATATATCGCTCCTTGCGAAGCCTTTGCTCTCAAGCTTACGTGCGATTTTTGCAGCCAGTCTTTCATCGACCTCTCTCCTGCGAGGGGCTTCACCATAAACATCCGGCGGAATGTATACTTCCTTTCTGGCTATCTCAAGCGCATCTTCGAATTCATCTACCTTCTGTTCATACAGAAAGTCCTCACGGGCTATGCGCGCGGTCTCCTTATCTACACCCTTCTCCAGAAGCTCACGCTCTGCCCTCAGCACGCCGCGCTTTTTTTCACGGTTATACTCATAATACCTGAGAGCGAAGAGATAGTCATCAAGATATCTCATGCCGATCAGATCATTTATGGTTTCCGTTATCTCATCCCTGTCATACTCCTTGCTTTCAAGATGTCTCCTGACTTCTTCAGTCGTGCGCATCCTGCTGGCGAGAAATGAATATGCCGCTTCAGCTGCTGACTTCTTATTCTTTTTTTCCCTGGTATTATCGTCCATTATCCGTGTGTTTAACGATATGTCTATTATCGTTTTATAAAACAAGGAGTAAAAACATTACACTTTTTCTAAAAAACTCTATTGCAAACGTGCGAAGCGAAGCTCAGAAGCTTTTTCGGTCTTATAAATACACATCGCAGCGTATAAATCCGGCATTCCAGGAATCCTGATATCGCTGATGACATAACTGCCGCTGAAGGCATCATTCCTGCAGCCTTCGGTATGGTATTCCGCAGGATAATCTGCAGATCCGGCCACAGGCGGTATATCTGTATCGTATACCGCGCCGCCCAACGCCTTTACAAGGGCTTCCCTTCTGGCCCATATGCGGAAGAACAGGTCGCAGGCCTCCGCATCATTATCAATTGATGAGACCAGGGCCGCGTCTTCCGTGGTGAACCATCTTCGGGCGATCGCTCTGAAATCGCATTCCTTCCGAAGCTGGATATCCAGTCCGCACTCGCTGCAGTCCGCGAAAAGAACAGCCCAGATGCCCCCGGTATGAGAAATGGAGAAACAGCTGAAGCCTTCTATATACGGCTTGCCGTGTTCTCCTTTCTTCAATGCTCCGATAAGCGTCTTTGCCCGTTCTTCATCTCCGGTATGGACTGCGAGTGCCTTTTCGAGCAGCCTGTGACTTTCCGTACGGCCGCCCGCGAATTCATTGGTATAGTATATTATCACTGTGTGAGTTCCCTGAGTGCTTCCTCGAGCACTTCCTCTCCCTCAGCTTCTATGTCAGGTGTGATGCCTACGCCGTTGACCGTCTTTCCGTTTGGTCTGAAGTACTCAGTCACTGTCAGTTTGACAGCTGTTCCGTCATCGAACTTGTGCATCATCTGTGTGACGCCTTTTCCGTATGTCTTGCTTCCGATAACGACGCCGGCCTTGTTATCCTGCAGCGCGGCGGTAAGTATCTCTGACGCGCTGGCTGTATTGCCGTTTACCAGTATTACCATATCAAGGTCAGCCGAACTGGCCTTTGAGTTGTACACTGTCTCCGAACCGTCTTTCGCGTTTTCGCTCATGATCTTGCAGGCCGGCAGCAGATAATCCGCGATCTCTATGCTCGGATTAGTGAGTCCGCCGCCGTTGTCTCTGAGGTCAAGGATAAACTTGGTGCAGCCCTTTGACTTGAGGTCCTTTACGGCAGTCTTGAATTCATCGTCAGTGCCGTCGATAAACGAAGAAATGACTATATATCCGATCTCCGGGTAATCTTTAAGCACATCGTATGCGACCGAATCAGTTTCTATCTTCTTTCTGATAAGGTCGAAGTCCAGCGTTTCTTCGCCTCTCTTGATGGTGATCTTCACCTTCGTTCCGGTTTCTCCAGTGATCATGCTTATCGCATCATCCACATCAGCCGGTTTTTTGCCGTCTACCTTGACGATGATGTCTTCCTCCTTGATTCCCGCCTCAGCAGCCGGAGTATTGTCGAACACCGTCATGATCACTATGTCCTCGTCCCTCTGAACGACACCGATCCCGACGCCGACATAGTCGCCCATATATCTTTTTTCGAGTTCCGCGTACTCGGTCGCCGTGTAGTATTCAGCGTAAGGATCACCTGTGCTTTTAACTATCTTCTTGAGTTCCTCGTCACCTATATCTTCAGGTTCATTCTCCGCGATAGGATCCTGACCTATCATCTTCATGATCTCATAATACTTGCCGTATGACTTGTCCAGGTCAGTGTAATAGTCATATTTATCTTCTTTGACAAAATGCCACACGCCGAATACCTGGGTGCACAGGAAGATCGCTGCCAGACATGCCGCGATACCAAGTATGAACGCTGCCGGAATGCCCGGTCTGATCCCCGGCTTTTTCGGGGATCCTGCCGGTTCCGGATCGTCCTCCAGAAACAGAGGCTCATCGTTCACTCCGTCATCCACGTTATAGTAGGCAGTGTCTGAGAGATCGAGTCCCATCTTCTTATCTTCATTTATTTCTTTGATCAGATCTTCATGCATCATTCAGTCCCCGCAGGCAGTATCTCTCTGGCGATCACCTGCGCCTTTCTCACGTCTCTCCAGGTATTGATCTCTATGTTGCAGTATATATCTACTCTTCCCTCATTTACGGCTTCGTATGCTTCTGCGGCATTCCTGAAAATAACGGAATCTATGTTTCTGCCGTCTGTCGTAACAAGTGAGAACCTAGCCATTTTATCATCGTCCTTGAGAAATCTCCAGCCTCTGACCTCCGCATTCCGTATGACAAAGACCGGCACCTCGTTGTCCTTTCCGCAAGGCTCCATCAACTGAAGGGCTTCGGCCAGTTTGAGATCGATATCATCGGTTTCCAGTTCCGCGTCGCTTGAATGTATCTCTTCCAGAAGATCAGGCTTTTCCTTAAGCATTTTGCCTATGTCTCTGTTGAGATCTGTTCTCAGCTCATCCATGTTGCCGGCATCGATCGTAAAGCCGCATGCCGCGCTGTGCCCGCCGAAGCTTATAAACTTATCTCTGTATTTATCGAGCATGCTGTAGAGATCCACGCCGGGGATCGATCTGCCCGTACCCTTGTATATGTCACCGTTCCTCGAAATGACGACGACAGGCCTGTTGATCCTTTCCCTCAGTTTTCCTGCAACGATGCCCAGCACTCCTTCATGGGAGTCATTGATCTCAACGATCACGAAATCCCCCTTGCCGAGTTCATCTTCGAGCATGGAGCTGCCTCTCTCATAAGCTTCATCCTGCAGTCTTCTTCGCTCTTTGTTTGCTTCTATCAGTTCGGAGCAGCACTCCCTGATCTCCTTCTCATCATCTGAAAGAAGAAGGCGGACGCCAAGCGAAGCATCGCCCAATCTGCCGGAAGCGTTTATCTTCGGTGCTATGCCGAATGATATGTCACCGGCTTTGAGAGTCCTGTAGTCAAGCGCCGATCTGTCGATCAGTTCTCTAAGGCCTTTGTTGCGGCAGCCAAGATGGATGCTTCTGAGTCCGCATTTGACTATTGTGCGGTTCTCGCCCGTCATAGGCATTATATCAGCAATAGTGCCGACGGTCGCGAATTCGAGCATCTCCGCCATCAGCGGTCCGGGTATATTGCGCTCCCTTGCGATGGCAAGCGCCAGTTTATACGCGACTCCCACACCTGCCAGGCCTTTGAACGGATACTCATCTTCTTCAAGTTTCGGGTTGATGATGAGGCCGGCTGCCCTGCTTTCGCTCATATTGTGATGATCGGTCACAAGTGTGCCGATACCGAGGGAGTGGGCATACTCAGTCTCTTCCGAAGATGATGATCCGCAGTCGACAGTCACTATGAATTCACCGCCGTCCTCGCGTATCCTGTCTATCGATTCACGATGCAGTCCGTATCCCTCATCAAGCCTGGACGGGATGTAGTATGTAACATTAGCGGTAAGAGAGCCGATCACTTTCATTAAAAGAGCAGTCGAAGTGATGCCGTCGACATCATAGTCTCCGTAAATGACTATGCGCCTGCCCTCATCGACCGCTTTTAGCAAATAATCCACTCCTTCGCGCATGTTAGCGAGCAGGAATGGATCATACGCCAGTCTCGGTTTCGGAGAGAAGAATTCTTCAAGCATCTCCTCCCCGATCCCGCGTGATTCAATTATTTCAAGTATTTTTGAATGAATGGTCATTTGATGTATGACTGTGTTCAGTAAAGTGAGAGCGGATTGATATGCTGTCCGTTCTGGAAAACCGTAAAGTGCAGATGCGGTCCTGTCGAAGCTCCGGTGCTTCCGATGTATCCCAGCACACTGCCTTTTGTGACATATTGTCCTGCTTTACAATTATACCCGCTCAGATGTCCGTAGAGAACACTGTATCCGTTTCCGATAGCATACTGTATGCAGTTTCCGTATCCGCCGTACCACGATGCGCTTGTTACGTATCCGTCCGCGATGGCGTATACCGGCGCGCCGTTGGTTCCGCTTGTAAGTACGATGTCAAGTCCGTTATGGAACTCATTTCCATGGAACGGGCAGATCCTCCAGCCGTATTTGTCTGAAAGCTGCCAGTTTGATGCTGTCGGCCATGCATATTCACCCGGAGCCATGTCTATCTTTCCGCCTGACTCCACGATCATGCGCTCAGCTTCAATCTGCTTCTGAAGAGCCTGCGCTGCCATCTCCGCCGCTTCTGCTTCCTTCTGTTTCTGCAGAGCATGCATCTCGTCGGCTTCTTTCTGGTACTTCTTCTTGAGTTCTTCAGTCTCTACTTCTTTTGCTTCAAGAGATATCTGCTGCTCCTCAAGCGCTGCTTCCTGATATTCAAGTTCCTGCTTGAGCTCCTGCAGGATCTCATAGTCCTTCTGAAGCTTTTTCAGCAGTTCCTGATCGCTCTCAAGTATCTTATGCACCATGCCTACGTTCGCAAGCAGATCCTCTATATTTTCGGAGTTGAGCAGGACATCGATCATTCCGGCATTTCCGGTCTTATACATCGCTGTAAGCCTGTTGTTAAGAGCGGTATTCTGCTCTTCTATCTCAGCTTCCTTGGCTTCCATGTCAGCCCTGGTCTGTGAGATTTCAGCCTGCTTGTTGCCGATAGCCACCTTGATGTCTTCTATCTCGGAAGCGATGTTGCTCAGTTCCTTTTCTGCCTCCTCGAAGTTGGCAACGGCAGCTGCGGCAGCCTTTGCGGCATCTTTGGCTTCCTTGCGTTTTGCCTCGGTCGCCTCCTTTGCCTCCTTTGCCTCTTCCTGGGCTTTATCATACTCCTCCTGTGTTACCGCAAACGACGATACGAAAGTTGCCGACAGCAGTGTCAGGATCAGCATGACCACGAATATTATATTACGTTTCCTTTTGTTCTTCATCTGCTCACGACCTGTTCTACACGTTGAGGAATCTTCTTATGGATATGGCGCTTCCGATCACTCCTATGCCTATACCGATGCAGAGGAACATGACCAGCAGTACCTGTGTGAGCTGCTCGGCAGGGACGATGGATACTGAAAGCATCCTGGTGATGTCTGAGCCGATTATTCCTATTATTTTTGTGTATATGAGATGTGTAAGGCCTGTCGCAAAGGCCGATGACAGCACTCCGATTATAATGCCGCTCCATATGAACGGCGCTCTTACGAACCAGTTTGTAGCTCCGAGATACTTCATGATGCCTATCTCTTTTTCCCTGTTGAACACAGTCAGCTTAATGGTATTGGCGACTATGATGATAGACACTATGACAAGGAAGCCCATCGCTATCAGCGAACCCATCTCGATGAAATGCGACAGCTGCGCAAGTTTTTCGATAGTATCGCGGTAATAAACGACATCCTCAACACCCTTTATATCCGGCGCAGAGGCGGCAACGCTGTTTGCGGCATCTTTATCAGATACGTATACCGTGTATGAGTCAGGAAGCGGGTTCTCCGGGAGATTCTCCAGCAGATATCCGTTATCTCCCCATTTTTTCTTCAGCGTTTCCATAGCTTCGTCTTTCGTGACGAACACTACTTTTTCAACGCCCTTGGTCTTCTCAAGTTCTGTTCCGACCGCCTCAGTGACGTCCTTACTGCTGCCGTCCTTTATGTATATCTGGACCACATTGTAGTCCTTTTCAATGGACTTGGTGAATGAGTTGATATTCACAAATGCAACGAAGAAGAGCCCGAGTATGAGCATCATCGCCGTTATGGCAAGGATCGCTGTGAAATATATGCCTTTGTTTCGTCCCATCTGGGAAAAGGCCTGTTTAAGATTGTATCCTGGTCTACTCATAGACATCCTCCCCACCATTCAGATAGGTGTCAACGAGGCTGTCATCGTATCCGACCGGGTTACGGACCGTTCCGGCCCTGCCCCTGACGCTCTCGTTCCTCCTGTTGATCTGAGCCTGAGCCGCTCTCAGCTCATTCGGATCGAGGAATGTCGTGAATCCAGGAATATAGAGATCATCCTCTTCTTCAACCTGCTTTTCAAAGCCATAGCTGCCCTCTTCATCGCGGACGATCTTTCCGTGATCTATGGCAACGACTCTCTTGTTCATCTTATCCACGATATCCTTGGCATGTGTGACCATCAGGATAGTCGTTCCTCTGACATTGATCTGCTCCAGAAGTCTCATTATATCCATCGCCGTGATCGGATCGAGGTTTCCTGTAGGCTCATCACAGATGAGTACTCTCGGTTTGTTGACAAGAGCCCTTGCTATGCCTACTCTCTGCTGCTCGCCTGCTGAAAGCTCATCAGGATATCTGTTTGCCTTGTCAGCTATGTCTACCAGTTCGAGCACGTATGGGACTCTCTCCCTGATCTCTCTTCTGCTCTTGTGAAGGACTTCCATCGCGAAGGCTACGTTTTCATAGACTGTCTTCTTCTCGAGAAGCCTGAAATCCTGGAATACCATTCCGATCTTCTGTCTGATCTTCGGCACTTCGCGTTTTCTGATCTTTGTTATGTCCTTGCCAGCAAGAATGATCTTGCCCTTGTCAGGCTCTATTTCCTTAAGAATGAGCTTGATGAACGTGGTCTTGCCGGCGCCGCTTGGCCCCACAAGAAAAACAAAGTCGCCACTGTTAATATGCACACTGGCATTTATCAGGCCGACATTGTCTCCGTACTTTTTTGTTACGTTATTGAATACTATCATGCCCTAAAGTATCGCTCCCGCTATAATTTCAGCATTTTTCCGCAGATTAATACGGAATTATTATACATTTAGGTGCATGGCTATTTTCTCAAACTTAATGAACTTTCATTTTCGGGCGACGCCCGTTCTTCTTGCCGCTTCCACTACTGCGGCAGCCACTGCTGGCCCCACTCTCCTGTCAAAAGCTTTCGGGATTATGTAATCCGCGGAAAGTTCATCATCAGATACCAGGCCGGCGAGAGCTTCCGCTGCAGCCAGCTTCATGTCTTCGTTTATTGTCTTCGCCCTGCAGTCGAACGCGCCGCGGAATATCCCCGGAAAAGCGAGGACATTATTGATCTGGTTCGGATAGTCAGATCTTCCGCTTGATATGACAGCAGCTCCTCCGGCCTTGGCCTCATCAGGGAATATCTCAGGTACCGGGTTGGCACATGCAAAAATGACAGGATCCCTGTTCATTGTCTTTACCATTTCCGCGGTCACCAGCCCTGGGGCGGATACGCCTATGAACACGTCAGCACCTATGAGCGCATCAGCAAGCGTACCTTTCATGCCCGCGGTATTCGTGCATTCAGCCATCTCCTCAAGGACCGGATTCATTCCTTCTGTTCTGCCCTTGTAGATGATGCCGCAAATATCAGACATGACTATGTCCTTAAAGCCGTAGGACAGCAGCATTTTCGCTATGGAAACACCCGCAGCTCCTGCGCCGGATATCACCACCTTCACGTCTTCCTTCTTCTTTCCGACTACCTTCAGCGCGTTGATCAGGCCTGCCAGAACTATCACGGCAGTTCCGTGCTGGTCATCATGAAAGACCGGGATATCACATCTCTCTTTCAGCCTGCGCTCTATTTCAAAGCATCTCGGTGCGGAGATGTCTTCAAGATTTATGCCTCCGAATGATCCGGATATCTGATATACAGTCTCCACTATGGTGTCCACGTCCTGTGACTTTATGCAGAGAGGAAATGCATCCACATCAGCAAATGACTTGAACAGCACGCACTTGCCCTCCATGACCGGCATTCCCGCCTCAGCTCCTATATTGCCAAGACCGAGAACAGCCGAACCGTCAGTTATAACAGCGCACATGTTCCATCTTCTTGTCAGCTCATAGCTCCTGGCAGGATCCTTTTGTATCTCGAGACACGGCTGCGCCACCCCGGGAGTATATGCGAGCGAAAGGTCCTCTTTGTTGTCTACACTGACTCTTGAAACGACCTCTATCTTTCCGTTCCACAGTTCGTGAAGTCTTGCTGATTCAGATGCGTAATCCATAGTTGTTTTCTCCCTTTGCAAACTGTTTGAAATATGCTTGACTTTAACACTGTTCGGCTATTTATTCAACAATTATGCGGCTCTTACCTTCTTGATAACCGTCCGTTTATGTAATAGACTAAACCGGAACGAGGGGGTATTCAGATGACAAAACAAGAGCGAATTCAAAGAATGACCGATATCATGGTTTCGTTCATAGGATATACGGCAGTACATCTGCCTGACGATATCATCTCAAAACTCGGGGAACTCAAAGCTGCCGAGGACGATCCTGCGGCGCTGAGCATCTACGACATGATGTTTGAGAACATGCGCCTGGCGTCAGAACTCGGCAGACCGTCATGTCAGGACACCGGATTCGTACAATACAGAATAGAATGCGGAAGCCGCTTCCCTCTTATTAACGAACTTGAAGAGATACTGCGCAGCGCTGTCATTAAAGCAACTGCCGATACCCCTCTGCGTCCGAATGTCGTAGAGACTTTTGATGAAGTAAACACAGGCAGCAACACGGGTACAGGCGCTCCGTCGGTATCATGGAAGATAATACCTGACCATGACGGATGTGAGATCTATACTTACCTTGCAGGCGGCGGATGCTCTCTTCCGGGTCATGCCACAGTTCTCATGCCTGGCGAAGGTTACGAGGGCGTTGTGCGCTTTGTCCTTGACCGTTTAGCAGAATACGGGCAGAATGCCTGCCCTCCTCTTCTTGTAGGCGTGGGCATAGCCAACTCCGTCGATACGGCAGCCCAGCTGTCAAAGGAAGCCCTGTTCAGGTCAGTGTACTCACAGAATCCTAACCCGAAGGCCGCGGAAATGGAGCGGCTGCTCGAGGACGGCATCAATGCCATGGGCATAGGTCCTCAGGGCATGGGCGGCAAGGCATCAGTTCTCGGTGTCAACATACAGAACGCAGCCAGACACACAGCCACTCTCGGAGTCGGCTTCAGCACCGGATGCTGGACCCACCGCAGGGGCCACATAGTATTCGACAGAGATATAAACTATGTCACTGACACACATTCCGGATTCACATGTAATAAGTGAAAAGAAAGGCACACGAGCAAGATGACAGAGACCATCAACGGAAAAACCATTCTTACAACACCTGTCACGGAGGAAGACGTCCGGGCTCTTCACGCAGGAGATGTCATATATCTGAACGGCGATATCTTCACCGGCCGCGATGATGTACATATACGGGTCACAAGAGAAAACAGGGAACTGCCTTCGGATGTCCGTGGCAAGGCACTGATGCACGCGGGCCCGATAGTAAAGAGTTCTGATGAAAACGGGTTTGAAGTGGTCGTCATAGGACCTACCACCTCGATGAGGATGGAGAAACCCGAGTATGATTTCATAAAGAAGACAGGTGTCAGACTCATCATCGGAAAAGGCGGCATGGGCAGCCATACCGCTGAAGCATGCCGTGAATTCGGAGCGGTTCACTGTGTGCTGCCGGCAGGAAACGCGGTCGTAACAGCTCTTTGCACCGAAGAGGTCACAGGAGTTGAATGGCTCGACCTCGGCATGCCCGAAGCTCTCTGGAGCATGCGCGTAAAAGGTCTGGGGCCGCTTATTGTAACGATCGACACCGGCGGCAGAAATCTGTTTGCGGAAAAGAAGGAAAAGATCGCCGCCAGAAAGGAAGAACAGATCGAAGCGATAAGTAAAAAACTGGTCTCCATACTCTGACAAAAAACAAATACCGGTATGATGCAGCTGCATCATACCGGCTTCTTATTATTCTCCTATGAAAGCCCTTATGTATTCTATCTGCTTCATTACCGAATCCGGGCTCGTGCCTCCGGCGGAATTTCTCTTTTCCATGCAGGTCCTGAGATCGAGTCTCCGGTATATGTCCTCCTCTATGAGATCGGAGAACATCCTGAATTCTTCGAGAGGCAGTTCCTCAAGAGCGCATCCCCTGCCCAGACAATACGAGACTATCTTGCCCGATACATTGTAGGCATCCCTGAACGGCATACCTTTTACTACCAGGTAATCCGCCATGTCAGTCGCATTGATGTATCCCTTTTTGGCTGACTCGTACATGGCTTCTTCATTGACTTCCATTACATCGACTATCTCAATGAATGCTTCTACGCAGAGCTTCACAGTCTCTACCGCATCGAACAGCGGCTCCTTGTCTTCCTGGATGTCCTTGTTATATGCGAGCGGCATGCCCTTGAGAGTCGTGAGCAGCGACATGAGGTCGCCGTATACCCTTCCGGTCTTGCCTCTGCACAGCTCAGCTACATCCGGGTTCTTTTTCTGAGGCATTATTGAAGATCCTGTCGTGTATTCGTCAGGCAGGCGTATGAATCCGAATTCCGATGTCGCCCACATTATGATCTCTTCTGAGAGACGCGATATGTGCATCATGATTATCGACAGATCAGATATCAGCTCCACAAAGTGATCCCTGTCCGAGACAGCATCCATGCTGTTCATTGCGATCCCTGTAAACCCGAGCAGACCGGCTTCGTATTCCCTGTCTATGTCGAAGGTTGTGCCGGCAAGCGCGCACGCTCCGATAGGAGACCTTTCGAGCATTCTCTTCTTACAGTCGTCGAGCCTGCTGACATCCCTTTCACACATCATAGCATAGGCCATCAGATGCTGTCCGAAAGAAACCGGCTGCGCATGCTGCATGTGAGTGTAACCCGGCAGTATGACTCCCGTATTCTTTTCCGCCTTATCTGCAAGAACTCTGAGCAGATCGCACAGGAGCGCCCTTACGCTTTCCGTCTCTTCTATGCAGTAAAGCTTTGTATCGAGCGCTACCTGGTCATTACGGCTCCTTGCCGTATGGAGCATCTTTCCGGTATCACCTATCCTTTCAGTGAGCATCTGCTCCACAAACATGTGGATGTCTTCAGCCGTCATGTCGATCTCGAGCGCGCCTGAAGTGATGTCCTTCTCGATACCGGTCAGACCTTCTATCAGTGCATCTGCCTCCTGCTGCGTGATGATGCCCTGTTTTGCCATCATCTTCGCATGCGCGATGCTTCCGGCGATGTCTCTTTTATACAGCCTCTTGTCAACGCCTATGGAAGAATTGATCTCGTCTACCAGATTTGCTGTTGTCCCGGCAGTTCTGCCTGCCCAAAGTTTTTCCATTTTTATCAGTCTCTCTTTATCGGATGTGAAATATCTGTAGGATCGTGCATTGTCTTCTCTCTCATCGCCAGCACCGTGGTCGGGAGACCCCATGCATTGATGAAGCCTGCTGCCTGACCCTGATCGTAATCGCTCTCGCCGAACGAAGCGAGTGATTCAGAGTAGAGCGAGTAAGGAGATGTTACTCCTGCCGGTATTATGTTGCCCTTGTACAGTTTGAGCTTTACTTCGCCTGTCACGTTCTTGTTCGAAACATCAGCGAAAGCAGTGAGCGCCTCCTGCACCGGCGAGAACCACTTACCATTATACAGCATATCAGCGAAATCTACGGCAAGTTTCTGCTTAAGATGCATTGTGTCCTTGTCAACGGTTATAGTCTCAAGCTGGAAATGCGCAGCATAGAGTATTGAACCGCCCGGAGTCTCGTAAACGCCGTGGCTCTTCATTCCGATGAGTCTGTTTTCGACCAGGTTCAGGATTCCTATGCCGTTCTTTCCGCCGATCTCATTCAGCTTCTCGATGATCTTGCTGGCTTTCATCTTCTCTCCGTTCACGGATACAGGAGCGCCTGCCTCAAAACCTATCGTGACGTATTCAGGCTCATCCGGTGCCTGCAGAGGAGACACTCCCAGTTCAAGGAAGCCTTCCTTCTCATACTGCGGTTCGAGTGACGGATCCTCAAGATCGAGGCCTTCATGACTCAGATGCCAGATGTTTTTGTCCTTTGAGTAGTTTGTCTCTCTTGAGATCTTAAGAGGCACGTTATGAGCTTCAGCATAATCGATCTCCTGGTCTCTCGAAACGATGTCCCACTCTCTCCACGGAGCAATTACCTTCATGCCCGGAGCCCATCTTTTCACCGCAAGCTCGAATCTTACCTGATCGTTTCCCTTTCCCGTGCAGCCGTGGCAGACAGCGTCAGCGCCCTCTTCAAGAGCGATCTGCGCCAGTTTCTTGCCGATGATCGGACGCGCGAATGCCGTACCAAGCAGATAGCCTTCGTATGTAGCATCCATCTTGAGAGACGGGATGATAACGTCTTCTACCATCTCATCCACCAGGTCGGCGACGATCAGTTTGCTTGCGCCTGTCTTGAGCGCTTTCTCTTCAAGACCGTCAAGCTCATCATTCTGTCCGACGTTTCCGCAGACCGCAATGATCTCAGGATCGTTGTAGTTCTCTTTCAGCCACGGGATTATGATCGATGTATCAAGTCCTCCCGAATACGCAAGAACGATTTTCTTGATCTCTTTCTTTTCCATTTGCTTTGCCCCTTTCTATTGCCAGTCCTCAGACATTTTTCATCAGTTTCAGTCAAGCACTTTACGCATCGCTTTGAGCGCCTGCTCTATTTCATCTTTACTTATGGTCAGCGGAGGAAGCAGTCTCAGTCTCTCTCCGGCAGGTATAGCCAGAACTCCTTCTTCCATCAGCTGACTAACGGCTTCCGCGCCTGTCATCCCGTCAAGGTCTATGCCTATCATCAGACCCAGCCCGTCAAGTCCGGTGACCTTTTTCATCTGACTCAGCTCGCTGCGGATGTATTCCGACTTTGCCCTTACGGATGCCAGGAATTCATCGTCCATCGTATCCAGTACCACGCAGGCTCCGGCACATGCCACCGGATTCATGCCGAATGTCGATCCGTGATCGCCAGGCACCAGCACGTCGCAGGTCTTCGGCCCGCATATGATGCCTCCTATCGGCAGGCCGGCTCCGATTCCCTTTGCGAAAGAAACGATGTCAGGAACTATGCCGTACTGCTCAAAGGCGAAAAGCGTTCCGCTCCTGCCTATACCCACCTGTACTTCGTCATCTATGAACAGGATGTCTCTGCTTTTACAGAGTTCTGCGGCCTTTTTCACAAACTCCTTATCCAGGGCATGAACACCGCCCTCGCCCTGCACCAGCTCCATCAGGAAAGCACATGGATCGTACTGATCAACAAGTTTTTCCAGAGCCTCTGCATTATCGATCTCCGCATGTACGAATCCCGGAACGAGAGGTTCGAATACCTCCTGTGCTTCAGCGAGGCCGGTCGCTGTTACTGTAGCCAGTGTTCTTCCGTGGAAGGATTTCTTCAGTGAGATTATTGTGTTTTTCTTATGGTCAGCGAGAGTATTTCCGTACTTTCTGGCTGTCTTTATAGCGGCTTCGTTTGCCTCTCCGCCGGAGTTGGCAAACCACACCTTGCACAGACCGCTTCTGGTCACAAGCTTTTCGGCGACCTTCGGACCCGGCTCAGAATAATACAGATTCGATGTATGCTGCACCTTTCTGAGCTGTCCTGTCACGGCATCAAGCCAGGCTTCGTCCTGATATCCGAGTGAGTTTGCCGCATAGCCGCTGCAGAAATCGACATACTCCTTGCCGTTTACGTCAGTGACCACCGCGCCGCAGGCATGATCCACGACCACGTCGTAGCGGTTATATGTGTGGACTATATACTTCGCGTCCAGTTCCTTTATTTGACTGCGATCCATCACTCACTCCTCTCTCTGTTGTAGTACTTTACTCCATCTTTCATGATCACAGTACCGACTCCTCTGTCTGTGAATATCTCGAGAAGCAGGCAGTGAGGAATGCCTCCGTTAAGGATATGGACCCGGTTGACGCCCCCTTCTATTGAGCGGAAGCAGTTACGCACCTTAGGGATCATGCCGCCGGTTATAATGCCCTCGTCTATCAGTTTTTCTGCTTCTTCTACAAACAGCTCAGATATGAATGATTCAGGATCATCAGGATCCGTACAGACACCCGGAGCATCCGTGAGATACGCAAGTTTGTCAGCTTTAAGCGCTTTTGCGATCTCTGCGGCAGCATGGTCTCCGTTTATGTTGTAGGACTGACCGTTTCTGTCCATGCCTATCGGATATATGATAGGCAGGAAGTCATCATTCAGAAGGTCGTTGATTATTTTTGTATCTACCTCTGTGATCTCACCGACAAACCCTATGTCTTTCATTCCCGGCTTTGCTCTTTTTACAGTGAGCAGCCTTCCGTCCTTGCCGCTGATCCCGCATGCCCTGACTCCGAGCTGCTGAGCCATCGTCACAAGATCGCTGTTCACCTTGCCGAGAACCATCTCCGCTATCTCAAGAGTATCGGCATCCGTGACTCTCAGGCCGTTGAGGAACTGGGGCTCTATGCCGGTCTTTCTCATCCAGCTGCTTATCTCGTTGCCGCCTCCGTGTACGATGACAGGTTTAAACCCTACAAGCTTCAGCAGCACGGCGTCCTCGATCACATGCTTCTTTAATTCGTCATCTATCATGGCACTGCCGCCATACTTGATGACTATTATTTTGCGGTTAAAGCGCTGTATGTAAGGGAGAGCCTCGATAAGAACGTTGGCTTTCTCCATGTATTTCTCTTTTACCATTTGGTACCTCTTATTTATGAGCGGTATGATCCGTTGATCTTGACATAGTCATATGTAAGGTCGCAGCCCCATGCGTATGCCTCGGCATCTCCGTCATGCAGGTCGGCTTCGACAGTGACATATTCCTTAGACAGTATCTCCGTTGCGAAGTCATCGTCGAACGGTATCGATGCCGATGCCTTGCATACGAGCACTTCTCCGGCTTCGGACTTTACACTCACATCGATGTCTGAAGCATCGAATTCAGCATCCGTATAGCCGATGGCGCACAGGATACGTCCCCAGTTTGCGTCTGACGCAAACACAGCGGCCTTGAAAAGCGATGAGCAGACTATGCTCTTGCTGACCAGTCTCGCGGTCTCCTTATCAGGAGCCCCTGTCACATGCGCCTCGAGAAGCTTAGTGCAGCCTTCTCCGTCACCCGCTATTTTCTTTGAAAGTTCAACGCTTACAGTGTGAAGGGCCTCGCAGAACGCGTCATATGCCTCTCCTGTCTCGCTTATCTCAGGATTGCCCGCCAGACCGTTTGCTATGACGACGACCGTGTCATTTGTGGATGTGTCTCCGTCAACGCTTACCTGGTTGTAACTGTCGGCGATCTCTTCATGGAGAGCCTTGCTTACGAGTTCCTTGCTGATAGCACAGTCTGTCGAAATGAAGCTGAGCATGGTTCCCATATTGATATGTATCATGCCGCTCCCCTTTGCTATGCCGCCGAGGGTGCATACTGTATCTCCTACCTCGAACTGCACGGCGCATTCCTTGATATATGTATCCGTAGTCAGAATGGCAAGCGCGGCATCCGCAGAGCCTGTTCTTGAAAGGCCGCCTGCAAGATCAGGCATTGCCTTTTCAAACGGCTCTATCGGAAGAGGTACTCCTATGACTCCCGTTGCCGCAGGCAGAACATCATCAGCCTTTATGCCCAGGCACTCTGCCGCGATCTGCGTTGCCTTTTCAGCTACTTCCTCTCCATCAGGGGTGCATGTATTGGCGTTTCCGCTGTTGCACAGCACTGCCTGAGCCACGCCATTCGCAAGATGCCTTTTGGTAACAGCAATGTGAGCTGCTTTTACTTTATTCTTTGTATATACTGCTGCAGCATTTCCCGGTACCTCACTGACGATAAGCGCCAGATCAGGCTTGTCCGAGTTTTTCTTTATGCCGCTGTAAATACCGCCGGCCTTGAATCCTGTCGCGGCAGTTACACCGCCTTCAATCATCTTTACCATAGATCCCTCCTATCTGCCGAAAGAACCGTTCAGATACTTAAAGCAGTCCTGCCGTTTCTTCCGTCCCAAGTACTATATTCAGATTCTGTACCGCCGCACCCGACGCTCCCTTACCGAGATTATCGTATGAGGCGATCAGAAGTATTCTCTCGTCATTACCTGTAACAAACATTTCCATGCCGTTGCTGCCGGCCATTGGGTTTGAATAGACCGTACCGGCATCCGGCGCCTCATCATGCACAATGATGAGTGATTCATCATCATATCTCGAATGTAAAGCTTTCTTTACATCATCGATCCCTGCTCCTTTTTTCAGCATCGCTGTATGCAAAGGTACGGTCATCACCATCCCGCTGTAGAAATCAGCGACTACCGGGCTGAAGCAAGGCGCGTTCTCAAGACCTGTCATTGCGACCATCTCAGGAAGATGCTTATGGGTCTGCCCAAGCGCATACTGTCCCGGTGAGTCGAGAGTCACCGGCCTTTCAGGATCTTCGTAGGCGGCGATCATCTTCTTTCCACCGCCGGAATAGCCCGTCATGCAGAAGCATGTGAGGAGCGCATCCCGGTCAAGAAGTCCCGCCTCAATGAGCGGTCTTACCAGAAGTATGAATCCGCTCGCGTGACATCCCGGATTGGCTATCCTTGTGCTGCTCCGTATCCTGTCTCTCTGTCCTGCTGTCAGCTCAGGCATGCCGTACGTCCATTCCGGATCGGTCCTGTGAGCCGTAGATGTGTCGATTATGACTGAATCCGCGGGAGCTGCAGCCGCTATCTCCCTTGAAGCCTGGTCCGGAAGGCAGAGTATGCTGACATCTGCCTTCTTTATCATGCTTATGCGGGCGTCCGTATCCTTTCGCAGTTCCGGATCGATTTCCAGCACCTGTATGTCCGGACGCCCTGCCAGATATTCATTAATCCTGAGCCCCGTTGTCCCGTGGGCTCCGTCTATGAAAACTTTGTACATTTTTCTCCGTTACTTTTTTCAGAAACCGGTATATCAGACAAGCACCTTGGAAAGGAAATCCTTTGTCCTGTCCATCTGCGGATGATTGAGCACATCATCCGGAGTGCCCTGCTCCACGATATATCCGCCGTCCATGAAGATCACCTTGTCGGCTACTTCCTTTGCAAATCCCATCTCATGCGTGACGACTATCATCGTCATGCCGTCTTTTGCGAGGCTCTTCATTACATCAAGTACTTCGCCTACCATCTCCGGGTCGAGAGCCGAAGTAGGTTCGTCAAACAGCATTACTTCCGGATCCATCGCAAGCGCTCTTGCTATCGCAACACGCTGCTGCTGTCCTCCGGAGAGGTTTCTCGGATACTCGTTGGCTTTTTCCGCAAGGCCGACTCTTTCAAGCAGGGCCAGACCTTTTTCTTCCGACTGTTTCCTGTCTGCCTTTTTTACATTGATCGGTCCGATAGTGAGGTTTTCAAGCACCGATTTGTGAGGGAAAAGATTGAACGACTGGAACACCATGCCCATCTTTGTTCTCATCGCATCAACGTTTTTATCTGTAACCAGTTCCCCGTCAATATAGATCTCGCCGCCTGTCGGCTCCTCAAGCCTGTTGATGCAGCGGAGCATAGTTGACTTTCCTGATCCCGAAGGTCCTACTATGCAGAGTACTTCACCCTCTTCAACGTTCTGGTCGATCCCCTTCAGCACTTCATGCTCACCGAAGCTCTTGCAGAGGCCTTTTATTTCTATCATGCTCATGCTGCAGACTCCTTCCTGGCCATTTTGCGCTCATAGCCGTTGATTATCTTCGAAAGCGGGATCGTAAGTATCATGTAAGCCAGCGCTACGCCGATGTATGCAGGGAATGTTTCGAACGATGAAGAATTCCACAGCTGGCCTCTCCTCAGTATCTCAACGACTCCTACATAACCGAGTACTGATGTTTCCTTGATGAGAGTTACAAACTCATTGGCAAAAGCCGGAAGGATGATACGGATAGCCTGCGGTATGATTACCAGTCTCATGGCCATGCCGTGGCTCATTCCCAGTGATCTCGCCGCCTCCATCTGGCCCTTGTCTATCGCCTGAATTCCCGACCTGATTACTTCAGACAGGTATGCCGCGGAGTTGAAACCGCAGACTATTACAGCCGGGACCACCATTCCTCCGTAGTTGTCCCATTTGAAGCCGACGCCCCAGGACTGCAGAAGCCACGGAATACCATATGCCATGATGAGGGCCTGCACCAGCATTGGTGTGCCTCTTACAACATCTATATATACTTTTGCCAGTACCTGCAGGATCTTGCTTTTTGTCTGTGAACACAGTGCAAGGAGCAGTCCGAAGGCTGCTCCAATTACTATTGCTATCAGACTGACCGCTACTGTGGCGGGTATGCCTCTGCAGGCGATGAGAAATCCTTTAAGATATACACCCATTTTGTCTAATTCCCTTCGCCGTTTTGTTATTTACTGTTTTGCTTCAGAATGTGTATATTACTATTTTCAGTTTTAGCTGAACCACTTAGCTACGAGTTCGTCATATTTGCCGTTTGCCTTGATGTTTGCAAGACCGGTATTCAGCTTTTCGAGCAGCTCTGTGTTGCCCTTCTGTACTGCAAACGCGAATTCTTCGTGCTCTCCGAATGACTCGCCTACGAACTTAGCGATGTCACCGTGGTTGTTGAGGTAAGCTTCACCTACCGGCTTATCTACGATAACGCCCTGAACTTCGCCGTTCTGGAGCTGCAGGTAGCAGTCGGTCCACTGGTTGAGAACAACGCCGTCTGCGATCTTGCCCTCGTCCTTCATTTCCTGAACCATGTCTCCGCCTGTAGTACCGATCTGGCTGGCAAGCTTCATATCCGATGTAACTGCATCGATGCCTGTCAGGTCGCTGTCTGCTGTTACAAGCAGCATGAGGTCACTTTCAAAGTAAGTATCACCGAAGTCTACCTTCTCAGCACGGTCGCCTGCCAGCTTGTTCATTCCTGCGCAGATGATGTCGCCCTGATCTGACTGAAGAGCCGGGATGAGTGAATCAAATTCCATGTTGACCCATTCGAGTTCGAGGCCCTGGTCCTCTGCGATGGCAGCCATCATATCAGGATCGAATCCGATAATTGTGTCATCTCCGTCCTCTGTCGATTCAAACGGAGCAAATGTAGCTTCCGTTACGACCTTCAGAACTGCTGTCTCTTCGCCTGCGTCACTGCTCTCTTCTGAGCTGCCACCTCCGCATGCGCTGAGTGCAAATGTGAATATCATTGCAAGTGCAAGTAAGATTACTAATGATTTCTTTTTCATGATTTGTTCTCCTTTATACAAGTTATTGTTTGATTACATGCAAGACTATACTATTCATTGTATTTTTATTCAAGACTATTTCTGAATATTTTTCGTTTTTTGTGTATTTTTATGCAAACACATAAAAACATGCCGCAGAGCAGGATGGCTGCTGTTGTCAAAGACTTTTTTGCCAGACACGCACCCGTTTTTTCTTTTCAAAAGAAAACTGCCTGACAATAACTCTGAATACCGGGGTTATCGTCAAGCAGTATCTATTTTTCCTGAGTTCTGTACTGCGAAAAGTTAAATATACAGAAGATCCATTACCTTACGCTACAGCATTTCAATGAATGCAGCAATACGTGTATTCAGCTGTGCAATGTCAGCCTCGGAGTAGTCTGTCTCGACCATGAAGTACGGTGTCTTCTTCTCCTCAACGCAGAATTTCTCGATCGACTTATGCTCTACATTATATGTATGGCATGCCTGGAGTGTCATTTCGAGAACTCCGTCTGCCTTGTACTCATCGATCGTTCTTCCGAGCAGGTCATATCTGTTTGGATTAGGTGTCATTACCGAGCATCCGATCTGCAGGTATCTGTATGCAACTGCTTCCCAGATATCCTCAGCATCCTCGTCGATCAGTCTGTCGTACTGCTTCGCGCCAACACAGTTCTCCATTGCAACTACGACGCCGCCGTTGTTTTCGATCGCCTTGATGACTTTCTCAGTGATTCCTCCGATAGGGCATCCGGTAAGTACGATACGAGGTCTCTTGTCGAGCTTCTTTCCTTCCGCAAACTCTCTCTCGATTTTCTCTTTGACTGCAGCCATTTCTCCAGGAATTGCTGTATGGTCAAATTTGAATCCGCTTCCGTAAAGAACGTGGAACATGTCGAGTCCTGAAACCGGGCATGGATCGTTCTTCATGGTGTCGATGAGCTCTTTCTTTGCGACTCTGATCTCGTTCTCGAGCTTTACAGCCTTGCGCATGTCATCGTCAGTGATCGTGATACCGAATTTTTCTTCTATATATGCCTTGAGTCTGAGGAGTTCTGCCTTATAGAGCTCAAGTCCCTTTTCGCTCTGCGAATTAGGAAGGTCCATTACGAATACATCCTTGAAGTCGCTCATCAGCTCATACATCTTCTTCTTTCCGTCGCAGGTATTCTCACCGATTACGATATCACTGAAGTAGAAGAACGGGCACTTGTCTGCCTTGGCGAATCCGTAGCTGGACTTGATCAGCGGGCAGAGGTTTGCCGGGAGATCCTTCTCAGCAACCGGGATGGTCTCTCCGGATGTTGAGCAAAGACCTACGGTAGCGGCTCCTGCAGCAATGGCAAGTTCCTGCGGAAAATATGTGCAATATGATCCGATTACAGGAATACCCTGATCCTTTACCTTCTTTACATTGATAAACGCGTTTCTTCTTGCTTCTGCGAATTCCTCAAATACCGCAGGCAGTTCTTTAATGATTTCCATAAACCGACCCTCTTTCACTGTATAAATTATCACTTATGAGCCACAGTAAATGGCTCCTACCTTTTAATAATCCTACTTTTTACATTGCAAAACAATATATGAGGCATTGAATAAATCTATAGATACAGGCCTGTATTATTGAACAAGCAAAAAGATCATCTGCTGCCCGCCGGGCAGAAAATGATCTTTTTTCATTTGTTTTTACTAATCGTTCGCATTCAGCAGATCCACATCTATAGGATGTCTTCCGAATATGCGTGCCGCATCCATGAGCGCCTGAAGGTTCTCCGCCGGAGTATCCATAGGAGTCTGGCATCCTGAAGTCAGTGTGAAGCCGTTAGGCGAATCCCATGCTTTTCTGATGCACTCTCTGCTTGATCTCAGAACATCCTGAGGTGTACCGAGTCTGATCACGTCTACCGGTGGAACATTACCCTGGATGGCCATGTGAGGTCCGAGCACTTCCTTCGCCTCTTCAAGATCTTCGATATTGTCGAGTCCGAAGCATCCGATACCGGTATTGTTGAGGTCTTCCCAGAGCTTGCGGGAGCCTCCGCAAATGTGAAGTCCGCAGCCTCCGCCGTTCTTCTTTATAAAGTCAACATTATGCTGGAAATACGGCAGCGAGAATTCGCGGTACTGCTTTACCCTGAGAAGAGATGTCGTGCTGACCGGGTCAGCAAAACCGACGCCTACTCCCATCTCAAGCATCCTTGCTATGTATCTCTCGTTGTTCTCGGTGATGACTTCCATCAGCTGCTTTACCTTGTCAGGCTTTTTGATCATTCCGATAAGAAGATTCTCTGTACCGACTACCATTGCAGCAATGGTGAACGGACCTGTGACCGTTCCGCTTACAGGCACTTTGTCGCCGAGGTTTTCCTTTACCATCTTAAGGCCCTTAAGAATGATCGGAAGTCTTCCGTCCTTATCGACATCGACCAGCTTTGCCTGATCAACATCATCAAGGCTTGCCAGAGCCGGTGTTTCGAGCTGTGCGATATTGTGGTCGTAATACTTGATCCTGGAACCCATCGCTTCGGCCATGCCTCTCAGTGTTGTTGAAAGGCCTGCGCCGTCAGAGTGGAATGTGTCATAAATATACTGTTCCAGCTCAAGCATTTTCTCAGATGAAAAATAATAGTCCCTTACTTTGAGTCCGATCATCGGCGCAAGAGTCTCTCCCGTATCGATACAGCACATTATTCGGTCTACTTCCTTGCCCTGGCTGAGCAGTCTGTCTCTTTCTATGGCTGTCAGCTCATCCTTAGGTATTTCCAGTCCGTGTCCGTATTGTTCGATTATACCCATTTTTTTCTTCCTCTTTTAAGTAAGCAATGCCGGAAACCCGATCTGGAGTCCCGGCATATACTCATGGTTATTAATTGAGATATTATTCGTTAACGACTTTGTTCTCTTTCCAGTCCCACTTGCCCTTGAGTGTGATTTTCTCATACCAAGGAACGAAGTAAGAAATGATAGCGAATATCGCGAGCAGGAAGAGGTACCAGTTGTTCGGGATGATGTCGAGCGGGCTTACTCTTCCTTCGCACATGCTTGCTACTACGAGGAACTGAGCTCCGTAAGGAATGAGTCCCTGCATGATGCATGTGAACATATCGAGGATAGAAGCAGTCTTCCTAGGGTCGATATCATACTTTTCGCTGATCTCTCTTGCCATAGGTCCGTCAACGATGATAGCAACAGTGTTGTTTGCTGTAGCCATGTCTGTCAGAGCAGCAAGTGCGCTGAGTCCGACCTGAGCAGACTTCTTGCCCTTGAATGTCTTTGACAGTTTCTCGATGAGCCAGTTAAGACCGCCGTAGTGCTTAGCCATTTCTGCGATACCGCCGCAGAGCATGGACAGCAGGAATACTTCGATCATTCCCTGGAATCCTGCCCAGATGTTGCCTGCGAAATCCATGAATGTGATGTCGCCGTAAGCCATTCCGATGACGCCTGCTGCAAAGATACCGATTGTCAGTACCAGGAATACGTTCATTCCGATAAGAGCAAGTACGAGTACGAGCAGATAAGGGATTACCTTTACGAAATCGAATCCGCCGACTTCGAGAGCCTGAGCTGTTTCAGGTCTTCCGAAGATAACGAGGAGGATGATCGTAACGATTGCTGCAGGGAATGAGATCCAGAAGTTAGTTCTGAACTTGTCCTTGAGTTCTACGTGCTGTGTCCTTGTAGCTGCGATCGTCGTATCCGAGATCATGGACAGGTTGTCTCCGAACATAGCTCCGGAAACTACTGCTGCCATGACGAGCGGAAGACTGAGTCCTGCCTTGTCTACAACGCCGAGAGCGATAGGTACGAGAGCTCCGATTGTTCCCATCGAAGTTCCTGTAGCTGTTGCAAGGAATGATGCGATGATGAAAAGACCTGCTGTAAGCAGAGATGCCGGGATAATCGATACTCCCAGGTTTACTGTAGCGTCAACTCCGCCCATCGACTTTGCAACTGCTGAGAACGCACCTGCGAGCAGGTAGATCATGAGCATTGCCATTACGTCTTCGTTAGCTGCTCCTTTTGCAAAGATCGAGAAATTAGTGTTGATTCCTGCCTTGTAGTTCATTGCGAATGCAACGAGTACTGCGATGAACATCGCTACTACTGCAGGGAACTGATAGAATGCCATCTCTACGCCCTTGGACTGCAGAATGATTCCTGCGCCGAGGTAGATGATGATGAATACAGCAAATGGCACAAGCGCCAGACCGCTGCTCCTCTTCTGATTTTCCATGATAATTTACTCCTTTTTCTTTGTTATTAAATATTGTTCTTTTTTAACGACCCCGCTATTGTAACGCTGTTGCATATAAAAAGCAAAATAAAAAAAGGCAATAAAACTAAGCTTTTTATCCATCTTTAAGAAATACTTGTCAGCACCAACAACTTCTGGATAAAAAAATGGGTAATCTACCAATAATTACCCAGCAAATAAGTATCACTTACCTTTCTTTTAAAAAGGAATAATCATTTCTTTGCTCATAATACCTGATCATTGCTGCCTGATCTTCATCCGCATAGCCGTTTTCCATCATCCAGCCCATTATTTTTTTTACGGCCATTGTAACAGTAATGTCTGCCCCGGCCTTTTCCGCATAGTGGACTGCGTTCAGTATGTCCTTGTAATGGACTGCGATTCTTGCTCCGGGTTTAAAGTCCCTGTTGATTATTTTCGGCACTTTGTTTTCGTACAGCGGTCCTCCCGCAAAGCCTCCTCTTGTAGCTTCAAAAACCGTATCAAGATTGAGTCCGCTTTTTTCAGCAAGCGCGTATGCCTCGGAGATCACTGCAAGCATAGCTCCGCCTATCATATTATTGATAATCTTGACCGCATCACCGCTTCCCGATGGTCCTGTGTATGTCGCGGAGCCCATGGTTCCAAGCAACGGTCTTATCCTGTCAAAGACTTCACGTTCTCCCCCTGTCATGATAGACAGTGTGCCGGCAATGGCCATGGGATTGCCCCCGCTTACCGGTGAGTCCAGCAGATGCATGCCTGCATTCCTTACCTGCTCTTCAAGAGAAATAATTAAATCCGGAGCTGCTGAAGACATGTCAACTATCACTGCACCGTTTTTACCCAGACGCATCGCTTCTTTTACGGAGTTTATGATGGTCTCATGTGTCGGAAGCATCTGAAATATGACATCGCAGCCGCGGTATATCTCTTCTATGTCTGTTACCGCAGTACCGCCGGCTTCTTCATACATTCTGCGGCGGTCTTCCCGGATATCATAAGCTATCGTTTCTGAGCCCTCATATTTGTTCAGATTCAGAGCCATATGCAGCCCCATCACTCCAAGTCCTATAAATCCTGTTTTCAGCATATACGCTCCCCCGGAGACAGGACCGGTACTCCCTTCAGCTGATCCAGTTCTCTTTTCATGCTGATCCCTTCGATCTCAGCTATCACTACCTCTACTGTGACCAGTACCAAATTTCCCTCTTTAAGGTGGCCTCCGTATTCATTACCGTCTTTATCGGCAAACGAGGCATGTATATGTGGAACTATCTTTCCGTCTGTTTCGTGGCATATTATACCGCTGAGCCCCACCAGTTCTATTGGTGTACCTCTGAACAGCGGCTCAACATATCCATAGCAACCCGGTTTTCCCGGTATTTCCATCGGATCAAAGAATGTGCAGCCGTCAAGGCTCCCTATTCCTGAAACCACAACGCCATTACATACTCTGTGTTCTTCACAGTATGACTGAATGCCGGTCAGAACATCCTCTCCCGGTTCAAATCTGATCACATGGACCTTTCCGAATCCTCCTTCGGCCGATCTCACCTGTTCTACCTCCTGAATAGTACTTTAATAGTCACGGGCAAAGTATGACCTTCCCCGCAGCACCTGTTCTCACTTCAGCAAATGCTTTCTCATATTCACTGAGCGGATATGAGTTGCCCGTCACCAGATCCGCTTTAAAATACGGTCCCTTCATTACCATGGCAAAATCCTCCCATGTTTTCCAGATGCGCCGGCCGGATATACCGGTGAACTCAATTTCACGATATATAAGATCGTTTGCAAGATCGAGCTCAACATTTTTTGTCGGAAGTCCTACCCCTACAAATCTGCCTGCAGCTCTCACACACTTCAGCCCGTTTCTGATGGCGGCACCGGATCCTGTTATGTCGATAGCCGCATCTGCACCTATGCTGTTTGTTAAGTGCATGACTTCGGCTATGACATCACTCTCTGCGCTGTTAACGAATACATCCGCTCCCATCGCGAGAGCAAGACTTCTCTTCTCCTCCAGAAGATCGCAGGCAATAACTGCTGTCGCTCCCATAGTCTTACAGGCACTTATCGCCGCAAGTCCTATAGGCCCGCATCCGCTGACAAGCACGATCCTGCCCTTCGGCTCCGCAGCTTCGGCACCATGTACTCCGGCGCCCATTGGCTCAAGCAGACATGCTTGTTCAAATGAAATCTCATCATCCAGCAGAAATGTGCTGCTTGCCCTGATCTTCATGTATTCAGCAAAGGCTCCGTCTTCTGTGACCCCAAGCAGTCTGATGTTACTGCAGATATGAGGCAGGCCGTTGCGGCAGAACCAGCAGTTTCCGCATGGAATATGGGGTTCGCACGAGACCCTGTCTCCCGGTCTGCGGTCAGTGACATTTTTGCCTGTTTCGACTATCACTCCTGATGTCTCATGCCCCGGAACGACCGGCGCCCTGACTCTTTTCTGACTCCACGGATCCCAGTCGATTATATGGATATCCGTTCCGCAGATAGCCGTGCATTTCACCTTTATGAGCACTTCATCGTCGCCGATTACCGGTATTGGCAGATCAGTTCTGTATTCAAATGATCCCGGGCCCGGCACTCTCTTGACCAGACCTGCCATTGTTCCTTTCATGACCGTTTCCTATCTGAGTGCAGCTGTAAACGCTTCCTTCACTGTCTTCGTTGATATGCCGTAGAGATCCTGAAGGAATCCGAGCGTGCCTGCCTCGAGATAGCGGTCAGGAAGCGCTATCTTTTTAAGATCCGCCTGCATCTTCTCCTGTGCAACGGCAGCCGCCACCAGACTTCCAAGCCCGCCGTACTCTGTATGGTTTTCAGCAGTGAATACGGGGCCGTTGACCCTGGCGATCTCGCTGAGCACGGTCTCTCTGTTAAACGGCTTGATCGTCGGAACATGGAGTACCGCGACATGAATGCCCTGCTCTTCAAGTTCCTCAGCTGCGTCAAGACATCTCATGGTCATCTCTCCGCATGAGATTGCGAGAGCATCACTGCCCTCCTTAAGCAGCTTCGCCTTTCCTATCTCAAATGTATAGTCGTACTTGTCAAGAACCAGCGGCACCCTGTTGCCCCTGAGCAGTCTCATGTATACCGGACGGTCGTACTCCGCTATCAGCTTAGTCGCCTGCATCGTCTCAACAGCGTCACACGGATCAATTATGGTAAGATCCGGCATTGCGCCGAGTATCGCCAGATCATCGGTTGCCTGGTGGCTTGGACCGTAGCCTGACTGAAGTCCCGGCAGTCCCCCGATGATCTTGACATTCAGCTTGTGTTCGCAGACAGCCTGCGAGATGAAGTCATAGCATCTTCTGGCTGCAAATGTGGCATATGTTGTCGCGTAAGGAATGAATCCTTCCTTTGCTAGACCTGCGGCCGCACACATCATGAGCTGTTCTGACATTCCCACATTGTAGAATCTGTCAGGGAATGCGTCCCTGAAAATATGTATGTCCGTGTACTTCGCCAGGTCCGCGCTCAGTCCAACGATTTTATCGTTTGTCTGTGCCAGTTCTATCAGCGCGTTTCCGAAAGGTTCCGCCATCACCGGATGGGATGTAACAACATTGGAATCGCTTATTACACTCTGTACTCCCTTGCTCATTACTCCTCTCCTTTCTTAAGCTCGCTGAATGCTCTCTTCCAGCCCTCATCATCAAGGCTGATGAAGTGTGCCTTCGGATTGCCAATAAGAAAATCCAGTCCGGTTCCCGGAACGGTATCGCAGATTATGATGTGCGGCTTGTTTTCTTTCGATCCAAGTGCGTTATCAAGAGCGGTAACGACCTCACTCATACTGTTGCCATTGATACGCTGTACATCGAATCCGAATGCCCTGAATTTCTCATCAAGCGGCTCAGTGACCATCACACTGCGTGTAAGTCCGTCAGCCTGTATTCCGTTTACGTCTACAAGCCCGATGATGTTATCCAGGTGATAGTTGCCCGCCGACATGGCAGCTTCCCATGTAGGGCCTTCAGCCATCTCTCCGTCTCCCATCATGATGAACACCTTTGAATCAGAGCCTTTACGCTTCAGCCCGAGCGCCATTCCCACTCCTATAGGAAGGCCAAGACCGATCGATCCTCCGGATATCTCGATTCCCGGCGTGTATTTTGGCATGCTGGCCATAGGAAGATGGCTCCCGTCCTGACCATAAGTATCCATCCACTCCTCCGGTATCATCCCTGCTGCGGCCATGACGGCATATACAGCTATGGCATTATGACCTGCCGAGAGAAGGAACCTGTCTCTGTCCTCCCATTCCGGATCGTCAGGTCTGTATTTCATCGCATGAAAGAAAAGTCCCGTCAGGAAGTCAGCAGCTCCGAGAGCCTGTGCTATGAATCCCCTGCGGTCTATGTAAGCCATGCGAAGTACATTTCTGCGCGCCTCATATGCTTTATCTGTCAATTTTTTAATTTCAGTGTTATCTATCATATCTTTATCTTTCACCCGTTTTTATCTGTTATCAATGACGCCCTTCGGGAGTTTCCCCTTCACGGCGCCGCGTCCGTATTTATAGGCTGCATTCATGAACATCACCATCTGCTCCTTCGTAGTCCCTACCGGCGTAGTGCAGCCCGGACAGACAGTATATCCGTTAGGATTATCTCCCGCGTCCTCAATGCACTGCCTGATGCAGCGGTCTATCTGATCAGGCGTACCGTTCCGGAGGATATCTACCGGTGGAACATTTCCGGTAATGCCTATCCTGTCACCGTAGTTTTCCTTTAGTTCACGCAGGCTTTCACAGTTATCCACCCAGAAATTCGAAACTCCGGTGTCTATGATGTCCTGCCACCTGTCGCGTGTATTGCCGCACATATGTATGGATGTGCTGCCCTGATACTCATTCATGCGTCTTACTGCCTGATCCAGATACGGAAGGAAGAACTCCCTGAACTGTTTTTTGCTTATCAGGTTCTTTGCTCCCATAGGCTCAGAAAGCATAAACTTTATGCCGAGCCTCTTATTCAGATCGCGGCACAGTTCAACAATGACATCAGTCGAATACTGAAGCAGGCGATGAACGCCTTCCTTGTTTTTTACTGTCGATATCAGGAATTTCTCTGTTCCGATAAGACTGGCCGCTGTCGTGAACGGCCCGGCGAGCCCGCTTCCGAAGTTGCGCACTTCACCGTATTTGTCCATCAGCCTTTCAAAAGCCTCAACGATTATCGGCAGTCTTCCGTCCTTATCGATATCGAGCATGCCAAGTTCAGAGACCTGCTCAAATGAATCCAGTCTCGGTTTCACGATATACGAAACACTGTCTTCCGGATAATTGAGTTCTGTTCCGAGAGCCTCAATTACAGTTCTGAGGCCCAGTCCTATACCCATATTGTCGGCATGGAAATCTTCTGCCAGGCCGCTTTCCACCGCCACCATCGCGTCAGCGGAAAAATAATAATCTCTTATGGAAAAACCATAAAGCGGGGGAGCTGTCTCCCCCGCACTGAGAGATGTAGGAATACGATCTACTTCTTCACCTTTTGAATAAGCAATTGCCCTTTCTTTTGGTGTCATTTCAGGTATTATCAGTTTCAATTCCTTTTATCTCCTTGTTCTTTTATGGCATGCGGTTATTCCGCATGGAAGGATTATGAAGAAATTTTATTTCCAGACAGGAAGCAATGCTCCTCCGGAGACCTCTTCAAGAGCAGCAGCGAGCTCATCGCACTGTGCTGTCTCAGCAATGTCCTTAGCCCATGCAGCATCTGCATTTTCAGCGCTGACAACGAAGCCTACAGCGTATTCCTGTTCATCGCTTGACTTGATGAGGTATGCGGAAGGATCGCTTCCTGCATTTACCATGTGCTGTCCTGCAAGGCAGATGGCATCGAGGTCATCGATCGACTGCGGAAGCATCTGCATCTCAGCTTCCTGGAATGTGAAGTTGTGCGGATTGTCCTTGATGTCGTGAACTGTAGCAACTTCTACAGAATCATCGAGTGTGATCAGACCGTTGTCAGCAAGCATCTTGAGACCTCTGTCCTGATTTGTAGCGTCGTTGCATACTCCGATGACTGCTCCGTCAGGGAGTTCCTCAACGCTCTTATGCTTTGTGGAATACATAGCAAACAGAGGCGCATATGTCTTAGGCTGTACCATTACAAAGTCTGTACCATTCTCTGCGTTGTAAGCTGTCAGGTATGGCTCATGCTGGAACCAGTTGATGTCGATGCTTCCTTCGGCAAGAGCAACGTTAGGCTGGATGCTGTCGTCGAACGAAACCATCTCCGGATTATAACCCTTTGCCTGGAGAACAGGCTCGATAGCATTGTAGTAATCGATCAGGTCGGAGCGGACACCGATCTTAACGTCTGTCTTTTCAACTGCAGCTTCGTCTGTAGCAGCCTCTTCACCGCTGTCAGAGCTTCCGCAGGCTGTTGCAAAGCAGCATGCCAATACAGCTATCAGGATCATAGCCAGATATTTCTTTAACTTCATTCTTTTTTCCTCCTTGAAAAATGTGACTGTATGTTAATCGCCCTAATGCGTCTTAACCTGTTTTATTTGAGTTTCTTGTAGATCCAGTCGCCGAAATACTGTATGAGTGCGACCAGAACGATAAGTATCGCTACGATCGAGTACATTATTTTCATGTTGAAACTCTGGTAGCCGTACTGGAGAGCAACAGCTCCGAGTCCGCCTGCGCCGATCGCGCCGGCCATTGCCGTGCATCCGAGCAGATTGATGATGGCGAGGCACAGTCCGGAGATAATGGACGGAACCGACTCTTTGAGCATGACCTTGAATACGATCTGCCACTTTGACGCCCCGAATGACTGGGCTGCTTCGATGAGTGCGGGATCGACTTCCTTGAAGCTGTTCTGGAATATTCTTGCCATGAACGGTGTGCATGCTACGGTAAGAGGTACAAGAGCCGCCGTTTCACCGATGGATGTTCCGGCTATAAGCCTGGTGAACGGTATGATGGAGATCATCAGGATAATGAACGGGAACGACCTTATCATGTTTACTATGAAATCCAGTATTCTGTTTATAAGCAGGTTCTCATACAGACCGCCCTTTTCGGTAACGACAAGGATCACTCCGAATACGAAACCCAGCAATGTAGACATCACTCCGGCAATAGCCAGCATCTTGAGCGTTGCGAAGAACGCAGGGACGATCAGCATTTTGAATATCTGTGCGAATGTAAAGTTCTTAAGCGTCATACCTTATCCCTCCTTCCTGCTATGCTCTTGCGCTGATTTCCTTCCAGCGCATGTCCTTCCTGTTGAGGTATTTCTCAACAGACGGGAAGTCCTCATCACTTACGTTTATTGTGAAAATTCCCATACGGTCCTTCTCGTATTCCTGTATGGTTCCGTTGACTATCGGAAATACGATTCCCAGATCGGCGTACATCCTGCCGAACAGTTCTCCGTCAGAAGCATTGTTAAGCAGATGACAGATCTGTATATTATGACCTGTTTCAGGAAGAGGGATATTTTCTTCGCCAAGCAGATTCATGAGCGCTTCAGGCTGATTGAAGAAAATATCACGGACAGACCCTTCAGCCTTTATGACTCCGTTCTCAAGTATGCATGCCTTCTGGCAGATCTTGCGGACGACTTCCATCTGATGAGTGACTACAATTACCGTGATCCCAAGTTTTTCATTGATCTCGAGAAGCAGGTCAAGTATGGAATTCGTAGTCTTCGGGTCGAGCGCTGATGTCGCCTCGTCACAAAGGATGAACTTCGGATCCATCGTAAGAGCGCGGGCAATCGCAACACGCTGCTTCTGTCCGCCTGAAAGATTGCGCGGCTTTGCATCCATCTTGTCTTCGAGCCCTACGAGTTCAAGCAGGCTCTTTACCTTGGTGTCTATCTCATCTTTCGGGTACTTCCAGCAAGTCATAGGAAGAGCAACGTTCCTGTATACAGTCTCACGCTCAAGCAGCGAGAACTGCTGGAATATCATTCCGACGTGACGCCTGAATTCACGAAGCTCTTTTTCGGAAAAGTCCTTGATCTCATTACCGTCTACCCTGAGGCTTCCCTCCTGATACGAAGTCAGGCCGTTGATGCATCTCAGAAGTGTGGATTTACCTGCACCGCTTCTGCCTACAAGGGCATATATCTCGCCGTCCTGAATTGTAAGGTTTATGTCTTCAAGAACAGGGGCTCCTGTGTCTTCCCAGACTTTTTTCAGATTCTTTATCTCTATCACTTATCTGTCCCCCTTTGTCCCGTCACCTTTATCTTTTCGGTCTTTTCAATGTAGACGATCCTGCCGTCCTGGATATGTACAGTTACGCTCCCGAAATCAATGCCCCTTACGGCTTCGATCAGGATGTCTATGTTTTCATGAAGTTCTTTCTTTTCCAATTGAATTTCTCCCCTCTTTCCGTGGTAACCAAGAAAAAAGGAGACAATGCGGAAATCATCTTTTCGGCACTGCCTCCAGGGTCTCTGGTCAGCTGTATATCTTTTAGTTGTGCTTAAGTGTTATCACTTTATTTTAAACAAAACTAATTCTCTCAGTCAAATCATATCGGTCTATTGTCAGCCATTATAACTATAACAAAAAACTATATTGTTTCATTTCTTTTCCCCGAGCCGTGCAGGCCCGTATTCTCTTACGGCATCCATAAATGCGTATATATTCTCAACCGGAGCGTCTACCGGTATGTCGCAGCCTGTACTCACTATGTAACCATTTGGGGAATCCGCGCAGTCTGCTATGTCGCGCATTACTTCTGCACGTACTTCCTCAGCAGTTCCGAGCATCATGGTGTTGATAGGATCCACATTGCCTATCAGCGGCACCTTGTCTCCTCCGCGCTCCTTTGCCCTGAGCAGCGGTACCTTCACATCAACACTGAGCATGTCGCATCCCGACTCAAGCATCGCTTCAGTGATCTTGTTGGTGTTTCCGCATATGTGATATCCCATTGCGACACCATGCTTATGGATCGCAGGTGCGAGTTCCTTTGTGTATGGCAGTACGAGTTCGCGGTACATCTTCTCGCTGATGATGTCTCCGGAAGCGACAGGGTCACAGATAAAAATGTCCACTCCGCACTTCGCGAATTCCTCGCTGACCGCTATGAGAGCATCAGTGGAAAACCTTATCAGCTTTTCTACAAGTTCAGGCTGCTTTCTGGTCGCCTTCAGAAGAAGCGGGATCGGGTAAATGCTGGCAGCTGCAGTCAGGGGACCTGTTAGGCTCGCGCTTGTTCCTACCACATCTCCCATCTCCTCAACAAGCATCTCGCACGCAGTGCAGCAGAGTTCGATCCACGGATCATTCTTTCTGAGCACGCATTCCGGATCGAGATTGTCTACATCCCTTAGGTCCTTGAGAACATGTTCAACGATATGTGCTGCTGATTTCTCGTTGTCTCCGAGCACTGTACCGCATGCCTGGCCTATTCCGTGCAGGCCGTATTCAATTGAAAGTCCGTCAAGGCCGAGAAGTTCATATGCTTTTTTCTGGACAAGCACCTGATTCTCTGCAGAAAGCTTCTTGAATCTGTAATTCTGACCTATCAGTCTCGGTCCGACAGAATCTATCATCGGCATTGCAGGCAGTCTGTCAACCTCTTTACCTTCGAAGTAGGCTGTCATGCGCTCATTCGATGTCATCTGATCTTTTAGTTTTGTCATCTCGTCCTCCTCAGGAGCTGACCGTATTCAGCCCCGGCTTCTCCTTCAAAACTGAAGTCTCCTTCTGCAACTGATGACCCCGGCTCTTTTACAAGAATGTCGCCATCCCAGTTTCCTGTGATCAGCTTCTGCATGACCTCATTGCCTCCCGGTACTATGCGCCGTTCCAGGCAGAATCGCTCAGCGCATTCATCGGCATATGCCACTACAGGCTCCAGTTCGTAGCAGCCCGTATCTATTACAGTTACACTGCTGTATGAACCGAGCATTATTTTCATGAGCTTGTCCGCTTTTCTTTTTCCGTATCGTTCAAGATAACTCCCGAACATGTCCAGCAAAGCTCCTTCGTCCCTGCTCCATCCTCCTGTCAGGTACATGTGACCTGCCGACAAATAGTTCCGTCTGTTCCTCTTGCCTGTGCAGAGCATCATGTTGACGCAGTCATCGAAACGCGGCATCACAAGCAAGGCCTTTTCAGCATGCCAGCCCACGGCTCCGTTACCGCAGAGCCCATAACCGAGCATGATAAGGTCTGCCCCGTCTTCCTCCGCACGGTCTATCTCAGCCTGAATGACTTCGCGCAGCTTGTCGGGATCGTTATGATGACCTCTCTCCTGCCACCATATCTCAATATCGTGTATTTCAAAATGATCGAAGGCGGCGTTTATCTCGTCTTCGATCATCGAACATGCTATAAGAATCTTCTTTTTATATGCCGACAGATCCAAATCATTCACCTGCTATCTGAGTACGATCTCCCTGAACTTTCCGTTCGCAAGCTTTACGCCTATGTTCTTGATGCAGACCTGACCTCCGATTTTTGCCTTGCCCCTCATCTGAAGCATGGCCTCAAGGAAGTCTGTTCCCGGTTCAAGCTCGTGCTCCTTGAACTCGCCGAAGCCTGTATCTATCACAGCAAAAGTGAATTTAGGACAAAGCAGGAAGATGCACCTGTCATCCATGAGCTCCCCGACTCTTTTGAGGAACGGATGGTAAAAATCTTCTACCGCCTGTGTCATGAACTTTGGTCCGAGAAGCTCCGGTGCTCCGGCAGAGTCCGAGAAGATGAATACATCCACCCCGGCTCTCTTTCCTGCTTCTATGTAAGCAAGCAGAGAGTTGCCGAGTTTTTCGAATACTTTCACCATGCCGTCGTGGTCTTTTCTGTATGCCTTGAACACCTTTCTCGGCTCCATCAGAGCATTAAGAATGGTAAACGGACCGGTAACCTCGAGGCAGACAGTCTCGCCATCCGCTTTCATCTTCGCGCATGCGTCGAGCACTTCAGCCATCCTTCCCTTCGTGACATCCACATCAGGAAGAGCGAGCACATCCTCAGCGCTTCCGCAGATCGGGTCCTTGGCCCTCGGGCCTGTATTGGCATCGCCATAGTTCAGTATCGCACCCATCGCTTCGGCTTCGACCGTGCGGCAGAAAGGAAGCAGGCAGAACTCAGCGTTGTCATGCTTCTTTATTGCCCTGGCAAGCACCTGCATCGTCTCACTGTGCATGTAGGCATCCGGGAACTCGAGTCCCAGTCCTGCAGTCACCTCGGCACTTATTCCGACCGAGTTTGAATATGTGCATTTGTATTCTCTTATTTCACCCATTTGGGATTCTCCTTATGCCTTTGCAGATATCTGTGCAAATATTTTATGCAAACGGATCTTCACTTAATCCGCTGCCTGTATCACTGTCCTTCAGACTGTCAAGAAGAAGCGCCGTGATCTCAGTTCTCCCCGAAGAAACAGCCTTGTCCAGATATTCTCTCAGTGCTGCCTCATCGGCCAGTCCGTTTGAGAGCATGTATCTGACCGCTTCAGTACTTTTTCTGTTTATGGCCAGGTCGAGGAACGACTTCTGTCTGTCCTTCACATAACTCTCTATTATCGCATTGCCTGCCGTATTGCCTGCAGCTGCAGGATCCGCGGCATGCTCTTCCATGTAAGTGAGCGCTGCCGTATATCTTGCAGACGGAGGAAGCAGGCGGATCTGCTCAGGGCTGATATGAATCGCCCTGAGACTGCGGCAGCCGCTCAGCGATGTACGCGCCGCCTCTTTCAGTGAAAGCGGCAGCCATATCTCCGCCAGAGCATGACAGTTCTCAAACATGTCCGTCCCGAGAGATAGCGTGCCTTCAGGCATCCTCACGCTTCTCAGCTGCCAGCAGTTCTGGAAAAGACCTGCACCTATCTTCGCAACCTTTTCCGGCATGCGTATCTCACGAAGTCCGTAGCAATTCATGAAGGCATAATTGCCGATCTCCGTCACAGAATCAGGAATGATCAGCTTCTCAAGCCCGTCAGAACCGGCAAACGCAAGCTCTTCAATACGGGCAGTGCCTTCAGGAACCACTTTTTCGCTGCTTAAGCTTTTATTCTTGAAGAATGTGCTGATATCGCTCATGTTCAGAGGACTTTTATTCCGCGAAGGTCTTTACTGTTTTGAGTACCTGCTGAACGTTGCTGAGCGGCGAACCCATTCCGAGTCCGCATGCAGGCGAAATGATATCCGAGCCGTTCGCGTAGCTTGATCTTGTCAGCTTGTCGACGGTCTTTTCGTCCTGCATCTCTATCGCGAAAGTGCTGACATTGCCCATGATGACCTTGTCAGGCAGGTTCTTTCTTGCCTCTCTGAGCGATACGACAGCATCGAAGCTGAAAGCGTCGCTGTGGATCTTCGCTACCTTATCATATACGGACTTCATCTGTCCGCAGATGTGGACGATCATCTTTGCTCCGGCTGCCTCGACCGCATCGACCACCTGGTTGATGTAGGTGACCGCATATTCATCGAAGAACTTCGGTCCGAGGATCTCTCCCGTGCCGCTCGGATCGGAAAGCGCGATCACGTCTGCGCCTGCGTCTATCATTGCAAGAGCGAATCTGATGAGATCGTCCGTCACGAACTGCATGTACTCGTGTGTGAGTTCTCTCTTCTGCCTCATCTGCTTGTAGTATCTTGTCGGCTCGCATACCGAGCTGGCCACGCTGACAGGTCCGACGATGTTTCCGATGATAGGAACATCCTTTGTCTCGGCCTTGAGGAGCCTGATAGCGTCAAGTGTGACCTTTGCCCTGCCGGCTTCCAGATCCATCGGCTTGAGCTTCCTGTAGTCCTCTACCGTATCGATGGCATAGCCCGTGACATGAGGCTCAAAGAGCTGCGTACCCATCGTGCAGCTTGCGCCGAGAGCCTCGGCCTCGACCGTCATGCAGAAAGGCACTCCGTAATTCTCAAAGCATTCATTGTCATATATGGCCTTTGCGAGATCCGCCATCATCCTCGCATCTGTATGAGCTTCAGGCAGATACACTCCGCACACATCCTGCAGAGCCTTCGTGACCATGTTCATCATTCCGCCCGGGCAGATGCAGGCAGGTCTGTCTGCTTTCATGCCCGAAAGGATCTTTATCAATCTTTCATTTGCAGTTGTCATTTTTATTCCTTTTCTGTTAACGAGCCGCGCCGTCTCCGGTCTGAAGCGTCCGGAAAAGCATGCGGCTGCTTTTTACCTGAAGACAGGGAATATCAGGCATTCCGAAAGAAGCCTTTCGTAGTTTTCCGTAGCTCCGAGTTCGAGATAATCCATGTCGTGAGCAAGCTCTTCCATCTGCCTCTTGACGCTTCCCGACATCAAGGCCATGTAAGCGCCGGTCTTTGATGTATTGCCCACATACTCTATGCGGTCTTCTACCTCGAACGGCAGTATTCCGGTACCCGTGATGCTTTCTGCCGGAAGATGAGCTCCGAACTGTCCTGCGATGAGGACTTTGTCGAGATCAGCCATGCCTATGCCGGCTTTTTTCAGAAGCGCCATGAATCCTGAAAGGATCGCCCCCTTGGCGAGCTGGACCTGACGCACATCTCCCTGTGTTATGTACAGTGGATCGGAACCGTTTCCGCCTTCGGTCATCCTGAAGGATCTTTTGCCGTCTGCGTCGACAGAAATGTACTTTGACCTGTAGTCACTTTCATCGAACTTGTCAGCCTTGACGAAGGCTCCGGTCTTTCTGACGATGCCCGTCCTCAGGAGCTCCTTGGTTACGGTCAGGATGCCGCTTCCGCAGATCCCCGCAGGCTCGCAGTCTCCGATTATCTTAAGCTCGAGGCCATCCTCACTGATATGAATGTCCTCGATGGCTCCTTCGGCGGCGCGCATGCCCGAGCTGATGTTCATGCCTTCAAGCGCAGGTCCGGCCGCGCATGAGCAGGACATCAACTTTCCGTCAGCAGCAAGTACTATCTCGCCGTTCGTGCCGATGTCGATGAACATCACGTTGCCCTTCCGGTGTCTTAAGTCGCACACGTATGCGCCGGCAACGATGTCGGCTCCGATGTATGCGGATACCGAAGGCAGGCAGTACAGTCTTGCTCCCGGAGCAGCCTTCAGTCCTATATCCGCAGCCCTGACATCCTTTGCGCGGGCAAATACAGGAGCAAACGGCGCCTTGCCTATAGGCCTTGCGTCCACACCCATCAGCATGTGCATCATGGTGCAGTTTGCTCCGACAGTCACTTCATATATCTGATCCTGCGTCAGGCCGTGCTCATCGCATATGGATCTGACCATTTTGTTGATGGATCCGACAATGGCTTTCTGTAGCTTTTCTCTTCCGTCCTCAGGATTTTCGATTTCGTAGGTGATCCTGGTGAGAACATCCAGGCCGAAGAACTTCTGGGCGTTGATCTCTGAAGCGTGCCCCAGTTCTTCTCCCGTCAGCATGTCGACGAGCGAGCAGACGACAGTAGTTGTTCCGATGTCTATGGCGACTCCGTAGAGCGAGCCCGTCGTGTCTCCCGGTTCAAGCGCGATGACCTTTCCGTTGTGAAGGACCGCGGTGTATTCTCCCGGCAGCATTGAACTCTCGCTCAGGGCAGTATAGTCAAAGCCGAGGTAGCCTGTCGCTCCGTCATGTCCGACTGAAGCCCCTGCTCCCACCTGCTCGATGATCTGATTCTCGAACGGAGTCTGATCGGCGAGTGTCGGCTTATGGATCGTGACCGGCACCTTTACCATGTCGGGCTCGAACTCGAAATCAGGCATGTAGCCCGATGCGAGAACATCATGTTTTTTCTCTTTCTGAAGAAGCTCTATGGTTAGGTCCGAAGCAGGAAAAGTAAGGCATGCAAGCCTTATTCCCTGCTCGATCTCTTCGGCCTTCAGTATGCCGCGTTCGGTCTCTCCCGGCTCGCCGGCATCGCCTTCAGTGATCTTCACCCTGCACTTACCGCAGAGCCCCTTGCCTCCGCAGGCATTGTCGATAAACAGACCTGCGTCGAGCATTATTTCCATCAAATTTTTGCCGGAGGCAAATCCATACAGTTTTTCCTCCGGCATTACTTTCAGATTAGGCATTACGTTTTTTCTCCCGGTATTATTCTACCCCGCAGAGCCTCTTCGCAACCTCAACAGCTTCAACGGCATTTCTGGAATAACCGTCGGCACCGATATCTTCAGCATACTTTTGCGAAATCGGACTTCCGCCTACCATTACCTTGATGCTGTCTCTGATGCCCTGTTCCCTGAGCTTGCTGATGACCTCTTTCATGCCAGGCATGGTCGTAGTCATGAGTGTCGACATCATGATAAGGTCTGCGTCAACTTCCTTTGCCTTTTCAACAAAGCTGTCGAGCGGAACGTCTCTTCCGAGATCGAACATCTCAAAGCCCGCAGTCTCCATCATGATCTTGACAAGGTTCTTGCCGATATCGTGGGTGTCACCCTCGACTACTCCGATGACAGCCTTCTTTGCTTCGCCTACCGAAGCATCTTCAGGCAGATGAGGTCTCAGAACATCCAGGCCGGCATACATTGCGTCCGAGCAGAGCAGCAGGTCAGTTACGAAATATTCTTCCTGATCGTACATCTCGCTTGCGCGGTTCATTCCGTCCACGAGTCCGTGAAGGATACCGTCGAGTGCATCGTATCCTGCCTCGATATACTCCTCGCAGACATCAGCGATCTCTTCGTCCTCCATCTCGAATACCATGTCGGACATCTTCTGCAGCAATTCTTCTTTAGTAGCCATTATAATACATTCTCCTTTATGTTATCAGCCATTTATCAGGCTTTATTCATCACTACGTCGTTTGCGGCTTCCTCAGCTATGCCGAGCGGAAGCATTCCCTTGCGGGCACCCCTGCCGTACCTGCGTGCAGCATATATGAACGCGTCGAAGTTCTCGCGGGATGTTCCGATAGGTACCTGGCATCCTGTTCCGAGGGTATAGCCGTTTTCTGCCTCAGAACCCTTGATGATGCACTGCTTGCAGGTCTCGATGACGTCATCGATGGTACCGTTCAGCATCACGTCTACAGGAGCGACATTTCCTACGAGTCCGAATACAGGACCCATCTTGTCTCTTGCGGCTGCGAGGTCTTCCATGTTGTCTACGCTGAAGTTCGCGACTTTGAGTTTGAGCATGTCATCCCACAGAGGCGATGTCTTTCCGCAGATGTGGATACCAGGCTTTCTTCCGAGTGTCTGAGTCAGACCTTCGATCAGATATTCAAGCCAAGGTTCCGAGAACTTCTTGTAGTTTCTCTTGCCGAGGATGTCAGCGCAGCTGATAGGGTCGCAGATGGTGCATCCGCCGCCGCCGAACTCATCGGCAAACATCTCAGCATATGCAACTGTATAGTCAACAGTCCACTTGAGCAGTTCGTTCAGCTTCTCCGGGTTCCTGACTGTGTCCCTGAGGATCATCTCGACCGGCCTGATGAGTGAAGCATTCGTGAACGGGCCTGCTACTGGCATCGCGATACCCATTTCAGGAAAGGCCATCTTGAGGTCGATACCTCTCTGAAGTACTGCGAGGAACACCGGGTTCTTCTTAGGATCATCCTTCATAAGTTCAGGGAGCATCGAATAATCTGTAAGTACAGGTTTTATTACGCGGTCGATACCGACTTCCGGGAAGTAGATCTCGGATCCGACAGCCTGAGCCATCGTTCTTAATCTGAGGCCCGAAGCCAGTCCGCCTATGTTGAACTCTTCTTTTCTTCTCTTGATAACATCGATGTGGACTTTAACATCATTTCTCCACTGTGCCGTGGTATAGCCGAAGATGTTAGCCATGGCTTCTTCATTGCTCTGCAGGGAGAACGGAATATGGTCTACAGTCTCTCCGGCTGCATATTTCTTCATTCTTTCGCCCTCAGACATGGTCTCAGGGTATTTTTCCATTTCTTTTTTCAGTTCTTCATAAGTCATATCGAAGTCCTCATGATTGCGTTAGTTACAGTTTACCTATTAATTATAGACTATGAGCAAAAGAGCAACTATTGATATGCTGAATAGTTGCTTTTTCGCTTATCAACAATAACAATATCCGGAAGCGTTTAAAATTTACGTATTAAATTAAGTGTAACTGAACGCCTCGGTGAAAACTATTAACTTTACTTATATAGCGCATAGTATAAAATGTAATTGAAAAGAACACTATCTTCTTCAGGTCAGGGTCATATGGGAGGTGCCGTCATGATGAACGCAATCGTAGTTATGTCATTTATCGGAGTTTTAATTGGAAAGTGCTACTACTATTCAAAGTACAGCCACAAGAGATAATCGCATTTCTTCATAATTGAGCAAAGCAAAAGAGCGTCCCCGTTCAGGAGGACGCTCTTTATTTTGTTTGTCAAAGCCCCAGGTCTTCTATCTGTCTTTTTATTTCCATGTCCCTTTCGTCAAGAAGCAGGCCTTTGTTGTGTCTGAAGTATTCATCGCATCCGTAGGTGCTGATAAAGGAAACGCTGTCAGGATCGGCAGTAAGTTCTGTCGCTGCCATCAGTATCTCCTTGTCTTCACCCCAGCACCTCTCGGCAAACCTGAACATGTTGTCCATCCTGCCGCGTGTGATGCCGGCTTTTTCATTATGGGCAGCCGCCAGCCTTCCGTATGCCTCCCGGATGACTTCATAGGAAGCTTCATAATCAGGAGCAGCCTTAATGAGGTCTGCCATGTCATAAAGGCACGATACGGTTCTCAGCATCCGGTCTGACTCTTCACGTGTGAGAGAATGCGACCTCAGACCTGCTTCGCGCCCGGTTTCGATCCTTTCGATAAGCCTTTTGATATTATCTGCAGGCGCAAGGTCTTCAGAAGCTTCTGACTTGTACTCCCTGATGCACAGCTTTACGGATTCTAGCAGGCGGCGCTCTTCCATGCGCTCACGCACTTCGTCCTTCACACTGCTCAGCATGAGACCGATAAGGGTATATACCTCATCGAATCCCGCTTCGGATGCTCTTTCTGCCATTCCGTCAGGGATCTCGCCGTTCAGTATCGCGTCCACCGGATATTTCTCCTTGTACTTATTAAAAAGATCCAGATAGACAGCAAACTCCTTTGCCGTCTTTTCGTTCTGAAGGTACTGGACTATCAGATCCTCGTCGGCTTCTATACCGTTCGCTTCGTACAGAAGGAGCATCTTGCTCAGGTCTTCCCAGCCTCTCGGTGTCACGATGGATTTTCCGCTTACGGTAGTCTCTACATGATAGAAATGGTTCCTCTTGCTCTGAAGGAACGACATCACAGCCGGGTGCATGTGCACCGCGGAAGCGTATTCCTTCCATGCCTCGAAATCCGGTTCGACATTGATCTTTTTAAGCCTGTCGAGTGTCACTATGTCGAATTCCCTGGCTGAGTCGTTGTACTCTGACGGATTGCCTGCAGTAACGACTATCCAGCCCTCAGGAAGCCTGTGCCCGCCGAAGACTTTATACTGCAGGAACTGCATCATCAGAGGAGACAGTGTCTCGGATACGCAGTTTATCTCATCGAGGAAGAGTATTCCCTGCCTGACGCCCGTAGCCTCCATCATGTCGTATACAGATGCTATGATCTCGCTCATGGTATATTCGGTGACATCGCATTCCGTTCCGCCGTATACCTTGCGGCTGATGAACGGAAGTCCGATCGCACTCTGGCGTGTATGATGTGTCATCGAATAGGAAATGAGTCCTATGCCGAGCTCTGACGCAAGCTGCTCCATGATGGCGGTCTTGCCTATGCCCGGCGGCCCGATGAGAAGCACCGGTCTCTGCTTTTCGACCGGTATCACATAATTGCCGAGATCATCTTTTGTGAGATATGCCGTAATGGCATTTCTTATCTGCTCTTTTGCTTTTCTGATGTTCATATCTGTCTTTCCGGTAAGGCTGAAACTATATCTTCATGCTGCAATGGTATCACAATTCTTCAGGGCGGAGTACGACTTTCATCGCCCATGCCGGCACTTCAGGCACGTTGTATCCGCTTTCCACAAATACGAAAGCGGTCTTGTAAGCCGGCTTTGAAGACGGATATATCCCCAGGCCGTCGGTGAAGTATATCAGGCCTTTCAGGTCACTGAACTCCCCTTCTTTTACTAATCTGTCGACATAGTCGAATACAGGTCTGAAGTCCGTGCCTCCAAGACCTCTTATTTCCATGGTTTCGAGATATCTGTCGAAATCCTCCGGAGAGGTAATGATCTCATCGGACTGTATCTGCGCATCGCACTGAACGATGTGCACATTTATCCTGTTATGGAAGGACTCGCGGTTCTTTAATATATTGTACGTCTTCCGGAGGAAAGTCTGCACTTCCTCCCCCGCTACCGATCCGGAAGTGTCTATTGCGATCACGAAATCCCTAATGCGGCTGTCCTCGCGGTATTCAAGGGGTTCGATCAAAGGCATTTTGCTGTAATGAGTGAGCCCGTAATTATAGTAAATATAATCGAATTCATCGTCAGAAACTTTTACGGTCTCATTGATTGCAGCAAACTTTCTGAGGAAATCCGAATAGTCATATTTCTCGCGGTTCACGGCCCGGAGATTCTGGACAAGTGATGAGGCGAACTTTCCGCGTACCTTGGCGAAGGTCTCGATCTCCATCTCGATCTGCTCAGCTATCTCCTTCCAGTCGCTTTCCGTACTCATATCGTCGCTTACCGGCTGGGGCTCATCTGACAGTACGGTCTGGACGGCAGGAGGCTGCTGCTCTCCCCTGTACCACTCCGAATGTTCATCTGCCATGAACAGTTCCTCGAGCTGCTTCAGCTTTTCACCCGTATCCGCAGCGCTCAGTTCACCTTTCCTGAGAGAAGCATATATTTTCTCAGCTGTAAGAAAGCCTGTTTCCCTGCGTATCTTCCTGAGCATGTCAGTCCTGCGGCCGTCATCATCTGACCTCGTGCACGGAAGATCCAGCTCGCATATGACAGATTCCGATGCAATGTCGCATGCAAGGTCCCATAGTCTTCTGTCCACGTCGATCCCGACAAAGGGATGGCAGAACACGCAGTGAAGCACCAGGTGAAGATATGTCCTGGTCAGCCGTTCCCTGGACTCCCTGTATGTCAGGAGCACGGACTTCGGGTCGTAGAAAAGGATTCGTCCGTCAGTAGAAAAACTCCCGTGATATACCCTTCTGTCATGGAATGTCATGGCGACATCCATGTATCTGAGGTTCACAAGCAGCCTCCCTCTGGCCAGCTCCAGAACGTCTGCGGCCAGTCTTTCAAGCTCCGTTTCTTTTTTTCTGATGCCTTTGAAATCAGTCATCTCTCCTGTCTCCGAGAAGCTTTCTGAAATACGCTGAAGCTTTCGCCGCAAGGCTGTGATCCTCTCCCGATGCCGTGACTCCCACAACAAGCGGATCCCTTCTGGCGATCCCCGGGAAATAAAAGTCACACAGTGTTTTATCACTGGATGCGTTTACAAGTATTCCGCGCCGTCTGCACATTCCGGCTATGCGGACATCCGTACCCGCATGTCCTGTCGATGTGATCACGATATCCGCGCCGTCGAGATCCCTCTCGTCGAATCTCCTCCGGTGCAGCGAGATGCGCCCTTCATCGCTCAGTGCCATGATCGACGCATCCGCCTCAGGAGATACCACGGTGATGCTGCCGGCAAAGTCAAGCATCGTCCTGATCCTTCCCGAGTTGACACGTCCCGCACCGACAAAAAGCACATTCTTTTCTGACAGGTCCATAAACATAGGAAAATACAGACTCATTCGTAATACCTCTTTTTGACGAAATGATTCAGGATGCCGCCTGCAATTATTATAGCCAACGCGATATAGATCACCTGAAGAGCAGCGTCCTGAGTATCCGCAATTGTGCCGCCGTCTTCGTTCATCTCTATCATGACAGATCCATCCGGCAGGCTATCTGCAAGGAAGACGATGTTTCGGTCGTACCACTTCTGTTTCTTCTTGCTGAAGGCTGCGCATGGGATCTCCTTGTTGAGCGCTTCAACAGAAACGCTGAAGTTTCCGTATCCGTCCCTTTCATCAGCAGCTATCCATTCGCTGCTGTCCGCGGCAGCTGCCTGTTCCGCAGTTCCCTGAAACACATATGCATAGCTCGTGCTGGATATGGTTATGACCGCTTCCATTCTGCCGTCTTTATTTGTCAGGTCAGAATGGATGATCTTAAAAAAGCGTGAATCGGAAATAACTTCGGGTTCGTAATCTCCCTCCTGAACGTCTTCAGGATAGACGGGAGTCATGCTGTAGACAAGAGTTCCGTCCTGCAGGCTCCTGTCACGCTGAGGCGTGGTTTCGCTGTCTTCGACCCCTATCCCTTTTGACGAGTCCTTTATAACTACAGGTTCAGCAAAAGCATCCCTCATGCCGGACGGCATGAAGATCATGACAGCAAGTATTAATGATGCTGTGACAGCTGAAATACGTCTTATCATTACAGGTTCTTTTTGCGATAGATAAATACCACCGAGATCGATCCGAGTACAGCGAGCCATCCTGCGAGTACCGCGAATCCGATCAGCTCCGGCGGCTCTCCCTGAGCTATGCTTCTGATCATGCCGCTCGCCTGTGACAGAGGTATGATCTCGATGACCTGTCTGAATCCATCAGGTATCTCCTCCGTAGAGAAAAAGGTGTTGCAGAGGAAAGTCATCGGCATGATTATATATGTGTTGAACCTCGGAGCGTCCGAGTATGTTTTTGCAAGAAATGACAGCACCAGCGCAAGCGTGGCAAACACCATTCCGTTCAGCAGCATGATAAGGAACGACAGGCCGTTGAATACCAGCCCGTGCCTTACAGGTGTAGTCAGTATCAGTATCACGCACGCCGCGTACATCCCCCTGAGACTGCCTCCGATGATCTGTCCGAGAATGAACTGCCACAGAGGAGTCGGCGACACCATCACCTGATCGAGTGCTTTTTCGTACAGCCTCTGCACGCTCATGTTCTGAGCTATCGCGCTGAAGCTGCCCGTCATCGTGCACATGGCTACAAGTCCCGGTACAAGGAACTGTATGTAAGGCTGGCCGTGAGAAGTGACTCTGATACCCAGTCCGAAGATTATGAGGTACATCAAAGGAGAGATCATCGCCGCAACGGTGATCTTATAAAAATCGCGTCTGAATTCGACCCATTTTTCCCAGAGTACAGTAACTATGCCCATATCTTCCTGTTTTACTGCAGTTTGCGTCCTGCGACATCTATAAAGACATCTTCCAGTGTCGTCTGCCTGAGTACCGATCCCGATCCCGTGCTTTCGAGGTAGCGGATCGCTTTTTCCCTTGTTGCAAAGTGAGAACTCCTGAGGTCTCCCTCGCCTGTCTCATCGACCGTGAATTCGCCAAGCTCTGTTATGAGAGCCTGCGGTGAATCAAGTTTCTGCAGTCTGCCGCGGTTTATCATTGCCACCCTGTCGCACAGGGCTTCCGCCTCCTCGATGTAATGAGTCGTGAGCAGGATGGTCATGTCTCTGTTGTTGACCTGCTTGAGGAGGTTCCACATCTGCCGCCTTGAAAGCGCGTCCATGCCCGCAGTCGGCTCGTCCAGAAGAAGTATCTCAGGCTCTATGAGAAGTGCCCGGCAGATCATGAGCTTGCGCTTCATTCCGCCTGACAGGTGCCTGACCGTCCTTCTGTGGTAGTCTGACAGTCCCGCAAACTCAAGGAGCTGTTCCGAACGCTCCTTTATCTGTTTCCGCGGCATATAATAAAGGCGCCCCTGATATTCCATGACCTCATCCATGGTCATATCCTGGCGCATCGAATATTCCTGTGTGATGACGGCAAGCTTGCGCTTCTGTTCTGTAGCAGCCCTCGTAAGCCTGTTTCCGTCAATAAATATTTCGCCCGAGCTCGGAAGCAGCACGGTAGACATCATACTGATCGTGGTGGTCTTGCCGGCGCCGTTTGGCCCGAGCAAGCCAAAGAACTCCCCTGTTTTTATCTCAAAGGAGAGTCCGTCGACAGCGGTAAAATCACCGAATCTCTTTGTCAGTCCGCGCAGTTCGATCATTAAATGCTGCTTTCCTTCTTTTCTTTGGCGATTATCAGCGTGAAATAGCCGGCATCATCAGGTATCTCATCGACCGATCTGTAAAGCTTCTCGTTCTCCATGCTGCAGTTCTCAGCAGCGATCACATCGTAACCCGATTCCGCGAGCATCTTTTTTACTTCAGGGATCCTGCTTGCTGACTTCATGAGAACATAATTCCCCGGCCACTCCAGGGCGCCCTCATGCGCATTGTGAAGCGCGGGCATCACATGAAGCGATTCGTTCCACTCTGTCAGAGATACTCCGAGCCTCGCCGCCGCAGCACAGAAAGACGGTATGCCGCTGACCAGCTCCACACCGTATCCGTCAGCTTCAAGTATATGCTGTATGTAGCTGAAAGTGCAATAAATCGTCGAATCCCCGAGTGTCAGATAAACCACATTACGACCGGAGTCGAGATAGCTTTTCAGCAGATCAGCAACCTTTGCGTGACTCTCCCTGATGACATCCCTGTCCTTCACCATTGGCATATAGACCGGTACAAGTTCCTTTTCTGCCAGCTCAGGCACAGCCTGTACAGCTATCTTATATGCTACGGCATCCTGCGGTACCTTTCCCGGCACTGCGATCACGTCATTTTCACGGATCAGCCTGCACGCTTTCAGAGTCATCAGTTCAGGATCTCCCGGGCCCACGCCTACGCCGTATGCCATGCCTCTGGTATTGTTCTTTTTCATGTAAATCTCTCCTGATCTATCTCCTGTCACCGCCTGCAAGTTCAACCGCTGCCTCAAGAAGGCGGTCTGCAAGTGAAGCCAGCGTTGCTTCTCCGGATATCCATACCCTCATTCCGTGTTTTTCCGCCTCTGCTGCTGTCATGGCTCCGATGCATATCGCCTTTACCGCAGAGTGATCCATCTCAGGGTAGGCGCTGACGAAACCTCTTACACCTGATGCGCTTGTGAACAGCGCAAATGTATCCGGGTCAGCAAGTTCCTTCGAAGCATCAAACCATGCCGCTGATCTGAAAACGGTATCGTATGTGGCAATGTCATCGATGATGACGTCTTCAGCTTTTGAAAGTTCCTCAGTGAGAGCTTTGTTTCCTATGCCCGCCCTCGGGATGAGCACGCGGTCTCCGGGTTCGAGAAGCTTGCAGAGCTCCGCCCCGAGAGTACGCCCGTCATATCTTGAAGGTACCATGTCTGCGTGTATACCTCTTTTTGCAAGTTCTGCTTCGGTTCCCTTGCCGATCGAAGCTACCCTGCATCCCGAAAGAGCCCTCACGTCAGCGGTCTTCATCAGTTCATCGAAGAACACCCTGACACCGCTCGGGCTTGTCAGCACGACCCACTTATACTGACCTTCTTTCAGCTGTCCGATCGCAGTTTTCAGTCTTTCATTATCCTCGACAGGAACTATATCTATGACCGGCACTTCTATCACCTCGGCGCCCTTTTTGCGGAGCATCGAAGCAAGCCCCGATGAAAGTTCTCTCGGTCTTGTTACTACGGCCCTGACACCATTCAGCGGCAGGCTGTCACGCCAGCCAAACCTTTCCGCAAGTCCCGCTGCGTGTCCGATGACTATTACCGCCGGCGCAGCCGCGTTATTTGCCTTCGCTGTCTCTGTTAGATGAGCCAGGTCGGCAGTCAGTACGCGCTGAGATGAAGTCGTCCCTTTCTCTATGATCGCTGCAGGAGTATCTCCTGCCATGCCTGCGCCAATGAGACCGTCCGTTATTATTTCCATGGTGGACATTCCCATGAGAAAAACGAGGGTATTTCCTGTAGCCGCAAGAGCCCTGAAATCCAGATCAAGACTTCCGTTGCTCCTTCTGTGCCCGGTTATCACCGAAACACCCCTGCAGAAATCCCTGTGGGTCACCGGGATGCCCGCGTAGGCCGAAGCAGCGAAAGCGCTTGTCACTCCCGGCACTATCTCAAAGTCGATTCCGTTCTGCACCAGAAGTTCGAGTTCTTCCCCGCCGCGTCCGAAAACGAAGGGGTCGCCGCCTTTAAGTCTGACGACTTTTTTGCCCTCAAGCGCCTTCTCAAGCAGAAGAGCGTTGATCTCCTCCTGCTTCATGGTGTGCCTGCCTGCGCGTTTGCCGGCATATATAAGCTCGGCTTCTCCGGGTATGAGCGACATCATCCCTCCCCTGACGAGCGCGTCATATACGACGACATCAGCCTCAGCAAGAACGTCTCTGCCTTTCAGCGTAATGAGAGACATTTCTCCAGGTCCCGCTCCGACGAGCCACACCTTACCTTTTTTATCAGCATGTTTATTATTGCTCATGTTTCATCATCCTGTCCGCGAGTTCTCTGCCGAGCTCCTCAGGGTCCGACGCGTCACCGCTGATACATTCTCTTATGACCAGTTTTCTCTCAGTATCGTATCTGAGTCCCCTGATCATCATCCTGTCACCGTCGATCTGTGCGAAAGCAGTATCCGGTGAACCGCAGTCCGCACCGATCGCTTTTACATATGCGCGCTCCGCAAGCGCACATTTTCTCGCATCATCGTCATTTATCATCTCTATAAGAGCAGCATCAGCATCTTCTCTCGTCTGGATCCCCAGTATTCCCTGGCAGGCAGCCGGGATCATCTCCTCCGGGCTGAAGTATCTGCTTATCCTGGTCTCCAGACCAAGCCTCTTAAGACCGGCAGCCGCAAGCACTAATGCCGAGTACTGCCCCTCGTCAAGCTTGCGCAGTCTGGTCTCCACATTGCCTCTTATCGGCGCGACAGTCACACCGGGTATCAGTTCCTTTATCTGCAGAGACCGTCTCAGGCTCGAGGTACCGACCGGAAGCGACAGGTCTATCTCCGTCTTTCCGGCAGGAAGCACCAGCACATCCCTCGGATCCTTTCTGTGTGAAAATGCCGAAAGCGGAAGGTCTTCCGGAATGACTCCCGGCAGGTCCTTCAGGCTGTGTACTGTGATGTCGACTTCTCCGGCCCTCAGCGCCTCATCGAGTTCCTTCACGAAGAGCCCTTTTCCTCCGATCTGGTCAAGCGTCTTATCGAGTATCTTATCACCGGTAGTTTTCATGGTGATCAGTTCCACGCTGACTTCCGGACAGGCCTCTTCGATCTGCCTTATCACTATCTCAGACTGGAGCACTGCAAGTCTGCTGGCTCTGCTTCCCACCCTTACTATTCTTTTAGAACCTTTATCGTCTGTCATCTTTACTGACTATCCTATCCTGCCTTCTTTTATATATCCGGCAAGTTCTTCCGCAAAATATGTCTCGTAAATCTGTGCTCCGGCACGGAATGCACCGACTGCCATCTCACATATGATCGAGGCTTCGTCTATCCATCCGTTCGCGGCTGCAGCCTTCACCATGGCGTATTCACCGCTGACGCTGTAAGCAGCAACCGGAATGTCCACTGCATCCCTCACTTCACGGATCATGTCAAGGTATGACATCGCCGGCTTCACCATGACGATATCCGCCCCTTCCGCTACATCGAGCAGGGCTTCCTTTATGCCTTCTCTTCTGTTGTGGTAATCCATCTGGTAGCTTTTTCTGTCACCGAACGCCGGAGCTGAGCCCGCCGCCTCACGGAACGGTCCGTAAAACGACGACGCATATTTGACAGCATACGACATAAGCGGCGTGTTGGAGAATCCCTCTGCATCGAGAGCTTCCCTGATTGCTCTTACTCTTCCGTCCATCATATCCGAAGGAGCTACCATGTCAGATCCGGCCCTGACCTGCGAAACTGCCACCTTCTGCAGCAGTCCGAGCGTGCTGTCGTTATCAACATCGTAATGTCCGCCGCATTCATGCAGCATTCCGCAGTGGCCATGCGAAGTGTACTCGCACATGCAGACATCAGTGATGACATACATTTCCGGATAGCGTTCCTTTATGTGTGAAACCGCTCTCTGGATGATGCCGTCCTCTGCATAAGCCTGCGTGCCCAGCTCATCCTTGTGCTCCGGGATACCGAAAAGCATTATGCTGCTGACACCGGCTTTCAGCAGTTCCTCTATCTTGCTGTCAGTCATGTCGACAGTGTATCTGTTCTGTCCCGGAAGAGCCTTTATCTCTTCTATCCTGCCGCTTCCGTCAGTCACGAACATAGGATATATCAGTGATGACGCGTCAACTCTTGTTTCTCTTACCATCTTGCGCAGTACCGGTGTTGAACGCAGCCTGCGCGGTCTTTCAGTCATTTGCATTTTATGGTCCTCGTTTATCTGTAAGTTTTTAAAAAATATCACAATCCAAGCGAAACGGCTACTATTGTCCCAAGATAGTTGCCGATCACGTAGCCGAACGTTCCTATGAGCATCGCAGGTCCTACCAGATCTACCCAGCCCTGTGAAATAGCCATGCCGGCAGCAGTCGTCGGCCCCCCTATATTGGCATTCGAAGCGATGATGGCGTCTTCGAGGTTGAATTTCAGTATCCTGGCCACTCCGAAGCAGAATATCATGTTCATGAACACCATGATGAACGTGAGCACGAGCAGGAGCGGACTTTTTGTGATGACAGTATAGATGTTCGCAGGTACACCGATCACAAACAGGAACATGTATATGCAGAATGTGCCTATCTCCTGAGATCCGTGTATCTCCTTTACCTTACCGGCCATCAGCGTAGCGACCAGAACAGAGATCGTTGTGATCCAGACGTACTGTGATCCTAAGAACTTCACCACGAAGTTCAGCAGCAGCCCGTCCGGTTCAAAGTCTCCGAAGATCCCTGCGATAAGTCTGGATACCCAAACCACCGAAGACGCATATGCTATGTTGACAGCAATATCCTTCAGCGAAATATCCTTACGGCTCCAGAAAGCGGCAGCAAGTGTTTTATTTTCGCCGGCTGCGGTCTCTTCTGCTTCGATCTGATCGATCAGCGGATGACTGAATCTTTTACGGAACCATCTGCTTCCGGCGAAGAATATAAGCGCGAAGAAGTAGAGAGCCATTGTCAGATTATCCGCAACTATGGCCGCAGCCGTTACATCATCGCCTGCGGCGTACTGTGATGCCATGGCAGCCAGGTTCACGCTTCCGCCGGTATATGTACCTGTCATCATTGCAGCTACTCTCGCAAGGTCTCCGTCGTTGCCATAAGGTGTCTTCAGCAGAAAATAGGCTATATATGCTCCAAGTACGGTCCCGGCGGAACCGACCAGGAATATCACAAGCATGCGCCCCGTTTCAGCCCATATCTTCTTCAGATCACAGCGCAGAAGCAGCATCGGGATGCCAAGAGGAACGATTATCCCCCAGACGACATCATCGTAAAGCACGCATGATGTCGGTATGATCCCAAGGTTGGCCAGTGCCATCGCTGTTACCAGAGCGATGATGCATCCGGACACCCTGGATGCCCATGTATATTTTTGTTCAAGCCAGATAGCAAAAAATACGCCGACGGCCATGACGGCCAGAAGCCCCCATGTGTCATCCGGAGCGATAAGCGACTCACGCCCGACCGATCCTATCCAGAATGAAGACATGTGGAATACCTCCTGAGTTTATTATTTCCCATCCCATCCCTTTAGTATCTTTATCACTTCATCATAATTCCCGGCCTTGTGCGGGAAGATGCATCCTGTACACACCTTGATCCTCCTGCCGTTCTTCTCTTTGAACACGGGATTTCCCGGACAGTCCTCAAGATGATACAGCGGGCAGTAACAGAAGAGGCAGTTCAGTTCTTCTATGCCCTCATGGCAAGGGTAATACTCACAATCCCTGTTTGCGAAAAACCTGTTCGAATTATCCATCTTTCCTTTTCTTTCTGTATTCGTCCATGGCATCTCTGAATCTTCCGGCCAGTTCAGGGCACGAAGGATACCAGAGGTGAGGATATCCCCATATATGATCACTGCCTGCGTGTATGCATTCCCAGGAGCTTCCGCTTCCCGGCTTCACGGCAGTGGCATCGGAACCGTTATTGCTGCTGTCGTAGTAGTGGAATTCATGAGCTTTTACGCTCAGTCCGCTGAGGAGTGTACCCTCTTTTGTCCCGCTCACATCGGCATAGCCGAATCTCGAAAGCTTTCCCGTCCATGCCGTTCTGCCTTCAATGACTCCGGCCATTCTGAAGACCTGTCCGTCCTTATCTTCGAGTTCTTCGAGCAGGTACATGAAGCCTCCGCATTCCGCAAGGCTCGGCATGCCCGATCCGATCGCCTCTTTTATGGAGCTGAGCATCCCTGCATTTGCGCTCAGCTCTGCCGCATGCAGTTCAGGATATCCCCCTCCCAGCAGAAGTCCGTCAGCGTCCTCCGGTACACAGCCGTCATGCAGCGGTGAGAATTCAATTATTCTTATGCCGGCTTTTCTGAGCATCCTGAGGTTTTCCTCATAGTAGAAGCAGAACGCCTCGTCTCTCGCTGCTGCCAGACACGGCCCGCATGTATCGGATTCCTCTTCAAAGCTGACAGCTTCCGGCTCCGGTTCAGGCGCCTCCTGCATTATCTCCGCAAGGGCATCCATGTCCAGATTCTCTTCTATCAGATCTGCAGCATGGGCAAGCTGATCTTTAAGGCCGTCTATATCGTCAGGCATGAGCAGGCCCAGATGTCTGCTCTCCAGACTGATGTCACTGCTTGCAGGTATGCCTCCCAGCAGCCTGACATCGCACCCGCGCTCGTCTGAGATCCTGCTCAGCATTCCGCTGACCAGCGGCTCCGTCTGCCTGTAATACCCTTTGGATATCCTGTTCAGCACTATGCCCCTGATAAGTGATCTGCTGTCGTCGAGCAGTATCCCCTTTATTACTGACAGCATGGTCTGTCCCATGCCTTTTACGTCGATCACCAGTATCACCGGTGTTGATGAGGCTGCAGCGACGTCATAGCACGAGCCTTTACCCTGCATTCCGGTGACACCATCGTAAATGCCCATCACGCCCTCGATCACCACAGCTCCGGATCCGCACTCAGCGATCGTCTGCCTGATCTCGCTTTCTGCCGAAAAGAATGTATCGAGATTGCCTCCCGGTATGCCCAGCACGCTTCTGTGGAACATCGGATCGATGTAATCCGGTCCGCACTTATATGCCCTGACATCCGTGCCTTTGCGCTTCAGGGCTTCGAGCAGTCCGCATGTTATCAGTGTCTTGCCGCTTCCGCTCTTCGGCGCAGCTATCATCACACGCGGCACTTTCATGATCTTCCTCCGAGCGTGAATGATGCTATCATCACAGGATTCTCTGCTGTCATGAGATGATAGCTTCCGAGTTCCCTTGCCCTGCTGACCGATATCTGTTCTACGGAAAGATCGCTTGTACCGAATTCCCTGAGAGCACTCTGTATCTCAGCTATGGTCTCAAGGCTCACGGCGTTTATTACGACCCGGACGCTTCCGCCCGTGCGGTTCAGCACTGTGAGTATCTCTTTAAGTTCTCCTGAGCTTCCTCCGATGAATGCGTGTGTCGGAGGCTCGAGTCCTTCGAGTGCGTCAGGAGCAGTTCCCTTTATTATCTGTATGTTCGAAAGGCCGAATTTTGCAGCATTCTGCTCTATAAGGCTGCAGGCCTCTTCCTTCTTCTCTATCGCGTATACCTTAAGGCTGCTGCTCTGTGCTGCGATCTCACAGGCCACAGATCCCGTTCCGCTTCCTATGTCGTATACCGTTGCCCCTTCTGTAAGGCCGAGCTTCATTATGCTGAGGTGCCTGATGTTCTCCTTGGTCATAGGCACCTTTCCCCTTATCATTTCGTCATCTCCGATAAGAGGAATTATTTTCTTTGCCTCAGGCTTTTCGTTGATCACTATCGCCGTGTAAAGTCCCGGTTCTGTTACCTTTCCGCAGTCTTCAGCACGTATGATCCCAACTATTTCCTCAGGATACGACAGCTGGAATCCGAGTATTATCACCGCGCTTCCGAGTCCGTTCGTCCTGAGCAGCTCCCCCATCAGTTTCACGTCTCCTGCGCCTGAAAGGAGAACGAATGTCTTTTCATTATGTTTGACTGAGTCCAAAAGCTCAACTGCTGCTCTTCTGTCATCCGAGCAGCCATGTATGCTCACCAGTTTCGCATCCTGATAGCTGACACCTGCCTTAGCTGCAAGGTAAGCAAAAGAAGATATTCCCGGATGAACATTTACCGTGCACTCCGTACCTGATGCGTGTGCCCACTCCCTTAAGGCCGGCGCAAGTTTCGCAGCGCCGCTGTAGAATCCGGTGTCGCCGGAGAACAGAACAGCAGCTCTTTCAGGCATCTCTTTTTCGAGTACAGGTATAATATCCTCAGCTCTGTAGTACGGGTATGCCTTTCTGCATTCATAGCCGTTTATCATGCGCGCGGCTCCGAACAGTATGCCGGCTCTGCTGATCACTTCAGCCGCATCAGCGGTAAGAAGATCCTTGCCTCCGGGACCTATGCCGATCAGATCTACGGTCATCCGGCTTCTCAGGCCGAAGTGCTTTGCCAGCGCCTCATTAACTGACAGACCCGTCTCTTCAGACGGACGTCCGATCATATACACAGGGATCCCCGCTTCGGCAGCTGCCCTTATCTTTTCAGGAGCTCCGCCGGCTGATCCGCTGGACTTGGTCACCAGTGTCCTGATACCGAACTGTTTTATCAGTGCCAGGTCTGTTTCCATGCTGAAAGGACCCTGCATCGCAATTATGTGCTTGCCGCTGAGGCCCGCCTCCTCGCACAGGGAGATGCTCTCTCGTGAAGGCAGGACCCTCGCGTAAAGCCTTCTCCTTATACCTTCATCAGCCGTGTAGATACCCAGTTCCTTGCTGCCTGTAGTGAGGAGTATGTTTCCTTCAGTCGCAGCAAGCGCGTCAGCACATGCCGCTGAGTTATCGAACATGCGGATGTCGGCATCCTCCGGAAACAGTTCGCTGTCCGTGTCTCTGAGTATCCTTACGTATTTCCTGTCCGCCGCCAGACATGCTGTAAGGATGTTATGCGAAACATCTGCTGCATATGGATGTGTGGCATCAAATACTATGTCTGCTTCAGACTTCATCAGGTCGTACATCTCAAGAGCAGTCATGCGTCCTCTGCGCACATCGGCAAATCCGCTTGGCTCCATGACAAGCTCGCCGTATTCGGTAGCTACACACACGATGTGCGCCGTTCCGGATGCGGTCAGCTTTTCAGAGAGCCTTCTTCCCTCTGTAGTTCCCGAGAATATTAGAGGTTTTTTCATAGCTTGTATCCCCTCGGTGTAATGAGCCTGCCGTCTGTGACGCGGCTCTGTGAATTGCCGATGAACACCGTCGTGAACATGTCCACTTCAGTATCTCTCAGCTCTGCCAGAGTGCATGTGCGGAACTCTTCTCCGTCACGGCCGATGCTGCGTACATAGCCGCAGGCTCTTTCCGGCTCAACGGTTTCAAGAAGAATATCGCATGCTTTCTGCAGGTAGTCATGTCTCTTTTTGCTCGACGGATTATATATCGCGACAGCGAAGTCTCCCTCAGCAGCCGCTCTTAGTCTCTTTTCGATGAGTTCCCACGGAGTGAGCAGGTCTGACAGACTTATGACGCAGAAGTCGTGATTGAGCGGCGCTCCGAGGACAGCCGCCCCGCTTGAAGCTGCGGTGATACCCGGGATAACGTTTATATCCACACCGGCTGCATCCCCGCCGAGTTCCTCTTTTACCTCAAACATCAGTGATGCCATGCCGTATATGCCTGCGTCTCCGCTGCATACCATTGCAACGCTTTTTCCCTTGGCCGCTTCCGCGAACGCAAGCCTACAGCGTTCCGTCTCCTGCTTCATAGGAGTCGAAAGAAGTTCCTTGCCACTGAATCTCTCGCCGAGGAGTTCCAGATATACGGTATATCCAACAATGACATCAGCAGCATCAAGTGCCTGAAGAGCCTGTTGTGTCATCATCGATTCCCTTCCCGGACCCATGCCGACCACTGCTATGCATCCCTTAACGTTGTTTTTCATCTCCATATTGCCTGTCATTACTTTTTCTCCGCGACCGCAATGGTCATCCCGTCACGGGCAGTCTTTTTTACTATGATCTGTGATCCTCTGCCGGCAGCCAGCACCGCTGCGCGCTCGCATACGTTATCTACTCCGACCTTTTCCATGACTGTGTCGGAATGGCTGAAGCTTCCTTCTGCCTTTGCCAGCAGCCCGGCGTCGAAGGTGATCAGCGGCATGCGCCATGCCTGCGACAGACGTTTCAGCCCTTCTTCATCCTTTTTTATGTCTATCGTCGCGATGCAGCCCGCATCGCTTATGTCTATCCCGTTTTCGGCCAGGACTTCTTCAGCGAATGCCCTGAGGTCTTCGAACGGTTTGTCTTTGCGGCAGCCCATGCCGATCGCATACTGCTTAGGGCAAAGAACAATTTTTGCTGAGTCCCTGAGACCTTTTGCCGCAGCTTCATCTGCTATCAGCACATCCACCGGTCCCTCAGGTGGATAATCCTTTATGCATATGGTCACCGGCTTTCCTCCAAGCGCAGAAGATGATACCTTCGCGATGCCGTCGCGGTTGGCGATCCTGAGCTCATTTTCCTTAGCAAATACATCTACCGGAAATGCACCGCTCACATCCGTCGCCGTAGTGATCACCGGCTGAGCTTCGAGAATATCAGCAACTTCAAGCGCGAGGCTGTTGGCTCCTCCTACATGTCCGGAAAGTATAGGTACCACATAATTCCCGTTCTCATCTATTACTATGACCGGAGGGTCTTTCAGTTTGTCGCTCACGAAGGGAGAAATAGCTCTGACGGCTATTCCTGCAGCGCCGATAAACACAAGCGCCTCATTATCAACGAAAGCATCACCGCATACAAAAGCAAGAGGCACTCCTTTAGGCACTACTGTCACGTCATGCCCTGACAGTCCGTCTTTAAGTCTTTCAGCTAACGCTTTTCCTTTATCTGTAAAGTAAAGTGTTTTTATCCTCATTTTTACTTCTTCGCCTCACGGAACTCTGTTGAAAAAGTCTCGTCATATAATTTCGATTTCTCGTATCCGGATCTGCCTATGGCATCGCCCACCAGAATGAGTGCTGTCTTTGTGATGCCGTGTTCGGCGGCAACTGCAGCCAGATCGGCTGTCTTGCAGAAATAGTATTCTTCATCAGGCCATGTAGCCTTGTATATTATGGCAGCCGGCGTATCTTCCCTGTACCCTCCGGCTATCAGCCTTCTGCTGAGCTCTTCGAGCATTCCCGTGCTGAGGTATATCGCCATGGTCGAGCCGTGCGCGGCCCAGCTTTCGATGCTTTCCTTTTCAGGCACAGCCGTGCGTCCTGCCATGCGTGTTATCACAAGGGACTGCGAGAGTCCCGGCAGCGTATACTCGAGGTCCATGGCAGCGGCAGCTCCGAAAGCCGCAGATACTCCCGGACACGACTCAAATGTTATTCCGAGTTCATCGAGCGCGTCCATCTGTTCCCTCACAGCTCCGTAAAGGCTCGGATCGCCGGTATGGAGCCTGACCACGGTCTTGTTTTCTGCCGCAGCGCGCTTCATCACATCGAGTACTTCCCCGAGTGTCATGTATGCGCTGTTGTGTATCTCCGCTCCCTCACGGGCATAGCTGAGCAGATCGGGATTCACGAGTGAACCCGCGTAAATGACAACGTCCGCGTCTGCGATGAGCTTCGCGCCTCTTACTGTTATAAGGTCAGCCGCACCGGGTCCGGCTCCTACGAAATATACCTGCTTCTTATCCATTCCACTGCTCCCTGTTATTCCGGATCATCTCTACGGCTCCGTCAGATGCCGCGATGAGTCCGTTCTCTTTAGTATACATGATGCACTCTATATGGAGTCCGCCTCCTGACCTTCTGCTGAGGCTGGCGAGTATGCCGTCCATCAGTCTTGACGCCACGCTTTCAGCCATGGCTTCGTCCGCTCCCCTGAGCTTTGTGAAAGCCTCCTCGGTAGTCAGACAGCCGAGTATGCTGAGTATCAGTTCTGTGCCTGCCCCTTCTTTTGCAGAGGCAGCAGCGATTATCTCCATGCGGCAGTCAGCCTCGCGGGAGTGTGTGTTCATGATGCCGCCGGCTACCTTTACCAGCTTGCCGGCATGTCCTGTAAGCAGCATCCCTTCAAAGCCGAGTTCCTTTATCATGTCGACCGTCAGGCCGATGTAGTTGCTGCACTTTACGCTGCGGTCCAGATCCATTCCGTAGGTTTCCTTCATGAAGTCCAGTCCGTAGTTGCCCGGAGAAATGAACGCGGTTCTGCAGCCTTCAGCCTTCTGCTGTCTCAGCTCTACTCTGATCGTATCGAGTATCGCCTTCTCACTCATCGGCTCTACGACTCCGGATGTTCCTATGATGGATATGCCTCCCTCGATCCCGAGCCTTGGATTGAACGTGCGTGCAGCTATCTCTTCACCGCCCGGAACCGAGATGATCACGTCAAAGCCGCCTTCGTAGCCGTACGCCTCCGCGGCTTCAGACACTTCCCGGTTTATCATAGCGCGGGGCACTGAGTTGATCGCAGCCGCTCCCACAGGCTGGTCGAGTCCCGGTCGGGTCACTCTGCCGACACCCTCTCCTCCGTCCAGCCTTACGCCTTCATCATCAGAAAGCCTGACTTCGGCATATATGAGGGCTCCGGTCGTGACATCCGGATCATCTCCGCCATCTTTCCTGACAGCACATTTAACGCTGTCCGCCGTCCTTTGTATATCAAGGATCTTTGCATCAAAAGCGGCACCCTTCGGGGTGATGACAGAGATATCCGTTTTCTCTGTTCCCGTAAGGAGCATCCATGCAGCCGCCTTGGCAGCGGCAGCAGCGCAGCTCCCTGTCGTGAATCCGCTTCTGAGTTTACTGTCCATCATTTCTGTTCCATCGTATACAGCAGCGCATTCACAATGGCTGCCGCTACATTGCTGCCGCCCTTGCGGCCGCGGTTTATGATATGTGGTATGTCAGTCTCAAGTATCAGTTCTTTTGACTCGACCACATTGACGAAGCCCACCGGAACTCCTATAACAAAGTCCGGTACAAAGCTGCCCTTATCGTACATCTCCCTGAGTGTGATCAGCGCCGTCGGAGCATTGCCTATGGCAAATATGGTCTTCCTTCCCGCCTCCTTCGCATCACGCGCAGCATGTTCCATGCTTACGGAAGCCCTGGTTATCTGACGCTCCCTTGCCTCCGCAGCAACGGTTTCGTCTGCCATGTAGCAGTGGACGCTGCCGCCAAAAGAAGCCAGCTTCTTTTTATTGATCCCGGTCAGGGCCATGTTTGTGTCGGTAACGATATCTGCTCCTTCAAGGATCAGCTTCCTTGCGGTATTTACCGCATCATCCGAGAAACAGAGCGTATGGGCATAATCAAAGTCTGCAGAGGTGTGTATCGCGCGCCTGATTATCAGGTCCTTGTCTGTATCGAGTACGATCCCCCTGTCTGCAAGCTCCTTCGCTATTATTTCAAAGCTTCTCGCTTCAATGTCCTGAGGTTTCACATGTTCTGTCATGATTATCTACCTGTCATATCCTGTGATTTCTTTGCTGCTGAAAACTTTACCGAGAATTCTTATCAGTTCCGTGTTGTCTTCATGCTGTCTTACTGCGATCCTGAAATACGTATCATCAAGTCCGCTGAAATTCGCGCACCGTCTGATCAGTATCCCTCTTTCAAGAAGCTTTTCATACAGTTCCGGTCCGCTTTTTATGAGCAGATAATTCGTATCGCTTCCATATACTTTTATTCCGAGCTTTTCGATCTGCTCCGTGAGGTATTCCCTCTCCCTCTTTATCAGCCGGACTGACTCCTCAAGGTAATCACCGGACGCAAGTACCTCAGCGGCAGCCTCTCCCGTCCGCTCTGCTATCCTCGAAACATTCCATTCAGGCAGATGCTTTTTTATCCTTTCCAGCATCCTTGTGTTTCGTGACAGCATGTATCCGATCCTTATGCCCGGTATTGCAAAGGTCTTGGTAAACGCCCTCAGATGGAGGGCATTATCCGTAAGTTCCATTCTCTCTGTCCCTGCCGCGGTCAGCGGGTAGAAACATTCATCTATCACCAGCACAGCACCGCATTCTTCGCATTTTTCAATTATCGCCCTTTTGAGCTCAGGTTCGATCAGTCTTCCGTTCGGGTTGTTTGGGTCAGCGATGAATACCATCCCGGTCTCATCAGTGATCTGATCCAGTATGCCTGCATCTACAGCAAAGTCCTGCTCCTCATCAAGCAGATACTCTTCGATCTCTGCATCTTCAGCCTTAAGAGCCACAGCATAGCCTGCATAACATGGCGCCGCAACGAGTGCCTTCTTGGGTCTTACCGCATGTACTGCAGCCATAAGGAGTTCTGACGCGCCGTTTCCGCATATGACATTTTCAGTGTCAAGGCCTTTAAGAGAAGCTATCCCCTCACGAAGTTTCTGCTGAGACGGATCCGGATACTGATGCACCTCTGACATCCCGGCCTGCATCGCTTCAGTCACTTCCTGCGGCATTGGAAAAGGATTGAGATTGACCGAAAAATCAAGTCTCACCTCATTCCTGTACACATCCCCGCCATGAAGAGTTTCTATTCGATTATCGTTTTTGTTATTGCTGTTGCTGTTACTAAGATCCATTAGCGAGTCCTTGTTGCGTTGGTTTATCTTACGGCAGTCAGGTAAGTGATGTATATGGCAAGCGTGCATAATGTGAATCCCATAAAGGATGCAACTGTCATGAGGCGGTTGACCCTGACTATATCGTATGCTTCTATGTCTCTTATTTTGTCGCCTATGAACGGCTTGCTCACTATTCTGCCGAAATACTGTGCGTCCCCTGCCAGCTGCAGTCCCAGGGAACCGGCAGCCGCGCTTTCTGTCTGTGCGGCGTTAGGGCTCTTATGATTGAAACGGTCGCGCTTCCAGATGCGAAAGGCACGGGAAGCATCGTAGTTCTTACCGCTTATCGCGCTCGCCGCTATAAGAAGGATCGCGCTTATTCTTGACGGAACGTAATTCGCGATGTCATCGAGTCTTGCCGCTGCTGTTCCAAACCACATATACCTGTCGTTCTTATATCCGATCATGGAGTCCATGGTGTTTATGGCTTTATATGTCAGACCCAGAACCGGACCTCCGATGGCTGCATACAGCATCGGAGCGATGACTCCGTCTGAGAAATTCTCCGCCACAGTCTCCACTGCCGCTTTCGTAACTCCCGTACCGTCAAGCACGGCCGTATCACGTCCTACGATCATCGAGACAGCTTTTCTTGCGCTCTCAATAGTTCCGCCTTTCAGCTCGCGGTACACCTTCATGCTCTCACGCCTCAGACTTGTCTGCGCAAGCAGATAGCATGTGAGTATCGCTTCGATCACCACACCTGCAGCCGGCGAGATGCGGTATGCAAGGTACATGACAGCTGCGGTAACAGCAGCGGTCAGTGTGATCACGATGAGCACCAGGAGGAGTCCTTTTCTGTGCTCTGAAGCTTTATCTCTTGTTTCAGGATCAGCTTTACCGGCCGGGAACTCCCCAAGCAGCGCCGCGTCGAGCCGCGCAATCAGTTTACCTATCCATACTATCGGATGGGGTATACCGTGGGGGTCTCCAACCATCAGATCCAGCACGAAGCCCGCCGCAAAAGCGATCATATGTAGTTGCAGCAGTGACATTTCCTGCATCATCAGTCTCCAAATCAATTATATATCCTGCGCCGTTCGGCGCGTTGAACGCGAAATAATCCTCGCCGGTGAGGCTGCTCATTACAGCCATGATCGTTCCTCCGTGAACGACCATGTAGACAGTGTCTGTCCCTTCCCGTGCAGCCATCGCTATCGCTTCAGCGAAAGCCTTCCATACCCTGTCGCGGAAGCTGCCTATGCTCTCGCCTCCGGGTATCTTGGATACACCGCCGCTGTCGAGCCACGCCTGGTATTCAGGCTCACCATCGAGCATACTGTGATTTTTTCCCTCGAATATTCCGAAGTGCATTTCTCTGAGACCATCAATTATAGCAGGTCGCTTTCCCGGAAACATAATGGCAGCCGTCTCCCGGGCCCTCTTCATGGGACTCACGAACAGCATCGACTCCGGTTCTGCGACTTCGATCTCTTTCAGAGCTTCCTTTCCCTGCTCCGTCAGAGGCTCATCCGTCCCGCTTCCGTTGAAGTGCAGCGCCTTGTTTCCTTCTGTTATGCCATGTCTGATAAGATAACATTTCATTTCCGGTCACCAGCCCTTTATATTGGTAGTACAGTTGTTGCTGCGGCAGCTGCGGCAATGGCAGTCTCGCAGATAACAACGAAGTATCCTGCTGTGTCTCCTGTGATGCCTCCGAGCTCCCTGTAACTTATATGTTTATACCATATAAAGCTCAGGAGCGCTGTCACAAGCATTACCACGCCTGCAGCCAGTGCATAAAAAGCCATGATAAACGCAGAGATTCCTGCCAGAATGAAAACCATGATGAGATTTGCTTTTCTGCCGCCTGCTGCCGTACTTGCCTCATAGTACAGCATCCCTTCCTTCCTGGCCGATCTGAATGTCAGCACTGACAGGGCGCTGAGGCATCTTGAAAACACAAATCCCGCAGCAATGGCAGTCATGAGTCCGGCGCCGGCATCCGAAGCGATCACTATTACGAGTGACGCAATGTAAATAAGGCCGCATATTGCCAGCCGTATCACAGCGAATGCACCGATGTGCGGATCCTTGAGAATGGCAAGCTTCTCTTCCCTGGATCTGTATGAACTCAGGGCGTCGGAAACATCCATGAAGCCGTCAACATGAAAGCCGCCCGTCATAACGAGAGGAACTGCGGTAAGCAGGAATGCCGCTGCAGTATCAGGCAGAGCGAGGCGTGCACAGGCTCCGTACAAAGCAAAAAACAAGACACCGATCACTGCTCCGACGAGCGGAAAAGCTGCAATGCTGTATCGCATGTCCTCTTCTTTCCACTCGAAACGCGGCATCGGTATTCTTGAATATTGTGCAAAAGCTATCGCTATGGCTTTCAGTAGTTTCATCTTTGATTCATATCCTTATGGTCTTATCGGCCAGTCCGCTGATCATTTCGTTGAGCATGTCGAGCGTCTCTGCATAAGAACGCGTCTCTTCGTCGAATGATTCTTCGATCTCAAAGTGATTGCTGACGATAACGAGGTTCCCGGCACGCTGCGCGATCCATCTGATATCCCCGTACAGCCTCTCAAGCAATTCTTCCCGGCCGGAACGTCTTTCAAACAGTTCATTCGCGACGAGATTTGAAAGGCACTCAAGCAGAACGGTCATTTCACCCAGCCTGTTTCCATTGCTCTTGTCATAATCGCTCAGTGAGCTGCAGATATCGAATGGAGATTCGATCGTGATGAAGCCCTTACCGTCTCTCATCATGCGGTGTTTTCTGACTCTCTCCCTGCCCTCGCTTCCGTAAGGGATCATCGTCGCGAGGTATATCCTGTGGTCAGGATCTGCCAGCTCTGACACGATCTTTTCGGCCATGGCCGATTTACCGCTGTCCGGTGTGCCGATGATAAAGACAGTAGTACCTCCCGCAGGTTCCTCTTCAAAGTCCTGATACTGTTCGACCGTCGTTTCCGCAAAGCTGAGCCCCTCTGAGTAAAGGGCAAGCACCATGTCCAGCAAAGGCATGAGCATGACAGCTCCGGTGCCTTCGCCAAGCGCAAGCATTCCGTCAATGACAGGCTCCAGTCCAAGTATGTCGAGTATGTACTTCATGCCCGGCTCTTTTCCCATGTGGGAAGCTATCATGAAGTTCCGGGTCCCCGGCACCAGCCTTTCGGCGATCAGAGCAGCTACCGCGCTTATGAAGCCGTCTATGATCACCGGGATGTGATTCATCGCTCCTCCGATGAACACTCCCGCGAGCCCTGCTATATCAAGGCCTCCGACGCACGATAGCATGTGCATGGCGTACTCCGGGCTGGTCCTTTCAGCATCACCGGGATCATATTCTTTAAGGGCATCCCTGATCACCTGCGTCTTTTTCCTGAGTCCTTCGGTACTGAGACCTGCGCCTCTTCCGGTCACAGCATCGGCATCCAGACCGAGAAGAGCCGCAGCAAGAGCCGAACTTGTCGTAGTATTGCCTATGCCCATCTCTCCCGTAGCCAGCAGCCTGTATCCCCCGGCGCTGCAATCGCAGACTATATCGATCCCTGCCTCTATGGCCTGCATGCACTCATCCTCAGTCATGGCGGGTTCATGCGCAAAGTTCCCGGTGCCCTTCATCACCTTGCGGTCTATGACTCCCTTCGGGCTGCCTTCCATGTTGATGCCGACATCCACAGGAATAATATCTGCCTTAGCCTCTTTGGCCATGCGGCAGACAGAACTTTCGCGCCTTCCCATCCACTCGGCGACAGCGCGTGTCACGTCCTGTCCGGACTGGCTGACACCCTCAGCAACTACACCGTTATCAGCGCACATGATTATTACCGCGCGCTTTCTTATGTCTATATCAGCCGAGCCCTGTACCGCACCAATGCGAGCAGTTATCTCTTCAAATCTGCCGAGACTGTTCAGCGGTTTTGCGATGCTGTCCCACCTGGCTCTTATTTCATCATATTTGTCTTTGTCAAAAGGTACTATATTTATCAAAATGCCGCCTCCCTTAGCATGGAGTATATGCATTCCATGTCGAGGTTCTCCCTGAGTATGGCTGCCAGCCTGTCGTATTCCTTCTCCTTGAATTCCCTGTGACCGGAGGTATCTCCGCCGCTGAGGGCCACGCCCTTCTTCTCTGCCAGCGCGTTCACCACGGCCACAGCCACACCTTCTCTGTCAAAAATACCGTGTATGTATGTTCCGTAGGTATTGCCTTCGCAGACACCGGTATCGTCTGATGTGAAATCCAACGCGCTCTGTGCCATGCAGCCTTCAGGGAAAGTCTGTCCCATATGTATCTCGTAGCCTTCAGCCTCAAGGCCAGAAAGCCCCTCAAGCAGGCCATCAACGTTGCAGAAACGGCCCTTGAACTGTTCGGTCTTTTTACTGCCCGTGAGCACGGTCGAAACCGGCAGCAGCCCAAGACCTTCCATCCTGCCTCCGCCTTCAACGCCCTCAGGGTCTGATACTTCGACGCCAAGCATCTGGTAGCCGCCGCATATGCCGAAGGCCGGGATACCGCTTCTGCTGAGTCTGACTATCTCTTTGTCGAATCCTTTTTCACGAATCCATGTGAGGTCAGCGATCGTGCTCTTTGATCCCGGAAGGATCACCATGTCTGCTCCCCTGAGCTCTGCAGGCTCAGAAACATATCTTACCGATACGTCAGGGAACTGCTCAAATACATCAAAGTCAGTAAAGTTGGATATCTTCGGAAGCCTTACGACAGCTATGTCCACCAGGCCCCTGCGGCTTGCGGAGAGCCTGTCCGAAAGCGAATCCTCATCCTCCACTTTTATATCCATATACGGCACAGTACCAACTACAGGCACTCCGCCCTTTTCTTCAAGCATCTCAATGCCGCTGTCGAGCAGCGACGCGTCGCCTCTGAATTTATTTATTATGAGTCCCTTGACTCTTTCCTTTTCACTGTCTTCAAGGAGCATGAGCGTGCCGAGAAGCTGCGCGAAGACTCCGCCCCTGTCTATGTCTCCGACCAGCAGGACAGGTGCATCCACCATCTCAGCAAGTCCCATGTTGACTATATCGTTCTCCTTAAGATTGATCTCTGCCGGAGAACCCGCGCCTTCGATCACGATTATGTCAAACTGATCCTCGAGCCTGCGGAACGCATCCTTTATCACAGGGATCAGTTCTGTTTTGAATTTAAAATAATCACGGGCCTTCATGTTGCCGATTGACTTTCCGTTTATAATCACCTGTGACCCCTGATCGTCCGTCGGCTTCAGGAGTATAGGGTTCATGCACACCAAAGGATCGGTCCCGGCAGCTTCAGCCTGCACGACCTGCGCGCGGCTCATCTCGAGACCTTCTTTTGTCGCAAAGGAGTTGAGCGCCATGTTCTGGGATTTGAAAGGCGCGACCCTGTATCCGTCCTGTCTGAATATGCGGCACAGTCCGGCAGCAAGAAGGCTCTTGCCTGCGTTGGACATCGTGCCCTGTACCATTATTACCTTAGCCATTTTTCTCTATGCACTTAACAAATCCTGAGTAAACTTCTCTGAGCCTTCCGTCTTCGAGACTGTAAAGCCTGCTTATGAGTTCGTCAGTGAAGACCTCCTCCGGACTTCCTGTTTTCTCCACCTTGCCGTCCGCGGATACGCAGATCACCTTGTCTGCAATGAGATGTGCAAGCTCCAGCTCATGCATCGACATTATGACACCTATCTTCCTCTCACGGGTGAGATTCCTGAGAAGATCCAGGAACTCAAGCTTATGCCTGATATCCAGATATGATGTCGGCTCATCGAGTATCATGATCTCAGGCTCCTGGCAGATGGCTCTCGCGAGCAGCACTCTCTGTCTCTGCCCGTCACTGATGTGGTCATAGCTGCGGTCAGCCAGTTCTGCCACATGCACCAGTTCCATGGTATCCCGTACGGTCTTTTTATCGTTCTCAGAAAGAATGCCTAGTCTTCCGGTGTACGGGTATCTTCCGAGTGAGATCACCTCTTCGCAGGTCATCTTCTCTGCCGGATTTCTCTCTGTGAGCATCACCGCCTGTTTCTTCGCGATGTCGCTCAGCGTGTAGGACGAGCGCTCCTCGTCACCTATGTATATGGTTCCCGCTACAGGTTCGAGTTGTCCTGCTATGGTCTTAAGGACAGTTGACTTACCCGCTCCGTTTGGCCCGATCAGTGTCACTATCTCGCCCGGCTGCACGATTATCTCCGCGCCGGCAACTATTACTTTATGCCCGTACCCCGAATCGAGGTGCTCAGTCCTGATAACCGATCTCATGCCTGTCACCTCTTCTTTCTTCCGATGAGCATCGCGATCACCACAGGTGCTCCGAATACCGCTGTCATCGAACTGATGCTCATTTCAGTAGGCGCGAACAGGCTTCTTGCGAGCAGGTCGCAGAAAAGACAGAACACCGAGCCGCCCAGAAAACACTGCGGTATCATGACTACAGGCTTTGACGTGTCGGTGACAGATCTTATGATGTGCGGCACGGCTATGCCTACGAACGATATAGGTCCCGCGAAGGCAGTGACCGTCGCTGACAGAATGCTCGACAGAGTTATCAGACCTATCCTGAACGAACGGATGTCGACTCCGACGCTGACCGCGTACTGTTCTCCCATCTGAAAAGCGTTCATCGGTTTTGACAGAAGGAATGAAACGATCACGGAAATCAGCACGACAGCGGTGATCACTCTGATGTTGTCCCAGCTGACAGCTGAAAAACTTCCCATCGACCAGTTATGCAGATTGACAATATTTGAGTCATCAGCGAATGTGATGAGGAATTCCGTGACTGCCGAGCAGATGTATCCGACCATGACGCCGCATACAATAAGGACTGCCATGCTCTTTACTTTGCCGGAGATCAGCAGGATCACTCCGGTTACAACAAGGGAGCCCGCAAATGCGGCGATGATCATCACCAGTGAGTGCATCATCATGCCATGACTCAGCGCGAAGATCATGATGCACGCTACTACAAGCTTGGCGCCTGATGAGATACCGAGAATATACGGACCTGCAATGGGATTCGCAAAGAATGTCTGAAGCAGAAATCCGGATACGGCAAGAGCTCCCCCCAGAAGGACCGCCGCAAGTATCCTCGGCATGCGGATATCCCATACGATCCTGCCGTATTTGGATACCGCGTCATGCGAAAAAAGGATCTTTAAAGCGTCCCCCATCGTCATGGAGGAACTGCCTATAAGAATATTCAGTAGTATCAGCGCCAGGAGCAGCGCTCCCAGCAAAGCGTAGCACGCTTTGATCCTGCTGCTTTTCATCAGTTCACCCGCCGTTTTAGTCCAGCTTGCGGAAATACTCCATGCCGCTGTCGTCCGCAGCGCCTGCAAAAATCCTGTTCATCTCAACGATCATGTCCGCTGCGCCTGTGGTCCGCTGGAACGTGCTGGCTTCAGTACACCATACATTACCGTTCTTCACCGCAGCAAAATCGTTGAATTTGTCTGAAAGCGCCATCAGGTCGCTCAGGTCTTTCAGGCCGCCTTCGATCGTGCTGTTATAGATGAGTATATCAGCATCAACTGCTTTATCATAGAACGCTTCCATCTGCATGTTCATCGTTGAAAGCGCATTGTCTTCTTCACTTGTGATCCCGTCGAGAGCATAAGTCCCTCCGGCTGTTTCTATCATCCTTGTTACGTAATCTCCCGGCTTTCTTACGACTACTGAACCGTTTGAGCTGACTGAAAAGAATGCTACTGAAGGCGATCCTGTCACTGCATCCGTGTTCACGCCTTCAACTTTTGCCACAGCCTCATCAAAGAAAGCCTGAGCCTCATCGCCCTTTCCCAGAAGCAATCCGTACAGTTTGATCCATTCAAGCCTTCCCAGAGGATCCGATTCATAGCTGGATCTCTCCACAAGGACCGGGATACCCAGTTCTTCGATCGCTTCCTTTACCTGCGGACTGTGATATATCATCGTGGACTCGATCGCAAGATCCACATCGCTCTCAAGCAGAGCCTCATAATCTGGTGCGCTGTACTTTCCGATATATCGGATCGTTTCATCCTCCACCAGGTTTTTGATTTTGTCGATGCCCCAGTCACCTGCCTTTGTGCTGGTCATGACGACTGAGCCGATCCCGCCTGATGCGTCGATAAGATCCATTGCCGACGAGGCAGCATTGTATACAGCATGCGCCGGAGCTGTGATCACGGTCATGCCGCTGACTTCATCCTCAGGCAACCATTCCGGCAGTGCATCAGCATCCTCTGTTACCAGATACCTCAGTCCATCTTCTACAGTAACCACCGAAATACCGTCATCATAATAATCGACATGGAACTGGTCTGCATACTTCAGCTCCATCGATCCTGTAAGATGATCATTCCAGGCGCTGCCAGCATTGTCCGGACCGCTGCCGCTGCAGCCGGCAAGGACAAACGCGAGCACCATTGTTATTATTGCTGCTAAAAGTTTTCTTTTTACCATAAGTAATATACACGAACGCAGGGATACCGCTTCCATGCAGCAGTATCCCTGCATTAATTGCAACTATTATTTTATCGATGATGAGTCGAATCTAAGCGTATATTCGATCTCGTGCGGTTCGCTCATCGCAGTAGTATCCGCTACCACTTCAAGCGGGCTGTCTAAAGACGCCACCGGTATCTCGAATACAGAGTTGCCTTCTGTGTTAACCGGCTCGTATTTCTGTCCGTCTACGATCATGTAATCATAGTACGGGCTGCTCCAGGTAATTACCGCAATTATCTCTTCTCCGGTTTTTCGGATCACTGCGGGACTTTCTACCGTAGCTCTGCCTGTACCGCCTTCGAGTGTTACCTCAATGGTGTGCTCTCCGTCAGAAACAGCATTTGAAGCATTACTGCCCTCTTCCGGACCCCCGTTTATGACCGCCTGGATATCGTCTCCTTCTACAGGATCAGAAACGACTACCTTGTGGTCATACCAGTTGCCGTGAGTGCCGATCAGCGCTACATCGAATTCTTCGTCAAGCGCAGGTACCGGGATGTCAAAGCCGTACACCTCGTCTTCGTAGCCATCGCTGTAAACGACTTTGTCGGTGGTCGGCTCAAGCAGCTCAGCGCCTTCTTTCTCAGCGTCCTCAGCTAAGCCCGGATAAAGATTAACAATTTTCTTGGACTGAAGGCTTACGTGAATGGTCATTTTACCATCCTTTACCGTCAGTATCCCTTTATCCCTGTTGGCCTCATTTACATGGAACATCGAACTGTCCGTCGTAAAGGACGCAACATAAGTCCCGTCAGCAATGCCCGGATCAGCCGTCTTTTCTGTATTGCCGCAGCCCGCCATGACAAGGATGACTGCGGCAAGCACAGCATATAATATAATTTTTGAAAGTTTTTTATTCTTCATTCGTGCTTCTTATTGAGCCATTGCAGCAGCAGTGTGTTCAACGTAGAGTTTCTGTACGCCTTCGATTCTTCCAAGTCCCGCGATCTGGCAGCTTACATTGTCAGCACCGAATCCCGCGCCTGTATCTACAGCTTCATCAGCGCCTTCAACTTCGAATTCACCGCCATTGACAAATCCATAGTACCATGAACCCTCTTCATCGCCTGCCATGTCGTTGTTGGCATGGTCACCCGCAACTACCATCAGAGGTCTGAGTATTACCTTCTTGTATCCTGCATCTTCGAGAGCCTTCTTTACTGCCGGAAGTGCGGTATCTTCAGGCTTGCCTTCTACTGTACCTACGAATACGTTGCTGTATCCGAGCTGCTTCATCTGCTCCTGCATCTGGTCGTAAGTTACGGCAGCCTGGTGGGAAGTACCGTGTCCCAGGAATACGAACGCAGTTCCTTCTGCAGCAGCTGCTTCAAGTGAATCGGATCCGGACTCCGAAACAGCCTGCGCAACTACAGCCTGTGCAACTGCTTCCTTGTCAGCGTTTACCACAGTTGCGTCCTCACCGACAGTACCAAGCAGCGGCTCTGCTACCTTAACTGTTTCGAACTTGTCTTTATAATTTTCAAGAGCTGCGATGAGCTCGTCATACTCAGCTCCGTGCATCAGATGAGTCGGCTGAACAACGAGGTTCTTTACTCCGTTGTCAACAGCTCTCTGAAGAGCCTGATCAACATTGTCGATCTTTTCACCGTCACGCGCATATACGTGATTGATGATGATCTGAGCTGTGAATGCTCTTCTTACTGACCAGTCAGGATTTGCTTCCTGCAGCGCTTTCTCGATACCGCCTATATCTTCTGCACGGCTGTCATTGAACGATGTGCCGAAGCTTACCACCAGAAGCTCGTTTTCACCGATATCGTCCTGATTGAGCGGATCGTCCTTGGAAGCGTCTCCGGTATCTCTTCCGAAGTAGTCAGGGCTGGCTTCTTCACCTTCCACCTGCTCCTTCTGTTCATCAGTCAGAGCATCCCATGCAGCCTTTGCAGCCTCGCATTGTGCATAAGTATCCTCTGTGTACTCCTGAACATAGATAGCATCGATCAGAGCCGCGCATTCAGCGACAGGATCTGCAGCAGTCTCTTCTTCAGGCACTGCTTCCTCGTTGCTTCCGCATGCTGTCAGAAATGAGAACGAGAGGATCATAGCCAGACCCAGCATCAAAACCAATAACTTTTTCTTCATGTCAGTATTCTCCTTTTCAACTATGAATTTTTTGGCTTTTTATTAAAAAAGCCGCTTTTTACTCACGGTAAAAAAGGCGACAGAAGCAGGGAGCATAGCTCCTTCCATGCTGTACGACCAATTCCACGTGATCGGGAAACCATCAGCACCACCCATTGCACTGCAGGCTGCATGCAGATAATCTCCTGCTTAAGTACCGGCAGGTCTCCTGGCTTAAGAACCTGTCATATCAGTCCGCCTTCCCGGGCATGATTTTTTATCCCAGTGACATAATGGACTGATACGCTCTATCACAGTGACGGGATCGCGCAGGATTCTCACCTGCTTCCCTATTCTCCCCGCCTGATAACGGGACACCGGCACTTCATGTTATTTAGTTATTTGCAGTGCAAAATTATTGTAACACCCTTGGCAAGCCCTTGTATCCGCACAACTATAGAAAAACTTTATAGCTGACCGGTCAGAGATGCGATTGCTCTATCAGCATGATCCGCATATATGTTCCTGACAGCTTCCAGCTGACCCAGCCCTTCTATAATGCATACGGTTTCGTATCCTTCAGCCCTGAACCGCGAATACCAGGATCCCGGATCATCACGCGAAGCCATGTCGTTTATCGCATGATTCCCGGCGACAAGCATCAGCGGCCTGATCACCACTCTTTTATAGTTTCTTTCACCGACAGCTTTTATCACGTCGTTCAGAGATGGCTCTGCCTCAACAGTTCCTACGAAATAATCGCACATTCCCTTGTTGCTGAACACGTTCTGCATCTTGCTGTAGATACCGTTTGCAGCTGCCTCCGTGCCATGGCCCATGAAAACAAAAGCCGTCTCACCGTCCTCACTGCGGGCAGAAGCTTCGATAAGAGCGTCTGCGACTCTGAGGAAATCCTCATCGGATGTGAGGAGCGGATCGCCTGCAGCGACCTTTTCGAACGAGTCCCCGTATTCTGAAAGCATGCCGCAAAGCTTATCATACTCCAGTCCTTTCATGAGGTGAGTAGGCTGTACGACAAGATTTCTTGCTCCGTCGGAGGCGGCTTTTTCAAGCGCCTCGCTGATGTTATCGATTTTGATTTGTTCTTTGCGAGATATGATATTGATTATGGTCTGCGAAGTGAAGCACCTGCGGACATTCCAGCTTTTTCCGGCGGTTTCCTGTATTGCCTGCTCAACAGACCCTATATTCAGCCGGCGGCTCTCAGCTGAAGTTGTGCCGAAGCTCACAACCAGCAATACGTTTTCTGAATTCATTTTTCTTCCATTTCTTCCGGTCAGAATATGAGCCCGTATCTTCGCTTGAGCGGAGCCAGTTCTTCATCGGAAAGGCTTCCGGCATAGAGCGCCCTGCCCTGATACAGTTTCAGTGCTTCGTCAAGGAACGCCGCGTCATCGCAGACAATGCAAAGCGGCTTTCTGATCACGTACTGTGCAGCTTCAAATTCATCCAGGTCTGACTCACAGCTTATCTTCACAGTGATGATCTGCGAGTCGTTTTTATTTGCTTTTCTTAAACGCTCCTCCAGATCCGGGCCGCATTCGATAATCTCTCCCGCTTCAATGCCCGGTTCAAGTATGAACGCATCCTTTTCAGTAGCACAGACTATCTTATCCCTGAACTCAGGGTCAGGCTTTCTGAGTTCAAAATCACTGAGCTCCGGTGCTATCTTCGCGATGTGCTCAGGTCCTGTGCCGCAGCAGCCTCCGAAGAGGGCTCCTCCGAGTTCGGAAAATTCCCTGGTATGCTTCACGAATTCATTCGGCGGGCAGTCATATACAGTCTTTCCGTTCACGGATTTAGGAAGGCCTGCGTTAGGCTTTATGGCCAGCGGCACCTCCGCCAGATCGCGAAGGCGCTTTGCCTGCTCAAGCATCTCAGCAGGACCTGTGCTGCAGTTCAGGCCAAAGGCATCGATTCCCATGCCCTGCATTATCACAAGCGCCGCCCTGACATCTGACCCGGTCAGAGTGCGTCCGTTCTCGTCGCATGTAAACGAAACGAGCACAGGCTTGTCGCTCACATCCTTTACGGCAAGCAGCGCAGCCCTGGCGTCCGGGACGGTCATTATCGTCTCTATCACGAACATGTCGACTCCTGCTTCTTCCATGGCTTCAGCCTGCTCATGATAAATGTCGTACAGATCCGCAAAAGTGACATCTCCGACCGGAGCAAGGAACTTGCCTGTAGTGGCTATATCACCTGCAACAATTGCATTGCTGCCTTCCACAGCCTCTTTTGAGATAGCGACCAGTCTTTTATTGAAGTCTCCGACCTGATTGAATATCCCGTTCTCTTCGAGCTTTACGCGGTTGGCGCCGAAAGTCGGTGCATAAACTACATTACTGCCGGCTTCCACATACTCTTCCTGCAGCTTTCTCATTACTTCGGGATGCTCGAGTACCCATGCTTCGGTACAAACGCTTCCGTCATAGCCGCGTTTCTGGAGCTCAGTCCCGTTGGCTCCGTCAAGTATCAGAGGATAATATAGTTCCATGCTTATACCTCCATCATCTGCACAGCTGCACGTGCAGCAGCCGCCGCATCCGGCGTGTATATGTCAGCGCCAACCTGTTCGCAGTACTCCTGTGTTACAGGCGCTCCGCCTATCAGTATCTTTACTTTATCGTGTATCCCGCTCTCGTTCGCTATCTCTACAACGCGCTTTATCTCTCCCATGCTTGTTGTAAGAAGCGTTGAGCATGCAATAATATCGCACTCGTTGTCTATGGCTGCCTGAACGAAATCCTCGGCACAGACATCGCAGCCAAGGTCTATGACTTCAAGCCCGCTGCCTTCCATCATTATCTTAACGAGGTTCTTGCCTATGTCATGAAGGTCACCTCTGACAGTTCCGAGGCAGACCCTGCCCGAAGCACCGCCTCCGGTCCCGCCCGTAAGCAGAGGCTTCAGGATATCAGTCGCAGCCGACATGCAGTTTGCGGCTCTGAGCATCTCAGGAACGAAGACTTCGCCAAGCGAGAAATCTTCTCCAAGCTCGTTCATGCCCTTTACCAGGCCGCCTGTCAGTATGGTCTGCGCGTCAAATCCTTGTTCCAGCGCAGCGTTCACGGCATCGACAGTTTCAGATACCGATCCGTCCTGAAGGGCTTCAGATATCTCATCAAGAATACCAGCCCCATCATCAGGAGCTGCCGTATGAACTGTTTTTGCTGCCTTATCCGGATCTCCGTCCGCTGCGCTCAGTTTCACCGGATTCAGTCTGCCGCAGGATGGAGCCCCATATCTAGGCAGGTGGACTCCTTCATTGTACTTTCTGATCTCGTCATCGATCCACGGATCTACATGTTTATACACAGTGCCCGCAAGGCCATATGTTATCGATGGTATGAAATGCCCTCCCGGACAGTATTCATGAAGAGCCTCACGCACATAGTTGCGCACTTCTTCCTCACCTGCATCTTCTCTGTCGATCGCAGCTCCTATGCCTCCCATCAGCACCATGCGGCCCTTTAGCCTTTGCTGCAGTGCAGGTATGTCATTCTCCGGAAGAACTCCCTGCCATACCTGGATGCCTATCTCAGCCATGTCTTCAACAATAGGGGCAAGGTATGAATCGGCATGGTGTATTGCAATAACACCCTGCTCTCTTATATATCCGTAGAATCTGCGGTACGGTTCCTTGAAAAATTCACGCCACATATCAGGCTTCATGAAGAGAGCATCCTTTGTTCCCCAGTCATCGTGCGAAAAGATCACGTCAGGCCTGAGATTCTCTATAAGATGCTTTACATAGGTGAGCCTGAACTCAGTGATATAGTCTATAAGATCATGCATTTCCTTAGGATGGTCATAGAGATTTGTCAGAACGTCTTTGAACGGCATCAGAAAATGGCACTGCTCAAAGATACCGGTGGCCATGAAGCCTGCTACCAGTCGCTCGTCACCTGCTCTCTCTCTGACTTTTGCGCGTAATCCCGCCCAGGCCTCCGGGTCGCTGGTATGAGTAATGAACTCCGGAGCATGCACGTATTCACGCCATCTCGTTATATCCTTAATGACTTTGTTTTCATCAGTTACAAGAGGCATCGACCCGGGTGCGTCAGCCGGCCACTCTATCACAGTACCCCAGCGGTCTGTAATGGTAGCACCCGGCATCCTTCCCATATGCAGATATCCGCCGATAGGATCACCTAATGCCATCTGAAGAGCCTCATACTGAACCAACTGCCTCTCAGGTCTTCCATCCGGTTTGAGTAATTCCAGAAATATTTCTTTTGCTGTCATACGCGGTACCATCTCAATCTGTCAGAATACATGAAGTAAACGTCATCTTATTGTCACCGTAATTATAATGTAACCCGGAACTTTCAGCCACATCGCTTACAAGCAGCCCGTACGCCTCCATCGATATGTACATGCGCTCCGGATGCCTGCAGGGCCTGTCAGGATATGTGCACGTACGGCATGCGTCACAGGCTCCGGCCCCCATGGGCAGGCATTCAGGATAAAAGAACCTGATCTGCCTTACCAGTTTGTCAAAGTTCTTTTTATGAGCTTTCATTATCGCATGCATGGCCGCAGTATCGAAACTGCTCTGTATGTCTCCACATGTCTGCACTACTATGCCGCTTCTGAAGCGCTCCGCCCTTTTTCTGATCACGGCAAGATCGCCGGCTGCAGGCGGGCAGCTCCAGCTTTTGCCGAAACTCCTGCACCGGTCGCTGCTGCACATCTCCCTGACCTCTTCCCTGAATTCCAGGGACCCCATCGCCAGAGGCGCAGCAAAAGTAAACCCTGCCTCTTTCGCAAGTTCAGTGAGTTCATTAATATCCGGTTTGTGTCCTTCTGCCGCGATCATCTTTTCTCCGTGAGTGATCGATATACAAAATGCTGCCGCCCTGAAAAAAGGCAGCAGCATTTCTCCCTGTCCAATCGTCAAATATGCAGGAACAGTCCTGCCATGATGAAATACGTACATAATGATATCATGTCGGTAATGGACGCCATCATAGGGCCTGCCATCAGAGCAGGGTCGATACCGATGCGCTTGGCTATCATAGGCAGCATCGATCCTATAAGCTTCGCAATGATGACTATGAGTATCATGGACACACATACCGTGACCGCCACAAGAGGCGGATTGTGGTCAAGATACACGATCCTGAAGTAGTTGAGGATGCTCAGACAGATACCGACTATGACGCCGACTCTGATCTCCTTCCACATTACCTTTATGAAATCTCCAAGCTCGAGTTCACCGGTCGCCATACCACGTATGACCAGTGTGGATGACTGCGAGCCCGAGTTACCGCCGGTACCCATGAGCATCGGCATGTAAATGACCAGCGCAATGACAGCTGACATCGCATCTTCGAAACGTGCCAGAATGCCTCCGGTAACAAAGTATGAGCACATGAGCAGAAACAGCCACGGCAGTCTCGCCTTGACGTGCTGCCAGACGGACCGGTCGAGATACTCCCTGTCCGACGTGTCGATGACACCGCCCATACGCTCGATATCCTCGGTAGTCTCTTCTTCGATGACTTCCAGGATGTCGTCTACGGTAACGATACCGACGAGCCTGAATTCATTGTCTACTACCGGGATGGCCAGATAACCGTATCTGGTGAACAGCTCTGATACTTCCTCCTGGTCGTCGTCCACATGAGCGACTACCGGGTCGTCATGCATTAATTCCGACACCCTCATGGTGTCAGGCGAAATTACCAGCGACTTCAGAGATACAACGCCTATAAGCTTGCGGCCGCTGTCGACCACATAGCACGTATATATCGTCTCTGAGTCGAGTCCTACGTCCTTGATGTGATCGAGCGCTTCCCTTACCGTTGCATCCTTTTTGAGGTTGATGTACTCCGGGGTCATCAGGGCGCCCGCGCTGTCTTCCTTATACTTCAGGAAGGTGTTTATAAGCCGGCGCTCGCTCTTAGGTGTCTTGTCGAGGATCTTGTCAACGATGTTTGACGGGAGCTCTTCAAGAACGTCGATCATATCGTCGAAGTCGAGTTCATCGAGTATGTATCTGATTTCGGGATCGGTTATGATATTGATGATATCTACCTGATCCTCTACGCTCAGTTCGGCAAAAACATCAACGCTTATATCTTTCGGAAGCGCCCTAAAGAGAACGACCATTGTCTTGAGGTCGAATTCTCTTCTGATGTCTACCAGCATTTCTGCTATCTCAACTTCATTATGCTTCAGGAGTTCGTCCCGGGCATGGAAGTATTTCTTGGTTTCGAGGAGTTCAACTATTTTGTAAAAAGATTCCTCGTATGCCTGATCCATGTCTGGAACCATGTTTACATTCTCCATTGGTCCGTCCTCCTTTCCCTTATAAGCTATTTATTGAGCATCTCCATGATCTGCTCTTCGGTTATTATTTCAACTCCGAGCTCACGGGCTTTCTTATTTTTGGATGAGCCCGAATTCGGATCATTCGTAATGAGGTAGTCCGTTTTTGCGGATACGGAACCGGCCACCTTTCCACCCTCAGCCTCGATTCCGGCCTTGAGATCCTTTCTGTTTGCATAGTGCTCAAGGCTGCCGGTTATGACGAAGGTCTTTCCCTCAAGTCCTGTGCCTGCCGCCTCGTAGCTCTCGTCGATCGTGAGCAGTCCCAGCAGGTCGGCTACCGCCTCTTTATTGTTTTCATCGGCAAAAAAGCCTGCATAATCACGGGCCATGACGGATCCGACGCCGTCTATCTCCGTAAGCGTCTCTTCATCAAGGCTCTGTATGTCGCTCCATTTGTTGCGCGCGTAGCGCGAGATCAGATTGGAAGTAGCTACCCCGATCCCCGGAACACCGAGTCCGTAAAGCAGTCTCGCCGGTGTGGTATGAGAAGCCTTTTTTGCTGACTCTATGAGGTTATCATACGACTTTGCGCCGAAGCCTTCCATACCAATAATAGCACTTTTATGCTCTTCGAGCCTGAACAGGTCGGCAAAATCCCTGAGCGCGCCTATTCCTATCAGCTTCAGCAGCCCTGATTCGGACAGGCCCTCTATGTTCAGTGCGTCTCTCGACACGAAATGCGAAAATTTCTTTACATGCTTAGCCAGGCAGTCCGGATTTGTGCAGTTAAGCGTCTTTGTACCTTCGTCGTCCTTTATGAGGGTCGGGCCTCCGCAGACCGGACAGACGGCAGGTATGTCAATATTGCCGCTTCTTGTGAGATTGCCCGCAAGCTGAGGGATTATCATGTTTGCCTTATATACCTGTATGGTATCGCCTATACCGAGTTCAAGGTCTTCCATTATATTGATGTTGTGCACTGAAGCGCGCGACACCGTGGTTCCTTCGAGTTCGACAGGATCGAAAATGGCTACAGGGTTCAGCAGACCTGTACGCGAAGGGCTCCATTCTATCTCGCGGAGCACTGTCTCCGCCTGCTGGTCGCGCCACTTGAAAGCGATCGAGTCTTTAGGGAACTTTGCGGTCTCGCCAAGCGTAGAAGCATAAGCAACATCATCAAGAGTCAGTACGAGTCCGTCCGACGGTATGTCAAAGTCAGGGATCTCCGCTTCATATTTATCGATGGCGGCATCCAGGTTTCCGCTGTTGACCATGACGTAGTCCACAACATCGAAGCCCTGTTCCTTTACCCATTCGATCTTTTCATGCCTGGTGAGGAATTCGACCCCGTCACTCTGGGTCAGCGAGAAAGCATAAAAGTTAACGCTTCTCTCAGCCGTTATCTTCGGATCGAGCTGGCGGATGCTGCCGCTGCAGAGGTTGCGCGGATTCTTGTATTTAGCATCCGCATCTTCTATGGCTTCGTTTATTTTCTCGAAGTCGGAATATTTTATGACCGCCTCGCCTCTGAGCATCGTCCTTCCTTTATGCGGGATCACCTTCGGAACATTCCGGCAGGCCAGCACATTGGCTGTGATGAGTTCGCCCTCCACGCCGTTGCCTCTTGTGACTCCCTGGACCAGCCTTCCGTTCTCATATGTGAGTCCTACAGTAAGACCATCCAGCTTCCACGACAGAAGTCCTTCCTTATCACCCAGCCATGCCTTAAGTTCTTCCCTGTCCTTGGTCTTGTTGAGTGACAGCATCTTCTTCTCATGGACTATCTTGGGGAGTCCCGCGGCTGTTTCATAACCTACATTGACAGACGGACTGTCATCCCTGATGTAGCCGGTTTCATCCTCGAGAGCGAGAAGTTCATCATACATCTCATCATACTCGTAATTGGTTATGATCTCAGTGCCATCCGTATAGTAAGCACGCGAAGCCTCATTGAGCTTTTCAGTGAGGAAATCTATTCTGCTTCTCTTTTCGTCAATTGTTTTATCCATTCTTTTATTTATGTTCCGGGTGCTTCTCCGCTGGCCTTCAAATGCACTATTCAACCTTCTCCATTTTGACATAGCCTTTTCCGAGCTTCTTCTGTCCGAATTCATCGAACATGACTGTCATTGTCTTCTCATCCTGCTCTATCACCATGCCTTCGCCGAATTTCGGATGCCTTACGATATCACCATTCCGGAATTCCTGATGTATCTTAGCTTTATTAGCAGTCTGCCTTCTCGAAGCTGCAAGGCTGTCGAAAGGTCTGGAAGCCGGTTCGCCGGCATAACCGTCCGCCGTTCCGTAAGTGCGTCCTCCGAAGAAATAATCTCCGAGATATGAGCCCTCGCCCCTCAGGCCTGTGCCGGTCTTTACCTTATCGTTCACAAGAACGTCGCCGTCCATGCATTCCCTGTCCATTTCGTCAAGGAACTTCGACTCCACCTGGAAGTCCGTGCGTCCGTATACCGTGCGCACCTGGGCTCCGGTGAGATAAAGCTTTTTCATCGCACGGGTTATTCCTACATAGCAGAGCCTTCTCTCCTCTTCCATTCCGTGCTCTTCATCTAAAGCTCCGAGTCCCGGGAACATCCCGTTCTCCATTCCCGGCATGAAGACAACAGGGAATTCCAGTCCCTTCGCGGAATGCAGCGTCATGAGCACTACCGCGTCTTCTTCCTCATCATGATTGTCTATGTCTGCCATGAGGGTGATCTGCTCCAGGAAAGCCGACAGATCAGTAGGATTCTCGGCCGGGATGTCCTCGCCCATAAGAGCGAGCCTTTCCGCCCTTATCTCGTCACGCAGAGCCTGCGCGCTTCCGTCAGCAAGGCCTTTCTCGAACTCCGCAATGACGGATTTGAACTCCATGATGTTCTCGATCCTGCTCTCGGCCTCGACTGTACCGGCATCTTCAAGCGCCTTCAGGTAGCCTGAGCGGTTCAGCACGTTATCATATATATCCGTAAGAGTAAGGTTCTCCTGTTCTGCCCTGATACCGGCGATCATGCCCGTGAATTCAGTTACCGCGCCTCTTACCTTCGGTCCGAAGGTTGAAAGAAGCTGTTCATCACAGAGAGCCTCAAAAATAGTCATCCTGTATGCATTGGCATATTCCTCGATCCCGGCGAGCGTCTTTCCGCCTATGCCGCGTTTAGGTTCGTTGATGACCCTGATCATCGAAACATTATCGCCCGGGTTTTCTATCAGGCGGAGGTAAGCCATTACATCCTTTATTTCCTTGCGGTCGTAATACCGGAGTCCCGCCAGCACCCTGTAAGGTATGCCGCGGAAGCTGAACTTCTCTTCGAAGCTTCTCGACTGGGCGTTCTTCCTGTAGAGTATGGCAAAGTCCTTATAGCTGTACCCCTCGGTTTCCCTCAGTCTTTCGATCTCTGATCCGATCCACCAGGCTTCCTGCTTTTCGTCTTCGAGCCTTTTATATGTGATCTTCTCTCCGTCTTTCCTGTCGGTCCAGAGAGCCTTGGCCTTCCTCTCCCTGTTGTTTTTTATTACCGAATTCGCAAGTTTCAGGATGTTTCCGTCAGACCTGTAGTTCTGCTCGAGTCTGATAGTAAGAACGTTCCTGAAGTCGTTCTCAAAGTCAAGTATGTTGCGTATGTCGGCTCCGCGCCACTGATATATGCACTGATCGTCATCTCCCACAACGCAAAGGTTGCCGTGAGCGGAAGCAAGCATCTTTATGAGTTTGTACTGCAGGTAGTTTGTGTCCTGATACTCATCCACCATGATGTATCTGAAGCGGTTCGAATAGTACGCGAGTATGTCGGGATTCTGCTCGAGGAGCTTCACGCCGTTCCAGAGAAGATCGTCAAAATCCATGGCATTGGCGCTCATCAACTCTTCCTGGTACCGCTTATACACATCGTATATGTGTTTCTCATAAAGAAGGCCCTTTGCAGATGCCAGGAATTCTTCTGGCCCTTCTTCGTTCTCCTTGCACTTGCTTATGACCGAGATGATCATGGACGGCGAAGAGACCTTGTCATCTATCCGGAGCTCCTTGCATATCCGTTTGATGAGTGTCTTCTTGTCGGTCTCATCGTATACGGTGAATCCGGACTTGTATCCGAGCCTTTCAGGGGAATATCTGAGCATGCGAAGACACATGGCGTGGAATGTCATGATCCACATGCCGTATACTTCTCCGACCAGCTCTTCGACACGGCTCCTCATCTCTCCGGCTGCCTTGTTTGTGAATGTGACAGCAAGGATGCTGTGAGGGTCGATTCCTTGTTCTATCATGTATGCCATGCGGTGTGTCATGGTCGCCGTCTTGCCTGAACCCGCTCCTGCGAGTATAAGCACCGGACCATCCAGCTGCCTCACGGCCTTATTCTGTTCACTGTTTAAAGTCTTGCGCATAGTTACTTAATTATACCACTTTTGACCTCAGTAGTCACAGAGCGGCACAGTAAAATCATTCCTGCCCCGCTTCCATTTACCTGAGTGATTTGATGCTTTTACTGTACCGTTTGATGTTGACTTTTTATATCGTGGTGTTAAAATTTAGACATAGGGCTTATTATGCCCATGCCAACTTTTTAAGTGTTTTATAAGGAGAGTGATACCCATGGCAAATTATGTAGAAAGAGTCATCGAGCAGTGCAAGAAGAACAATCCTGGCGAAGTAGAATTTCACCAGACTGTAGAAGAAGTACTGACTTCCCTGGCTCCTGTAATGGATGCTAACCCAAAGTATGAAGAAGCTGCACTTCTTGAAAGACTCGTTGAGCCTGAAAGAGGAGTTACATTCAGAGTAGTATGGGTTGACGACAATGGCAAGGTTCAGGTTAACAAGGGCTACAGATATCAGTTCAACAGCGCAATCGGACCTTACAAGGGCGGCCTGAGATTTGCTCCGAACGTATATCCTGGAATCATCAAGTTCCTCGGATTCGAGCAGATCTTCAAGAACTCCCTGACAGGACTTCCGATCGGCGGCGGCAAGGGCGGCTCCGACTTCGATCCTAACGGAAAGAGTGATGCTGAAGTTATGAGATTCTGCCAGGCTTTCATGACAGAACTCTACAGACACATCGGCGCTAACACAGACGTTCCTGCTGGCGACCTCGGCGTAGGCGCTAGAGAGATCGGATATCTCTTCGGACAGTACAAGAGAATCGTTGACAGATATGAAGGCGTTCTCACAGGTAAGGGAATCCCTTACGGCGGACTCCTCGGAAGAGCAGAGGCTACCGGATTCGGTATCGTATGGTATGCTGAGGAAATGCTGAAGGCTAACGGCGAAGACTTCAAGGGCAAGAATGTTGCTATCTCCGGCTTCGGTAACGTTGCTTGGGGTACAGCTTGGAAGCTCTGGGAGCTCGGTGCTAAGTGCGTAACAATCTCCGGACCAGACGGATATATCTATGATCCAGACGGAATCACAACTCAGGAGAAGGTTGACTACCTCCTCGAGCTCAGAGGATCCGGAAAGAACATCTGCGCTCCATACGCAGAGAAGTTCCCTAACGCTAAGTTCTTCGCTGGAAAGAAGCCTTGGGGCGTATTCCAGGATACAGGCTGCAAGATCGATATGTTCATCCCATGCGCTATGCAGAACGACGTTCACATGGAGCATGCTAAGCAGATCGTTGAGGGCGGCTGCAAGTTCTACTGCGAAGGCGCTAACATGCCTACAACAAACGATGCTCTGAAGTATCTCATGGACAACATGATCGCTGTTGGTCCTGCTAAGGCAGCTAACGCAGGTGGCGTTGCTTGCTCCTGCATCGACATCTACAGCGCTTGCGCTAAGGCTGGCGAGAAGTACTACAACGACAAGAACGCTCTTGTTGCTGGTGCTAACATCGCTGGATTCGAGAGAGTTGCTGAAGCTATGATGGCTCAGGGCCTTGTATAAGCAAGATGACTCTTTAGGTGTAAAACCTCAAAAAACACAAGAAAAGAGACCGCTCCGGCGGTCTCTTTTACTTTATCTATTTACTTCTCAAGCATTCCCTTCTTTCTCCTGCCGCTTTTCACATCAAGGGCAAAGCCTCCTACATCTCCTCTTATGATACATCTGTTGTCTGCTTTTCCGCCCAGGTGATCATGTTCGGATAAATAATCCTGCAGTGTCAGGAAAGCGTCCGGGGAAGCGATCATTACGCCATCCTCTCCTGCAATCAGTTCATCAGGTCTGATACCGAAGCCGGTCTCTGAATTGACCAGATAATATTCCTGCATGCCCACTTCCAGAATGCGATCATCCTCAAGAGGGATACCGTCAAACTCCACTTTGAGCTCCTTGCTGTCGAAGTCAAAGTCTATTTTAAGGCGCTTCGAAAAATGGAAGAAAGTCTCCTGCCATTCTTCGAGCACCTCCGGTCTCAGCATGTACATTATCGCCCGTCTGAGCTGCTCCCCGCTCATCTCAAGGCAGTAGATCTTGCCGTCATACGGGTACGCTTCTCTCAGGGCTTCGAGAGTAACATCAGCGTCCAGGCTGTAGCACCTGATGCTTGAAGCCGCAAGGCACATTACGTCAAGGTCCAGAGCGTCAGCAAACACATCCGTGAAAAGCTGTCCGACTTCAGTAGTATTACCCCTTCCGTAATTATCAAGCGGCCTTTTGAGTGTCGTAACCAGCTTGCTGTACTTCATGTTTATTTCATACTCGTAAGTGTTGATCATTGCAGTGACATATTTGTCTGCAGGACAGTGATCTTCATCTACGGGTATCATCTCCCAGCTGAAGTCCTCTACTGTATCCGTTGCCTTGTTGTAGAGGAATTCGAGTTTTCCGATGTGAGTGTTGTCAGAACCGCACTGGAGCACCAGTATCCCGTTCTCTACCACCGGTTCGTCTATATAAGTATGGGAATGGCCTCCGATTATGATGTCAACGTCAAGTTCCTCTTCGAGCGATCCGGCAAGCTCCAGATCAGCATCCCATCCGTTATGAGTCAGCAGCACTACCACATCTGCCTTGCGGCCCTTCTGCTCGAGCACGCTGTAAGTCCTTCTGATCTCATCCTTGGCATCAGCAACTGTAACATATCTGCCGACCAGCCCCTCTGCCCTGGTCTGATCGATTATGGTTTCAGTCAGGAGCCCTATGAAAAGCACTATGACTCCATCGATATCAGCCATGTAATACGGCTTGAATAAATGCTTTCTGTTGGATTTGATGATGAAGTTGGCGTTTATCACCTCGAAGTTCGCGTATCTTCCCGCAAACAGCATGTGAGATATCCCATAGTCAAGTTCGTGGTTTCCGAGGGACATGACATCTATGTCTATCAGATTCAGTATGTCGATCGTTGAAAGCCCCTGATAATCACTGTCTATCAGAGAACCCTGAAATACATCGCCGGCAATACAATAAATCGTGTTGGGATTGTCCTTCTTTGTCTGCGCGACAAGACCGGCAACCTGGGCCATACTGCCTCTGAGCTTGCCGTCCTCGCCGGTCTCACCGGTGAACTTTCCGTGTATGTCATTTGAATGCAGAATGGTTATTCTTTTCAGATCATCCATCAGTCTTGCTTCCCTCGGTTCATTTTATCATATCGATAGCTTCGCCGCTTGCAAAGAGGTAAAGGTATGCCTCTACTACTTCCTTTCCCGTGCCCTTTTCCACGGCTTCGGTGTAAAGATCCGTCTGGACCTTGTATTCATTTCTTATGCGCTCAAGTTCGGCTTCGTGCTGTTTGCCCGGTTTTATGAAGCTGGACTTGTAATCTATCAGGATCATCCTGCCGTCTTCCTCAAAGCAGCAGTCAACGACACCCTGCACCAGCATTTCGCGTCCGCCGCGGACAGTCCGCAGTGTGAACGGTTTCTCACGCATGAGCATTCCTCTGCCGGCAGCTGATGCAGCTCTTCTTCCAAGGTCACTGCTGAAGAATGATGCTATACGGTCCATGTCGAGTTCCGCGTATACGTCCCCGTCTATGGCCTCGTGCTCTCTCAGAAATGCCGCGCGCTCCGCAATGTAATCCTTATCCACATTTCCGGACGGATCAGCCGCCTTCGAAAAGTCGAGGAACTCCATTATGCGGTGATAAGCTATGCCGATGTCCGCAGCAGATGCCCGCTTGTTTTTCTCAACTCCCGTGCGGAGATGTGTCACCTCATCATCAGAGGTCACAACAGCTTCCTTGTTCTGCAGCCGCTCCTTTTCGAGTTCTTCCCTGCGAATGGCACTGACAGAGTACTTGGCTTTTTCTGTAAGGAGTTCTTCGTCAGGATATCTGTAGTTGAACCTCCTGTCGATCTCATTGTAGAAAGCCTGCTCCCTTTCATTCAGCGGCTTTTCGAGGCACGCGCTTATCCTGCCTTCAGTGCCTGTGTCTTCCACTTTTCTGGCAAGCACAAGAGGCGACACGCATGTCCTGTTATACACGCTCTTAAGAACGCCCTGCATTGACTGCAGAAAGTTTGCCGGCTGGAGCTGGTATTTGCCGAGTTCTTCAACATTTTTGCATGTACCGACCATGTAGAGTTTGTTGCGGGCTCTTGTCATGGCGACATACAGCAGTCTCATCTCTTCTCTGTAGGAGTCCTGCCTTGATTTTGAATTGATGGCGCGCTGAAGCACAGTTGAGCGCCAGTATCTGCGGGCAGGATCCACATACGGCAGTCCGATCCCTCCTTCCGGGTCAAAGCTGAACCCCTTTTTGTTGGTATCATACCTGAACCTGTGTCCCAGGCCGCCCACTATGACGAACGGGTACTCCAGGCCCTTGCTCTTGTGAATGGTGGAAATACGCACCACGTCATCGTCACGTCCCACCATCGAGGCCTGCCCATTTTTGAGTTTCTTGCTTTTTAGCAGTTCAAGGAAAGTGATAAACGAGCTCAGGGTAGCGATCGTATCCTTGCTGAATCTGCCGGCTCTGTCGGCGAGAGTCCTGAGGTTGGCCTGCCTGACCGCTCCGCCCGGCATAGCTCCGGCCATCCTGTAATAATCGGAATCGACCAGAACTTTCCACACGAAATCCTCAAGAGGCAGTATGCGCGACAGTCTGCGCCATTCCAGAAGCGAGTCTCTTGCGTCCGATGCCTTGTTTTTCAGACGGCCTTCAGGACCCTTTCGGGCGAACCATCCGAAGGCTTCCCAGTATGCGGCACGGTCCTGTACCGCCTTCCTGTACTCTATCCTTATCTCAGCTAGTTCGTCCGGGCTGAAGCCGAACACTTCGGAGTGCAGAACGGTTATGAGCTGCAGGTCTCTCTTCATATTATCGATGCATGTCAGAAGGGCAAGCGCCACTTCTATCTCGATGGTATCAAAGAAGTCCTCCGTCTCCTCAACGTGGGCTTCGACCGCACGCGCCCTGAGTGCGCGGCTCATTATCTCGCCTCTCGTTCTGACAGCTCTGAAAAGGATCGCTATGTCTTTCGCTCCGGCTTTCCTGACAGTCCCGGATACAGTGTCATAGAATTCAGTCCCTATGATCGACTGCACGATGCCGGCAATATACTCCGCCTCCGCCTCTTCCTTGCTGAGCTCTTCGATCTCATCATCAACATCGAATTCACCGGTTTCATCTTCCTCAGGTTCTTCGTCTGCCGTATCATCCAGAAGCACATGGATCTCCGGAATGAAGTCGTATTCAGGCGGGCATTTTATACCTGTATGGAGCATGGAATGCTCATCATAGCCTTCCATGATGCTGCTGAAAACATGGTTGATGTATTTTATAGTTGCATCATTCGTCCTGAAGTTTCGTCCAAGATCTATGGCGACACCGTCCGGCTCCATGCCCGCAGCATAGCGCGCGTACAGTCTTTCAAATATCTCAGGCTCCGCCTGTCTGAATTTATATATGCTCTGCTTCACATCGCCTACCCTGAACACGTTGTCAGGACGCGCGACGCGGCTGATCAGATTTTCCTGTATGTTATTTGTATCCTGATATTCATCTACGAATATGAACCGGAATCTTTTACGAAGCGTGTCTGCCGCCTCATCGTTTTTGAGGATGCGTACCGCGATATGCTCCATGTCCGCGAAATCTATCACCCTCTTTTCGCGCTTTTTAGCGTCATATCTCCTCTCGAATTCTTCAAGCAGGCGGAGATAATAGACCGTATACCCGTATGTGGAGTTCATCTCGGCAAGACGCGTTTCGAGATCAGGTATCATGTAGCGCTTCTTCAGATCTTCTATCTCCTTTTTCAGCGCCTTGTTGAGTCCCTGCACTTCCTCTTTTATCCCGGCATAGGCTTCTTTCTGTGCTTTGGCAGCAACCAGTCTGGTAGACGGAAACGATTCTATCGCGGCAATGACGCCCATGTCCGCGCTGTCCGAGAGCAGTGTGTCATATATACTGTCCGCGGCAGACTCCTGCATTGCCAGCTTTGCCTCGTACATTTCAGGGATCCCTGCTCCGGCAAAAATTTTCCTGAGTTCCTTCAGCGCTCTCCTGACGCGCCCGAATACCGCCCTGGCATCGTCAGACAGCATTTTCTGAAAGCCGGATCCTTCAAATGTTTCCGGCGTGACCCTGAGCTGCTCTGCCTTCTCAAATGCCCAGTTAAAGTAGTCAGGCATCGTCCTGAGGCGAGAATACGCGTCGAGCATATCGTCCATGAACGTTTCATCACTTCTCTCTTCGCTGTAAAGCCTCAGGAACGCCCTGAAACTTCCTCCTTCTATCAGGTCATCATTTTCGAAACCATCCTCGAAGAGCTCGCCAAGAGCTTCCCGTCTGAGCAGTTCACACTGTACTTCATCCGCGACTCCGAAGGAAGGTTCCATGTCTGTCATATGGAAAAACTCCTTTATGACCCTGAGAGCAAAACTGTCTATGGTCGAGATGTACGCTTTATACAGTCTCGCTAGCTGATCCTTCATTCGCGGCGCATCTTCAGGGTGATCTGCCATTCTTTTTTTGATGGCAGATGCGAGTCTGAGTTTCATCTCAGAAGCGGCAGCGTTGGTGAAAGTCACGACAAGCATCTCATCCACGTTGGCCCTGCCCTCGAGGATGATCCTGATTATTCGCTCAATCAGCACCGAAGTCTTTCCCGAACCCGCCGCTGCTGATACGAGCACCGACTTATCGAGGGTTTTTATTGCTTTTTCCTGTTCTTCTGTAAATCCTTTTGCCATGATTTAATTTTATCCGTCATTACTTAGCTTATCAACAAAAAGTGGCACAGGGTCTGTCCCTGTGCCAACGATATCATTTTATGTGGGTGAAAAACCGGCCTTTAAACCAGTACATCTCCTTCCATTCCTTCAGGTACCTCGAGACCCATCAGCGTCAGGATAGTAGGTGCGATATCTGCCAGCTTGCCGGAGTTCTTCTTGAACGGAACAGGCTCCTTGCAGATGTGGCAAAGCGGAACCTTGGATGTGGAGTGCTTTGTTACCGGCTCGCCCTTCTCATCGAGCATGGTGTCAGCGTTGCCGTGATCAGCAGTCAGGAGGATCTGTCCATCCTTTTCGAAGACAGCGTCTCGGATCTGTCCGATCAGACCGTCGAGTGTCTCTATCGCCTTGACAGCTGCGTCGAAATCTCCTGTATGTCCTACCATGTCAGGATTTGCGAAGTTAAGGATTATAAGATCATATATGTCCTTATTGATCCTGTCGATGACGGTTGCCGCAACTTCAGGAGCGCTCATCTCAGGCTGAAGGTCGTAAGTAGCTACCTTCGGCGAAGGGATAAGGATCCTGTCCTCGTTAACGTTAGGCTCCTCAACACCGCCATTGAAGAAGAATGTTACATGTGCATACTTCTCTGTCTCTGCGATACGGAGCTGCTTCAGTCCGAGATCAGCGATCGTTTTGCCAAGAGTCGGATCGACATCCTGAGGCGGGAATGCTACCAGTACGTTCGGCATGGTCGCATCGTACTCAGCCATGCAGACGTATGTAAGATCCTTCGGAGCAGACTTTCTTTCGAATCCGTCAAAATCAGGATCGACCAAAGCACGTGTGATCTCTCTTGCTCTGTCAGGTCTGAAGTTGATGAATATAACTGAGTCGCCGTCCTTGATAGGAGCAGCATTGATAACTGTCGGCTGTACGAACTCGTCTACTTCATCCTTTGCATAGGAGTTGTCCATGCACTCCTGTGCGCAAGATGCAGTAAGGCCTTCGCTGAGAGTGAGCGCGTCATATGCTCTTACGAGACGCTCCCATCTCTTGTCTCTGTCCATCGCGTAGAATCTTCCGGAAATGACACCGATGCGTCCTGCTTCGTTATCCTTCAGATATTCTTCGAGAGGTCCGAGCCATGTCATGGCGCTCTTCGGCGGAACATCTCTTCCGTCGAGGAAGCAGTGGACTGCTACATCCTTGACGCCGTTCTTCTTGGCCATGTTTATGGTGGCCATGAGGTGTTTCATATGGCTGTGTACGCCGCCGTCCGATACAAGACCCATGATATGGAGTGTGTGTCCTTCAGCCGCGTTCTTCATGGCAGCCATCAGAGCTTCGTTTTCAAAGAACTCTCCGGAATCAATGGATCTGGAGATCTTGAGAAGGTTCTGATAAATGACGCTTCCGGCACCTATATTAAGATGGCCAACCTCTGAGTTTCCCATCTGTCCGGCAGGAAGTCCAACAGGCTCTCCGCTTGCATAGATTGTGATGAACGGATAATTGTCGAAAATTTCGTCGAGCACAGGCGTCTTGGCCCGCATGATAGCATTTCCGTAAAAGTCTTCTCTGTAGCCAAATCCGTCAAGGATCATCAGCATGGTTGGTCTGTGTTTCATGGCTTACTCCTCTTCTTTTCTTGTGTAAGTGATCATGTCAGCAGCGATTTCCTTTGCAGCCTGACTGACAGGTCTTTCGCTCTCTTCTTCCGTAAGAGCAGGCTTTCCGTCAACGATATCCCTTGCTCTCTTTGCAGTGAGGATGACGAGCGAATATCTGCTGTCTGTCTTCTCTCTGAGTTTGTTTATTGATGGATAAAGAAGCATTATCAGTTCCCCTTTCTTATATTACTTCTGTTTTGACTCGTTTTCGTACTCTCTTATGATAGGCCTGACCGCTTCAGGCACTTTTGCTGCTTCTGCAGCCATTATGCTTTTTGCCAGCGTGACGGCCTCATTTATATCATCATTTACTATATAGTAATCGTATTCTCCTATGAGTCTGATCTCATTCAGCGCCTGACCGAGTCTGCTCTCGACCTTTTCTGCAGTTTCGGTGCCCCTGCCTTCGAGACGTCTCCTGAGCTCTGCCAGACTAGGCGGAAGTATGAAGATGAGCACCGCCTCAGGCATCGCTTTCTTGACCTGAAGACCTCCCTGAACATCGATATCGAGTATCACGTTACGGCCTCTTTCAAGACGGTTAATCACCATGTCTTTCGGTGTTCCGTACAGATTATCGAACACAGTCGCGTGTTCAAGGAAATTCCCGGCTTCGATGTTCTCTATGAACACCTCTCTTGTGACAAAGAAGTAATCCTTACCGTCTACTTCTCCTTCACGGGGTCCCCGGGTAGTCATCGACACCGAAAACTCGTTGCCGATCTCCTTGAGAAGTTCGGCACATACAGTTCCTTTGCCCGTTCCGGACGGACCGGATATAACAAATAAGCTGCCTTTTTTACGGCTCATATACACCTCCCCGCTGACTTATTATTTTAACATACTTCCCTCTGACTTAGCAATTATCAGATTAGCAGCAACATCGCCCTCAACGTTGATCGTAGTAAAGGCCATGTCGATAAGTCTGTAGAATGCAGCTATCGGTCCGATCAGATCAAGCGGCAGGCCGAATATTGTGAGAAACGATGTCATAAGCACTATTCCTCCACCGGGTATGCCCGGAGCCGCCATGTTCAGAAGTGTCGCAATGATGGCCATCGCGGCAAACTGTAAGAGCGGAAGGTCGAGCGAATAGAAATCTGAAACAAATACCGCAAGGCAGCAGAACGAGCACGCCCCTCCGCACATGTTAATGGTGCATCCGAGAGGCAGCGTGAAGTTGCTTATCGCCGCGGGCGCTCCGAGTTCTTCTATGCTCACCCGGATAGTCGTAGGAAGCGTCGCGGCGGAGCTCGTCGTAGACAGCGTCATGAGTGCGACTTTGCCGCATGCCGAAAGGAAGGTCCGCGCGTCCGTCTTTACATAAAGCCGTACCGGTATGAAGAACACTATGATGTAAACCGCGATGCATGCCAGCCAGCAGCACATTATGTATTTCCCTATGGCCATGAACAGACCTGTGCCGTACTCCGCGATCGAGTATGCCATCAGCGACATGACACCTATAGGCGAAGTCTCCATTATTATTGAGAGCAGGCGGAAAACTATGTCCTTCAATCCGTTTATGAATCCCGTTACGGGCCTCGCCCTCTCTCCCATCGCAACTATCACGGCAGAAAGCAGTATGGAAAGAAGCAGCATAGGGAGTATGCATTTCGCAGACAGAATATCTGAAAAGCTGTGCGGCAGCATGCCGATGAGGACCTGCGACACACGTATCTGTACGCCAGTCTCCCCTTCAAATACCGGCTGGTTCTCGAACACGACGCCAAGCCCCGGCCTTATCAGCATTGCTACTCCAAACGCTGCCGCGAACGAAGCGAGGAACATCACCACATAAAGCAGCACCGTCTTGACTGCTATCCTCCTGAGCGATGCCAGGTTCGCTGAATTGATGATACTTGTCATCACCGCGCAGATGAGAACAGGTATCACCATCATCTTTATCAGGTTCAGATAGACATCGCCGATGATTTTTGCGTCAATCGAAAACTGCGGAGCCAAGGTTCCCAGAAGGATCCCGGCTCCGAAGCCTATTGCTATCCTAATGAACAGATTCTCTTTTTTGAAAACAGTTTTCACTCTATGTTCTGCACCTGTTCTCTGACCTTCTCGATCTCAGCCTTGAGGTCGAGCATATTTGAGGTGATTTCCCTGTCATTCGACTTGGATCCGATCGTGTTGGCCTCACGGTTCATCTCCTGGATAAGAAAATCGATCTTTTTGCCGACGGCTTCGCGTCCGTCAGACTGCAGGAATTTCCTGAGCTGGCTTATGTGGCTGCCCAGCCTTACGAGTTCTTCAGTAATATTTGCCTTGTCCGCGAATATGGCCGCCTCAAGAGCGATCCTCTCTTCCGGCACTTCGTACACACCGCCGAGTATCTCCTCGACCCTGGCCTTGAACTTCACGGCATATTCCTTTTCGATCTCGGGAGCCCTTTTCTCTATGCTGTCCCTGATCGCCTGTATGGTATCGGCTCTGGCACAGAGATCTGCAGCAAGCTTCTCTCCCTCAGCTTCTCTCATGGAGCAGAAGTCATCGAGTGCCTTTGAAGTCGCTCCGAGAAGTCTTGCCTTCATGGCTTCCTCGTCCTCAGCAGCCGGGGTAGTGACTATAACATCCGGCATTTTTGAAAGCAGGCTGAGTGAAACGTGCGACTCATCACCGAAATCGAAGCTGTCTTTCAGTTCTGACAGCACATTATAGTAGCGGGCAGCAAGTTCCTTATCAAGCCTTACATCGCTGTCACTCTTGCCTATGTTATCAACACTTACGCTGATCTCCACCTTGCCGCGGTGCAGCCTTTCCTTGACAGCCGACTTTATTGTCTCCTCGGCGAACGAATAGCGCCTCGGCATCTTTACATAAATATCAAGATATCTGTGATTTACAGATCTTATCTCTACTGTTACCTTGCTGATCTCGTCAGAGTACTCGCCCCTGCCGAATCCCGTCATACTTCTGATCATCTTGTTCAAACTCCGTTAATTATTATTCTGTGACCTCAGGTTCGATGATTTCCACCACTTCCGCAGCATCATCATCGTCACCGTTTTCTATCACTTCTGCTTCTACGTCAACAGCCTCCTCGCGCATAATCTCATCTTCGGCAGCTGCCTCAGCCTCTTCTCTCAGGCGCTGTTCTTCTGCCTCACGTCTTGCGTCAGCCTCAGCAAACTTAGCTCTTGTATTCAGTATTTTCAGCACGATGTAAGCAACTGCGAGTACTACTAATAATTTAAACATGTGAATCCCCCCTTGAATGATTATCATGATTCAAATATCAAAGCTTCATGTTTTGCGGGCGGAGCACGAGTATGTCTGCGTCGATATCGTACTCAGCGGTGTTGATGAACCACACCTGTCCGAGGCTTATCCCGTGCCCCCTTCCGGCGGCTTCCATAATGAAATTCTCAATGGTATCGATGTTAGGCAGACCGAATCCGGCTGACTCCGATCTGTAATGCATCGGAAGCACCAGTTTAGGCGTAGTCTTTTCAATGAGATCCAGCGCCTCGTGCCGGTCGTATGTGTATACACCGCCTACCGGTACAAGAGCGATGTCCGCGTCTTTGAGTAGCTCCATGTTCTCTTCTGTCAGAAGATCATCAAGGACCTCGCCTATATCACCGTAGTGAATGAGCTTTTCTCCGGTAGCCTTGTGAGTTATAACGTATATCCTGTTGGGTCCTCTGAGAGCACCTTTCTCCGGATCGTGGAATGTATCTATCCACTTCACTTCAAACGGGCTTTCATCCTTAGGCTCAAGCTTTATTGCATTCCTGAAGTTGTGGTCAAAATGATCGTGCGAGCAAAGAACTTCACTCGCTGCGTCCCTTATGTCCCCGAAGCCCTTGACTGAACCAGGCTCGTAAGGGTCAAAAACTATCGAATACCCAGTCTCCTGATCAAGGATCTTGAAACATGCATGTCCCGTGTATTTTATGATCATGTCAGTCCTCTCTTTTATTTTATGAGCGAGATCGCCGATCTGATCGTGTCGATCTCACATATCCCGCTGCCCTTTTCGTATTCTCCGTCGAGAGTCCAGTGAACGTTTTCATCCAGCTCGAATGTCACTTTATGTGCCGAATATTTTTCAATCTCATGCGACTTGAATGTCCCGTTGATAATGTTGGCAGTTATGTCACTGAGTTCGATCAGGTCTCTCGGCATTCTGATGAGGATCACTTCCATCAGCCCATCGTTCATGTCGACATCCAGCCTCTGCAGATTGACTATGCCTCCTATCGACTTCGAATTACATACTCCGCCGAGAACATAGTCCCCCTCGTGCACCTCCTCTTCCGGTGCGCCCTTCTCGAGTGTGATCCTGGCATGTATCGATTTTATATGCGCAAGTTCCTTTACGCCTGCCATGACATATGCCGAATGTCCCAGAATGTTCTTTACATTCTGCGGCACGGAATATGTTGTAGACGTAAATGCGCCGAAACTAGCAACGTAGCTGAAGTAACGGCCGTTGAAACTGCCGATATCCACAGGGCTTGGCGTGCCGTTCAGTATTCTGTCAACACAGGCCGGTATCGACTTCGGGAGTCCTATTGAATTGGCGAAGTCATTTGTTGAACCTGCCGGGATATATCCGATCGGTGTCTTGTGTCCGCCGCTGATGAGCCCGTCTATGACCTCGTTCAGAGTACCGTCGCCGCCCGATACTACCACGGTATCGGCCTCTCCACCGTACTCGGCTGCGAAATCCCTCGCGTCCCCTTTGCCCTCAGTCATCAGCACCTGGGTCAGATATCCTGCTCCGGAAAAGCGCCCGACTATTTCAGCCATGTATTTCGGAGCCTGCATGAGTCCCGATTTCGGATTCATTATAAACAGCAGCTTTTTTCTGTTATGCATGATATTGCTTTCCTCCGGAAATAATTATTATTCCTCGTCATCGCCTGCTTCGAGTTCCGCTCTCCGGGTCTCGATCTCACGCTCGATCCTGTCTCTGACATTTTTTGTTTCTACGAGTTCAGCGATCTCCCTTTCGCGCTTTTCATCATAGCCCGGATCGAACTTTCTGGAGAACCTTACTGCTATGCTGTCAAGCGACCTGTCGACCATGTCGTACTCGCCTATTATCAGCTTATGCCACATTTCCTCACCATTGTCACCGTACTGCCTGATGAGGTATTCCTTTATTTTTGCAGGAGTCAGCCTGCCCCGTCTCATGTGTATGTCCCACGACTTGTTGAACATCATGCCTATGCAGAGCACCCAGCTTATCAGGTAGAACCACAGCATCATGGCTACGATGTTTGAGAACGCCCCGTACAGGACGTTGTAGTTTGTAGCTCTTGAAATATAGAGCGAATAGCACCAGGTCACTATCAATATTCCTATGGTGGCAAATATAGCGCCCGGAAGTACCGCTGCTACAGGAACACGTATACGAGGAAGCAGATAATAATTCGCAAGTATGACTATGAAGAACAGCATCACGAGTACAGGAGTTTTCAGTCCCGAGATGAGTCCCTCAATATATGTATTCTGGAGTATCCTCTTCGCGATAAGTTCTCCGTACACATAGCCGACCAGAGTGACTGCTACTGCGAGTATGGACAGGGCTGCTATAGGTATCGCCTTGAGTCTTTCGGTGAAGAAGCTGAATCTGTACCTGCCGTAACTGATAGTATATGTCGTAAGTCTCGACAGGGAAAATGCAAGGGATGAACTCGCCCACAGGGCAAGCAGTATCATGAAGAAACTGCTTAATGCCGTGGATGATGCCGAGAACAGCCTCTGAAGAACGCTTCCCATCTCGGTCGAAAGGTGCAGTTCAAGCCACTCTCTGATAAAGTCCATCGACACATCAAAGATACCAAGCACCTGCGTCAGTACGATGAGCATCGGAACAGATGCCATAAAGAAGAAATACGCGATCTGCGCAGCAAATCCCGCATAATATTGGTCGTCAAACTGCCTCCACAGGTGGAAGCCGATTTTCAGAGCTCTTTTCCATGTAAGATGGAGTTTCTTCTGTTCAGGATTGTCAGATGTGCTGTCCCAGAATTCACTCATACTGTCAGTTCAGACGGCATCAGCCGAGCAGTCTCTCCAGTTCCTCCAGAGCTTTCGCCCTGTGGCTTATTGTATTCTTGAAATCCGTTCCCAGTTCAGCGAAAGACTGGCTGTATCCATCCGGTATGAATACCGGGTCATATCCGAAGCCGCCCTCGCCCTTCTTTTCTGAAGCGATATGACCGCAGCACTCGCCTTTCGCGACAAGAACATACCTGTCTCCCTGCCGCACCGCTTCCGCCGGAACGCCTTTTTCATCCGGATAGATCAGTGTGATCACCGTAACAAACCTGGCTGTTCTTTCACCTTCAGGAACTCCGTCGAGCGCGGCAAGCAGCTTAGTATTATTATCATTATAAGTACATCCCTCGCCTGCATATCTGGCGCTGTACACACCCGGCGCGCCGCCTAAGGCGTCCACCATCAGCCCGGAATCGTCGGCGATCACAGGGCTGTCAAGGTACTTTTCAAGTGAAGGATCGGCAGCGATCATATCCATGATAACGCTGGCCTTCAGATGTGAGTTTTCCTCAAAGGTCGTGCCTGTCTCTTCTATATCGTCTGTCGGGATCCCCGCGTCATCGCGCGTTATGACATTCAGGCCGTACTTATCCAGTATCGCCCTGATTTCCTTGATCTTATTCTTATTCTGTGATGCAAGTATAACTGTTCTCATAGATATTTAATTGTATCATTTTTCACGCGCAGCCGCCATCATCAGAGCGCATTCGATACGCTTTCTGTGGAGTTTGCAGCCGAACCGGTAAACTTTGTTGATATCTCCGTTTGAATGGTAATTGTTTGCCGCGCATCCTCCGGCGCAGTACAGTCTTGCCCAGCAGTTTTTACAATCGTCACGTGTGTATATATTATTGCCGCTGCTGAAAATGCCGACCGTCTCAGGATGGGTTATCCCGTCATATATATTGCCGACTATCATGTTGTCGTCGCCTACGAACTGGTGGCATGGGTAAAGGTCTCCGGTTGGTGTGACCGCGAGGTATTCAGTAGCAACTCCGCACCCTGCGACCCGCTTGTAAATGCACGGACCTCCCGTAAGATCTACCGTATAGTGATAGAAGCTGAAGCCCTCGCCACGCTCCTCTCTTGCGAGCATCTCCAGAGCCAGTTTCTCATATTCTTCATATAGCTTAGGAAGATCCTCCTCGTGAAGCGCGTACGGTACATCGGGATCCGATACTACCGGCTCTATCGATGTCTCTCTGAACCCCAGGTCAGCCATCGCGATCACATCAGCCGCGAAGTCCTTGTTGTAAGCGGTGTATGTTCCGCGCATGTAGTACTCGGAAGATCTTTCAGCGTTTTCAAGGCGTGAATCTACCAGAGCCCTGAAATTGTCCATTATCATGTCGTAAGTACCGCCGCCTGTCTTGCTGTGCCTCATGCGGTCATGAGTATCACGTCTTCCGTCCATGCTGAGCACCACATTGCCCATCTCGCGGTTCGTGAAGTCTATGACATCGTCATCGATAAGCACTCCGTTTGTGGTCAGCGTGAAGTTGAAGATCTTGTTATGCTTCTTCTCCAGTTCTCTTCCGTAAGCGACTATCTCCTTGCAGACATCCCAGTTTATGAGAGGTTCCCCTCCGAAGAAGTCCACTTCAAGATGCCTGCGGGTGCCGGAATGCTCCACAAGATAATCAAGGGCGCGCTTTCCGACTTCCGCGCTCATGATGCCGCTCTTGCCGCTGTAATCGCCTTTTCCGGCGAAGCAGTATTCGCAGTCCATGTTGCATCCGTGAGCTACGTGAAGGCAGATCGCCTTGAGCACCGACTGCCTGATCTTGATCTCATCGGCTGCCTGCTCAAAAGGATCCTCAGACCAGAGCAGGCCCTGCTCATGAAGCTCTGCTATATCACCCAGAGTCTCCTTCGCATCGTCTTCGCTGATCCCGTGCTTCCGTGAGATCTCTGATGCGATCCGGTCAATGAGCCCGCTGTCACTGAAAGCAGCGCCTGCACCGGCACCGGTCACCTCTTCATCCAGCTTCTGTATCGCATCGTAAGCTACCTCATCCACCGAATGGACCGCGCCGCTTGCGGCGTCTATTACCATATTATATCCGTTTAAAATGTATTGATGTATCATTGCTTTCCCCTAAGTGAGGCAAAAGAAAAACGGCGCTGCATCATGCAGCGCCGCCGTAAGCATCTTACTTTTCCTTGCGCTGCTCGCAGTGCTGATTTGCAACGCTGCAGGAAGTCTTGCTTGCAGACTGACACGAAGTCTGGCACTCACCGCATCCGCCGGTGACCTTTGACTCAGCCATATCTCTTGTTGTTATAGTCTTGATTCTCTTCATTTTGAATTCCTCCGTCTGTTTTGTCCCTCATGTAGGATACCATTACGCCGTGCATCTGTCAATCCGGCGCGGATCCGCGGCAGGTGTGCTATTCGTTTATCTCTACCGAGAACATCGTATCAGGATCCTTGAATGATCCGCTTGCGGCTTCTTCGTTTTTGATCTCTTCCACCAGATAGTCTACGAAGCTCGATGCGTCATATACTTTAGTTTCTGCCGGTACAGCCGGTGCTTCCTCGTGTTTTGAGACCGCATCCACAGCCGCTGCTGCCGCATCAGCAACTTCCTTTTCAAGAGCATCGAACTCAGCTCTTGCCTCTGCAACGAACGTAGGCACCTCAGGGGCTTCAAAGTCCTTCGGAATGCCTGTTCTAGGAACTTCAAGCGTTGCTCTCTTCTCGAAAGGCGTCTTCTCTTTTTCTTCAGGCTCCGGTTCCGGTTCGTGATTCTCAGGAGCAGCTGTGATCCTGAAATCGAACACCGCTTCCTTTCTCATATCCCTGTTGACTATCCTGATCCTGTCTGCCTTGCCGTCAGTGCTGTCAGCCTTGACGAGAATGTCTCTTGTCTCACCGGCAGCTATGTCAAGCGTTACATCCTGTCCCGGGATAGGCGGGAGATCCCAGTTTCTGGTATCCGGATTATAAGCGGTGTGGAAGAATCTGATCTTTCCTACCGTAACGTTTATGTGATATATGCAGTCCTGATTGACACTCGGGAGGAGGCATTCGCTCTGCTTGTCACCCAGCTGTCCTCTGAGATTGACAGTCCCCCTTGCCGTCTTGTAGACGAGTCCTCTGTACTCATTGCGTGAGCCGGCCTGCTCGCTCACGATAATTACATCGCAAGGCGAGTTGTTTATCACGTACTCGGCAGTCGTTCCGATGGAGTTGAGCATGTCTTCCTTGGAAGACTTTGTCATTATTACAAGATCTGCTCCGGTCTCGCGTACAGCTCTGGTTATCCTCACGCCTGCCTTTCCGACAGCAGACAGCTTGGTTACCTTGTATCCTTCGAATGCTTCGGCTATGAGATCGAGCTTCTCATCGAGCTGCTTGATTGCAGCACTTTCTACATCGGTCCTTACTGAATATCCGAGTCTCTCATCTATCATCATGAGCACTATCTCAGCCTCTTCAGGCGTATAGTGCTTCTTAACATATGCGACCGCTTTCAGACTCCTCTGTGTTTCTTCGATCGGGATGAGTATCTTTTTCATCAGTTTGTCCTCTTCTATATTCCCAATATTTTAACTGATTAATTGTATCACGCTGATATTGAATATATCAATTTAATTAATCCTATTTAAGGAACTTGCTGTTGTTCGTAAGAATGAATACTTCAGCGATCGCATAAAACACCAGATAATCGTCATCGTAGGAATTTATGATGTCGTTTCTGCACCTGCCGTATTCGTCAAACAGAAGATTAGGTGAACCCCCGATGACAGCCTTAAGCTTCCCCTCGTGCTCTATCGTGTAGTTGTTGGATATCCTTGCCTTCATGCATGACGGGAAAAGGCTGATCCTGAAAACTCCTGCATCAGTATCAGCTACGAAGCCCTCTCCGCCGGAGTCCCTGAACCTTTTGATCTCACCGAAGTGTTCACCGTCAGAGAACAGTTCAAAACCGGCTGATTCCAGAGGATAGCCCTTCTTGTCAAAGGCGTGAGGCACTACCGAAGCCATCTCATTGCCGTCAGTGTCAAGCACCTTAGCCGTGAACGGCCGCAGCGAAGTCTCCACCCTGAGAACGTCATTGCCGTCAGAGTCCCTGAAGTACCCTTCTGAGGAGTTGTGATAGTAAAACCTGTACATATCGAGGTCTTCCGGTACAGCCGCGCCTCTTTCACCGCTCATCTTCCCGATCAGCTCTGCGAGATGCCTTACAAGCATCACGGAAGCAAGTTTGAACCCCGCAAATACGGCATATCTGGCAGGCGTCACTTCTGCTTCATTTGTATCCACTAGGTTTTCGAAGCGGTATTCGTCTTCCTCTTTTCTTATGATGTTCTCGAGCCTGGTGACGTGTTTTACATCGATGTTGTTTTTTACACGCGAAATCACAACACAGTCCTTGAAACTGCAGGGTCCGAATACGATGCTGTCACCCGGGAAGCCTTTGTGTTCAGCTATCCACGGTCTGCCGAGCGGAGTGTCGAGATCTTTGAGCTTCTCATAGATCTCATCTATGCTCATATCCGTCTTTACGACCTTTTCATAAATGCTGCGGTCATTACGCGTTCCTCCGCCGCGGTTCCAGAATATACCGAACGCCAGCAGCAGGGTTATGCCGCCCATGATGAATCTGCCTACAGACATCATGAGCAGCCCCAGGATCACTGCAAGGACACCGACTGCGGTAATCGCTTTATCTTCTTTCATGTGAGATAAGATCTCCTTCTAATACGGTTTTTTATGCGAGCAGAGCGTCTACAGCTTCTCTTACTGCCTTGCGGTTCTTCTCTGCTTCTTCTGCTGTTGCGCCCTGAGCCATTACATAAGTCTTGATCTTAGGCTCTGTTCCCGATGGCCTGACTGCAACAGCGCATCCATCCGCAAGCTTATAGAAGAGCACGTTGCTCTTTGTGAATCCAGGAACGTCTCCGAGATAGTCCGTTACGCCCTCGACCTTGAGGCCGATCTCATCCGGTGCATTCTCTCTGATGCGGGCCATTACGGCTTCTCTTCTCTCGGCAGAATCAAATCCCTCAAATACTGTGGATTCTGTATTCTCTACGAAATATCCGTACTTCTCATAAAGAGCCATGAGTCCGTCATAGACCGACATGCCCTGCGCCTTGTAGTAGCATGCCATTTCAGCCATCATCATCGCTGCGTATACGGCATCCTTGTCTCTTGCGTATGAGCCGCCGAGGAATCCGATGCTTTCCTCGAATCCGAAGAGGAAGTGCTCATCGCCGTTCTCGTCGAGATCCTTGATCTTCTCGCCGATGAACTTGAATCCTGTCAGAACGTCGTACATTTTTACTCCGTTGTCTGCCGCGATCTTGTCAGCCATGACCGTCGAAACGATGGACTTGCAGACGAACGGCTTTTCAGGCATCGTGCCGAGCTCTTTTCTGACTGTAAAGATGTAGTCGAGCATGAGGCAGGCTTCCTGGTTGCCCGAAAGGATCTTGTATCCGTCTTTTGCCTTTACGACTGCTCCGCATCTGTCGCTGTCAGGGTCTACGCCGATGACGAGCTCCGCGTCATTCTTCTTCGCGTACTCGATGGCAAGCGCGAAGCCTTCAGTGTTTTCAGGGTTTGGCGATTTTACGGTCGGGAAGTTTCCGTCCGGAACCATCTGCTCTTCAACAGGGATTATTGCTCCGTAGCCCTGTCTTCTGAGGATCTCAGGAACCAGCTTGTAGCCCGCGCCGTGGAAAGGAGTGAAGACGATCTTCATGTCTTTCGCAACCTGATCGATGTACTTGCGTGTGATCGAAGTCTCCATTACCTTGCCGATGTATGTCTCGTCCATCTCATCGCCGAGGATCTCAACAAGCCCTTCAGCTAAAGCCTTGTTATAGTCCATCGTCTTTACATCCTTGAAGATATCGACTTTTGCTATCTCTGCGGATACTACGTCTGCGTGCTCAGGTCCGAGCTGAGCGCCGTCTGCCCAGTACGCCTTATAACCGTTATACTCCTTAGGGTTGTGGCTTGCAGTGATGTTGATCCCTGCGATCGAGCCGGTCTCTCTTACTGCGAACGAAAGCTCAGGTGTAGGACGCATGTCATCGAAGATGTACGCCTTTATGCCGTTTGCGGCAAGCACTGCTGCTGCCTCTTCAGCGAACAGCCTCGAGTTGTTTCTCGAGTCATGAGCGATCGCAACGCCGTTTCCTTCAGGTGAATCTCCGCCGATCTGGCCGCCTTTGGCGATTATGAGATTGGCAAGACCCTGTGTCGCATATCTTACGGTATAGACGTTCATCATGCCGATACCGGCTCCCATAATTCCTCTCAGACCTGCTGTTCCGAAGGTAAGCATGGCCTTGAATCTGCCTTCGATCTCAAGGTCATTGCCTTCGAGCGCTCTGAGTTCTTCCTTTGTCTTTTCGTCAACTACATCTGACGCAAGCCAATACTCATACTCTTCTCTGTAATTTCTCATGTTTGTCCGCCTTTCTTTAACCTACTTCTTCAAACTGTGAGTTATATAATTCTGCGTAGGCGCCGCCCTTTGCGAGCAGCTCCTCATGTTTGCCCTGTTCCACGATGTCGCCGTGATCCATTACGAGAATAAGATCGGCATTCCGAATGGTCGAGAGCCTGTGCGCGATGATGAAACTCGTCCTTTCTTCGGTAAGAGCGTCCATCGCCTTTTGTATCTCTTCTTCTGTGCGTGTATCTACTGACGAAGTCGCTTCGTCCAGTATCAATAGTCTCTTGTCTGCCAGCACTGCACGCGCTATCGTCAGGAGCTGTCTCTGCCCTTCGGAAATGTTTGTCGCATCTTCGTTGAGCATCATTTTGTAACCGCCCGGCAGTGCCTTTATGAAGTGATGTGCCTTGGCCGTCTTGGCCGCCCGGATGATCTCTTCGTTAGTAGCGCCTTCCCTGCCGTAAGCGATGTTCTCCCTGATGGTGCCGCTGAACAGCCATGTGTCCTGAAGAACCATCGCGAAATTGTCGCGAAGTTCATCCCGCGTGAATTCCCTGATGTCATGGCCGTCTATCAGGATAGATCCTCCATCCACATCATAAAACCTCATAAGTAATTTTACCATAGTTGTCTTGCCGGCGCCCGTAGGACCTACGATAGCGATCTTCTGTCCCGGCTCAACTTTTGCGCTGAAGTCCTTTATTACCGGCTGATCTTTCTTATATCCGAATCTCACATGCCTGAATTCAACAGCGCCCTTTATCTCACCCATCTCATCAGCCGCTCCCGGAGCATCGATCTCTTCTTCCTCGTTCAGGAATTCGAATACTCGCTCCGCTGCCGCTGCCATGGACTGTACCTGATTCATTATCTGTGCGATATCCTGTATAGGCTGCCCTATGTTTTTGACATACTGGACGAATGCCTGTATGTCTCCTACGCCTATGGCGCCTCTCACGCAGAAGATCCCTCCCGCGACTACCACCGCGGCATACCCCAGATTGCTCACGATCCTCATAAGCGGGCGCATCAGGCCCGAGAGGAACTGCGACTTCCATGCGGATTCATACAGTTTTTCGTTGGACTCGTTAAATTCCCCGGTGACCGCAGCTTCCCTGTTGAAAGCCTTGACTACCAGATGCCCGGAGAATGTCTCTTCCACCTGTCCGTCTATTATACCAAGATATTTCTGCTGGGCGGCAAAGTGCTTCTGGGATACCTTTATGAGCGCCCCCATGACCAGAGCCGACAGCGGTATGACCATGAGCGCTATAAGCGTCATCGTCACGTTGATAGTCAGCATCACGACGACTATTCCCACCATGCTTATTATAGCCCATATGAAGTTGGAAATGCTCTGGCTGAGCGACTGTCCGAGGGTATCCACGTCATTCGTGATCCTGGACAGTATCTCACCGGTCTGGACGCGCTCGAAGTAGCCTATAGGCATGCGGTTTATCTTTTCCGATATATCGCGCCTCATCTTATAAACGATCTTCTGCGTTACGTTTGTCATGATGAGAGCCTGTACATACTGTGCTATCGCGCCTATTGCGTACAGCGCGAGAGTCAGGAGAAGCACATGGGCAACAGCTTCAAAATCGATGCCGCCGGTGCCGTGCACCTTGTTCATGACGCCCTCGGCGAGAAGCGTTGTAGCGCGCCCCATTACTTTAGGTCCGACCGTTTCGAAAATGGTCGCGACAGCCGACACTACAATAACGACAGCAACTGCAAACTTATACCCGCCCATGTAACTGAGCGTGTCCCTTATAGCCTTGCGGAAGTCTTTTGCCTTTTCTCCCGGTGCAAGAATGCTGCTCGGACCGCCCCCGCGCCTTCTCTGCCTCTTTCCGTCGCCCAGTCCTGTCTGCGGCTGGTCTTCTTCAGGCAGCTGCTGCGCTTCGGGCTTTGTTTCCCCGGCCATATATTCAGTTTTGCTGTCTTTTTTCGTTGTCATTTATCAGGCCAAAGCAGCTTCCGACAGCTGTGAAACGGCTGTCTCCCTGTATATCCTGCAGGAATCCATGAGTTCCTTATGGGTTCCCTTTCCTACTATCCTGCCTTCATCGAGCACTATGATCTGCTCAGCGTGCAGTATGGTACCTACTCTCTGTGCCACTATTATGCGAGTGCATCCGGCTATTTCGGAAGCAAGCGCCCTTCTGAGAGTGACGTCGGTCTTCATGTCGAGAGCAGAGAATGAGTCGTCGAAGATCATCACCGGCGGCTTTTTCAACACAGCTCTCGCTATGGCAAGTCTCTGTTTCTGGCCGCCGGAAACGTTGGCGCCTCCCTGTGATACCTCCCTGCTGAAGCCTTCCGGTCTTTCATCTATGAATTCAGTCGCCTGAGCTATCTCTGCGGCAAACCTCACCTCTTCATCGCTCGCGTCCTCGTCACCCCAGCGGATGTTCTCGGCCACAGTGCCCGAGAAAAGAATGCCCTTCTGCGGCACATATCCTATTGTGTCCCTGAGCGATTCGAGTTTTATGTCTTTTACGTCGATCCCGTCTATGGTGATCCGTCCCTCGGTCGCTTCAAAGAATCTCGGTATAAGATTTATGAGAGTTGTCTTTCCGCAGCCGGTGGCACCGATAATGGCGGTCGTCTCGCCCGATTTCGCAGTGAAGTCTATGTCCGTAAGAACGTCTTCCTCTGCGTCCGGATACCTGAAAGTAACGTGTTCGAATCTTACCTCCGCACCTTCTCTGTCAGTATCGAGCACGGCGGCATCCTCACGGTCGCTTATCGAAGTCTTTGTCTCAAGCACCTCATATATTCTGTCCGCCGCTATTCCGGCACGGGGAATGAATATGGCCATGCTGGCGATCATCAAGAACGAGAAAACTATTTCCATGGCATATGCGATGAACGCGGTCATCGTACCGACCTGGAGCGTACCCGCGTCTATCCTGCCTGCGGATACCCATGTTATCCATATGGAAAGGCCGTACATGATGATCATGAGTATAGGTGTTATGGAGATCATCGCGCGGTTCACGAAGAGCTGGTTCCTGTAAAGGTCATTGTTTGCCTTGTCAAAGCGCTCTTCCTCGGTATCTTCTCTTCCGAATGCGCGGATGACCTGGATACCGGTAAGTATCTCTCTCGAAACGGCATTGAGCGCATCGATGAGCGACTGCATTATCCTGAATTTCGGCATGGCTATGACGAACATTGCTCCCGCCATCAGCAGTATCGCTATTACACCTGTCACTATGACGAAGTTCATATGCGCATGTGTCTGATAGACCTTTATGATAGACCACGTACAGATGCACGGAGCAAAGAGCATCATGCGAAGCATCATCGTCGATGTCATCTGCACCTGCTGTATGTCGTTAGTAGCGCGCGTGATCAGTGACGAAGTCCTGAACTCGTTCATTTCAGCATTCGAGAACGACATGACGTTCGAGAACAGCCTGGACCTGAGATCGCGTCCTATGCTCGCGCCCACCCTGGCCGCGAGAAGTGAAATAAGCGTAGTGAAGACCAGAACGGACAGTGACATCAGCAGCATGAGACCGCCGCACCTGAACATGAACGAGTTCTGGATGGAAAGGATATCAAGTCCTGCTTCCTTATCGCAGTCTCCCGCGTAAGCTATGCCCATGGCGACCATGTTCCTGTTTGTCTCAGAGCTGCTCTCCCCGGCCTGGCTTTCAGCTTCAGCAAGTGTCTCTCCGTTCTTTTCTGCGTACCGCTTTACGACCGGCCTGAGCAACGCTGTATCCAGAGCTTCCAGTTCATCATCTGTCAGGTTTTTCCTCCTGTATATGGCTGTTCCGTCAGCAGTTTTTTCATCAGTATCCGTAATGAAGGCATCAGTCCAGAGCGGTCTTTCTTCATCAGTCATGACAGCCGAAGCTGCCTCGAATTCGGAGACGGTCACGGCTTCAGGCACTATATGCTCTATGCCTCTGTTAAGTATGCCTGTGTCAATAAGTGACTGAGTATACTGAGGCAAATTCATCTCACAAAAAGCCTGTCCTGCCATCAGAAGCAGAACAAGCAATGCGGTCCATTTATAAGGCAATAGTGTCTTGAAGAGATTCTTCATCTATCAGTCGTCGTATTTTGAAGTCCTTGTTTCGTCTATGCTGCCTACGCTTTCAAGCGCGCGTACTATGTCCTCAAGGCATCTGACCTCCAGCACATTGTCGCGGTCGAGCTGCCTGCAGAACCCCTGGTCTCTCATGTCATCCAGGAACCTGAAGAAACGGTCATAGTAGCCGTTTACGTTATATACCATGACGGGCTTGTTGACCTTGCCGAGAAGCCCGAGGCGCTTGTAAGTCATCACCTCTGTGATCTCATCCAGAGTACCCATGCCTCCCGGAAGGGCGATGAATGCGTCGCCGTTATCGATCATCCACTTGCGCCTTGTTGACATATCATCAGAAATCACGACCTCTGTGAGATCATCGCGCGTCTCCTCGGCCAGAATAAAGAACCGCGGCGTGACTCCGATAGCCTCGCCGCCGCCTTCGATCAGAGCATCAGAAACAGCCCCCATCATGCCGGAGTTTCCAGCTCCGTAGACGAGTCTGTGACCCTTGCCCGCCATCCACGCGCCAAGTTCCCTGGCACGTTCGATGAATTCAGGATCCATTCCTTCAGCTGCTCCGCAATATACTGTTATATTCATTTACATCACCGATCTGGCCTGCATGTCTTTCAGTACTGTATCTTCCGATTCTTCTTTATCCCACTCAGGGTCATAGAAGAGGTTGAGCCTCAGCTTGTTGGAAATCTCCCTAAGGAGCTTGCATCCTGCAATGCTGTTTCCCTGCGCGTCGAGTGCAGGTCCGAATACTCCTATGCCTGCACGCTTGTCGGAGACTGAAAGCAGGCCGCCGCCGACACCTGACTTTGTAGGTATGCCTACTTTGATAGCGAACGTTCCGGATCCGTCATACATGCCGCATGTCAGCATGAGCGTCTTGGCGATACGCGCCGTACGCGATGACATGTATCTCTTTCCGTCGATGCTGCATACTCCGTCATTAGCGAGTTTCTTTCCCAGGTTTGCGAGCGATTCGGCAGTGACGCTCATTGAGCACATCTTTGTATAGAATCTCAGAGTGTCTTCCACGTCAGTAGTGATGATGCCCTTGCTCTCGAGCAGGTAAGCGATGGAACGGTTACGCGAACATGTTTTCATCTCTGAATCGAACACATCCTCGTTCAGTTCGATCCCCATGTCTGAGCATACATTTCTTGTATATCTGATCATATCCTGGAACGACACCTCAGGAAGCAGGAGCCCGCATACAGCCAGGGCTCCCGAGTTGATCAGCGGATTGTATGGCTTCGAATTGCTGACATCGAGCTCAACAAGAGAGTCAAAAGCTTCTCCTGAAGGTTCCATGCCTACTTTTTTAAATACAGACTTGAGTCCGCAGACTTCAAGTGCAACTATGAGCATGATCACCTTTGAGACGGACTGTATCGTAAACCTGGTGTCATAGTCACCAATGCAGATCTTGTCGCCCTTAAGAGGATAAAGACATATTCCGAGCTGATGAGGATCCATCTTTCCAAGTTCCGGAATATAGGTCGCTACCTTGCCCTTAGGGATCTCTTCTCTGGCAAGATTCATTGCTCTCTCAATTATCTCCTCTGCTTTTCTTGTTTCTATCAGCTGGTAGTGCTTGTCAATGACAGGCTCCGCTACCGCAGTATCTCTGGTAAGCAGTTTATCGTTCGTATTGTCAGCCATTTTTCCCTCCCTTTTGCAGCCTCTGCGATGCTTTAAGCCATGGCTCAGACTGCTTTTTATGGTCAGATTATAGTTATTTAATTGTACATCATAATCAGTCTTTTTTAAAGTCAGGCACACATTAATCCCCTGCCCGGGGTTAACTTTCCACGCCTCTTTTGTTACAATGCATAGTGTCAGAAAAAGATAACGGGGAGGCTGTTATGTCAGATAATCATGAACATGGTCATACTCATACGCACGAGCACTTTCATGAGCACACGCATGTAGATGAGAATGGTCACGAATACACGCATACACATGTACACGGCGACGGATCGCATCACCATGATCACGGTCATGTCCATTCGGCTGAGCATACCAAAGCTGTCCTCAACAGAATGAGCCGCATCATAGGTCACATGGAATCCACCAGGAGAATGGTTGAAGACGGGCGTGACTGCTCTGAAGTACTGATCCAGCTTTCGGCGATAGAATCAGCCATAAAGTCGGTAAGCCGTGTCATCCTCAAGGAGCACATGTCGACATGCATAATCGATGCCGTCAAGCACGATGACCTCGACACCATTGAAGAGCTCAACAAAGCCATAGATAAATTCATCCGCTGAGCGGAGCTGAAAACACATAAAAAAAGAGCATCTCACGATGCTCTTTTTGTTTTCATGTATCTTTCCGGCTATTTATATGCTGCAGCGAGCTCTTCGGCCAGAGCCTCGAGCTGCGCTCTGCTGGCATCATTGAGTGCGGACACGATCTTTACGTCATTCTCGCAGTATGTCATGTTCTTGCAGCCTTCGAGCATGCCCTTCATCACCTTTGCAGCCTGAGGCGCCCATGATCCGTTCTCGATGAACGCGAGTCTCTTGTTCTGATAGTTGCGCTCAACAAGCGAGTCGATGAACTCTCTCATGAACGGGAAGATACCGTTATTGAAAGTCGTTGTTGCAAATACGACAGTATCATATCTGAACGCGTCTTCGACTGCCTCTGCGATGTCGTCTCTGGCGAGATCTGTAACCTCAACTGCCGGAACACCCTTTGCCTCGAGCTTCTCAGCAAGGAGCTCAACAGCCTTCTTTGTGTTGCCGTAAACCGAAGTATAAGCGATCACAACCCCCTCTGATTCAGACTCGTACTTTGACCATGTATCGTAAAGTCCAAGGAAGTATCCGAGATCGGAGACAAGCACCGGACCGTGAAGTGCGCAGATCTTCTCGATGTCAAGCTTAGCGGCCTTTTTGAGAACTGCCTGTACCTGCGGACCATACTTGCCAACGATACCGAAGTAGTAACGTCTTGCTTCGCATGCCCAGTCGTCATCTTCTTCGTTTGTTTCACCGATCTTGTCGAGTCCGCCGAATCTTCCGAAAGCATCTGCAGAGAACAGCACTTTTTCCTCAGCGTCATAAGTCATTATGACCTCAGGCCAGTGCACCATCGGTGCGGTGATAAAGCTCAGTGTGTGTCCGCCGAGATCAAGTGTATCGCCTTCCTTTACGACAACTCTTCTGTCTGCGTAATCCTCGCCTTCGAAGAAGTTGGAGATCATCGTAAAAGCTTTCTGGGACGAAACGATCTTAGCTTCAGGGAATGCTTCCATGAAGCTCTTTACGGATCCGGAATGATCAGGCTCCATATGCTGGACTACGAGATAGTCAGGAGAACCGACGGCTTCCTTTACCTTGCCGATCCACTCATCCGCAAAGTGTCCGTCAACGGAATCCATGACAGCAGTTTTGTCGCCTTTTACGATATACGAATTGTAAGCCATTCCTTCCGGAACTATATAGTGGCCTTCAAAGAGGTCGATGTCGTGATCGTTGACACCGACATACAGGATATCATCTGAAATCTTCATTCTTGAGTTATCTCCTTGGTTTTATTATTCAGCTTTCCAGAGCGAATGCAGGTTGCAGTAAGCGTATACCGCCTCGACCTCATCGCCTTCACAGATCCTGAAGCAGGCTGCCGGAGCCTCGCCCGGATTGAGAGCTTTTCTCTGATTGCCCTGCCTGGTCTTCAATGCGATCCACTCGATGAAATGCTCAGGGATCATAGGATGCTCTGCAGAACCAACCTTTACCTCTACAACGTCACCCTTTACCTCGAACACAGGCACGTGCTTCTCAACAGCAGCATCTGTAGTGCCGGGTACGATCTCTTTCATAGGCTCTCCGCAGCAGATTACAGGAACTCCTGTCTTCTTCACGATAGCCACGATCTGTCCGCAATGCGCGCACTGATAAAATTTCATTTCCATAGTTATCCTCCTTTGATATTTACATTCTGCATTCAGACGGACCCGCAGGTCCGGTGTTTCCGGAGTACTGTGTTTATCCTGATTATTGTAGCATAGCGCCGCAAAACGGGCAATTGCGTGGCCGCTTTTTGTTGACGCAGCTCGCTTTAGCATGATAAAGTATTGAGGTGAATGAAACAATAGAACGACCCGCTTTACGCATCAAACGGAGGAAACGGAAATGAAGACTTTGCCTTTCAGATATGAAGTGATGAACGGAAAAGGAGAGCCTATGTTCATAGATGTCAGAAGAGCCACGCCGGATGATCTTGACAAGGTGATGGCCCTTCAGGATGAGATCGTGGAAGCTCTGCCTGACAAGGACCTGTATGCTACTTTTTCCAGGGAGGAATCCCTCGGTCAGCTCGAGCATGACATCTGCATGATAGCTGAGTGCAATGGCGAAGTTGCAGGCTATTCCGTAATGATACCTAATGACCCTGATAATCCGGAGAATTACGGAAAACATTTCAACTACGACAGAGAGCAGCTGGCTAAGACCGTATCAATGGACCTCACGATGGTAGCGCCAAAATACAGAGGCCGCGGCATACAGCGCCTGTTCAACAAACTGCGTCTGGGAATGGCAGCAGAGATGGGCGCGACAGAAGCACTGACGACGATATCTCCTGACAATCCATACAGTTACAGAAACTTCCTGGTTCTCAACTTCGATATAGTCGATGAAAGAGAACTGTACGGCGGAAAGCGCCGCTACATACTCCGCAAGGAATTCTGACACTTTAAAGCGGGCATTTCTGCCCGCTTTTTTTATTGTCTATATAATGGCTGCCATGAAGCAGATCTTGCCTTCTTCATTGATGGCCCCTACTTCCATAAGTCCGTTCTCCGCGGGACGTCTCACGAATCGTATCGTTTCTCCCTCATAGCACTGCAGAAGGAACTGCATGTCGAGTTCCCTGATATTCATTTCCGCAAGCTGCGAGCAGGTGAAGCATCCCAGCATCGCTCTTACGTAATTCACATTGTTCATGTGCCCGCCTCTGTCGATGTCCACGGAGCGTATCATGTACTCTCCAAAAGGCTCGGCTCCGTCGAAGTTCTTGCCCATCCTGGTGAAAGGTTTGTCATCAGGCGGCGCAATGCTGAAATCCGAATCCGGATAAAAATCCGCAAGGCGCCCCGGTCTGAAGTTATCCCTTCTGAGCGCTGCCCAGATACTTTTTACATAGGCCAGCTGTTCTCCGTCCCTGAGCAAGGCCCAGTCTCTTTCGCAGCTGACTCTTTCAGCCGGCTGTATCCATGTAGTGGCTTCAACCATCTCCTGCACCAGAGGTCTGCTGTTCACTACCAGTCTTGTTTTTGACACTATCCAGAACAGACCCATTTTTTCCAGATCAAATGCGCCCATTCCAACTGATTCCGCATGGATCCCCGCAGAATCCTGGAACATGTCAAGCATGGCCGGTATGCTCATCAGGGAATTCTCATCGCACATGCTCGGCATCACTCTCAGATCCAGCTTACGGCTGCAATCTACCTTGCCCATTGCTTCTACCTCTGAAGATCGTTGTCAATGAAGTACTTGACAGCGCCTACCATGCCCGCGTTATTACCGAGAGCCGCAGCTTTGACCTGAAGTTCAGCTGCCATGTCAGGAGTTACGGTTTTCAGCACCTTTTCCCGAACCGGCCTGACAAGCAGTTCCTCCTGAGCCGAGACACCGCCTCCTATGAGCACTACGAGCGGATCGAATATATGCACGAGTCCTGTTATGCCGGCCGCGATCTCGTCCGTCCAGCCATCAAGTATCTTCAACGCAGCTTCATCACCGGATTCTGCCGCTTCGAATATCTCTCTTCCGTTCAGCCAGTCTTTTCCCGATGCAAGCGCCCTTCTGACCAGAGCTCCGGTCGACGCGAAAGTCTCATAATGCGAGCTCCACTTGCCTCCGCCTGTCATAAGCAGATCGGCATGTGTAGGGAAGTGTCCGATCTCTCCTCCGAATCCGTGCGCACCCTCAATAAGCCTGCCGCCTGAGACGATGCCGCCTCCGACACCCGTTCCCAGAACCACGCATATCACATCCCTGATGCCTTTCGCGGCTCCTATCCATGCTTCGGCAAGAGCAACGCAGTTGCCGTCATTGGCTATGGTCGCTTTGATTCCGTATCTTTCAAAGAGCGGCCCTGTAACGGATGTAAATGACCAGTCCGGTATGTTTCCGCCATTCTCAGCCACACACCCTTTAGTGGTGTCTATGCAGCCCGCTGCCGAAACGCCGATCCCTTCAAAGTCTACGGCTTCGAGACCGGAATCCGCAAGGAGCGTGTCTATTCCGCGCATCACAGTTTCCATGACAGTCTCGCTCCCGCTCCTGTCAATCGGAACTTCGCGGCGCATGCTGACACTGCCGGCATCATCTACGATGCCCAGCTTTATGAACGTGCCGCCTATGTCTATTCCCAAATACTTTTTACTCATTTCTTCTCCTAAACTATTTCGAGCATTTCAATGGTAAAGTTGAGAGGCTTTCCTGCCATCTCATGATTGCAGTCGAACGTGATGGTCTCATCATCCTGCGCCGTCACAAGCGCGTCAAAAGGTCTTCCGAGCTCATCCTGCAGCATCACCTTGTCACCGGTTTCTATTCCGTCAAGTCCCTGAATGGAGGCCTTAGGTACGGTAATGATCATGTTCGGATTCGGCATGCCATATGCTTCTTCAGGCTCGAGATGAACGTCAATGATATCACCGACTGCCATCTCAGCTACGGCTTTGTCAAAACCTCTGATCATGTCGCCGACTCCGCAGACGAATTCGAGCGGCATGTTGCGGTCATACGACGCGTCAAACTGTGTTCCGTCATCGAAAGTTCCCCTGTAGTGGACTTTGACTTTCTTGCCTACATTCGTACCTTCAAAAAAGTAGAATGGCTCAAACTGAGCAGCGCCGCCGCATCCCTGGCAGCCGGCACAGTCCTGAGGGCTGCAGCCTTCAGATTCGCCGTGTCCGTGGCCGTGTTCATGGTCGTGATGATCGCAGTTTACGCCAGTGTTCACGAGTTCACCTGCAAGGTAGGCAGCGACTGCCTCATCGGTGTTTCCCTCTGCTCCAGCGCAGACCTCGATGCCTGCTTCAGCAAGAGCATCCTGGGCACCCTGTCCCATTCCGCCGCAGATCAGCACGTCGATGTCACAGTCCTTAAGCAGCCATGCCAGTGCCTCGTGTCCGACTCCATTTGAGTTCATTACCTCGGACGATACAACTCTTCCTCCTTCGACTTCATAAACCTTGAAGTTCTCTGTTCTTCCGAAATGCTGAAAAACATTTCCATTATCATAAGTGACAGCTATTTTCATTAATATCCTCCAGATGTTTCTAAATCGTTTTAAAATCCCAGGTTATCGTTAACCAGTATAACAAATATCCTGTCATCGTGTCTGGAATATCTGGTTATCAGAAACTGACAGCATATCGTATCGGCTGACTTGCAGTCCATGCATGAGCCCGTCTTTGCACAAGGTGTATCAAGACCGAATCTCTGAGCATTGATCGGAGCTGCAGTATTGCGCGCCCTCTTCATCGCGCTGTCGACATCCTTGCAGACTTTGTTCATGCCGACGATGAAAACGACCTTTCTTGGTCCGAACGCGATGGCAGACACCCTGTTGGCATTGCCGTCGATGTTTACAAGCACGCCGTCTTCCGTCATTGCATTGCAGCTTGCGAGGAATACATCCACGTTGTATGCAGCCAGCGCAGCTGCACGCTTGTCGTCCGCCAGGTCTCTGTCTATGAAATCGTAATCTCCGACCTTCAGCGTGTCAACGAGACCTATCTCTCTCGCGCTTACGCTTCCTCCCATAGTTACCGAACTTCCTGCCGGTATGAGATCGAGCGCCATCTTCAATGCTTCAGCCTTGCTGTGAACATAGAACCCCTTCATATTTCTGGACTCAAGCCCCTTTATGATCTTCTGTGCAAGCAGATCATTTCTTTTTGTGACCATTTCGTTCATTGTATTCCTCCGCTGCTCTCTGTCCCTCTTCTGATCATATCACGCTTCTGTGAGTCTCAACATCGACTCTGATGGAATCGCCCGTATCAGCCGCCCTGCGTCCTTCCTTGCTCGTCTCTTCGGTTATGCATGGATCAGCTTCCTGTTTTTTTACAGGTTTTGCTGTTTTGTCGACAGGTGTCGAGTCACCTATTCCGAGAGATTCCGAAACCACTCCGAGTGTCGACACTACCTTGCTGATATCTGTAGGCATGTAGATCTTTGTGGCTCTTCCGTCTGCAACGTCCCTCAGCGCTTCAAGTCCCTTGAGCCTGAGAACGCTTTCATCGATATGTGCTTCTCTCAGTTTTTCAAGACCCTGCGCCTGAGCTTCATAAACCAGCCTTATGGATTCAGCTTCACCCTGGGCAAGCGCTATCTTGGCTTCTTTTTCAGCTTCAGCAGCAAGCACCTTGGCTCTCTTGTCACCCTCTGCCCTTGATACTACGGATTCCTGATGAGCCTGAGCCTCAAGGACGGTCTGACGTCTCTCACGCTCCGCTCTCATCTGCTTGGTCATGACCTCTTCGATGGCCGGAGGCGGATCGATGTTCTTAAGTTCTACTCTGTTGACTTTGATGCCCCACGGATCTGTCGCCTCATCCAGTATGGCTTCCATCTGGCTGTTGATCGCTTCTCTCGATGAGAGAGTTGTATCGAGCTCCATTCCGCCGATGATGCTTCTCAGTGTAGTAGCCGAAAGGTTCTGAAGACCGGCGATCGGATTCTCTACTCCGTATGTATACTTCTGAGGATCGAAGACCTTTGAGAATACTACCGAGTCCACCTTGACCGATACGTTATCTTTCGTGATGACCGGCTGAGGCGGGAAGTCAAACACCTGCTCCTTCAGGGATATCTTGTTTACTATATTGTCAATAACAGGGATCTTTACATGAAGGCCCGCATACCAGACTGACCTGAACTTTCCGAGCCTTTCGATAATGTAAGCGTGCTCCTGCGGAACTATCCTGATATTTGCGACTACCACCCATAAAACAAATACAGCTATCGCAAGCGGCCACATTCCCGCAATTATCGAAGCAGCTATTCCCGCTATTGCTATGATACCGGTAAAAAAGGACGCCGCCGATGAAGATGTTACGGACGGACTCGCCTGCACCGGTCTGCTGACGATTCTTGGATTATTACTCATGTTATCTGTTACCTCCTTTTGTTTTCGGATATGATTATACCATTAAATGAGGCCTTTATCTTTTTTATTATTGGACGCCGGAAATCCATCATAAATATCTTTTTTCCTAGTAAACAGCTCTGAATCCGCCTTCCCCTTCTATCACAGCGATCGTGCTGACATCCATGCGGTCTATGCTTATGAACCTTCCGTTTTTCAGCGCCATGATCACCCGGTCTATCTGTTCCTTTGTTCCCTGGATCTCCATTGTTACGGTATCACCCGGGTCATTCCTGACCCAGCCGGTAGTTCCATGCAGATTTGCTGCGTGCACTGCCCGGTATCTGAAACCGACACCCTGTACCCATCCATGGAAAACTATACGCTGCCTTAACATATCTTTACTGATCCGTGCCCTTCCCTGACTTTATCATAGAGACCGCAGTCCTCTAAAGAGTATAGCATACACGGTATTAAGACCGCGAATCAAAAGACCTGATCATAATATGATCAGGTCTTTTTGTATGTATTATCATTTTTTGAGATCGACTGATTATGAAAGGGTCTTCATTATCCAGTCTATGTCGTCTGTGGTCTTCATCTTTTCGAGGACCGCAGGATCGTCCAGGCATCCGGCGATCTTAGCGAGAAGATCAAGGTGCTCATCTCCGATTCCGGCGATACCGAACACCAGCTGTGCCTTCTCAGCTCCGAAGTCAACGCCTTCAGGGTACTGGACCATGGAGATGGCTGTCTTCTTGACAGTTCCCTTTGCCTGAGCTGTTCCGTGCGGAATAGCTATGCCCATGCCCATGTATGTGCTGACCATGCGCTCTCTTTCCTGCATGGCATCAACATATCCAGGTTCAACGGCTCCGCGTGCAACCAGGAGTTCTCCTGCCTTGCGGATAGCTTCTTCCTTAGTTACGGAAGGCTGGTTCAGAAGGATGCTGTCCTTTACGATAACGTCTTTCTTTGCGCCTTTTTCTGCTGCGGCAACTGCCTTTTCGACATCATCCTTAGCCTGTTCCTGAGCAGGAGCATCAAGTGTTGTCAGCTGCAGATAAAGTGCATCCAGTGCAGGGTCGTTCAGGAAGTTCTCGATGGTGACGAGCTGTGCCTGAGGAGCGGACTTCTTAGCTCTCTCCTGCAGAGTAGTCTGAACTACCGCGATGTCACAATCCGAAGGGATGTTGTCAACCGATGTGTTCTTTACTTCGATGTCAGGTCTTGCTGCCTTGATCCTGTTGCGGAACTTTGTTGCGCCCATTGCGGATGAGCCCATTCCTGCATCGCAGGCAAAGATGACCTTGCGGACAGCTTCAGACTTGCTTACATTAACGGTTCCTTTTGCCTGAGCTTTTCTGTCTGCTACTTCAGCCTTAGCTTCATCGATGGAAGCTGTCGTGCTTGTAGCCTTGATGATGATAGATGCAATTGCAAACGATACTGCTGCTGCGATTGCTACGCCGATGAAGATAAAGATCATCTTGTTCTTAGGTGCCATAGCCATGAAAGCAATGATCGATCCCGGCGAAGCAGGTCCCTTCAGTCCGCATCCGGTTATGAGGAACCATGTGATGGCGCAGATGTTTCCTACGATAGGTGCAATGATAACAACCGGGTTCATCAGTACATACGGGAAGTAGATCTCGTGGATTCCTCCCAGGAAGTGAATGATGATAGCTCCAGGAGCCGAGTCCTTGGTTGCCTTGTCCTTTGCAAATGCCCAGTAAGCCAGGAGGACGCCGAGTCCAGGGCCCGGGTTGGCTTCGAGCATGTACATGATGGACTGTCCGGCAGCCTTGACCTGCTCAGCACCGATCGGCGTGAAGATACCGTGGTTGATCGCATTGTTCAGGAACAGCACCTTAGCAGGCTCGATGAAGATGGCTGCCAGAGGGAGCATGTGGTGATTTACAAGTACGTCTACACCGGCGGTGAGCACGCTCAGTATTATGGTCATGACCGGGCCGATCACGTAGAATCCGAAGATAGCTACGAGCATTCCGATGATACCTACTGAGAAGTTGTTGATAAGCATTTCGAAGCCGGCAGGCATTCTGTTTTCCATGAAGCGGTCAAACTTCTTGATGATCCAGCCCGCGAAAGGTCCCATGACCATGGCGCCCATAAGCATAGGCTGTCCTTCAGTTCCGCCGACACCGGCAATAGTTCCCATTACCGCAATGGCGCCCATGACACCGCCGCGGTCTCCGCCTACCATTCTTCCTCCCGTAAATGCGATCAGAGCAGGAAGCAGGTAAGAGAGCATGTATGGCTGAATGGATGCAAGCTGCTCATTAGGCAGCCATCCATCAGGAATGAATAAAGCTGTTATGAATCCCCATGCGATGAATGCCCCGATATTAGGCATGACCATGGCGGATAAAAATTTTCCGAAACGTTGTACTCCGTTTTTCATATTAATTCTCCTCATCCTCGATTAATAGTATTATCTAATCTACGCAATTATCAGGACTGGGGATCATCAGGCCGGTCCGGATCGTCAGGATGCGGTCAGGCTGATGATAGTATGAGAAACGGTACCGGAAGTAAAGTTTCTGTTAAAAGACTTCCACGTTGTTCTCCCTGCAGGCTGCCAGGAATGATTCCGGCAGACCTCCGTCAGAGATCACGGCATCCACATCTTCGAGGGAGCCAAATGTAAATGTGCTGTGTTTGCCTACTTTTGTGGAATCCATCAGTACGATGGTTTTAAGCGTTCTATTGATCACAGTCTGCTTGAGCAGAGATTCCTCATATACATTACATGCGAATCCGGATTCCTCATCGTAAGTTGTTACACCCATAAAGGCCAGATCGAATGTCATCTTCTTCAATTCTCCGATCCCCTGTGATCCGCAGATGCTAAGGCTGTACCGGTTCAGTGAGCCTCCCGGAATCATGACTTTTGGCTTTTCAAGGCCGGCCAGTTCCATGGCACAGCTGATGCTGCTCGTTACGATCAGGTTTGGCTGATCATCAAGTTCAGCTGCCAGCATTGTAGTTGTGCTTCCTGAGTCGAGGAAAACCGCCGTTCCCGGAACGATCATCTTCTTCGCCTTCATGATGATGGCCTTCTTGGCGTCCACATTTCTTATGCTTCGCCGGCTCATAAAATCATCTGTTCCTACAACTACGTCTACCGAGCGCGCACCCCCATGTATACGTACGATCCTTTTGTTATCATCCAGATTCTTAAGATCTGTACGCAGAGTCATATCCGATACATTCGGGAATGCCTCCTTCAGCTGCGCGAAGGTCACCTCTCCTTTTTCGTTGATCAATGCGACAATAGCACTGCGTCTGCTTTCAACAGAATCCATACTTCCTCCTCCCCGGATCAGTCCATCATCCCAGGAAGGATTCTGCACCGATCCATTATTCTGCAAAATTCGCAAGAAGATATTCTTCTGCTTCAGGGCACCAGAGACCTCTGTGTGCGTCTACGATATCAGCAAGAGCAGTAAACCTCTCATCTTCTTTTCCCTTTTCTCTGAGATCTGTCAGAGCGATAAGAGGAAGATCGATATGGTTATAGATCAGCTTCTTTCCGCCAGGGATCTTAGGCAGGTCGAGGATAGTCTCTCCTGCTACTGCAAGTCCGCCGATGTGTGTGATCATAACGGCCGGATTGATCCTTCCTGCAGCTGTCAGGTCAAGACATTCGATCATGTCGGCTGTGTTTCCGCCGGTTGTACCCATTACATGAGTTGAGTTGTAGTGAACATCATAGAAATTGATCTTAGCACTGAACTCTTTATCTGTAGGGCCTGCGAAGAAATTGAGGCAGCCATCTCTGCCAAGGATGCCGCTTGACTGCTCAACAACTGCTGCGACAGGAGCATAGCACAGAACATCATCAAATCCTGTTCCGTCAGTCATTCCGCGAAGGTATGCAACCGGATCATCGACCTCAGCTGTATTTACAAAGTGAAGCTCGATTCCGTTTTCCTTTGCTTCTTCGATCGGGAAGAGTTCTTCTGCTCTTGCAAGTCTGTCTTTGTTTACATCAGTGACGACGATCATTCCCGGACGTCTGTCACAGTTCATGGCATAGCTCAGAGCGCCAAGTCCCATCGGACCTGCACCGGCCAGAATAGCAAGTTTGCCGCCTTCTACGATACCCATCTCATGAGTATATACACCCATCTTTGTGTGGTATGCTGCGTGGAAAGCGCCTACGCTGCATGAATACGGCTCTGCCAGAGATGCCTCATAATAAGCACGTCCTTTGTACTCGAGCATGCATCCGAGTTCCATTACCTCAGCAGGAATGATGCAATATGTAGCATTTCCGCCGAAGAATTCGTAGGAATATCCAGGGCTCCACATAGTTCCCTTATAGTTAAGGGCCGGCTGAAGAGTGAATTTCATGCCAGGCTTGAACTTATCCTGATGAGCCTTTCCAACCTTTACGATATCACCGGCCATCTCATGACCCATGATAGCAGGATGCTCAGCTACATCTTCGTGTACCCTCTTGTGCTCCACACCCAGGATCGCACACTTGTGAGTGGACATGCAGACAGTGTCGGATATCACCTTTACAAGGATCTCGTCATCCTTGATTTCCGGGAGCTCGAATTCATCGAGACGCAGATCATTTGCAGCGTGAAGTCTGACTGCTTTTGCTTTCATAGTTACCTCCTTAATGATAATACATAGTAACTGTTGTGTCGATAGTTTTTGATGCTCGTTTCTTGTTTTTGGTTGTTGCTTTAACAACCTGGCTTATTATAATAACAATTCAGGCGGGTTGTCAACTGTTATTTCAAAAATTTTTCAATATTTTTCATTTTTATTTCAACAGCGCAGTGTTTATGTGCCGCAAATAAAAAAGGAGCCCGAAGGCTCCCGTAAAATCATGCCATTAAGTACTCTTTTTTCCGTCACGGGTACATCCTGACCTCGCAGTTTCCCTGTGAGAATTGCACAAACTCTTCATTACCCATGTCTTCAAAATAGTTTCGGATGATCCTGCAAATACCGCCGTGTGTCACAAGAAGAGCGTCTTTTCCTTCCAGTTCCTTTATCAGCGGAAAGACTCTGGCCGCCAGATCAAAAAATGATTCTCCGCCGGGATATCTGGCAAAATACTCTCTCTTTGCGTTCTGATATGCCTCGTCATATCTGTAAACACCTTCAAAGCTTCCGAAATCCTGCTCTATCAGCCTTTCATCGACTTTATAGTCAATGCCGGTTTCATTAGAAATAACATCCGCAGTCTGTCTGGCTCTGATCAGTGGCGAGCACAGGAAAACTTCTATATTTAAGTCTTTCAGGGCACAGGCGATTTCATGGGCCTGCTGAATGCCCGTGTCATTGAGAGGCATGTCAGTCCGGCCTAAAACCTTATTCATGGCGTTCCACTCAGTCTCTCCGTGTCTTACAACGTATATCATTTTCCCTCCCAGTCATTAACCGTTCATCACCCGGTCAGGCAGATACGGATCACCTGACAGATGCTCTGAACAATCCATGTTTATTACAATAGTACCAGAAGCACTTTGTTCTGCTTATCTTGAAGCGCGCCTCAGCATTTCCCTCCGGATACAGTTTGCGTATCTCACTTCCGTCATCCTTCAGTGCAATAATAAACGATATGTAGTGGGTTTTGCTCATTTCATGCCGGATGGTCACATAGTACTCATCTTCGACCTTCTCAAAATGAAGATGGTGAACATCGTCTTCAGGTTCTGCCTCGAGTGCAGGCAAGACTATACCGCAGCAGCTGACCACAGCTTCCCCTGTGCTTTGTATAATGTTCCCGCAGACAGGACATACGTGAAGCTTCATTCGCTGCATATTAAAAGACTTATTAGTGTTTACTACATCCTCACCCGAAAACAGTTCTATTATCGATACCCCCAGAGCTTCAGCCAGCGGTTCAATGAGAGAGATATCAGGATACCCCTTTCCGGTCTCCCATTTTGATATCGCTTTATCACTTACGCCGATCTTCTCTGCCAGCAGCTGCTGAGTCATTCTTTTGTCTTCACGCAGGCGTTTGATCATCGTTCCGGTCACATACTGATTCATAAGAATTCCCTCCTTTTGATGTCAGGATAATATGTGGATGCACCGGGAACAACCTACGCATAGTAGATGCTGTCAGTCCGCCAGCACTCCGTCCGCCAGGATCTTTAAATCAGTATAGCGGCAGGCATCATGGTCAGGGCAGACTTTTTGTCTGTATGGTTTAGTTTAGTTTCAGACCCCAGCCGGCTTCAAGCCACGCTGCGTCTGTTCCTATCTGATTTACGGAACTATACCATGGACTCGGCAGCTTGCCCGTGAATTCTGCTCCTCCGCACAGGACGTCAGTGATCCCCTGCGCTTCTGAACCCGGAAGATAGCACATGACTATGCCGTCCCAGTCTTTGGCATATTTATCGATGAACACGTTTCTGCCCGCCACAATGCAGCATACGGTCGGCTTTCCGAGTGTCTTCACCTTATCGATGGCCTCTCGGTTGCCTTCAAGACCGCAATCTCCGCAAAGATCCGGATCCTCCGTGTCACCATACCATTCCGCGTATGCTTTCTCGCCTACAGCCAGAAGCACTATATCCGCGTCTGCGGCTTTTGCTTCATCCGTTATTACCGTAAGGCCATACTCCTCAGCTTTCTGTTTAAGGCCTTCTGAAATTGATGTTGCTCCATCGATGTCATCGTGCGGGCTGCCCTGCCACGCGATCGTCCATCCTCCACACTGCGCGGCTTCATTGTCTGCGGCAGGACCGGTTATGTAGACCTTGGCCCCTTTCTTCAGCGGCAGAATGTCATTATCATTTTTGACCAGCACCAGGCTTTTCTCGACCGCCTCTTCCGCCAGTTCGCGATGCTCGTCGCATCCCGGTTCAGGCAGACCCTTCGATCTCTCCTCGCAGAACGGATCGATGAACAGTCCTTCGTCGATCTTGAACTGTATGATCCTGCGGACTGCTTCGTCCACGCGCTCCCCGGAGATATCGCCCTTTTCGACTGCTTCTATTATTATGTCTCTGGCATCATCGCGGTTGGTGACCTCCATGAGCAAGTCCACGCCGGCGTTAACGGCATTCACCACCTGATCATAGTAGGTCTTGCCGCTTGTAAACGTGACCGAATCCCAGTCTCCGCAGATCATTCCCTCGAACCCGAGTTCATTCCTAAGTATATCGATGTATTCCCTGTTTTCGTGCATCCTCACGCCGTTGAGCATGGAATGGCTCAGCATGATCGATCTCACTCCCGCGTCGACCTGAGCCTTATATATCCTCAGAAGCTCTGCTATCTCTGCATCTGTCAGGATCGCGTCGCCTCTGTCGATAAGACTGTCAGCAAGAGGATCTCCTCCTGTACCCATCTTAGTATTTCCGTCACCAAGATAGTGCTTTGCGCATGCCGCGATGCCTCCGTCCTGAAGGCCTTTGGTATACGCTGTACTCATCCTTATGATCAGATCAGGATCGGAGCCATAGCTCTCATAGGTCCTGCCCCAGCGCGGATCCGCTGACTGAGCAACAACAGGAGCGTAGCACCACAGCTCGTGACACACCATGGCTTCATCAGCCACCGCGCGTCCGACCCTGTAAGTCAGGTCCTCATCATCTGCCGCGCCAATTCCTATGTTATGCGGAAATACAACTGCTCCTTTGCAATCATACACACCGTGCACCTGATCGTTTCCGTAGAAGTACGGAATCCCCGCTTCCGACTCTATCGCAGCCCGCTGGAACTTATCTGTCATTTTCTGCCATCCCTTACAGTCAGGCTCGTCCACGGCTGAAAGAATGCTTCCAAAGCAGTTGTCTTTCATCTGCTTAGGAGATATGTCATAGCAGGCCGCCATAACCATCTGGTTCGCTTTCTGCTCAAGGGTGAGCGAAGCCGTTATCTCCTCCGCGGTCATATCCGCGTACTTTCTGTACTTCTCACTGCCAGGGCCTTTCCCGTTCTTATTTGCGCAGCCGCAGAAGCCTGCTGCAGTGAGCAGAAACATCATAAGCACCGCAAGCAGTTTGCAGCATGAAGTCTTCATTTTCCGGTCCCCTTTTTACCTGACGTCAGCGCCATCCCTTTCGCGACATGGATTTACAACTCATACACTGCAACGATCTCATTTCCGCACATTTCTCCATTCTCCACAAATCCGTACTTCTGGTAAATGTCTCTTGCGCGGGTGTTTTCGGGTTCATAAGACAACCATACTTTTTTTGCTTCGCCAAAAGGAAATGTACGGATCAAGTCCATTGCAGCATCCATTGTCTGCTTCCCAAGGCCTTTCCCCTGATACTTCTTATCGATTATGAATCTCCAGAAGCAGTAGTTTTCTTTTATCAGATCACTCTCGTCTGGGTTGCCTACAGTTCCCTTTCCGATCATAATGAACCCGATTAGATCGTCATCATTGTAAACGGCGAGGGGCAATGCATTATTGCCTTCGTTCCTCGTAGCATATGCTTCTGCAAGACTTTGAATATTTTCTGCAACGAAATCCTTTTGTTCTTCAAAGGGTTCCAGTGCACATACTTTCCAGATATTTTTGTTTGTTATTTCTTCAAAACTGATCATGGTTATTTTCTCTTACACTATGCGGTATTTTCAGTCCGGGCATCTATAAATAAGTTCCGCGGTATAACACGTTGAGATTTCTCATTTTTCTTAATAAATCCTTCTTGTCTTCCGGAATTGCTTTCGCATCCTCATCCATTTTTATGAATCTTTCCAGTTTATTCCATATATCATCTGTTAAATATTTAAAATTTATATCATTTCTGTATTTCGGATTTTCACCATGTTTTACTTTTACAACCAGCATGAAATCCATCGTTTGCTCATTATGGATCGCATTCAGCACTTCGATGATCTGCACGCACAATGAATATTCATGATTTGAATATGCCTCCAGCAATTCCGTATATGGGAAATAGTAGTCTATCATTGCCTTATTTCTGAATTGTTCTTCTATTCTGTGCAATTCATCTTCCGGAATTTCTTCATAGTACTTGTATAATGATTTACGCACTTCTGCTTTTTCTTTGTTTTCTTTTCTCATATTCAGGATTGCGCGTTTCATCAAATCATTACTGCAGCCTTCCTGCAAAATGATATGAAAAGCAGCTTTTGCGTAAGCAAGAGCATGGGCTAACAGCTTCCGGTTACCATCCTTTCCTCTTGCTCTGCTTGTTATTACATGTATGATTTCCACAGCATAAACAGGATCGGTTTTGATCAATGTATCCATGATCGTCCATAGAGTTTCATAATCTTCGGTTATTAGCAAAAGGTCTATGTTTTCCTTGACTATGCTCCTGTCGTTTGCTGCTATTGCCTGAAGAGTATTCTCAATCAATCCGCCAGTATATTCATCGTACTTATCCTGCACTTTTTCACTTTCAGTTTTGAGTTTGCCTGAGAAAGTATCTGAATCATCAAGGATCGCAGAAAGTCCATAATCGGATTTCATTTTATTTAAAGCATCCAGCTGTCGTTTGCTCAGATATATATTGCTGCATTCAAATTCCTTTAAAAAATTATCACAGCGTTCCTCAATTCCAAAAACCCTAAGTGTATTAAGATCATGCTTCACTAATGTTTCAAAGTATTCCCAGCGAAGTTCGTTTTTTATTGAGTCCCTTCCAAAATACAGACTTAGCATTCTTACAGTCAAAACGATCAGTACCATTACAGAAAAAGCAAAGGATGATATCTGTAAAACTAATGAACCGGCAAAAAAACCTATTATGGACAGGATCATAGCTGTTATCAGATAGGTTGTCAGAGCATAAAAGCAGTAAATGAAAGGTTTTATCAATTTAAAGTCTTTTATGTCCTGCCAGTAAACATTCCCAACATCCGTAGATAATATGGATGTCAGAGAAAGGACAATGAATGTACTGCTTATCTGACTAAGCATTATGGACAAATTATCCTTCCCAGCCATATTCAAACCGATACCGCAAATACCTATCAGCCAAAACAATATGCCTATGCATATTGATGAAATAGCAATATATGCAAGAACCTTTACTCTCATTGACAGTTCTTTAGATACAAACATTTCATATCTCCTTAACGTTTTTTATTACCATGGTGTTACGTAAATATATTCATATTTTACCATACCGAAATTCGACCTGCATTATCGTGCCATGTCACCGGGTGGTCGGATCGAACGGGAGCCTGATCGGATATGGTGGAGGAATCCAGCGAAAGAAAGCTCTTCTGGAACTGGAGGGCAATGATATGAATCTGTTCACGATCCCGACAAAAGGGACTGCACTTTAGATCCTGTTTTTCAACGCTTTGGGGGCGTCGTGCGTAGGGGATTTCATCCAACCACTTCCAGCCAGACCCAACCACTTCAAAAACGCTCAGCCTGCAATCATTTGGTGCTCTATTCTTTTGACCATACAAGTGTTGCTTCATCTTCGATCCCGGAGATCAGTTTATTCATTTCTTCCTGCATCTGCTCTTCATTCAGGCTTCTGCTTTGGGAGTATATATGGTCAAATATGGTTCTGCCTGCGGAAAAGAATCCATCGAGTCTATTTTCCTTCACATATTTTTCCGGAAGGTAATACACCTTGTCTACCGCATCTGCATCTTCAGTTTCATGGAATCTCATCACATGCCTCTCGTTGATATCAGATACCTTTTCCCAGTTTCTGGAATAGTAACTGCTTGTGAGGAAGAATACTGCAATACGGTTTCCTTCGCTGTCCTTCCCCCAATACACTCCTTTATAGCCGTAATAAGGCTTCTCAACATACATATCCCCATTCTCTGTCATATGGATCCCTGTATCATTGTAAGGAATGTAGTTTGGATTATGAAAGACAAGAATATCTCCCGCAATAATGATCAGGATGACTACGGCAGCAGTAGCAGCTATCGTTACGATCCTTTTGAGCCGCATTTTTCTTTTGAGTCGTTTGAGCCGCTCGGCCTCATCAAGTCTGCTGAGAACTTCTTCAGCCTCTGCCTCAGCGTCAGGGATCTCTGAACCATGCATTCTGCGATAGTAGTCTCTGCATCCCTCGCAGCCTGTCAGGTGCTCTTCAACTGCTGCTTTGCTCTCTTCTGACAGTGCATCATCTATATAAAGCGGCATCAGGTCTTTTGCTATATTACAATGAATCTTCATAGAGTTCCTCCTTGATCATCATGCGTGAACGGTAATAGGTTACTCTCGCCCAGCTCTCGCTCTTGCCGAACAGCTCGCCTATCTCTGCAAAGCTCAGGTCTCCGAATGTCCTGAGCTGGAAGACTTCCTTATATGGCTCTTTCAGATCGTGCAAAATTCGGTGGATCTTCATCGCAGTCTGCTTTCGCAGAAGCTGCTCCTCCGGGTTGCTTTCACTCCCCGCCGGAAGCTCATAATCATCTGATTCATCATCATGCTTTGTCAGTGCTGTTGTCTTCGACTGTCTCTTCAAGGAGTCACAACTTAGATTCCTCGCTATCGGTAGTCATTGATCTTCTTCAGCGCTCTGAAGAATGTCTCCTGCGTAATTTCCTCAGCCATGTCAGGATCATGCACCAATGAAAGAGTGTAACGGTACACCGGTGTGAAATATTCCCGATACAGCTTTTCAATATCCATCAGCATTCTCCTGTTTAAGTCTTCTACTTATATGACTCGCAAACCCTCAATTCGTTACAAGCTTTTTCAAATTCACGTATAAAACTATAATACCTGATCACATCTAACCAATGTCAAAATAATAGACCCATTGAACATCAACGGGTCTGATGTTTTTCCATGCTCCCTACAATCATATCCTGCTGTCTCTATCCTGCCCTTTATATAGGAAACGACGAACTTCCATTATTTTTTGACCCCCTTCGGCATCGATTATCACATAGAAAACAATAAAGTTGTCTACATAAATCCTGTAATAGGGGTGCTTTCTTTCAAACAAAGAAGGATAAGTCTCGAAAGACTCCGCGATAGGCAGTCTTTCCAATATAGCTGCTTCTACAGCATCTACAAGCTTGATCGCAGCAGTTGGATTGATTTTTCAAAAGCGATATACTCGACCTTTTCGTTGAGATCCTCATAAAATAAAGGCAAATATCTGAGCTTGTATTTGCTATTTGGCATTTATATGCTCCCTTATTCCTCGAAAGACTTCCTCATGTGTCATTCGTCTGGAGTCATTTTCAGCCGCATAATCAGCCTTGTCCAAAAGCATCTCATAATATGAGGTTAATCTTGAATAAGCTTCAAGACTCAACACAACCATCGAGCCATATCCATTCTTAGTCAGGTATACCGGGTTGCCTTCTTTAACAGTCGCTTCAATTTCTGTAAATTTGTTTCTGAGATCTGAAACCGGCCTTATCTGTATCATGGCTATATCCTTTCACTATATTATCATAATTTTGATAATATGTTGCCATATTTGCTTTAGCTTGTCAATGAGGTATTCCTTTTATTAGCTTACATCTCACCCAACTATATCTAATCACATCTAACTACCGCCAAAATAATAGACCCGTTGAATTTCAACGGGTCTTGTGGTGGAGCGTAGGGGGATCGAACCCCTGGCCTCAAGATTGCGAACCTTGCGCTCTCCCAGCTGAGCTAACGCCCCACAGCAAGGTCTTTAATAATCACGGAGACTATTATAATATGACCTGCCGTTTTCTTCAACTGTTATTTAGTGCTACTCCATGCTGATGAGTGCCGGGATCGTCTCCTCAAAGTTCACTCCATACCATGGCTTCTTAGGATCGTTCATGGTAGCCTTGATCGTATGCGCTGTGTAGTCTGCCGCGATCCTCATCGCGTCTTTCCAGTCCTTTCCGTGCATGACCTCGCCTATCACCGTACTGGAGAAGAGGTCTCCGGTACCGTGGAACATGGCGCCTATTTTGTCATTCTGATATACATAGTATTCATCTTTTTTTCTGTCATAGCCCATTACGCCGGTCTTTCCCTCGCTGAGAGAAACGCCGGTGAGCACACTTATACGCGCGCCGAGGTTGACCACTTTGGAAAGCAGCTCCTTGATATACTCCTCGTCGTATTCCTCGCGGTATTCCGTATCTGTCATGATGCAGGCTTCCGTGATGTTCGGAACGATCATATCTGCGCATGAGCAGAGCTCGGTGTTCTTGCGGGCATATTCCATGTCAAAGGCCGGGTAAAGCTTGCCGTTGTCCGCCATTACAGGATCGACGAATATGAGTTTCTCCTCACCGCTTCCGAATGTTCTGAACAGGTCTTTCATCATGTCGATCTGCTCGATACTTCCCAGATATCCGGTATATATCGCATCGAATTCCACGCCTTCATCCTGCCACTTTTCGCAGATAGGCATGATCTGATCAGACAGATCCTTTACAGTAAAGCTCTTGAAAAGAGTATGGTTTGAGAGTACTGCCGTAGGCAGGATCACACACTCTACTCCAAGTGCGGAAATCACAGGAAGTGCGATCGTGATGGAGCACTTTCCGAGGCATGAAATATCCTGAACTGTTAGTATTCTTTTCATTTCCAACATCCCCCAGTAAAAAATTTTTTTCGAGGTATTTTTCCTCCCCAATACACCGTCTCATACTATAACACATTTCCATATAATTGTGTTAAGGTCTGTGACTAAGAAAGTTTAATTACTGTATGATTTGCTTGAACAGGTATATCCTGAAACATCGGGAGGTAATTTTTATATGAAAAATATCAGAAGGAAGAGATTGATGGCGATGCTTATCTGCGTCACCATGATCGTTACTATGGTCCTTGCGTCCTGTGGAGAACAGGAACCTGAGGAACCGGAACCTCCAATAAGCAATGCGCTGACCGGCGCAACTGCAGAGGAGGGTTTTGACGAAGCAGCAGCCGATAGACGTATTGCGGCATTCGTTGTTGAGAACTCACCTGACGCCAGACCGCAGTGGGGCATGGATGATGAGAATTACTCGCCTGATATCGTACTGCAGGGTGAGGTTGAAGGAGGCATCACAAGAACACTCTGGTTCTATGCGGACTATGAAAAGCTTCCGAAAGTCATAGGACCTACAAGAAGCGCACGTCCTCCGTTCATCAAGTTTTCTGAAGTCTTTGACTCCATCTTCATCCACTGGGGAATGAGCCATTCAAAGGGCGACTACATCGGAGCCAACAAGATCTTCGAATGGCACGGAGTCGACCACATCAATCAGATGACGCTTGATGACAAGGAAGGCATGTACGGAAGAGACGACACAAGAGCCGTCAACGTGGAGCATACCGGCATAATCTATGGAGACAAGGTTCCTGCGACCATAAAGAACGAAGGTATCCGCACCGAACCTAAAGATTACACTCATCTTTGCTTCAACAATGTTGCGGAAGCTCCAAGTGAGACAGCTGCTACGCAAATCGGGGTGACCTACTCCAAGCAGGCATTCGAAGGCACATACTGGACATACAACGAGGAAGACGGATTATATCACTGCAGCGATTTCCAGAACGACTTCACCAGAGACAACCTGATCGTACTCTTTGATGATACCAAGTACATCACTAAGGAAGACTATCAGGGCGGCGGAGGCGGCAGCGTCACCTACTGCGACTATGCTCTTGGCGGCGGCGAAGGCAAGCTCTTCAGCAAGGGAATGGAAAAGGACATCAAGTGGCAGATCGTTGACGGAAAGCTTGAGCTCATCGATACAGCTACAGACGCTGAAACAGCTCAGACAGCCAATGACGAAGCCAAGGCGGCAGCCATAGAAGAAGTAAAGAAGAGCGAAGACGGAACATGGCCTGTATATAACAAGTACACCATAGTCACACCTGAGACTGAAGAAGAACAGACTGAAGAAGAGGCTCTCGCTAATTCCTATGTTCTCCAGAACCTCAACAAAGGTAAAACATGGATCGGCTGGATCTCAAAGAACAACGGCGGTTCAGTAACATTCAAGTAAACCTTTGCTGAAACCAGGCACTGATATGACCCGTCGGATCAAAGATCCGGCGGGTCTTTTCATTGTCTGATCCATGCTGTCAGATATATTTCTTTATAATAATGCGAATGCGTCCCTTTTTAGACTCTCCTCCTGTCCCCTCAAGGACCGCCTTTCCTTTCCCTTTCATGACCAGTGACGCGCCTTCATTAACAGCTGCATCCGGTTTCAGGCACTCAACATGGTCCACCGAAACAAGCCCCTTACGGATCGCTTCAGACGCCTTTCCTCTTGACAGCCTGAATGCTGAGGAGATTATGCTGTCGAGCCTTATTGAACTGACGCTGTCTCTTATGTATTCAGTCCGGGCTTCCGGCACTATGAGAGTTTCAACGGGAGCCGTTTCTGTCTTCACCTCGACAGAACCCACGCGGTGCAGTTCATTCAGCAGGAATTCTGCAATGCCGGGCACTATGAGAATGTCAGCGCCGTCAGATCTTACCAGTATGTCTCCCGTAAGCCTCCGCTCTATGCCGAGTCCGAGCAGGGATCCCAGATAATCGCGGTGGCTCAGCTCACGTGAGATCGCCGGGAGCTTTACCCTCAGTACCGTCAGAAGCCCTTCTGTAGCTTCTTCATCGCCCATTGGGATATCTCTCGGAACGCATACGAGCATCCTTCTCTCCGCATCATCATAACCGCCGTACATAAAGGTCCGGACTCCCGCCGCATGCCTGCCGGCTGCGACTGCCAGCGCCTGCTCATGCGTGTCCAGAAAGCCTGTGGAGGTCACATAATAGCCGTCACGGCACTGTGCTATCCTGTCTTCTATTTTCGCTGTGATCAGTTCGTCTTTCGTCATACGCGTATTGTATCATAATGCATTTGACTTTGATGCCCCGGAATACTACGATATTAAATATTGAGCATGACGGCATGCTTTCGGAGGAGACTGAATGAGAAGCGACAGATACAAAGAAGAGCCAGCAGCAGAAAAGAAGAAAAAGAAGAAGCATACGGCACTAAAAGTCCTGCTTATTCTGATATTCATACTTGCAGCCGCCATAGCCGGCGTAACTGCATATTTCTACTGGACAGCATATGATTCGCTTGCGCTTACTTTTACGGAAGAGTCACCGGTCCTGGAGTTTGGAGAAGAGTATCCTTCCATGAGTTACGTGAAGGAATCAAGCGGTGAGATATATCCTGAAGCTGCTTACCTTGACTCTGAAAAAACCGGTGCCGCGCAGATGACCTTTACGGCTGAGAAGCCGATCTTCGGCGGTCTGCTTACTCCTTCAAAAGACTTCACTCTCAGTTATAACGTAATTGACAGCGTCCCTCCTCTTGAAATATGGAACGGAGACGGAGCACTGCTTGAACGGGGCACTGAGTTTGATATCAATGATGTGATAGCATACGGCGATAATGCCGATCCTACTCCTCTTGTCTCAGTTGATGGCAAAGTCGATATGGAAACTAACGGGGAATACCCTCTTCATGTAAAGGTGACCGATTCCTCGGGCAACTCGACAGAATGGGATCTTAAGGTAACTGTGACTGATGAGTTCCCTGCTTATGAAGACACGGATGAACACACTGATTTCTCCGACTTCGTTTCATCATATAAGAAAAACGGCAGGTCATTCGGCATAGATGTGTCTGCATGGCAGAACGAAATAGACTTTAAAGCAGTAAAGAAAGCCGGCTGTGAGTTCGTTATCATAAGGATCGGATACACGGACGGTGAGTCTGTGACCATTGATAAGACGTTCAGCCGGAATCTGCAGGCTGCCAGGGCCGCAGGGCTCAGGACGGGCATATACCTGTACAGTACTGCCAATACCGAGGAACAGGTCCGCAGCGAAGCAGACTGGATAGTTGAGACGCTCAAGGGAAGCAACGTTGATCTTCCTGTCGCGTTTGACTGGGAGGATTTCGACAATTTCCAGGATTACGGCATGAGCCTGTACCAGCTCAACAAGCTGTATGACGCGTTCTCCGATGAGCTCGCTAAAAGCGGATACGGCTGCATGCTCTACGGTAGCAAGAAATATCTTGAAAAAGCCTGGACAAAAACAGACACAAGGCCGGTATGGCTGGCCCATTACACAGAAAAAACGGACTACGAAGGTCCGTTTATGCTGTGGCAGGCAAGCTGCACCGGAAGGATCCCCGGCATAGAAGGGAATGTAGATATGGATATTCTTTATAACAAGAACTAAATCACCGGGTTTTATTCTATTCCTGTAAGGTCGTATGCCGAAAGATAGGCATCGGCCTTTTTGCATACTTCCTTTATCGTCTCTTCATCGAACGGGCTGGCCAGTCCCGCGTCCTCAAGAAGTTTCGTGAACACTTCCGAGCCTCCCATTTTCGTATATGCCATATAGTGCTTCCATGCATCGTCATAATCGTTCTGTATCATTGCCCAGAAGCAAAGAGCTACCGTCTGAGCCAGGCAGTAATCTATATAGTAGAACGGCATAACATAAATGTGATGCTGCCTCTGCCAGCCCTCTCCTTCCGAATAGAACGGTATCTCTCCGTCGAGCCTGAGCCATGGCATGTAGATTCCGAGAAGTCTCTTCCATTCGGCATGACGATCCGCCGGGGTCATCTCAGGATGCTCAAAGACGCTGTGCTGGAAGTGATCGACCATGGTGCCGTAAGGTATGAACATGAAAGATTCCGCAAGATGACTGTACAGGAACTTTCTGGTATCTGCGCCGAAGAAATCCTCCGCAGCCTTCCATGCGAAGAACTCCATGCTCATGGAGTGGACCTCGCAGCCTTCCATGCTCGGCCATACCGTCTCTACAGGTATGCGTTTTCTGTTCATCCAGTCTGCGAAAGCGTGTCCCGCTTCGTGGGTCACGGTCTCAACATCTCCCCTTGTACCGTTGAAGTTCGCAAATATGAACGGAACTTCGTAATCGTGAATGCTGGTGCAGTAACCGCCACCCTCCTTTCCTTCTGTTGAAAGAAGATCGAGCAGCTCACCTTCCATCATTGTATTCCAGAATTCACCGGTCTCAGGTGAAAGAGCGTCATAAAACCTGCTGGCCGCTCCGAGTATATCGTCAACGCCTCCGGCAGGCTTCGCGTTACCTGAGCGGAACATAAGAGCATTGTCTGCGAAGCTCAGCGGATACTGCATGCCCAGCCTTTCCGCCTGTCTTCTTCTGATGCTGTCCGCAACAGGTACTATATACTTGCGCACTGCTTCGCGGAACTTGTCTATATCGTTTCTGTCATAGCAGTTTCGGGTCATTCTGTAATAACCCAGCTCAACAAAATCCCTGAGTCCCAGTTTCTGACTCATCTCATGGCGCAGCTCAACAAGTCTGTCATAGATCTCATCCAGTTTCGCCTGGTTTTCTTTATACCATCCGCCTTCAGCCTTCCATGCCGCAAGCCTTACCGCATCATCAGCATCGCTTTTAAACGGCCCAAGCTGTGCGATGGTGTAGACCTTGCCGAGGAAAGGTATCTGAGCGCTTGCCAGGAGCTTTTCGTACTCCACAGTGAGGTCGTTTTCTTCCTGAAGCAGTGGAATAATGCACGGATCGAACGTCTTTAACTCTATCTCGGCGTTAAGGAACACTACATTTCCGAACTCCTCTTCAAGTTCACCGCGGAATGGTGATGCAAGAAGAGCCTCCGTCCACAGCTGAAGGTATTCCTGCAGTTCCGGGAAAGCTTTGTTCCAGAACAGAACTTCCCGATCATAGAACGCGTCCCTGGTATCGATCGAGTGACGGATCTGAGCCAGTGTCGACACCGACTCCAGGTGGCGCTCAAGGGCATCCTTGCGCACAAACAGATCTCTGGCTTCCTCATATGTCGCGGAAGCTTTGAACGCTTCCGTTATCTTCTGTATCTCTGCTTTAACTTCTTCCATATCCGGTCTCGAATACGGGATCTCACTGAACTTTATCATTGTTTCCTCTCTTATCTGAATTATTTGCAAATACAGGCTTATTGTAACACAAACGTCAGCATGCCAAACCATATATATTCAGCATTCCCCGTTACTTATCAGGCAAAGCAAAAGGCCGGGCAAGCCCGGCCTTGTTTTGCCATTCCTGTTGCACCATGCGCCTCAGGTAAGCCCGAATCAGTATTCAGACTATGCTGCAGGCTGTGCGTACTGCAGGAAGTAGTAGCCCATCGGTGTGTATCCGATGTTCTTCATAGTCTTGTTGCAGTACATGTTGGTGTAGTAGTAAACAGGGAGTACAGGGAATCCGCCTTCACCGAACAGGGCCTCTTCTGCTTCATAGAGAGCCTTGTCACGCTCAGGACCTGCAGCAGTTGCCTTTGCAGTCTTGATAGCAGCGTCGAAGTCAGGATCGCTGTAGAGACCGTAGTTGTAGGAGTTTCCTGTTACCATCAGCTCGAGGTAAGTGATAGGGTCATTGTAGTCTGCGATCCAGCCGAGACGTGCAACGCCGAACTTATGCTCGCCGAGTCCGTTGGTGTAAGTGTTCCACTCCTGGTTCTCCAGTGTGATGTTGATTCCGAGTACGTTGCTCCAGTCCTGTCCGCAGGCTTCTGCGATAGCCTTATGAGCATCATCAGTGTTGAAGTTGTAAACGATAGTTGTGCTAGGATCCCATGAACCATCAGCAACAGCTTCGTCATAGAGCTTCTTAGCCAGCTCGCACTTACCTTCGTAAGTTGTGAGGTCAGCATCCGGATACTCCTTAGCAAGCCATGAATACATAGCGCCGAGGTCAGATGAGCCGAATGCGAAGTCCTGACCTGTGGAGTCAAGGATTCCGGAAGCTACGAAACCTGTAGCAGGTGTCTGTCCGCCCTGAGCTACATTGTTTACGATGTTGTCTCTGTCTACGCTGAGAACCATAGCAGCTCTGACTCTCCAATCCTGGATCTTGTCGCAGTTGAGGTAGAGGAAGTATGTACCAACGTATGGATCGATGAAGCAGTCACCGGATTCCTGCAGGGATGAGATCATGTCTGTCGGGAACGACTCGATGAATGCCCACTCGCCTGACTGATAAGCGGAAAGGATAGCTGTCTCGTCAGCGGACAGGTACCAGTCGATCTCGCTTGGTCCGAGGTTAGCTGCATCATAGTACTGATCGTTCGGAACCATCTTGATCACGGAATCGTGAGTCCACTCTGAGAGCTTGTAAGGTCCGTTGCAAACGATCTTTTCAGGTGTTGTCCAGTCATCGCCGCTTTCAACAACATCCTGTCTCAGTGGCATGAGCGAAGCAAATGCGCAGAGCTCGAGGAAGTACGGAGTATCCTGGCAGAGTGTGATCTCGAGTGTTGAATCATCAACAGCCTTGATTCCGAGCTCGCTAGGGTCCTTCTCGCCTGCCTGGATCTCAGCAGCATTGACAACGATGCCGTCGAGGAAATATCCATAATCAGATGCTGTGTTAGGATCAACCAGTCTCTGCCATGAATATACCCAGTCCTGAGCCTTTACAGGCTCACCGTCAGACCACTTTGCATCATCTCTGATCGTGAACGTATAAACGAGTCCGTCATCAGATACTTTATAGTCTGCGGCCTGGCCTTTGTCAACCTTTGTCAGCATCACGTTTCCGCTGTCGTCAGCCTTTTCGTCTGTCGGAACGTACTTCATGAGGTTCTCGAACATATGGTTTACATATGTGGAACCGTCAACTGAGCTGATAAGGCCTGGATCGATGGTTTCAGGTTCAGAAGCGATGCATGCTGTAGCAACAAAGCCATCGCCGCCGTCACTGCTTCCACCGCCTCCGCATGCTGTAAATGAAAGGACTACAGCGAGGCAGAGGATCAGAGTTAGAAATTTCTTCATAAAATTTTTCCTCCTTCAATAACTTATACAGTACTGTATCTTATTAAAGTAACTATTGTTACATTTAATAACCCATTAATGCGCCGCTATCTGTCAAGCAGATGGCATGCTGCGTAGTGACCGCCGCCATGATCCTTGAATACAGGAGTTTCCGCCTTGCAGCGTTCTGTAGCATACGGACATCTTGTGTGGAACTTGCATCCTGAAGGCGGGTTGATCGGACTCGGGATATCTCCCTCGAGGATCACCCTTTCCCTCGCGCGCGTAACCACAGGGTCCGGGATAGGAACAGCGCTCATCAATGTCTTAGTATACGGATGTATAGGATTCCTGTAAAGTTCATATGATTCAGCAAGCTCTACAAGGTTTCCGAGATACATCACGCCGATACGGTTTGATATATGGCGTACTACCGATATGTCGTGAGCGATGAACAGGTATGTCAGCCCCAGTTCAGCCTGCAGGTCTTCAAGCATGTTTACTACCTGAGACTGGATCGATACGTCGAGAGCCGAGATAGGCTCATCGCATACGATGAACTCAGGCTCTACTGCCAGGGCTCTGGCGATCCCTATTCTCTGCTGCTGTCCTCCGGAGAACTCGTGAGGGAAACGGTTGGAGTGCTCTGTATTGAGTCCTACCTCCTCAAGAAGCTGATTGATTCTGGCTTCTCTCTCTCCTTTTCCGGTATAGAGCTTATGAATGTCCAGTGCTTCACCTACGATTTCTCCGACCGTCATACGAGGGTCAAGAGAAGCAGACGGATCCTGGAAGATGATCTGCATCTTACGTCTGTAAGGAAGCATCTTTTCTGCTATTTTCTTCTCAGAATCGAAGATCGGTTTTCCGTCATAGATTATGGATCCGGATGTCGGCTCATACAGTCTGATGATCGTACGTCCGAGCGTTGTCTTTCCGCAGCCGGACTCACCTACAAGACCCAGTGTTTCTCCCTTGAAGATGTCCATGCTGACACCGTCAACGGCTTTTACCATCTGATTCTTGTTGAAACCTGACTTCTTTACCGTGAAGTACTTCTTTAAATCCTTTATTTCCAGGAGTTTGGTCTGTTCAGCCATTATTCACTTACCTCCTGTTTGTTTTTTCCCATGAAGTGCAGCCAGCAAGCGGAGATATGTCCGTCTCCGAGGTCAGCATAAGGCGGTTCCTTGGTGAGGCAGATCTTCATGCAGTGCTTGCATCTCGGACCGAAGTGGCAGCCCTGAGGCGGGTTCAGCAGGTCGACCGGCGTACCTTCTATAGGTATCAGTCTCTCATGCTCATCGGCATCGAGTCTAGGCATCGACTCCAGAAGACCCATCGTATACGGATGACCTGGTCTGTAGAAGATGTCCTCATCTGTACCCTGCTCTACGATCTTTCCCGCGTACATAACGGATACCCTGTCGCACATCTCAGCCACTACGCCGAGGTTGTGTGTGATAAAGATGATAGCCGTGCCGACCTTCTTCTGGATGCTCTTCATCAGGTCGAGTATCTGTGCCTGGATAGTAACGTCGAGAGCTGTTGTAGGCTCGTCAGCAATAAGCAGTTTAGGATCGCATATGAGTGCCATGGCGATCATTGCGCGCTGACGCATTCCTCCGGAGAACTCATGCGGATACTGATCCACACGCTTTTCCGCGTTATTTATGCCTACGAGTTCGAGCATCTCGATGGCACGCTCTCTGGCCTTCTCTTTCGGATAGTTCTTATCATGACAGGTGAGCGCCTCCATCAGCTGGTTTCCGATGGTATACACCGGATTCAGGCAGGTCATAGGATTCTGGAAGATCATGCTTGCCTTGTTTCCTCTGAAGTCTCTCATCTGCTCTTCGTCATAGGCAAGGAGATCTTCACCGTCAAAAGTGATCGATCCGCCTACGACCTTGCCCGGACTCTGAAGGAGTCCCATGATGGCATATGATTCTACCGACTTTCCTGAGCCGGATTCACCTACGATACCCATTACCTCATGTTCCCTGAGGGTATAGCTTATGCCGTCAACGGCCTTGACCTCGCCTGCAGGAGTGAAGAATGATACCTTAAGGTCTTTTACTTCAAGTAGTGTTTTTCTTTCTTCTGACATCGTTCCACCTCCCTACTTCTTAAGACGCGGGTCGAGAGCGTCTCTCAGTCCGTCGCCGACCAGGTTCAGGGTAAGAACTATTATTGTGAGGACCGCGCCCGGGAACAGCAGCCTGTACGGGAATATGGTGATCGTACCGAGTGCGTCCGAACAAAGTGATCCAAGTGATGCCATCGGAGCCGAAACACCGAGTCCGAGGAAGGACAGGAATGATTCGAGGAAGATGGCCGACGGGATCTGCAGACAGGTAGTAATAACAAGCTGTCCAACGCAGTTAGGCAGCAGATGCCTTCTTATGATCCTGCCGTTTGAAGCTCCGAGTGCTGTTGCTGCTGTCACGTATTCCTGTTTCTTCAGCATGAGTACCTGACCGCGTACTATACGCGACATGGTTACCCAGTAAAGAAGCGCGAATGTTATGAAGATGCTGACGATTCCGGCACCCAGTGTGGAGAGCGCATTTGCAAACCACGAGTTGGAAGAATCGAACCATTTCTGAAGAGGATCCTTCAGAACTACCTGGAGCAGCAGAACGAGCAGTATCTCAGGTACGGAGTAAATGAGCTCAACTATTCTCATCATGACAAAGTCGACAACGCCGCCGCAGAGTCCTGAGATAGCTCCGTAAATGGAGCCGATGATCAGCACGATGAGAGCAGCAACGATACCGATGATGATCGATACTCTTGCGCCATACATGGTTCTTGCCAGCAGGTCACGGCCCTGCGAGTCGGTACCGACCATATGAGGGAACACCTTGGTCGCAACAGCTAGTTCCTTTGCACCGTCAACCGTGTCAGCTGTAAACTCGAGCGGTGCCAATCTCTTTATCTCTCCGTTTACGATGTCTGATTCTTTAACGATCGAGAGTTCACCGTCCTTGAGAACGATTACCGAATTCGACAGCTTCTTATCGAGATTGAAGCAATAGGTATTACCTTTATACGTAAAGTAGTAATCACGCGGATCGAGACCCGTTGAGGAGCCCGGCTGGAGCGCGGTAGCGAACATGCAGTCCACCTTGTCCTCTATGCTCTTGATTTTGGCTTCCTGAGCGGAATATTCAAACGGGCCCAGTTTCTGTGAACTTCTGTATTGATTTGCATAGTCATATGGGATAAGTGAAGGTCCCAGGAAAGCAAAGAGCAGCACAAGGATGAAGATGCCGAGAGCTACCATGGAAACGGTGTTGTTCTTGAATCTTCTGGCTGCATCTCTCCAGTAGGAGACGCTCTTTCTTATCTCTACCATGTTTTCCTTCTCTGATTCCGTTGCCGGTTCAAAGTCGGAAGCGTTTAAGTTGTAGTCAGCCCAGACTTTATCAGGATTAACCTGGAACGGGCTGAATTCTTTGAATGCCTGTTTCATGATTCCTCCTTATTCGTCTGATGAGCTGAGTGTGATTCTCGGGTCGATTATCTTGTATACGATATCCACTACCAGGTTCATTCCGATTACAAGGATGGATACCACAAAAGTAGTCGCCATGATCACGGTATAGTCACGGTTGATTACGCTCTCTACGAAGTACTTTCCGAGTCCCGGTATAGAGAATGTAGTTTCAACTACGAACGAACCGGTGATGATGAATGCGATCAGCGGTCCGAGGAAGGTAACTACAGGGATCAGAGAGTTTCTGAGCGCGTGTTTGAGTACGATCCATTTGTTCTTGACACCTTTTGCTCTTGCGGTGCGGATATAGTCCTGATTGATCGCGTCGAGCATGGAAGTCCTTGTCAGCTTGGCAATATAGCATACGTCATAGAACGAAAGCGATATTACCGGCATGATATATGCTTTCCAGTTTGTCAGACTGCCTGAGAGTACCGGGAGCAGCTGTGCTTTGACACCTAAATAAATCAGAAGAGTCGCAGCAAGCACGAATGTCGGAATGGCTACTCCGACTGTAGTAAGCACTCTGAGCAGTCCGTCCACCCAGGTGCCCCGTTTATATGCGGCCAGACACCCCAATGGTATGCCCAGGACTACTGCGACAAGTACGGCAAGCAGTCCCAGTCTCATCGACAATCCGAACTTACCCTGTCTGAACAGAATATCCTTTACAGGGGTTCCTTCCTGCATCTTAAGTGAAACACCGAGGTCTCCCTTGCAATAGTTCACCAGATAGTTTTTCAGCTGAACTATGAGCGGCTTGTCGAGGCCGTATTTCTGGTTCGCCAGTTCTATCTGCTGAGGAGTTGATTTCTCAGTCAGGAACGGGCTTCCGGGAATGGTGTTCATCAGGAAGAAAGTGATCGTCATGATAAGGAGCAGAGTTGCTACTGCTGCTGCCAGTCGCTTAGCTATGTAAATAAGCAAATTATCACGTCCTTTCTCGTAGGTTATAGTGTCTCATAATATGACACTAGTGTATTTTATCACATATTCATCACAATAGTAAAAAAAAGAGCGCCAAAGGCGCTCCTTTTTTGCTTTCTTACATTATTTAAAGGAATGGCATCGGTCACTAACGGGTTCTGATCACGTTCAGAAACAGATTCGCCAGCTGTCTGTGCCCTTTCTCTGTAAGGTGTTCGCAGTCAGGCGATACTTCGATGCCGCTTGTTGCGTCAGCGAACTTTACGCCATGGCGCTCCGCGATTTCCCTGTAAAGCGGACCGATATCAACAGATTTCTGTACTGATTCCGGATCAAGCTTACCGGCAAACGGCGATTTTTCAATATCTCCACGGATAGCGGCCGGCGCGGCGACTATTATCTCAGGCACATAACCCTGCAGAGCCGGCGCCTCCTGTTCGGCTGTCCTCACGAGCATTTCCATTCCGTCCGCTATATCTTCAGCAGAAAGGTTAAGTTCCGTGTTGCAGTCATTCGTGCCCAGCATGATGATCACATAATCTGCCGGCTTGTGAGTTCCGAGGCATGCGGTGAAACTGCTCATTCCGTTCTTCCACGGCGCACCCGGTCTGTCATATGCCGTCGTCCTGCCGTTCAGCCCTTCAGGGATCACCTCGTATCTGTCTCCCAGCATCTCCCCAAGCAGTGTGGTCCAGCGCTTTTCATGCGGATATCTTCCGCAGGTATACGGATCGTAGCCATATGTATTGGAATCACCGTAGCACAGCACGGAGATCCTGTCGTGAGAGGCATCTTTGGTGAGAGCCTTGTCCAAATCGGCAATAAGCTGGTCATGATCTCTGAAGACTATCCCTTTCATGCCGAGTTTCTTTCCGATGTCAATGTTTTCCTTGTGATCATCGATAAAGAGGGATTCCTCAGGGACGAGTCCGTACTTCTCAAACAGTATCTCATATATACCGGTATCCGGTTTTATGAGATGCACATCGCACGACCATATTCCGCCGTCCATATGCGATACAAAGTCAAAAGCGTCAGGATTTGAGGCTTTTACATGCTCTGACATGTTTGAGAGGAAATAGACCCCGTAGCCTTTCTCCTTAAGCGAATCCACCAGGCTGACCGGCCAGTCGAGCCTCTCGACGCACTCTCCTATGCGGTCAAACGACTCTTTTATCTCATCGCGAAGATCCGGCGCAGCGCTGTAGAAAAGCTCAAGGATCTCTTCCACACTGAGTCTCGCTATGTCGAGTTCCTGCCAGTATCCGGAGCCGAATACGGCTTCTGCAATACGGACGGCCTTTTCTTCACCGAAAAGCGAGGTCAGATAATCCATCGCCTCAAAGCCTATGAGCACATTGCCTATATCAAACACTATATTGCGGATCATATCGATTCCTCATTCCCGTTGTCCATGCGGCCCGTCCTCTCAGCGAGCGACCTGAACCATTTCAGACGGCTGTCAGCATCCAGGAAGGCCTCTTCAACTGTGCTTCCCGGCATCTTCCACTTCCAGCACCCGTCAGGCACGCCCGGCACATTCATACGGGCTTCCGCTCCGAGCATGAGCACGTCCTGCACCTGCAGCATTGCCAGAACCGCCGGACTTTCGTAGATCTTGCGGATGACAGCGAGTGCTTCAACAGTACTTCCCATTTCGGAGTCACCTTCCCCGTTATTATCTCCCGCGGATCTTTCTTTCAGATAACCGAGCAGCGTGTTGTTGTCGTGCGTTCCGGTATAAAACGCCCTGTGCTTTGCCTTCTCAGGTTCCTTTTCGCACATCTCCTTCATGTGATGCGCAGTGAACTGCCATATATCCATTCCCGGCAGGCCGCTGAGCTTCAGAAGGTTTTTCACTCCGGCGTCCAGGTGTCCCAGATCCTCAACGAGGAGCTTCATTTCGAAGCCCTCGGCTCTCAGTATCCCGCGGATCTCAGCAAGGAATCTGAGACCGCCGCTGTGCTGCCAGCTGCCTTCCTTCGGATCTCCGCCCTCAGGTATCGCATAGTACTCGGACAGGCCTCTGAAATGGTCTATCCTGAGTATGTCAAAACGTTCAGCGCACTGGCGTATGCGTCTGAGCCACCATCCATAGCCGTCTTCTTTCAGCACATCCCAGTCGTACAGCGGATTTCCCCAGTCCTGGCCCTCATTGCTGAAGGCATCAGGCGGTACTCCGGCATGGACACTCTGTGTCCCGCATTCATCCATTTTGAACAGATGCTTATTTGCCCATACATCTGCGGAATCTGCAGCCATGTACATCGGAAGGTCGCCCATCATGCGTACGCCTTTTGAATTCGCGTACTCCCTGAGCGCATTCCACTGCGCGAAGAAGCAGTACTGTTCGCCTACCAGCCGGCTTGCCTCTTTCTTCTGCTCTTCTGTCATCACGCTGATGAATCTCAGGGTATCCAGGTTCCTGTATTTCTCCGGCCACTCGTACCACGGCTTACCGTCATTCATGGTCTTGAGCAGATTGAACGCGATATAGTCGTTCAGCCAGTAAGAGTTGTCTTTAATGAAGTCGTAATAGCCCTCTGTATCAGGCAGTTCATCATAATCGATAAATGAAGGATCTCCGGCGAAAGCTGCATGGCTGCTGTACGGGGAGTTTCCCGTTCCCGGAGGATTCAGCGGAAGTACCTGCCAGACAGTAAATCCTGCAGAAGCGATCTTATCGACAAAATCCCTGGCGCCCTTTCCGAGTTTTCCTTCAGGAAGTGAGCTGATATGGCAGATCACGCCTGCGCTTCTGCCGAGATCTTCGTTTTCAGGTTTTTCAGCCCTGAGGCTTATGATCATCGCGGAGAGGCTGTCCATCTTTATGACTCCGAGACTTCCCTCTTCATCGACAGGAAGTTCTTCTGAAGTCATGAGTTCAAGCGCGTAGCTGCATCTGAGCCCGTCAATGTCACTCAGATCGATCTCAGCCGGTCCGTATCTCCTGTTTGCGAGAACGAGCAGTGTTTCTTCAGTACCGGCAGTGTCCCTGCCCGTCCTTGTGAAAGCAAGTATATCCTCATCAATGCCGTATCTGCCTGACAGAAATTCATACCCGCCTTCCTTCAGGGCCGGATGCTCGTCATATATGAGTCCCAGCATCCTGTAGTGATATCCGAGGTCCAGGTTTTCAAAGCCCCATGGGTATCCGCTCCTGTTTGCCGGATCGGTGCCGCCCATCAGTCCGGCCTCATCTCCGTAATAGATGCACGGAACTCCCGGCATGCAGTACTGCAGCGTAGAAAGCAGCCTTACCTTTCTGGTCGCCGATCTGTAATCCTCCTCTGCTGCCATCATGGTGATGATACGGGCCCTGTCGTGGCTTCCCAGAAGGTTCAGGGTCGCATAGAAGTTCTGCGGAGGATAGTTCTCCGCAAGGCTCATCAGCCTGTCCACAGCCCCTGATGAACCCGTGGTGTAATTAATGTAGTCGAGCAGGATATCTCTCAGCGGATAATGCATCGTGGAATCGAGTTCATCCCCCATGAAGTATTTGCGGCGCTCTCCGTAGCTTATCTTGTTGCTGGCATCCTCCCAGACTTCACCGAGCAGCAGCCCTTCCGGGTCAGCTGCCTTTATCCTTGCGCGTGTCTCAGCAATGAAGGAATCCGGGAGTTCATCCGCGACATCAAGTCTCCATCCGGAAGCACCCTTCTTCATCCAGTGGGCAACGACGCCGTCCTCTCCGAGGATGAATTCCCTGTAATCCGGGGTGTTCTCATCAACTTCAGGCAGATCTTCAACACCCCACCAGCAGCTGTATCCATGGCGTTCATCCTTGTCGAACTTGAACCAACTCCTGTAAGGCGATTTCTCATCAAGCCACGCCCCGACTGCGTTTTCTTCACCCGGATGCATTTCTGAATAATTCCCGAATTTATCGAAGTAGATGCTGTCCGCTCCGGTGTGACTGAACACGCCGTCAAGTATTATGCGCATCCCCCTGTCCTTCGCTGCAGCAGCCAGATCTTCGAAATCAGCGTCCGTTCCGAGCGCTTCATCTATATGCATATAATCCCCGGTGTCGTAACGGTGGTTCGAACTCGCCTCGAACACAGGATTAAGATAAATGCAGGTGACTCCGAGCGATCTCAGATAGTCGAGTTTCTTTTCTATTCCCTTAAGGCTTCCGCCCATCATCGGCCACTCGACCACTTTGCCGTTCTCATCGCGCACATAATAAGCCGCTTTCGTCCAGTCTTCCTGGATGATGCGCTTCATGTCGCTGCGCCTGTCATTGACCTTCCTGTTTGCAGCCTCAGTTCTTTCACGCCAGTCATCATCACGTGCAAACCTGTCCGGGAATATCTGATAGACTATCCCGTTCCTGTACCACTCAGGCACTTCAGCTTCCTTATACACCGTGATCTGATAGCGGTGAGGGTCGTCCACATACGTTCTTCCCTCTCCTCCCAGGTTCTCGTTGTTGTTTCCATAGTAAATGACTGTTCTCTCGTCTTCGTGTTCTGTCTCGATCTCGAATGCGTACCAGACAAGGCAGCCTTCATCAGGCAGCGGAAATGATGCCGTGTATTTCCCGTTTTCCTTTTCGGACATTTCCACATAGTGGACGTCCGGATCGTCCCCCTGCCAGAGCATCAGCCTGACGCTTTCAGGAGACGGATCACTTATTTTAATAGCAAGAGAGACCTTCGTCCCGGTTTGCGCCGCTCCGAAGGGCTCTCTGTATTCTTTGTTTCTTGAATCGTGTTTTATTTTCATATTTTTCTATTTCAGCAGGCCGGCATATAGCTCACGGTATTTTTCAGCTGATTCCTCCCAGCCGAAATGCATGGATATCGCGTTCTGCTGCAGTTCCTTCCATGTATCCTTTTGTCCGGTCCAGAGACCGAGCGCAAGGTCTACCGCACTGCGAAGACCGTTTGCGTCGAAGTCCTTGAACGAGAACCCGTTAGCCATATTGCCATAGTCCCAGTATCCTTTTACAGTATCCTTCAGTCCGCCTGTTTCTCTTACCAGAGGCAGCGTGCCGTAGCGCATGGAGATCATCTGCGCAAGTCCGCATGGCTCGAATTCGGAAGGCATCAGGAACACGTCAGCTCCGGCATAATACCTTCTCGAAAGTTTCTCGTCAAAAGCGATGCGCGCAGCGAATCTCGACTGGTTGTGGTAAGCGAAATCAGCTATCGCGTGCTCATACAGATAGTCTCCCGTCCCCAGGACCGCAAGCTGCATGTTTCTTTCCCTGAACTCAGGCATGAGCTCAGCAATGAGATTCGCGCCCTTTTGTGTTGTAAGACGGCTGACCATCGCAAACAGCAGTACATCCGGATCCTCTTCGAGACCGAGCTCTCTCTGAAGAGCAAGCTTGTTCTCCACTTTCTTTTCGAGGCTGTCCGCATCATAGTTGACCGCGATAGCCTTGTCTGTCTCAGGATCATAGTTCCTGCGGTCTATGCCGTTGATAATACCGCTCAGCTTTTCATGGATCGACTGGAACAGCCCCTCCAGGTTTTCGCCGTATGCAGCAGTGCATATCTCTTCAGCATATGTAGGGCTTACGGTCGTAACTGCATCTGAATAGATGACCGCGCCTTTGAGAAAGTTTACCGCATCATTATGCGTCATCTGCTCCTCGGCAGGAGTGCCTCCCAGGCCGCATACGTCACCTGTCACGTACTTGCTGTACATTCCCTGGAATTTCAGGTTATGTATCGTAAATACGGTCTTTATAGGATCGAACAGCGGGTCGCCCTTATACAGTTCCCGCAGATAGACCGGTACCAGCGCGGTATGCCAGTCGTTGCAGTGGATGATATCAGGCCTGTAGTTCTTCGCAATATACTTTACGGTCTCAAGTACCGCTTTCGAAAAGAAAGCAACTCTCTCTGCGTCATCAAATTCGCCGTAGACCTGGCTGCGTTTGAAGTAGTACTCGTTGTCCAGAAAGTAATACTTGACTCCGCCCTTCATCAGAGTGAAAAGCCCGCAATACTGGTTTCTCCAGCCGAGCGGAACTTCATAGCTGGTCACGAATTTCATTTTGCTCTTATACTCTTCAGGTATCGAGCTGATGAGCGGCAGGATAACTCTCGCGTCGAACTCATCATTTTTCAGATGGACAGGCAGAGCCCCGGATACATCTCCGAGGCCGCCGGTCTTTATGAAAGGTGATGCTTCAAATGCCGCGAAAAGTATGTTTTTCTTAGCCATGTCATACCCCGTATTTTTTTATATTGTAGAGTTTTTACCGATGATTACAGGCTCCCTCTCTCCGCCGTAAATTTTAACGCCAGGATTGATCGTGACATACTTGTCGACGATCACGTTGTCGAGTACTGCACCTTCACCTATTGTGCCATGCATCATGATGACGGAATTGCGCACAACAGCTCCCTTAGCGATATGGCAGCTTCTGAAGATAACACTGTTTTCTACCCTGCCCTCTACGATACATCCTGTCGAAATTACGGAATTCCTTACGTCTGCCTCAGGATAGTGGAATACAGGTGCTTCATCCTGCGCTTTTGTAAAGATCGGTCTTTCAGGGTTGCAGAACACCTCATTGCGGATGTCGTAATCTGTCATGCCCTGATTCACCTTGAGGAACTCCCATGGATTCTTGATCTTGCCGAGATATCCCCTGAACTCGAAAGTGCCGATATCCATGCTGTGCATATTATCACGGATCAGTTCGATCATATCCATGTACTCGAGCGCTTTATACCATTTCAGGAAGTCGAGCATATACGTTCTGTTGATGATGAAACAGTCTGCGAAATAGTTTGACCATCCAACGCTCTCATTGTGAATGGCATTTACACCGCCGCTGTCGTTGATGTCCAGGAAGTAGCCATGGAATTCTTCGCCTCTAGGTACCTTCTTGTACATCATTGTTATTGGCTTTCCGGATTCTGCATGAGCCTTGATGAACGGTCCGAAGTCCATGTTGCAGACATCAGTACTGCCTGACATTATCACATAGTCGGCATCGTCCTTGTAGAAGAATCTGTCGCACTTGAGCAGGTCTCTCATCAGAAATCTGCTGCCTGACTTCTGCATGCCGTATACCGAGCCCGGCATTACAAACAGTCCGCCTCTTTTACGGGCGAGCGACCACGGGTTGCCCACGCCGATATGGTCAATAAGCGAGCCTGAGTCAGCAGGCGCTATTACGCCGACGGTAGTAATGCCTGCGTTTGCCATGTTTGAAAGTGCAAAATCGATGAGCCTGTATCTGCCTCCATAAGGGAGCGATGCCAGGGTCCTGTTTTCAAGCAGTTCGCCGAATTCGCTGCTGCCATAGTTTGCGGAAATAAGTCCGATTGTTTTCATGTTCCTGTATCCTCCTTTCCTATATCGACAGATTGGTCTTGCCGTAAACCTGTACGTCGCCTTCAGGATCGCCTATTACTGCATTATCTTCAACGACGGCACCTTCATTTATGATCGCCTTCGTGATGCGGCAGTTGCGGCCTACCCATGCGTTAGGAAGGATGATCGAGTCCTCGATCACCGATCCGGCACTCACGACAGCGCCGGAGCCCAGTATGGAGTGATTGACGCTTCCGTAAACCGTGCATCCGTTGCAGATGAGCGAATTGTGGATATTAGCCTCGCGGCCGATATACTGCGGAGGATACATGTTGGCATTGGAGAAGACTCTGTCGTCTCCGGTGAAAACGTTGATGCTGTCAACGTTGTCCATAAGATCCATCTGGCTGTCATAATAGCTCTGAACAGTACCGACGTCTCTCCAGTATCCGGCGAACCTGTATACTGTAAGCTTCTTTCCTTCGCCCAGGAGTTTCGGAATAAGGTCGTTTCCGAAGTCATGTGACGAACCCTCTGTCTCGTGGTCTTCGAGCAGCGCCTTGCGCAGGACATCCCACTTGAAGATATAGATTCCCATTGAAGCGAGGTTGCTGTCCGGTTCTTTCGGTTTCTCGGAGAACTTGACGATATTGCCGTTCTCATCGGCAGTCATTATTCCGAATCTGCTTGCGTCTTCCCACGGTACTTCTATGACGGATACTGTGAGATCGGAATTGTTAGCTTCATGCTCTTCGAGCATGAGGTTGTAGTCCATCTTATAGATGTGGTCTCCTGAGAGGATCAGTACGTTCTCAGGGTCATACATATCTATGAAATCGATGTTGTGGTAAATGGCATCTGCAGTGCCCTCATACCACTCTCCGCCGGCTGCTCCGGCATAAGGAGGCAGTATGTGTACGCCGCCGTCATTGACCGCCATGTCCCATGATTCGCCTGTTCCGACGTATCTGTTGAGGACGAGCGGCTTATACTGTACAAGTATGCCCACTGTGTCAATTCCGGAATTGACACAGTTCGAAAGTCCGAAGTCGATAATCCTGTACTTTCCTCCGAACGATACAGCCGGCTTGGCAATGCTGGTAGTCAGGTCATAGAGCCTGCTGCCCTGCCCTCCGGCCAGGAGCATAGCTAACATTTTTTTCTTTTTCATACTCATCAGCCTCCTGTTGTTAAAAATTATATATTCCAGATATCTTTTGCGTATTCTGCAATGGTGCGGTCACTGGAGAAGAATGCGGAATTGGCGATGTTTGCAAGCGACATGCGTGCCCATCTCTCCTTGTCCGTATAGATCTTGTCCATTTCCTCCCATGTTTTTACATACGAGTCGAAATCTCCGAGTACGAAGTATTCGTCGTTGCTTCTGAGAAGTGCATCGTGGATGCCCCAGAAGTTATAATCGCTGCGGCTGAATGTGCCGTCAATGAGCTGGTTCGTCATGCGCTGAAGTCTCTGATCCTCGCTGATGACATACTGTGCAAAGTACCCGCCGTGCTTGTAGTAGCTCTCAGTCTCTTCTGACGAATATCCGAAGATGCAGATGTTGTCGAGGCCTGCAAGCTGGCTGATCTCAACATTGGCGCCGTCCATTGTGCCGAGCGTGACCGCTCCGTTCATCATGAACTTCATGTTTCCTGTTCCGCTGGCTTCCTTGCCGGCTGTAGAGATCTGCTCGCTTATGTCGGCTGCAGGATAAATGAGCTGAGCGTTGGATACGCAGAAGTTCTCGATGAACACTACTTTGATCCTCTTGCTGACCACAGGGTCGGAATTGACCATGTCTGCCAGACTGTTGAGGAACTTGATAACTTCCTTTGCAAAGGCATAGCCCTGCGCAGCCTTGCCCGCAAAGATGAACGTATAGTTGTTGATCGGCAGATCAGGATTATCCCTGAGCCTGTTATAGAGGTCGAGGATCTTGAATCCGTTGAGGAGCTGCCTCTTGTAAGCGTGTATCCTCTTGACCTGAACGTCGAACACCGAATCAGGATCAACTTCGATCTCCATGTGGTCGCTTATGTATTTGGCGAGTCTCAGCTTATTCTGTCTCTTGACAGTCATGAGTTCCTCAAGGAACGCGCTGTCCTGAGCATACTCCTCAAGCTGCTTGATCTGCTCGAAATCCGTCTGCCAGTCGGTGCCGATAGTCGTATCAATAAGGTTTGCCAGTCCCGGATTAGCCTGCATCATGAATCTGCGGTGGCTTATTCCGTTGGTCTTGTTGTTGAACTTCTGTGGCTGAAGTTCGTAGAACTTGCTGAATATCGTCTTGGTGAGGATATCACTGTGCAGAGCCGATACTCCGTTGACCGAATGGCTTCCTACTACCGACAGGTTGGCCATCTTCACCTCGTTGTCCCAGAGCGGCGATGTCTCACGGCTCAGTGTGTGCCAGTCATCAGCTTCCAGCGGAAGACCTTCCTGCCAGCGCTTGTTTATCTCATCGATGATCATATAGATCCTTGGCAGGAGCTGCTGGAAGTGAGGGATAGACCACTTCTCGAGTGCCTCAGGCAGCACGGTGTGGTTCGTAAATGAGCATGTTGCCCTTACTATCCTCCATGCGTCCTTCCATTCAAGTCCTTCCTCATCGATGAAAACTCTCATGAGTTCAGGGATGCACATCGTCGGATGAGTATCGTTGATGTGGATCTGTATCCTGTCAGAGAACTTGTCCCACTCCTTCGTTCCGTAACGCGACTTGTACTCTCTGATTATCATGCCGATACCCGCGGCAACCAGAAAATACTCCTGCCTCAGACGGAGCTGCTTGCCGATACCGTTGGTATCATCCGGATATAGAATGCTTGTGATAGCTTCGATCTCACTGCGCTCCTTCATCGCTTCGCTGTAATTTCCGGCATTGAAGGCGTTCATGTCGATCGTATCATGTACCGGCTGGGCATCCCAGAGATGGAGCGTGTTGACGGTGCGTCCGCCGAAGCCAAGAATAGGTACGTCATAAGGTACGGCTCTGATGGTCGTATAGTCTACATGCTTGTACTCCATCTGACCATCATCTTTCAGGGTTCTCTCGACCTTGCCTCCGAACTTGACTATAACGGAATCATAAGGCTTTGCCTTCTCCCAGATATATCCTTCGTCAAGCCATGCATCTGGCTTTTCGATCTGGTAGCCGCTTACGATCCTCTGTTTGAAAAGACCGAATTTGTATCTCAGACCCATGCCGTCGCCTCTTATGCCGAGAGCCGCCATCGAGTCGAGGAAGCATGCCGCAAGTCTGCCGAGACCGCCGTTTCCGAGACCCGGATCCGGCTCAACCTCAAGCAGGTTGTCAAGATATGTACCCATTTCAGCGAGTCCTTCTGCCGCGAAATCACGGATGCCGAGGTTGAGCAGATAGTTTTCCATCAGCTTTCCGATGAGGAACTCCATTGAGAAGTAATAGACCTTCTTGTCTTCTTTCTTTTTACGTCCGGACAGTATTTCTACTGCGCTTGTCCTTTCGGCAGCTTCTCTCTCTACCAGTCTTGCGAGGACTGCGAATTTGTCTTTGTCATCCAGATGTTCGGGATCTCTTCTGAACATCGAGTTAGCAATACGTTTGTACTCTGTTTTGAAATCGTCTTTGTTTCTAATCATCTGATCCTTTAATGACCCTTTCTATTATAATTTTTTTGGAATATTGCAGCTCCGACAACAGGCATCTTTATCCTGATCGAATACGGCATTCCGTGCCTTGGCTTTTTCCTTGCACGGACCTGACGTGTATTGACCCTGCCGCTTCCGGCATATTTTGTATTGTCGGAGTTTATTATCTCTTTGTAGTAACCCGGTTCCGGGACACCGATCTCGAATTCGTCGAATGCTTCGACCCCCATGTTGAGAGCGCAGATCAGCAGTTCTCCCGGATCCTTTTCATTTGTGCCTCTGGCGCGTCTGTAGTAAGTGAGGACCTTTTGCCTTCTGTCGTCAGGATCTATCCACTTGAATCCCTCCCAGCTGTTGTCGTCTGACCACAGCGCCGGATGGCTTGTGTATATGTGGTTGAGATCCTTTATGAATTTCTGGTGCTTTTCATGGTTCTCATAACCGAGAAGGAACCACTCAAGCCCCTCATACTCACGCCACTCGATGAACTGTGCTATCTCATGCCCCATGAAGTTGAGCTTTTTGCCCGGATGTGTCATCTGGTACATCGCCAGCAGTCTTGTTCCGGCGAACTGCCTCCAGATATCTCCAGGCATGCGCCCTATGAGGCTCTTCTTTCCGTGTACTACTTCATCGTGTGAAAGCGGGAGTACGTAGTTTTCACTGTAAGCATATGTCATGGAGAATGTCAGCTTATTGTGGGCGTCTTCTCTCCACGGGAAGTCCGTGGACATGTACTCAAGTGTATCATTCATCCAGCCCATGTTCCACTTATAATGGAATCCCAGACCGCCGTTTGAAGGCGGCTGTGTTACCATCGGCCAGGCTGTACTTTCTTCTGCGACCGTGACAGCTCCATTGATCTCGTTGCCGATCATGCAGTTGAACTCCTTAAGGAATTCGACTGCTTCAAGATCAGTATCGCCGCCATACTTGTTGAATCTCATTTTCGACTTGTCGCTGATCCCGAAGTTCAGATACAGCATGCTTGTGACGCCGTCTACTCTAAGGCCGTCAGCATGGTATTCATCAAGCCAGTACATGGCGTTCGACAACAGGAAGCTCCTGACCTGAGGTCTGCTGAAATCGAATTTATAGGTTCCCCAGTCAGGATGGACGATGCTCTCATAAAGCTTGTCTCCGTTGAAGTCCCTGAGGCCGTGATCATCAGGACAGAAATGCCCCGGTACCCAGTCCAGTATGACTCCGATCCCTTCCTTATGGAAAGCTTCGATGAGATGCTTGAGGCCATGAGGTGAGCCGTACCTTGAAGTCGGTGCGTAGAAGCCCGTTACCTGATATCCCCATGAGGCATCGAGCGGATGCTCCATAACAGGAAGGAACTCGACATGCGTGTAGCCCATCTCCTTGACATAAGGCACGAGCATTTCAGCAAGTTCCCTGTATGAGTAAAAATTATCCTTGCCCTCAGGGCGCTTCCATGAGCCCAGATGGCATTCATAAATATTCATAGGAGCATTGAAACTGTTCTTCGCTGCTCTGCCTTTCATCCATTCTTCGTCATGCCACTCATACCAGAGTTCGGTGACGATCGAGTCTGTCCCCGGTCTTTTGACCGACATGAACGCGAACGGATCGGCCTTGTATATGCGATCGCCTTTTGCAGTCTCTATCTCGTATTTATAGTGATCGCCTGCTTTGGCTCCCGGTACAAAGCATGTCCAGACGCCTGTGTCTCCGAGATGCTCCATGTAAGCCGAGGCATCCCAGTTGTTGAAGTCTCCTGTCACTCTGACCGATCTGACATCAGGAGCCCACAGCGTGAACTGTACACCTCCGTCTGCTATATGCGCTCCAAAAGTCCTGTAAGCGTGGTGAAGCTTGCCTGTGTTGAACAGATACAGGAGTTCGTTGGTGAGTTGTTCCTTCGTGTTGCTCATAGGTACCACCTTTATATATTATCTCAGAATCAAATATCTACGTTGTAATCGATCGTACGCGCCCGCGGATAGAATCCGGCTCTGTAATCAGCAGCTGACATCCTCCTGATCGTCATGATCGCAGCGACATACAGTAATACAACAAAGACGAGCAGCATCGTCGTGCCGCTGTTTCCAAGGAACGCCAGCGTATCATATATGCCGTGGATCAGCATCGGCACCAGGAGGGAGAGCACGGTGAAAGCAACGGATGCTCCCTTTTTTCCGAGAATGCTGCTCTTTTTGGAGTATGAATAAAACACTCCCATGAAAACTCCGCAGAAAGCGTGGAGAGGAATAGCCGTGAAGGCTCTTATTATGGCCGTCTGAAGGCCGTATATCGCTACGTAATTGATGTTTTCATAGATGGCAAAACCGACCGCAGACGACACTCCGTAAACGATACCGTCGAATCTGTAGTTGAAAGCCGGATACCTCCATGATCCTATTTTCATGGCAATGAACTTCACGATCTCTTCAACAAGCGCCGCCATGCAGAACGCTGTCGTCAGAGCATACTCCAGAGATCCCTTAGGATACTGCGGCAGGAACTGGCTTTCGAACCGCTCAATATAACCGGCAGCGATACACGAAAGGATGCCCAGGAGAATGATCTTCATGATCAGCCCCGGCGGTTCTTTTTCTACCTTGTCTTTTCTGTATACGTAAAAAATTATCAGCAGGCCCGGTATTATCGCCAGAGCCATAAGTTGTCTGTCCAGATACATTGCGGTTGTCCCCTTTTTCTTTATCGGCTGACACTATGCTCTGATACACATCAGAGTTTATTCCTGTTATTCTTGTAAAGCAGGAGAATGTACCAGACACAGCATGCCAGCAGCACTCCTCCAAGTATTTTCAAAATGATCGCCATTTATTGGAGTCCTTTCTGTTTTAATAGATCTCTCTGATTCCGCCGCCTACGAACTGGTCGTACAGCGCCTCGAGCGTTTTGATCTGCTCACGGATCTCAGCTCCATTGTCGGTATCCCTGATCCTCAGTCTGACAGGTTCGGTATGGACCAGATGCATTATCGGTCTGTGGAAGACCTGGGTTCCGTCTTCGCGCAGCGGTTCGTAAGGCTGGTGCTCGGCAAGGTACATGTGTTTCGAAGTCATTATTGCGGTATACCCGGCGATACCCGTAGTCTTGTGGTATGCCTTCGAAATGCCTCCGTCAATAATGAACAGTTTGCCGTTCGCCTTGATAGGGGTCTCGCCCTTTACGAGCTTAACCGGAACGTGTCCGTTAAGTATGCAGCCGTGGTCAGGGTCGAGTCCGAAATCCTTGAGTATCTTGACCGCGATCTCTTCCTTGTCGATCAGTTTATAGTAAGGTATCTTGTTCTCCTTATGCGTTGACTTGTCTTCGATGAAGTATCTCTCGAAGGTCGTCATCTTGTCCTTGCCGAAGAGCGGTGAATCCTCGGAAAGCCACAGATACCACATTATCGATGCGGCCTCTGCAGATGTTCTTCCATCAGCCTGTTTTGCACGGGCATCTCTGATCATCTGATCGAGCTTGCGCATATAAGCAGCGCCTTTGTATTTCTTGCCGTCGATCTCCACGGCTTTGAAATTGCCGCGTTCGTTAAGTATCATGCATCCATGATACAGAAGATTGCCGTTCATGATCTTGAAGAGCGATCCGTGAGTGAACATGTAATTGATGTGTCTCTGGAGCTTCTCCGAATTGAGTATTGACGACTCCAGAGCGACCATTACCTCTTCTTCCTGATCAGTAAGCTTATAAGGATCCTTAGGGTCTACAGTAGGAAGTTTCATGTCTCTCATCGGCCACTCAACGCCGTCGACCATGACAGTTCCCTTTTCGAAGTCGATGTTCTCGAGGAGATTCCTGTGTTCGAGGTGATACTCAGGATGCGCCTTGATTTCCTGACCCTCTATCTTGAACTGGATGATGGATATCATCTTGTGCATTTTCGCAGCAAGTGACGGCGGGATAGGATCGTATTTATTTGTTTCAAGCACATTAGGCTTGAAGAATTCACAAGGATCGTCCTTGTAAATATGCGCTGCCAGAGATGCCAGCGGGCGCAGGTTCAGTCCGTAGCCTACCTCGAGCATGTCGAAGTTATTGTAACGCACGTTTATACGGATCATCGTGGCTATGCACGCCCTGTTTCCGCACGCAGCGCCCATCCAGAGGATGTCATGGTTGCCCCACTGTATGTCTACGCCGCGGTTGGCCATGAGATAGTCAAGTACGACATGGGATTTAGGGCCTCTGTCGAAAATATCTCCGATTATATGAAGCCTGTCGACGACCATGTTGGCGATCGTCTCTGAAATATCAATAATGAATTCCCTGGCCGCATCGTACTCTATTATTGTATCTATGATCTCGTCATAATATTTATGCCTGTCCAGAACATTGTCGGCAAAAAGAAGCTCGTCCATTATATACGATGAAAATATAGGCAGACGTTTCTTTACCTTTGATCTGGTGTACTTGTTGGATACAACGCGGCAGATCGCAATGAGTCTTCTGATCGATACCTTGCACCATGCACCAAAGTCATTCTCACTCTTCTCTCTTCTGGCCATTTCAGCTTCAGGATTATAGATGAGCGAGGCGAGCGCATCGCACTCGCTTTCGGTAAGGATGTTGCCGAAGACCTCATCGATCCTCATGCGAATCATTCCCGAGCCGCTCCTTACGAAGTGATGGAAAGCATCATATTCGCCGTGGATGTCGCTGAGGAAAAACTCAGTAGCCTTAGGAAGAGCAAGGATCGCCCTGAGGTTGATGATTTCGGTTCTTACGCTTCTGCGGTTAGGGTACTTCTCTGCCAGAAGTTTGAGATAATTGATGTCAGGCATGACGTCCTCCGTTCTCTATTTAATCGTTGGAAATCTTCATGATGTCGGCTCCGAGAGCCTTGAATTTGCCTACAAAATCTTCGTAGCCTCTTTCTATGTGATATATCTCGCTTATCTCCGTAGTCCCTTTTGCAGCAAGGCCTGCGAGTACCATGGCAGCGCCGGCTCTCAGGTCGGTCGCCCTTACTTTGGCTCCTTTAAGCTGCTTGCCTCCAGGTACTATAGCTTCTCTGTTCTCAGTTATTATGTCCGCTCCCATTCTGTTGAGCTCAACTACGTGCATGAACCTGTTCTCGAATACGGTCTCCCTGACAACGCTTTTTCCGTTGACCGTGGTCAGGAACGCCATGAACGGAGACTGTATGTCTGTCGGAAAGCCCGGATACGGGAGCGTCTTGATATCAGTCGCGTTGAGTTCCCTGTCTCTGGCATCCACGTAAATGCCTTCAGGCGTGACTTCAACATCCACGTTGCACTCCTTGAGCTTTGCCATGATAGGTCTGACATGACCCGGAAGGGCATTTCTGATAAGGATATCTCCACGGGTTATGGCTGCTGCCAGCATGAATGTTCCGGTCTCTATCCTGTCAGGAATTGCCTCGTGAATACAGCCCGAGAGTTTCTGTACGCCTTCGATACGGATCATGTCCGTGCCGGCGTATTTGATCCTCGCTCCCATCTTATTGAGCTGGTTTGCGAGGTCGATGATCTCAGGTTCCTTGGCGGCATTCTCAATAATGGTTGTACCGCTGGCAAGTGTCGCTGCCATCAGTATGTTCTCTGTTGCTCCGACACTAGGGAAGTCAAGATAGATGACATCGCCCTTGAGGCCTTCCGGTCCGGCTGAAACCTGGACCAGCTCCTTCTCGTCATCTTCTATTACCTCGGCGCCGAGGGCTCTGAAACCCTTAAGGTGAAGGTCGATAGGCCTTCTTCCAATGGTGCATCCGCCCGGCATAGGCATTATTATTTTGCCGTGTCTGGCGAGCATCGGTCCCATGGTAAAAAGAGACGCCCTCATCTCCTGCACGAGATCTCTGTCTCCTTCGCAGGATATGATTTCGGGCGTACTTATTCTGATGGTGCCCTCTTCGGCATCATCGATCTGAGCTCCGTACTTAGTGAGCATCTTCTTCATAACACTGACATCTGCGAGATCGGGGACATCCTCGATCACGCAGGTGTCTTCTGTCATTATTGTTGCGGCCAGAAGCGGAAGCACTGAGTTCTTTGCTCCGCTGATCCACACTTCGCCATGAAGCGGGCCGCTGTTATTGACTAGGATCTTTGCCATTAATGGCCTCCTGTAATGTTAATATTTTTTATGCTGTTTCAGCGGCTGCTTTTTTTGCCGCCTTTTTTGCAGCTCTTTTGTCTGCATGTTTCGCATGAGCCTTTTTGACCAGTTTCCCTGCCTCTTTCGCGGCCTTCGAAACGATCTTTGCTTCGGTTTTTACTGCAACGGCAGCGACCTTTGCTCCGGCCTTTGCCAGTTTCAGTTTCTTTTGCTCCTTTTTGATTGGCTTTGCAGCCTTGCGGAGCTTTTTCTCAGCTTTATGGCCGGCCTTTTTGACCGCCTTTTCAGCCTTTTTGGCATTAGCCTTAAGGGCCTTTTTATCTATTTTTGCTGCAAGCAGCGCTGCGCTCTTCTCGGCCTTTGCTGCGGCCTTAACGGCCTGCTTCTCAGCCTTTGCCGCTTTAAGGGCAACCGCGTTTTCGGCCCTGACCGCCTTTGCTGCAACAGCTTTTTCGATTCTTGCTGCCTTTGCTGCAGCCTTCTTCTCTGTCTTTGCAATTTTTGTGCTCAGTGCAGCTGCAGCCTTAGCGGCCTTGAGAGATTTCTTCTTTTCTGCCTTTTCCTTCTTCAGCATCAGAGCGGCAGTCACAGCAGCTGCCTTTGCAGCAGCGGCGGCTTCTTTCTTATCGGCTTTTGCCTTCTTCTTAGTTGCTGCGGCTTCAGCCTTTGCCGTTGCCTTTGCGTTTGCCTTTGCCTTTTTTGCTGCCTTCGCTGCAGCCCTGGCATCCTGCTTCTGATACTTCTGAGTCTTCTTTGCCGCTTTTTTGCGGGCCTTTTTCTCGAGTTCAGACTGCTTGTTGAGTTCTTTTATAGTCTGCTTGGAAAGCTTGATTTCCTTTTTAGCTCTTTTGCGTTCTCTTGCGGTCGACATCGCGGAGAAGATGCTCGAACCTGTCAGTATCCTGAGCAAGGCCTTTACAAGACCGAGAGCCGTAAGTCCGATACCGGCAAATGTAAGAGCCTTGACTGCGCCGGATGTATCCGCAGCTACCGCGCTGACAGCTCCGAGAGCGTCATCGCTGAGTTTGTCAAACCTGCCCTTGACGTCATCTACGGCTTCGTTGCTCTTGTCAGCCAGAGTCTTGGTCTTCTTGAGCAATTCTACTGCATGTTTCGCCATGATCGCCAGAACAACAAGGAATCCTATAAGTACGGCCACAAGGCAGAATGCAATTATCTGGTTGATAGTCATATCGATTCTCCTTATTCCCTACTTGACAACCTTATCGATCACCTTGCCGGCAATATTTGTACCGGTGGATACTACGCCGGATGCAATGCCCGTAACTTTTGAGACGCTGCCCTTTACAGCGTTGGAAGCGTTGTCGATCTTTTCCTTTGCGCCTGCTGCGGCACTGGTGCCTCCATCGATTATGGCATTGGCCTTCTTGATCGTATCCGTAAGGTTCGAGACCAGTACGATCAGGAAAACGACGAGCACGATCAAAGCGATCAGAAGCACTCCGATCAGTACACCTTTCACACTTACTGAAATCATATGCATTCTCCTTCTCTGATTACATTGCAAGCTGTCCGAAAAAGCCCGCACTTATTGATAATATTATATATAGAAGCGCCTCTCTATTCAAGCAAAGCACCTTCTGCATTGCAGATTTAGATACAAAAAAGCCCGATTTGGTTTCCGGTTTCCGCCGTGATCTCCTCTTCGGACTTTTATACTCTTTCATAGTATTTCAGGATCTCGCCGGTATATCCGCCGTCAGCTGTATGAACAGCTATCTGCGGCAGAACGCGAAGCTCCGGCCCTGCCCCTTTTATGCCGTGCATGAGCACTATGTTCGCAGCCTTCCCTTCCCTTGGAACCACAAGCTGCATCTCCTTCGGCTCGATCCCGGCAGTTCTTAGTTCCGAAAATATATCTGAAAGCCTGTCAGGCCTGTGTACCATGTAAAGATGACCGCCATCCCTCAGCATTCCGGCAGATACGGCCGCAAAATCAGCGATGTCCGCGGTAGTCTCATGCCTCGCAATGTATCTTTCATCAGGATCAGCCGCACCCGGTTCATCAGGTGTCCTCCTGAAATACGGAGGATTAGTTATCACTGCGTCAAGGTCTGATATATTCCCGATATCCTTTATGTCTGAGCATATGAAACCGATAGTTCCGGACAGTCCGTTCATGGCGCAGGCTCTACGGGCCCTGTCTATGGCATTCGCATTTATGTCATATCCTGTCATAAGCGCGCCGCCCAGCTTGTGGTGAAGAATGAAAGCCGCAACTCCGCAGCCGGTACCGAGATCCGCTATCCTCAGCGGCCTTGAACTGTTTTTCGGAAGCCCCTTAGCTCCGGTATCGCCTGCAGCAAACGCCGCAAGCAGCACGGCATCGACACCGTAGCCTGAGCCCTTGTTCTGGATCACCTTTATATCGCCGAAACCGGTGTCGTCTATCCTCTCCATCAGAACTCTTTCATGAGCGCCTCGAGCTCGCGGATCTCCTCATCGTCTACCTCAGCATCGAACATGACCTCAAGCTGAAGGTCTTCCGCGCGGTCTTTTCCGGCATTCTTTCCGATGCGCCTGATCTCTTCCTTTCTGAAAGAATGTATCTCCTGTGAGAAGACTTCTTCGCCTGTCTCAGGATCCTTTTCGATTGCGCGTGTGTTGATCTTTCCGTTGAAGTAATCAACGTTGACTACCTTCGCGAGACCGTCAGGCGTTTCGACTCTCTCATTGTCTTTAGGCATGCCCTTGCGGAGTTCCTTGTATGTCTTGTCCTCAAAATTGAGGCAGCACATGAGCCGTCCGCATGTACCCGAGATCTTTGACGGATTGAGCGAGAGGTTCTGCTGCTTTGCCATCTTGATCGATACCGGATGGAAGTCCGAAAGCCACTTGCTGCAGCAAAGAGGTCTTCCGCATATGCCGATGCCGCCGAGTATCCTTGCTTCATCCCTGACGCCTATCTGTCTGAGTTCTATCCTGTTTTTGAAATGTCCGGCAAGATCCTTCGCCAGTTCTCTGAAATCGACTCTGCCGTCAGCAGAGAAGTAGAACACGATCTTGGACCCGTCGATCATGAATTCAACGTCGATGAGTTTCATATCAAGTCCGTGCTTTTCGATCTTTTCCGCGCAAACTCTGAGAGCATCCTCTCTCCTGGCGAGATTTTCATGATATTTCCTGAGATCCGAATCCGTAGCCTTGCGCTCTACCGGCTTGAGTTCGGCCACGAGCTCGGATTCGTCGATCTCTCTGTTTGCAATGAGAATGTGGCCCAGTTCCATGCCTCTTGCCGTTTCGACTATGACCATGTCTCCGAGTTCAAAAGTCTTCCCTACCGGGTCAAAATAATATGTTTTGCCGGTCTTCGCGAATCCGACTCCGACTATTTCAACCATTATTGTATATCCTCCCTGTCAGTGCCCTGTAAGCTCCAGCCGGAGCCTCTTCAGAGCCTTGTTTCTGTCCATGTCCCTTTCGATGTCGGCGCGCGCCTTTTCGCACAGTTCTATCCTGTCGGCCATTGCCGCGGGAGAGTCTCCCGACATCATGCGTCCGCGGAACCCATCTTCCGCGTAATCTATCAGTAAGAGTGCGTCCCCGCGTGTTTTGACACACTTTTCGATGGCATCCCTGAATTCACAGAATGCGCCTTCACCGCTTAGCAGTGCCGCAGCGGCTTTTACAGCTTCCTCCTTTTCACTTTCGGCTTCGTCCGGAGCATCCGGTCCGGACTGCAGTCTGATTGTGCTGCATCTCGACCTTACCGTGCTCAGCAGGTGATCCGGATTGGATGTCCCCAGCAGCAGTATAACATCAGGACGCGGCTCTTCGAGTGTTTTGAGGAGCTTGTTCTGCACGGTCTCGCTCAGACTGTCAGCATCATCAATTATGCCTATGAGATATCTCCCGTATGCACCCATGTCGAGCCTGCTGCAGAAAGCGTTGGCATCCTCCGTTTTATAGCCGTTCTTTCCGCTCATCTGCATGCGGACTATATCCATGGATGAGCCTGCCGCGACCTGCCTGCACGCGTCGCAGATGCCGCACGGCCTTGATGAGACATCGGCGTTCCTGCACTCAAGCCCCATCGACAGCCTCTTCATGAAGTCTTCTCTTGCGCTGCCCGCCTTGCCTTCCACTATGTACGCGTGAGCGGAGCTCATTCCGCCCGCGATGCTTTTAATTATGGCGTTCAGATGCATCTTTCCCTGCAGAGCTCCTCCAGGCAGCCGTATATCTTTTCTTTTATCTCTTCTATGGAACCTGCTGCATCTATCCTTTTGAATCTTTCCGGTTCGGACTCCGCTATGGACTTGTATCCCTCACGGACTCTTTCATGGAATTCCGACGACTCAAGATCGAGTCTGTCCGGTCCCTTGTCCCCTGATGCCCTGGCCTTGCCGGTCTCAGGATCGATGTCGAGCCATATGGTAAGGTCGGGACTGAGCCCGCCCGTGGCATATCTGTTGACCTCGGCCACCATTTCTCCAAGACGTCTGCCGTATGCCTGATAGGCGATCGAAGAATCCACGAACCGGTCGCAGATCACAACTTCTCCGCGCTCCAGCGCCGGCATGACCTTTTCTCTCACATGCTGCGCCCTTGCCGCCGCATAGATGAACATCTCCGTCACGGCTTCCATCTCAGTGTTTTCGGTGTCAAGAAGGATCTCCCTGAGTTTTTCGCTTATGCGAGGTCCGCCCGGCTCTCTTGTATGCATCACAACAAGGCCCTTCTCCGTGAAGAACCTTTCGATGTTTCTTATCTGTGTCGACTTGCCGGAACCATCGCCGCCTTCAAGCGTGATGAACAGTCCTCTCATTTCCGCTTCTCCTTCTTTTTGCGCTTCTTTTTGCTCTTTTTGCTGTCTTTTTCAGCTTTCGATTCGGCAACGACCTGTCTGACCGCTTCGTCCTCGATCCTGTTTCTGGTTTTTATGTAGCTGAGCATCTGCGAATAGAAGTATGACGCAAGCGCGATGACCGGCAGTGCAACCAATATTATCAGTAAGATCTTAAAAACTACCATGTGTGTATTTTATCACTCCGTAAATCTCTTTTGAAAGAGTCCGACTACTCTGATGTTGTCGCTGATTATCATAAAGGCATTCTCATCGTGCTTTGCGATGATCTCCCTCAGATGCGGCTCCTCATATTTGCTTATGACAGTCACAAGCACCTGCGTGTCATCGCCGGTGTAAGCACCCTGACCGCCCCAGATCGTGGCGCCTCTGTTAAGATCGTGCAGTATCGCATCCGCGAGGCCCGGTTTCTTTGTGAAGATCATGCATTCCTGCTTGATGTTCTGCGTATGGACGCGGTCGATGCCCAGTCCAGTTACAACTGCGAATATGACCGAGTACAGCACAGTCGGAATGTCGTAAATAAAGAGGCAGATCGTATATATGCAGATGCTTATAATTATGCCTATCGTTCCGACCTTGAAGTTCGGGTGCGTTTTCGCAAGGCATACTCCGATAACATCCTGACCGCCCTGTGAGCTTCCCGCTCTCAGCACGAGTCCTGCTCCGACACCGCTTCCGAGACCGCCCACTACCGACGCCAGTATGCGGTCCTCAACTATGGGAACAGCCGGTACCGGTATGACCGCCAGGAAGGCCGATGCCATGGCTATCGAGATGAGTGTAGTGATGCAGAACTTGCGCCCCATCACCTTGTAAGCCATGAAGAACAGCGGGATGTTGATGGCAAAATATATGATACCCATGTAATCGACGCCCGGGATCTCCGGAATATGCAGAAATCCTGTAAGGAACAGTCTTATAAGCTGGGCGATACCGGTAAACCCTCCGCTGTACAGATGTATCGGATTGATCATCAGATTTACACCGGCAGCGTAAAATATATTTCCGGCTACCGTCATAAGAATGCGATCGATTCTCTTTTTGTTCAGTTCCATTTCTGCACCTTCCGGGTAATAAAGTATCTAACTGATTAATTTTATTAGAAACAATCTAAATCTTCAACAAATAATGTATAATTGCCTCACTATGGAACAGAAAGCTATGTCAACAAAATATCTGCTGAAAAGGTTCTACCCCTACTTCAAACCATACTGGCACATACTCGTTCTGGATCTGTTCTGCGCTTCTCTCACGAGTGTATGTGATCTTGTGCTGCCGGTGATCGTAAGGTACATAACCAACACGGTGACGGCTTCGCCTGCTGATCTCACGGTTGAGCTGGTCGTGCGCATAACGCTCCTGTATATAGTGCTGAGGGTGATAGATGTCGCGGCCAACTATTACATGCAGAACCGTGGTCATATAATGGGCGCACAGATCGAAAAGGATATGCGCAAAGACCTCTTCGCTAAATTCCAGGAACTTTCCTACGGGTACTACACAAGCAACAAGACAGGTCAGCTGATATCCCGAATCACTACGGATCTGTTCGACATTACCGAATTTGCCCACCACTGTCCTGAAGAATATTTCATCGCGGCGGTGAAGATAGTCGTCGCATTCACCGTGCTGATACAGGTGAATGTGCCTCTCACGCTTTTGCTCTTCGCGCTCATACCGCTCATGCTCGTATGCGCCATGAAGTTCAGGGTAAGGATGCGCAACGCCTTCAAATGGCAAAGGTCCGAACTCGGAGAGATCAACTCCCATGTCGAAGACAGCCTTCTCGGCATCAGGGTATCCAAGTCCTTTGCCAATGAAGATGTTGAGGAAAAGCGCTTTGAGGAAGGCAACGAAAGATTCCTGACAACGAAGAAGGTCGGCTACCGCAACATGGCCGGATTCCGGGGTGTCACCCGCCTCTTCGACGGCCTCATGTACATCTCAATCGTTTTTTTCGGATCCCTGGCTCTCATACGCGGCCTCATCACAGCCGGAGACTTCATCGCTTATCTGATGTATGTGGCTGTGCTCCTTGAATCCGTCCGCCGCGTGGTAGAATTCACCGAGCAGTTCCAGCGCGGCATGACCGGGATCGAAAGATTCGTCGAGGTAATGGATACCGAGATAGAGATCGAAGACTCTCCGGAAGCTGTCGACATGCCACAGGACGTGCACGGAGACATCGAATTCCGCGATGTTTCGTTCTCGTATGAGACCGGAAAAGACAGCGCCGGGAACATGAAAGCAGGCACGCAGGTGCTCAGTCACATAAACATCCGCATTGCAAGCGGAGAGAACGTAGCTGTCGTAGGTCCGAGCGGCGCAGGCAAGACGACGTTCTGCAATCTGATCCCGCGCTTCTATGATGTAAGCGGCGGCGCCATACTTGTAGACGGCAGGGACATCCGCGGCTATAAGATCCATTCGCTCCGCACAAAGATCGGAATGATGCAGCAGGAGGTATACCTCTTCTCGGACACTGTTGCGGGCAACATCGAATACGGAAGGCCGGGCGCGAGCCGCGAGGAGATAAAAGAAGCTGCGAAGCTTGCCGGTGCTGACGAATTCATCAACGAACTGCCTGACGGCTACGATACTTACGTAGGTGAGCGCGGCGCCAGGCTCTCGGGCGGTCAGAAGCAGCGCATCAGCATTGCAAGGGTCTTCCTGAAGAATCCTCCTATCCTGATCCTCGATGAGGCCACTTCATCGCTCGACAACGAAAGCGAACGATATGTCCAGGAATCGCTGGCCGAGCTCGCGAAAGGCCGGACTACCATCACGATAGCCCACAGGCTGTCGACGGTAAAGAACGCCGACCGCATCGTGGTACTGACCGAAGACGGCATAGCCGAGGAAGGCTCTCACGATGACCTTCTGAAAAAAGGCGGCATATACGCAGACATGTACAACCTGACGATTTAATCAAAAGAGCCCGGGATCCGGGCTCTTGCTTTGTCTACAGCTGCTTCACGAAACAGCGTCTGCGTTTGTGAGGCTCAATATTGAACATCTTCCACTGATGATGGACGTTGGTATTCCATTCAAGCTGAGGTCCTGTCTCGGCCCGGCGGATACCGTTTTTATTGCAGCCGGTAAAAAGGTGCTCCATGATGACTCCGTTGAGTCCGGTCTTCTGGTATTCAGGCCTTACCGCTATCAGGAGAAGATCAAGTGTATCCTTCTTCTGTATCAACGCCTTCAGAAGACCTATCCAGCCAAACGGCATCAGATGTCCGCCGCACTTGCGCATGGCCTCCGCAGTTGACGGAGCCCCTACTCCGAAGCCCATAAGTTTGTCGTTGTCGTCTACGATCAGACATACAAAGTCCGGATCGACCAGCGGAAGGAATTTATTCGTATATTTTTTGATCTGCCTTTCGTTCAGCTCAACCACTCCGTAAAGATGCGCATAGGCAATGTTTACGAGTTCGAAGACCTGCCTGATGTACGGCTTGTACTCGGACTTGTGCTTCACCTGCACTTTATGGAATCCGGTCCTTTTGAGCATGGCATCGGATATGCGCTTGAGCTTCTTGTAGTTCGGATCGTCCCAGCCATTGAGCGGGATCAGATGCTCGATCCAGTCTGTATCCTTTACGTAGCCAAGGGCCTCCAGGTGGTCGATATAATAAGGGTCATTATAATAAGTGTAGAACATGCTGCGCTTATCAAAGCCCTCAACCAGCATGCCTTCCCTGTCCAGGTCACAGAAACCGAGCGGCCCATGGACTTCATTCATGCCCTTTTCCTTCGCCCAGTTCTCCACTTCATCGAAGAGCGCTTTCGATACAGCTCTGTCATCAATGAAATCCACCTGGGAAAAGCGCATTCGCTTAGTTCCCCATTTCTCATTTGAAGCGTGGCTCAGGATGGCACCTATGCGTCCGACAGCCTCTCCATCCCTGTAAGCGAGCCATGACTTTGCTTCACAATATTCAAAAGCCGGGTTCTTTTTCTCATCCCAGTCATCTATGTCGTCGCCGAAAAATGCCGGGACGAAATTCTCGTTATCACGATAAAAGCGGTTTGGAAAGTCCACGAAGACTCTCCTCTCCGCCTTAGTCTTTACTTCTCTGATTTCGATATTTGCCAAATGAAGCTCCGTTCGTTACTTGTGGTTTCTCTTCTTGGTCATTGTCAGATGGATCGGGAGTCCACCTGCAGTATACGGTGCGACACGTCCGATAATGAACGGTCTTGCGTATTTGAGATACTCATCGCTGACATATGTACCGTCGTTGATTATCCAGTCCAGAGGCACCTTGCGCTCTACGTTCGCTACCTCATGGATGTCGAACATGTCATATGTCTCTACATACGGCTCCCTGCTGTTGACCTGGATGGTTATCATCTTGCCCGTATTGCCTTCAAAAGCTGCCTTTGCTGCGAGGTATCCGACATTATATGCTTCGTCGGAGTCGCTTCTGGAAGCAAGGTGTGCTGCGCATCTCTGCAGCGAGGAGAATTCAATGTAACGCGACTTGAGTCCTGTCTGCTGAGTTACAAGGCTTGCAAGATATGCCGCAGTGCCGGCAAGCTGTTTGTGACCGAAAGCGTCTACGTGGTCATTTACGGTTCCGAGCTCGCATACGAACTTTCCGTCTGCAGTCTTGAGGCCTTCTGATACTGCAATAACTACAGACTTCTTCGTCTTCGCGAGTTTCTTTATTCTCTCGATGAAGTCGTTGATATCGAAAGTGACTTCCGGCAGATAGATCAGGTCAGGACCGGAGCAGTCGATGTCTTTCGACAGAGCTGCTGCAGCTGTGAGCCATCCTGCGTGACGTCCCATGATCTCAACGATGCAGATCGTCGGCTTGGATACTCCATAGCTCTCGTTGTCCCTGATGATCTCTTTCATCGAGGTTGCGATATACTTCGCTGCTGAACCATAGCCAGGGCAGTGATCTGTCATAGGCAGGTCATTGTCGATAGTCTTAGGGATTCCCATGAACTTCTGCTTCTTCTGATGCGAAGCCGCATAGTCAGCAAGCTGCTTTATTGTATCCATCGAATCGTTTCCGCCGTTATAGAGGAAGAACTCGATGTTCTTCTTGTCGAGTATGTCAAAAATCTTTTCGTAAAGCTTCTCATTTCCTTCTGCAGGAGGCAGCTTGTAGCGGCATGTGCCGAGGAATGAAGACGGTGTCCTCTTGAGCAGCGAAAGATCCTGTCCGCTCGTGATATAGTCTTCGATGTCTACGATGTCCTCATTCAGGAATCCTTCGATGCCGTAGTGCATTCCGTAGATCCTTCTGATGCCCTGCTTCCAGCATGCCTTGATAACTCCCGCAAGGCTGGAATTGATTACAGCGGTAGGTCCGCCCGACTGTCCGATTATTAAATTACCTTTCATCTTTTTTCCCTTCTTCTTTTGGTCTCTGGTCCGCCATGCTTAAAGCGGTCAACGACCTTAGCTTACTTGATTTTTCAATATTTTTCTTAAACAAAAATCATTGCAATTATATGCTCATACCCTTTTTCAGTCAATGCCGCAGATACCTATTTTTTGCGTTTTTTGGCATTCTGAACAACAGCAGGCAAAAAAACATGGCCCGTTCAACAACGAACGGGCCCTCTGCATGGGTTTCTCATTCAATTTCCACAGTTCGGGTCTGTGTATTTCATCTTTTTTACCGGAATACGAGGTTTATGTGAATTGAATGCGCCATGTGTGTTAGAATACATGATGTAGATCAGACGAACACAAAGGAAATCAAGTGTAATATGAATAACAAAGAATTAAGCGAACTTATTTACCCGTCACTCGCTCATGCTCCTGAAGATTATGAGGCAATGTATCCTGCCAGGGATCTGCCTGAAGGCGCAATGGTCACCAGACTGGGACCGAGCCCGACCGGATTCATACATCTCGGCAACCTCTACGGCGCTTTCGTTGACGAGAGGCTGGCACACCAGAGCGGCGGAGTCTTTTATCTCAGAATAGAAGATACAGATGATAAGCGTTATGTCGAAAACGCGGTGGAAACAATAATCGGCTCCCTTGACTTCTTCGGCATCCGCTTTGATGAAGGTGTCACGGGATCCGGCGACATCGGCAATTACGGCGACTACACCCAGAGCCACCGCGGAGAGATCTACCGCACATTTGCAAAAAAACTTCTGTCAGAAGGTCTGGCCTATCCATGTTTCCTTACCGAGGACGAGATAAGCACCATAAGAGAAAAGCAGGAAAGCGAAAAGATCGCTCCGGGTATCTACGCGGGCTGGTCAAAGTACAGGGACTGGGACAAAGATGAAGCTGTTGAGGCTGAGGTCGTATCAAGGATCAGGGCCGGCGAGCCGTTTGTCATAAGACTCAGATCGAATGGCGTGCCTAACGCTTCCGCTGAAGAAACAGCAAGGCATACAGTAAATGACGCCATTCGCGGCGAGCTCTCAGTGCCTGACAACTTCCTCGACGTTGTAATCATAAAGCAGACAGGCATCCCTACCTATCACTTCGCGCATGTCGTCGATGATCACCTGATGCACACCACGCATGTCGTAAGGGGTGAGGAATGGCTGCCTTCCCTTCCTATCCATGTCGAGCTGTTCGAAGACCTCGGATGGGATCTTCCGGTATACTGCCATACGGCACAGCTTATGAAGATCGGTGAAGACGGCAACAAGCGCAAGCTCTCAAAGCGCAAGGACCCTGAGCTCTCACTCGACTTCTACCGCAACGAGGGATATCACCCGGCAGCTGTCAGGGAATACCTGCTCACCATACTCAATTCGAATTATGAGGAGTGGCGTATCGAGAACCCGGATGCCCCGGCGGAGGATTTCAGGTTTACTACAGAGAAGATGTCGAGCAGCGGAGCGCTCTTCGATCTCGATAAACTAAACGATGTCAGCAAGAACACCCTCCTGCACATCGACGCGCATGAGCTGGCTGCATGGCTGAAGTCGTGGTCAGATGAATTCGCGCCTGAATACGGCTATATGTTTGCGGACATGGATCATCTGGCTGAGATACTCGACCTCGGCAGACATGACGCGCGTCCGAGAGCCGACCTCGTATATGCAAAGCAGATAATGGAATTCATCGGTTATTTCTTTGATGAGTCATTCGAGATAAAGGATGAGTATCCGGCGGAAGCCGCAGCGGATGCAGCGGAGATCCTGAAGGCGTATCTCGCTTCTTACGATCACTCCGATGACAACGGACAATGGTTCGAAAAGATCAGAGAGATCGCAGTATCGCTCGGATATGCCGCTAAGCCAAAGGACTTCAAGAAACATCCGGAAGAATACAAGGGACATGTAGGACATGTAAGTACCGTGATAAGGATCGCTCTTATGGGACGCGCACAGTCCCCTGACGTCTGGGCGATCCAGCAGATAATGGGCGAGGAAACAGTGCGCGCCCGTCTGGAAGCCGCTCTCTAAACTATCATTTACAGGAGAATAATTATGGAACCGATTTTAGTAATCATGGCTGCCGGCATGGGCAGCAGGTATGGCGGCAACAAACAGCTTGACCGCATCACCGAGCAAGGCGACATCATCATGGACTTCAGCCTTTACGATGCATACGAAGCGGGATTCCGCAGAGTTTGCTTCATTATCAAGCATGACTTTGAGGAAGTCTTCAAAGCTCACATCGAAAACGGCGCAGGCAAAAAATACGAAGTTTACTACGCATTCCAGGAAGGCTCGGACCTGCCTGAGGGATTCACCTTCCCTGAAGGCCGCACAAAGCCATGGGGAACCGGCCAGGCCGTACTCTCCGCCAGGAACATTATCGATGCACCGTTCGCGGTCATCAACGCCGACGATTATTACGGCAAGGAAGGCTTTGTAAAGATCTATGAATTCCTGACAAAAAAGGCTGATGCCACCCACAACTGCATGGTAGGGTTTGAAGTCGAAAAGACCCTGTCCGAGAACGGTACTGTATCACGCGGCATCTGCAAGGCAAAAGACGGCATGCTCACAGATATCGTTGAGCACCTTCAGGTCGGCAGAGAGGCTGACGGAACCGTTACAGATACGCTGCCTGACGGCAGCAAGGAGATCATTCCTGCAGATTCCCCGGTTTCGATGAATTTATGGGGATTCGGGCTTGAGTACATCAAGATCCTTGCGGATGGTTTTAAGAAAGCCCTCGGACGCATCCTGGAAGAAAACCCGATGAAAGGCGAATACTACATCCAGACCCCTATCAATGAGCAGATAGCAGATGGCAGCGCCACATACGAAGTGCTTACCTCATCCGACAAGTGGTTCGGAGTAACTTACAAGGAAGACAAGCCTGAGGTAGTGGCAAAATTTGCCGCGCTTAAGGCTGACGGCACCTATCCGCTCAATCTCTGGGACTGATGGCATAAATAAAGATGATCCCGCGGCAGCATTCACGCGCCGCGGGATCTTTTTATCTGCTCATAGATGCAGTGCTGCACCGGCATTGCCGGCCGGCATCCGTCTATTTGCCTGTTGTATAGTTGTCGAAGTAACCCTGGATATAGACTACAGGTGTGCCTTTGTCTCCGGATCCGGATGTGAGGTCGCAGAGCGATCCGATCAGGTCTGTCAGACGTCTTGGTGTAGTACCTTCTGACACCATGTTGCCCACCAGGCTCTCCTGCGGCTTGTCTGCGATAGCCTTGGAGATCGCGTCTCTGAGCGCTTCACCGGTGAGATCCGCAAAGTCATTGTCAGCAAGATACTTCAGCTTGAGTTCGTTCGGAGTACCCTCGAGTCCAGGTGTATAGAACGGTGATACTACAGGGTCAGCGAGTTCCCAGATCTTTCCTACAGGATCCTTGAAAGCACCATCGCCGTAGATCATTACCTCTACGCACTTTCCGGTCTTTTCGAGCATGGCTGACTGTATGCTGTCAACTATGTGCTGCGCATCTCTCGGGAAGAGCTTTACTGTATCCTCAGTTGCCTTGTTGGACCCCAGCAGACCGTAATCCTCATTGAATCCGCTTCCGTTAACAGGAGCATTAAGTATCTCATCAAGTCCGTATACGTTTGCGCCTTTCGCCTTGAGTATTCTCTTTGTACGGGCGCGCGTATGGATGTCACAGTTGATCACATTGTCTGTGTAGTTGAGGATCTCCTCCGCATGGTTCGCGAAGATAATCTCAGCCTCAGCACCGGCAGCCCTGATAAGATCGCCGTAGTATGCTACGTAATCAACACCCGTGAACTGATGCTTGTTCTCTCCGAAAAGTTCTCTGTATTTTTCAAGAGTAAGGACATCACTGTAAGGGTTAACTCCCGCCTCATCGATCTGATCCATGGTGAGGAGCGCATTGCCCACTTCATCCGACGGATAGCTGAGCATGAGAACCACTTTCTCCGCTCCCTTGGAGATTCCTCTCAGGCAGATGGCAAATCTGTTTCTCGAAAGGATCGGCCAGATAACGCCGACTGTCTTTCCGCCGAGCTTCTCCCTGACGTCTGTCGCTATGTCATCGACACTTGCGTAATTGCCCTGGCATCTTGCCACGACAGACTCAGTGATGCAGACTACGTCCCTGTCTCTAACATCAAAGCCGTCATCAGAAGCAGCTGCCTCGAGCACGCTGTCTACTACCATTTTCGCCAGATCATCTCCCTCGCGGAAAATCGGGCATCTTATGCCGCGTGATACAGTTCCTACTCTTCTTTCCGTACTCATTGTTTCTTTCCCTTCCATACTTATGACAAACAAGGTGTTTTCAACCTAATACCTTATAATTTTAACACCAGCGATAAATCACTTCAATAATACAGCCGTCCTTTTTGGACGGCCGTATCATACTTAAATCATATCTCTATTATTTTCATTGTATTGGTTTGCGACCTCTGATAGCTGTGTCTTCCGCTTACAACACCTGCAATGAATACCATGATGTCTCCGGTAGCTGACAGTCCCTTTTCTCTCATTATCTCGAGACAATCTTCCATAAGCTCATCTGTGGTATGCGCTCTCTCGGACAGCATAGGTCTTACTCCCCAGAGAAGATTCATCTGCCTTACAACCATCGGTTCAGGCGAGAAAGCGTAGATCTCGGAATCCGGTCTGCATTTGGACACCTGCACAACAGTAGCTCCGGATGAAGTCGGTGCCAGTATGGCTCTTGCCCTGAGCTCTTTTGCCGCCTTCACGGCAGCCATGCATGTGGTAGTCGAGACCGAAGGAGCTCCCTCATTACGCAGTATGTGCGGGCTTCTCGCAAATAATTCCGTGTACTCTGCAATGGAGACCATCATCTTCAGCGCCTCTACAGGATACTCGCCGCTCGCGGTCTCTCCGGACAGCATCACTGCGTCAGAGCCATCATATACAGCGTTGGCGACATCCGTTACCTCTGCTCTTGTAGGGCGAGGATTTCTCATCATTGAATCAAGCATCTGTGTAGCCGTGATGACTATCTTGCCCTTTTCATTGCATCTGGCTATCATTTCACGCTGAAGCTGCGGTATCATTTTGGCTTCGACCTCAACGCCAAGATCTCCTCTTGCCACCATGACGCCGTCCGCAGCGTCTACGATCTCTTCGAAGTTGTCAATGCCTTCTCCGGATTCTATCTTGGCGATTATCTTAATGCGTGAACCGTATTCCTTGGCTAATTTGCGGATCTTGTTTATGGTGCCGGCGTTTCTGACAAAAGAGGCAGCAATGAAATCATAATCATTCTCGAGGCCGAATCTGATGTCTTCATAATCCTTCTCTGTAAGGTCCGGAAGTCCCACTTTGATTCCAGGCAGGTTTACACCTTTTCTCTCGGAGAGGATACCGCCGTTTATTATGCTGCATTTGAGCTCGTCGCCATCGACCGACTCGACTTTAAGCTCGATCGCACCGTCGTCTATCAGTACGGTGTCTCCGGCTGAAAGATCCTTTGCCATGTCTTTATATGTCACATAGATATGCTCGGCATTTCCTTCTGCCGCAGGATCCTCAGCATATGAAATGACCACTTTGCCGCCCTTCATAAGCTTCACGCTTTCGTGGTCTTCGAGCAGTCCCGTACGGATCTCCGGACCCTTTGTATCGAGAAGCATGGCTATCGGTCTGCCGGCTTCCTTTGCGGCTTTTCTGACGCGTGTCAGCATTTCAAGATGACTCTCATGAGTCCCGTGCGAAAAATTGAATCTGGCAACGTCCATTTCTTTCGCAAGTTCAGCGAGAATCGAATCATCGGACTCCCTTGGGCCCATGGTACATACGATTTTAGTCTTTCTCATAATAGACTCCCCTTTGTTGTCGCGCTCCGGCTTTTACGTGACTATTATATCATATAGTAAGACCGGTGCATCAATGGTTGGGTAACCATTTCTGCACCGGTCTTTCTTTTTTTGTAATGTTATCTCTTTTCGATCACATCTCCGGTGTTCTTCCAGATGCTGTTCTCAGGAATAACGCCTCTGACGCATGATGTCGGATATACGTTTGAGTTGCGGCCTATCACTGTGCCCGGATTGAGCACTGCGTTGCAGCCTACCTCAACGTGGTCGCCGAGCATGGCGCCGAACTTCTTGATGCCTGTCTCGATCTGTTCTGTTCCGTTATGGACCACAACGAGCTGTTTGTCGGCCTTCACATTGGATGTGATGGAACCGGCGCCCATGTGGCTGTAATGACCGAGGATCGAATCTCCCACATAGTTATAGTGCGGAGTCTGGACATTATCGAAAAGTATGACATTCTTCAGCTCCACGGAGTTTCCTACCACACACTTGCGGCCGACAAGAGCCGAGCCTCTTACGAATGCGCAGTGTCTGACTTCAGTCTCAGGTCCGATGATGCACGGTGCTCCGAGATATGCACTCGGGAACACCTTTGCAGTCTTGTGCACCCATACGTTCTCGCTGACCTCTTCATATTCTTCAGGGTCAAGCTTAGGACCAAGTTCAAGTATGAAATCCTTGATTCCCTTCAGCGCTTCCCACGGATATGTAAACCGGCTGAGGTAATCCTTCGCTAAAGTGTGATCGAGATCGTAAAGATCATTGATTGTGTACATATATTGCCTCCTAATCTACCAGATGTCCTTTAGCGCGGATCACGTCGATGATCTGGTCAACGTACTTCTCGCACTCTTCCTCAGACGGAGCTTCTGCCATTACGCGGACCACAGGCTCTGTACCGGATTCACGCAGCAGTGTGCGGCCCTTGTCACCGAGAGCCTTCTTTGCAGCAGCATCAGCTGCGAGCACGTCAGGATCGTTCATGCAGTCAGCCTTGCTCTTTACTCTGATGTTCTTGAGCACCTGTGGGTAGAACACTACAGGAGCAGCAAGCTCGCTCATCTTCTTCTTTCTTGCAAGCATTGCCTCCATCAGCTTGAGCGATGTGAGGATGCCGTCACCTGTTGTAGCATACTTTGTGAAGATGATATGTCCGCTCTGCTCTCCGCCTATGCGGTGGCCGTTCTGTACCATGTTTTCGTAAACGTATTTATCACCGACCTTAGTCTGCTCATACTCGATTCCGGCTGCGTCGAGAGCTTTATAAAGACCGAAGTTCGACATTACGGTAGTGACTACCTTGTTGTTGAGCAGTTTGCCTCTGTCCTTCATATATGTTCCGTAGATGTACAGGATGTGGTCGCCTGTGACAACATTGCCCTTCTCGTCTACGCAGAGACATCTGTCCGCATCGCCGTCGTACGCGAATCCGACATCAAGGCCCTTATCTACTACAAACTTCTGCAGATGCTCGATATGTGTCGAACCGCAGTTGGTGTTGATGTTGTAGCCATCAGGTTCATCATTGATCACATAAGTCTTGGCTCCAAGCGCATCGAAAACGCCCTTCGCGATCGACCATGCCGCACCGTTTGCGACGTCAAGACCGACCTTGACATCCTTGAAGCTGAACTTGGACATCGAGATAAGGTATCCGATGTAGCGGTTACGTCCGGAAACGTAGTCTACAGTGCGTCCGATCTCATCACGCTCTGCCATCGGGACTTCCATCTCGCCGTCGAGGTATGCCTCGATCTTGAGCAGTGTCTCCTCGTCCATCTTCTCGCCGTTGTTGTTGACGATCTTGATGCCGTTGTCATAGTACGGGTTATGTGAAGCCGAGATCATGATACCGCAGTCGAAGTCATCAACTCTGGCAATATACGATACCGAAGGTGTAGTCGTTACATGCATGATATAAGCGTCGGCTCCCGATGCCATGAGGCCGGTGCAGAGCGCGTACTCAAACATGTAGCTCGATCTTCTTGTATCCTTTCCGATAACGACCTTGGCCTTGCGGTCAAGTCTCTTTCCGTAATACCAGCCGAGGTAACGGCCGATCTTTATGGCGTGGTCGAACGTGAGGTTCTTGTTTGCTTCGCCGCGGAAGCCGTCTGTTCCGAAATATTTACCCATTACAGTCTCTCCTTTTTCTCGATATCCAGGAAGTACTTGTATGTGTCTACTGTCAGCTCGCCGCAAGCCTCTTCGTCACATGCGATGATGGCATCATTATGCATCTGGAGCGCTGAGCAGGTCCACTTCTGGCTGACTCCGCCCTCTACTACTGCTGCCATGGCTCTTGCCTTGTTGTGGCCGCTGATCAGAACGAGAACTTCCTTTGCGTCTGTAACTGTGCCGATTCCTACGGACAGTGCCTGAGCAGGTACAGCTTCAGGATCGTTTCCGAAGAATCTGGAGTTGACTATCCTTGTATCTGTTGTAAGGTCTCTGAGGCCGGTACGTGATGTGAGCGATGTGAACGGCTCGTTGAAAGCCAGGTGTCCGTCTACACCGATGCCGCCCATGAAGAGATCGATGCCGCCGTAAGAAGCGATCTTCTCTTCGTATCTTGCGCACTCACCTTCAGGATCGTCGGTCATTCCGTTGAGGATGTTGATGTTCGCAGGATCCATGTCTACGAGGTGATCAAAGAAATTGTCGTGCATGAAGTACCAGTAGCTCTGGTCATGCTCATGAGGAAGTCCGAGATATTCGTCCATGTTGAATGTGACAACATTTTTGAACGAAACTTCGCCCGCCTTGTTCATAGCAATAAGGTTCTTATATACACCGATCGGGGATGATCCTGTCGGAAGTCCGAGCACGAACGGTCTGTCTTCCTTGTGATTGTTGATCTTGTCTGCAATGTGATCCGCAGCCCACTTGCACATCTTGTCATAATCGTCCTGAATGACTACTCTCATTATTATTCTCCTTTCGTTCAGAGGGAACTATCCATGCGGCATTGCCGCTATAACCACAGCGATTATAGCATTCACACCGGATTCAGTAAATGAAACTTGTTCAAATACTTTAATTTTATACTCCTGTGGGAGTATACTATAAACAAAGCATAAGAAACAACTATCAGGAGAGGTTTAATGGACAAGAAGATCCACCATGGAGGAAACAAAATAGTAAGGACTCCCGCGTTCGGAACAGGCCGGCCTTACAACGATTTCGGCCTGGGCTTTTACTGCACTGAATACCCGCAGTATGCAGCCGAGTGGGCAACCGGATCCGGAAGGAACGGTTTTGTTTCATCATATTCCATCGATAACGACGGCCTTCGTGTAATCAATCTGTGCAGTTCGCAGTACACTCCGCTCCACTGGCTGGGGCTGCTTTTCAGCTACCGTGAATTCGACCTGTCCTCAGATACCGCTTACAGAGCCCGGGACTATATAAACAAGTATTACTCCGTTGATCATCAGGCCTGCGACTGCATCATTGGCTACCGCGCCGACAACAGATGCTTTATGTTCGCTCAGGATTTCCTGGACGCAAAACTCTCGTATATGAGTTTCAGGAACGCCCTGTCTGCTGACGATTCCAACAGGCAGTTTGTGCTGAAGAGCAACCGGGCTTTCGACAGGGTCATCTTTACCGGATACGAACCGGCCCTCAGCGAGGTTTACTTCCCTGTCAGACGGAGCCGGGAGATAAGAGCCATGAAAAGCATTACGCCGTCCGCAGGAAGCAACGATTTCTTCATCACCGATCTTATCAGGGAGGAGGTGCGTCCTTATGACAACCGCCTACGATAAGATATGCCTCGGCAGAGCTGCCGACACCCTTGGGCGCATGCTCGATTATTCGGTATACAGCCTCCACTACGACATCGCCGCGATGATGGATCTGTTCATCGCATCAGGTGTTGCTGCCTCTTTTGAGCGCGGGGACATCCGTACCATAGCAGGCATGTCCGGGATCGAACTGGCATATGAAGCGCTCGAAAAAAGCGGCATAGTATTTGAAAGAACGCAGCCGCGTTATACAAAGAGCCTGAGTCCGGAATACTGGTGCGGCCATGCGCTTGCCTGCATGCAATGGGAGACCTGCATGCCTTTCGATCAGATAATGAACAAATTCTCCCCTTCAGCTTTCATCTCCGGCTATGTGAGCAGCAGGCTGCCATTCCTTGACAGCCTTCCCCTTGATATAAGCGAGGCAGAAAGGGCGGAAAAGATAAAGGACTTCGGCAGGCAGTACGCCGCTGAAGCTGTATCACGTATGACCTCACAGTATTTCTCAGGAAGCCGGTCATCTGAAAAGGATGATACGCCTCTCAAAAAAATGCGCATAAAAAACGGCCTCAGCCAGAGTGGCCTGGCTAAGGCCAGCGGTGTTCCATTAAGAACCATCCAGCAATATGAGCAGCGTCAGAAGGATCTTGCCAGGGCCCGCGCGGAATATCTGATAGCCCTTTCACGCGCTCTTGGCTGCGACCCCTCGCGCCTCATTTAGTTGTCTTCGCTTCCTTCATCTTCCTTTTCTTCTTCTTTCTGGACGACCTTCAGGGACAGAACAAGTTTATCCTCCTGTCCGCCTGCTATAAACACGCCATCAGGGAGTTCGAACTCGAGCGGGATCTTACTGTCTTCGTAATAATATGCCAGATCGACCTCTTTTGCAGTTATGCTGTTTAAGTTGCTGACCCGGCTCTTCTTGCCTTCGATCACTACAGTCTGAGGAGCTGTATAAGTTCTTTCATATGAATCGTCAGAATCATCTTTTACAGGGACCTGCAGGCTTACCTCTTTAGTGGAACCGGCAGCCGCCCTGAACGATACCGTCTCCGGATAGACAACGACGTTTAAGACTTTGTTGCCCTCCTTATCGAGAGGCGCTATCTCAAGAGTCATGGCTTTGAACTGGTTATCGAGATCTTCCTGATCAATGATCGCCGCTACCCTGTCTATCTCAGCAAGCTTTTCCTCAGTTGCGATCACCGTGGCCGTGTCAACTGATTTGTTCTCTATAAGAGGCATGTCATTTTCTTCTTCTTTTTCAGCATACTCTACACTTATAGGGATCTCCTGAGTCGTCGCGCTCTGTATATCCACAGTGACAGTCTTTACAGAGGAATCTATGACCTGAGTGCCTTCCGGACCGACTACACGGAGTGAAACCGTATTATCCCCTGTAGAAAGACCGCTCACATCCGCAGTCACGGATATATCATCAGATGAGATGTTCTTGGTATCCACCCTCCTCTGCTGAAGTGTCACCTCCACGTTCTTATAATTGGCCTCAGCGACCGCATATCCTCTGTTGGCAAGGGTATCGAGTCCCGTATATGTAATCGGTACGCCGGAATACCTTGCGTTGGTCATAGGATCGTAGTTATATACCACGAAGAACCATGCCGCTGTAGAGACAAGCAGCGCCAGTATAATGTTGAACATCTTGCGTCCGTTATCAGTCATCGCGCCTGCCTCCTTTCAGTATTTTGAATCTTGAAAGCAGATCCTTGTCTTCACCGGAAGGCAGATAGATGTCAAGGAGCATCTTCTCAAGCGTTTTCAGATCGAGGAATCGCCTGAACTCGCCGTTCTGCGCTACCGAGATGGCTCCTGTCTCCTCAGAGACCACTATGACAAAGGCATCCGACACTTCGCTGAGTCCGAGCGCAGCCCTGTGTCTTGTGCCGAGGTTCTTTCCTATGTTCTGTCTTTCCGTGAGCGGAAGGACGCAGCTTGCGGCATAAACCCTGTCTCCTCTGATTATCACGGCTCCGTCATGCAGAGGCGACCCTTCGTAGAACAGATTGCCAAGCAGCCTTACAGAGATCTCGGCATCGACTATCACTCCAGTCTCGCAGATATCGGTAAGCGTGGTCTCACGCTCTATCGCCATAAGGGCACCTGTCTGTGTCGAGGAGAAGTCATCTACCGCGTCGACGATCTTATGGACCGTTGCGTACACATCCTCCTTGCCTATATCCCTGAACTGCCTGCTGAGCACGCCTCTCCGGCCTATTTGCTCAAGGCCTCTTCTGATCTCAGGCTGGAACAGGATCACTACCGCGATCAGGCCGACCGTAATGAGCCTCGTAAAGAGCCAGTTCAGCAGACTCAGATTGAATATCTCGGAAATAAGGAAAAATGCGATAATCAAAAGGACGCCCCTGAACAGCTGCTGCGCACGGGTCTCTTTGATAAACCCGAGCAGCTCGTACAGCAGGTACGCAACGATAACGATGTCTATGACATCGGTTACCTTTATGCTCATGAGTATCCCCATTAAATTTTCAAGCATTTTTTACCTTCCCGTATGCCCTTTCGTTTTGTTATATCTATTCTCCGGACACCACTGTCACTGATCCGTTTTCGTCCGTCTGAAGTCTCTGTCCGTCCAGAACCGCGTTTATGAGAGTCTTTGCGTTCTCTATGCTTTCATAATCCTGAGTCATCACATACGCATACTCTCCTCCGGAAGAATATGTCGGAAGCATTCCGTCTCCGCCGACGACAGTGTTTTTGAAGATCTTCCAGTCAGGATCCTTTGCAAGCTGGTACTTGACCAGCTTTCTGCTCTCGCGCGAGCTGAAACTCATCTCGAAGTAATTCTTCAGACTCGAAAGCACCTTGTTGTAGCTGAGGATCATGGTGCGGCTGCTCGTTGCTTTTTTAATAAGGGCTTCGAATACCAGCTGCTGGTTTTTGATCCTCTGATTGTCGCCGGTAACGAAAGCCTTACGTTCTCTTGCAAACGCCAGAGCCTGCTTGCCGTTCATGTGGTTCATGCCTTCCTTGACAGTCCATTCCTTCAGCTTGCTCGGGTTGAATTCGTATTCGGATTCTACGTCAATCCCGCCGATCGCATCTATGAATCTTTCTACCGTTGTGAAGTTAACCTTGACATAATAGTTTATTTTTGTATCAAACAGCTGCTCCTCTGCGGCAATGGTGGTCTGCACTCCGTAAAAGCCGGTATGTGTCAGCTTGTCCATCGAATTATCGAATTCAGCCATGTAGATCTCGTAGTCACGCGGGATCGAGGTCATCAGTATCTGATGTGTCTTCGGATTCACCGTCACGACCATGTTTACGTCGCTTCGTCCTTCAGTATCTATAGTACCGTCAACATCTATTCCGGTTATAGTAAAACTGAACGGATTCTTTGTCACATCGGATACGGCATTCGCATTTTTAACAGAACTTCCGCTCAGGAACGAAAGAGTGCCGAGAGAATATACGGTGCCTACCCCATAAAACACAACAAGAAGCATCGCGGCTATAGTCGCCAGCGCCTTACCCCATTTCTGGCTCTTTCTGCTCCGTATCTGGATCAGTATGACGAGGCTGAGAAGTATCAGCACTCCGAACAGCGCCACGCCGATACCGAACGGCAGCACGTTCATGAGCAGCATGGAAGCGGCAAATACACCGAACGAGATAATATACACCAGGGTCAGTATCTTATGGAATTTTGTGACCTTTCTGCGCCCGGCACGTTTTTTCTTGTTCTTCGTATAATTGCTTACATACCTGTCGTATGCTTCCTGTGATGCCTGCTTTATCGCTTCGATCTCCTTGATATTTCGATGAGGATGCTCATCGATCTCCTCTACAGGAGCATTGGAAGGCGTGCGCGAGAAAGCATGCTCTCTGTCATACTGCTCGAAAATTTCCTTTTCTTCGTCGATCCATTTATGCTTGCTCAGAGGTTCAGGCACATCAAAAGCGGGAGCATTGCTGCTCTTGCTTTTTTTCCTGAGCTCCTCATAGAGCTTTCTGTCATCATCTATGTTGTCGATCTTTTTGGGTTTCTCCGGGACCTCACGGTCAAACTGGAAATCCAGAAGATCGTCGAGGTCCCAGTCATTTTTTGCCATGCTCTGTCTGTCCTATCTCTTAGTTTCTATCAGTCCGTAAGCGTTGCCTTTACGCTTGTATACAACGCTGACATCGTCAGTATCCATATCAAGGAACACGAAGAAGTCGTGTCCGAGCATCTCCATCTGGAGGATCGCTTCTTCTGCCACCATCGGAGTAAGCTCGACCTGCTTTCTTCTTACGATGGTCATCTCTTCTTCGAAGTCCTCATCTTCAGGCTCAGGAATGAATTCCAGCTTAAGTGCCTTGTTTTCTTTATATCTGGACTCAAGTTTGCCCTTGAGCTTGCTCATCTGATATTCAAGTTTATCTGTTACCAGATCGACCGCATCATAAATGCTGTCGTTCGCCATTTCGGCTCTGAGAACTGCCTGCTTTGCATTGATCGTTGCTTCAAACTTCGGCGTTTCTCTGAGCTTTGAGACTACAATATTTGCTGTTGTGTCTTCGTCAAAGTATTTGCCGATCTTGCCAAGCTTCTTCTCGATGTAGTTGCTGAGCTTCTCGCTCATTGGATAATTCTTTGATGAAATGTTTATCTTCATAACACTTATCCTCCTGATGTCATAGTTTCTTAACTTATTGTAACACAAGATAGACAAAAAATGTGTGCTCCTTCTGTGAAGAAGCACACAATATATAGATTTTAATATTATTGATTCTGACCAGCAGGTATTACCAGAGCTTGTCTACAGCATCAGCAATCTTTTTGCCCTCTACAGGACCGATCTTGCATCTCAGCTGTCTCTTGACTTCACCCATAGGGTTAATGTAATCCCTTGCCTTGCCCTCCTCTATGCGGGCGAGGAGAGCCTTCTCTGCTTCCTTACTGATCTTTCCGTCATCAGAAATTCCAGCCAGAATAAGTTCCAGTTCTTCCATTGGAATATTCATCGTAGGATCTTTCATTATACTCATTATGTTCTCCCCCTTGATTGTTGTTAATGATTAGCACCGCGGCCACTCGACCTGGTCTTTGACCCCACACTTGCCTTTTCCCGCTTTGCGGAGGACTTACTTCTAAGATACGCCATGATCACAGCCGCCTCTTGCTTGCTGCTTACGTGGGTCCCTTTGCCCGTATCTGGCATGGACTTGCAACCACGAACATGGCCGCGGACTATTCACTTAACTGATCAACTCTCTATTTCTTTTTGCTCGCTTTGACTTCCTGTTCGAGCATCTTTTCGAGTCTTTCTCTTGCCTTTGGATCATATGCAAACGCATCGTCATCTCCGGCGAGGAAAGCTTCAAGATTCGGAAGACGGACGCCGGCCTTATAGTTCATCTTGAACAGCTCGACGTTGAGCGCTTTTACGACATCGCGCATTTCCTTATTGGTCATTATAGCCTCCTTAATAAACAGGTGTAGATCACTGAGGTTTATATTCGCCCGGCATCGCATCGGTTTCTTCGATGCCTTCTGCTGCCGCTTCGTCAGAATCGTATACCTCGATCGACTTGATCCTCATCTCATTGCCGCGCAGCAGCCATGTGCGGCCGCTTCCGCAATGCGGACATGTTTTGCCGTATGTCACGGTAGAGTACTGGATCTTGCAGTTGTCGCACCAGGTCACGGCCGGTATCTCCTCGCAATAAAGCGTGGAGCCCTCAAACATAGGGAACTTCTTTGAATACCACTTCCAGTAATCGTAAAGATACTCCGTAACGATTCCCGATACTTCACCGAACTCCAGCGTCACGGATTTGATCTTAGTGACGTTGTGTTCCTCGGCGATCTTACTTACCTCTTTAACTGCATAATTTACAAGTCCTAGTTCGTGCATTAAACCTTTGCCGTCCTTTTATTTGCCAGCGATTTTCTTCTTTACGATACCTGCTATACGTGCCGGCATGTACTTGCCGATGCCTACGAACTTCTGCTCTGCAGGGATCATGTTGGAGAACTTGTCTCCATCCGGCAGACGGTAGAGGTGGATAGCGTCAAACTTGCACTGTACTGTGCACATTCCGCAGCCGATGCACTTGTTGGTATCAACTACGCTGCGTCCGCACTTGAGGCATCTCTCAGCTTCCTTCTTGATCTGCTCTTCGCTGAACTGCTTGATCTCGTAGTCCATTGTGAGCTTCTTGCTCTCGTCGATCTCTCTGATCTGACGAGGTGGCTTTCTGAAATCAGCTGCCGGGATAACGACATCGTCCTTGTTAAGAGGAGTAAACTGACGTGTATTTCTGTGGATCATCAGGTGCTGTCCCTTGTTCACGAATCTGTGGAGCGATACAGCGCCTTCACGTCCCATTGCGAGAGCATCTACCACGAACTTCTGTCCGCTTACAGAGTCGCCGCCTGCGAAGATGTCAGGCTCTGCAGTCTGCAGTGTAACAGGATCTGCGATGATCATTCCGCGTGGGCTCAGCTCTACCTTTGTTCCTTCGAACAGTTTGCCGTAATCAGGCTTCTGACCGATCGAGAACAGGATGGTCTTGCATGCCTGCTCTGTTGTCTCGTTGTCATCGAACTTAGGGTCGAATCTGCCCTCAGCGTTCTTGACCGACAGGCACTTTCTGAACTTGATGCCTGCGACCTTGCCGGCCTTTGTAACTACTTCGGTCTGGCCCCAGCCGTCGTGGATCACGATTCCCTCGTTCTTGAGGAATTCCTGGTCCTCTTCACCCATCGGCATTTCGTCATAGGACTCGAGGCAATACAGGTGTACGCTCTTGGCTCCCTGACGGATAGCTGTACGGGCAACATCAGCGCCGATGTTTCCGCCGCCGATGACTACTACATCGCCGGAGAGTTTCTTTGCCTTGCCGAGTGTCACGCTCTTTACGTAATCTACGCCGCCGATAACTCCTTCAGCGTCATCGCCAGGGATCCCCAGCTTGCCGCAAGCCTGGAGTCCTGTTCCTACGAAGAAGCCCTTGAAGCCTTCTTCACGGAGCGACTGGAATGTTACGTCCTTGCCTACTTCTACGCCGCATCTGATCTCAACGCCCATCTCCTTGAGGATGTCGATTTCAGCATTTACGACCTTCTTGTCGAGTCTGAAGTTAGGAATACCAAGTGTCATCATTCCTCCAGGCATCTCCTGCTTCTCGAATACTACAGGCTTGTAGCCTTCAATTGCGAGGAAGTATGCGCAGGACAGTCCTGCCGGGCCGGATCCTACGATACCGATCTTCTGTTCGAACGGTTCTCTTGTCGTGGATACCATTGGCGGAATGTATTTGTGCTCGTCGTCGAGGTCCTTTGCAGCGATGAATGCCTTGATGTCATCGATAGCAAGAGCTTCATCAACAGTGCCTCTTGTGCACTCGAGCTCGCAGTACTTATGGCAGATAGCGCCGCAGACTGCAGGGAACGGGTTATCTCTCTTGATCAGCTCCAGAGCCGCTCTGTACTCGCCTCTGCTTGCCATGTCAATATAACCCTGAATAGCGATGTGAAGCGGGCATGCAGCCTTGCAAGGTGCTGTACCTGTAGGCCATGTCTGGATAACGCCGTTTTCGTTCTTGTAGTTCCAGTTCCACTTGTCTTCAGGCCATACATTGTTGGTCGGAAGTTCCTGCTTAGGATATTCGATTTCACCGTGCTTTGTGCAGAGCTTCTGGCCGAGTCTTACAGCGCCTGCAGGGCAGACTTCTACGCACTTGCCGCATGCTACGCACTTCTCAGCGTCAACCTCTGAACGGTATGGGGAAGCCGAAAGGTTTGGAGTATTGAAGAGCTGGGATGTTCTCAGAGCGTTGCAGACACCTACTGCGCAGTTGCAGATAGCGAAGATCTTGTTTGCGCCGTCGATGTTTGTTACCTGGTGGACATATCCCTTCTCTTCAGCTTTCTCGAGTACTTCGAGAGCTTCTTCATATGTGATGTCATAGCCCATGCCGGTCTCTTTGCAGTAGTCAGCGAAATCACCGAGGCCCATGCACCAGTACTGCATGATGTCTCCGGAGCCCTCACCACGCTCTGTCTGCTGCTTACGGCAGGAACAGATTCCGAGGCCGATCTGGCCTTCATATTTCTTGAGCCAATACGAGATGTGCTCTATGTCGAGCGATTCGCACTCTGCAGGAATAGCCTTCTCTACAGGGATAACGTGCATTCCGATTCCGGATCCGCCAGGAGCTACCATCTGAGTAATACCTGCGAGCGGGAGATAAGTCATACGCTCGAAGAAATCCGCTATCTCAGGAGTCTCGCACATGATCTGGTCTCTCATTACCATGATCTCTGCGGATCCCGGTACGAACTGGTCGAGTATATAACGTCTTTCGTGCTGCGGATTCTTGCCGTCCTCGTTCTCGTTGTTCCACTCAACGAGACCGTACTGGCCCAGAGCCTCAAGAACTTTCTTCAGATGATCGTCATCATAGCCTGTCAGCTCCTTCATTTTTGCGAATGTTCTAGGCTTGCGCTTTCCCATCACAAGAGCAGTGTCAAGGCAATCTTCTGCAATGTCCTTGCCGTATCTCCTGACGACATACTGATAGCCGCAGTCGAACCCCCAGTACTCAGGAGAATCCTTTGAAGGCTTCTCAAGTCCGAGCAGGATCTCTTTACGGTCGGTGATGATCTTCGTCAGCTTGAAGATCTTCTCGTCGTGGCTCAGCTGTTTAGCCTTTTTTGCCATACTTTTCCCTCTCTTTCTCTTACAATAACTATCTTAATACTTTCTTATAAAATGCCTGGATAAAGGCTTCTTACCCGGTTAATAAATATCTGCTGAATCTACTTCACAATGATTCCGTTTACCAGAATATCCGCTACCTGAGCCAGTGCGTCTCTGTACTGGATATGGTTCTTTATGAGCACGTCCTTCTGGAAAAACTGCTCAACCGTCGCCTGGAACATCGTCTTGAGGATCGGAAGCGATACCGGTCTGATGGATCCTTCCGCGATGCCTCTTTGCAGCAGCAGCGCAACGCCCTCCCAGTAGTTTTCACGGCAGATCTTCCAGTGTCTGTAAACCGAAGGATACTTTTCCTTCAGGACGTACAGCTGTGTCAGATCGTTCTGTGTATACCGGTCAGGTACGCGGCCGATTATAGCCGTAAGCTGCTCGGGAATTGACATGCTTTCATCGTTTAGAATGAGTTCCTCTTCGAGCAGCGCGTCATCAAAGAAACGGTCTATCGTCTGAGTCATGATCGAACGTTTATCCTCAAACACCGTGTATATAGTCTTTTTGCTCATGCCAAGAGCATGGGCAAGGTCATCCATGGTGAATTTGATGCCTTTTTTGTCGAACTGTCTCGCTGCTTCATCCAGGATGCGAATGCGGAGTTCATTTGATGTATCTGATTTCATACTTAGCCCCTCGTAATCAGAAAGCGGAAACTTTTAACTGTATTTCCGTTTCCCATTCAAAGTGATTCTACCATTGAAATATAACAGCCGCAATAAAAAAGCGGCATTTAATGTGCTTTTCTTTGTATTTTTGGGATCCCCCGGGGAGGGTCCTTCGTTGCTGTGTTTTTAACCTATTCTTTTGTTACACTCAGACCGAATTCAGCAGGCAGGAACCTCGGGCAAACGTTCTCATCCGTGACTATGACCGAATTAGCAAGTCTCGTTCCTATCGCGCAAGAATCTCCCATGCTTTTGCCATATGTAAGGCCGATCACTACTCCGGCAAAGAACGCGTCGCCGGCTCCTGTAGTATCCCTGACTTCTGTTTTAGGCGCAGGGCAGTGCCCGCAGCTGCCATCAAGAGAGGCATATACAGCTCCTGCTCCGCCCATGGTAACCACCATGGCAGGGATCTGCGCCTGTGATATCTTGTTGAGCAGGATACCGCTCATCTCATCAGGTTCAGTGCTTTCAAACTTCTCTGAAAACAGCAGGCCGGCTTCCTCAAGGTTGCACACGAGACAGCTGATGTGCTTCAGAAGATCCCTGCGCTCCATTGCGATCGACATGTTTGAGACCGGTGCATAGATCTTCTTTTTATGCTTCTCTGCAAGCGTGATGACCTTCTTCAGGACGGGTACATCCACATCGAATTCCACAGCTATGCTGTCAGCATATTTGAATATCTCATCGCCTTTTTCTTCAAGCACGTCAGCAATGCGCGAGAGATCAGGGCGTTTGGATATTGAAGCCACTACATCACCGCTGTTATCGAAGACAGCGAGCCATGTGCCCAGCCCGCCCTCGCTGCGCTTGATGTACTCAGTATTGACTTTATGCTTGGCGAGCTTGTCCTCCACATCGTTGCTTACGCCCTTTGGCTCGAGCACCGTTACGAAGGACGGCCTGAGTTCCACGTTTGCAATATCTTCAACTATATTGCGCGCTACTCCGCCGTGCACCTCAACTACCTTTCCGGAATTTCTGCCGCCCGGTATGTACTGCGCATAAGGATACCCCTTGATATCCACGAACGCCGCGCCTATAACAACTATGCCGTTATCTTTCTTTTTTGCCATTGTGCTTCCTCCGGTATACATATCGATTTTACTATAAATCCGGGCAAACTAAAAGAGCAGCGATGCTGCTCTTTGTGTCATTAATTGCTTTTCACTGTTCCGCTTGTTTCCCTGGAAAGCTGCACTTTCAGGTTCTCGAACATCTTCCTGACCGCCGGTATGTTTATGACGATGATGGTCATCAGGCCTTCGACGGCAAGATATGTAATGTTGTACCACAGCGACCATGTCAGCGCGTTGAAGTTTTCAGGCGCATACTCACCGAAGAATATGACTCCGCTGAGTACTGCGCAGATGTATCTGCAGAAGACTCCGATCAGGTAGCCTTTGGTAAGTCCATTTTTGCGGTTCCTTACCAGTCCCGATAGTCCCATGACAGCAAACGCGATCACATAGTCAAGGATCATCTGGACCGGATGGATCACATATCCTCCGAATATCAGATTGAGAAGTCCTGTGACCGCTCCGCCGAGAACGCCCCATCTGGTGCCCAGCAGATATCCCAGAGCAATGATCGGCAGCGTTCCGAAGAGCGTTACGGACCCTCCCTGCGGCATCGAGAACAGCTTGATCTGGTCAAGAATCATTGCCAGGGCTACGAGAAGCGCTGTAGTAGTCAGTTTTACCGTATAATTTCTTCCTTTGTTCTTTTCCATATAAAAACCTCCTTAATGGAATCATTAAGGAGCGTGCTGAACGCAGAGCCGCAAGTGGCTCTGACTCTTATGTACCTTCCTACGCCGGTATTATCCGGATCAGGTGTAAGGGTCATCCCTTTCGGGACCTCTCAGCGAATGCTCCCCTGGTGTCTAGTATATTTTATTCCTTTACGGGCGGCATTTCAAGTGTCTGCAGATAATAATGCCATTCATTAAGGACGATATGATACAATCGTAGCATAAGATCCACAAGGAGAAGGGAGCTTGTATGAGACTCGACAAATTTCTTTCCGACATGGGTGCCGGTACGAGAAGTGAACTGAAAAAAGAGATCCGCAGAAGCGGTGTCACAGTCGACGGGAAGGTCATCAAGGATCCGGGTTTCAGCATCGATGCGTCTTCATATGTAGTATTCCGCGGATCCGTGATAGAGTATGAGGAATTTGTATACTACATGCTGAACAAGCCCGCCGGCATAATCAGCGCGAGCGATGATGACAGGGAATCCACCGTTGTGGATCTCATCGGCGAACCGAAACGCCGCGATCTTTTCCCGGTCGGACGCCTTGACCGGGATACCGAAGGGCTCCTGTTAATAACAAATGACGGCGCACTCGCGCACCGCCTGCTCTCTCCGAAGCATCATGTCGATAAGGTCTACTATGCCAGAGTTTCAGGTATTCTGGAGGACAGTGACATAGAGCTGTTCAGGGACGGGCTCGTTCTTACCGACGGTCTTGAATGTCTGCCCGCAGAGCTGAAAGTACTGTCAGTTTCCGAGGACGACTACACTTCTGAAGCCGAGATCACGATACGCGAGGGCAAATTCCATCAGGTGAAGCGCATGTTCAGTTCCATAGGAGCCGAGGTGGTGTATCTCAAGCGCCTTTCGATGGGGCCTCTGGTCCTGGACCCCGGTCTTGAACCGGGAGCATACCGCCGCCTGACCGAAGAAGAGATGTCTTCCCTCGGACTGTAGCAGGCTATATCACCATGTCTCCGGCAGCGGCAAACGCAAGAAAGTCTACCCGCTTTGCCCCGTGAGCTTTCAGCAGTGAAGCTGTCTCATCGATCGTTGAACCTGTCGTAAAAATGTCATCTATCAGCAGGATGCCCGCGCCTTCTACCAGCGGGAGCCTGCTGTTTCTTATTTCAAAGGCGCCGCGTATGTTAGCCCTACGCTCATCAGGACCGAGGCCTTTCATCGCGACGGTCTCACGCGTTCTTACCAGCATGCCCGGATCAAAACGGAGGCCCGCCCTCTTTGCGAAGCCGCGACCTATCAGTTCTGCATGGTTGAACCCTCTCTTTTTCAGTTTTTCCGCATATACCGGAACCGGTACCACGACATCATACATGGCAGCCAACTCATCAGCTTCATACTCGGACATCATCCGGTCAAAGAGGATCTCACCCAGCGTATCCCCTATATCCGCGCGTCCGCCATATTTGAGAGCAAAGATGACCGCCTGCTCACACGCTCCGTAACCCGCGCAGGCATGTCCTTTATCGAAACCATGTGCCGCGCCCGCCGTTTCTCCGCGTGCACAGCCAAAGCACATCTCTCCCGGGTCGGTCTCCGCGAGAGGTCTGCCGCATTTGATGCAGCGCCTGCCTGTGATCCAGTTCATTGACTTCATGCAGTCGTTGCACAGCCTGTATGTGCGGCTGTCATCCGTTATCTTTCCGCAGCAAATGCAATAAAGACCCGGCGGGTAAACCAGGTCAAGCAATTCATTTCCAATTTTTCTGATCCATGATTCTTTTGACATTTCAAAGCCTTCTTCCGAAAGGGTCAGCGTCAAGCGCAAGAAGACGCCACTTCAGCCCGGTATATCTTCCGTCCGCCCGGTTGTTGTCTATCATGGAACGGACCCGCGCCGGATCGCCTACTATTATTACCAGCCTCTTCCCCCTGGTGACCGCGGTATAAAGAAGGTTCCGGGTCATCAGCATAGGAGGAAAGTTCAGAACGGGGATCACGACAACAGGGAACTCAGACCCCTGGCTTTTATGCACGGTAACAGCATAAGCGAGGTCTATCTCCTCGAGCATGTCTCCCGCGTATTCGATCACCCGGTCGTCCATCCTGACCGTCATAGTCCTGTCAGCCGGATCGATCCTCTCAACGATGCCCATGTCACCGTTGAACACGCCTTCACCTTCAGTGAGCAGATAATCGGTGTGCCATTCAGCACCGTAATTGTTTCGCAGCTGCATCACTTTATCGCCTTCGCGGAATGTGATATTTCCTACCTTAAGTTCTGCCTTGTCTGCTGACGGCGGGTTGATCACCTCCTGAAGCATCGCGTTGAGGCTCGGCGCTCCGAGCATGCCCCTCTTTGTAGGTGTCAGTATCTGTATGTCATCGGCTGAACGCACGAAATCAAAACCGGCCTCGATGCGCCCGCCCACGAGTTCTCTAATGGTATCGCTTATGGATGTTTCGCCTGTTTTGCTGATTATATAAAAATCATTTCCGCTCTGCTGCTCCGGATATTCACCGCTGTTGATGAGGTGTGAATTCGTCACTATACCGCTGCCCTCCGCCTGGCGGAAGATCTCCTTCAGTCTTATCACCGGGATGCACTCGCTCGCTATCATGTCGCGGAGAACATTGCCCGCTCCGACAGGCGGAAGCTGGTCTGCGTCACCCGTGAAGATCAGGCGCGTCCCCTCCTTCACCGCGTTGAGCAGTCCGTCCATCAGCATGAGATCTATCATCGAAGCCTCATCCACTATTATTACGTCCTCTTCGAGCGGATTCTCCTCGTTTCTGCCGAAGTTGAGAGTATCTTCCTCCTCAGACCACACGTATTCGAGCATGCGGTGAATGGTCATTGCATGCTTGCCCGAGGTCTCCTCCATGCGTTTTGCAGCCCTTCCCGTCGGAGCCGCTAGCGCCACGGAAAGCCCCGCAAAGTCGAAAAGCCTTACGAGGGTGTTGATTATGGTAGTCTTTCCGGTGCCCGGTCCGCCGGTGATTATGGTTATATTGTTGGCAAGGCATTCCAGGATCGCACGCTTCTGCTCAACAGAAAGTTCCACGCCTTCCCCGTAAAGATCACCGGGATCCGTCCTTACGGCATCCAGGAAATTGCCGGACTGCAGCGGTACAGGTTTCAGAGCAGCGTTTCTTATCTTTATAAGCTCATGTGCCACCCTCTGCTCGGCGTGATAATAGCCGTACAGATAGATCACGGCAATATCATCGATGCTGTCTTCTTCGAGTTCCCCCGCGAACACCATGTCTTTCAGTGAATCTCTCACGTTGTCCATCATCACATCAAGAAATTCGGCTGTTTTTTCGACAAGGTGATCTTCGGGCATCAGCGTACTGCCGCTGGCAGCCCATGATCTGAGCATATAGCGTATCCCGCTCTCTATCCTGACATTGCTTTCAGGCTCCACACCGAGCTTCGCAGCTATGGAGTCGGCTCTGTTGAAATTGATCCCGCGGATGTCTTCCGCAAGGATGTAAGGATTCTCGCTCACGACTCTCACCGAGTCCTTGCCGTACATTTTGTAGACTCTTACGGCCTCGTTCATCTCTATCCCGAGCTCGCGGAGCTCGATCGCAGTATTTGCGAATTCCCGGGACTCGCCGAACGACTCAGTGATCTTGGACAGGGTTTTGACGCCTATTCCGCTTATATTAAGCAGCTTCTCGGGAGTTTCCTCGATGACAGTCAGCGCCTCATCGCCGAAGACATCTACGATCTGAGCAGCAGTTTTAGGTCCGATCCCGCGGATGTTCCCCGCCGAAAGGAACTCGAGTATCGCGTCGGCACCTTCAGGCATCATCTCCTCATACGATGATACGCTGAACTGCTCCCCGTACTTAGGATGGATGGTAAACCTTCCCTCCAGTCTGTATTTTGCCCCGCTTTTAGGCTCAGCAAAAGAACCGGCTATCCGGATCGCGCCTGCTTCTGTGTCGAAGACCGCTACGGTATAGCCGTTCTCAGGATTATTGAATATTATCTTTCCGAGTTTGCCTTCCTGCTGCATCTGTTAAAATGTGCGCTTATACAGCTTTCTGTTGTCGAGTGTGAACACTCTCTCGCTGAATCCGCCCGGTTCCACGTTGCCGAGAGCGTCTTCCATGTCAAACATCTTGGCATCAGTCATGTCGAGATAGTGGAGCATCTCAGCTTCAGGGAACAATGGTTTCTTCGGGCTGCCGAATTCAGGTTCATAGTGATGAGTCAGGGACATGTGCTGCATGAGCAGACACTTCTCGTGGTCGATACCGAGTTCCCTGCAGCGCTCTCCGATCGCCTCCACGCCCATCACAAGATGTCCGAGCATCTTTCCTTCAAGCGTGTATTCCGGAACGACTCCGTTCTCATCGGAAGCGAGTTCGTTGAGCTTTTCTATATCATGAAGAGCAACTCCGGCCAGGAGCAGGTCCCTGTTGAGGTAGGTATAGACCTCACATGCCCTTTCGCCCATCATCATCATTCTCTTCACATGATAAAGCAGTCCCGCGTATTCCGCATGATGGTTGCTCATCGCCGCAGGAAAGTACATGATGCGTTCCTTATCGCCTTCGTAGAAGCTGAGACAGAGGCGCTTCAGGTCTTCGTCCTCAAACGCTCTGATCCTTCCGACTATGTAGTCATACATGTCTTCAGGTTTCTCCGGAGCAGCCTTGAAAAGGTCTGCCCTTTCGTATGTGCCCTCTCTGGCCTCTCCCTTTATGGCGTCGAGTATGAGCTGATTCTGCCCTTTGTAGTCACGGCATCTGCCCACAACGCTTATTACCATACCCGAATGAATTTTGCTGTACGCCTTGACCTCGTCCGGCGTCAGGTTCCACTTTACGGACTGGATGTCTCCGGTAGCATCGGAGAGACTGAGATAGAGGTGTCTCTTTCCGTTGTTTCCGTCGCGCACGTCCGCGGTCTTCACGAGGTATCTGTCTTCTATGCGATGGCCTTCATCAGGCCTGAGATCTTTTATGTAATATGGTTTCATTCAGTCACTGGTCTCCATTCGATTATTTGTTATAGTATAACACAAGGCCAGCCTATGGTATAATTCTTTCAAACGATCATTTACCGCCACAAACGGCATTACCGCAAGATAAATCAACAGATACAGAAGGAGAATGACATGGGATTTGATGCTGCAAAAGCTGTCGAAGCTACAGCCAAATGGATCAGGGAATGGTTTGAAGTGAACGGACCGGGATGCAACGCCATCGTCGGGATCAGCGGGGGCAAGGACAGCTCCATAGCTGCGGCTCTCTGCTGCGAAGCTCTCGGAAAAGACAGAGTCATCGGCGTACTGATGCCGAACGGCGAGCAGTCAGATATCGATATGGCTAAGCTTCTGGTCGATCATCTCGGCATAGAGCACTACATCATTAATATCAAGGGAGCATTCGATTCGCTGGCAGAGCAGGTCGGACTTGCCGGTATAGAGATCAGCAAGGACTCTGTAATAAACCTGCCGCCGCGACTTCGCATGTCGACCCTTTATGCCGTAGGACAGAGCAAAAACGGCAGAGTAGTAAACACCTGCAATCTTTCCGAAGACTGGGTAGGCTACTCGACAAGATACGGAGATTCAGTAGGAGACTTCAGCCCGATGTCATGCTTTACCACTGCTGAGATCAGAGCTATGGGAAGAGTGCTGGGACTTCCGTCGGTGCTGATCGAAAAAGTCCCGAGCGACGGTCTCTCCGGCATGAGTGACGAGGACAAGCTCGGCTTCACATACGCAGTACTTGACCGCTACATCCGTACAGGTGAGATCGATGATCCGGATACCAAGGCCCGCATCGATTCGCTGCATAAAAAGAACCTTTTCAAGCTGAGGTTCATGGACTGCTTCAAGTATGACGGTGTTGAAGTCAAGGCAGAGTTCTGAAACATTTCATAAGAAATGCCCCTTCGCGGGGCATTTTTTATTTTCCCTTTATCCGGTCTATAACGGTCTTGTATCCGCCCTCGCCGTATGTAAGGCATTTATTGACACGGCTTATCGTAGCGGAACTCGCTCCGGTCTCCCTGCTTATCTCGCTGAAGACCGCCCCGCTGTCAAGCATGCGGGCGACCTCGAATCTCGCGGAAAGATCCAGCACTTCCTTGATGGTCGCCACATCATCGAAGAACTTGCGGCATTCCTCCTCATCTTCAAGCGCCAGGACTGCCCTGTAAAACTGATTCATGTTTTTCTTCTCTTTATCCGTGATCATGATTCACTGCCTTCCTCACCCAACTGTCCGCCGGGATGATCATTCCGCGTTTTGCCGTTGCATGTAGTATACACCTTTCGCACTTTAAAGTGTTAAAGCGCAGTGTATTAATTTGTACTTTTTGCGCAACAACGTGGTAATATATTAGGCATGAAAAAGATACACGAATCTGCATTAACACATAAAATTGCTGCTTTCATCTGCGGACTATGCCTGCTGCTCATTCTGCTCATAACCGCAACTCAGGCTGTATGCTACTGGGTACCGGACTGGTGGCGGAGTGAATATGCCAAATACGACACCCCTTCGAACGTTCCCGGCGGGATGTCCCTCGATGATGCAGTCCATGTCACCGAAGACATGCTCGAATACTGCATAGGCAGGCTTGATACTCTTGACGGTACAGAAGCGACAATAGGAGGAGTCACCGCGCCTTTCTTTACCGACCGCGAAAAGGCGCATCTCTCAGACTGCAGGGTCCTTTTCCTCGGAGGGATAAAGGCACGCGTTATAGCATGTCTATTGCTGGCTGCCTTTGCCATATACATTTACGTTCATAACGGTAAGCAGAATACTTCAGTCCTTCTCGCGAAGGGATATCTGGGATCCCTTGGTTTCATTGCCTTGCTGTCCGCGGTGATAGCCGTACTGTGCGTCATAGACTTTACGAAGGTATTCACCGTATTCCATCACATATTCTTTGACAACGATCTCTGGATACTCTATCCGGACCGTGACAACCTCATCAACATCATGCAGGAGGATGTCTTCTCTGATGCCGCCATGTGGATCGCGGGCATCTGGCTGGCCGCTGACGCGCTGATAGCTGCAGTAAGCGCAGCTGTCATAAGAAAAAGCGCCAAACAAACAGGTGCCTGACAGTTTGCTGCCGGCACCTGACTGTTGCCTGTATTCGGTCTGTTTTTTCCTTTACTCAGTGAAGAGCGCTGTCGAATAGTATCTGTCTCCGCTGTCAGGAAGCAGCGCCACGATCGTCTTGCCCTTGTTCTCAGGCTTCTTTGCGTATTCGATCGCCGCGTAGAGAGCAGCTCCAGAAGAGATGCCTACGGAGATGCCTTCTTTTTTTGCGAGCAGTTTTGCCGCGTCGAACGCTTTCTGACCATCTGCCTTATAGACCTCGTCATATACGGATGTGTCGAGAACATCAGGAACGAATCCTGCGCCGATACCCTGGATCTTGTGAGCTCCTGCCTTGCCCTCGGAGAGCACCGGTGAATCAGCCGGCTCAAGCGCTACGATCGTGACCTCAGGTTTCTGCTCTTTGAGGTATTGTGCAACGCCGGTAAGCGTTCCGCCCGTACCTACTCCTGCGATAAAGATATCCACAGCGCCGTCAGTATCTGTCCAGATTTCCGGACCTGTTGTAGCCTTGTGTACCGCAGGATTTGCAGGGTTCACAAACTGTCCCGGAATGAATCCGCCGTCTATTTCTTTTGCGAGTTCCTCCGCTTTTTCAATAGCGCCTTTCATGCCTTTCGCTCCTTCGGTCAGAACGATCTCAGCACCGTATGCCTTGAGGATGTTCCTTCTCTCAACGCTCATCGTCTCAGGCATGGTCAGAATGGCTCTGTACCCCTTGGCAGCCGCTATCGACGCGAGTCCGATGCCGGTATTGCCCGATGTAGGCTCGATTATTACAGAGCCTTCCTTAAGCAGTCCCTTTTCTTCCGCATCCTCTATCATCGCCTTGGCGATCCTGTCTTTTACACTTCCTGCAGGATTGAAGTACTCGAGTTTTACAAGAACCGTTGCCTCAAGCCCGAGCTCCTTTTCTATATTGATCACTTCTACCAGTGGTGTGTTTCCGATCAGTCCCAGTGTTCCTTTGTAAATATTAGCCATTTCTATTTCCTCACTTTCCTTGAGTGTCATTATCGTTATTTTAGTAGTAATTCAGAATGCAGTCCCCGCTCCCTGATGGTAAACAAAATGCCCGGGGCTTTGTATGCTCCCGGGCGTGTCACTCGATTTCAGGGATCAGAGTCAGATGCGTAACGGGGTGCGTGTCATCCTAAGACAAGACCCCGGCCATACATCGAGCCCGGGAGCTTTCCATCAGACAACAACACATCCAGTTGTTTTTATTCAGTTGAGAGAGAAAATTTTTCATCTTAGCTCTGCCCTTTCAAAGTGATTTCTGATTGTCGCTATTGTAACTCTATATTCCTACTAAGTCAATAGGTAATTAGAACTGCTTTTGTATCTTATTCCATACCGAAAGATACATGATCCCCCCGGGCGACTACAGTCTCATAACCGACCGAAGAAATACGCATAGCCATGCACCGGATGCACTCAGCTGCTTCATCACCTGTACAGATCTTGTTGTCATAGAGCAGGTACTTTTCTCTTACATCCGAAGGAGAAAGATTCGGCATTACTACGTTCGCTCCTGCCAGTATGCCCTTCTCACGTCCGCGTGGGTCGATTGTACCGAGCGCGGTGGTTGCAGGCAGCAGCACATCAGGAAGCAGCAAGCGAATGATAGCCAGAAGCCTGACGGTCATATCTACCGTACCCGCCTCACGGTCTGCAAACTGTGTGTCGTGATGAGGGATGAACGGCCCTATTCCCACCATCTCCGGTTTGAACTCCTTCAAAAATCTGAGGTCCTTTACCAAATGTTCCGCCGTCTGATACGGCGAGCCTACCATCATTCCGCAGCCCACCTGATATCCGATCTCCTTAAGATCCTTCAGGCACTGCATCCTGTGATCAAAAGACATCTCCGCCGGATGAAGCATCTCATAATGCTCCCTGTCAGCGGTTTCATGTCTCAGCAGATAGCGGTCTGCGCCTGCGTCAAAGAACTTCTGATAAGCCTCCCTGTCCCACTCGCCTATGGAAAGTGTGACAGCACAGTCCGGATGCCTTTCCTTTATAGCGCTGACGATCGATACTATAAGATCCTCTGTGTAATACGGATCTTCGCCTCCCTGCATCACAAAGGTGCGGAATCCGAGTTCGTATCCCATGTCGCAGCACGAAAGGATCTGATCCTCGCTGAGGCGGTAACGCTCGGCGTTGGCATTGTCCCTCCGTATACCGCAGTAATAGCAATTATTTTTGCAGATGTTTGTGAACTCGATAAGACCGCGCATATATACGGTTTTGCCGTAATACTTTTCGCGGACAGCCCTTGCCTTTCCGGCAAGATACTCATCAAATCCCGGTAAATCGCAAAGCAATACGCTTGCGAGCTCCTCATCAGACAGGTCGTGTTCAGCTTCAAGTTTATCTGCGAGCTCAAAAGGATAAGCTCTCTCAAATTGTTCTTGCATCGTCAGGAATCCCTCCGTATACAGTACATTTATATGATCCCCCATTTCAGCAAAGCATACCATAAAAACACCGCATGTTCACGCACATTCCATGCGCATTATATCGGCCAGCACTTCTGCCTCTTCATCCGGAAGGATCAAGCGATCATTTTTACATGAAAGGAAAAACAAAAAAGCTGCCCTGGAGCAGCAATTTTGTGTGTAGATATAGATATTGTAAGAGGGATGAAAGTATTATGGTAAGTTAGTTCTGTTTAACTCTTTCTTTCATGCACATAATAGCACCCTCATTTCCTATTGTCAAGGTAGGAATTAAAAATTTTTCAAAAAATTTTTTAAAAAAAGAAACGGCCTGCAGATGCTGTCTCTGCAAGGCCGTATTTCTGTTTCTGCACACACCCGGATGGGTGCCATCTCTACAGATGCTGATTCCTTGGGATCCTGTCGTACCACTTAAGCAGCAGCGGCTCTATCATCGAGGTAAGCTTCATGTCGAGATTGAAGAAGTAAACCGTGAATGTGACTACGAAGAATGCGAGTCCTCCGGTCAGCAGATAAAGTAATGCTTTTGCAAGTTTCTTTTTCATTTTATATGCCTCCTATGTTCTACCATGCATTCTCGTCATCGAGGATCTCAAGCGAAGGATCAAGCGGTTCCTCCTGCATAACTGTCCTCATGTACTGGTTGACCTGATCTCTTACTCCCTGCCTCGAGATGACACGAGGGTCGAAGAGCTGGTGATCTACCCAGATCAGCGGAATACCGCGTTCTCTTGCCTTATCTTCGAACAGTCCGTGCATGCCATCCAGAGCCTTGCATGTGATGTGCTCCCAGAGGATGATCATGTCTGCGTTGAACTCCTCAACAAACTCGAACAGGTCGTCGAGCAGCACTTTGTAACCGCCGTGTGTACGGTTACGCATGATCATCTCTTCAGTAAGCATCGCCATGTCATAGTATGCCTGCTCTCTGTTCTCAGGAGTATCCGTGTCTGCGATCATCTCCGTGTTGATGCATGAAAGCATGTCTGTCAGAGGCACGATTCCCCAGCAGTTGAGCAGCCATACGAGGAAGTCCATGTAATAGTGTGACTGTACGCCCCATACTATCGCTCTGTGGCGGTACTCAGGAGCAGCCATCTTTCTCTTCTTGTATGCCTTTTCCGCCAGCTTCATGAGGCGTCTGTCGGCAACCTCGAATTCAGGCACCTTGCCGCAGATAGCCATGTATGTGGTCTCTGTGTAAAGGGCAAGGTTTCCGCCGAAAATCTGCGGATAATCAGTCTTGTTCATATCGAGCCACTCGTTGCGGCACTTTGTCGCGAAGTTGACTCTCTTTGCGCATTCGAAGTAGTAATCCCAGTCCCACTTGTGGCCTGTATGCTCTTCGATGAACCTGATCGCTCTTCTGACTTCCTCTGCTGCGTAGTCCTGTACATCATCTTCCTTGTGACGGAGCGGAGCCGGCAGCTGGAATACAGGGATGCCGTCCTCTTTCTCGAGTCTCTCGGAGATAACTCCGTTTCCAAGCAGCGAGCCGTCGCATGTGGTGTTGCACTGTACAGCGCAGGCACCGAGGATCGGAGCGTCATCATCAATGGATACACCCGCTTCAGCCTCAGGCATCGGGCAGACATCGCCAGGGAGTCCGTACTCCTGAGCTACGTCGATATAGTGTTCCATAGCGTGCTGGTTGAGCAGAACGGATACATATGTCGAAGGAGTCTCACGGGATGTGCACTTCAGGTCAGGGAAGCCCATCATGACAGCAGTCATCTCGTTCTCGTCAACGAGTACGTTCCTCTTTGAAAACTCTACGTCATTGCCGGTCCTGCGGTCGCCGCGAGCCAGAGTGTTAAGCAGCTTCGCGACATCGATGATGATCAGATCCTGCTCTTCGTGGGCCATTCTGAGGTATTCGCCTCTGAGTCCCTGCGTGAATCTGTCTACCATCATAGGTACTGCCAGATAGTTGGCCATCCAGCGGTATCTGAAGAAGAATTTTATGTTGCGCGGTACTGCAACGAATTTTCCGAGCGTGAACATGATTCCGAGCCATCTCGAATAATCATATAAAGTGTCACCGAGTCCGCGCCACTCACGGCGTTTTCTGACCTTACCGTGCGGTATGTAAAGGTCGCCGTATCTTGTATCGCCCTTTATCTTTTCAGGGTTGACCATGGTCTTGAATTTCCTTACTGCCATCACTACCCCTCCTTCTGTATCTTCTTGATATCGATGCTCTCAAGGAAAGCCTGCACACGTGTGCGCATCTGTCCCGACGAACCGATAGTATACGGTCTGTCTACCGCGAGCACCGGCCAGTTATACCTGTTTCTGAGGATGTGTGATCCCATCATTCTCTCATAAGCCCAAGGATCGCAGAATTTCATCTGCTGATAGATGATTCCGTCAGCCTTATACTCTTTTGCCAGCTCGTCGACATATGAGCGGCGTCCGTCCATGGTCACGGTATCCATGTAGCGCGGGCACTCGCCCCTGTACATGTAAGCGCTGCAGAGCTGCGTAAGAGCGTCCTCTTCATCGTTAAGATAGATAGGATCCCTTCCAGGAAGTGAGCCGTAGCAGTATCTGTCGCAGCATACAAAAGCACCGCTTTCCTCTACCAGCTTGATGAAGTCGGTATCATCGACCTCGGATCCGACCACCTCTACCCTGGCTTTGAACCAAGGCTTAGGATCAGGCTCTCTGGTCTTGAGTTCCTCGAGGGTCTCCTCAAGTTTGTCAATGATAAGGTGCTTAGGCGCTACATAAGTTGCCAGACAGAATACGTTGAACTCGTATCCTGTGATGGTAGGATTGTCGAGCTTGCGGAAGTCTCCGATCGCTCTGATGAGCTCGCAGACCTTGTTATGCTCGTCAACAGCCTTGCGTATGGCAGCATCAGAGATGTCGATGCCGTAGTTCTCAGCAAGCGGCTTCAGTATGTGGTTCCTGCACTGCACCACATAGAGGTTGAGACCGTTGTAGTCGGCCTTCATAGGGATCTCCATATAGTCGAAGAAGAATCCCTTTTTGTCCTTGCCCATTGCCTGAAGAACGTCCATGTTCTCCACGCAGCGGTTGAGCATGGTGCAGCCGTCAGGTGTGATGACGCCGTCAAGGAAGTTGTAGCCTCCCTCGAGAGCTCTCTCGAGTATCGCTCTCGAATATTCGCAAAGGAAGCTTGTCAGATAGTATGTGCCTACATCAATCGAACCCGTACGCGGAGCACGGAGTCTTGCCGAGAAGCAGCCCGGCAGATTGAGAAGAGGCTCAGGCACGTTCTCGCACATATAGCCTATGCACTTCATGCCCTCTTTCTGGGCCTGAGCAACGAGTTCATTATTTGCCTCCTGCAGCAGGTCCTCGAAATAAATCAGGTGCTTTAAGTCTTTCACTTCTCTCCCTCTCTCTTTTTTTCTCTCATAAAAGCCATTCCGGCTTACGGACACCGGGGAATACAGATGTCCATAATACTGTGAACATTTTATCACGCGAAACTATTTTGACACAATTAGTTTCACGAATTATGAGCAACATGAACCACAAAAAAACAGTATCCGCCTGCTGTTCATCGATCATTACCTTTGGCTGTACGGAATATAATACAGCCGGCCCTTGACACATACCCCCTCAGGGTATATATTACACGCAAAAGAATACCCCTGCAGGGTATAAATGATCCACTCAGCAAACGAGGTTATAAACATGACTGGCAAAAACGAAGATCGCAGCAGCAGCACAGTTAAAGACTGCTGTGCATGCAGCGAAAAGCACAAGGAACGCAGTCCCGAAGAGTACAGGGACCTCATCAACAGGCTCAGCCGTATCGAGGGACAGGTACGCGGGATCAAAGCTATGGTAGAGCGCGGAGCGTACTGCCCCGACATCCTGATCCAGACGTCAGCAGTCAATTCAGCGCTGAACAGTTTCAGCAAGGTGCTCCTCTCGAACCACATACGTACATGCGTAAGGAATGACATAAGAGACGGCAACGATGAGGTCGTCGAAGAACTCGTCGCTACCCTTCAGAAAATGATGAAATAGCGGAAGGTTCAGGCAGTCAAGATGGAACAATATATAGTTACGGGAATGAGCTGTGCCGCCTGTCAGGCACGGGTCGAAAAGGCTGTGTCCGGAGTCGAGGGTGTCGATTCGTGCTCGGTCAGCCTTCTTACGAATACGATGGGAGTAGATGGAAGCGCCTCTCCCGAGGATATAATACGCGCGGTAACCGACGCGGGCTACGGCGCCAGGCTCAAGGCAGAAGATGCTGCGCAGAGTACCGCGGGCAGCAGTTTTGCCGCTGATGAAGCCGCTCTTGAAGACAGAGAGACTCCGGTCCTGAAGAAGCGGCTGTTCACTTCTCTCGGGTTCCTGGCAGTCCTTATGTACTTCTCCATGGGGCACACGATGTGGGGCTGGCCGCTCCCTTCTTTCTTCGAAGGCAATCACATCGCGGTGGGCCTTGTGCAGATGATCCTTGCGGCGATCGTAATGATCATAAATCAGAAATTCTTTATAAACGGATTCAGGGGACTCATCCACGGCGCTCCGAACATGGATACTCTGGTGGCAATGGGCAGCGCCGCCTCGTTCTGCTGGAGCACTTATGTGCTTTTTGCGATGACGGGCGCCCAGCTTGCAGGTGACAGCGAGGCTGTCATGACTTATATGCACGGCTTCTACTTTGAATCCGCGGCCATGATACTGACGCTCATTACAGTGGGCAAGATGCTTGAGGCGAGGTCCAAGGGAAAGACTACGGATGCTCTCAGAAGCCTCATGAAGCTTGCTCCGCAGACAGCCATAGTAGAAAGAGCGGGCATAGAGACCGAGGTACCTGTATCACAGGTGCGTGTCGGTGATGTGTTTCTGGTCCATCCGGGAGAAAACATCCCGGTAGACGGCGTTATCATAGAAGGTAATTCGGCGGTCAACGAAGCCGCCCTTACCGGAGAATCCATACCGGTCGACAAACAGCCGGGGAACAATGTATCAGCCGCAACGACCAGTCAGTCGGGATTCATACGCTGCAAGGCGACAAGGGTCGGAGAAGATACGACACTCGCGCAGATCATACGGATGGTGAGCGATGCCGCGGCAACAAAGGCTCCTATTGCGAAGATCGCTGATAAAGTATCGGGGATATTCGTCCCTGTCGTAATAAGCATTGCGCTTGTGACTCTTGTCATCTGGCTGGCGGCCGGAAAGGACGCGGGTTTTGCTCTTGCCAGAGCCATTTCAGTACTCGTGATAAGCTGTCCGTGCGCCCTCGGCCTCGCAACGCCTGTTGCCATAATGGTCGGAAGCGGTGTCGGCGCAAGAAACGGCATCCTGTTCAAGACTGCTGCAGCGCTTGAGGAGACCGGCCGCATTGAGATCGTGGCTCTCGATAAAACGGGAACCATCACGGGCGGGGATCCTAAGGTAACAGACGTATTTACCTGCCGCGGAGTATCCAAAGATGAGCTGCTTACTGTAGCTGCTGCAGTTGAGTCAAGGTCCACCCACCCTCTGGCCATGGCGGTCTCAGATTACTGCGGAGGCACCACCCTCAGGATCAGCGACTATACGGAGGTACCCGGCGGAGGAGTTAAGGCATTCACATGGGATGGTTCCTCGGCTGTCGGCATAGCGGGCGGCAACGCAGCTTTCATGATCTCCAACGGTGTTGATGCCGGAGATGTTGACCGTCTCATGAAAGAGACCGCGGAATTCACCCTTGCCGGCAAGACACCCGTACTCTTCGAAAAAGGCGGTAGACTGCTCGGCCTGCTTGCCCTGGCTGACTCGGTAAGAGCGGACAGCGTTGACGCGATCAGGCAGTTCAGGGAGATGGGCATCAGAACAGTCATGCTTACAGGTGACAGAAAAAAGACCGCAGATGCTATTGCAGCAGAGGTCGGTGTTGACGAAGTCGTAGCCGAAGTTCTTCCGGACGGCAAGGAAGAGATCGTCCGTGGTCTCATGGCTCAGGGCCGCACCGCGATGGTTGGAGACGGTATCAATGATGCTCCGGCGCTGACAAGGGCGAATGTAGGCATAGCCATTGGAGCAGGAACGGATGTCGCCCTCGATGCCGCAGACGTCGTGCTTGTCAACAGCAATCTTTCCGATGCTGTCAAGGCAGTACGGCTCGGACGCAAGACTCTTAGAAACATCCATGAAAACCTGTTCTGGGCGTTCTTCTACAATGCCATATGCATACCGGTGGCTGCGGGAGCCTACATAAAGCTGTTCGGCTGGGCACTCAATCCTATGCTCGGAGCAGCCGCAATGAGCCTTTCGAGCTTCTGCGTGGTCACCAACGCTCTGAGACTGAACCTGTTCGATGCCGGCCGCAGCAAAAGCTCCGGCAAAAGCAGTCAGGTAAGTTCATCGCAGACCGGCGCCGGTGCGGCTGCCGCGCCTGATAACAATTCTATAAATGAAAGTGAGGAAAAACTGATGCAGAAAACTATGAAGATCGAGGGAATGATGTGCCCTCACTGTGAGGCAGCTGTTAAGAAGGCTCTCGAGGCGCTTGAAGGTGTTGAGGCGGCAGAAGTCAGCCACGAGGCAGGCACTGCTGTAGTATCAATGTCCGCAGAGGTAGCAGATGCTGTTCTCAAGGAGGCAGTTGAGGCTAAAGAATATAAGGTCACCGGAATAGAATAGCGGTACCGCAAAACAGACATTTTAAAACGGCGCGGCCTCTGATCTGAAAAAACAGTTCAGCATGGCCGCGCCGCTTTGTTCGCAGCGAATATCAGGCACCGGCGAGTACAGCTATGTCCTCTTCGGTCGTCGACCAGCTCGTAGCCAGTCTCACTATCGTGTGCTTTTCGTCGTAGATCCCCCATCGATCGAATATGACCGTCTTTCCCAGCTCATCCATCTCCTCTTCTGTCATAAGTATGAGCTGCTGGTTCGTCGGTGAATCCATGTATACCTTCCAGCCCTTTTCCCTGATTATATCTTTCACGCGCTCTGCCATTTCTATGGCATGACGGCTGATCTTAAAATACAGGTCATCCGTAAAGAGCGTGTCAAACTGGATGCCGAGAACCCTGCCCTTTGCGAGCAGTGCGCCTCTCTTCTTTACAGATGTCATGAAATGCTCCGGTCTGTTGTTTTTTGTAAAGACTACCGCCTCTCCGCAAAGCGCTCCGACCTTTGTTCCTCCGATGTAGAACACATCGACGAGTCTGGCTATATCTTCGAGGGTGAGATCCGACTCGTTGCTCATGAGCCCGTATCCGAGTCTGGCTCCGTCAAGATAGAGCGGTATCCCGTACAGGTGGCAGAGATCTGAAAGGGCCTCGAGCTCCGCCTTACTGTACAGAGTGCCCGGCTCAGTCGGATGCGAAATGTATACCATGCCCGGGAACACCATGTGATCATGCGTAACATCGCTGTAGAAGTCTTCAAGAAACTTCCTGACTGCCGCCGCTTCGAGCTTGCCGTTCTTCGCTGGCATCGTCAGCACCTTGTGACCGCTGTATTCGATCGCACCGGATTCGTGTACGCTGACGTGTCCGCTGTCCGCGGAGATCACGCCTTCCCAGTCCCTCAGCATAGTCGATATGACCACGGCATTTGTCTGTGTGCCGCCTGTAAGAAACTCTATTTCAGCGTCAGGACATCCGCAGGCTGCCCTGATCTTTTCTTTTGCAGACGCAGTGTAATGATCCATTCCGTAGCCTGAAAGCGGCTCCATGTTTGTCTCAGCCAGCCTCTTCAGGATCTCAGGGTGTGCTCCTGCTATATAATCACATTCAAACGAAACCATTTTCCCTCCTGTTCAGTATCTTTATATGACATCATTCAGGTCGTCCGCTGCCGCGGCGGCCGTTGACCAGCATAGCTGCAGATTGTATCCGCCTGTTATGCCGTCAGCATCTATCGCCTCGCCTATGACATAAAGCCCTTCATGCTTCTTTATCCGCATCGTCTTCATGTCGATCTCATCGAGTGATACTCCCCCTGCCGTCACCATTCCGCGTTCATCCACTCCGCTGACTATGAAGTCATCCTGCTGCAGGAACGCGGCCAGCACGTTGGTCCTGACATCGCCCAGCAGCCCTCTTGAGCGTTCACGCAGTATGCGCTGCATGCGCCGCGGCAGTTCGTGAAGTTCCTTGTTATAGCAGAGTCTGATCAGTTCTCCCGGCTCCACATATTTTGAAATATTCAGTATGACCGGGCCGGACAGCCCTTCGTGTGTGAACAGCAGATCGCCCTTCATACGAGCGGCCTTGCCCTTGCATGTACAGGCAGCATCGCTGCTGTAGGCAGTAGCGGTCACATCAGGGATCGATACTCCCGAAAGCTCTGCGTAAGGATAGTTTTCAACGCAGACCGGAGCCAGCGCGGGTCTCGGCTCATTTATGTCGATCCCGAGATCTTCGAGTATCTCAAGCATCGATCCGTCAGAACCGGTCTCCGGATATGTTATCCCTCCGGAAGCAGCCACGACGTTTCTCGAATAGAGCTCATATCCGTTGATAAGAGTTATCTTCCACGAGTCGTCCTTCCTGAGGCCGCTCACCTTGGCACCGGTTTCTATCTGCCAGCCGTTCCACGAAGCTTCCTCAAGGAATGTCTCAAGCACATCACGCGCTTTTCCGGATGCCGGAAAAACGCGTCCGGCGCTGTCGATGCCATCAGGTCCGTAAGACGCATCTACAGGGTCGCCGTTTTCATCAGCGAGTTCGATCCCGTGTCCTATGAGCCACCGCGCCAGTTCAAGGTTGTTATGCCTGTAAAGGCAGCGCCTCAGAGTCTGGCCTTCATTGCCGTATGCGTATACAAAGTCTTTGACGGGACCTCCGTGAGTTATATTGCAGCGTCCTCCCCCGCTCATGAGCAGTTTGCTGCCGGGAGAAGAACCGCCCTCAAGAATAAGTCCCTTCTTCCCGTTGAGGTCGCACTGCGCAGCAAGCATAAGGCCCGATGCCCCGCCGCCGATTATTACAATGTCATAGATACTGTTTGTCATATGCGATGATAAAAGTCCCCGTCTCGCGTGTGAGACGGGGATGTGTTCTTTAAATCTTTTAAATGGTGAGGTCTCCGTCTTTTACCCAGCCGAGCTTACGGCAGCCCATGTTGATCAGAGGTGCCAGTACAGCCGGAAGAACGAAACAGATGAGGATCAGTCCGAGCCAGTCCATGCCGGTTATCGCAGCCTTTGCTCCGGAAGCAACATCTGCTACCCAGCCGGAGTACACGCCTATCTGCCCGACGAGTCCGCATGTTCCCATTCCGCTCGAAACAGGCGCGCCGTTCATCTGCAGCTTGAATACGCAGGTCGCGATCGGTCCTGTGATAGCTGCGGTAAGTGTAGGCGCTATCCAGATACGCGGGTTCTTGACGATGTTGCCCATCTGCAGCATCGATGTGCCGATGCCCTGGCTGATAAGACCTCCCCACTTATTCTCAGGGAACGACATGACTGCAAATCCTATCATCTGTGCGCAGCAGCCTGCGACAGCAGCGCCTCCGGCGAGACCTACAAGTCCGAAGGCTGCGCAGATGGCAGCGGATGAGATCGGCAGCGTCAGCGCCATTCCTACGATGACAGATACCAGTATGCCCATCATGAAAGGTCTGAGTTCGGTCGCCCACATGATAAGGTTTCCTATCTTCATAGCAGCGGCTCCGAGACCCGGTGCCCACCAGGCTGCAAGCGCCACGCCTACTCCAATGGTGACCAGAGGAACGACAAGGATATCTATTCTTGTCTCGCCGGCAACCGCCTTGCCGAATTCAGCGGCGATTATTGCTACTATGAGTACTGCGAGCGGTCCGCCCGCTCCGCCCAGTCCATTGGCCGCAAAGCCGACTGTAGCAAGCGAGAACAGCACCAGGTTCGGACACTTCAGCGCGTATCCGATAGCGATCGCCATGGCAGGACCTGTCATGGCTACGGCAAGTCCTCCCACCGTATATTCCGCACCGCCTATGGTGCATACCGGATTTGTAAGGAAGCCGATGCCGAACTGCGTTCCGATCGTATTGATGATCGTGCCTATAAGCAGTGAGCAGAAGAGACCCTGCGCCATTGCAGAAAGCGCGTCTATGCCGTAACGCTTTGCACTTATCTCTATGTTTTTGCGTTCAAGGAACGCTTTAACGGAACCCTTTGTCATTTTTTCTCCAATCTTATATAATATTTTTTAAGAAATGTGTGGTTTTGCCACAATCGAGGATATTATAGCACAATTGGGAATCAGAATAAACGAAAGGGGTCCGGCTAATGAGTCGAGTAGAACGAGCTGAGGCAAGAGAAGGAAGAGCCGCGAGACAGGCTGCTGCAGAGAGGCAGCAGGCTCAGGCTGTTAAACCAAAAAAGAAAAAGAAAAAAGGCGGCTGCGGGTGCCTCGTACTGCTGATACTCATACTGGTACTGCTCGTAGGAGCAGGCGGCTACTATACACTGGGGCTCAGGCCTGTTGATCCGAGCAGCGAAGAAACAGTCGTCGTAGAGATCCCGAGCGGCAGCGGTGCTTCCGCTATAGTAGACATCCTCGACGATGCCGGCCTTGTAAGGAACAGGTTCTGCGCAAAAGTCAACAGCAGGATAGGCGGCTACAACGATCTTCAGGCGAACACCTATAACTTCAGCCCTTCAATGTCTTTCCAGGAGATCATGAAGGTGATCAACACAGGTGATTTCGAATACATCTCCAAGGAATCGATCGAAGTCAAGGACGGAGCAAGACTTCAGCAGGTCGCGGAGGCGATGGCAGAACAGCTGCCGTACTCGGCTGATGAGATCATGGCGAAATGGTCCGATAAACAGTATCTGCAGGAGCTGATCGGTAAATATTGGTTCCTGACAGACGAGATCCTCGACGAGGACATCATGTATCCGCTTGAAGGATATCTGTATGCAGACACTTACTTCGTAACAACAGACAACTCGACGATCGAGGGATTCACCGAGATGTGTCTCGACAGCATGGATGCTGTTCTGACTGAACGCAAGAGCCAGATCGAAGCTTCCGGCTTCACGGTTCACCAGCTTCTGACGCTGACCTCCATAGTCACCAAGGAAGCTACAGCTGAAGACCAGGCCGGAGTCGCCGGTGTATTCATGAACAGGCTGGCTCAGGATATGTCACTCGGATCAGACGTAACAGTCTGCTACATCTTCCAGGAAGACAGAGTCGACCTGAAAGTCAGCCAGCTTGAGAGCACAAGTCCGTACAACACCCGTAAATATGCAGGTCTCCCTCCGGGGCCGATCTGCCAGGTCGTAAGCGATGCCATCGACGCGACACTCAATTACGAGAAGCACGATTATCTGTTCTTCATAGCTGACGAGCAGGGTGTCGTCCGTTACAGCACGGATGAAGCCGGACACCAGAGCAATATAGAAGAGCACGGTCTCGTACAGGACGAAGATAAAGAGGAAGAGTCCAATGAAGTTGAGACTGTAGACGAGGCGGATGTAAAAGGCTAAGGCATCCTCAAAACAAAAGAAATAAAAGACTCCGCGGCAGCGCCGCGGAGTTTTCTTTTCTCACTTTATGACGGTGCAGCTCTCCCCTTCATACTGCAGCCTCATATTTATCTCTTTAGTCCCATTCAGGACCTCAGTCAGAAAAGCTCTGTCCCCTTCCCAGGCCGGAAGATCAAGCATTTTTTCGTGAGGCACCCATACGAGTTCCCCTTCGCTGCATTCCGGAGGCTCGTATTTCCCGGTCTCAGCAAAAGTGCGGGCGGCTTTTTCATCAGCCGGCTCAAAATCCGAAGACGAATACAGGTACATGTCTTCGTCCTCATATTCATCAGACCTGAACTCTATCACGCCGTGGAACACCCACGACCTGAGTCTGAGTCCGGTCTCTTCAAGGACTTCACGCACCGCGCACTCATCCGGTGTCTCGCCCTCCTCAACCTTTCCTCCGGGACTGATCCACTTGCCTTCGTTCATGTCACCATGCTTGCGGTCACGGTAAAGCATCAGCCAGCTTCCGTTATTCTCGATGTAGCAGATAGTCGTTTTCTTCATCGGCCGTCTAATGATTCGAGCCGCCTAGAACAGCGGCTCCTTCATGTATTTTCTTAAGTTTTCCTTGGTATATATGAGCACTTTATCGCCCTCGAGCAAAGCAAGTTCCCCTTCAGGCTTTATCGTTCTGCCTTCTCTTTCGACCAAGACTATGAACGTCTGCCTGGATATATCGAGGTCCTTTATCTTCAGCCCGTTCCACGGGTGATTTCTGCCGAGAATGACTTCCTTTACATCTTCGAGCATGCCTTCCGTAGCAGACTCAGCGCAGATTATCAGCTTGTCGCCCAGGAGTATCTCAACATCGCCCCTTGGTACCATCGTATCACCGTCTCTTATGACAAGTGCGATTATAGATCCGCTCGGCATTGCGATCTCACTTATGGTCTTTCCTATCCATGCGTCGCCCGGGTCGATGGACGCCTTGATGAAGCGTACATCCTTCTCGCGCTCTATATCTGCCAGACGTGTCGCCAGCTGATACTCTTCAACGAATCCCGCGGAAATGATACCCGTAGGGATGGCTACCAGACCGACGCCGAGGAAAGTGATTATTATGCCCAGGAACTGCCCCATCGGGGTGATCGGATAAATGTCACCGTAACCTACCGTAAGAAGAGTCGATGTCGCCCACCATATCGCCGAGAACGCGTTCCTGAATATATCAGGCTGCGCTTCGTGCTCAACGCTGTACATGCACAGGCTGGACGCAAGTATGAGCATTGCGATGACAAATACCGACGCCAGGAGCTGTGTCCTCTTCTTCGAGATGACGTTGCCGATCAGTGTCAGCGAGTCCGAGTATGCGTTGATCCTGAACAGCCTGAAGATCCTGACGACCCTGAACATGCGGAACACTGCGGCTCCTGCCGGGAAGAATGTCGGCAGATAATGCGGAAGGAATGACAGCAGGTCGATAATGCCGTAACCCGAGGTCACGTACCTGCCTATAGCCTTGCCGGAAGAATAGCCTTTGTACTGCTGTTCTGCGGTTATGATCCTCAGCACATAGTCTATCGCGAAGAAGAGCACTGTTATCTCGTCAACATAATCAAATAAAAGACCGTACTTTGCCTCGAGATTGTCGAAAGTCGAGGCAAAGGCGCAAGCGAGGTTTGCTACCAGCGCAAGCGTGCTGAGTATGTCATAGAACTGATTCAGCCTGCTGTCAGTCACGCCGGTAGAGACCATAGCGTACAGCTTCTTTTGAGTTTTTTCCCAGCTGCTGCCTTCCATTTATCCTTCTACACGAATGCTCTTTATCTTCTGTGGAATAAGCGGCTTGTCTCTGAAGTCGCGTCTTGCGTTCACGATCTTGTCTGCAGTTGCCATGCCCTCGGTCACCTTTCCGAACGACGCGTACTGGCCGTCAAGGTGAGGTGATGTGCTGGTCATAATGAAGAACTGTGAGCCTGCGGAGTTAGGATCCATTGCTCTGGCCATCGAAAGAACGCCTCTCTCATGCTTCAGATCGTTTTTGAATCCGTTAGCCGTGAACTCGCCCTTGATCGTATATCCCGGGCCGCCCATGCCGTTGCCGTTCGGGCATCCGCCCTGGATCATGAATCCCGGGATGACTCTGTGGAAAATGAGTCCGTCATAGAATCCCTCGTTCGCAAGCTTCTCAAAATTAGCTGCAGTTTCAGGTGCGATATCCTCATAGAGTTCACCCTTCATTACACCGCCGTCTTCCATCTCAATTGTAAACTTTTTCATTCTTTATACCTCCGGTATTTTCTTGTCTGATTATACCTTTTTCATTGTACTCAGTCCATCACGCATTTATTCAACGGATTTCAGTGATTCAGTCATGGATACATCGCGCAGCCTCTTCTGCATGGCGATATTCACCATGAACGCGAACACGAATGTCAGCGCAACGGCTATCGGTATGTCGTAAGGACCGTGCCGCGGCTCGAAATAGATCATGCTCAGAACGATGTTGTCGATTACGAATTTGAGCAGCCAGTCTCCCATCGGTATGCCGGCAACAGCCGCGACTGCTGTCAGGAAGAGGTTTTCGCGGAACACATACTGCGACACCTCTAGCTGGTAAAATCCAAGCACCTTGATCGTAGCTATCTCCCGTATACGCTCCGTTATGTTGATGTTCGTGAGGTTGTAGAGCACTATGAAAGCGAGCAGGGCCGCCGAAAGTATGACTACGTAGACGATTGAATTGAGGCTCTTCATCATCTTGCTTACGTTTTCCCTGACATCGATGTTGGTCTGCGCCGCTGCCGTATACTTATAGCCCGCAGCTGCGGCTGAGACGTTCCTTATAGTCTCTTCTTCAGTACCCTCTTCAAAGTTGATGAATGCCGCCTTCAGGTCCGGATCCTTTCCGAATCCCTCTCTATAAGTCTCCGGCGACATGTATATGCTGTCGTAAACATAGTTGTCCGCAACGCCGACTACCTTCACCTGTGTCTCGTGATAATCCTCGCGGAGGGTCACCACATCGCCGACATTCAGGCCGTAATCGTGATTCGTTTTCCTGACGATGACTATCTCCCCCGGTCCCGGATAGTCTATGTGCTGATCTCCGTTGTGCAGGTTTATGAATTCATCAAAGCCTTCCGCTTCAGTAGCCACACATGTGATATCCGTTGCCTTGTCGCCCATCACCATTGTCAGCTCATCGCGGTGCAGGAACCTGACATTTTCGTCAGGGATATCCGTCTCTTCCCTCAGCTCCTTCAGAAAATCCTTCTGCCTGTTTTCGTTCATGTTCTTGCTGAACAGTACGGTAATGTCATACAGGGATATCTCATCGAATTGATAATCCGCGACCTTTGAGATCGTCGCCCTTATGCCTATGCCCGCGATCAGCAGCGCCGTGCATCCGCTGACTCCGATGACCATCATCAGGAATCTCTTCTTATCTCTGAAGATGTTGCGGATGGACACCTTGTAGAGGAAGCTGATGCGGTTCCACAGCGGAGTGATCCTCTCAAGAAGTATCCGCTTGCCTGCGCGCGGTGTCTTCGGCCTTATCAGTTCAGCCGGAGGTACCCTGAAGTCGGCCGCTATGGATACCCATGTCGCTCCCATGGAGCACAGCAGCGATACCGCCAGGACACCAAGTCCGAGTTTCCAGTTGATGATATAGTCCACAGTGTCGCTGAAGCCGTACATCATCGTATAAGCGTTCCAGATAACGACAGGGAACACCTTGCATCCGGCAAAGAATCCTAGTACGGCGCCGAGGAACGCGGCGCTGCCCGAATAGAACATGTACTTGCCGACGATCTGCGCATTGCTGTATCCAAGCGCCTTCAGTATCCCTATCTGTGTGCGCTGCTCGTCAACCATTCTCGTCATGGTGGTCATGCACACCAGCGCGGCGATAAGGAAGAAGAACAGCGGGAATATCTTTGAAATATTGCTGACTATGCTGGAATTGCTGTCGAATGACGAATATCCGGCGTTTTCCTTGCGTGATATGGCGTAGGAATTGCCGGTCTCCATGTCGTCGATCTTCTGCTGCGCCTCATCCAGTTCTTCTTTCGCATCATCGAGTTCTTTCTTTGCCTTTGCGAATTCCTCCTCGGCTTTCGCCCTCTCGCTTTTCAGCTGGCTCCTGCTGCTGTTCAGCTTTTTCTGCTGTCTGTCCAGCTCAGCAAGACCGGACTGCGCCGCTGATATGCCCTCATTCGCCTTTGCGATCCCGTCCTCTATCCGGGTCTTTCCTTCTTCAGCCTCTCCAAGCTTTTTGTCTATGGTCTTAATACCCGTTTTTATCTCTTTGATGGTGGCGTTTACTTCAGCGAGCTTCTGATCTACCCCCGCCAGCTCTGTCTTCAGGCCTTCTATCTGCCCGGCATAATATTCCGCGTTATCAGGATCAAGTTGTGCCGCCTGTTCAAGTCCGGCTATGCCGTCTTCAAGCTTGGCCTTTCCTTCCTCAGCTTCCTTTTTACCTTCCTTTGCCTGCGCAAGCCCGCTCTCAGCCTTTTTTCTTTCACTTTTCAGTGTTTTTATGCCGTCATTCACTTCAACGAGAGCCGGCTCCAGATCATTGAGCGCCGATGTCGCGTCCTCAATGCCCTTCTCTGCTCTGCTGCGTCCTTCATTTATCTGTGCCTGAGCGTTTCTGATCTGCTTTTCAGCGTCGCTGAACTGCTTTTCAGCATCAGCTTTTTCACTTTCATACTCGGCAAGACCATCCTCATATTCCTGCTTCTTTTCGTCAAGTTCATCCTGGGCTTCCTTCTGAGCAGTCTCGCGGCGTTTTTCGCGTACCTGCTCGGCCAGGTCTTTCATGCTGTCCTCGCGCGCTTTCAGCTTATCCTCGTGCTCTTCTGTCAGAGAAGGCTCGTCACCCGTCAGTTTCACATAAAGATTTGTGTAGTAGTCAACATCAAAAGCTTCCTTATCAACGAAGAAAAAAGCGTCAAGTCTTCCGTTGCCTATGTCCGTGGATCCCCTCTGATAGTCGAGATAGACAGGGGTGTTCACAGTACCGACTATCTCGAAACTTTTGACTTTGAACTGCTTGCGTTTGTCCTTGCTGTTTTCGTCTGTGATCTCTATGGTGTCTCCGACGTTATACCCCGCGTCCGTGATGCTGTATGAATCGACGACACACTCATTGACGTTTTCAGGCAGCCTTCCTTCAACGACACTGAGCGTATTGATCCGCTCAGGAATGGAGATGCACTTCAGCGCCCTGGAGTCCCCGTCTCCTGAGCGGCCCATCACATCTATCTGTATGGATCCCTCCGCAGCTCTTACTCCGTCCCATTCTTCTGCAAGCGCGACGCTGTCATCATCAGCTCCGTATGACGAAAGGATCTGATAGTCATAGAATTCCGTCCTGTCAAGGTAGCGGCGGGCGGTGCTCACCATGGATTCCTTGCAGTCCCTCAGGCCACTGAAAAACCCCACTCCAAGAGCTACGATCGCAAAGATCGCAAGATATCTTGCAAGTGAGGTCTTTATCTCTCTGAAGGTGGACTTTTTAAGCATGCTACCACTCTATTTCGGATACCGGTACAGGGTGCTCGTTTATCTTCACATCCTGCACCCTTCCGCTCCTTACACTGATAACGCGATCGCCCATAGGGGTGATCGCCTTGTTGTGTGTAATGATTATTACAGTGGCGCCTGAGTTGTGCGCCTGGTCCTGCAGCAGCTGCAGGATCTGTTTGCCCGTGTTGTAGTCAAGGGCGCCCGTCGGTTCATCGCAAAGAAGCAGTTTCGGGTTTTTCGCGAGGGCTCTCGCTATCGCTACCCTCTGCTGCTCGCCGCCTGAGAGCTGTCCCGGGAAATTGTACATCCTCTCTCCCAGGCCGACTGCCTTCAGCGTCTCTGCAGGATCGAGCGGATCCTTGCAGATCTGTGTCGCGAGAGATACATTCTCGAGCGCCGTAAGATTCTGCACCAGATTGTAGAACTGGAACACGAACCCTATGTCGTATCTGCGGTATCTGGTGAGTTCCTTCATGCTCAGGCTGCTTATCTCCTTGCCGTCGAGCAGCACCTTTCCGCTTGTAAGGGTATCCATTCCGCCGAGTATGTTTAGCAGTGTCGTTTTGCCGGCTCCGGATTCACCTACCACGATGGCGAGCTCACCCTTAGCCACGCTGAAAGTAGCGTCTGCCAGGGCTTCTATATCCACCTCGCCCACATGGTAGACCTTGCGGACGTGATCGAAAACAACATAATCGTTCATATCGTTCATCACTTATCTCCGTTAAATGAATATATTTATGCTGCCTATGACCAGGCCGATGAGCGCGCCCAGATCGACTATCAGCTTGAGCTCGGTCTTCATCACCGTCAGAACTCCCTTTTCAAGTTCTTCCACTGACATGGCATTGATCTTGTCCTCAACGACTTTAGCTACATCTATCCTTCGAAGAGCTGAATTTACCGCGTTCACCACAGATTCCCGGTATGCTTCGGTGATCTTTCTTCTGACATATTCAGGATCATAGCCTGCCATCTCCAGCACATACAGAGGAGTCCTGTTGCCGAGATCGTGTATCCTCGACGTGGTGATCTCGCTGACCATCTCCGGACCTTTGGCGTCTATGAACTCTTCCATCTTGTCGCTGACTGCCTTCATCACCTTGTCGATCATGCCGTCAGATACGACAAATGCCAGGAGCCTTGAATTCAGAACGTGATCCAGAAGCATCGCCTTTCCTTCACGGTGTATGGTCCCCGGTATGTCCATCCGCTTTATGGCATCGGTTATCTTTAGTGACAGGAGCTCTGTAAGGCTTTCCTCAAGCTTGTCATACTTCTCGGAGCTGCCTGCCATTATTGCCCCGGTCTCCCTGATGTCAGCATCGAGTATGCTCATCACTTTGTCGATAAGCGGTTTCTCCACCTCTTCTGTCAGCAGCCTGCCTGATATATCCTCGCGCGTGAAGAGCTCGTCCTGAACGATCTTTCCTGCGGACTTCGCCAGCCTCGCTTTTCCCTTCGGTATCGCTCCCGGCGTCAGCGGAAGCTGATGGCCGAAAAGATAAACCGGCTTGTGCGGATAAAACAGCATCTTTACCGCTATATAGTTTGTGAAATATCCTATCACCGCTCCGATAAGAGGCGGGAGCAGATAGGTTACGACAGTGTCCCAGTTCATTTGCTTTCACCTTTCTCATGCAGATCATCTCCGGTCACTGAGTCCGAGTGCGTGCCGGTATCTCCGATCGAGTGCGCGGCTATGCTGCTCAGGCTCGTCCCTGTACCGATGATCCAGAGTATATCCCCTTTTTCTATGAGCATGTTGGAATCCGGCATTGCCGTAGCGTATCCGTCACGTTCAAGGCCGAGTATCATGCAGTGATTACGTGTAGTTATGCGGCTCCTTCTGATAGGTTTTCCTACATAAGGCTCTGTGCCTCTCACCTGTATTGCCGCGCAGGAAAGAGCATTTCCTCCGGTATAGTCCTCGTCAAGGAACTCCTTGAGCGTGCGCATGTGTACCCGCTGATCTATCCCGAGCGTTTTATAGAATGTCTCAAGTGACATTCTGTCTCCGATGACATGTACGTGATCTCCGGCATGCAGGACCGTCCTTGCAGGAGGCATAGGGATCTTTTTATCGCCATGTCTTACCTTGACCACATAGACAGCTTCCCTTCTGCCCCAGTCGAGTTCCTGTATGGACTTCCCCTCATAAGGAGCGCCGGCAGGAACGTCCCAGCTGAAGATACTGTAATCCTCGTTCAGCCAGTGCTGCCGCTGCCTTGCCCCTCCGCGCTCCTGCATGGTCTTCTGATTCAGATTAGCGAAGAATCTCGTCTCAAGCTGCAGGTAGTAAGTCGCTATGAATTCCGACCTTGCTATCAGGAAAACGCTCAGCGGTATAAGCAGCACTATGAGAAGGTTATTGATATTGAAAAGAGTCTCGACCGGTATAAGCGCGATCATCTCCAGGATGACGATCTTTATGAAAATCATCACGGCAAGAGGCGGTCTGTTTGCCAGTCTGTCCATCCACAGCTGTGTGAACGCAACGCTGCGGTTGCCCATGAAAGGCACGGCAAAGAGCGCCAGTGCCAGATAATTCACTATTATGACAATGATCCTGGCAGCATTGATGCCCGTGATCGACGCAAGCGCCGGATACAGCGCCCTGCAGCACACGAGAGTCAGCACGAGCATGATGCTTCCGTATATCGCGACCTTCAGGAAATAATCCTTAAGCACGACCTTCCACTCCGAGACATGTTCCTCTTCATTCCGCGCGTCGGATGTGTAATTCCGGATCATTTTCTTGACATTCGCCGGAACAGGCTTCGAAATGACCTTTATGATCTTATCCTGATTCCTTATAAGGACCGGCGTGATGATGATAGTCAGTATTGATGCGGCGACTATGACCGGATAGAGATAGCTGTCCATGACCCCGAGGGATATGCCAAGGCTCGCTATGATGAATGAGAATTCACCGATAGGCGCGAGAGATATGCCTCCCCTGAGCGCTGTGCCCGGTTCCTGTCCGGACAGTATCATGCCGATCGTAGCGAAGATGAGCTTGGCGACCACGGCAAGTATCGCGATCGGAACTATCGAAGTCCAGCGCTCGGCTATAATGCCGGGATCCACCATCATTCCTACCGACAGGAAAAATATGGCTCCGAACATGTCCTTGATGCCTGCTGTCACGCTTTCGACCTTATGAACATGCCGGGTCCCCGCGAACAGCGATCCGGCAATGAACGCGCCGAGTTCCATCGAAAAGCCGAGCCAGTGAGCGAGCATTCCCATGAGGAAGCAGAAGCCGAGACTGAGGAGCGTGAGAGTCTCATCGCTCATAAGACCCATCGTTCTGTCAAGTATAGTCGGAAGGAAGAATATGCCGAGCACGAGCCAGAGCACCAGATATGTGATCATCAGAAACATGCGTAGCGCCATGCTGCTGCCGTCTGAAGTCTGACTCGCGGATATCGTAGTGAGCACCACCATCATGAAAACGGCGATGACATCTTCCATAACGAGCGAACCCATTACAAGGCCGGTATACTTCTCTCCCTCGAGGCCCATCTCGCTGAAGCATTTCTGTATGACTACCGTCGAGCTGATCGAGAGCATGGCTCCGAGGAATACGGCGTTCATGTTGTTCATTCCGGCGAGTTTGCCGAAACCGTAGCCGACGAGCATGACACCGCCCATCTTGACTGCGGCAGATACTATCGCCGTGCTTCCTATCTCGGACAGCTTATGAAAGTCGAACTCAAGTCCTATATGGAACAGTATGATGACCACTCCGATCTCACTCCAGGTCTCGACCGATGCTGCGCTCTCTATGTTCATGAACAGCGGAAAGTTCGGACCTATAAGGAATCCCGCAACAATATAACCCAGTATCGTAGGAATCCTGAGTTTCTTGAAAACTATTGTAACTACCGCGGCGGTAGTAAGCATTATCGCAAGATCTACTATGAGCTGAGGTACTTCCACTCTTCCTCTTCTTTCTGTTTTCCTTTTCCGGTTTCTCTTTCCGGGTTTCTCTTTAGCCGTAGTTCAGCGCTTTGCGGATCTTTTTCCAGCCGGGCATGAATCTGTCCATCATGGCATAAAAGTCCGGTCCGTGATCAGGTACTACGGTATGCACGAGCTCGTGCAGTATTACATAGTCAAGTTCTGCATCGCTTCTTGTTGCAAGCATCAGACTGAGGTTTATGTGATGCGTACCGGTGTTGCAGCTCCCCCACCGGGTGTGCATGTCACGCACGGTCCAGCCATTGCAGTACAGGCCTGTGATTTCTTCGATCACCGGAAGCCTGGCTTCGATACGCCGCTTAAGGTAAGCTCTCTGTGCCTCTTTTTCCGCCTTGTCTGCCGGTCTTGGATGTGCATAAGACCTGGCGCGGACACGTTCGACATTTTTATCGATCCAGTCCCTGCGGCTTCTTACAAATCCGATCACTTCCCTGTCGGGCACCAGATAAGGAGCACTGATGACTATTCGTCCGTCAGGCTCTTTGATCCTCATATTCATTCTTTTAATGCGCTTTCTGGTCAGTTCGACCTCAAGCCCGTCAATGTAAATCAACCTGGTCATACATAGTTATTTTATCATAAAAGGCTTCATAATTATTAGACATCCGTAACTTACGCTATTATCGTGTTTATTCAGCAAAAGCGTGATTTATCAGTTTGCGCAAGAAATGCATACTTTGCTGACATGCCCGGGCAATGGCATCTTGCCTGATGTCGACATCTTTTTTACTTTTGATGATCTGAACGGGAACTTGGACAGCAGGCAGATTTGGGATATTATAAATACAAAACTGAAGCAGTAAGGAGGTTTGTGATGCTGGCAGTATGTTACCCGAGGTGCAGCACATGCAAAAAAGCTGTTAAATGGCTGGAAGACAACAATATCGAATACACTTACAGAGACATAAAGCTCGACAATCCGAGCGAGGACGAGCTCAGGAAGTGGCATGCGATGAGCGGTCTTCCACTGAAAAGGTTCTTCAACACGAGCGGGATGCTTTATAAAGAGATGAAGCTGAAAGACAAGCTTCCGGAGATGAGCGAAGATGAGATGTTTGCTCTGCTTGCAAGTGACGGGCTCCTTGTAAAGAGGCCTATTGCCGTTGCAGGCAGCACAGTCCTCGTCGGATTCAAGGAAGCGGAATGGAAAGCCGCTCTTATCTGATGATCCCGCCGTATCAAAAGAAAAATCTAAAAGCAGGAACACCTTTTCATTGAGCAATCTGACAGGCATATGTGCTACAATTAATACAAGTATAAATACACATTTGATTTGATAATGCCGCATGCTTGACTGATCCGGAAAAAAGGGAGAAAAAGAGATGAAACGCATTCTGATACTTAACACAGGAGGAACTTTCTCGTCGCAGGCTTCAGAGAATGGACTTGCTCCATCGATCACAGGTGATGAGATCCTTGCAAAATTGGGTATTGTACAGGAAGATATCAGGCTGACAGTTGAAGATTATTGCTCGCTTGACAGCGCCAACATCATGCCGGAAGACTGGGTCAGCATTGCTCGCAAGATCGCAGACAGTCTGGCGGATTATAACGGATTTATCGTGATACACGGCACGGATACCCTGGCTTACACATCATCGATGCTGTCATTCATGCTGCAGAACATACAGGTTCCTGTAGTTGTGACAGGAAGTCAGATGCCGCTCAACGCTCCAATGTCTGACGCTCTGATGAATCTGCAGTGTGCAGTATGGATGGCTGTGAGCGGAGTACCGGGAGTCTTCGTTGCTTTCGACAGGAAGATAATGCTCGGATGCCGCACCAGCAAGGTAAGGACGGTCAGCTTCAACGCTTTCGAGAGCATCAACTATCCTGACATAGGCGAAGTAAACGCTTTCGGTCTGCAGCTTTATACTGACAGGAAGCCGAAGATGGCCAGGATCAACCTGCAGACGGATTTTTCATCCAGAATAGCCGTGCTCAAGGTGTTCCCGGGTATGGATCTTGATATCTTTTCATTCCTGCAGGACCGTGGCTATGAGGGAGTTTACATAGAGGGTTTCGGCCTCGGAGGACTGCCATTCATGAAGAACGATATCACGGCAGAGATCAGAAAGGCCTCTGACAAGGGTCTGCCTATACTGGTCGGAAGCCAGTGCAGATACGAGGGCAGCGATCTGAACGTATATGAAACAGGTCAGCGCATCCTTGACTGCGGCGGTATCCCTGTCTATGACATGACACAGGAAGCCGTAGTGACCAAACTTATGTGGGTGCTTGGTCAGACGAAAAAATACGATCAGGTCAGATGGCTGTTCGGATCGGATCTGGTCGGTGAAGTAACACTGAAATAGGATCATGACAGAAAGAAAGGCGGCTGCATTTAAAGAAATGCGGCCGCCTGTTAATGTGCTGAAAAATCCGGAATGAAAACAGACGGCAGATCACTCCGCCGTCTGTTTTATCAATGTTTACAGTCTGTTTTATCAGTACTTATTTAACATTAACAGAGCCCTCTTTCCAGCAGTCTACATCGTCGTCACCGAGACCGATATTCTTTGCAAGGAATACCGGTGACTTGCCTGCTGCCTTCTGGTCTGTATAGTCCTTGAGAGCTTTTACTGCTACGCCGCCCAGGATAGCGATAGTAGGAATGTTGCATACTACCATCAGTCCCTGTGCCATGTCAGCTGTATCCCATACGAGTCCTGCTGAAGCGATGGCTCCGAGGAATACAAGAGCTGTAGCGATGATTCTGGTAATGATCAGCTCAGTATTGGTAGGCTCTCTCTTGATGATGAATGCCAGGCAGCCTTCAACGTATGAATAGTTACCGATCAGGGTAGTGAACGCGAAGAGCGACATTGCACATGAGAGGAATACCGGACCGAATCCGCCGAGTGATGCCTTCATACAAGCCTGTACATAGCCAGCCGCATTTGCCGATCCGTCTTCGAGGAAGTCCGAAAGAGCAACGCTTGTTGTGGAAAGAACCATGAATGCTGTAGCGGTGCAAATCAGGATCGTGTCAAGATATACAGACAGTGCCTGAACGAGACCCTGCTTTACTGGGTGAGCTATGTCAGCTCTTGCCGCAGCGTTTGGAGCGGAACCCATACCAGCCTCATTGGAGTAAAGACCTCTCTTGAGTCCCCACATGATGCAGGATCCTGCAAAGCCTCCGAATATAGCCTGGAAGTCAAACGCGCTGCTGAAGATGCTTGAGAACATTGTTCCGATGTTTCCTGCGTTGATGATCAGAACTACGATCGATATTATGATGTAGATGACACCCATGAGAGGAACAAGAAGTTCTGTAACGTGGATGAGTCTCTTTCCTCCGCCCAGTACAACGACACCGAACAGAATGGCAAGAATAGCTCCGATTATTGCAGGGGACTTTTCATTATAGAAGCTGAATGCTACGAATGTACCCTGCAGGTTGAATGCAGCCAGCATGTTGTATCCTACCATGTAGGTGAAGATTACGAAGATGGCGAACAGAACGCCGAGCCATCTCTGACCGAGAGCATTCTGCATGTAATATGAAGGTCCGCCATAGAATGTGCCATCGCTTGATCTCTTCTTATAGATCTGAGCAAGTGTTGACTCGATGAAAGCGTTGGCAGCGCCGATTATAGCGGTGATCCACATCCAGAATATAGCTCCCGGACCACCTAATATCAGAGCTGTGCAGACACCGATGATGTTACCGGTACCTACTCTTGAAGCAGTGGAAACCATCAGAGCCGCAAACGAGGATACGCCCTTTTCATTTTCAGGCTTTTCCATAACTACTCTGAACATCTCAGGGAAGAGACGGATCTGAACTGCCTTTGTTCTGATTGTAAAGTAGAGACCTACTGCTATAAGAAACAGCGGTACAATATACGGCTGATACAGTATATTGTTTACGAAACTAACAAAACTACTCATATAACTTCTCCTTTTGTTAACTTACCCTTTAAACTTTGACAATTAGTGAATACTGGTCAGCCGGTAAATGGCTCTCCAACATTATTCTGAAATATTTTATCAAAAAGAGCGAATACTTGTCTATATTGTGAACAAAATGTGATGAAAAACGTATAATTGTATACAATCAAACAGGCGGCTGCCAGATGCAGCAGACCGCAGCAGGCTTTATGCCGTCCAGTTCGAATTTCTCGATCCAGGGATACTTCTCATATCTGATAGCTGCGTTTTCTTCGAGCAGCACACCGTGAAGAGGCACATAAACCGCTCCTATCTGCGATTCTTCGCGGAGATAGCCCTCGGCGTACTCCGACCCGTCTCCGTCAGTAAAACTTACCGACACCTCCGCTTTGGAGGGATCGCATCAGGTTCGTGCGTCATCTGTCAGCAGCACGATGTCTTTATATCCAAGACGCCTCATATATTCGATTGCATTGTCGTTCAGCCGGATCATTTTGACCTTACGCTCTTTTCCGGACTAAAGCTTAACGAAGTGAAGCTCGTTGCCGTGCTTTTTGATAAGCTTTACAACATCGCGGGTGTTGATGAATACAGTAGCTGTATTGTCGCACGGATGGATTCCCATCAGCTTGTTCTCGAAATCCTTGTCCATGTAAACGACGACATCCCTGTCATCATTTGCCAGAACGCCGAAAGGAGTGACAGCACCGCGGATGAGTCCCATCTTATCCATGAGGTCTTCCTCTGAGGCAAAGGTAAGCGGGCGGGTGTCCTGCGCCTTGCGGAACTCCTTTAGATTCACCTTCTTGTCCTCGAGGCATGTTATCAGATAGTATTTGCGCTTTTTGTCATCGCGGACGAAAAGATTCTTGGCGATCTGCTCAGGATGCGGCAGGTTGCACTCCAGCATCTCGTCTATTGTGTAAACAGGCTTATGCTCCACTATCTCATACTTGATCTTACTGTCATCAAGTATCTTAACGATATCTTCCTTTGTAAGAGCCATCTTATGATTCCTTTCTTACCTTTTGCCTGTGAGCGTTCCGAGCAGGTTGCGCCCGATCGCCGAGCCGATATTACCGCCTATTGTGCGGCCCTTTTTGCCGAGGACAGCCTCGCCTATGGTTTTGCCTATCTCCCTGCCAATGGTGCTTCCCGTGGATCTTATGACCTGACGCGTTCCGGCCTTGCCGAGATAGTTGTCTGCAAGATCGCCGATCACGGAGCCTCCTTCGTCTTCTGCTTTTGCCGCCGGTTTTACCTTCGGCTGCTTCACAGGTTCCGGCACAGGATCATAATCTATGGTGATAGCTTCGTCGGCCGCGGTCTGAGCCGCAGGCTCAGCGGCAGGTATGCCCGAGGTGTTGCCGTATACCTGCCCGTCAGGCGCGGTAACGGACCCGGCGCCTGGCGCCGCGGCCCCCGGCACACGTCCCGTTATGACCTCGTATGCCGAAACATTATCGACCATGACGAGGTATTTATTGTTGAGCGGTGAGTAATCGACCGCATTCCTTCTCTCCTCATCGGTAAGCGCTCCCATGCGGCTCTCAGGCGGCAGTATGAACGCGTACTCCGCCACTGAAGGTGCGCCCTTTTCGTCGAGCATCGATACTACAGCTTCCCCCGTGCCGAGATTCTGCATGAGCTCCTTTGTATCGAATTCCGGATTTTCCCGGAAAGCATCAGCTGCAGCATCCAGAGCCCTTCTTTCAGCAGGAGTATATGCGTGCAGTCCGTGCTCTATCTTGTTTCCGAGCTGTGACATGACCGCACCCGGAATGTCTCCCGGACTCTGCGTAACGAAGAAAATGGAAACACCCTTTGACCTTATGAGTTTAACGACCTGCTCTATCTTTTCAAGCAGGCTCTTCGATGCATTCCTGAAGAGCAGATGTGCCTCGTCAAAGAAGAACACCATCTTAGGCTTCTCAGGGTCACCCACTTCAGGGAGCACTTCGAAAAGCTCTGAAAGCAGATAAAGCATGAACGCCGAATACAGTCTCGGCTTGTTGATCAGCGTTTCCGCGTCAAGGATATTGATGATGCCCCTTCCATCCGGAGCTGTCAGGAAGAGATCCCTGATGTCTATCGCCGGCTCGCCGAAAAAGATATCAGCGCCTTCGGACTCGAGAGCGACTATCGCCCTTATGATCGCGGAAGCTGACTGCTGCGGGATCAGACCGTAATCCATCTTGAACTCGCTTGAGTGATCGGCACAGTACTGCAGGGTAGCCTTCATGTCTTTCGTATCGGTGAGGATGAGGCCAAAATCGTCAGCGATCTTGAATACGACCTGCATCAGCTCAGTCTGTGTATCGTTGAGGTCGAGCACCTGGCTGAGGAGAAGCGGTCCCATCTCTGACACTGTCGTACGCAGCGGCGTGCCGTTCTGAGCATAGATATCAAATATCGACACCGGGAATCCGCGGTAACTGAAGCTGTCCCTTATTTCAAAGCGGTCCATTCTCTTCTGCATGCCCTCGCTGTCGGTTCCCGGAACAGCTATGCCTGCCATGTCTCCCTTGACATCGGACATGAATACCGGCACTCCTATCTCCGAAAAGCTTTCGGCAAGAACCTTGAGCGTGACCGATTTTCCCGTACCGGTAGCGCCGCAGATGAATCCGTGTCTGTTGGCCTTGTCAGGCCTCATGCATATCTTGTCGCCAAGCGTTTCATCTCCGCCCTTTCTGGCAAAATATATCAAACCGTTGTCTACCATTTCTGCCTCCTTTGGATGAGGATGATTTCAGTAATTGTAAACATTATAGCATGCCACGCACTTTAATTGCTCCCGATATTGGTATATCATTATAGAGTATTTTCAGCCCCGGCGATGGCTCAGTTATCGTCAAATCTAAGATACCGGAGAACTTCAAATGAAAGTCAATGACAGGATGCACGGCTTTACCGTGACTAACATTCGTGAAATAAAAGAGATCGGCGGCAGGCTCATCGAGATGCGGCATGATGCTACGGGAGCAGGCCTCGTATGGACAGACAACGGCGATGAAAACAAGCTTTTCTCGGTCGGATTCAGGACTCTGCCTGAGGACAGCACAGGAGTGTTCCACATACTCGAGCACTCCGTACTCTGCGGTTCAGAGAAATATCCGGTAAAGGAGCCGTTCGTGGAGCTTCTGAAAACTTCCATGAACACCTTCCTGAATGCCATGACCTTCCCGGATAAAACCGTCTATCCGGTCTCAAGCCGGATCGCACAGGACTACCTGAATCTGATAGAGGTCTATCTCGACAGTGTCTTCAGGCCTAACGTGCTGAACGACCCTAACATCTTCTATCAGGAAGGCTGGCATATCGATACGGCTGATGATAAGCCTGCGTATAAGGGCGTCGTATTCAACGAGATGAAGGGAGCCATGTCTGAGGTCGACTCCGTCGCGGACGAGACCATGACCTCACTCCTCTTCCCGGACAGCTGCTATGGCTTCAATTCGGGAGGAGATCCGCACTCTATCCCGGATCTCACATATGGATCCTTTGTTGAGCGTTACAGGAAGTTCTATCATCCTTCAAATTCATATTTCTATCTCGACGGAGATATCCCTCTTGACGCGACTCTCGAAAAGATAGAGTCCTATCTTGCCGGCTTTGAAAGGCTTGAAGACGTACCGCAGCTCGCTTTACAGCAGCCGGTAAAAGCTGAAAAGACCATAAGCTTTGCTGCAGGCAGCGAAGATGACAAGCCTCTCATCTGCTTCGGAAAGATCATAGGCAGCTGGGCGGACAGAGACAAAATGCTCGCGCTCAGCATCATCCTTGAGCAGATAGCGGACTCCAATGAGTCACCGCTCAAGCGCGCCGTACTGTCCTCGGGTCTCGCCGAAGACATGGAGATCTTCGTTTCTGACGGAATAGCTCAGCCTTATCTCATGATGCTGTTCCGCGGAGTAAGTGACGGTGAGAACTCAAAGCCTGACGAATCCGCGCTTAAGAGCATCGCGTCGCGTCTTGCATCCATCGTGGAAGAGACCATAAACAGGATCACCGCAGACGGCTTCACAAAGAGAGATCTTGAGGCATCGCTCAATCAGACCGATTTCAGATTCAGACAGTATCCGGAACCTCAGGCTCTGTACAGGATGGTCTCGGTTTATTCTTCCTGGCTTTACGGCGGGGATCCTGCCATGTTCCTGCTGACTGATTCAGCGATCGCCCGCTTGCGTTCCATGATCGCCAGCGGTGAAATAGAGGAGATCGCAAGAGAGGTTCTGGCAGATACCTCCATGATGTCTTCTGTCATTATGATCCCTGACAGTGAGCTCCGTTCAAAGGAGGCTTCCGCTGAGGCAGCCCGTGTCGAATCTGAGGTAAATGCCCTCGATGAAGCAGGCAGGCAAGCGCTTGAGGATCTGAACAGAAAACTGCTCGAATGGCAGCAGTGCGAAGACAGCGAGGAAGCTCTTGCAACCATACCGCAGCTCGACATTGCCGACATCGATCCTATGCCGCAGCTGATACCTACCGAAGAAAAAAGTGTGTGCGGAGCAAAGGTCCTGTTCCACCAGGTCCCGTCGAACGGTATCGTTCATATAAACGCATACTTCCCCGTAACGCAGCTTGCTCTGTCTGAACTGCCGGCAGCCGCGCTCATTACGGAATTCTTCAGGGATCTTCCGACAGGCAAATATGATGTGTTCTCGCTTCAGAATGAGATCCGCATGTACATAGGAGGCATCTCGTTCGGCCTCGATATACTGGCAAAAGACAGCGACTATGAAGAATGCACTCCTTGCATCAGGGTCAGGGCATCAGTCCTTGCAGACAAACTGCCTGAAGCCGGAGAACTCATAACCGGGATCCTGACGGACACAAAGTTTGAAGACAGGCAGATGATGCGTGAGCTGATCGTTCAGATCGATGAGGACTCAAAGAGAACAGCAATGGCAAACGGCCACCGTCTCGGCCTGTTTGAAGCAAGGTCCCACTGGTCAGCCAGGGATGCCGCAGCCGAGGCTGTCAACGGATACAGCTTCCTGCAGTACATGCATGGCATGAGCGCTGCTTCGGATGACGAACTTGACGCCTTTGCCTCGTTCGCATGCAGAGTCATAGGCGACAGCATCTGCCGGAGCAACGCCATTATAGGCGTAACTGCGGACAGCTGTCCTGATATAACAGGATTGCTTGAAGGACTTCCGGAAGGCACGGCAATGCCTGAAAAAGTCCACTATGAGTCAGTCCTGCCACGCCGTATGGGTATCGAGATACCGGCTGCAGTCTCATATGCAGTCACATCATACGACCTGAAGCGCGACGGTCATAAGATGAGCGGCAACTATCAGGTTGCTGCAAACATCATATCCCTCTCCCATCTCTGGAACAGTATCAGGGTGCAGGGCGGCGCTTACGGAGCTTCGATGTCAGCAGGCAGAACAGGCAGTCTTTTCTGCCACACTTACAGAGACCCAAGCCCGGGCCGCTCGCTCGGAATCTTCAAAACGATATCTGAATTCCTCTCTGATTTCGCAAAGGACGAAGCACTGGATATAGATGGGTTCATAATATCCACCATCGCCTCGACGGAGCCTCTGCTCTCGCCGGGCGCAAAAGGCAGGTCGGCAGATGACTTCTATCTCTCAGGCTTTACTGATGAAGACAGGATCAGGATCCGCAGGGAGATCCTCAATACAAAAGCCGGCGATCTTGCCGGCCTGAGCGGTGTTCTTGAGGATATGGCTGAGAAAGGCACGGTCTGCGTAGTCGGACCGGGATCCGCACTGGAGACCTGCGAGGATATTGAGGTATTTGCACTATAGACAATAAAAAAGGGCTCTGACAGTTGTTTCTGCCGGAGTCCTTTTATGGTTCACAGATTATCCGCCTTGTAGATCTGCGTATACGTTCCGTCATCGTTACATATGACCATCTGCTCCATTTCATCATGGGCAGGGTCAAAAAGCGGCTCCGGTGCCCTGTACTTTACACAGGTGCCGCAGCTGCTGCTGAGACTTCTCGGAACAGGCATGGTCCGCGCCTCAAGGCCCTTTGACTTGCACAGGCGCTCATACCTTATCGATCCGAAATGCATAAAAAATGTAGCGATATAAGTATTCATACAGTCTTTATATCTCAATGATCCTGCTTTCGGTGACCATTATAGCACAAAGCGGGGGATCCCTCCCCCGCTTTTATTGCGTTTTATCTGGAGATCTTGAGCAGATACTCTCCGCCCCTGTCTTCTACCTCAACATTGTAACCCTGGCTCCTGGCAAAACGTGTAACGTTCTCAAGAGGAGCCGGTGCGTCTACCAATACTTCATAGTAGTCTTCCTTGCTCTTCATTGCCTTCTGAGTCATGATCACAGGCATCGGGCATGACAGACCTCTTGCATCTACCATAATTTACCTCCGATCTTACTACGCTGCTTCTTTTGCAGGTGCCTTCTCCTTGACGTAAGTATTTACTACGCCGATGAGAGCTACAACGACGATGCCGATGATAACAGCGATCTTGCCGGCAGGTGTAGGGCCCTCAGCGCTCGAAGCGAGTCCGAAGTTGTGGCAGAATGCAGCACCGACCATGAGTCCGAGAACTGTTACTGCGCTGTCAGCATTGCCTTCGCCGGACATAACGAGCTGTCTGAGCGGGCATCCGCCGAGGAGTACGCAGGCAAAACCAACAAGGAGCATGCCGAGGCAGTTCCAGAGTCCGTCTGTGTGAGCAACAGGCTGCTCAACAAATCCGAACTTGAATCCGCCGAGTGCAAGGTTGGTAACCAGTGCGGCAACGAGGATAGCAATGAATCCCCAGAGGAGTCTTGTCTCTTTGAAGAGAACGAGGTCTCTCATTCCGCCGACCATGCACAGTCTTGTTCTCTGAGCGAGAACACCTACAACAAGTCCTGCTGCAAGAGCGATACCTACTGCTGCGTGCATTGATCCAGGACCTTCCTCAGAGAAGGCAATGAATGCAGGTCTTGCGATGAGAAGAACGAAGATAACTACCTCGAGTATAGGCATCCAGTATCCCTCACCTGCTGTCAGGCTGTATGTTCTCTTGAGCGAGTATCCGTTCTTAAGGAAGAAGATACCGCAGAAGATACCGATCACAAATCCAACGAGTCCGAAAATAGCGTTCATGTCTCCGCCAGCCAGTCTCAGGATCATTCTGAACGGGCAGCCGAGGAACATAAGGCATCCTACCATTGCAAAGAATCCGAGAACGAATCTTGTCATTGGAGCACTTCCGCCCTTCGAGCCAAACTCCTTCTTCGCGAAAGCCGCACAGAATGCGCCGATAACGATTCCGATGATCTCAGGTCTGATGTACTGTACCGGAGGTGCCTTGTGAAGTCCAAGACCGCCGGCTGTGTCACGCAGGAAGCATGCGATGCAGAAGCCCATGTTCTTCGGGTTTCCGAGGAACGCAAGACCTGCAGCGATGACACCGATCACGAGACCCGCAATGATGATCATCAACTTGTCATTTTTCTTTTCCATAATGATCCTCCATTAACAATTAGATATTTCCGCAAAAAATACCATATGAGGCATTAAATGCCTCATATGATTCTATCTCTTTATTTTATGTTTGAACAATTGTCTTAGTAAATCACTAAAAACAGAGCTATAGTTTTTCTCTATAATTGTTAACCGCTTCTGCAATGATTTCTATAAATATATTCAGTGCTTTGGCTTATACCCTCTCGTGGATTCCGGAGCGGTTTTTCCGCGCTTTGCTGCCGGCTTGTTATCGTAAGCGAATTCGAGACCCGGTTCCGCCTTCTTCTTTCTGCCTCCTGCCACAACGGCTGCGAACAGGAACAGCAATGTAGCGCTGAGCAGTATTCCTCCGATGATATCCGTGAACCAGTGTACTCCGCAGTACAGTCTTCCTCCTATCGTGACCAGCGTGATCAGGAAGCATATGATCCTTACAAGGACACCGAGACCTTTGCCGAAATACTTGTCGGATACGATCATCACAGCGATCATTACGGTCATGATCAGCATTGTGTGCGATGACGGGAATGAGGCTTCAGGTGCTGTCTCTCCCGGCATGATGACCGGCCTGTAGTTAATGATGTATTTCTCGAAAAATACGTAGCAGCCTATTACAGCTATGAACAGACCGCCGAGCGCCCATATCTCCCTGTCGACTTTCAGCAGGCTCCTGCGCTTTATCATCTGAACAAATCCCGCAAGCGCGAACAGTCCGCAGACTGCGATGGCTCCGTACCCAATGTAATCCGTGATATCGTACCAGAGCATGTTGACTCCGGTCAGATCGTGCACGAACCCGTTGATGTGTGAAAAGCCGATCTCGGTACCGGCAGGACCTATCGCCGCAACATCGTACCTTCCAAGCAGCACTATAAGACCCGCGAACAGGGCTCCCGTAATGACGGCTCCTATGATTCTTTTCATCTGAACTCCTTATTCCTTTCCCGCTGTTATTTGTTTACACTGATCGGAGTCGACGGCCTTGCGACGCCTTCCTTATTGAGCGCTGCAGGTATCTCCTTCATCAGCGCACCGTACTCATCCCAGTAATCTGAAGTCTTTACCCAGACTCTTACGGTATATGTCAGTCCGCCCGGAACACCTGCCGTGATCAGCACCTGCGGAGCCGGATTATCCAGCACCCACTCTGTTTTGTCTACTACATCAGACAGTATCTTCAAGACCCTGTCGGAATCTTCCGCCCCCGCTATATCGAAGTTGAGATCTACCCTTCTCAGCTCCTCAACAGTTGCGTTGCAGACCGTTGAGTTCATCAGATTGCCGTTAGGAATGGATATCCTGCGGTTGTCCAGTGTAGTCAGTACGGTATAAACAAGCGAAATACTCCTGACTACGCCCTCTTCGCCGCCTGCGGAAATGTAGTCGCCTACACTGAACGGACGGAAAATGAGAAGCATGATGCCGCCTGCTATGTTGCTTAGAGCTCCCTGCAATGCCAGGCCTATGGCTACTCCGACAGAGGCTATCGCAGCAATGACCGAAGACATCGGCACACCCAGAAGTGCGATTATCGATACGGCGAGCACTACATAAAGGGCCGCCTTGATAAAGGTCGTAATATATCCCGCAGCAGTGACATCGATCGACTTCATGGATTTCATCTTCCCGAGGCCCTTTATCAGCTTTTTGATGATAAAACTGCCTACGATATAGATGACTATCGCCAGAACAATTTTCAGACCTATGTCCATCGCTCCGTCGCTGATTTTATCTATTAGCTTTTCCACATTGTTTATACTTGCTTCCATTCTTATCCCCTTCTCATATTTACTTTCATATATCGTCCATATATTGTCCCGTTAACTATTAAATAATACCACTCCTCGCGTTATGTGTCCATTGAGACAGCTTCCCGTATCTGCCTGATGCATACAGTACCGGGCACGAATTGCCATTTGCCCTGTCAGAGTGATACAATACGTTCACAGAGAAAAATCGCAAGTAAACGGAGTATTTTCATGAAGAGAGTAATCACATACGGCACATATGACCTGCTTCACTACGGTCACATCAATCTGCTCAAGAGAGCCAAGGCGCTCGGCGACTATCTGATAGTTGCGATCTCAACAGATGAGTTCAACTGGAATTCCAAGCAGAAAAAGTGCTACTTCTCCTACGAGCAGCGCAAGGCGCTCGTTGAAGCTGTCCGGTATGTCGACCTTGTTATCCCTGAAGAGAGCTGGGAGCAAAAGAAAAACGACATGCATGAGTATCACATCGATACATTCGTTATCGGAGATGACTGGAAAGGCAAATTCGACTTCCTCAGGGAAGAAGGCGTCGAAGTTGTTTACCTGCCGCGCACACCTGAGATCAGCAGCAGCCAGATAAAGAAGGACCTCTATGACGCGAATGCGGTCGACGGTGAATCCAAGACAAAGCATGATGATATAGACACAAATCCTAAGTAGGTTCCGCGCAGGCAGCCTTTATGGTTCTGCACAGATGTAATGAAAATTCGAAAATCACGCTTAATCGAGCAAAGTACTCGAAAAAGCGTGATTTTCTGTTTTTTCACACTTTGATTATCGGTCAACTACCGGTCTTGCCTAAACCACTGGCTATATTTTAATGCCTGAATTGCAATAACGGTAACGCACTGACTAGAATGAAATGATTTCCTCGTTAAGATCGTCTACTGTTATGTTTACATTGTGGTAGCGCTCTCTCTTTTCGGTGATCTTTCCGAAGTTGATCGCTTCCTGCGGGCAGTACTGTACGCATGCGCAGCATGAGATGCACTTGTCGCTGAATACGACAGCCTTGCCTGCATATCTGATGTTACCCATCGGACAGACCTTTGCGCATGTGCCGCACATAATGCAGTTATCATTTGCTTTAAGCGTCAGGCCTTTCTTGCGTGCGATCTGCGGCCAGAGAGCGTGCTCTGCGGTGTTGGCATAAGCCTTAGGAACTCCCCTCTTTGTCTTGATACCGTTCTTTATATCATTCGCGAACTTCTGAGCAAAGTGTTCCGATCTTGCCTGAGCCTCAACAGCACCCATCTTAGGGAGCATGAGGTCGTGCGGGAAGAGCCAGATGCATGTGCACTGATGTGTGACTGCAGCCCAGTAGTCAAGCGGAATGATCTCATTCAGCTTTTTGAGGCCTTCTCCCTTGTAGGCTGCACTCTGGTTGATCGCGAATGTGTATGCATCAGGACTCACCTTTATGTCATGGAGATATCTCTCAACATGTCCCGGAAGTCCGCCGCCGTAGCAAGGGAATATGAATCCTACTCTTTTGGCTTCTCTTACATCCGTGACTGCCGGATATTTACGCATCATGATGATGTCCGTATCGCCAAGGCTTCTGGCGATGTTCTTTGCCATGTCAAGGCAGTTGCCTGTGCCCGAATAGCAGAAAATGACGTTTTCTTTCATCTTTGGTCTCCTTTTAGCAGCAGTTCTCTGCCGGTATTTCAGCAACAATATCTGCAAAAATATCTACAACTTTATATGCGAAATAATTATACAACATCTATCAGCCTTAAAAAAGCGTCAGGAAACCAAAATTGTGACAGTAGTTCCCCCCCCGGGCAGGGCCTCTGTCTGCTCCTGCCTGTGACTCGGAGTTTACAAATCTCCGGTCTGCGATAATACTTTGTCTGTAATAAGACTGAATTCAGGATCAACGGAGGCCGGAGCCAATGGCTAAAAACAAGTCAAGAAGCAAGAACTCTTCATCCCAGGCGAAGCCAAAAAATACAGCATCTGGCGGTGAAGCACAGAAATCCGAGTCATCAAAGGCTCAGGCAAAGCCGAAAGAGGTGCTTTATCAGGTAAAGACCAAGAGAGACAGCGGGGTGTTAAAGGCATACATCACTTTTACTTACCGTATGCTGCACCCGGGCGTATCTGTACGCCTCATGCTCTACGGACTGGTCATCGCCCTGCCGGGCATCTTCTTTTTCAAGGACCTGTACTGGAGGATATTCTTTACCGGCATAGGCGTTCTTATGATACTTCTGGGTCTGTTCCGACAGTACATCTCGCTGTGGATGACCAAGAGGAACGATCCGGATTACAGGAGCGGAGCAGAGTTTACGTATAACTTCACAGTCAACGACGCTGACTTTCTCAGGGAAGGTGTACGGTATTCGGGGATCGATAAGTATAAGGATATAACCGGCTTCTATCACGATGATTCGTATCTGTACATGGGTATGAAGAACAAGGAGATCATCGTCATTCCGAAAAGTGCTTTCACCATTGGCGACTCTGACTCATTCGAAGAATTCATTTATAAGAAAAGCAAAAAGACCTGCCACTGGCTGCCGAACAATTACCGTGACATGATGAAACAGAGACGGGCTCAGCGCGCGGTATCCTCCGGCAGCATGCTCAAAAAATAAAATACCGCCGGCTGCGTCACTCATGAACAGAATGCGCCGGCGTTTTATCTGTAATCAACGATCTCTACTCCCTGAGCTGCCGCGATACCGCGCAGCTTTTTCATTTCTTCCTTATCCGGAGTATAGAAACCTTCCTGATCGAACGGCATTCCTATCGCCTCATATTTTATCCTGCCCAGAGAATGATAAGGCAGCAGCTCCATTTTAGCCGCAGGCAGTACATCATGGACATACGCCGCGGATGCGGCTATGTTTTCCTCACTGTTATTTACTCCGCCGATCACCGGTATCCTTATGACCGTCTCCGGCGCTCCGTGCCCTGCAGCGCCGTTTTCTGCCGGACGGCCAAGCGTTACCAGACGGGCTATGTTCTCAAGTATGCGTTCATTGCTTACACCTGTGAATTCCTTATGCACCGCCGGATCCATATGCTTGAGGTCCATGAATATCAGGTCCATCCGCTCGAGTGACGGCCTCACAAGTTCGAAATCGAAGTATCCGCAGCTCTCAAGATCTATGCTGCATCCGGCATCGTACAGTTCCCGTGACAGATAGTCCAGGAATTCAGGCTGTGATGTCGCCTCGCCGCCCGAGAAAGTTACTCCGCCTCCGCTGTATGAGAAAAACAGCCGGTGTTTCAGGACCTCGCGTATCACGTCATCTGCGTCCATAAGAGTCACCATGCGGGTCCTGGCTTCCTCAGGACAGGCGTCAGCGCACGCTCCGCAGGCCGTGCATCTGTCGCGGCCGGCATTGAGATCTATGCCTATACCCTGCGGGCACACGGCAGTACAAGCACCGCAGCCGATGCATTTTCGCTTGTGCCATCCCATGAGTTTTTTCTGCTCGAAGCCTTCGGGATTGGAGCACCATCTGCACCGGAGAGGACATCCTGCCATGAATATATTGGTACGTATCCCTTCTCCGTCATTTACCGAAAAGGGCTGTATCTGCATTATGTATCCTTTTACGCCCATACTTACAATTATGCCCGGCCGGTAAGGCCGGGCTTTTGTCTGTTATCAGAATGCTTCGTGCGCATTCCTCGCCATTATCGAGTCCTGCATCTCCCTTGAGAGGTTGGTGAACTGAGCGCTGTATCCGGCTACCCTTACCAGCAGGCTGCGGTATTTATCAGGGTTGGCCTGCGCGTCAGCAAGCACTTCGTTGGAGATCGTGTTGAACTGCACGTGGAAGCCTCCCAGGGCGAAATAGCTCTGAAGCATTGCGCCCAGATTAGCTCTGCCGCGCTTTGTCGCGACAAGGTCGTGGTTCAGACGCAGATTAAGGAGCGTACCTCCGCTGTGCTTATCGTGATTCATTTTAGCTGCGCTGCGCAGAGCAGCCAGGCAGGTCGACTTGTCGCTGCCTGTATACGGGGAAACGCCCTCGTTTATAGGGTCCTTCGCGTGTCTGCCTTCAGGAGTTGCGCCGAGCACCTTGCCGGTCGGCAGATAATTCGAGATCCCCATGAACGCGGTAACGAAATGGTTCCCGTAAAGATCATCGTATTTTGTGACCTCCTCATAGAAGAAGTCCGCGAGATCACGCGCTATTGAATCGACATAATCGTCATCGTTGCCGTACTTAGGACACGCGAGCGCAAGCTCCCTGAGCTGCTCATAGCCTTCCCAGTTGCTGTCAATGGCATCGATGATCTCAGCCATCGTGGTCACGCCATCCTCAAAGACAAGCTTTTTGATGACAGCAAGGGAATTTGCCATTACAGACAGACCGACACCTGTGAATACCGGTCCTATATTGTACTTGGCTCCGCCGTCCACGAGGTCGCGGCCGTTCTTCATGCAGTACTCATTGCAGGCTGACATGAAAGGTCTGTGTCCGATCTCCCGGTGTATCTCCTGGGCAGTCACAAGGCTTATCACGCCGTGGCGCACAAGATACCTGAACTGCTTTTTCCAGGCCTCGAGGATCTCATCCATGGAAGCAAAGGTCTTAGGGTCCTTTTCTTCAGGCGCTACCTGCTCTCCGGACAGTCGGCTTCTTCCCTGATTCAGTGCGAATTCCAGGGCAGCCGCAAAGCTTATGCTGGCAGCGGATGTCCACTCGAAGGTCTTGCGCGAATGAGGAACCACGCAGCCGCAGTTGTTCCAGTCCCTTGCGTCCTCAGGTTTATAGCCGAGGTTCGAGAGCATCTGGTAGCCCGTCCTGTCGCCGTGGATCGCCGGGAACCCGCATCCGGTGGATACGAGTTCAGTGACGGCCTCCATGAATTCAGGAGGACAGTCAGGGTGGATCCTGCAGCTCAGCGTCGGCTGGTGAGTCATGCATTCCCTTGTGGCCTGTATGGCCATGTATGAAATGGTATTGGTGGCATCGGTTCCGTCGACCTTTGTGCCGCCTACTGTCAGGTTCTCAAAGTTGGTATATCCGGCAAAGAAACTCGCGGTATTCCTGGATATCGTCCATGCCCACTCGCTGTACTTGAGCCACAGGCACTCGACAAGTTCAAGAGCTGTGTCATAGTCGATGATGCCGGCCTCTTCATCAGCCTTGTAATACGGGTACATGTACTGATCGAATCTGCCCGGGTTCCAGGCCAGAGGATTCTCGGCTATTATGCCTCCCAGCTGTACGAACCATACGAACTGGATCGCTTCCCTGAAAGTCTTCGGAGGCTGCTCAGGTATGCGCGAACATACATCAGCGATCTCCGCGAGCTCTCTTTTCCTGACAGGATCGGTCTCAGCCTCTGCCATTTCCGCAGCTTTCATGCTGTAGCGCCTGCCGAGAGTGATCATGCCGTCCGCGACAAGCACCATCGACCTGTAAAAATCGATTTTTTCCTTGTCCGAAGGAATCGCTTCATCGAGTTCAGCCATGTAGGATTCCGCTTCAGCGCGTATCCCGCCGTATCCTTTAGGGAGCAGCACATCGATATAGTCAGCAGAGATCTCGCCTATGCCATTGCGCCATTTGGAGTCGGTATCAAGAAAACCGGTGTCCACGCCAATCTTCTTTGTTGCTTCAGAAGTCCTGGCTAGAAAGGCTTCTTCTACGGACTTGCCTTTCCAGTAAGGGAAGATGTTCTTCCTGATGAACTCCGTCTGTTCCGGAGTGACATCGTACGGATCCTGCCCTCTTTCAGGGAAAGTGTCGATCTCTTCGTCGATCCACAGCCATCCGAACTCAGGCGTGAGTATCGCGCATTTTCTGAATTCACCGCTTGTGCCGACCACGAGCTCGCCTTCCCATATATTTACGGAAAGTTCGCAGCATGTATCGTAAAACGCCTGCGCCGTACGTATCAGGTGAGGCTGTCCCTCTGTGCGCTGAAACGACTTCGTCCAGCTCCATGCACGCTCATATGAGATATGCGGCTTTGTATTGACGTAATTATCTCTGATTTTCTCTACTCTTTTTGTGATTGCCATGACAATAGTCCCTGCCCGTTAAGATCAAACTTACAGTGTAACGACCCAGTCTCCCATGATATCAGGAGCCGTGCCTGTCTGCATGCCGTAAAGCGTATCGTACAGTTTCTGGCTGAGCTCGCCGACCTTCTCGCCGTTGATCGGGAAGTTCTCGCCTCTGTATCTCAGGAGGCCGATAGGTGATACAACACATGCAGTTCCTGTCGCCCATGCTTCTGTCAGTGAGCCGTCAGCCGCTGCCTTAAGGAGGTCGTCGATCTCAAGACGCTTCTCAACTACCTCTTCGCCCCACTTTCTCATAAGCCTTATGGCGCTGTCACGTGTGACTCCCGGCAGTATCGATCCGGTCAGTGATGAAGTGTATACCGTACCGTTGATCTTGAAGAACGCGTTGGATGTTCCGACTTCCTCAACGTATTTATGCTCTTTCGCGTCGAGCCAGAGAACTTCCTCGCAGCCCTGCTTCTTAGCTTCAGTGGCAGCGATCATTCCGCAGGAATAGTTTCCGCCACACTTAGCGAAGCCCGTTCCTCCGACTGCCGCGCGGATGTACTCTTCTTCTACCCAGATGCGGCTTCCGTGGAGTTCCTTGTCGTTGCCCTCATAGTATGCAGCAACAGGGCTCAGGATGATTATGAACCAGTACTTTGAAGCCGGATGAACTGCCATGGAAGGCTCCGGTGAGATTATGAACGGTCTGATGTAAAGCGATGTGCCCTGGGCATCCGGTACCCAGTCCCTGTCAGCATCTACGATAGCCTTTACTGCTTCGATATAAAGGTCTTCGTCGATCCTCGGTATGCAGAGACGGTCGTTGCTGTTCTGCAGACGCTTAGCGTTCATGTCAGGACGGAACAGATTGATGCCTCCCTCAGGATTCTTATATGCCTTCATGCCCTCAAATGTCATCTGAGCATAGTGCAGAGTGCACGCAGCAGGGTCGATGGACAGCGGTCCGTAAGGAACGATGCGTCCGTCATGCCATCCCTGTCCCTCGTCATAATCCATCAGGAACATGTGGTCGGTGTAGTACTTTCCGAATCCGAGAGCGCTCTGATCAGGTTTCTCCTTCGGTGCTGTTGTTCTGGTTACTTTGAAATCGTATCCCATCTCTATATCCTCCTAATATATCAAATAGTTTTATATCAGATTAAAGCCTTTGTCCCTGAGCGTCTGACGGACTTCAGCCAGCTGCTCAAAGTCCCTTGTCTCTATTTCGAGTGTCAGGACACAGCTCGTGACGGCTGTATCCGGATCGGAATGTCCGTAGTGGACTCCCGTTACGTTAGCTCCGCAGCCCGCTATGATAGTCGCGACATCAACAAGCTGTCCCGGCTTGTCCTCAAGAGCGATCTGCAGAGTGGCATTGCGGCCGCTCGTTACAAGGCCTCTTGTAATTACTCTCGAAAGTATGTTTACATCTATGTTTCCTCCCGACACAAGGCAAACCACCTTTTTGCCTTCTACCGGGATCTTTCCGAACATCATCGCTGCAACGGATACTGCGCCTGCGCCTTCCGCGATAAGCTTCTGCTTTTCGATCAGTGAAAGAATGGCAGCCGCGATCTCATCCTCAGTGACAGTGACGACATCATCAACATACTTTTTAATAAGTGAGAAAGTAAGGTCGCCCGGATGCTTTACCGCAATGCCGTCGGCAAAGGTGCTTACTGTCTTTAGAGTGACCTGCTCATCATATTTAAGGCTGTCTGCCATGCTTGCGGCCTCTTTTGCCTGAACGCCATAGATCTTTACCTCAGGTTTAAGCTTTTTGACGGCATAGGCAACACCCGAAATAAGTCCGCCTCCGCCGACCGGTACCACAATGGCATCCAGGTCAGGGAGCTGGTCGAGTATCTCAAGTCCGATGGTTCCCTGTCCCGCTATAACATCAGGGTCGTCGAACGGATGGATGAACGTCGCACCTGTCTCATCACGCAGCTTGCATGCATAGGTGTATGCGTCATCATAAGTTCCTTTCACCAGGTGAACATCAGCACCGAGAGCCTTTGTAGCTTCCACCTTGCTTATAGGCGCTCCGTCAGGCATGCAGATGATGCTCTTTGCGCCCATGCGTGTCGATGCAAGAGCTACTCCCTGAGCATGATTTCCTGCGCTGCACGCAATGATGCCTGCTGCTTTTTCTTCCTCGTTAAGCTTGCTGATCTTGAAATATGCGCCTCTCAGCTTGAAGCTGCCGGTGACCTGAAGGTTCTCGGTCTTCAGATATACCTCATTGCCGTTGCTGAAGTGAGGCGAATATATAAGGTCTGTCTTTCTGGCCACATCCTTGAGTGCGAATGAAGCCTGATATACTTTGTCAAGTGATAATCCTTTTTTTGATCCCATATTGATTTACCATTTACCTAATCTTTTTATTCTTTCTCAGTCCCGCTCAGCCATGTGATAAGCTGGCTGGCTGTCCTGCCCGACATTCCGCCGTGCCGAAGCTCCCATTTGCGGGCAGCATCTTCGAGTTCCTGCCCCTTAAGTTCTATACCATTTCTGGCTGCCAGCGACCTCACTATCTCCAGATAGTCTTTCTGCCCCGGCTTAGGATAATAGATCATTACGCCGAACCTGCTGGCCAGTGAAAGTTTTTCCTCCATGGTATCAGATCTGTGAACATCTTCGTTGTATTCCATGTCGCTGCGGTCGCCCCAGGTCTCACGGATAAGATGGCGGCGGTTCGATGTGGCATAAATCAGCACTTTATCGGACCGTGTCTCGAGAGCGCCCTCAAGCATGGCTTTCAGTTCCTTGTAATCGCTTTCATCTTCTTCAAATGACAGATCGTCAAGAAACAGTATGAATCTGTAATTGCGTTTCTTTATCTCAGACAGGATCTGAGGCAGTCTGCCTCTGTCAGGCTTTGATACCTCGATCAGCCTGAGACCGCGGTCAGAGTATTCATGCATGAGTGCATGGACGCTTGTCGATTTACCTGTTCCGCTGTCACCATACAGCAGCACATTATTGGCGTAATGGCCATTTATGAAAGCTTCAGTGTTGTCTCTGAGAGTCTTCTTCTGTGACTCATACCCTATAAGATCGTCAAAACTCACATCCGCACTGTCCGTAACAGGCACCAGCCTGAGTTCCGTCTCTCCTTCTGCCGAATGGTCGACCCTGAAAGCCCTGTAAAGGCCGTACATTCCCGCTCCGTGTCTGCAATAATGGTCAGTCAGGATTCCTGTAAATTCCTTTGCATCCCCTGCACCTGCCAGCCTTCCGCTAAGCTCACTTATGCACCGGCCTGCTTCAGTGATGCATTCACCCTCATACGGAGCCTTGTAGTCCAGCATCAGAGGCAGCAGAAATTCATCTTCGTCGAAATCATCTTCTTCTGTTCCGAAAAGTTCCATAAAGATGCTGAGATCGCGCTCCGCAAGCTGCATGAGCGTAGAATCCGGCAGCACTTCGCGCCGTTCGCAAGCCAGCGTGAAGGCATTGTCGTCAGTCATGAGCAGATACGCGAGCCATTGCTGCCATATATTTCCGGACAGCCCGAATTCCGTCGCAAAAGCCGCAAGCCTTCCGGCAAGATCAGATGCATCGCAGTCAATACAATTCTGCAGAGTCTTATAAAAGAGGAATTTATTCTTTTTGTCCATTTATTTCCTTCCGAGTCTGTCAAGTATGGCTGCCTTCATTTCGCTGCCACTGATCCAGTCTTCCTGTCCCGGAGCCTTTATGTCAGCTGTGCGGAGTCCGCGGGAAAGCGTGTCCGCTACTGCTTTTTCGATGGCATCCGCTTCCTCTGCCAGGTCGAATGAATACCTGAGCATCATTGCTGCCGAAAGGATCGCTGCTACAGGGTTTGCGATATCCTTTCCCGCTATGTCAGGTGCCGAGCCGTGGATAGGCTCATACATGCCGCGCGGTGAATCGCCCAGCGACGCCGACGCCAGAAGTCCTATGGACCCTGTCACCTGTGACGCCTCGTCTGACAGGATGTCGCCGAACATGTTTGATGTAACGACTACATCAAAGAATGACGGGTCGCGTATTATCTGCATTGCCGCGTTGTCGACATACATGTCGTCGAGCCTTACGTCAGGGTACTCGGTTTCTCCGAGTCTGTGAACCGTTTCACGCCACAGTCTTGATGTTTCGAGCACGTTAGCCTTGTCAACGCTGGTCACATGTCCCCTGCGCTTCCTTGCAGTTTCAAAAGCACGCCTTGCGACTCTCTCTATCTCCATGACGCTGTATGCTTCCGTGTCAAAGGCCGCATCGCCCGCTTCATTCCTGCCGCGCTCACCGAAATATATGCCGCCCGTAAGTTCACGTACGATCATAAGGTCGAATCCCTTAGCGGCGATATCCGGTCTGAGCACGCAGGCTTCAGCAAGAGCCGGCTGTATGGACGCAGGTCTGAGATTCGTATACAGGCCGAGCTCCTTGCGGAGTCCGAGCAGCGCTTTCTCAGGTCTCATGTGATTAGGGACATCATCCCACTTCGGTCCGCCTACAGCTCCGAGCAGAACGCTGTCCGATGCAAGGCAGCCGTCTATGGTCTCCTGCGGCAGAGGCACGCCGTATTCATCAAGAGCGCAGCCGCCTGCAAGGTATGTATTGAATTCGAATTCGCAGCCGAATCTGTCCGAGACAGCCCGGAGCACTTCAGCTGCAGCACCTGTAACTTCCGGGCCGATACCGTCGCCCGGAACCAAAGCTATTCTGAATGCCATGTCTGTTTTCCTTATTTATCCTTCAGATAAGACAGTAATCCGCCTTTTTCTATAATGTTCTCAATGAATTCCGGGAACGGTTTTGCCTGGAAGCTCTGACCGGTGGTCTCATCAGTGATGACTCCGGTCTTTGTGTCGACGCTTACGATATCTCCCGCATTTATCGCCTCGCTTGCCTCAGGGCACTCCAGTATAGGGAATCCTATGTTGATGGAGTTGCGGTAGAAGATGCGCGCGAAGCTCGCTGCGATCACGCACGACACCCCACTCGCCTGAATGGCGATCGGTGCATGCTCCCTCGATGATCCGCATCCGAAATTCCAGCCGCCCACCATTATGTCGCCTGCATGTACACCGCCCGCAAAGCTCTCGTCTATGTCTACCATGCAGTGGCTTGCGAGTGCAGCCGGGTCAGGATCGTTGAGATATCTTGCAGGGATTATGACATCAGTGTCGATGTGATCTCCGTATTTCCATACTTTTCCTCTCATGATGTCCCCTCCTTATGCTTCTTCCAGAACGCGCGGATCCGCTATGCAGCCGGCAACAGCCGATGCAGCTGCAACGGCCGGGCTTGCCAGCACCACCTCGCTCTGGGTATGTCCCATGCGTCCGATGAAATTGCGGTTCGTTGTCGCTACCGCTCTTTCTCCGGCAGCCATTACTCCCATGTGTCCGCCAAGGCACGGTCCGCATGTAGGTGCCGAAACAGCACATCCCGCTTCGACGAACACCTTCAGCAGGCCTTCCTCCATGCATTCAAGGTATATCTGCTGGGTGGCCGGTATGATTATGCAGCGCACTCCGTCGGCGACCTTTCTGCCCTTGAGGATAGATGCCGCAACCCGCATGTCAGACATGCGGCCGTTCGTGCAGGAGCCTATTACCACCTGATCGATTCGCGTACCCGCTGCCTCTCCGACAGTCTTTGTGTTGGAAGGCAGGTGCGGCATCGATACAGTCGGCTCGAGCGTCGAAAGATCGATCTTCACTACTCTTTCGTATTCAGCGTCCGGATCCGCCTCGAAGACTGCCGGCTCTCTTTTGAATCTGTCTTTTATGTATTCGCGCGTCTTGTCATCTACAGGGAATATGCCGTTCTTGCCTCCGGCTTCGATCGCCATGTTGGAAATGGTGAACCTGTCATCCATCGACAGCTCGGCCACTCCTTCGCCGGCAAACTCGAGCGATTTGTAGAGAGCACCGTCAACTCCGATCTCTCCTATCAGATGAAGGATCACATCCTTTCCCGACACGCACGGACCCGGCTTTCCGCTCAGTTCCACCTTGATCGCTGAAGGAACCTTGAACCAGTTGAGTCCGGATGCCATTCCCGCAGCCATGTCTGTCGAGCCCACGCCTGTTGAGAAAGCTCCGAGGGCGCCGTAAGTGCAGGTATGCGAGTCTGCGCCTATCACGCAGTCTCCCGGGCCGACGATTCCCTGCTCAGGAAGCAGAGCGTGCTCAATGCCAACGGTCCCTACATCATAGAAATGCTTAATTCCGTGCTTTTTCGCGAAGTCACGCGATATGACGCACAGCTCCGCTGACTTGATGTCCTTACACGGCGTGTAGTGGTCGAGCGCGATGACTATCTTTTCATTGTCGAACACTTCGGTAAAGCCCGCTTTTTCGAATACGCCTATCGCAACCGGTGTAGTGACATCATTGCCGAGCACTATGTCGAGTTTTGCCTCTATCAGATCACCTGCGTGGACTTCAGGGAGTCCTGCGTGAGCCGCAAGTATCTTTTGTGTCATTGTCATGCCCATGATCTCCGGTCCCTCCTTTTTATGCTTCTGTTGCTTTTATAGGAGCTGCCTCATCGCTGTGCTTGCGCTCATAAGCGGCCATGCGGTTAAGAGCCTTAAGGTAAGCGTTGATGCTTGCTTCCATTATGTCTGTCGAAAGGCCTCTTCCCGTGAACGTCCTGTCATAGGCATTGACCTTTACGGTTACATCACCCAGTGTATCTTTTCCCTCGGATATCGAGTGGATGTTGAAGATGTCGAAGCTGTGCGGTGACGGCTGGATTATGGAGTCGATCGCGTTGTATGCCGCGTCGATAGGTCCGTCTCCCAGAGCTACGTCCTCTTTCTTCTCACCGTCTTTTTCGAGACTGACAGTGCATGTCGCCGTGGTGAAGTTGCTCGTAGACATCTGGAACCAGTCGAGCTTGTATCCTTCAGCCTCATCTTCATATACGATGTTAGTGTTGTGAGTCACGATAGCCTCGAGGTCGGCATCAGTGATGTTTTTCTTCTTGTCGCAGACTGTCTTGAACTCATCGAAGCACCTGTCGAGTTCTTCCTTGCTCAGCACGAATCCGAGTTCTTCGAGCCTCTGACCTACCGCGTGGCGGCCTGAGTGCTTTCCGAGTACCAGATTGTTCACATGGATGCCGACCGACTCCGGAGTCATGATCTCATAAGTCTTTTTGTTGGCCAGCACGCCGTGCTGATGGATGCCGGACTCGTGCGCAAAAGCGTTCTTGCCCACTATAGGCTTGTTGAGAGGCGCTGTCTGTCCGATTATGTTGTATACCGTCTGGCTTGCGCGGTGGATCTGAGTGGTGTCAATGCCGGTCGCAAGGCCGGTGACATCCTGCCTTGTACGTATGGCCATGACGATCTCTTCGAGAGAAGTGTTTCCTGCCCTCTCGCCCAGACCGTTTATGGTGCACTCAACCTGTCTTGCGCCTCCGAGCACTCCGGCCAGAGCATTCGCCGTGGCCATGCCGAGGTCGTTGTGACAGTGCACCGAGAATATGACGTTCTCCGCGCCCCTGACATTGTTTTTGATGTCCTCGATAAGCTCACGCATCTCTCCCGGTGTAGTGTATCCTACTGTATCCGGAAGATTGATGGTGGTTGCGCCGCAGGCTATCGCCCTTTCGACTACCTTTCTGAGGAATTCCGGTTCGCTCCTTGTAGCATCCTCTGCCGAGAATTCGATGTTGGAGCAGTACTTCTTTGCGTACGCGACCATGTCGCCTGCTCTCTCGAGCACCTTGTCAGGACTCATGCGGAGCTTGTACTCCATGTGCAGCGGCGATGTCGCTATAAATACGTGGATACGCGGATCAGCAGCGTCCTTTACCGCTTCCCATGCCGTGTCGATATCCTTTGGGGTCGAACGCGCGAGTGAGGCGATGGTGCAGCCTCTGATAGTCTCAGCGATCGTCTTGACCGACTCAAAGTCGCCCGGCGATGCGATCGCAAAGCCGGCTTCGATTATGTCCACATGCATCTTTTCGAGGCATCTGGCCACTTCTATCTTTTCTCTCAGATTCATGCTGCAGCCCGGAGACTGTTCTCCGTCACGCAGAGTCGTATCGAAAATCTTTACCTGTTCCATTATTTCTCCAGTCGTTGAAAATTGCTTTTTATTCCAGTATCGCACCCTTGTCTGCAGAGCTTACCAGCTTTGCGTAACGTGCAAGATAACCCGTCTTTACCTTCGGCTCAGGGCATACCCATGTCTTGCGGCGCTCTTCGAGCTCCTCGTCAGAGACTTTGAGCTCGATCGTCTTATTCGTGATATCTATGGATATAATGTCTCCCTCATGCACCAGACCTATATTGCCGCCCGATGCTGCTTCAGGGCTTACATGTCCTATCGAAGCTCCGCGGGTCGCTCCCGAGAATCTTCCGTCTGTTATCAGGGCAACTGACGCATCGAGTCCCATGCCTGCGATCGCTGATGTCGGATTGAGCATCTCTCTCATGCCCGGACCGCCCTTAGGGCCTTCGTAACGTATCACGACTACATCGCCCGCCTTGATGCCTCCGTCATAGATTACGCGGATCGCGTCTTCTTCAGAATCGAAGACTCTCGCAGGACCCTCGTGCTGCATCATCTCAGGCAGGACTGCCGCCTGCTTTACGACGCAGCCGTCAGGCGCGATGTTTCCCTTGAGGACTGCGATGCCGCCGGTCTTCATGAACGGATCTTCGAAAGGTCTTATGATATCCGTGTTCAGATTGTCTGCGTCAGCGATGTTCTCGCCCATGGTCTTTCCGCTGACAGTCATGACCGATGTGTCGAGCAGGTCTCCCTTTGTCAGCTCCTTCATGACAGCGTATACTCCGCCGGCTGCTTCAAGGTCTTCCATGAATGTATCGCCTGCAGGCGCCAGATGGCAGAGGTTAGGTGTTTTGCCGCTGATCTCGTTTGCCATGTCGAAGCTGATGTCGACTCCCGCTTCGTGAGCTATGGCAGGCAGATGCAGCATGGTATTGGTGGAGCATCCGAGCGCCATGTCGACTGTTTCGGCATTGTGGAATGCAGCTTCAGTCATGATGTCACGAGGTCTGATATCCTTCTCTACGAGCTTCATGATCTGCATGCCCGTTTCCTTTGCGAGGCGTATCCTTGCCGAATACGGAGCAGGTATGGTGCCGTTGCCGCGGAGCGCCATTCCTATTGCTTCCGTGAGGCAGTTCATGGAGTTGGCAGTGTACATTCCTGAGCATGATCCGCATGAAGGACATGCATGCTCTACGTATGACTGAACTCCGTCCTCATCCAGTTTGCCGGCATGGTATGCGCCGACTGCCTCGAACATGTGTGAGAGGCAGGTGCGTCTGCCGTCCGGCAGACGGCCGGCCAGCATTGGCCCGCCGGCGCAGAATATGGTCGGTACATTGATGCGTGCCGCAGCCATGAGCAGGCCCGGGACATTCTTGTCGCAGTTCGGAACCATGACAAGTCCGTCAAACTGATGGGCGATAGCCATCGCTTCCGTGGAATCGGCAATGAGGTCTCTGGTAACAAGGGAATACTTCATGCCGATATGTCCCATTGCGATGCCGTCGCATACTGCAATAGCCGGGAAAAGGATCGGCGTACCGCCGGCGGCGCGTACTCCCGCCTTTACTGCCTCGGCTATCTTGTCGAGGTGCATGTGGCCGGGCACTATTTCATTATATGAGCTGACTACACCGATCAGCGGACGGCTGATCTCTTCTTCCGTCAGGCCAAGAGCGTACATGAGGCTCTTGTTAGGCGCTCGGTCAACTCCGATTTTTACATTGTCAGATTTCATAATTCACCCTTATTATCTTTATGGCCGCGCGCCGGAGACCATTCCGGGCGGAATGAGCGATGTGGAACGCAGCCACTTGTTCTACGCATGTTGTGATCCTGCTGCCATCAGACAGTGGATGATATTAGTTGGAAGCTGAATCGAGATCCGTGTCATTCTTCCAGAGCATCTCGTCTCTGAGCTTCTTGCCTACGACTTCCATCTCATGCTTTGCAAGCTGTGCGCGCTTTGAGTTGAAGAATGTACGTCCGTTCTTGTTCTCTGCGATCCATTTTCCGGCAAATGTTCCGTCCTGGATGTCTGCGAGAACCTTGCGCATGTTTGCCTTGACCTCATCGTGCGGAAGCACTCTAGGTCCGGAAACGTATTCACCGAACTCAGCTGTATCCGAGATCGAGTAGTTCATAGCCGCGATTCCGCCCTTGTTGATAAGGTCGATGATCAGCTTCATCTCGTGGATGCACTCGAAGTATGCGTTCTCAGGCTTGTAGCCGGCCTCAACCAGCACTTCGAATCCGCACTGCATCAGGTCTACGACGCCGCCGCAGAGAACTGTCTGCTCACCAAAGAGGTCTGTCTCAGTCTCTTCATCCATGGTTGTCTCAAGGATTCCCGCACGTGCTCCGCCGATTCCCGCGATATATGCGAGAGCGATATCGTATGCTTTTCCTGTAGCGTTCTGCTCTACTGCAACGAGGCAAGGAACGCCTTTGCCGTTTACATATGTTCCGCGGACTGTGTGTCCCGGTCCCTTAGGAGCTGCCATGAATACGTCAACGCCTTCAGGTGCAACGATCTGCTTATAGCGGATATTGAATCCGTGTGCGAAAGCAATGGCATTGCCCGGTTCAAGGTTCGGCGCGATCTCGCTCCTGTAAACAGCAGCCTGTACTTCATCGTTGATGAGGATCATGATGATGTCAGCTTTCTTTGCAGCCTCAGCAACGGTATAAACTTCGAATCCGTCCTTCTCTGCAACAGGCCATGACTTACCGCCCTTGCGGAGTCCGACGATCACGTTGCATCCGGAGTCTCTGAGGTTGAGCGCGTGAGCATGACCCTGTGAACCATAACCGATGATGGCTATCACCTTGCCATTGAGTGCGTCAAGATTACAATCCTTCTCATAATACATTTTTACCATAGTTGAATTCCCCTCTTTCTTTAGATTCATCGTTGATAGTTGCTGTGCCGCGCTCGATGGCAACTACGCCCGTGCGCGCTATTTCCAATATCTTGAATTCCTTCAGTATATTTACTATCGCTTCCAGTTTCTCAGAGTCGCCTGTGACTACCAGTGTAAGTGTCTCCAGTGACACATCGATTATCTGCGCCCTGAAAATGTTTGCGATCTGCATGACATCGTTTCTTCTCTCCGCGCCTTCAGTACTCACCTTTATCAGCATGAGTTCCCTGTAGATCGAGTTCACGGTATTCAGCCTCTTGACCGAATGCACCGGATACAGCTTGCGCAGCTGATTGCAGAGGAGCTCGATATGCGGCTCATCCGCGATCACATCGATGGTCAGACGCGTCACACCCTGATTCTCCGTAGGACCGGCAGCGAATGCCTCTATGTTGTAGCCCTTGCGGGAGAAGAGTCTAGCGATCTGTGAAAGAACGCCCGGTTCGTTGTCTACCAGGAGAGCGAGAGTCTGTCTTACTGCATTATCCATTTTTTCCATGCTCCGCACCTCCTTACAGTTTCATGAAGTCGGTGATGTGGCTGCCGCCGCCCACCATAGGTCTTACCATCTCGTCTATATCCAGCATGCAGTCTATGACATAACCCTCTCCGCACGCCATCGCTTCTTCTATCGCTTCAGCGAGATCCTTCTGGTTGTTGACCCTGCGGCCGCGGAGTCCGTACGCCTCAGCCAGCTTCACGAAATCCGGACCTCTGTCCATGTCTGTCTCCGAGAAATTCTTCTTATATATAAGGTTCTGCCACTGTCTTACCATGCCCAGTGTCTGATTGTCGAACACGAACGTGATGACCGGCAGTCCGTAGTGCTGGACCGTTGTAAGCTCGTTGCAGTTCATGCGGAAGCTTCCGTCGCCCGCAATGTGGATGACCATCTTGTCAGGATTGCCGACCTTTGCGCCGATGGCAGCTCCGAGTCCGAATCCCATCGTTCCGAAACCGCCTGATGTGATCAGCTGGCCCGGATAGTCAAAGTGGAAATGCTGTATCGCCCACATCTGATGCTGTCCGACGTCTGTTGCGACGATGGTATCCATAGGCATCATCCTTGCGATGGTATCACACACCTGCTTAGGATTCAGAGTATCTCCGCCTTCATCGTAGAAGGTCTCCCGAGGGAATGAGAATACGTATTCCTTCCACCTGGAATGATCCTGCTGGGTAAGCCTCTCGTTGAGCATCCTGAGCACTTCTTTCGCGTCACCGACTATATGATGGTCGGTCTGCACGTTTTTGTTGATCTCAGATCTGTCTATGTCTATGTGAACTATCTTTGCCTGGCTTGCGAAAGATTCCGGGTCAAGAGCTACCCTGTCGGAGAATCTGCAGCCCACTGCGATCAGCAGGTCGCACTCGTTGACTCCGATGTTAGATGCCTGCGAGCCGTGCATGCCGATCATTCCCGTCGCGAGAGGGTTGCGGCCTTCCATGCCTCCTCCTCCCATGACCGTGATCGCCGTAGGAGCATCCATAAGGTTCACGAATTCGTTGAATTCCTTGTGTGCCCTGCCTCTCACAACGCCTCCGCCGCAGATCAGCATAGGCTTTTCTGATTCGCCTATCATGCTGATGAGCTTGTCTATATCCTCTTCATCGACTGATGGCTTGTGAAGGTCAGCCATGTTGCGGTCATAGAGAGCATCGAGCATTCCCGACTTCTTATGCTCTTTTCTCGGAACGAATTCATACTCGGCCGTCTCGGCAGTAACGTTCTTGAGTATGTCGATGAATACCGGTCCCGGCCTTCCGCTTCTTGCTATAGCGAACGCCCTTCTCACCGTATCAGCCAGCTTATTGACATCGCTGATCTGGAAGGTGCATTTGGTAATAGGAAGCATGACGCCTGTGCTGTCGACCTCCTGGAAGGAATCCTTACCGATAAGGCTCTCAGCCACATTGCACGAAATAAATACTACCGGGGATGAATCCATGTACGCGGTAGCGACTCCGGTAGTAAGATTGGTTGCACCCGGTCCCGAAGTAGAGAACGCCACTCCCACCTTGCCGGTGCTGCGGGCATAGCCGTCAGCAGCGTGCGAGGCTCCCTGCTCATGTGCCGTCAGATAATGGTTTATTCTTCCGCGGTACTTGACCAGAGCATCGTATACATAGAGTATGGTTCCTCCCGGATAGCCGAATACGGTATCTACCTCCTGCTCAAGCAGGCATTCCATTAATATTTCTGCGCCGGTTAATTTCAATTTCTTTATGTATCCTTTCTATAATTGATTTATTGGCGGGGCTCAGCCCCTTTTTTTATTTCTCCATCGCTATGGTTCCTGTCCTCTGTATCTCGATGATACCGTAGCCTTTCATCGCCTTAATGAAATCCTCAACGTTTTCAGGCTCGGCATGATACTCGAGCAGCAGGTATTTCGGAGCGATCTTCATTACCTTGGCGCCCATCAGCTGGCAGAACTCTATGAGCGGCGTGCGGTTTGAAAGGTTGTACGCCACTTTGATGAGCATCATCTCCAGGCATACGCTCTTGGCATCGCTCAGGCGCCTTACCTTGATGACATCGACATTCTTGTTGAGCTGCTTCTCGATCTGGTCGATCGTCCTCTGGTCGCCCGTGGATGTTATTGTCATGCTCGATATCTCGTGGTTTTCCGTCTCACCCACAGCAAGAGTATCTATGTTGAAGCCGCGTCGCGCGAAAAGCCCCGATACGGCAGACAGGACTCCGTCCCTGTTCTCTACAAGTACTGAAAAGATCCCTTTCATTGAATCCGCCTCCCGTTACTTAACATTGTTTTCGCTGTCAACATCGCACACCATGATGCGCGCGCCTTCACCCTCAAGGAACCAGTCGAGTTTTTCATCAAGCTCGCTGTTCGATGCGCATTCAGCATATTTCAGCCCATAGGCTTCAGCGATCTTTCCGTAGTCAGGCCAGTCGCTGAGCTTTACGCCCTCATAATGCGAATCGTAGTTCTTGTGCTGATATTCCCTCACCAGCCCGAGATATCTGTTCCGCACAAGCAATATCCTTAAATCCACGTTATTGTTTCGCATTGTGGCGAGTTCATTCATCGCCATCTGGAATGCCCCGTCGCCTATAACAGCAACGGTCTGATGCTCAGGACATACAAGCTTGGCTCCGATCGCAGCCGGGAGCGAATATCCCATGGTGCCCATTCCGCCGGTCGTCATGAAACGGCCTTCCTTCATTATATAGTTGTCCGCGCTCCATAGCTGATTCTGTCCTACGTCAGCCACATAAACGGCATCATCGTCAAGTTTCTCCGAGAGCTTCTGCACCAGCAGATTCGGATCCACCAGCCTGTCACTGAAGACGCGGTTATCGACAGTACTTCTTTTTATCTCATCAAGCTCTTCTATCCAGATGTTTTCCTTGCGGCTTATTTCGCCGTCAAGCATCAGCTCGAATATTTCACTGAGATCTCCTACAAGAGGGATCGTTGGTCCTACGTTTTTACCGATCTCCGCTGTATCTATGTCTATGTGTATTATTGCTCTTCTTGTGAGTTTCTCCGGCTTCGGAATGGCCCTGTCTGCGATACGCGCTCCTACTACCAGAAGCAGGTCGGCTCTGCCCACAGCCTTGTTGGCATATGGCTTGCCGTTGTTGCCGAGCATCCCGAAGTTGAGCGGATGCTTCTTCGGCAGTACGCCCATGCCCATCATTGTATGCACAAGAGGGATGTTGAACTTTTCACAGAATTCGCGGATCACCTGCTCGCCGTTTCCGAGGATGACTCCGCCGCCGGCACAGATAAGAGGTTTTTCCGCCTGGTCGAGCAGGCTTATCACCCTGCGCAGCTGTATCGGGTTGATCTTTATCTCAGGCTTGTACCCGCGTATCACCACGCCTTCAGGATAACTGAACTGCTTTTTCAGTTCAGCCTGCTGAACATCCATCGGGATGTCTATAAGGACCGGTCCCTTGCGGCCTGTGGACGCAATATAGAACGCCTCCTTGAAGACCCGCGGGATATCGTCAGGATCCTTCACAAGGTAGCTGTGCTTGACGAATGATCTGGTTGCGCCGCGCATGTCAGCTTCCTGGAATACGTCACGTCCAAGCAGCTTGCTCGATACCTGTCCCGATATGGCAATAAGAGGAATGCTGTCCGCATAGGCTGTCGCCAGAGCGGTAATGAGATTGGTTGCTCCCGGGCCGGATGTAACTACACATACAGCAGGCTTGCGCGACATCCTGGCATAGCCGCTCGCCGCATGTCCGGCATTCTGTTCCTGACGCACCAGGACGTGCTCGATTCCGGAGTTATACAGGCCTTCATAAAAAGGCGCTATCGCCACTCCGGGATAGCCGAATACCAGGTTTATACCCTCTGCCTCAAGGCATTTCACCATCGCTTCTGCACCAGTCACAGTCGTTTTCCTCCTTATATTGTTTCTTCTTGTATGCGTAACAAATACTTTATCACGATTTATGAGTATGAACAATTCCTTTCTGTATTTTTTGAGGTAATCTACAATTTACCCGTGGTTTTTTGTTGACACAAACAATAAAGTGGTTTACTTTTTAATATGTCAAATAAAAAAAGCCACTAAAAAGCAAGAAAGGAAATACATATGACTAACATTGAGATGATCCGTGCCTATGGGCATGAACAAGTTGCTTATTTCAACAACGAAAAAGCAGGCCTTAGAGCGATCATCGCTCTTCACAATACAAATCTCGGTCCTGCGGTAGGCGGATGCAGGCTCTGGCCTTATGAGAGTGAAGAAGCTGCACTCTTCGATGTTCTCAGACTGTCGCGCGGCATGAGCCACAAGAACGCTGCTGCAGGAATGCCTCTCGGAGGAGCCAAGGGCGTTATCCTTGCACACCCGTCCCAGAAGACTGAGGCCATGTTCGAAGCATTCGGCGAAGCAGTAAACACCTTCATGGGCAAGTATTACACCGCTGAGGATGTCAATACCGATACAAAGGATGCTGATTACATGCTGCGCACCACAGATTACGTAGTAGGCCGTGCAGATGTATCGGGAGACCCTTCTCCTTTCACATCCATCGGAGTATTTGACGGCATCCGCGCTGTTGCACAGTTCATGAACGGTTCTGACAGTCTTGACGGAATGAAGATCGCTGTACAGGGACTCGGCAAGGTAGGCATGGGACTGGCAGAGCTTCTGCACGAAGCAGGCGCAAAGCTGATCGTATGCAACAACTCAAACCGCGAAGCAATGAAGTATGCTGTTGAGCAGCTTGGAGCAACCGAGGTTCCAAAAGACGAGATCTACGGCGTTGAATGTGACATCTTCGCACCTTGCGCTCTCGGCGCTGTCGTAAACAGCAAGACAATCCCGCAGTTCAAGTGCAGAGCCATCGCAGGCGCTGCAAACAACGTCATCTACGACGACGCTGCAGGCGAAGCGCTCAAGGCACGCGGCATCCTGTACGCTCCTGACTTCATCATCAACGGAGGCGGAGTAATCAACGCAGGTCAGGAAGCATTCACGACTTATGACAAGGAGAACGTTCTCAAGCAGGTACACAACATCTACAACACAGTTTACAGAATGCTCGAAGAGTCCAAAGAGACAGGAAAGCCTGAAGGCGTGATCGCTACAGAATTCGCTGAGAACCGCATCAGAAACGGTCTTGACGCGTAAATGCAAATCAACCAGGACTAATCAAAAGGCATATCCGCGGTCAAACGGATATGCTTTTTTGATACTTTGATGATCACAAGACTGACAGGCGCGGCAGTTTACAAGCGGAAGTATTCCGATTATACTTTGTCTGTAATCTGCTTTATGTAACAGAAATTTGGAGACCATATCAATGGCTAAGAACAAAACCAGAAGCAACAAGACTTCCTCCCAGTCAAAACCTAAGACCGAGGCTCAAAAAACCACTAAGGTTTCTGATAAGCAAAAGGATGTTCTTTATCAAATCAGGACCAAACGCGATTCAGGTGTTTTAAAAGCATATATCACTTTTACATACCGCGTGTTTCATCCTAAAGTTACGGCGAGAATGGTGCTTTACGGGCTCCTGATATTGGCACCGGGCTTTGTCGTTAAGACCCAGGCGCTGAAGATCATTCTCTGGGTATTAGGAGGACTGATAGTCCTTCTCGGACTCTTCCGTCAGTATATCTCACTTGCCCTTACAAAAAGATCGGATGCGGATTACCGCAATGGTACTGAATTCGTATATGAATTCACCCAGAATGACGCTTCATTTTTCCGTGATGGAGAGCTGTCCGCATACAGCAACAGATACAAGGACATAGATGCTGTATTCTACGACGAGGATTATTATTATCTCAGTCTCACAAGCAGGGAATTCTTTGTTATCCCTATGGACAGATTTACTATTGGAGATCCGTCTACTTTCGGCGATTTCATGTACAAGAGATGTAAAAAAGTGTGCCGCTGGATCCCTGCAAAGCTTGGCAACAAACTCAAAAAATACCGGTCAGGCCGTGCCGTCGTCAGAGACCAAATGCACCGCTAAAAAAAGAGCTGAACCTATGAGTTCAGCTCTTTTATTTTTTTAATTACCGGTTCAAGAGAGTCTCTGCTCATACCGTCATAATCGTTTTTGGCTCTTTCAATGATGAGATCCGCATCTTCTTTGGCATACAGTCCGTAAGCCCCGACCTCGATAAAATTCTTAAACAGTGCTTTGTCCAGCATTATCAGCTTATTCTTCCGGACCGTTCCCGGAAGAATGAAGAAGCTTATATTGCTTTGTCCTTCACACCCGTTCCGGCGGCGAAGCAGATCGACATAAGACTGACTGTCCGGGTCACCGAGGCCTACACCGCATATGAAGAGGTTTCTTCCCTCAAGCCCGAAATTATTATAATTCTGCCATAGCATGTTCAGCATATGGATATCACCATTACGCACGGCACCGATATATACAACATTCTTATACATGCTGACATATCCCAGCTTTCTTTTGTCGAACCCCATGCCGTCACATTCCAGTTCCTCCATCAGCCATTTTCCGTACTGCAGGGAGGTGCCGTGTTTGCCTGCGCATACAACTATCGTGTCTGTTGAATCTCCGCCATCTGCTCTTCTGTTCTCTCTTGCTGTCCTGTTGGGATTCTTCATCTGTTTCATCCTTTCATATCACTCAAAATATCGTAACAGCTGAAAACCGTGCCATAGAATATTACTACATAAACGGTATACAAATCAAATATCGTTCAAATGCTTTCCGGGTCTCTCAAAAAGGAGGGAAGGTTGAAAAACTGCAAAAAACAACCTTTAAATATTCACATAATCGACACATTAGTATTGACTTGGACTTAAGGAATGCTATAATCTGTCTTAAAGAAGTGTTGAATCACGTATTCAATATTCTAATAATAGTACTATTATTCATAGGAGGTTTTTTATGTCTAAATGGATTCTTATTGGTATAGCTCTTTTAGGCCTTATCTACAACGTCATTCTGATGTGGAGAAAGATGAAAGAGATCCGCGCAATGCCTGAAACAGAATTCGGCTGCAGCGGTGAGGAACTCTGGCAGTCGCAGAAGAAGCACTTCTGGTACAACTTCATTCTTTGCGGAATCGTTGCTAACTTCTTCGACACACTGGGTATCGGATCATTCGCTCCTACTTCGACATACTTCAAAGTCGGTAAGTCGGTAGACGACGTTCTTGTCCCTGGTACACTGAACGTAGGCGACACGGTTCCTGTATGCGTAGAGGCAGCTGCATTCTTCGGTCTCGTTGACATGGATGTTCTCACGCTCGTTACCATGATCGTTGCATCCGTTCTCGGTTCATACCTCATGGCTGGTATCGTTTCCAAGTTCGACCGTAAGCATGTACGTTACGCTCTGTTCGTAGGACTGTTCCTCCTCTCCGTCGTTATGTTCATGAAGTGGAGAGGCATTGGCCCGTTCGGAGAAGTCGGAACAGCTATGGGTCTCCGTGGAATCAAGCTGATCATTGCTATCGTTGTCAACTTCATCCTCGGCGGACTGATGTCCATCGGCGTAGGTCTCTATGCTCCTTGCATGGCTCTCTGCGCACTCCTCGGACTCGATGTCGGCTGCGCATTCCCTGCTATGATGGGTTCCTGCGCATTCCTAATGGCATACGGCAATGGTCCTAAGTTCATCAAGGAAGGTCGTTATGACATGAACGCTTGCTGGGCTATGGCTCTCGGCGGCGGCCTGATCGGAGTTCCTATCGCAGCATGGATCGTTGGAAGCTTGCCGCTTTACTGGCTGACTCTCCTGGTTGTAATTGTCTGCTTCCTCACTTCGCTCCTCTACCTGAAGGACGCTATTCAGAAGGGATCTGCTATCTAATTACTATCAGCGATCAGCGATTCGGATATAATGAACTACAAAAGAGCCGGTCAAATGACCGGCTCTTTTATTATCACGATTAGATCTTAAGTCTCTAATTGTATTCCTCTCTCAGCTTGCCGTCAGCCTTGACGACCTTCCTTTTATATGGAGCAAGCAGGTCATCCAGTTCGTATTTGTCGAATGGCACCAAAGCGTAGAATTCATCAAGGTTTTCTTCCGTTTCAGAATCTCTGGTCTGTGTGTTCAGAGTTGCCTTACCTTCTATACAAAGTACTCCTGCCTCGTCATCGCGTATGATTTTTTTGATCTGTGCGTCACGTATGTAATAAGTCTTGAGCTTCATTCCCTGCTGATATACATAATAGACAGTATCGTCGCTGACCTCGAACCTCGCATTGTGAAATCCGTTGAACGGATCCTGGGACATCCGCTTGCCGCGGCGGGAAACAATAAACGTAAGAGCTGCTACTGTCCAGATCGTTAAGTGTACCGGAAGCTGACTCGACTCAGCCCCCTGCGTCCTGAGCGCTACGCTTATTATGACGACCAGGCCCGCTGCAAGGATCCCGTATGAAGCGATCTTGAATCCGTAGCCTTTCTTAGTACCTTTAGCCCACTTATGCTTCCTTGCATTAAGTATACCGAGATCTCCAGGGTACACATCATTATTAGGATCCAGTTTCATATGATTCTCTCCTTTTTCTGGTAAAAGTTTTCCTAGACATTGTACATTATATGTTCTTAAAAGTAAATTTTTACTGCTTCATGCAATCAATGCGGTAATCACAGCTTTGTCTAAGGTCATCCGTATTCTGTTGACTTGGCTTTAAAGAATGGTATAATCTGTATTAAGGAATTGTTTTATCATTTTGTTTAAACGGGTTTATATTCATGGATATTCTGAAATGCAAAGCCTTTGTAACGGCCGCTGATGAAGGCAGTTTTACTGCAGCCGGTAAGATAATGGGTTACACACCCTCAGGTATCAGCCAGCTCGTAGCTGCCATGGAGAAGGAGTTCGGTTTCTCTCTTCTGATGCGCAAGAGCAACGGGGTCGTGCTCACCCGCGAGGGCGAATACATCTATCCTCTTGTCATAGAGTTCATTGAAAAAGAGACCGAGTTATATAAGGCTGCTACCGAACTCTCGGGGATGTACAAAGGCAATGTAATGATCGCTGCGTATTCCAGTATCGCTGCGCAGGTGCTTCCTCAGATTATCAAGGATTTTACCGACCTGCACCCTTCCATCAATATACAGATAGAGGAGGCTACAAAAAATAAGATCGACAAGATGGTCACCTCCGGCAAGGCCGATCTTTCTTTCTCATCACGGCTCTCGAACAAGTCTTTTGTCTGGATACCTTTTGCCGAGGACCGCATGGTAGCCGTTCTTCCAAGGAATCACCGCGACGCAGGCTTACCGGCATATCCTATTGAAAGATGCAAAAAGGAAAACCTCATTATGCCAAGTGAAGGCGATGACGCAGATGTAAGGGAGCTTTTCAAACGTCACGGTATCGTCCCTAACGTGCGGCTCACCACTCTTGAAAACTATACAGCCATAAACATGGTTGAGAAGGGACTTGGCATAGGCATAATGAACGAGGGAATCACCAGACACTGGAAGACCGGAACAGTTATTATTCCTGTAGATCCCCCGAGCAGCATAGAGCTCGGCATTTGCCTTCCGTCGCTTGAGGATGCGGCACCTGCTGTCAGAGAATTTGTCATCTTTGCAGCAAATCAGCTGAAAGTAAAAATACCTGAGCAATAACTCAGGTATTTCCTGCAACCGATATATTTTCGGGCAGATAAATGCCCGGTATTTTTATGCCCGGATGACTAGCCCAATCCGATCGCCAGACCGATAAGTCTGACTATCAGCGCCGCCACCCATGCTATGGCGCATTGGCAGAATACGACGTACAGCGCCCAGCCGCTTCCGAGTTCCCTTCTGATCGCAGCTACTGCAGCAACGCACGGCGTATACAGCAGGCTGAATACCAGCATCGACGCTGCGGCCAGTGTTGAGAGCGCGGCAGCTACTCCGCCGGCAAAGAGAACGTTCATCGTCGCAACTACGCTCTCCTTGGCCATAAATCCGCTTATGAGGGCTGTGACTATGCGCCAGTCTCCAAGTCCCACAGGCTTGAATACAGGAGCCAGAACACCCGCTATTGCCGCCAGCATCGAGTCCTGGGCATCATCCACCATGTTGAATCCGAAGTTGAAGCTCTGCAGGAACCATACGACTATGGTCGCTATCAGGATCACCGAGAACGCCCTCTGCAGGAAGTCCTTTGATTTGTCCCAGATAAGATGTCCCACGTTCTTTGCGGACGGGAGTCTGTAATTAGGCAGTTCCATTACCAGGGGAACAGCCTCTCCCTTGAAGACTGTCTTCTTCATGATTATAGCTGACAGTATGCCCGTCACTACACCAAGCAGGTAGAGCGCGGTAACTATCCACCAGCCGTTGCCCGGGAAAAACGCCGCAACGAAGAATCCGTATATAGGCAGCTTGGCCGTACAGGACATGAACGGCGTAAGCAGTATGGTCATGCGCCTGTCTCTCGAGCTAGGCAGCGTTCGCGTCGCCATTACCGCAGGAACCGTACATCCGAAGCCGATCAGCATAGGAACTATGCTCCGCCCCGAAAGACCGATTTTTCGCAGCGGCTTATCCATCACGAATGCAACTCTCGCTATATATCCGCTGTCCTCGAGCAACGACAGGAAGAAGAACATAGTTACGATTATAGGAAGAAAGCTCAGTACGCTTCCTACCCCCTCGAATATGCCGTCCATCACAAGACTGCTGATCGCATGATTCACATTGCCGGCAGTCATTGCATCCCCGACCGACGCTGCAAGTGATCCTATCCCTTTTTCAAGCAGACCCTGCAGGAAAGGTCCAATCACTGCGAATGTCAGGAAGAACACGGCAGCCATCACTGCGATGAAAACCGGTATGGCTGTGTACTTGCCCGTCAGGACGTTGTCGTATCTGCTGCTCCTTATATGCTCCTTGCTCTCTCTCGGTCTCCTGATGCAGCGGTCACAGACTTTGTATATGAAGGAGTAGCGCATGTCAGCCATGGCGGCGCTTCTGTCGAGTCCCCGCTCTCTTTCCATCTGGAGGATCAGGTGCTCGAGCGTCTCTTTTTCATTCCTGTCGAGTTTGAGGCTCTCAAGTATGAGCTTATCTCCTTCGACAAGTTTAGCGGCTGCAAAGCGTAACGGTATGCCCTCTCTCTCCGCATGGTCTTCGATCAGGTGGCAGACTGCATGCAGGCATCTGTGAACGGCGCCTCCGTTCTCTGAACTGTCACAGAAATCCTGCCTCATAGGGCCTTCCTGGAACTTTGCTACATGTATCGCGTGACTTACCAGTTCGTCGACGCCCTGGTTCCTGGCAGCCGAGATCGGCACCACCGGAACACCAAGCATCTGCTCCATCTTATTGATGTCGACAGAGCCGCCGTTCCCGGTCATCTCGTCCATCATGTTGAGCGCAACTACCATCGGCAGACCCATCTCGAGCAGCTGCTCCGTAAGATACATGCTGCGGTCGATGCTCGTGACATCTACTATGTTGATTATCGCCTTCGGTTTCTCCTTAAGCACGAAATCCCTTGAGACGAGCTCCTCGCCCGAGTAAGGCGACATGGAGTAGATGCCCGGAAGATCTGTTATGAGGGTATCGGGATGACCTTTTATTACACCGTCCTTCCGGTCTACCGTAACGCCCGGAAAGTTGCCCACATGCTGGTTCGAACCGGTGAGCTGGTTGAACAGCGTCGTTTTTCCGCTGTTCTGATTGCCTACAAGCGCGAAAGTCAGAGTTGTACCGTCAGGGAGCGGATCCTCGCCCTCCTTCTCGTGGTATCTTCCCTCCTCACCGAGACCAGGGTGCTCAGTCTCATTATCGTCATCGATCACTTCGCTGTAGGCCCCTGCTTCATCATCCGTGAGCAGGATCTCTATCTTCTCGGCATCGGATAAGCGCAGCGTAAGTTCATAGCCATGTATGCGCAGCTCCATGGGATCTCCCATCGGAGCAAACTTTATAAGTTTTACATGCGCTCCCGGAATGACTCCCATGTCAAGGAGGTGCTGACGCAATGCGCCATCACCTCCTACCTTTTCGATATATGCTGACTGTCCCTGCTTTATTTCACTTAGTTTTTTTAATAACATTTAGTACTACATGCTCAGAATATCTACGCCTTTATACAGGTCGTAGTCTACTCCTCTGGTCATTTCAAGCGCTTCTGTAAGGTCATAATGCACTATGTGACCGTCTCTTTCTCCGATGGCCTGGTTTCTGATATCGTGTCTTATAAGATCTATTGCCGTCATTCCACACTGGGTAGCGAGCATCCTGTCACGGAATGTAGGTGAGCCTCCGCGCTGAAGATATGACAGTTTGATATAGTTTACATTTCTGCCTGTTCTTTCTTTCAGCTGGGCGAACAGTTCTTCATTATTTATATTATATCCTTCAGCCTTGATGATAATGTTATGAAGCTTGCCGGATTCTATGCCTGCAGAAACTTTCTTAAACACATCCTCTATATCATCGTCGATCTCAGGAAGCAGTACGCACTCTGCGCCGCCTGTAATGCCGGAATAAAGGGCTATATCTCCGCAGTGACGTCCCATTACCTCTATGACACTCGTTCTCTGATGTGAAGAACTTGTATCCCTTATGCGTGTGATGGCATCCAGCACGATATTGATGGCCGTGTCAAAGCCTATCGTATTGTCAGTGTATGACAGGTCATTGTCTATAGTGCCCGGGATCCCCATTACGTCAATGCCGTATCTGTCGGACAGCAGCTTTGCTCCGGTAAGCGATCCGTTACCTCCTATGACTATAAGATCTTCGATCTTGAGGGCGCGGAGTGTCTTGGCCGCTTTTTCCATTCCTTCTTCGGTCATGAAGCGCTTGCTTCTGGCCGTCTTGAGGACAGTACCGCCGCGCTGCAGTATGTCTCCTACGGATCTCCTGTACATTCTCTCAACATCACCGTCGATCAGTCCTTCATAGCCTCTCTTGATGCCGTAGACTTCCATGTTGTGGTAAATGCCGAATCTTACGACAGCTCTTATGGCCGCATTCATTCCCGGCGCGTCTCCGCCGCTGGTAAGTACACCGATTTTCTTCATGATGGTCCTCCTTGACCGGATCTATGCCTATGGCTTACGCTTCTGCGATGGCCTCTATTTCGCAAAGAACCCCCTTCGGGAGATCCTTTACAGCAACACAGCTTCTTGCCGGCTTTGACGTGAAGTACTCCGCGTATACAGCGTTGAATGCCGCGAAGTCTGCCATGTCAGCGAGGAAGCATGTAGTCTTTACAACTTTATCAAAACCGGAACCCGCAGCCTCAAGAATGGCTCCGACGTTTTTGCAGCTCTGAGCAGCCTGTGCCTCGATACCCGCAGGAACTTCTCCTGTTTCAGGATTTACAGGGATCTGTCCCGAAGTATAAACGAATCCGTTTGTAACGTATGCCTGTGAATATGGTCCGATAGCACCAGGTGCATTTTTGGTTTCTACGACTTTCATCTCAGTCTCCTTTCAGTATGGACATATTTACTGTCCCCGTTGCGTTATTACTAATCTTACATTCAAAGCCGGTTCCTTTCAATAAAACATTGCTCCCGTATTATAAAAAAACAGACCTGCACACAGGTGCAGATCTGCCGTTTCATGATGCATCTTATTTCCTGTGGACCGCCCTGACTATGCCCTTTGCGATCTCCCTGTATACAACGAAGAGAACTCCTGCTATCGGCCAAACGATCCATGTCGTTTCCCAGCGGTTTGTAACAAAACTCCAGCCGAGGTATACCGCGAGAGCTATGCCCCAGTATATGCCGTCGTACTTACCGGCCTTTTTATTGAGCCTTGTGTAGTCTCCTTCTTCGAGCAGCTTGTCGAAACCTTCCTGTCTTATCGATGTAAGCACGATCATCTTGACTCCGACAGCTACTGTTATGAGCATGGCATCCACCCCTATGATCGGCAGCACATCCGTATTGTTGGAGTAACCACTCATCGCCAGGATAAGCATCGGTATGGCAGCAATGATGCAGAGCATTATGCCTACTATGAGCAGGCGGCTGTGCTTTTCGGCATACTGTGCACGCCGCTCCTTGGCCATGCCGCTGACTCCGTAAGCAGTGTCTATGTCAATGCTCTCAAGGTACTCATACTGTTTGCCGCGCATGCCTGTCATGAGAAACATTCCGACTGCGGAAGCTACCATCACGAGCACTATTATTGTGCCGCCCATCTCGGCTATCGTTTCGTTCACCGCGATCTTCCCCGCCTCAGCGAGTCCGCTCAGCAGGATCAGTATTACCGGTGAGAGAATGCATATCATCACGCCGGTTGAGATAATGCGGGCAGCTCTTTCATTGTGCCCGAGAAACGCGTTGGCCTCTTCCATGGTGACCTGTCTTACGGTCTCCTCCAGCCCGTTGTCGACCGGAGCGGCTTCAGGCAGCTGTACTTCTTCTATATCATCTCTGAGAAGATAATCGGTGCTGACGCCGAACACCTCCGACATCTGTATTATCTTTTTCATATCAGGCACGGCCTGCGCGCCTTCCCATTTGGATACCGACTGTCTGGATACACCGAGCTTATCCGCAAGCTCCTCCTGTGACCATCCGTTTTTCTTTCTGTTTTCAATAATCTTATCTGCGAGAATCATTTGTTTACCTCCCCGGTCTTTTGAATGTGTCTTCAACTGTTTTGCACCTATAATTTACAGTTTCAGACGGTTGCACTCTACCAACCGGGATTTTCAATCTGTCAACCGGCGGTTGCTTTGCTTCAGAACACGTATACATACGTTGTTAAGATCGAAAGCATGCGAGTAATTTACGTTTTCTGCCGCGGCGAATACTATGCGCAGCCCGAGGCCCGATACCGGATCGTCAGGCCTTCAGCTTCCCAGAAATGACCGACGATCGCGCTGTCCACTATACCGGTAACGGAAAGGACTAGCGCCTGCAGCATATGTATCATCACTATCCGGCGGAAAAGGCCGGATTGAAAACGTTCCATCTGAATCCCTTTCTTTCTGTATCTCTAGTCCATGCGGAACCTGCGCATGTCGACATTTCCGTTTTCCCTGAACTCAACGCCCTCAGCTTCGAGCAGTTCCCTCTGTTCCGTCCATCCCGGGACTGTGCGTCCCGCGCTGTTTACCACTCTGTGACACGGATGATTTCCGTATCTGTCCTGCATGCTCATTATTTTGCCTACAAGGCGGGCGTTCTTCGGGCGCCCCATCATCTCTGCTATCTGTCCATAGGACATGACCTTTCCCGGAGGTATGCTGTCAGCGATGCTCAGTGCCTCTCTGATCAGCTTTTCGTTCAGGACCCCTGCAGCATTGTTTGTAAGATCGAAACTCTCATCCACAAGATCCATGACATCCCTGTCATCAAGGGTATCATCGAGCACGACAGATATCCACTTGCTGTGATTCATGTGATATGCCGGATAGACACCTCTTATCTTATGCAGGGCGGCCGTCTTGTTCTCATCCGCCTTCAGATTGATCACGTCGACCGTCTCACTGTCTGCGCTTTTGTCGAGATGGCGTCTGTCGATGTTCATTATGAGCCCGAACCATTTGTTGTTTCCGGCATGCCTGAATACTCCCGAAGGATTCTTTTCACCCTCGTCCCACGGGAAGTCAGGCTCAACGGAGTATCTGTCGAATATCAGGGCGGCAATGCGGTTGCTCTGATCCGAGACGAAAGATACTTCCGTGCAGCACGCATCCGCTATGCCGAGCAGGAGCTCCTCATAGGCTGCTCTTACAGAACCTACGAACGCTCCCTCGTAATTAGGCATGCGAAGAGGGATATACTCCTCACCTATCATGTTGTCCATGACTCTGCCGGCAACGTTACCGTTCTGATACACTCTTATCTCCGCAGTAAAACCGCCGTCCATGAATTCCTTCGACAGCGAATAACAGACATCCATATTCCTGAATCCGTAGTCCTCCAGACGTTTTGTGCTGAAACGCCTGCGGCTGAATACTTTCTGTTCGATCGTCATTCTTATCTTAGTCTCAGGCTTCTGAGATACGCTTTCTGTCCCGGTGTTATCCGGTAGCTCTCGACCGCTTTCTGTATGGTCTTATTGTGGGTCCACTTATCGAGCTTTTTTTCTTCTATAAATGATATGACGCTTGCATACTGCTTTGCCAGTGCTGTCGCGAAATACCATGCGCGCATCATGTTCACATAATACTCATCAGATTCAACAGCAGCCACCATTTCAGGATAAGAGATATCGAAATCATCATCCAGGTAGTGCTGCATGAGCATACCCGCCGCGAACCTTATCGTGTACGTCCTGTCTGACCGAAGCCATTCTTTTATATGTATAAGAAGATCGTCCTTATTTTTGCCGAACACCTTAGGTGACAGCTGGTCACAGGTAGCCCAGTTATCTACGAACGGCAGGAATCCGCATACTCCGGTCATGCATCTGTCATAGTCTTTCATGCCGGACAGTATGAACGCGTGCAGCTGGTTCTCATCGAAATACTCATGCGGAAGCGCCGCAAGGAATGCATCCGTGTCATTCGCTTTCAGCAGTTCCTTTGCGAACCTGCGCAGTTCGGGCGTCCTTACGCCAATCACCGTCGACGGCTCCGCCGTCGGTATCAGCTTTGTCTGGAATTCCCTGTATTTTTCATCCTGAAGTTCAAACAGTCTTTCCTGTATTTCCGTCATCCCACTTACCTCTGTCCGCATTACTGAAGTTCAAATACAAGGCCTGTGCTCAGCGCATGTACCTTGTCGCCGAGCTCATCGTGCAGTATGTCCCAGGCCTTCTGTCCGGTGCAGTGCCCTGTGTAAATGTCAACGGCTCCGGCCGCCTCCAGCCGCTGAGCAAAGGCTCTTACATATTCATCGCTTTTGTTGAAGAGATGGAAGCCCCCGATCATCGCCACGACCCTTTTTCCGGGATACACCTCCGCCACTTCGTTTATTATGTTGTCAGCGCCGGCGTGGGAGCAGCTGTTGAATATGGCCACCCCGTCATCCATATCAAACACCAGACTCTGCTCATGCCTGAAGTCATCAGGTATGTATCTCATTAAACCCTGCTTCAGATACATCTTTTCCATACGGCCTAGTTTTTCCAGACCCGGAGTAGTATGTCCCAGTAATCTTATACCGTCAGCGATCATCATGTCAGCATCTGCCCTGATGATCCTGTCAGCATGGCGGCTCATGATCCCGCGCGGAATACCGGCATACCTGAAGAGCAGGCCCTCCCTGTCATAGCAGTTTTCAGCGCATCCCTCCGCTACATAAAGCATCGCGTGATCGTTCAGTTCGAAGAAGCGCTCCAGCCCATTGGCATGATCATCGTGCGCATGCGACAGCACGGCATAGTCCACCTTATTTATATCAAGACCCATCTTCTCCGCGTTGTCAGCGAACAGCGGTGACAGGCCTGCATCGAGCAGGACCGTCCTGCCATTGTATTCTATATAGAAAGACAGGCCCCATTCTCCCTTGAGGCCATGACCGTCAGTATTATCTACAAGTACATAAATCTTCATCCGAACCGTCCTTCTTGTCAGCGATCAGACTTTCTGACCCTACCATATGAAAGGTATCAGTCTGTATCTGACTTTCCCTTTATACTCTGTATAACCTTTCAGTTCTTTTTCGAGGACCATCTCCTCGTTCCTGATCCGTTTCGCTATTATAGGTATGTATGCAAGCATTATAACAAAAGAAGGCAGCGAGCCGAGCACCAGCGGCATGCTGAGGAAAAGCAGAACGGTCGCAGAATACATCGGATGCCTTACTATCCCGTACAGTCCCGTATCCACAACAGTCTGATCTTCCTGAACTTCTATCACCCTGGAAAGATAGCGGTTCTCGCGCAGCACTTCGCCGAACAGGCAGTAAGCGAGCAAAAATACCACTACCGCAGCCCAAATGACCGTTTCCGGAAGCTGCATCCACCGGAAACGGTAAGTCAGTCCGGCCAGCACAAATGCCGCAATAAACATCAGCCCGCTTAAAGCGATCACTTCTTTCTGCTCGCCCTGTGACTCCTTTGCCCTGAGCCTGCTTTTCAGGAGGCCGGGAGCTTTGATGAGCATTATGATCCCTGCTGCGAACATGGGGACGAACAGTATCGCCATCAGAAGCCAGCCGTTTCTCCAATGCAGGTCTCCCGCAGGGATAAACAGCAGCGCCCCAAGCAGCATGATGCCCGACAGTATTTTTATTATTGCCTCTTTGAGAAGCTCCTTTTTCTCGTTGTTACTCATGATCACTATAATAATAACACACCGGCATTGTTTGTTGAGTACCGATAGATCGACAATAGCACTTCATTTCACTGTGCTTTTCCTGCTATTATTATGATAGTGATCAGGACCGGGAGTAAGAAATGGCAAAGACAGTGTTGCAGAGAGAGATAGAAGGGCTTAGGAGAGCTGAGAGACGCTTTCTCAGAAAGCAGCTGAACAGGGAGCCTACCAAGCTGGATATGCTTCTTGAAGACAAGGTGCCGGCGAAACTCGAAGCCACTCTTGATGCAGCCTTTTCAAAGGCTTTCCATCTGATTTTCTCCAAAGGCTCCACGATAATCAGCAAGACTTTCTCTGCAGATAAGATAATCGAAGAGTTCGAAGCGGACACAGCCAGTCTCGAAGAGCTTGGCGGAGGCAGACAGATGCGCAGGTTCAAACGCCGCGCCACAGCCACAGGGACCGCTCATACCATTGTCTCCACAGTAACAGGCGCTGCGCTGGGATTCGTCGGCGGCACCATCCCTGATATCGTCCTTTTCATCACCCTGCTTCTCAGAAACATTTATAAGATATCGATGAAGTACGGCTACTCATTTGATACTGAGGAGGAGCAGAAATTCATCCTGCGGGTGATCACTGCTGCCGTACAGGACGGCGACGACATGCTGCGTGCGAACAAAGAGGTCAACAGACTCATCAGGGAAGGTCTTTCCAGCGATGACAGTTCTGTAGACGAGAGAATAAATGAAGCAGCCGTGGCACTTGCCCACGCACTGCTTCTGATGAAGTTTTTGCAAAAGATACCTGTTGTCGGCGTTATAGGCGGCGCATCCGATTTCATATACATGGAGAGGATCAGCGACTATGCCGTTCTGAAGTACCAGCGGCGTTTTCTGGTGGATCAGCTGAAAAGCGGCAGACACTGAAAAAGCAAACGATCCGGGACTATTCCCGGATCGTTATTTTTTTGTTCTCATCTATCAGGAATGATCTGAAACTGCCGCTTTTAACTCCGGCGATAAAATCCCCGACGCTGTTTATTTCAGTATCGCTGCACATGCCGGCCAGTTCAGGTCTGAACCCCTTCTCGCGCAGCCTTGTGAAAGCATTTCCTCCCCAGTGATTGTCTGATCCCGCAGTTCTCAGGAATCCGTACTGTTCGGCATATATTTCCGCCATCTCATTGGCTCCCCATGCCTGATTGGAGTTGATAACTTCAACTCCGTGAACCGATCTCGGGAACAGCCTGATATGATCTATATAATGCGCCTCTCTGTAAGGATGCGCCTGTATTACTAAAGCTCCGGCCTCCATAAGGTACGGGAGTTCTTCCGTCTTTTTCATCTCAAGGATCTCAGGGTGAGCCTTGTACCACTCCTTATCCAGACCGAATATCAGGAAGTCCGTGCCTTTACAGGAAAGTTCAACGCCCGGGAACACTTTGATGCCGGCGGACGCACCTATGCGGACGGCTTCCTCATAATCAGAGAAATAGTAATCGATCTGCTCGCAGTAAGGCAGCACCCGCGCTTCCGGGTTTATGTTTCCGTCCAGGAAGTGATTGGTTATAAAGATGCCGTCATAGCCGAACTGCTTATAAAAACATACCGTTTCATATGCGGAAGCCTTTCCGCACTTGCTTACAGGTGATGTATGGCAGTGTGTCTCATATATATACATTTTGCCGCCTTTCATATCCGGTCACATATTTACAGATCGAAAATGCTTATCTGAGTATTTTTCTCCGGCAGTTCACGCATATAGCTGAAGCAATCCTCCGGAGTTGACATGATACCAGTCTTTCTGCAGATACTTTTAAATATTGCTGTCAGTTCTTTTGCTTTCGGGCTTGGAAGCTCATATGCATTCCCATATCTCTGGATGTACCTGGCCTTCATTCCCGGAAAGTGCTTGTCGAGAGCAGCATAGTAGTATTCACGGTCTCCTTCACGAAGCGTCAGACCCATGCCGAAGTCGATGACTCCCCTTACGCCCGTCCTCACGCACTCGTTCAATATTGAAGTGATATTCTCTTCCGTATCGTTGATGAAAGGGAGGACCGGGGTAAGCCAGACAACTGTCGGTATGCCTCTCTCCTGCATTTTCTCCAGCACTTCGATCCTGCGCTGCGTGTTGCATACGTTCGGTTCAAGGATACTGCAAAGCTCCTTATCATATGTAGTTAGCGTGATCTGCACCACGCATTTTGCCGAACGGTTTATGTCATCCAGAAGGTCAATATCCTGAAGGATCCGGTCGGATTTTGTCTGGATCGCCGCGCCGAATCCATACTTATATATTATTTCGAGGCACTTCCTTGTCAGGCGCAGTTCCTCTTCACAATGCATGTACGGATCGGACATCGAACCGGTTCCTATCATGCATCTCTTTCTTTTTGATTTTAATGCTTTTTCGAGCAGCTCAGGCGCATTCTTTTTCACTTCAATGTCTTCAAAGGGATGCGTAAACTTATAGCATTTGCTTCTGCTGTCACAATAAATACACCCGTGGGAGCAGCCACGGTAAATATTCATCCCATAATGACCGGCGTTTCCGGTCAGTATTCCCTTTGCCTCAACATAATGCATTTCCGTTCAGATACCGCGCCTTGATATTCTCTTTTGTTCCGATATAGCAGAATCTTTCGACGACCTGTTCTGGTGACAGTTTTCTTGCAGCATCGGAAAGACCGTCGATCACGAGCGCGTCGAATACCGCGCCCGGCTCCAGAGTGCCTGTGCCGTCAAAGAGCTTTCCGCTCTGTTTTGTAGCCATCCAGAAAGCTTCCGGGAAGGTGATCTTTCGATTGCCTTCCGGCTCATAGAACTGCTTGAGCTTGGACAGCTGTACCGAACGGGCAGCCTGAGAATATACACCTATATGATGCCCTGCAGATATATCGCTTCCGAGACCTATTCTCAGTCCTCTGTCGAGCAGGGCTCCTGTCTGCATGATCCCCGCTATCACGCTCACGGTCGCATCAGGACAATGAGCAGCATAGCTGTCGTATTTCAGCATGATGCGGATATCATCTTCAGACGGGAATATGAAGTGTCCTCCGATAACAGGGCCGTTATCCATCAGTCCTGCCCTCTCGTATATCTCCGTATCACAGGAGCACTCGGGAAACAGCAGTCTTGCCTGTTCTTCCTCCCATAGTGATTCAACGAGATGCGTCTGCATTCCGGTGTTATATTTTTTACCAAGCCTGCCAAGGCCGTTGATAAGTTCCCTTGTGCAGGTAGGCGCAAATCTCGGAGTAAGTATCGGCTTTGTGTTTTTGTTTCCGCTGTATTTTTCCAGGAATGCCTCTGTATCACGGATCGATTTTTCCGTATCCTCCAGAAGGTCATCCTGCGCGCTGCGGTCCATATTTACCTTCCCTACAAAACCTTTAATGCCTCTCTTGTCCATGCTTTCAAGCAGGTAGGCAGTCGCTTCGGAATGGATCGTTCCATAAACGCAGGCATGCATCGTTCCGTTGGCTATCATGTCATCAACAAATGCGTCATAAGCCAGTCTGGCAAACTCCGGATCAGCGTATCTTGCCTCCATCGGAAAAGTACATTTATCCAGCCAGTCCGCAAGAAGAAGATCCATTTCGAGTCCTCTGTTCAGATACTGCGGGGCGTGCACATGGAGATCCGAGAAAGCCGGTATGAGCACTCCGTCTCCGTGATCTGTCAGAGGAGCATTTTTATATTCTTCCGGTAAGACAGGCCATATGCCTTTTACCACCCCTTTATCTACTGCAATGTAACTGTCAGGATGTACTGCGAGATGCTCCCTGTCTTCTGAGAAAACTATATTGGCATGTATTATCTGCATTTCAGACCTCTTCCTTCGCCATTATCCCTGTAAACTGCGGTACTTTGAACCTCTTCATGAAAGCTTCGCACTTGCACAGGAACAAGTAATAAATGTTAAGTCCGCATCCGCTCAGTCCTTCATAGTTGCCCTGACCTTTTGACACCAGGATATCCGCCTTATCGACTGCATCCATGGCTTCAGCAGACATTTCGCTTATCACGTTTCCCGGCATTCCGTTACCATTGCCGATCACACGGGTCGCAGCTTCCTCCATCCGGATCTGTTTCGCATCTTCCGTTGTTGCGTCATTTACCGCATCCTTGCTCCGCACTATCACCGTGACTTCAAGCCGTGGAGAAAGGCTGCGTATAACGGAAATGAGCAGCTTATCCGTAACTATCTCGCCGCAGTTGTCTGTAAAGTATGTCATCTGCTCCGCCGCGAGGATGTCCTTCCGGAAACTGTCCATCACGTCCGCATTGACCGCTATGTCTGCCGCCTGATCAAGCTGTGACCTGAGCACATTTTCGTCAACGCTCTCCATGGCTCCGAAGTCGATATAATTTCCGGCCATCGCATAACGCACGGCCATTGCCAGCGAATCCTCCGCTTCACTGACCTGCTGCTCCATATACGGAAAGAGAGACAGCATGAGGTTGTTGTAATAGCTTTTTATTTCCGAATAATCCCTGTCCGCCCCGAAGATCTCCCTCCTGAGGTCATACATCTGCTCCGCGACCTGTGGAGTGCTGAGCCCGTCGCCTCTGTCCAGGATATCTCTTACTCCTGACTGATAGGCATCTATCTGTCCGGGTGATGCCTCCGGAGGATATGCGTTTATATTCCTCCTGAGCTGACACTTTTTGCAGTTTTCATTGATTAGCATTTTCTTTTTTCAACTTCCTCTGTTTCTTCAAATCATTGTGCAAATGCGAATACCTTCTTACAGCCATTTCTTCTTTTTGAAAAACAGCAGACAGGCGATCGCAACAGAAAGGCTCACCACGATCACAACAGGGTATCCGAAGCGCCATTCCAGTTCCGGCATATAGCGGAAGTTCATGCCATACCATCCGACGATGAGAGTCAGCGGCATGAATATCGTGGTGACAACCGTGAGAAGCGTCATTACCCTGTTTTGCCGTACCTCCAGCTGCGCGTGATAGAGATCACGCACCTGTATCGTGTAATCGCGGAGTGAGGCTGCAGAATCGTGCCTGCGTGCCAGCAGATTCATGAACAAATGGATGTAGCGCAGATTCTCCTCACTGAAGAATCCATTCTCATTCTCCTCCAGTTCCTGAGTCATATCAATGACCTGCTCATAATGCACAAGCAGCTTGCGGATATCGTTGTAGATCTCATTGACCCGTCCGAGATTCTCAGGCTCCGGAGTGTTCAGCATTGAATTTTCGATCCGGCTCAGTTCTGCCTCATAGCGTTCCAGTACAGACAGGTCATTTTCCACTATCTGTTCAAGAAAATCATACAGAAAGCGCTCTAAGCTCGGCTTCCTCCAACGTTTTTTACGCCTGATCGCATTTATCATCTGCTCCGCCTTGCCGCTGTCATCAATAAATACTATGCCCTTTTCGTCCAGGGCGAACGCAAAACGGAAATCCTTTGATCCGATATTCTCACGGTCCGGGATTCGGAAAGTCCCGGTAAGCGAGTCATAGTTTACCTCTGCCTTTGTATTGTGAATGTCCCCGGGATCAAGATCCAGCTCGATACCCATGTCAAACCGGTGCTGATCCCGCAGCCACTCCGATGTTGTGAGGACCGCCACATATTTATTTTCAGTCTGTGAAAACACTTCTTTCTCTGTGCAAGGCATTACTGTATCTGCCAGAAGATAGTAACTCATAAAGCCTCCATTCTAAGTTCAAATAATTCCCACGGTGGCATCCCTGTCATACGATCGTTTTCAGATATGACACCCCGGCGGCCGCCCATTCATCTTCGATTCTCAGGGTCTCTTCCAGAGTCTCCCCCGGTTCCATCCATGACTCAAGAATAATATTGAAGTTTCTGTCTGATCTGTTCCTGCACTCCTCATAACATCTGCGAATATCCAGCCTGCCCGTTCCCAGGCTTGCTCCTGTGATTTTGAGACCGCCACCGCCGTTGTATCTTCTGATCACATAGTCTTTCACGTGCAGGCATACGCAATAAGGAGCCATATATTTCAGAACTTCATCAATAGTTTCCTCATGCGACAGAGAATTTACGGTATCAACGGTCAGTCCTACCTGAGGGTGATTTATCGTTTCAACGATCTGAGCATATTCACGCGCACTGAATCTGTCGTGGTTCTCTATACCGAGAATCACTCCGCTTTCCTCAAGCTGAGGGATCACAGATCCCAGTATCCGGCAGACGTCTTGCAGATCCGGCGCGAAACCGGTCCCGTCTGTAATAACGCGAAGAACATGCCCTCCTATTTTATGTGTAATGCGTATATAGTCAGACAATCTTTCCGGTGTCGCCTTACGCATTCCGGCCTCAAGCTCAACGCCGCATTTCTCCGCATGAATACGGATCTGCTCCAGTTCCTCATCGGAATACACTTCAAGAGGCATATTGTCTCCGAACTGTACAGCATCCGCTCCGAGAACTGATGCTTTATTGACCAGCTCATGCGGAGTCATGATGTGCTCCGGTTCAGCGAACAGCCTGGACCCGCAGGCGAAACAATATGCGAAAGAACTGATACCGATTTTGTGTGATGTGGCCATCGTTAACTCCTGGAAAGTTTAAGTGTATCTTCCGGAAGGTTCGCAACAAATATTGCAGCAAACATTATAATGCATCCGATGATCTCTCTGAATGGCATAGCCTCCCCAAGCAGAACCAGGCCTGCAATAAGGGCGAATACTGATTCGAGGCATAGTATCATGGACGCAATAGCAGGTTCGGTTTCCCTCTGCCCCAGTATCTGCAGTGTGTATGCAACGCTGCAGGACATGACTCCTGCATAGAATATGCTGAACCAGGAAGCGCAGATATCTCCCGCTGACGGCAGGGCAAAACCAATGGCAGGATCTGCAAAAGGCGCTATTATAAGCGAGACACTGCCGGCAACAAAGAACTGGATGCACGACAGCTTTACGCCATCAACTTTAGGAGAAAAATAATCAATAATGAGTATATGAGCGGCGAAGCATATGGCACATATGACCATGATGATATCACCCGTATTAACTGCACCGAATCCGCTTGCCGGAATGCATAAGAGATATAACCCTATTGCAGAGGCGGCAACGCAGCACCACATGACCGGCGTGATCCTTTTTTTAAGAAAAAGCCCCATCAGCGGAACTATAACTACATATAGTGCCGTAATAAATCCCGAATGGGAAACCGAGGTGTAATACAGCCCTATCTGCTGTACATTTCCGGATATACACAGAGCAAGTCCGGAGCAGAGCCCTCCTGCGATGAGCGTCCTGTTCCAGTCATTTTTATTTTTTGTTCTTCCCATGATCAGAATCACTGGAATCAATGCGAAAGCACCAACCAGAGTCCTGATTCCGTTGAATGCTATTGGGCTTATCTGGTCCATGCCCGATTTCTGTGCAACGAAGGCTGTTCCCCATATAAGGGCTGTTGCCATCAGCATCAGATTTCCTTTCAGTTTGTTTTTCATAAATATCCTATTCAGCCATCAAGCGTCAAAGCATGATGTTATTTTAAAAGCCTGGTCAGTCTGTATCCGATGTAAAAGAACTCTTCCCGAAAGAGAAACGGCAGCTTGGTCTTCCAGCTGCGGTATAGCGAAGTTGGTGTTGGAGAGCTGTAAGCTTTCATACCCAGATCATCTGCATACATCATGGCTCTCTTCATATGCAGTGGATCACTGACAATAAGTGCGGTGTCAAAGCCCTGTTCACTCATTACCCGCTTAGCCATCTCCAGGTTCTCGGCAGTGATCGACGAATCCTCTTCTTTAAAGATCACATCCGCCGGGACTCCCTGCTGCACCGCATACTCGCGTGCGATATCAGCCTCTGAGCGTATGTTGCCTTCTCCTACGCCGCCGGTCATGATGATAGCATTTACATAACCGTCGTTGTACAGATCGACCGCATGATTGATCCGTTCACAGAATACAGGTGAAGGGCTGTTATCATATACGCTCGCTCCAAGAACGACAGCTACATCTGCCTGCCTTGTCTCATCCTTTTCGGAAAAGGATACAATGCTCAAGGCAGTTCCCAATACATAGATGAATATTACTGCAATCAGAAAAACTGCCGGCCTTTTCCACTTAACTATCTTATTCTTTTTAGCAGCCATCGTAATTGCCCAGTCTGCTTTTTATAAGATCTATCATTTCTTCATAGTCTCTGTGCTTCATGTCAGGAAAAGCTCTGAGGAGTCTGCCCGCTCCGAAGTGCCTGCTCTTCAGGACTGTCTCTACAAGTTCACTTCTCTTTTGCTCCAGTTCTGCTTTTCTTGACTCCAGCTTTGCTCTGGCCAGGTCCATCTGATCCTTGGCTTCCGCTTTTGCCAGAGCCGTCTGCACCTTTGCCTCATCAACATGCTGAGCTGTCTCAAGTGCTTTCGATCCTATATGCTCACTCAGATCATTGCTTATCACGCGCATCTTTTCACGCATTTCATCTATCTCTGCCATCCTCTTGTTGAGACCTGCCATGACCATGACAGATATGACTGCATCTGCTGCGAACAGCAGTGAAAAGATCGCTATCAGGATCCAGCCTATCCGTCTTGGTATCAGATCCAGCACATGCATCACCGCAGGATTGATCCCACGTACTACCAGCAGTATGCCCAGGCCCCATATTATGCTGAATTCAAGGCAGATGTATCCGTTAAGATTAAACGGCTGGTCCGAATAATCCCACCATCTTGCGTGAAAGAGCTTGTCAAGTATCCATCCGCCTGAGAATTCTATAACTGTTGCAAGAATAACACCGACAATGAAAACGATAAAAGCATTATGTTCCTCAAGATTGCCCTCGCCCACAGCTTCCAGAGTCCTGAAGATCGCAATTACTCCAAATCCGTATATCGGGCATACCGGACCATTCAGAAAGCCTCTGTTGATTATCATTCCTCTTTTGACAGCCTGGTATGCCACCTCCGTGCACCAGCCAAGGAACGAATACGTAATAAAATATTCAAGTGCAATATAGATTAAGTTGCTCATTAATTCCTACACATCTTATCGTTGAGATGAAAAATACAATTGTCTGAACCGGCATGTACAATTATACAACAGCATTCGATCTGTGTCGTCTCAGGCTGTCATCGTTGATTATCTTGCTACTTTACTTTTCCGGAATAAGCCTTTATTGCCCTGGCTGCGAATTCTGCAGTGCCTTATCGGAAATGTATTCAAGCGCCTCAATAATACGTGAAGTATCCTATAATCACATCCAGAGAGAGTTGCTGTATCTGCAGGCTAGTTCTGCTCGTGGATCTGCTCGTTTGTGATCAGAGGATATCGCATCAAAGTGCACCCTTCGAGATTCTCTTTATGCATATCAACCTTTGATATCTGGTGGTTATCATAGCAATTGTAGTACTGCACTCCGGTTCTTGTGTTATAGCAGGACGTGTAGATGGTTATTTCATATTTGTTGTCTCCCAAATCACAAAGTCCACGCTGTTGAGCAACGGATCCAAGTATATGGAAAAATTGACTGACACTGGACATCTCATCTTCTGCTGACAGAGAATTCATTTTTGTGAACGCGACTCTGGCGAACCTGGACTGTGACGACAGGTCTCCCGGAAGACCCATCCCGCCCATTCCTCTGCTGTATACATCAAGCTCAAGGTCTGGCCAGAAAGTATTATCAGGTGTGCCGGTTCTCAGATGCCTGTAATTGTTAAGGCTGAAAAGCTGCTTGTCAAAAGGCGGATTATTAGTCATTACTCCGACAGGGTTATCATACACTTTGAGTCCTTCATTAACGGATTCAACTGTGATCACAGCATCTTTATCCGCTATCATCCAGTGCAGAGGAGAGAGTGGAAGCTGCTCGCTGAACGAAATGTCTGCTAAATTGATCCTCTCTAAAAGCGAACGGGCATCGCCAACGTTTTCGCATTGACCGAGTATCCAAGGGATGAACTCGAAAGGGGCGATGTTGTCTTTATCCGGAACAGTCTCAAAGTAGTGGGCGTTTCCCTCGAAATTAAGGCCTGCCATCCCAAGTCCTTTTTCGTTTACTGCTTCATAGTAAAGCGGATAGTCCTGCATAACATAAGCTGTTCCTATCATCGCCAGATGGCTTTCCATTTTTCCTTTCGTTCTGAATTCGAAGGGATATTTCCTAGGTGTAATTACGACCTCTTCTCCATACGAAAACTCGTAGTCAAAAGTTCTGCCAAAATAAAAGTCTTTTGTCTTATAAGTAGCTGCTGTACACATGTCTCACCCTCCATTTTTCATTATAGAGTCATCTCGATAATCAGTTTTTCATTTTTTGGCTTACAGCCTCTTCAGAAGAGCTGTCACCTAACAATGCAAAGATGTTCAGGTTAAGGATACCATTTACTTATGTTGATGTTAAGATGACGGATACTGATCCTGTCCATCAAAACACAATAAATGTCCCGGAGTTATTTCACCAATGATTTATCTCTCGTGTTATAATGTTATCCACTGTATCGTCAGGAGGTGTTTTTATGGGTGCGGTCGACTATGAGAAATTATATCCATTCTGGAGAAATCTTGATGCAAATGAGCAGGATATGTTTGCGTCCGCGACAAGACGGCTTTCATATAGATCCAACACCCTCATCCACCAGCCCGGCCGCAAGTGCGAGGGTATGTTCTACATGCTAAAAGGAGTCCTGCGTATTTACATCCTTTCTGACGAAGGGCGCGAGATCACCCTGTACAGGCTGCATGAAGGCGAGCATTGTGTACTGTCGGCTTCATGCGTGATCGATGCTATCAGTTTCAGCGTGTTCATAGAAGCGGAGACTGACTGCGAGCTATTGCTGACTGACGCAGGCACACTCAGACAGCTGGTAGAAAACAACGTTCATATAAAGGTTTTTGCGCAGGAGATCGCGCTGCACAGATTTTCAGATATCATGTGGACACTCCAGCAGGTGCTGTTCTTCAGCGTAGACAGGCGGCTGGCGATCTATATCCTCAATAGTTCTGAAAAGCAAGGTTCCGGGACGATCCGCACTACTCACGAGCAGATAGCTTCCTCAATAGGAAGCGCGCGCGAAGTAGTGAGCAGGATGCTCAAAAGGTTTGCCGATGACGGATTGATAAGGCTCTCCCGTGGCACGATCGAAATAAAGAACCGAAAAGGACTCAAAGAAGCGGCAGGTTTGTAAACCTGCCGCTTCTTCGTTTGGTTTTATCTCATTAGTTATATGAAGAGATTTACATTCGATTCCTCTGCATCACCCAGATAGTATCCCACTCCTCCGAGTTCAACTCCGTCAATCAGCTCCTCCGGCTTGATGCCCATGACATCCATGCTCATCGTACAGGCAACGATCTTGACACCATTGTCCATCGCGCTCTTTATGAGCTCTTCGAGAGTATTGACATTTTTGTCCTTCATGATTTTCTTCATCATGAGCGTTCCCATACCGCCCATATTCATCTTAGATATCTTGAGTTTCTCTGCTCCGCGAGGCAGCATCGCTCCGAACATCTTCTCCATCGGCGACTTGTCGACCTTCATTTTATCCGGTTTGCGGAGCACCGACAGGCCCCAGAACGTGAAGAACATCGTGACCTTTTTTCCAAGTGCCGCCGCTCCGTTCGCGATGATAAAGCTGGCCATGACTTTGTCCATGTCTCCCGAAAAGACGATTATCGTTTTGCCATCGTTACCGCTGTTTACGACCAACGGCGACTGATCCGCCGGAACATTCCGCACATTTGGCGCGGAGATATCGCAGCCTGCAGCACCTTTACGGATCCTCGCGACATAATCAAAGCCCTCTTTGCTGTTGTAGATCAGGCTGTTTCCTGTACGCCTGCACCACGCAGCGACGTCCTTCGCGAAACCGGGATCGGACGCTCTCACTTCGAGCGTCTGCCCATCCTCGAGTTTCTGAATCCCTTCATATACCTTCAGTATCGGCCCTGGGCACTGCATACCGCTGCAGTCGAGCCTCATGCTTATATCTGCACTCGCCGTGTTTTTCATCGTATTATTATCTGTGGCCATGTCCGGACCTCCATTCTCCGTAGTCTCAGGAATTTGCGCAAAATCTTCATAATGCGAGGACCTGTAGAATCTGGTTCCCGCCGGATAGACTCTCACATCTTCAAATCCATTCTGCATCAACACTCTTGCCGCTGAATATGATCTGACTCCTATAGAGCACAGCACCACTACCGGTTTGCCAGGATCCAACTCCTTCATGCGGTCTCTGAGTGTGCCCAGCGGTATATTGATCGAACCAGGCAGTTCGAACGCCATTCTTTCAGCGTCTTCACGGATATCCAGCACCTGCACTGTCTCGCCCGATTCCAGTACATCCCACTCTGCGAATTTCACAAGTCCGTCGAGCACATTCCTGATGACAAAGCCCGCCATGTTCACCGGGTCTTTGGCTGATGAATACGGAGGAGCGTAGGTAAGCTCGAGTTTTGCCAGATCAGTTGCCTTCGCGCCGAGTCTTGCGGCAGTGGAGATGACGTCGATCCTCTTGTCGACGCCTTCCGCACCGACTATCTGTGCTCCAAGTATCCTGCTCCCATCCGGTGTGAATATCACCTTGATAGTAAGAGGCTGCGCGCCCGGATAGTAACCTGCATGATGGTTCTGAGTGATGATTATGGTGTCGTAATCCTTGCCCTTTACTTTGCCGGCTGCGATCAAAGCCTTCTCGCTTTTTCCTGTCATGCCGACCGCAAGATCCCAGACCTTTGCAATGGATGTTCCCTGAGTTCCTTCGTATTCTTCAGAAGCACCGCAGATGTTGTTTGCTGCTATGCGGCCTTCCTTATTAGCCGGACCTGCCAGCTGGTACTGCATCCTGTCTCCGGTCGTAAAGTCCTCGATCTCAGCTATGTCTCCGACCGCGAAAATATTCTCGTCCGATGTACGCATGAGTCTGTCGACTCGAACGCCGCCTCTCTCATTCAGTTCAAGACCGGCATCCTTTGCAAGCTGACTGTTAGGGCGCAACCCGATAGAAAGAACCACAAACTCAGTGACAACTGTCTTGCCGCTTGCGAGCGTGATACGGACTTTCTTCTTTCCGTCTTCCGTGATCTCCTCGAATGATGCTACTCCGTCTCCGAGGTGAAGTTCCACCCCCTGGTCGATTATATGCTCATGAAGAAGCTGAGCCAGTTCTCTGTCGACCGGAGGCATTACCTGATCAGCCGCTTCGACCAGCACCGTTTTAAGGCCTGCCATGTGAAGATTCTCCGCTACCTCAAGTCCGATAAAGCCGCCGCCTATGACTGCAGCCGTCCCGATATTGCCTTTGAGCGCCATCCCGCGGATCCTGTCGGTATCCGGCACTGTCCAGAGTGTCTGTATGAGCTCCGATTCGATACCGGGTATCCCGGGTTTGAGCGGGGATGATCCTGTTGAGAGCACCAGCTCATCATAAGGTTCATCGTACTCCTGCCCGTCTCTTGTCTTTACCCTGACGGACTTACCTTTGCGGTCTATTGCAATGACCTCATTGCCTGTGCGGACATCTATCCTGAATCGGTTTTTCATCATCTCAGGTGTGGAGACCAGCAAAGAATCTCGGGACTTGATCACATCTCCGATATGATACGGCAACCCGCAGTTTGCGTACGAAATGTATTCTCCCCGTTCCAGAAGAACGATATGCGCTTCTTCATCGAGTCGTCTCAGTCTTGCAGCACAGCTTGCACCACCGGCAACGCCGCCTACTATCACTATCTTTTTCATGGCTTATCCTTTCCGGAGACAGGGGACGGTTCTCTGTCTCCTCTATAGCTGATTCATTCCCTGTTTATAAAATGGCTCTTATTTGCTCCCATTTTACACATCCACACGCAACTATACCGTGACAAAGTCACAAAAGCACCGGGGGTTCTCGAGGCATAAAAAAAACGGAGAGCCGTGTCTCCGATTTGCTTATGTCGTGCTCAGATCAGCGTTTTTTCCTCTCCGGAAGCTCTTCCCACATATTCTCAATCAGCATACACAAAAAGTCCCGGTCATCTATGTCATCTACAAGAATCATCTTCTTCGCTCCATCATAAGGAAATTCCATTTCAGCATCCGGCATCATTTTTACTGCAGCCGGAACAGGCTTTACCAGAAGTCTGTCATCGTAGATACCGCCGAACACTCTTCCGCGATAGTACAAAATGTACTCTCCCATCATCGCCCTATAGCTTACATCATCCAGACCTGTTAACTGTTCCAGTATAAATTCCAGATACTCTTTTGTTGATGCCATGCTACTCCTCCATTGCTTTTATCAGCTTCAGGAACTTCTTATCGTTCATCTGCTCATTTGTAACGTATTCTCCGCCTCTTTTACAGTTAGTTTCTTCTTCGGGAACAATGCGAATAGCGGTTTTGATTTCGGGATTCAGGGGAGTAAAATCTGAATATGCATTTTGTATATCGTTAAGTTCGTCTTCACGGATTGATTCGTTCCCAACATTTCTGAAAATATGAAACGACTTTCTCTTAAATATCATTTCATAAAAAACATCGTTCAATGAAAATCACCTCCGCAATTCCCTGAATTTCAAGGCTTTTCAGGATTATTTCTTTTGTATCCTTGCGACTACCTGCCGTCCCGCGGTGCCCGGATCGAACTTCGCATACGCTCGCTCTCTCCGACCGCTCTGGCAAACTGTGTCTCCAGCTGATCAGGCTTCGACTTCGTCTTGCCTTCTCAGGAGACAACATGCTTCGATGTGTGTCGTCCTTGATAGAAAAAACTTTTTTGACCGGGCAGAGGTATATGGAAAAAATACACGTTATTATGCATATTTTTGCGCCAATGTATATTGATGAATAAATATGCAAAGGGCTGAAAATCAGTCGTTTTTTGTCCTTCCTGTGAATAATTGCCTGCAGTTTGAGCGTCTTCCAAAAGTACTTACTGTACAAGCCCAAATGAGCAATTTATTTCAAATACAGATACTTTTCATCAAAGATAAGTTCAAAAGGTTTGTTATATAAAGTGTCAATCCTTGTACTTATCGGTACCTTTAATAGCAACATTTGTAACTGCACGTTCCTTTGTACGCAAGGACTTCTCTTGACTTCTGATCATCTCAATATCATAGAATCCAAAATCAGTAAGCTCTTTCTCTACCTCTTCGAAGTCCCTTCCAAGGAAATGTTTCTCTGTCCATGCAATTGGAAGATCCTTAATGTGTTTCGCCTCCGACTGCTACGATGTCGTAGTCATTGGCTGCAACAGCTTCGATGCCGGCCTCAAGCGCCTCTGCGATAGAAGCTGCAGACATACTTGGTGTGCCGTCCGGAAGTTCAAGTACCTGCTCTGGCAGATATGGTACATGAACGAATCCTCCACGCATGTCAGGATATTTCTTGTCGATCAGATACAGCAGTCTGTACATGATGTCATTGCATACATAAGTACCTGCTGAATATGACAGTCTTGCCGGAATTCCCTTGTCCTTCATGGCTTTGACCATTGCTTTGACAGGAAGCTTTGCAAAGTACGCATTCTCCCCGTCCCTGCAGATCAGCTCATCAAGTGGCTGCTGTCCCTTGTTGTCAGGGATCCTGGCATCCATCAGATTTACAGCTACCTTCTCAATTGTCATGCCGGAGCGGCCACCTGCCTGTCCGACGCAGATGACAACATCAGGATGATTCTCTTCGATTGCCTTTGAGAGAACGAGCCCATCATCAACGAATACTGTTGGTACTTCCAGCTTGATGATATCAAAACCTGCGATATGATCCGGAAGCAGCTTGACTGCTTCGTATGCTGGATTGATTACCGCACCGCCAAAGGGATCGAATCCTGTGATCAGTAATTTCATGATAATTCTCCTTTCAATAGACCTGAGGCTCAGGGATAATGACCCGGCCTTCTTCTATGATCTTGCGATTATCAACAAATATGTCTGGTTCGAAAGTAACCAGATCAAAGTGGCTGCATGCTTCCTGCACTCCGCCAAGTGCAACATTACGGCCAAATCCTATATGGAATGTCCCGTAGGACGATTCATCTTCAATATAGCAGTTTCCCTCACATTTAGACAGATAGTTGAGTCCTATGCCGAGCTCTGCAGCTATATACATACGCTCATCCTCAAAGCTCTCAAGGTACTCCTTGAGACGCTTTCCATCCGGAGTCTGCTCTATTTCAGTGATTTGTCCAGTCCTAATCTCTATACGGAAAGGTTTCTCGACCTTGCCGATATACCCCAGCGATCCGTCGAGGATCAGTGTTCCCGTTGTTTCGGTTTCTTCTATTGCGACATATATCTCGATCGAAGCGGAAGAGAATCCTCTGCCTGCTTTGACATCGCCGTTGAAGAATCCGGCGTAGCGGTTGCGCTTGTAGAAGCGAAGATCTGTACCGAGCTTGGTTGTTACGTGTACGACCTGACCGCTGTCGATATATCTCTTGATAACATTGGCGATCATCTTGCTCTTCTTGGTATCCATCTTGATGAATTCAAATCCGAGCATCGACTTGCCATTGTTAGTTGAGAGCGGAAGGGACAGGAACTTGCTGCCCCTTCCGATTGCTCTCTTTGCCGCCTTAGTGGTTACGATTGAATAATCCGCTGCGCCAACTATAACGTTGTAATCATCAAATATTGTCTCTTTCTCATCGAAGAAATCGCTGACTTTCTTGCCTTTCTCTTCCATGACCATGAGATCAACGCTTCTGGCACACAGTTCAAAGCGCTGTTTCATGAGGTGAGCTTCTTCTATGTGTGTGGTCGTGGTCACTATCAGGCAGCGTTCGCCTCTCTTGAGGTGAAGCCAGTCCTTGGCGATAATGTCTGCGCCCTCACTCATCTTGACAATTTCCTGAATCTCATAACTCATAAGCGGGCCTTACTCTTCTTGAATTTATTACTTTGCAATGATCATGTATGCGATCTGGAATGCAAGGAGAAGTGCGGCTGGAACGAGCTGGTTCTTGATAACGCCGAACTTATCCTTCATCTCGAGCATAGCTACCGGTACGATGTTGAAGTTAGCAGCCATAGGTGTGCTCAGTGTTCCGCAGTATCCGCAGGTAAGTGCTACCATTCCGATGATAACAGGATCTGCACCGTATGCGAGTACGAATGGAGCTCCGATACCTACTGTGATAACTGTGATAGCTGCGAATCCGTTACCCATGATAACTGTGAACAGTGCCATAGCGATAGCGAAAACGATGATTCCGACATTTACATTGCCCTGTGGGATTACCTTTCCTACAAGTCCTGCGATTACATCGCCAACTCCGGCAGCTGTGAAGATAGCACCGAGAGAAGCGAGCAGCATAGGGAGCATTGACAGAGGTCCTACCTGTGAGAGCAGTCTCTCTGAGTCTGTCAGGAATACAGCTGGCTTGTTGTCAGGGTTGAATACGATCAGCAGGATGATGGAGATGATGATTCCGGCGCCGATACCAACCATAGCTCCGAGCTGTGGCAGGAAAATAGCGAAACCTACTGCGCAGATACCGATTGACAGAGCCGGCAGGAAGATCTTCATTCCGATCTTGTCAAATACACTCTTGGAGTACTCTTCTGTAGGGTTTGCAGTCTTACCAACGCCAACCTTGTGAAGAATAGCAGGGATTGTCATGATGATAATCAGAGCACCGTCTACCATTGGCGGGATCCAGCGTCCGAAAGCAAGTACAACACCGAGTGTGCACCAGAATACAGCTGTTCCTACTCTGTAAGGATTCTCTTTGTCTGTTGCGTTCTTGATACCTGTATATAATGTGATGAGACCGATTACGATGTAGATGATCTCCAGTAATTTCTGACCAGTTGTTACGTCAGCACTAGTGAAAAATGACATTGTACGAGCCTCCTTTCTTATTTCTCTTCTTCAACTGCAATCTTCGCGATGTCCTCGCCATAGTACTTCTTAGCGAGCTTCTTGTCTCTGATGTAGTAATATACGATACCAACTATAACAGCGAAGATAGCTACAGGGATTTCAGCCTTAGCGAGGTCGATCAGTTCAACATGATATCCAAGTGGCTCGAGTGTGGACTGAACAAGCAGGCCGCCTGCTCCACCAACGAACAGTACCTGGCAGAAGAACCACGCAATGTTCTCCATACCTGATGCCATACCCTTGAGGTTGTCCATGTAATCCTCGTTAATCTTAAGTCCGCGGGACTCGATGGAACCTTCCATCATAGGCATGATAACCGGTCTTACGAATCCGGCTACACCACCGAAGCTTGCGTTGAATGCAGCGAATACAGCTCTCATGATTCCGTATGCGCCAATGATCTTGCCAGGGCTTGCGTTCTTGACCTTACCGATCAGTGCAGCAGCTGCATTACGCAGACCGTTTCTCTCAAGAGTTCCGGTTACCAGCATGATCAGAATGAAGATAGCCATGCTGCGGTTTGCAACGAATGTTGTTCCAAGTGTCTCAAGAAGTCCTGTTACACCGAGGCCGCCTACAAGTGCTGTTACGATAGCAGCAGAGATTACGATGAGGATCGAATCCAGCTTCAGTGCGAATCCTACGATTACGATCAGAACTCCCAACAATTTGATTAGTGCCATTGTGTTCCTCCTTATAAAATCTTGTAGAGTTGTGATATTGATTTAGAAATAACGGATAGGATTATATGAACTCTGATCAATCCACAAAGATTGGTCTCTTCCTTGTCAGTTCAGCCCTGACATCAGAATCTGAGAAGTTCCACTCTTCACGATAGACCTTGTGAGCATTGCGCAGGCTACCGATGATGGCTTTGTCATGCTCAAGATGTGCTCTTGCGCAGCGGTTGAGGTACTCACCCTGTGCCGTCTCGTCTGCAACCTCACTTACATAATCCAGGCTCAGGATCCATGGGAATCTAATCGAAGGATATCTGTGTTCAGGATTATACGGACTAGGTATCCAGTAGTTGATCATGTTCTTATAGTAAGTAGCCGGGAACATCTTAGGCATCCAGCCGTGAGCGTATTTCTCGAACTGTCTTGCCCAGAGCTTGTTCTCGCGGGTTACTTCCTCGTTATCCAGATAGTTGTCAGCGATAACATCCTGGATGCGTTCATTCAGCTTGATGTTGTATGCGTATTCATCTCCGGTGATGTGATAGAAGTATCCATACAGAAGTGAACGCGGCAGCCAGAATCCTCTGAATGAAGGTGATGTATAGCCGGCGAACTGCTGCTCCCATTCATGGCTAGGAACGCCGTGATTATCTATCAGCGCATCAGGCAGAAGTGTCATGAACAGCCTTCTGAGACCAAGCGCCTCGGTATGGATAGTATCCATCTTGAAGTGATCATGATAGAACTCCTTGCCGATAGCATTGAATCTTGCGATATGAAGCTTCCAGGTCGGGTTGTCCTGCTGGAGTTCATAGTGCAGAGCCGCACCATCGACATTATCCATAGGGACGATCGTCAGGTTCATCTGCTCTGTCAGATCACTGTACTTGTCATTGGTCAGGAGCTCTCTGAGCAGCATGAATGCCTCGTTGGTGCTCGAAACCTCATTAGCATGATGTCTGCAGATGATGAGTTCTGTCTGATGAGCTGTGATCCTCTTGGTTCTTGATATATATCCGGTCCTGTCAGGTCTGAGCTCTATAGCATAGTGATCCCTGCCTGTGTAGGATTTGGTAGTGCGGAATACGTTGAGACCTTTGACGTGCTTGAGCTGGTCAATGATCTCCATGCACCTGTCATATCCGATAAGATCGAACTCAGAAATATCGATATCTCTGATATCTACGTCCTTAGGAATCTCTGCCGGTGCTGTGACAGGGATGACATATTCCTTGCCGCAGGCCTCAAGAACAACTTCACTGAAGAGCTCTATGCGCTCTGAGATATCAAGCACTCCGTCTGCGAAGAGCTTTGCATAACTCCCGATGAATTCCTCAGGAACTCCCTCTACAGCAATATGAATGCGGTTGCCTGCATCACCTCTTGAAATACCTGTGACATATACATCGACGTCTTCTCTTCCGAGTGTCGCGCAAATCCGGCGATCCGCTGACTTGACGCAAGGCTCATCAGCCTTCCTTCCGAATACGGAAACCTTCATGTACGGCTTGCCGGTACGCTTGCGTATCTTAGGATATACAAGACCCGGAGCATCTGTAAGAACACCGCCCTTCTCGTTGCCGTAGTTCTTGAAGTAGTCTGTGATCATGAAGTAGATATCTTCATGAAGTGCATCAAGTGATGAATTCAGATCCTCTCTTGATGTGAGTCTCTCGTCAGGCTCACTCAGATCAAGATCGAACTGAAGTCTTCCGAAGAACGGCTGAGCAGCCATGAGGTCTTTGCCCTCCGTATGCTCATCCACATAAGCACGGAGCTCAGTCAGAACATCGCCCTGGATGATATCCCAGACCTTCTCTACATCAGACTCAACACGCTCATCTAAGGTCTCAGCGCCGTTGACTCTGACCCTGAGGTATCCAGTCATCGGATGAACTTTGCCCATGTCCTTGTACTGGTCGATGTAAGGTCTCTCTGAATAAGCGACCTTGTATGTATCTGTCAGGATCTCATTGCCATCAGTGTCAGTAACTCTGACGAGATATGTGATGTCCTGATCGCCCTCATAGGCTCTGAATACTACGTCATCTCCCTCAATGCCTGTAGTTGCAACGATAGTATCCTCTACCGGGTACAGCTCCTGCAGGAATCTGATCGGCATGTCATACCAGTGGTCCGGATTGCCGCCGACATTGTTATAATTAGGAATAGCACCATCTTCGTCCTTCCATGTGGTCTCTCCCGGTGCCAGGAAAGGCTTGAAGGATATCTCGAACTTGCCAACTTTCTTGCCTGCAAGTCTTGGCAGGATGTCTTCATCGATCCATGAGTAGCCCTGCTTGTAGGAGCAGAAAACACGTACATCAGTCGAGGCTGCACCTGCTGCTTCCAGAGACTTCGTGATCTTATCAGCGATCTCGGCTCTGACAGTCTTGTCTTCGCTTACAGCGATCCTTACCTCAACAGCATCTCCACTCTTAACTGACGGATAGACCTTCTCAGCAAGCATTCTGTCAAGGGTATCAACTTCCCATTCAATGTCATATTCCTTGGAATATCTGAGTTCATCATCCTTGTAGCTTACGAACTCTGCCTTAGGGAAAGCCTTCTCTGCGATGGCCTTCCTTGTCTTGATATCCGGATCAACATACGCAGTTGTCTCAGTATCACCCAGAATGCCGAGTGCAGCGAGCTGTCCGTCGAGAGTCCTCATCTGGAATGCGTCAGCAATCTCTGTTACACGGTCAGTCCATGTGTCAAAGCATCCCTGCTGCGGGAATGTCTCACAGATTTCAGCGACAAATCCGACAAGTTCATCACCACTGCCTGAGACTGTTACTCTTATTCCACCATCCTTGTTCTCCTGGACCATGCTGCAGGTATCTGCGTTCCTGAAGACGATACAGTTGCCTGCAGGCTCTTCCTTGCAGAGAAGTCTTCCGCTGTATGCGGTAGTCTCCATGCCAAAGCGGAATGCAAGGTTGCATGCTGCAGCGACAATGCTGTCATCTGCATCCTCTGCCATGACGAAATGTACATTCATCTCATCCGGCAGCTGATCCATGTTGTTGTCTTCAAGAATCGCTCCCTTGGAGAAGACTCGCTCAAGGCCTCTCTTCCTGCGCCAGTCGAAGTCCTGGATAGGCTTTGCGGAGTCCGAAGATGCTACGTAATCAGCAGGTACTGTAACCTGACTTGTCTTGGGCTCTATAGCTGCGAAGTGCGCAAAGTCTGCCGGTACCGGAGTTCCTTCTGTATAAGAAGTTACCGGGAATTCAGCTGCCTCTGTCTGGAAGCCTGTTGCGCGTGCATATTCAACTGCCAGTTCCTTAGCATGCCAGTCCATGCCGCGCTCAAGTCTTATCTTGTCTTTAAGCTGCTTATTCGTAACTATTCCTCCTTTCTTCATTTGATGTCTGATCATGGATCAGACTGTTCAGTAATTGCAGACCGCACCGCATACTCTTGTACGGACTGCGGTCTGTTTTTCAAAATCATTGTATCTTTCAGCATCCAACTTGTCAATTATTGTATGGTTTGGAATCCAATATTGTTAACGTGCCCCTGCTTTGAAAAATGTTCTTTAAATGAAAGTGCAGAAATGTTATTTTTTTGTTAGAGCCTAATTGCCTGTAACAATTATTCAAGGAGATTTGTACAAGATGGCGACTAAGAGAATCAGCACGAAAGAAAAGATAATAGAAGCCGCATGGGAGCTGTTCATGGAGAAGGGTTACGATAATACGACTCTGAATGAAATCATTGAGCGCGCAGGAACTTCTAAGGGAGCTTTCTATCACCACTTCCGTGCCAAGGAGGACCTGCTCTTCAGGATGGCATGGTACTTTGACAGGAACTATACTGACTGGGCCGAGACACAGGACATGACGCGCAACAGAGTCGATCTTCTCCACGATTACGTCCTGTATTCAACAGAAGCTGTTGAGAATTCCAGGTATAAGTCCTTCCTCCCAGCACTGTACGGATTCCAGGTAATGACCGAAGGCAACAGATACATCATGGATGAGCGCCGTGAGTATTTCCAGCTTATGTACAAGCTTCTCAGAGAAGGGATACATGCAGGACAGATCAGGGATAACCGTTCGCCGCTCGACTATGCAAGGAACATTGCCGCTTTGCACCGCGGTCTGACATACAACTGGCTGCTCTCACACTGCCAGTATTCATTGGTGGACAGTGTCGACGCACTATTGACACCATACCTTAACTCAATACGAATATAGAATCGAGTAGGGGCTAACTTGTAGCCCCTCTCACACCACCGTACGTGCCGTTCGGCATACGGCGGTTCAACCCAATAAGTAGTAATCTACACAGCTGAGAAGTCCTCGCCTTTGATATGCTCCCTTTACGAGAGACAGTGAAAAACAAAACACTGTTAATCGCGAAGGGAGTTTTCTTATGGACAGGAATAAGATTCCAGCAGATGTGAGGCTACACTATCATTAAAGAGATTCTGTACTACTTTTTTGCTCCACCTCGTAATCCTCACAACATCTTCAATCGAATACATTATTACTTCGCTTGACACTTAGATTCT
>CACYLW010000002.1 GCA_902775345.1 uncultured Eubacteriales bacterium | reverse complement strand
ACCGGAATGCTTCCCTTATGAACAATAACGGAAACCGCTTCAGTAGTTTCCGTTAGTGCATCCTTTGCCATGCGCATATTGGTCATCGGCTCGAGCTGCACTATTCTTTCCTTAGCGAGTCCCGAGCCTGCCTGATCGCGCAGGAGGTCAAGTATTTTATTGAATTCGAGGAGTGTCAGTATCTTAGAATTCATCTTCGCTGTTAAGTCTCTTGATGGATTTCAGCTCGTTCCTGAGGTTGACGTTCTCCATCTGGAGGTCGAAGTAAGCGTTCTCCATTTCTACGAGCTTATCCTGAAGTTTCTTCTGATCTTCGGTGTTCTGTGTCTGTCTGTCAAATTCGGAAGACATCTTGTCCTTGAGATCAGTGACCTGCTTCTTTGTCTGCTCCCACATCTGGATATAATGCTTAACGTCATTATCGAGCTGATAATTCTCTGTCTGGAGCTTGAGCGTCATGTCTGTGTTATCCATCAGTTTTTCTGCGATATTAAGCGCTGTCAGTACCGCAGCCTTGTAATTAGGATTGACATTGAGCGCCTTGCTTACAGCTCTGAGCTCCTCATCTACCATTTTTGCGATATCCTTGATGCGCTCCTCGCTCTTGTCGCTTGAAAGCACATAATTGGTTCCGCAAATGATTACATCGGCTCTGTTCTTTTCCATTTCTTACCTCGCATCTATTATTATCATCTGCCGCGAACGGCCTCGTACATCAGTATCGCCGCAGCGACAGCCGCGTTCAGAGATTCGATCCTTCCGCGCATGGGAAGCGTCACCTTTACATCCGCCATTTCTATCATGGCACCGGATACACCGCTCCCCTCATTTCCTATGATAAGGGCTATGCCCCTGCTGAGATCCTCTTCGTAATACGGCACGCCTCCGTCAACTGCAGTGACGGCAATGCGTCTGCCCGAACTCCTGAGGATGTCTCTGAGTCTGTCCTCGCCGGTAACATATATTACCGGGATCTCGAATATCATGCCCGCGGTCGCTCTGAGCACTTTTGGCGAATAAATATCCACCGTTCCGCTCATTGCGATAATGGCCTTGTAGCCTGCTGCGACCGCAGTCCTTATCAGCGTGCCCATGTTGCCCGGATCCTGGATCCGGTCGAGCACAAGCAGGTTGTCGTCTGCATCGAGACTGTCAATGAACTCCGGTCCGCATGCCTGCTGCCTTACGACAGCCAGCATGCCTATGCCCTCGCCCGCGTCTGTCAGAGCGGAGAATTCGCGCTCCGGGATCTCACAGACGATCATGTCCGGAGACTTGATGCAGTCCTTTATGAAAGCGGGAGCATCGCCCTGCGCTCCTGCCGGGATCATTATGAAGTCAATGTCGAGTCCCCTCTCAAGCACTTCGCTTACGAGGTTCCTGCCTTCGACTGCAAAACGCCCCTCAGTGCTGCGCCCCTTGCGCGTCCTGAGCTTTCTGACGAGCCTGATCCTGCTGTTGTCACCTGATGTTATCCTGATCAGCATAGTCTGGCGTTCAGATCGATTTCTACCGGTTTATTTGAGGAATTCCGGGATATCGAAGTCATCTGAGCTGTGCGGCGAAGCAACATCAGCGTCGTCGAAGAGCTTGTCGAGCTCAACTTCAACGGCATCGAGTCCGTCAACTGTGATCCTCTTTGCTGTTGCAAGAGTGTCCTTTTCAGCCTGCGGTGCGATGTTGATGCCTTCCATGCCCTCTGTGACTCTGCCGAAGTCTGTAGCGATGATCGTGACGGAGATCTTGTCTGTCATCTCCTCGCTGATAGTAGCACCGAAGATGATGTTCGCGTCTGCGTCTGCCTCGCCCTGTACTCTGTCGGCGATAGTGTTGATATCGAGCATTCCCATGTCATATCCACCCGTAACGTAGAGTAGGATGGACTTGGCTCCTGAGATCGATGTCTCGAGCAGCGGGCTGTTGATAGCGTTTGTGATAGCTTCTTCGATCCTGTCTTCGCCTTCGCCTGTACCGACACCCATGTGAGCCACTCCGCGGCCTTCCATGACTGTTCTTACGTCTGCGAAGTCAACGTTGACGAGTCCGTACTCGGAGATCAGATCGGAGATGCCCTGTACGCCCTTTCTGAGCACATCGTCTGCCATTGCGAACGCCTCGAGCATCGAAGTGTTCTTGTCGCTTGTATCGATGAGCTTGTCATTAGGGATCACGACGAGAGAATCAACGAAGTTGCTGAGATACTGGATGCCCTTTGCAGCGCGGTTCCAGCGCTTCTTTCCCTCGAATGTGAATGGCTTTGTGACTACAGCTACTGTAAGAGCTCCGCAGTCCATCGACGCCTTCGCGATGATAGGTGCTGCTCCTGTACCTGTGCCGCCGCCCATTCCTGCAGTAATGAATACCATGTCGGCGTCCTGGATGTTGGCGATGATCTCATCGATGCTCTCCTCGGCAGCCTTCTGGCCTACTTCAGGGTTAGCGCCTGCGCCACGGCCTCCGGTGATCTTTTCGCCAAGCTGGACCTTGATCTCAGCCTTGCATCTGGAAAGTGCCTGTCTGTCTGTATTAACACCAATGAAGGTCACGCCCTGCAGTCCGGCGTCGACCATGCGGTTGATCGCATTGCATCCGCCGCCGCCGATACCGACGACCTTGATGATTGCGGCATTGTCCGGTTCGGAAACAAAGTCGGAAACGAATTCCATAGTGAAGTCCTCCTCAAATAAATATACTTATAAACATATATGGTAATAGTAACATATGAAAACCCTGAATGCATTAGTTTTTTGGCAAAAAACACAACATTTAGTGGGTATTTGCTTGACACAACACAATTACTTGTTAACTAGAATGTCGGCATGAACGATGCTGAACCATCTTCCAGGAATGTTATCGTTCCGCGCTCGATGCCATCTTCGAACAGTTTTTCCATCACCAGATGGAGTTTTCCGTTCTCCATGTTGGTCATCAGCGTGTCATAATCAGTCTTCACGACAAGCGTGTCATAGATGTACGCCTTTACTTCTTTCTCATTCGAGATGTCCAGTTTCACATAATACAGGTCGGACTTTATCATCATTTTGATGATCTCGAGCACACTGTCCATGCGTCTGCTGTTTTCAGTGCCGATCTTCTCTCCCAGCTTTATTTTGTTTACGACCACGCCCTGTATGATGGTGGTCTTCGGCTTGTTCCTCGTCTTCTTGAGCAGTATGCCGTCCTCGTCCATGACAAGATAGTCATCGTCATATTTGAATGCCAGACGTTCCTTTCTCTCCGTGACCTTTATCACCAGAGTTGAAGGCAGCTTTCGCCTGACTTCCGCTTTTCTGATGTACGGGTTCTGCTCGAGAAACTCAGTGACCTCCTTGATATTGGCCTTGTAAATGATATTGCGGCCTGATGTGGCATGACCTATATTAATTATCTCTTCAGCCGTATAGTGTGAATTTCCTTTCACCTCTATCACGTCTATGGTGAACAGCCCTGAATTCGACAGGATGAGCCATCCGATGAGAAGAACGATACAGGTCGCCAGTACGTAAAAGCGTGTCCTGAAGCGGTTCTTCTTTTTCTGCTTGTATAATCTGCGCTCCTCCTGCTTCTGGGCAAGTTCTCCCATTTCAGGATGGTTCGCCGGTAGTCCGTAATGGGTCCTGTCCGCGTCGGCGTCGTCACTTTTGCCCTCACGCTGCATGACTTTCGTTTCCGCGGCCAGGAGTCTCCGTCTAGCTCTCTCGGCTGCTTTGGCCGCCCGCTCTTCCTCCGGATCAGGCTCCTGATAGATCTCACCCTTAGGCACTACGAAAGTGTATGTGATGTCATCATCTTCCGGCAGACCGGTCGCATCATATACCGGCGGCTCCACGTAAGCCGTCCGTCCTGTAGGGTCAGCTGCCTTGTATGCTTCAAAGAAGTCATCATCCGAATCGAAGAAATTTCCGTCTTCCCAGGCTGCATCAGCCAGGGCGTCGTTAATTTTTTCGGTGAAGCTCTTGCGGTCAGCGACTATTGTCTTGGCAGGCTCAGGCGCTTCCTCCGGTTCTTCTTCAGGCTCTTCTGCCGGTTCAGGCTCAATGATCACAGGTTCAGGGATCCCGTCCGGCGGTTCGGGTTCATCCATGACAGGCTCCGGGGTCTCAGGCTCCGGGGTCTCATCCTCCGGTTCAGGTTCCCTGTAGACCTCACCTTTCGGCACGACAAAAGTGTACTCGATATCGTCATCCACTACACTGCCGGCAGCCGGCGTCATCTCTTCAGCCTTTACGCCGTTGTTTTCCTCAATATTCTGTTCGAGCTTTTCTGTTTTCTCTTCCAACAAACTTACCTGTGAGTTCCTGTAACGGCAATTCTATCTGCATGTCTGAACGACCGTGTTGTAAATGATATCGGTCGCGTCGACCGGCGCGATGCTGCGGCTCGCCTTTTTCATTGCTTCGAGCCTCTCCCTGTCAGCGTCTAGTCTGCGGACTTCGTCCATCACCTTATCCGCCGTGTCCGCGTTTTCTCTTACTATTATTGCTCCGCCAACGTCCTCAACGGCCTTTGCGTTGTAGTACTGGTGATCGGCCGTAACATTTGGTGACGGGATGAAGATGGCGGCTCTTCCGGCCATCGTGACCTCCGCGACAGAGAGCGCCCCGCTCCTGCTTATGGTGAGGTCGCATGCCGAAAGCTGTGCAGGCATGTCATTTATATAAGCGCTGATCCTGACATTTGAAGGGCTGAATCCCTCTGCCGTCAGGCGCCTGCTGATCTCATCGTAGTATTCTCTGCCGGTCCCCCAGATCACAGTGTATCCGTCTTTTCCGGCATATTCCCTGGCGATAGCTTCGCCTATGCTGTTGGTGGTCTCTGAACCGAGACTTCCGCCGAATACCATTATGACGAAGTCATCCTCAGGGATCCCGAGCGCCTTTCTGTCAGCCGCCCTGTCCCTGCCGTCGAATTCGGCCCTGACCGGGTTGCCGCTGTATACTATGTTGTCTTTATTCCTGAAGTGCTCGCGTGCGGATTCGAATCCGAGGAACACCTTTTTGGCATTACGTGCGCCGAGCCTGTTGGAAACGCCCGGGAATCCGTTCTGCTCATGCAGGAACACAGGCACGCCAAGCCTTCTGGCCGCGAGGACCACCGGAACGCTCACGAAACTTCCGGTGCTGATAACAGCATCCGGTCTGAACTTTTTCATCAGCTTTATGGCATCGCGTCTTCCGTTCAGTGTCCTCCTGATGGTGGTCGCAAGCCTTACCGGGTTGCTGCGGTCAAACCAGGTGGAATCGACCTCGTGCAGCTCGTAGCCATGTGCAGGTATTATCTGCCGCTCGAGATCCTCTCCCTTAGCGATGTATATGACCTCGCCGGACGGATCCTCCGCCCTGAATTTATCGCCTATAGCGAGTGCCGGGTATATATGGCCGCCCGTGCAGCCTCCTGTCAGTACGATCTTCATGCCGCGGCCTCCGCTTCTGTTTTCATCTTTATTCTGCCCCTGGGGTTCGGTTTTTTGGATACGTTGAGCACTATGCCCATGGCGATCATGAACGACCATATGGATGTGCCTCCGTAACTTATGAACGGCAGTGTGATTCCTGTTGCCGGCATGGTCGATGTAACGACCGCCACATTGATGATCACCTGCAGTCCGAGCATTACCCCGACTCCGGTAGCCAGGTAGAATCCGAGTCTGTCCTTAGCCTTGAGCGCTACCATGAAGATCCTGAAGAGCAGGATTATGTATACGAGTATAAGGACCGCTACTCCGATGTATCCGAGTTCCTCGCCTATTACTGCGAGAATGAAGTCGTTCTGAGGCTCAGGCAGGTAGAGGTTCTTGGCGATGCTCCGGCCGAAGCCGAGTCCCCTGAGACCTCCGTTGCCAAGCGCGATGAGTCCCTGTGACACCTGATAACCGCTCCCCTGGAAGTCCGCGAACGGATCGCGGAAACTCGTTATTCTCTGATACCAGTGGGCCGGACTCTTCGCCGTCATTATGTACATGTAACCCACTACCACGCCTGCTGCCGGTACGGCGAGGAACAGATAGTTGAGCCCCGCGACCAGCATGATCGACAGCATGATGGCAACGATTACGATAGCCGTGGATAAGTTCGGCTGTTTTACGATCAGATAGAAGTGGATGGCCATTACAGCCACCAGAATAAACAGGCCCTTGAAAGTCCGTATGTTGCTTGGGTTCTTTATGAGGAAGCATGAAGTGAACACGATCATGCCTACCTTCGAGAACTCACTCGGCGTTACACCGATGCCCCTGATGCCTCTCTGCGCTCCGCCGACAGTGGAACTCGTCAGGATAACGAGCACAAGAAGACCTATCGACACCAGCACTATCAGTACACTGAGTTTCATGTAGAAGTGATAGTCGATATTGGCGACTATAAGCATTACGAACAGACCGGAACCTACCCAGAGCATCTGTCTGAACAGATAGTATGTTGGATCCGGATGCGCCGAGTTTATTGTCTGGTAATAGCCTGCACTGAATACCATCGCGACTCCGAAGAGCGAGAGAACTATAACAAGCACCACGACCCCGAAGTCGTAGCCGCTCACTACCCTGCTTAATCCCCGGCCGAAATCTCTTGCTTCGTCAACCGGATTGATCCTCTTTTTTTCGCGCCTGCTCCGCCTGATCGCCTTGCGGGTCGCAGCTTTCTCGGACCTGGTCATTTTCTTTTCTACTTCAGCATCTCGTTTATGCATTGTTTGAAGTGTCTGCCTCTTTGTTCAAAATTAGCGTACATGTCCCAGCTGGCGCATGCAGGTGAGAGAAGGACTTTCTCTCCCGGTCTGGCGAGCTCTGCTGCCTTGCGCACGCACTCAGGCATGTCCTTGCAGTTATAAATATTGGTGAAGCCGGCCTTTCTGGCTGCTTCCTCTATTATCGGCGCGTCTCTTCCGAGAAGGATGAGTGCTTCGACGGCTCCCTCGAAATGCTCGGCGAGCTCATCAAATTCCTGTCCCTTTCCGTCTCCGCCGGCAATCAGGATTATTCCGTCCCTGAGAGCCTTTATCGCTATAACGGCGGCATCTACGTTGGTTCCCTTTGAATCGTTGTAGTAATCCACTTCATCGACTCTTCCGCAGAATTCGATGCGGTGCTCCACTCCCGGGAACTCCTTTATGGCGGCAGTGATCACTTCCGGTCTGATGCCTGCGAAGAATGCTATCGCTGCTGCAGCAAGAACGTTTTCAACGTTGTGATCGCCAATGATGCGAAGATCCGACCTGTCACAGATGAGGTGTTCAGCGCCTTTGAGGTCCTTTACGATAATCTGTGTGCCGTCAAGATATGCTCCTCTGCCGAGTTTTTCCCTTCTGCTGAACGGGATCACTGTCGCTTCCGTGTTTTTCGAAAGCTCATAAGCCTTCTCATCATCATAGTTTATGACAAGGAACTCATTTTTCTTCTGATTTGCGGCAACCTGAGCCTTGGCGGCGCCATACGCTTCCATGGTGCCGTGTCTGTTGAGGTGATCAGGTGTGAGGTTGAGTATGGCGGATACGACAGGTCTGAAGTCGACAGCAGTCTCAAGCTGGAACGACGATACCTCGGTAACGAGCCAGTCCTTGTCGGTGCTGTCCATGGCCTGGGTAACGACCGGGTTTCCGATGTTGCCCACAACGGCTGTATTCCGCCCTGAAGCCTTGAAAATCTCGCCTACCAGTGTAGTTGTCGTCGTCTTGCCGTTCGTGCCTGTAATGGCCACAAAATTACCTTCACCGAGTCTGTATGCAAGCTCAAGTTCTCCGATTATCTCGACACCCGCATCCCTTGCTTCCTGAATGTAATCCAGTGCAGGAGGCACTCCCGGGCTGAGGATGAGCATGTCATAAGCGGTCATGTCCTCAGGAACGCTGCCGAAGTATGACCTGATTTCTTCATTCTGCATGTACTGGAGGAACTGTGTGTCGAGCTTGTCAGGAGTCTTGGAATCCTGGATGGTCACTATTGCGCCAGCCTCGTTGAGAGCCTTTGCCGCAGCCTTCCCGGACTTGCCCAGACCTACTACGAGCACGTTGCGTCCTCTCAGTATCTGTTTATAGGTAATCCCTCTTTTCATTGTGTGTTTGCCCCTTTATTGATTATTAGCGGATCGAGAAATAAGCGATGACACAGCAGACAAGCGTGAACAGGCAGAATACCCGTACCACCTTTGTCTCATGCCAGCCGCCGAGTTCGAAATGATGGTGGATAGGCGCCATCCTGAAAACTCTCTTGCCGCCTGTTTTCTTGAAATATGTTACCTGGATGATCACGGACAGGGCTTCGATTACGTATATCAGGCCCGCGATAGGAAGCAGCCATTCCACACGGCCGACTATCGCCATTGCCGAAAGCACTCCGCCGAGCGCCATGGAGCCCGTGTCTCCCATGAATATCTTTGCCGGATAGTGATTGTAGAGCAGGAAACCCAGGAGCGCGCCGAATACGGCCTGTCCGGCAACGGCCATCGGCTCGTTGCCGCCGCGCACGGTCATTCCCACGATGGCGAACGTGCACGCCACGATCGACGAAGTGCTCGAGGCCAGGCCGTCAAGCCCGTCAGTAAGGTTGACAGCATTTGCCATGGCCACCTCTATGAACACCACAAACGGTATGTAAAGTATGCCGAAGTCGACAGTCCTGCCGAAGAACGGCAGCAACATGGTCGTGCCCTCCTTGACCATCATGAAGATGGCGAGCGCTATTCCGAACACCACCTGGAGCACAAGCTTCTGCTTCGGCGTAAGACCTTCGTTCTGCTTCTTTGCCACTTTGTTGTAGTCATCAATGAATCCGATCGCGCCGAACGCGAACATGCTGAGGAGTATGGCGATCTTCCCGGTCGTCATGCTTCCTTTCATGAACATGCTTGCCACAATGGCCACAGTGATCCCGATGATGAACGCGATCCCGCCCATGGTTGGTGTCCCGGCCTTGCTCAGGTGTGCCTGAGGGCCTTCTTCCCTTATGAACTGGCCGAACTGCCTGTGTCTCAGCAAAGGTATCATTCTTGCTGTCACAAGCATCGATACCGCAAATGCGATCGCCGCTATGAGCGCGTATTCTCCTATTCCGTGACTTGTACTCATCTGATCTTCTGATTCTCCGTTCTGCTGCAGATATCACTCGCTGTAGATATATACGACTGAATCTTTCTTTACTCTTGTTCCTGCCTTAGGATACTGATCTACGACCACGAACGACTGGTTGCTGTGGTCCTCAGGTATCACCGTGTATTTCAGGCCATAGAGCTTGATGTTGTGGATGGCATCCTTGCTGTCCATTCCGGTAACATCAGGAACCTCTATAGTCTCCTTCTGAGCAGCTTCCTTTTCTTCCTTTGTGAGCTTACGCTCCACGCCCAGATACTCCAGTGACTTTTCCGTGATCTCCTTGACGATAGGACCCGCGGTGTACGCGCCGTACTGGATCTTCGTAGGCCTGTAGACAATGCAGATCATCGATATGACAGGATCGTCCATAGGAGCCATGGCTACAAAGGATGTGTTTGTCTCGTCACTGTATCTCTTGTTCGCGACACGGTTAGCCGTACCGGTCTTTCCGCCTACCCTGTAACCCGGGATGTAAGCTGTCGTACCGCCGGCATCGGATACATAGTATTCCATGATGTCGCACATCTTGGCCGCCGTCTCCTCTGAAATGACCTGTCTGACTTCTGTATCAGGGATCTCCTCAACGACCTTGCCGTCAGAGTCTACGATCTTGTCTACGATCTTAGGTTTCATCAGCACTCCGTTGTTGCCGAGGCTGTTTACGGCGCAAAGGACCTGTATAGGCGTTATGGCAATACCCTGGCCGTATCCGGTAGTTGCGAGGTCGACATCGCTCATGGTTGCAGGATCCTTGACAATGGAGAGCCCTTCGCCCGGAAGGTCTATGCCTGTCAGATCGTTGAAGCCAAAGAGATCGATATAGTTATAGAAAGTATCCGCTCCCATGTCGAGGGCGACCTGTGCAAGCGCAGGGTTGCAGGAATTACCTACGGCTTCCTTCAGCGACTGTACACCATGGGTGAACAGGCAGTGCAGGTAGTAATTGTCTACCTTTATGGATCCCGTGCACTTGTATTTGGACTTCTCATCAGCGTTTCCGGAATCGAGCGCCGCGGCAGCCGCTATCAGCTTGAAAGTTGAGCCCGGCTCGTAGACGTCAGTTACGGATGTGATCTTCCACATGTTGCTGAGATACTCCGTCTTCTCCTTGTCCGTCATCTTGTCGAACTCTTTTCTGGCTTTCGGATCGGACGGCTTGTCTGAATCATTAGGGTCATATTCAGGAGTCTGGGCCATTGCGAGCACGTCTCCCGTCTTAGGATCCATTACGATGCATGTTATGGCATCCGCTCCGGTCTTTTCCATACCGGTGATCAGCGCGTCCTCAACGAAGTGCTGGATGACGGAATCTATGGTGGTCACGATGCTGTAGCCATCCTGAGCCTTGTAGTATCTCGTTTTGCTGTTTGAAAGAGTGTCGCCGTTGTTATCAGTCGTTCTGACAGTTCTTCCCTTTATTCCGGCAAGAGTCGAGTTGTATTCGTATTCAAGGCCCGAACGGCCTACGTTGTCCTTATTGACTCCTCCGATGACCTGAGCTGCGAAGGCTCCGTTCGGATAGTATCTCGCGGCGCGTGTCTTTACGACCACGTCACCTCCGAACTCGTTCTCTGCCGCCTCGACCTGCTGCCTGGTAAGTCCTTCGCCGAGCAGCACGAGGTTTTCCTCTCCTTCGAGGAGCTTCTTTATCTCTGCCGCGTCCTTGCCTGTAAGATATGCCAGCCTGAGTATCCTTTTAGCCTTGTCATCCGCGCTTATGCTCTCGTCCTTATATATGTACTGTGTGTAAGCGTAGAGTTCATACTCAGTTACAGTCTCGGCAAGGGTATTCATGCGCGAGTCGTAGATGGCTCCTCTTACCGGTGCGATCTCGGTATCTACCTTCTGCATGTCGGCAGCCATCCGCTTGAGTTCATCGGACTTGTATATCTGCCAGTATCCCATGCGGAAAATAAGGCCAAAAAGAAGCAGCAAAATCATCCCGAAGCCGAGCGCCAGACGCTTGCGGTTTCTGGAGGTGATCAGATCACTGTTATCTTCAATGGCTTTTCTTCTTATTTTTACTCTTTTCTTATCTGTATCCATACTTCCTCATTTGAGCATACATATACGGATATACTATACCACATATGGTATTCGGATTTAAAGGGCGATACTGTATTTAGAAAGGAGCAATCCTACAAAAAATGCCACCGAACCGTCTCCGGATCAGTGGCGTTCAGATATCTCCTCTTAACTCTAGTTATAGGCTTCGCTCCTTATGGCAGAAGCAAGATTCTTCACTTCGGATTCGGCGTTACCAAGCTTTACTACGTTCTCAACTGACGGATATACCATGCCGAACTGCTCTGTAGCTACGTTCTCGATCCTGGTAACCCTTGTCTCTTCGACTATCTGGCTCTGCAGCGAATCGATCTCTGCCTGTATGTATTCGTTCTCTCTTTCGAGAACGTTGTTCTCATGCTGAATGATCGCCGCGTACGATCTCATTCCTACAAGTACGAATATACCGATCATTATGACTGTCAGTATCCTGACCGCGCTTCTTCTGTCAGCTCTTTTTCTGTCTGCTCTGATTCTCTGTGCTCTGTTATTCATGGTCGTAGTCTCTTTCGAAGTGTGCTTTTAGGTGTTACAGCTTCTCGAGCACTCTGAGCTTGGCGCTCCTGGCCCTCGGGTTTGTCTCAGTCTCTTCTTCCGAAGGTGCTATCGGTTTTCTTGTTACCCTTTTTACATCGGCTACCTTGCCGCACACGCATACCGGAAAATCCTTAGGACATGTGCACGGGTCGAGCCTTCTTTCGAACTCTGCCTTTACTATCCTGTCCTCGAGCGAATGGAATGTGATTATCGCTATCCTTCCGCCGCTCCCGAGCAGATCCGGGAGTTTTTCGACTGCTTCCTTCAGGTGGCCGAGTTCGTCGTTGACTTCGATCCTAATAGCCTGGAAGGTCCTCTTAGCCGGGTGAGGTCCCGTGCGTCTGGCCCTGGCCGGTATGGCTGCCTTTATGATCTCCGTCAGCCTTCCTGTAGTATCTATCGGCGCCTCTGCCCTCTCCCTGACGATGAATTCGGCGATCCTTGAAGCCCAGCGCTCTTCACCGTAATCCCTGATCATCCTCGTCAGCTCGTCCCTGCCATAGCCGTTCACTATGTCGTAGGCCGTGAGCCTGTCAGATTCATCCATCCTCATGTCGAGCGGAGCATCATGCATGTAGCTGAAGCCTCTTTCGGGATTGTCGAGCTGGTATGAGCTGACTCCCAGGTCGAGCAGTATGCCCTGCACCTTTCCGCCGGCAGCTTCGGCGATAGCATCGACATCGCTGTAGTTCGCGTGTACGAATCTCTTTTCGCAACTGTACTCTTCGAGTCTTTTCTCTGCTGCCGCAAGCGCTTCGCGGTCTCTGTCGACCGCCACCAGCATGCCCCCTTCCGTAAGTCTCCGGCATATCCCCGAGGAGTGTCCGCCGCCGCCTACGGTACCGTCGACATATATGCCGTCCGGTTTTATATCCAGAGCCTCCATCACTTCGTTAAACAGTACCGGTACGTGTTCAAATTCCATGAGGCGCCCCTTTATATTCCGAATTCCCTGAGCTTGTCAGTGAACCTGCTGTCTTTCATCTTCTTTGCCAGATCGAAGTCTGCCTTAGTCTCAGCGCTCCAGATCTCAACCTTGTTCATGGCTCCCGTAGTCACCAGATCCTTTGTGATGTGAGCGTAATCTCTCAGGTTCTGCGGGATCTTGATCCTTCCCTGGCCATCGAGTTCGCAGTACTCCGAATTTCCGAAGAAGTCTCTTATGAATTCACGGAAGTCTGCGTCTGACTGCGGCAGGGCTGCCAGCTTTGCAGCCATCTCTTCGAAGTCCTCCATCGTGTAGATGTAGAGACATTCGTCATAGCCTTTTGTGAGCATGCACTTACCGCCAAGCTGGTCCCTGAACCTTGCCGGGACTGCCATGCGATTCTTATCGTCTATTTTGTTCTGGTAAGTGCCTAAAAACATTTTTCCTTGAAATTTCAGGGCTTTGCGGCCCTTGTCCTATTGATCGATCCGGTTGTGACAACTTGATTTTACCCCACTTTTCCCCACTTTATCAAACGAAAATCTTATTTTTTGTTATGTTTTCCCCACTTTTTTGTGTAAAGTTGCCTTTACAAACCCGAAATTTTAAAAAATAAAAAAACAGACACAATATGTAGTGTCTGCTTTACATTTTTGTACAATATATGGGTAAAGATTTCTTTACATTTTTTGAGATTGTGTCAGCCCGGATGTACTGCCACAAGATGTGGTTCAGCCTATATCACAAGACCCCCGTTGACGCTTATGACCTGCCCCGTTACGAATGCTGCGGCATCCGAAGCAAGGAACATCATGACTCTGGCTACGTCTGCCGGAGTTCCGGTTCTGCAGAGCGGAGTCTCATCAACTATCATGCCGACGGCATCTTCGCTTACCGAAGCGTTCATGTCGGTATCTATCATCCCCGGAGATATGCAGTTGACTCTTATTCCGGAAGGGCCGACCTCCTTGGCGACAGCCTTTGTAAAGCCGATCACACCTGCCTTGGCGGCTGAATAAGCTGCCTCGCAGGATGCTCCGACTTCGCCCCACATCGAGCCTACGGTGATTATGCATCCGCTCTTGCGGCTGATCATCGCCGGAAGAACGCATCTAACACAATAGAACACCCCGCTGAGATCGGTGTTTATCACCTCTTCCCATCTGCTGATGTCGATGTCTGTTACAAGGCCGTAGTCAGCGACCGCGGCGTTGCAGATCAGGACATCTATATGCCCCATCACGGATACCGCCTTGTCGACAGCGATCCTCACCGAATCGGGATGCTTGACGTCGCATCTCACCGGGACCGCGCCGGTCTCCTGCCTTAAAAGATCGGCTTCTATCTCAGATTTGAGATAGGTGAACACTACCTTGTGGCCGGCAGCCGTAAACTGTCTGACAGCCTCGGCGCCAATTCCGCGCGATCCGCCTGTTATAAGGATATTGGCCATGACAGTGTCACTCGCCTCCTTCAAGGAATTTATCGATCTTGTCCATGGCCTTGCCGGCGACTTCGCTTACATCGTCCATTTCGATCTTGCCGTCTCCCAGTGTGCTCGGCTTTCCGCCTGCGGCGATGCGCTCCTGCTCGAGTCTTTCCTTCTCGAGCCTGGCCTGCTCTCTGGCCTTCTTCTTTTTAGCCTTTCTGATGCTGTGTCTGATCATAAGGAACAGGATGAGGAGTATGGCGATCACGATTCCCGCCACCGTGAAGCCGAAGCTCGCCTCAGCCTTGAACCTTCTCCAGTTCAGCTTTATGAACATGGCAGCCACCGCGACAGCCAGCAGCAGTATGATGATCAGATAAACTGTTGCATTGCCTTTTTTGTTGTTTTTCATACGAGTTCTCCTCTGTCAGCCTTCGCCTTCTCTTCCTTAGTCATGGCAGTAACTGTTATCCCCATGAAGGCCATGATGAGGCAGATGATCGGCATGGAGTAGTTAAATACTGCCCAAGGAGCATATACAGCCCAGCCGACTCCGAGCGTCTTTGCGATAAACAGTCCGCATGTATTCCATGGTACCAGGCACGAAGTAACTGTTCCCGCGGATTCCAGCGCGTTCGACAGGCTCTTTGGATGGATGCCCCTCTCTCTGTAAGCCGGTGCGTACATTCTGCCAGGTACAAGTATGGAAATGTACTGTTCAGGCATTACCACATTTGAGAGCACGCATGTAGCCTCTGTAGCAGCTACCATGCCGGCTCCGCTCTTTATCCTGCTTGAAACGGCATTGATGATGACCGCCAGCTGGCCCGAGCCCTCCATTATGCCTCCGAACATCATCGCGATCATGGTCATGAGTATGGAGCTTGACATGTTCATGAGTCCGCCTGTCGAGAGCAGGTCGTTGAGTGATTCGATATCGCTCTCCATTACGAATCCGTTGAGCGCAACATCCAGGATGCCGCCGATCGTCACTCCGCTCTGTGCGAACGGCGCCATCACGGCTGCAGTCAGGAATCCCAGTGTGATTCCAGGGATAGCAGGGACTTTGAGCGCGATCGACAGTATTACGACCAGAGGAGGCAGAAGCAGTACCGGGCTGACATTAAACGAGTTTTTAATGCCATCCATGATTATTACCGCCTGCGATGTGTCAATATTGCCTCCGGTAACATGCATGAAGCCGTACACTCCGAAGAACACGAGGGATAAAACATACGCCACCATCGTGGACTTAAGCATGTATTTTACGTGCGTAAATACATCCGTGCCTGCCATCGCTGGAGCGAGGTTAGTGGTATCCGAGAGCGGTGAAAGCTTGTCGCCGAAATACGCTCCGGCCAGAACAGCGCCCGCAGTCGGACCTACCGGCATGCCGAGGCCCTGGCCAATGCCGATGAGAGCCAGTCCCATCGTACCCATGGTTCCCCATGATGTTCCCGTCGCCAGTGATGTGATGGAGCAGATAAGCACAGCAGCCACAAGAAAGATCTTAGGGCTGAGCAGCTTGAGTCCGTAATAGATCATTGTAGGAATGGTTCCGGATATGAGCCAGGCTCCGATCATCATTCCGACGATAGCCAGAATGAGTATGGACTGCATGGCCTTTGATATACCGTCTACCATCATCTTCTCGATCTGTGACCAGTTGTAGCCAAGGTACATTGCCATAATTGCCGAGATGATAACTCCGATAAACATTGGGATGTGCGGATCCACCTCGAATACGATGATGCCGACAGCCATCACGGCTATCAGTCCGCCGAATGTAATCAGGGCATGCAGCAACTTTGGCTGGCGTATCTCCCTTTCTTCAATAAAAATGTTTTTCATAACTTTGATTTGCCTTTCTTTTATTGGATATTTCCGGCCTTCTTACAGGTCCTTAATCTTTTTCATGCTATATCATACACTATATATTGCGTATTTTACAAATTTGCACCACAATTTCAATATATTTTTTTACTTTTTTAACAAAAAACGCCGGCGAACAGCCGGCGTTCAGCTTGTTTCTGAGCAGTTTACTTTCTCGGTCCGATGAATTCCCTAAGTATTGCATTATCAGGAACGGCATCGGTCGATTCGATTTTATCGAAGTATTTCATGAAGGTCAGGATCCTCTGAGCCTCTTCATACTGGGCGCTCGTTTCCGGTATTGCCTCGAGAAGAGGTTCCGCAAATGTCTTCAGCATATTTGTCTCATACACCGTACTCGAGTTGAACACCACATCCGCCGATGAGCTGTACGGGAATATGTTGACACTCTCCCCCGCCCTCACCTTCGGCCATGTCTCAAGCGTCGCCTCGGCGTTATATCCTCTGAACTGATTATCTCTTACAATACGGCGCAGCAGCCTGGCGTCTGCTGTAGATATCCTGTTGTGCCTGTCGATTCCTATCTGCGTAAGCGGACTTATATATATCTTATATTTGTCTTCCCTCGGGATATTCTCTGTCAGCACGTCGTTAAGGCTGTGAATGCCCTCAATGACCAGTACCTGTTTTTCCTTGAGAGCCGTTATGCGCTTACCGAATACTTTTGTTCCGTTCAGGAAATCAAACTCCGGAATGTCCACTTCCTTGCCTGCGAGAAGGTCTTCCATCTGCTGATTGAAGAGCTTCAGGTCGACACAATCAAGGCCTTCGAAGTCAGGCTTGCCGTCAGGTCCGATCGGGCTGTCCTTCCTTTCAACGAAGTAATCATCTGTGCCGAGGTAAAGCGGATCCACTCCTGTCTGTCTGTATATCTCACCACATATCCTCTTTGCTGTCGTGGTCTTGCCGCTGCTCGATGGTCCGGCTATAAGCACGACCTTTTTGTGCCCTTCCACCACCTGTGCCGCAAACTCTTCGAGTTGTCTGGACTGGAGCCACTCGCTGGCCCTGATTATCTCTTCCGCGCTGCCTTTTCTTATCGCTTCATTAAGGTCTGCCAGATAATTGAAGCCGGTATACTTGCGCATGCGCTTTGATTCCGCATATGCCTCATAGAGTTTGTCGTCATCCCTGTAGGAAGGTATGGTGTGGTTATGAAGGGCGTTAGGCACCCTGAGCAGCAGCCCACCCCTGTATGGTCTGATATCGAACAGATTTATATAACCGGAAGAAGGAAGCAGATTGCAGTACATGCAGTTTCTGTAGTTGTGCAGTTCCGAGATCTCCACGTCCTCATCGGCAGGACGGCCTTCAAAAAGCCTTGCTTTCTCGGGATATCCGAGCGACCTCCATTTTTCGGCAGCCTGAGCCGCTGTATAATGCTCGGTCACGATCCCGGTGTCGTGTTCGATGATCTTTTCCATCTTATCCCTGATCTTGTGGATATCCGATGTGGTAAGCTGCGCGCCTCCGAGATTTATGTATGCGTAGTAGCCCTGATTGAGTGAATTTCCTATTGTAACATCGGCATGTTCAAAGGCGCTTTTTACGGCTTTAAGGAATATGAGAATGGCTGTATTGTGATAAGCCCTTTCCTCTGTAAATGTCGTTATTTTGAATTCTCTTGCCATCTTGTTTTCTCCTGTTTTTCTCTATTATCCCGCCCTTGTATTTTACCACTATTCAATTGACTAAAAACACCCCATGCTTTAAAATGAAACTGATATTGGACATCGAGTTTTTTGGTGTGTTTTTTTATCAAATTGTCAACTAATCGAGGCCAATTATTTTATTCTTAGGGAGGGATAATAAATGAAGAAGGAATATGAACCTCTATTCACCCCTTGGAAGATCGGCAATGTAGAGATCCCTAACAGGATCGTCCAGACATCCATGGGCGGAACATCGCTCTTCGGATGGCTCGAGCCTTGCCACTTCGACAAGGAAGCTGCTCATCACATTCTCGGCCGTGCTCAGGACGGTGTAGGTCTGGTACTTCCGGGCATGCAGTGCGTAAGAGACACAATGGGCAGAAGATGGCTCTATCAGAACAAGAAGATGTTCAAGGATCTCGCTGAGTGGATGCCTGAATTCCATAAGACAGGCTCCAAGCTGTTCATTCAGCTCGCAGGCGGATTCGGACGTTCAATGGCTATCAACGACATGTTCGTAAAGATGCTCGAGAACAAGGCTTTCGGCGCTGTTTCGAAACCGTTTGTAGACATCGAATACTGCTGCGCTTCTGCAGGTGAGACTCCAAACAGGTGGTATCCTTCGATCAAGTCGAGAATGATGACGATCGAGGAGATACAGGAAATGGTCGAAGCTTTCGCAAAGACCGCAAAGCTCTGCAAGGATGCAGGTGTTGACGGCGTTGAGATCCACGCTGTTCATGAGGGCTACCTCCTCGACCAGTTCACCATCGCAAACATGAACTACAGAACTGACCAGTACGGCGGCTCGTTCGAGAACAGATTCAGATTCCCTGTTGAGATCGTTCAGGCTATCAAGAGAGAATGCGGACAGGACTTCCCTGTTGCTCTCAGATACTCCGTAGTATCCAAGACAAAGGGCTGGCTCCAGGGCGCACAGCCTGGCGAAGAGTTCGAAGAATTCGGACGTGACATGGCTGAATCAGAAAAGGCCATCAAGTACCTCAGCGACATGGGATATGACATGTTCAACTGCGACAACGGTACATACGATGCATGGTACTGGGCTCATCCGCCTGTCTACATGCCGGATAACTGCAACTATGAAGATGTTGCCCACATCAAGAACTTCACTGACAAGCCTGTCGTATGCGCAGGTAAGATGGACATCAAGTTCGCTGCAGAGAAGATCAAGGAAGGCAAGATCGACGCTCTCGGTATCGCACGTCAGAACCTCGTTGACCCTGACTGGGTAACAAAGCTCAGAGAAGGCCGCGAAGAAGAGATCAAGCCTTGCATCAGATGCCATAACGCTTGCTTCAACTTCGCAAAGTCGAAACACACAGCTAACACACAGCCTCTGTTCGACTCGCTCCAGCTTGCACGCTGCGCTTTGACACCTTCGACGATGCAGCACAACAAGTACAAGATCGTTCCGACCAACAAGCCAAAGAAAGTCGCTATCGTCGGCGCCGGCTTCGGCGGACTCGAGGCAGCTCTCGTACTCAAGAAGAGAGGCCACAACCCTGTCGTATTCGAGAAGAGCGACAAGATCTTCGGTCTGTACAACACAGCTTCGGCAATGTCCTTCAAGGATGCTGACAAGCAGCTCATGCAGTGGTATGAGAGAGAGCTCAAGAAGTGGGATATCGATATCAGACTCAACAGCGAAGTCAAGGACATCAATTCCCTGCTCAAGGCTTACGACGATGTTATCGTATCGGTCGGTACATTTCCTAAGGCACTCAACATCAAGGGCTTTGACAAGACCATCACATTCACTGACCTCCTGATCGGACCTAAGAAAGACGAGTACAAGAAGATCGTCTTCCTCGGCGGCGGACTTTCATCCTGCGAAGCTGCATATGACGCAGTACTCGCTGGCAAGAAGCCAGTAGTCGTTGAGTTCCTTGACGACCTTATCGTAGCTCCTGGCACATGCCTCGCCAACTCCTCGTTCCTGAGAGAGGCTCTGCCATTCAAGGGAGTTCCTGTACATCTGAGAAGTTCCGTAACCGAGATCGGCGACGGATACTGCATGATCAAGAACTTCGAAACAGGCGAAGAATGGAAGGAAGAGTGTGACTGCGTAGTCAACGGTATCGGATTCGTTCCAAACGACCAGTTCGCTTCGATCAAGAACAAGCACCTCCACAGAGTCGGAACATGCGTCAAGTGGGGAGCTCTGAGAGAAGTAATCTGGAGCGCATGGGATGTAGCAATGAAGATATAATTGCAAATCACATAAGACGTAAAAAGACTGCCAATATTGGCAGTCTTTTTTATGTCTTAATTGCCGCCGCATCTTTCCGGAGATTTCCGGGTGCGGCTTCAGTCTTTATTCCATATATTCCTGTACTCCTTATATTTGCCCAGGTCGTTGTTTACGTTCCACGGGATGAATCCGCCTTCGAGTCCAGCGTCTGTCAGGCCCTGTATCTGCGCCTTCATCTCCTTTTCGCCGTAATTTACAGTTGGCGCCCAGTATGGAGTGTTGTAGCCTGTTATCCATGTGCGGGCCGCAGCCGGATGCTCAAGATAGTCCTGCCCCTTCTTCGCCTTCTTTGCCCAGGCATTCATCGTCATGTACGGATTTTTCCACGTTTCTCCGCCACCCATGTGGTCGGTATACGGCATTGCGCTTATAGCATCCACTACATTGGATATGCCCGGCCAGTACTGTCCGTATGCCGTCATGTATCCGTAGGCTGCCTCGCCGAAAATGTCGACCGACAGATAGGCTCCTGCATCGTGGATCTGATCGGCCGCGTAGAAGCAGAAGTTCTGTATGGCCTGGCCCTTCTCTTCTCCGTATGTGTTGCGGAACTTCGCATTGCCGCTCTTCGACATCTCGTAGGCATTCTCAGGGAATCTCACGTAGTCGAACTGGATCTCATTGAAGCCGAACTCCTTCACGGCCTCGCGTCCGAGCCTGACATTGTATTCCCACACGTCACGCGAAAAGGCGCTCGGCCATGTGGACTGCCCTCCGTATCTGATGCAGTCTTCCGGATGATCCTTTGCATAGATCGGATCGTTGAATACGACTATGCGGCCTATCATGTATACGCCCGTATCTTTCAGCTTATCTATACCGCTCTTATACTGTTCGTAAGAGGTATACGCAGTTTTGTAGGACTTTGGCGACCAGTCTCTGGCGGTCTCTGCCGGCCACGCCAGCACGCCGTCCTTTATATCCACGACTACCGCGTTGCAGTCCGTTTTTCTTATCAGCTTGACGTAATTATCAGGTTCTGCTGCCGCGGCGCAGTTGAGGTACATGGCGCGGGCATCGGAGCAGAACTCATTCCCTTCTATCGCAGTCCTTTCATACGGATAATAGTCCAGATCCTTTGCCTGGCCTCCGTAAAGATCATAACCGTATTTATCCCCTTTTACCTTGTCGTATACACCGTTTTCGTTATATACCTTGTCGGCCTTTTTTTGCGTCCCGACCATATATTTACTGAATACATAGCCTTCGGCCGTATCGTCGTCCTTATCGTAAGCCACTTTGTATTTACGGACTGAGCCGTCGGGCAGCAGTTCGTCATATCCGGTCACCTTCAGACAGGTGCCCTTAGGCGCGAAGGACGCGATCGAAGGTCCTTTCTTCTTTGCGTATACCGTTACCGGAGTCCTGACGTAGACCTCAGTCTCCTGCACCACCTTGTCTGCTGAAGGCACCAGATTCTTCTCCTTCATGTACAGTTCATCTGTCGCTTCCAGGCCGGTGCCGTCCACCCTGCAGTATCTGACTCCGTCGATCTCCTTCGAACCGGTCAGCTTTTTTACAGAAGTTCCGCGCACTATCCTTCCGGCTTCCTCTGCGGTTTCAACAGGATCTCCGGAGCTTTCCGCCTGATCTGCCTCCCCTGCTTCCTGAGTTTCCGCTTCTTCCGGATCCGCTTCTCCGGAAGGCACGCCTATGCTGTAGACCGGAACGCTCTTTGACTTTCCGCCGGCAAAAACATATTCAGGCTCGGGAGTGATCACGCTCAGCGTGCTGACATACGCAAAAGCCAGCGCCAGCAAAACTAATATCACCGCACAGTCAATCACTCTGGAATGACGTGCGGTTTTCTTTTTTTCTGCTTCTATTCTTGCGTTACGTTCTACTCTTGACATCGTCTTCTCTGAGGCCTTTCTCCACTCCTCCAATTAAACATCATTTACCTGATACGTTCAACCGAGAGTGTGTGAAAATAATCGGGCGGCGCCATACATTATTTGAGAAAACGCCCCTGTTGTAATGTATAATTGAGTGGATATATCAAGGAGGTGCTCATGGGCAGAATCGATCTGACACCACTGGTCAGGGAAGACAACGGATCAGAGATCATACTGGATCTTCCATGTAAAGCGACTGAAAGAGCGTTTTTCAACGGCTATCAGACATGGACTGCTTCCTTTGAGGTCAAACCTGATGATACGCACAACGGCATAAAGAGATTTTTCAGGCACGTTGGCGCTCCGTGGGGCATCACCAAGTACGGTGATCACTTTTTCATGAATTACACGGGCGAACCCGGGTGTTTTCATGGGTTTACCTATTTTTACAAACGGTATGAGGATTCATATCTTCTCATAGGCTCCACCGACGAGACCAACGGCTACACTGTATTCGAATATGACATGCTGAAAGGTGTTCTGAAGATCAGCAAGGACGCCGGAAGCAGCAGATTCGACCAGGATCTGCACATAGCTGCTTTTGAGGGCGGTCATGACGAGGTGTTTGACGCGTGGTTCGAAGCATCCGGCATTCAGAGGCGTCCGGCTGAGCCTATGGCAGGCTACGGAAGCTGGTACAACCATTACGATAAAATAAATGATGAGACCATCTCCCGCGATCTCGAAGGCGCCGCGGACATCCTCGAACCGGGAGATCTCTTCCAGATCGACGATGGCTGGCAGATGCAGGTCGGCGACTGGGACTGCGATCAGAAACGCTTCCCCCGCGGCATGAAGGCCTCGGTCGAAGACATACATGATAAAGGCTTCAGGGCAGGCCTCTGGCTGGCCCCGTATTCGGCTCAGTACAGATCACAGCTTACCAGGGAGCACCCGGACTGGCTTCTGCAGCATAACGGCAAGCCATGGTACGCGGGCTGCAACTGGGGCGGATTTTTCTCTCTCGACATCGATAACCCGGGCGTTCAGGACTATCTGAAGCGGACATTCGATAAGATCTTCAATGACTGGGGCTTCGATCTTGTTAAGCTTGATTTCCTCTACGGAGCCGCTCCGTGGCAGACTTCGGGAGGCAGGTTCGACGGTGAGAGCCGCGGCGGACGCATGTGCAGAGCCATGGATTACCTCAGAGAGTGGTGCGGCGACGGGCTGATCCTCGGCTGCGGTGTTCCTCTCGGCCCTGCCTTCGGTAAGGTCGAATACTGCAGGATAGGCTGCGACGCAAGCCTGGACTGGAACAACGTGCCTCTCATGAGGAACGTCAACAGGGAGTATCCGTCCACCAAGCACGCCATTCTGAACACATTCTACCGGAGAGGCCTGGACGGAAGAGCGTTCCTCAATGATCCGGACGTGTTCTTCCTCAGGAAAGACAATATAAAGCTCACCGAGGAGCAGAAGGATCTCCATGCGAGAGTCCTCGCGCAGTACGGAAGTTTCTTCCTGACCTCGGACAACATGGGAGATTACGACCGGGATCAGCGCGCGCATTACAGACAGCTAAGAGAGCTCTGGCAGAAAAAAGACTGGACAGACAGGCACTTCCTGGACTGGATCAGCAAATACAAATAAGTTAAGCAGCAGCTATACAAAACAGCATTGATCAGGACATAAATCAGGGAGAAAGGATATGAGCAAGAGCAAAGAAACTGTCTCGTCGGCAGGCATCACTGCAAAGCAGGCAAAACGTAATCTGTGGTTCTTCCCGCTTGGAACATTCGGGAGGGACATGATCTACAACCTGTTCACCAACTTCATTCTTGTCTACGTGCTTTTCACGCACAATCTGACGCCTGCCCAGCTGATGGCTATCACGGGGATCATGATCGGAGCAAGAGTCTTCGATGCCCTGAACGATCCGCTCATGGGCAACATCATTGAGCGCACCAGGACACGCTGGGGCAAGTACAAGCCATGGCTCGTCATCGGTATACTCAGCACGTCGGTCGTGGTATATCTGGCATTCAACGTAAGGCTCGAGGGCTGGGCATTCATCTGGTTCTTCGGCATCATTTACTTCGCATACAGCATCGCCTACACCATGCACGATATCTCCTACTGGGGCATGATTCCTTCGCTCAGCAAGGAAGGCGGCACGCGCGACAAACTGACTGCTATGACCAACCTCGCGGCCGGTGTCGGAGGTGGCCTTGCGGGACTTTTCATCCCGATGCTTACCACGGGAACGGGTGCCATTGGCGGCAACGCGCAGACGGCTTACGGTGTCGTCGCACTCATATTCTGCATACTCTCCCCTCTCTTCCTCTGCTTCACGATCTTCGGCGTCAGGGAAGACAGGTCGTACATGGATACCACCCCGCCTCCGGTCAGTCTCAAAAAGATCATAACAACCATCACCAAAAATGATCAGCTGTCGTGGATGTGCCTAATTTTCCTTCTGCATCAGATCGGCGCCGACCTGATAGTCGGAGGCATAGGATCCACTTACATCTACTTCACATACGGATACAGAGGCGGTCTATACTCGCTGTTCTCGACCATCGGTCTGTCAGCGTCGGGCATCTTGCTGATCGCATATCCGTGGCTGTCTTCAAGATGGAGCAGAAAAGGCCTGATGAAGGGCTTCGGGCTGATCATGACCGTAGGATTCGCGATGATGCTCGCGGCCGGATTCTTCATGCCGGCGACCATGCCTTCCTTCTGGATCACGACGGTAGGATACATGCTGGCTCAGCTCGGAATGAACTGCTACTATGTGATCATGATGCTTTCGATAATCAACACGGTCGAATACAACGAATACAGGAACGGCACCAGAGACGAGGCCATCATCGCTTCAATCAGACCGTTCTTCACCAAATTCGGCAGCGCCCTCTGCGTACTGCTCACGACAGTCTCTTATCTGATATTCGGAGTCACAAAGTACACCAACCAGATCAGCTCGCTCGAGCAGGCGGCCAACCTGGGATCGATCACTGAGGCTGAGAAGCTCGCCCAGATCGACAGTGTCATTGCATCGGTAAGCAGCGGTCAGAGCCACGGCATACTTCTCGTGATGTGCCTCATCCCGTTCCTGATGATGATAGGCGCTTACCTCCTCTACAAGAAGCACTACATCCTCGACGAGGATGAATACGACCGCATCGTAGAAGAGCTCGGTCATAAAGAAGCATAGGAAGCCACAGCTCCTGCTCCGGCCGGTCATAACTGCAATAAAAAATCACGCTTTTTTACTGATTTCAGTTCAGAAGCGTGATTTTCTGATATTCCCGTTTTCACTTGATCCGATTTCCCCTGTTTTAGTGTTCAGATATTATCAGATGTTGATTTGAAGATGCGGTCTGCGTTCTTCTGAAGCGCCGTGCAAAGCAACTCGCCGAGTATGTAGCAGCCTGCGATCTCGCCCAGTAAGATCTGGAACATCAGTACCGGAACAGCTACGTCCACTACGCCATAGCCGTACTTTAGAACGAACGGTACTATAAGGGCATTTGCTATTACTGCAGGAAGCGGAACGAGCCAGCGGTTTTCGCGGAGCATGTATCCGAGAACTGCTCCGATCAGTGTTGCGAGACTTCCGAATATGACATCGAGCATGATGCCTCCTCCGATGAGATTCGCGATCACACAGCCGATGAAGAGTCCCGGGATCGCTGCCGGTGTAAACATAGGCAGTATGCACAGGGCCTCAGCTATTCTCACCTGCACCGGGCCGAATGATATCGGCGCAAAAACCATTGTGAGAACCACATAAAGAGCGGCAATAACTGCGCCCTGAGTGATTCTCAGAACTTTTGGATCTCTGTTTTTCATTAAATGTTTTCTCCTTTGGTTTTAATATTTTAGAAGCAGGATATCGGACCCGAACTGCTTCAGACGCCTTTTTCTGCGGGCGTCCACGCAGGATTGTACAGCAAGCCTTATCTTATGTCCAGTAAAACTTCATTTCCGGATGACTGTCTTTTTTCTCTTTGACCGACCTGAAATACCTTAGGGCAGCATCGTAGTAGACCTCTTCTGATTTCTGCATGGCATCCTCAAGAGTCACACAGCCCTGCACGAGAGGTATCACTTTGCCAATGCCGCACCTGAACAGGCCTTCCCAGCCGTCACCAAGTCCGCCTACTATTGCAGTGACCGGTACTTCCTTTTCCTTTGCCCTGAGGCCTATGCCGTGCAGGACCTTGCCTCTCATGCTCTGTGAGTCTGCCCTGCCTTCTCCCGAGACAACAAGATCGGCGCCGTCCAGGGCATCACCGAAGCCGGTAAGATCGAGCATTATGCCGATGCCCGGCCTGAGTCCGGCGCCGAGCAGGGCGTAAAGAGCGGCGCCTATGCCGCCGGCCGCTCCGGCTCCCGGTACCTCGTCGCAGTCGATGCCGGTAAGGTCTTTGATGCGGTCCCTGTAATTCCGCATGCCGCTTTCAAGGAGTTCCAGAGCCTCGCCGGAGGCGCCTTTCTGGGGACCGTAAACGTATGTGGCGCCGGCCTCTCCTGTGAGCGGATTGTCCACATCGCACATGACAGTTATGACTGTATCCGCGAACCTGCTGTCGAGGCCGGCCAGATCTATGCGCGCGACGCGGATCAGGTCGCGGCCTCTGCCCTCAAGCGGCGCTCCTTCGGCATCAAGGAAAACGGCTCCTAAAGCCCTCATGAAGCCCATGCCGCCGTCATTCGTGGCAGAGCCGCCGATGCCGATAGTGATGTCGCGCGCTCCGGCGTCGAGAGCTGCAATAAGCAGCTCTCCTGTTCCGTAAGAGGTAGCCTCCAGCGGATCCCTTTTCTCTTCAGGTATGAGCGTAAGGCCGGAGGCAGATGCCATTTCAATGACCGCTCTTCCGTCATCAAAGAGCGCGAACTTCGCTTCCACAGGCTCCATGAGCGGTCCGTGGACCGCCGCTGCCCGCGCCTTTGCATCAGAAGAAGCGAGCACTGCGTCTACAGTGCCCTCTCCCCCGTCTGCCAGCGCGATTCTGACAGTCTCTATATCCCCGAACACCGCGCGGGCCGCCTTCTCAAGCAGTTCAGCAATACGTGCGGACTCCAGGGTCCCCTTGAATGAATCACTTGCAAATACCAGTTTCATCTCTACTTGTTCACAACATTCACAGGACTGCCTGACTCCCAGGCACGGATGTTTTCTGCTGTTATATCCATTATCCTCTGTCTGGCATCCTGTGTCGCCCATGAGATATGAGGCGTTATTATGCAGTTTTTCGCGGTCAGAAGCGGGTTATCCGCCTTTATCGGCTCTGTCGACACTACATCGACCGCCGCCGCGTATACCTTGCCGCTCTCAAGAGCCTCCGCAAGGTCATATTCATTGACGAGCGGTCCGCGGCTGTTGTTGATCAGTATGACTCCGTCCTTCATCTTGCTGATGTTCTCCCTGTTGATCATTCCATTTGTCTCAGGGAAGAGCGGGCAGTGAAGGAATATGACATCAGAGCGTTCAAGCAGCTCATCAAGTTCCACATACTCAGCGACAGCAGCTCCTTCGTCTGACTTGAACGCATCATAAGCGATCACTTCCATGTCAAGAGCGCCGAGTATCTTTGCAGTAGCTTTTCCTATCCTTCCGAGACCTACGATGCCCGCAGTCTTGCCGGCAAGTTCTATCATCGGGTAGTCCCAGAAGCACCAGTCAATGTTGTTCTGCCACCTGCCATCTTTTACCGCCCGGTCGTGATGTCCGATGTGCGAGCACACCTCCATCAGAAGGCTGACCGCATACTGGCTCACGTTCTGAGTACCGTAAGTAGGAACATTTACCACATCGATGCCTTTGCTTCTCGCATGACCCACATCGACGATATTGTAGCCTGTGGCAAGCACGAACACGGCTTTGAGGTCCGGGCACTTATCGATCGTTGCGGCGCTGACAGGCGTCTTGTTGACGACTGCGATATCCGCATCTCCTATCCTTTCGGCAATGAGATCAGACTCGGCATAAGATGTTCTGTCATATACTGTCAGCTCTCCGAGCGCCTCCAGCTTCTCCCAGCTGAGGTCTCCAGGGTTTTCTGTATATCCGTCGAGCACAACTATTTTGTGTTTAACCATTACACGTCCTCCGTCAGAAACAAACAGCCGCCACACGCGGCGGCGACTGTCTCTTCGATTCAAATGAATAAACTATTCTGTTACTTCTGGCTCCTCAGCCGCAGGCTCCTCTGCCTCAGCCGCCGGCTCCCCTGCTTCAGGCTCTTCGAGGTCTACTCCGAGATCCTTGAGGATCTCTCTGGCTTTTGTGCATGCAGGGCAGTCGCAGAATGTTTTGCCCTCAGCTTTCATTGCTTCAGCGTGAGCTTTGATCTGCGCAGCAGCTTCCTCGCCCATCATCTCTTTCATCTCAGGCTTGCTGAATGTATCGATGACTTCGTCGAGCGAAGAGATACCTGCCTTAAGCTGCTTGATAAACTCGTTTTCAGTTACCTTGTCAACTACAGGAGCAGCCTTGCCCTTGAGCTCTTCGATCTTCGGAGCTGCCTTGCCCTTGAGTTCCTCGATCTTTGGAGCTGCCTTCTCCTTAAGATCTTCTACAACAGGAGCAGCCTTCTCTGTGAATTTGTCTACGCTTTCAGCGACCTTGTCGCTTACCTTGGCAAACTTTTCGCTGACTTCGATGGACTTCTCAGAATACTTATCAGCAAATTCGCCGAACTTGTCCCATGCATCGCTGCCCTTTTCCTTCAGGTCGTCGAACTTGTCGCCGTACTTTTCATCTGCTTCTGCAAGCCACTTTTCTGCAGCTTCCTTGAGCGGAGCATATACATGACCGCCGAGCAGTTCTTTTACTTTATCGACTGTTTTCTTATCTGCCATCTTTTTACCTCCTGTAAAGTATTAGTTAACCGCTTGAATCAGATTGTCAAACGTTGCTTATCAAAGGTTTTTTACGAGTGTAAGAATATTGCTCCCGTCCTTGTATTCATACTCAACGGCATCCATGGTCTGCTTCACCATGAAGATTCCCAGTCCGCCGATCTCCCTCTCGTCAGCAGAGAGAGTCACATCAGGATCATCCTTCAGGAGCGGATCGTAAGGCTTTCCGTGGTCGATAAACGTTATCTTCACCTGTACCGGATCGTCCGACACTTCGACACGAACGACCGCTCTGCCTTTTTCAGGGTGATACGCGTATTTGCAGATGTTGACGAAGATCTCCTCAACTGCGATATCGATCTGCATCTGAGCTTTCATCGAGCAGCCTACAGCCTCGAGATTCTCATCCACATAAGCCATGACCTCGTCAAGATTATCCTCAACAGCCTCTATGTCCAGATCCTTGTGCTTATTTGTGTCCTCAAGGTCATTCTCGAACAGAAGCGTGTCTGTCTTCTCAAGCAGCTCTATGAGTTCTTTTGTCCAGTGATCGATCTCTGCCTTGCGGTCTTTATCCTCAAGTCCGCCGCGTCTTACAGACCTTCTGATCAGCCTTGTGTAGCCGATGATGCGCGCCTTGTCCTCCACACTGCGGATAACTTTCTCATCGTCTGTGCCGAGATACTTCGCGAGGGTCTTGTACCAGAATTTCTCAGCTGTTTCGTAGCTGAATCTCTGGAATGATTCTATTGCTTTGTGATCAAGCTCAAAGAAGCCCCTGTAGGCGTTGAACATGGAACCTAGCTCAAAGATCGGATGTCCGACTGCAAGAGTGTCCATGTCGATAAGGAGTACCTCATCGTCCTGAAGCTCGAGATTCTTTGTATGATAATCACCATGTATCATGTGATCATCGTGCGGCACCGCTTCGACAAGAGCGAGCAGTTTTTTGCCGGATTCCTCAGGCAGATAATCCTGCATGAACCTTGCCCATGAAAGAACAGTCTCCTTCATGTCCGGGAGCTTTCCTTCAGGCACCACAGTGCTGTGGATGCGCTTGAGCATCTCAACATACTCATCAACGCACCAGTCGAGTTTTTCCGGCTCAGTCCCGAGGATCTTCGAGAACGATCTCGCGTTCAGAAGCTCAAATACCGATCCGTAGCTGTCTCCTACTTTAACGACATCATAAGAGATCGCCGTCGGTATGCCGAGGATCAGAGCGAGCCTTGCGACTTCACGCTCATGCTGGATATCGTCCAGAGCGTCAGGATTGTTATAGATTTTTACGACATTGTCCTTGTCGATGCGGTAAAGACTTCCGTTGGCTCCGTGTCCGATCTCTTCGCAGCCTTCGATCGAAACCCTGCGGTAAGCCTTCTCCACGGTCATCATCTCGGTAAATCCGGTCATTTCAAAGACCTCGAAAACGTCGGACTTTACGTTGATGATTCTGAGTTCAGGAAACTTTTTCCTGAGCCGGAGAATGATCCTGAGACCGGCGCTGGAAATATACTCCAGATCCTCTGCATCAAGAATTACTGCTGAAGCAGTGTGATCTTTCAGCGCATCGCTGATCTCACTCTCAACGGCAGCGGCATTGCCCGAATCTATACGCCCCTCGAGTCTGATAGTTATTTTGTCGTTTTCCCAAGAAGTATTCATCTTCCGTACAGGTCCCTTTACTCTATAGTCAGAATATCTGAAAATCCGGTTACATCGAAAATCTCCTGGATCTCATCCGAAACGTTCCTTACAACCATGGTGCCCTTTTCGTTCATGGTTTTCTGCGCTGACAGAAGCACACGGAGGCCGGCGCTGGAGACATAAGCCAGACCGCTGAAGTCAAAAATCAGTTCTGTGATCCCGTCGATGGATGCTTTGACCTCTTCCTCAAGCTGCGGAGCTGTAATGGTGTCAAGTCTGCCGTCAAGAACGAACTCCAGCCTTGATTCTTCCAGGTTTTTCTTGATATCAAGCATATACAGTTTCCTCCTTAATCTGCATATACAGCCGGAACAGTTTTCCTTCCGGCTGATGATAAATTATTCCGATATATTATACTACAATTTGTGCCTTTGTATCTACTAATAGATAAGTGTCTTATCACCGGACGGAGCTTTAACTATCCTGTGCGCGCCGCCCTTTCTGTCGGTGAGTTTCTTTTCGTTTACAGGATGCTCGGTGATCATTATAGGAATGCCCCTCTCATCAGACACTCCGGTCTCATGCGAAGGCATGTAGATCTCCGCGCCGAGCTCCTCATACGCCAGCTTTGCCTGTCTGTTGAACACATTGAGGCCATAGTCTCCGTAGACTTTTACTCCGGCGTCCCTGAACGCGGCTATCCAGCCCGCGTTGCCGCACAGTATGCCTGTTTCCCTGCAGGCTTCAGCAATCTCATCAAAGTGCATCTCGATGAACCTGTCAAGGCTTCCTTTGGAAACGTTCATTATATACGGAACGGATCCCGGTCTGAGTTCCCTGCCGCCGGTCTCCATGAACCTTTCCAGGGCCACCGGTCTGATACCGCTCCTGTTCACCCTGCGCTGCCATTCATCTGAACTTATGGCACCGGAACCGAGCTCTTCAGCCTCTCTTATCCGGGTTATCTCATCCCTCGTAAGAGCCGGCCTCCTGTTCTTTGTGACATGCTCCCTGCGGCTCTTCATCAGTTCGTCCGCCGCTTCACGCCTCATCCTGTTGACCACTGAAAGAGGCATCATTATGCCTTCGTCTATCTGAACGTCTATCCCTGTGAAGCCCGGCGTAAATACGGTGTCTCCCAGTCTGTCGAGCGATGCTTCGATCCTCTCCCTGTCGGTCGGGACCTTCTCGGCGTACTCCACTCTGTGATCTGACACTATTTCCACGCTGTTTCCGTTCCTCACGTCATTCATCACAAGCACTGGGAACTGCCCCGCGCGTGCAGTAAATGACATGGTCACAGGAAGCTTTTTCTCTGGAACGTCAAGCGCTGCTTCGAGGAGTTTCTTATCTGTCACCTTGCGTACGGTATCGCCGGTGAATGCTCCCCTCTCGAAGTCTCCGGCCAGTACGCAGCCAAGGCCTATGTCTTTAAGGTAAGTAACGACTCCTCCTGCCGGCGAGCTGACGAGGTATTCCGCATCCTCTCTTATGAATTCTATGCCGTCTCCGGAGTCAAGTCCGATGCCCTGTTCTCCTGAAGCATCAGAGAGTTCTATGCATACAAGCTCCCTTCCGCGTCTGAGAGCGCCTCTGGCGGCAGCTTTTTCATCTTTCTCGCTCACCTTGTTCTCGCTGTCTATAACGGCAATCACGCGTCCGATGCGGAGACCCTGATTCTTAGGGCTGGATCCCGAAAGAAGTTCCTCTCCCGGGTTACCGTACAGATAGCCTTCCGTAAAATCTCCGCGGTTGAATATCTGCCTGAGTTCGAGCATGTCGCTCTCCTCTACTTTATATAATTCCGCAGCCTTCCCGGGACCGTATTCAGCAGCCAGCTTTTCGAAAAGATCCATGTATTTGCGGTATATTCTTGTGACGACCGCAACATACTCAGGAGTCTTCATGCGCCCCTCTATCTTGAACGACGCTGCGCCCGACATGATGAGTTCAGGTATGTGCTCTATTAGGCACAGGTCCTTAGGGCTGAGAGCATAATATGTCTCGCCATCGTCACCCCTGTATGCGTGTCTGCACGGCTGTGCGCAGGTGCCGCGGTTGCCTGTACGTCCGCTTCCGCCGCCGAGCACCCTGCTCATCTGGCACTGTCCCGAATAGCACATGCAAAGCGCTCCGTGAACAAAGACTTCCACATCTATCTTCGGGTCCAGATCATTGCAGTACGCGGCAAGGTCTTTTATTTCTTCGAGCGAAAGTTCCCTCGCAGGCACGACCCTGCAGAATCCCATCTCCGCCGCCGCAAGAGCGCCGCCCTTGTTGTAAAGCGTGCCCTGTGTAGACAGGTGCATCGGAAGATCCGGCAGATACCTGTGCAGAAGCCTCGCAAGGCCCATGTCCTGCACGATTACTCCGTCAACTCCGAGACCGTAAATGTAATTGCAGTAGTCAAAGGCTCTCGCAAGCTCGTTGTCCGCTATCAGAGTATTGATGGTCATGTATACTTTTACGCCATGGGAGTGAGCGTAATTAATTGCATCAGGAAGCTCCTCATCGCTGAAATTATCGGCAAATATCCTGGCATTGAATGCCATGCCTCCCATGTATACAGCATCGGCGCCGTTATTGACTGCGGCTATGAGATGCGCTTTACCTCCCACTGGTGACAAAAGTTCCGGTTTGTTCATGATGGTGTCCTCCCTCTAGAAATATTAGCACATAATGCAAAGAATTTGTATTTAATAGTGTTCACATTGTCAACTGTCTTGATAATCATCAATCGCGGTATTACACTTTAAATAGTTAGTGAATTCAAATAAAACTAACGGATTCAAGGAGAGAGAGCACATGAGTACGAAGGACACAGTCCTTGCTTTGTTTGAAAAAAACAAAGGTTTTTTCATTTCAGGAGAAAGGATAGCAGAAGAACTCAATATATCCAGAACAGCTGTATGGAAGGCTGTAAAGAAGCTGCAAAGTGAAGGTTACGAGATCAAAGCCGTCACAAACAGAGGCTATTGTCTGGACAAGGAATCAGACGTACTGACAATACGCGGTATCCGCAGCAGTCTTAACGAATACGCCAAAGACCTCAGACCGGAAGTATTTGTCAGAGTCGATTCTACTAATACCAAATGCATCGAGAAGGCACAAAACGGCGAGAAAGAAGGCTATGTTGCAGTCGCCGGTTCTCAGAGCGCCGGAAGAGGACGCAGAGGAAAAGCATTCTTCTCCCCTGCCGAAAGCGGCATATACATGAGCATACTGCTCAGACCTGAAGGTCTTACTGAAAATCAGGTGCTGCATTTCACTACCATGGCGGCAGCAGCGGTAAGTGAAGCTATCGAGTCGGTTTCAGAAAAGCACGCAGAGATCAAATGGGTCAATGATATCTATATTGACGGCAAAAAGGTCTGCGGTATCCTATCTGAAGCTTCCTACGGCATCGAGACCGGAAAGCTGGAGTACGTGATAGTAGGCATAGGCATCAATGCTTATACACCTGCCGAAGGATTCCCGTCAGCGATCGCTGATATAGCGGGAAGTGTTTTTGATGAGCCTTCGATCGGTCTCAAGAACAAACTTGCGGCGGAGGTGCTTAACCGCTTCATGGAATACTACAGCCACCTTCCTGAAACACCGTATTCTGATGAATATATCAAGCGTTCCATGGTGACAGGAAAAGATGTGATGGTATTCAAAGGCGGCGAAACGGTACGGGCTCACGTTCTGGGAATAGACGAGGAATTCGGGCTCAAGGTCCGTTACGAAGACGGAAGCGTAGAGGTCTTGCGATCCGGAGAGATAAGCATCAGGTTATAACAGAAAAAGCACGAAGCCGGTTGCAGTTGACAACCGGCTTCTTTGATTATACGATTCTTTTTGCTTGAAATTCAGGCCGGAGGGCTCATATGAAAGAATTCACACCTGTTTACATACCGGTCGGCGTCCCGACCTTCCACCTTGAAAGCGCAAGGGATCTTTTTGAAAGATCCAAAGCAGTCCTGCGAGAGGCTGATCCTGCATTCGTATTCCCTGACGACATGCTTTTGTCAGTGGACGCGATGAGCGGATACATCTCGGACCTCGAACCCGATCTCATCGTATTCCAGGATCTCACCTTCGCCAACGCAGCCTACATGTCTGAGGTGGTCAGACGCTTTGACTGTCCTGTCCTGCTCTGGACTCTGCGGGAGCCCGTCATCGACGGCACCAGGCTCCGCCTGAATTCGCTTACAGGCGCATACAGCGCCGCGAACGCGATGCGATGCTCCGGCAGAACTGACTACGGGTATGTTTTAGGTTCTCCTGAGGAAGAAAACGTCAGGGCCGGGATCGATGCCTGTGTAAAAGCATCCAGGATAAAAAAAGAGATGCAGGGCCTCAGACTGGCTACCGTCGGAGAACCTCCTCAGGGATTCGACTTCGGCCGTGCCCGTGGGGACGAGCTCAAGGATGTTTTCGGAGCGGAAGTAGTATCGATATCCGTTCCTGAGATGATAGAACGCGCAAAATCATACACAGACGATGACTGTAAAGAATATATGGAGCGCTCACATGAGCTGACGTCAGGTCTCGATCATACTCCGGAAAATAATCTCAGGGATCACGCCAGACTGTACAAGGCATACAGCGAATATGTCCGCGAAAACGGCATAGGCGCCCTCGCCTCACGCTGCTGGCCCGACTACTTCACTGAATACGGCACCCCTGTCTGTGCGGTGCTTTCGATGCTCAATGACGACGGCACCGCGGCAGCATGCGAAGCTGATATCTACGGCGCTCTTTCAATGTGGACAGGCATGAAACTCTCTTCGTCTCCGGTATTCTTCGGCGATCCCGTAAGCCTGAACGAAGAAGAAAACACCCTGACCTTCTGGCACTGCGGGGCTGCCGCATGCACTCTCGCGCGCAAGGACACCGGAGCAACAGTAGGCGTTCACCCTAACAGGAAGATAGGCCCCGCTATGGACTTCGGATGCGAAGCCTTCCCTGAAGCCACCATATTCAGGATCGGCCGTGAGCCTGACGGAAGCTACCGGTTCTTCATACTTGAAGGCGAAGCTCTCGACAGGCCGAAGCAGTTCACCGGCACTTCAATAGTAATAAAAACAACGGCTCCGGTGCGTAAAGCCGTTGAAAACAGTGTGCTTGACGGATTTGAACCTCACTTTGTCGTCATGAAGGGACATCATGCCGGAACGCTGAAGGTCCTTGCAAGGATGTTCGGATTCAGGGCTTATGTATACAAATAAATTTTATGCGTAGAAAAGAGCTGCCGGCGGCAGCTCTTCTTTTTTTACCGTTATTTTTCTTCCGCAGCCCTTCTGAACAGTTCCGCAAAGCTGCTTTCTGTCCTGTAGAAGACCGGTATCCTTCCAAGAGGAGCCTTCACCCTGATCTCAGAGCCTCCCCTGTATGATTCATTGTCCCAGAATCCTGTCCAGTCCCCTTCGGGCAGACATACGGTCCTCTCCGTGGCATTCTTTTCTATAACAGGACACACATACATGTCGTCACCTAAGAAGTATGAATACTCGTCCCTGCAGGCCGAGTAATCGACCGCGTTCCAGAAATCCGGTCTCATTGCCGGTATCCCTTCTGAAGCCTGTTCGATACAGCGCTTTATATACGGCCTGAGCGCAGCATGTATGCCAGTGAGGCGCACCGTATGCGGAATTACAGCCGGAGCATCGAACTGGCTGTTTGCCCATGGTCTTATCGACTCATGGCTTCTCATCAGCGGTGAGAAAGTATTCATCTCCATCCAGCGTATGAAGAGCTCATCGCTCCTTTTCAGCTTGCCTATCGAGAAAAATCCGCCTATATCGCTGTGTACCAGCGGCACACCGGAGAATCCCAGTGAAAAAGTCGCAGGCATGACACACGGCATGCCGTAGTCCCTGGTGAGGTCTGTATGCTGATCACCGTTCCACATTATAGGCGCGTATTTCTGCTCTCCCAGATATCCCGAGCGCGTAAAGAACATAACATCCTTATCGCCGTACTCCTCTATCGCCTCGCGGTTGATCCTTGCCCATATCACAGGCCACTGGTTGTGCAGCTCAGCCGGGTCGCCGTCATGCAGCACGCAGTCCGCCGGCAGATACTCGCCGAAGTCCGCCATCCAGCCCTTGACGCCTATGTCGAGCATGTTCCTCTTTATGAGGACCTCTTTTATGAATCTCACGGCTTCAGGATCAGTCAGGTCGAGCATGCCGGCATCAAAAGTAGTGGACTTGATATGGCATATGCTGCCGTCCCTGTTTTTTATCAGCCAGCCCTTCCCGGCACACTTATTGTACAGCCTGCTCCCCTTTACGAGATATGGATTCAGGTAAGCCAGGAAGTGCACGCCCCTGCTTTCGAGCCTTCTTATGGCCTCAGGCAGATGGTGATAAAGCTTATCGTCGTATTCATAATTCCACCAGACCTGCTTTCCCATGACCGTCCGATTCTCACCGCACCAGTCCTGGCTCCATACGGCGCTTATTCTTGCGCCGGCATCGAGCATGGCAAAGGTCTTTGAGATCACTTTATCGGTGCCTCCCTGAACAGCGATTATCATGCCGTCGAGGCACCAGTCAGGAAGATACATCCCCGGCTTGTTCTTCACTGCGAGAGCACGCATGAGCGTACCGTAGTCATCAGCGTGCAGCAGCATCAAGGACCTCGGGCATCTGTCGAACTCGAACCTGTAATTGTGTATGCCGAATTTGGAGATGCCGTCCGAAGGCGTATCGAAATAAAAGAGCCGTCCTTTGTCCGTGACGAAAACAGGCATAGGCGAATAGCTTCCGATGCTTTCGGCTGTTTTTTCACGGTAACGGTGGTCAGGCAGTATTACTTTCTCAATGAGCGTGCGGGCTGTGATGTGTTCTGAAACGTAATTCATTATCCGCTCTCCGCGGAGGTTCGTCTGGCGGTACTGCTCTCCTCCCCCGAAGACTGCCTCTCCTTCCATGGCAGGTATTCTGAACTCATAAGCCCAGCCTTCCTCTCCCTCAAAGAAGAGCTCACAGCCGAGATCGCACTCATTGACCTCCATCCTGAGCGAATGACCGTCTCCGGACATGACAAAAGTATTGCCGTTTATCCTCTCAATATCGTTGAGCCTCGCATGCTCCAGTTCGACTATTGTCTCCTTTACCGTTCCGCGCCTGCTGACATAAGTCTTCTCGTGCTTTATGGCGGAAACGAAAGGAGTGGACAGGAGTTCAAACCCGTCCACTGTCAATCTGAGTTTTTTTCCGTCAAATTCAGTCTTAAGCATCCTTTGTTCCTTACAGATCTGCGAGATACCTTCCGAGCTCCTTGTTCGAATCCGCAACGACCTTCTCTTCGTCTATACCGGTGATCGCTCCGTGTTCCACAGTGACCTCTCCGTCGATAACGGTGTAGTCCACAGCTCCCCTGAGTCCTACTGTGCCAAGTACTGACTTAGGGTCGTAGCATGCTCCCACCAGTTCGAGTCGGTCTGAATCGACCATGAAGAAGTCAGCACACTTGCCGACCTCGATGGATCCGATCTCCTTGTCTCTTCCGAGAAGCCTTGCCGATCCCATCGTTGCCACCTTCAGCATGTCATAGCCGGTCGGAGCGAGCTTGCTTGAGTTGAGCCTGTGCAGCAGGAATCCCACCCGCAGCTCCTCGAGCATGTCGGATCCGTCGTTCGATGCCGATCCGTCTACTCCGAGACCTACAGGGATGCCCATCTCGAGCATTTCAGGGATGCGGGCGATCCCTGATGAAAGCTTCATGTTTGATATCGGGCAATGGCAGACGCCCGTGCCGGTCTCTGCCAGAAGTTTCAGTTCTTCGTCGTTGAAGTGTATGCCGTGGGCGTACCATACATCGTCTCCTATCCAGCCCACTCTCTCCATGTAAGCAAGAGGACGTACGCCCTCGCGCTCAATCATGTAATTCTCTTCGTCCTTTGTTTCGCAGAGATGTGTATGCAGGCGTACGCCTTTCTCCCTCGCAAGTATCGCGGACTCACGGAGAAGGTCTTCAGAGACCGAGAACGGCGAGCACGGCGCGAGCGCGATGCGGCGTTTCGACCTGAAGGATCTGTCGTGGTATTTGTCAATGAGATCTATGCTGTCCTTCATGATCTCATCGACTGTCTGCACCACGCTGTCAGGCGGAAGTCCTCCGTCCTTGACCGAGAGATCCATTGAGCCGCGTGAGAAATGCATCCTTACTCCGAGCTTATCCGCAGCTGCAGCCTGAGCTCCGATCAGGTCTCCGGCCCCTGCCGGGAACACATAGTGATGATCGAAGACCGTCGTGCAGCCGTTTTTCATCAGCTCTCCCATGCCGGTCAGCGATGACAGGTATATAGTGTCTTCGTTCAGGTTCTTCCATATCTCATAGAGCGTCTTGAGCCAGTCGAAGAGCTCCATGTTCTGCACTTTCTCAAGATTGCGCGAGAAAACCTGATACAGATGGTGATGAGCGTTGACGAGACCCGGATAACAAAGCATTCCCGAACCGTCGATCACTGTGTCGGCGTCGTGCTTTTCAGGCCCGATGTACGAGATCAGACCGTCCTCGCAATAAAGATTGACGTTCTCATAAACGCTGTCCCTGCCGTCGCACGAGACTATCGCGCGTATGTTATTTACTGACAAAGTACTCATTTTCTGACTCCTTTCGTGGATCCACTTTTTCTCATCGTAAGCATCAGCGCCGCAAAGAGTATGACTATTATTATCCCCGATGCGGACCATATCCCTCTGTCCGGAAGGAACGATTCAGTGCCGTCGCTGTTGACTATGACATCCGCGTTGCGCAGCACCCAGGCTCCTATAGCCGGTCCGATGAGGCCCGGTACGAAGACCTGTCCGATGATACGGACACCCTGGAACTGCCCTGCTCTGCCTTCCGGTATATTATCTCTTATCATGGCTCCGAATATGGACATGCCTGCCAGATACCCGGTCATTGTAATGAGCGATCCGATGAACGCCTGCACGGCTGCGTGAGCATGTGTGAAATATAATATAGTATACCCTATAATGAGCATCGCAGTCACGGGCAGGATGCTTTTCGTAAAGCCTCTGGTGTCATACAGTCTTCCGTAGAAAACGGTGGCTGCGGCTGCCAGCAATATGGCCGGCGCGAATATCATGACATAGTTGTCAAGGCCGAGGGTCTGCTCATAGTAAATGATCAGATAAGGCATGAAAATCTGTATCGATATGCCGAAGATCGCGAAGTTGAGGAGCGTGAGATACAGTTTCCTGTTCTCCCTGGCTACCGATGGTCTGAAACTGTACGCCAGAGTTTCCCCAAGGCTCTCCTCAGACTTTTTCAGTCCCGGATCATCCTCTATGATGAACCATCCCAGAGCTCCGATGACCGCCGTAGCGATGCCGATGACATAATAGATCGTGACCCAGGCTGAATGCTCATCGAGGTTGAAGCTCATGAATCCCCCGAACACCACAAGCACCGCGACCAGCGGCATCATTGAGTTGACGCCTTCTATCTTTCCCCTGTTGGTGGAATCTCCCCTGTCTGTCAGCCATGCGTTGTACGCGGCATCATTCGCGGTAGATCCGAAATATGTCATGACGCAGTCCATCACGATCGTGAGCATGATGCTGTGTATGTATGCGAACGCTATGATGCTGACGCCCCAGATAATGTAACCGAAGCTCATGAACGCCTTCCTTTTACCGACTTTATCGGACACAGCTCCCATGATGATGGTAGTCAGGGCGGCTGTCACCGCGCTCGCCATCACCATGGCCGATATGTCAGCTGCCGTTGCATGAAACATCTTGTAGATGAACACGTTGAAGTACATGTTCTCAACCACCCATGCCACCTGTCCCATCAGGCCGAATACCAGCATGGATATCCAGAATTTCTTTCCCAGTTCAGTCTGCATCTTGGATCAACCTCTCATCTTTTTTCGGCCGCACCGTGATCCATACGCCTATGAATACCAGCACGATACCTGCCATCTGGCGGACACTGATCTGTTCGCCAAGCATAAGGAACGAAAACAGCGCCACGAAGACCGGCTCTGACGCGTATATCAGCGTCGTATGCGACGTAGGGCTCAGCTTTTCGGCAGATGTCTGAAAGATGAATCCCAGGGCTCCGCATCCGAGAGCCAGATACAGCAGCTGCCACCACCCGGCGGCGCTCACCGGAAGCCTGAAGCTGTCTTCGAAAAGGAACGCGAATATGAATCCGTACACCGACACGAACGGCAGCTGAAGAGTGCCCAGCACTATCGGATCATGCCTGTGCGCGTAGCGCTCGGTGTACAGCATCTGGAACGAATAGAAGAACGCGCTCATTATGCATATGAGATCACCTCTGTTGAGCGACAGCCCTTCCGAAAGGCACATGAGCCCTACTCCTATGAGCGTGATGATGATGCTGGCGATCTGCACCCTTCCAGGTACTATGTGCTCCTGTACAAGGATTATGAGCGGCGTGAAGAACGCCACAAGGCTCATCATGAAGCCAGCGTTCGAAGCCGTGGTATATTTGCATCCCAGCACCATGCATAAATAAGATATAAACAAAAACGTTCCCAGCACTCCCGAGTGCAGGAACGTTTCTTTATCTAATTTCCGGTATCTCCTGTGAAAGACCGCAAGGCATGCCGCGAAGGCAATCAAAAATCTGAGAGCCACCATGTTGAATACTTCGAGCTCGGCGAGTATCTGTTTTGAGAATATCGTCATTGCTCCGAATATCATGGTGGCCGCAAGCATCATCAGATCACCGTATGCGATATGTTGTCTGTCTGCGGCCATGCCTTATCTCTTTTATTCTTTCAGTCCGTTCACCTCTTTAATTAGAAGTATACACCAGTTTCTCCCCATCTGAGTCGCAAATTAGTGACTGGCCGTCAAGAATCGTGCCTCTGATTATTCCGGAGGCGATCTCAGTCTCTGCGTGCTGCTGCAGGTAGCGCTTGATCGGCCTTGCACCGTAGTGAGGATCGTATGCCTCGTCGGCGATGAACTCGAGTGCGGCGTCGGTAACGCTCAGCTCGATATCCCTGTCCTTGAGCCTGTCAGCGATGTCTCTGAACGAGAGCTTTATGATGCCCTTGATCTGATCCTTTGTGAGCGGGCTGAACAGGATAATGTCGTCGATACGGTTGAGGAATTCCGGTCTGAAGCCCGCTTTGAGCTGAGCCATTACCAGCTTCTCAACCTCAGGATCGATCGTGCCGTCATCCTTCATGTTGTCAATGAGATCTGCGCTTCCTATGTTCGATGTCATGATGACGATCGTATTCTTGAAGTCGACAGTACGGCCCTGGTTGTCAGTCAGTCGTCCGTCGTCGAGCAGCTGCAGCAGAATGTTGAACACATCCGGATGAGCCTTCTCGATCTCATCGAAGAGGATGACGCTGTACGGCTTGCGGCGGACTGCCTCGGTCAGCTGACCGCCCTCGTCATATCCTACGTACCCCGGAGGCGCTCCTACCAGTCTCGATACGGAGTGCTTCTCCATGTATTCGGACATGTCTATTCTTATCATGTTGCGCTCACTGTCAAACAGCGATTCCGACAGAGCCTTCGCGAGCTCGGTCTTGCCTACGCCGGTAGGTCCGAGGAAAATGAACGATCCGATAGGTCTGTTCTCATCCTTGAGACCCGCTCTGGCGCGCAGTATTGCCTCTGAGACGGCTTTTACGCCCTCATCCTGACCGATGACCCTTTTATGCAGGATATCAGGCAGTCTGAGGAGTTTATCGCGTTCTGTCTCAACCAGCTTGCTCACAGGGATGCCCGTCCATCCTGAAATGACCTCTGCGATCTCTTCTTCGGTCACCTCCTCCTGGAGGAGTCTCGCCTCTTCTCTTTTATCGGCAGCGGCTTTCTTCTCTTCGAGCTGTCTTTCAAGATCAGGCAGGACGCCGTATTTCAGCTGGGCGCCTTTTTCGTAGTCAGCCTGTCTCTCAGCGTCTTCGATCTCGAGTCTGATGTCTTCGATCTGCTGCTTGAGGTTCTTTGCCTCAAGGATCTCGGCCTTCTCATTCTCCCACTGAGCTCTCATGCCGGCGCTCTTTTCCTTGAGATCGGCAAGTTCCTTCTCAAGGTTCTCAAGCCTGGCCATTGAGCCCTTGTCTTCTTCCTTTGAGAGAGCCTGCTTTTCTATCTCGAGCTGGGTTATCTTGCGGGATATCTCATCGAGTTCTGACGGCATGCTGTCGATCTCTGTACGGATGCGCGCTGCAGCTTCGTCCATGAGGTCGATAGCCTTGTCAGGCAGGTATCTGTCGCTGATGTATCTGTCTGACAGTGTGGCGCATGCGATAAGAGCGCTGTCGGTGATACGTACGCCGTGGTGGATCTCAAACTTTTCCTTGAGTCCGCGGAGGATGGATATGGTATCCTCGACGCTCGGCTGGTCTACCAGCACCTTCTGGAACCTTCTCTCGAGAGCGGCGTCCTTCTCGATGTACTTCCTGTACTCGTCAAGCGTGGTGGCTCCTATGCAGTGGAGCTCTCCCCTTGCCAGCTTCGGCTTGAGCAGGTTTCCGGCATCCATGGCACCTTCCGCGGCTCCCGCTCCGACAATATTGTGGATCTCGTCGATGAACAGGATTATCCTGCCTTCGGATTTTTCGATCTCGTTGAGAACGGCCTTCAGCCTCTCCTCGAATTCACCTCTGTACTTGGCTCCGGCGATAAGAGAACCCATGTCAAGAGCGTAGACGGTCTTGTCCTTGAGGCCTTCAGGAACATCTCCCGCCAGTATCCTCTGCGCGAGGCCCTCGACCACGGCAGTCTTGCCGACGCCCGGTTCACCGATGAGCACCGGGTTGTTTTTTGTACGCCTTGAAAGGATCTGCACTACGTGCCTTATTTCGGCATCCCTTCCGATGACAGGATCCAGTTTGCCTGCTCTTGCCATTTCGACAAGGTCCCTGCCGTACTTCGCAAGAGCTTCGTAGTTGTCTTCAGGATTCTGGCTCGTGATCCTCTGATTTCCCCTGACCTTTGTGAGCGCCTCAAGGAACTTCTCTTTTGTGATCCCGTATCTCAGGAATATCCTCTCGCTCGGAGTTCCTTTCTCCGAAAGAAGCGCGAGATAGATGTGTTCTACGCTCACGTATTCGTCCTTGAACTGTTCAGCGACAGCCTCGGCGTCCATGAAGATCTTGTTGAACCTGCGTGTGCCGTACATGCCGTCACCGCCTCCGGAGACCTTAGGGATCTTATCGACTTCTGCCTGGACATCCTTGGTAACAGCGATGATGTTCACGCCCATGGACTGAAGCAGCTTAGGGATCAGGCCATCCTGCTGCTTGAGAAGCGCAAGATGGATGTGCTCACCGTCTACCATCTGGTTGCCCATGGCGACCGCGATGTTCTGGCAGTCAAGCACAGCCTGCTGTGCATTCTGAGTGTATTTTTCAATGTTCATATATGCTTACCTCCTGTAAGAAGATTTATTAGCAATTTTTGACAAAAATCGTCTTTGCTCATTTTTGCCAAGACAATAATAGTACACTTTTCAACGTTTGTAAAGAAAAATTTAGCACTCACTTGATGCGAGTGCTAATAATTTCTTGCTTCTTTAAATCTTTACTGCCTGTCCGGCGTCTGTCAGCCTTTCAGAATATTTATCGTCATCTTTTATCGTCTGATGATAGGCTTCTTCTCCGTAACTTTTGCTTTCTTCTTTTTACCGCCTTTAGGTTCTTCTCCGTTCTCTTCTGCAAGTTCTTTTAAGAGGTCGACTATCTCGCCGGCTCTCTCCTCCGCGGTCGGCTCTTTGCCGTCGTTCATTTCAGCGACTTCTCTCAGCGCCTCTTCTACCTCGGCTTCTCTTGCCGCTCTTGCCCTGAGTTCTTCCTCGTACTCTTCCTCGAATTTATCCGTGAGATCATCGATGGTTATGGTGGAGAGCGCCTTCTCATCAACATCCTCGAGGGCCGAGACTCTTGTCGCCTGGTTTGCTATGATCTTCTCGAAAAGATTGCGCACCTCTCTTGCATTCGCAAAGTTTTCGCCCTTTGACTCCTCGATCCTGATGATCTCTTCGCGCACTGCGTTATCAGCCTCTTCGGTGAGCTCGTACTGATACTTCTTGCACTGGAGTTCGAATATCTGCTGCAGTTCTTCGACCGTGTAATCAGGGAATTCGAAGAACTTGTTGAACCTGGACTTGAGTCCCGGATTGCTTTCAACGAAATCCTTCATAAGCTGCGTGTATCCGGCAACGATAACCACAAACTCGTCGCGGTGGTCTTCCATGGCCTTGAGTATGGTGTCGATCGCTTCCTGACCGAAGTTCTCGTCCTTCTGATTGAGCGTATAGGCTTCGTCTATGAAAAGGATGCCGCCCATGGCCTCCTGGATCTTTTTCTGGGTCTTGATCGCAGTCTGTCCTACATAGCCGGCTACTAGTCCGGAGCGGTCGGTCTCGATCATCTGACCGGTTGAGAGGATGCCGATCTCCTTGTACAGTTTTCCGAGTATCCTTGCGACTGTTGTTTTTCCTGTACCCGGATTGCCCGAGAAAACAAGGTGAAGCGACATAGGCACCGCCTTCATGCCCTTCTCTTCACGCATCTTTCTGACCTTGGCCAGACCAATAAGTTCCTCTACATCGTGTTTGACTGTCTTGAGGCCAACAAGCTCGTTCAGCTCTTCCATGCCCGATTTCTCAGGCTCTTTCGGTTTTTCCTCATCTTCACCCGGAGTTTTTACTGCTACGGCCACCGGTTTTCTTTCTTCTTCAATTGTTTCTACTTCGGTTTCTACACTGATCATGGCTTTGCCCTCATTTGAAAGCTGATTGATTTTGTCTCTGACGTTCTTTTCTCTCCTCTGTTTGGAAGTCAGCGCGTCATCGGCCGGTCCGTAGAAATCGTTATACATGTCTCTGAATCCATCAAGCGCCATAATATTTACCTCTTATAGTTTCGCATTAGCGAGAATATTTGTATCGAATGTGAACGTGAGAGAGTCTTCGATGCGTTCTCTCTTCAGAGCCAGCTGTATCATGCGGTCGAGAAGTTCCTTGTAAGGTACGCCAACCGGCTCCCACAGGTAGAACGAGAGCGAGCCCGGAATAGGATTGATCTCGTTGAAATAGAGTTTGTCTTCCTCTTCATCTATCATGAAGTCGATGCGCGACACGCCGCAGCATCCGAGGGCCTTGAACGACTTAACGGCAAGCTCGCGGATCTCCTCACGCCTCTCAGGGCTCAGGTCCGCAGGGATCTTTCTGGAAAGGTTCGCCATGCCTGCTCCCTTGGAGCCGCTTCCGCCCTTTGCGCCGCCCTTCTTGCCGCCGCTGTTGACGTACTTGTCTTCATAGCTGAGGATCTCTCCGGATGTCAGCGGTTCCTCGCACTCTGAAGCTGCCGCTTCATTTTCATCACCCAGAACCGAGCAGTTTATCTCCCTCAGTTTTGAGATCGCATGCTCCGCCATGACTCTCGCGGCGTATCTGAACGCGTCATCGATCGCGTCTATCAGCTCGTCCCTGTTCTTCGCTACACCTATGCCAACGCTGGAGCCGAGATTTACAGGCTTTATGATGACCGGATAACCGAAAGTCTTCTCTATGTCATCTGCTATCTTCTCAGGATCCTCATAGTCAGCCATCGTATAGACCGCCGCGTCGAGGACCGGCACACCTGCCTCCTTGAGAACAGCCTTGGTGATGAACTTATCCATGCTTATTGCGGACGATGTGACATCAGGCCCCACAAACGGGACGCCGACGGTCTTCAGATAACCCTGAAGCGCTCCGTCCTCTACATTTGTGCCGTGAACGACCGGAAAAGCTATATCGATGGCTGCAGGCTTCTGTCCTCCGAACATCTTCGCAGGATAAGGCACGAGCTGCACCCTTCCTCCGTCATTCACCATGATGACCCTCTGCGAACGCTTCAGCAGACCCGGGATGTCCTTATAGGACTCGATCTTGCCGATGTCCGCGCCTGTGTACATTTCATTTTCCTTTGTCATATAAACAGGTATGACTTCGTATTTGTCGGTGTCCATGCTTTTCAGCGCCTGGATGCCGGATATTACAGATACTTCGTGCTCAACGGTCTTGCCGCCGAACATCATAGCTACTTTGGTTTTCATTTTGTTTCTCCTAATGGATCGCGATCCTGACAAGTACAATGCGAAAAGGTAATCAGTAATTGTCAGGCAGGTCATTCTCCAAGAGTATGTACTTGTGCTGATCTGTCTTTACTGCATAGGCGCGGCTGATCGCGTCTTCTACCTTATCAAAGACTTCCAGATGCTTCTCAGGGAAGCCTTTGCTGAGGATGCCCTCTTTTATCGGCTCAGTATGCTTTCTGCCGACCAGGAATATCCTGTCGCAGCAGTCTGCCGCGTATGTGCCGAACTTTCTGTTGTATTCAGCCTCGTCTTCACCGAGTTCAACCATTCCCGGCGTGATGAGTATTCTCATGCCGTCCATGATGGCAAGTGTTTCAACAGCCGCTTTTGATCCTATCGGGTTGGAGTTGAACGCGTCGTCGATGATCGTAACATCTCCGTGGTTCTTCATCTCCATGCGGTGAGGTACGCTCTGTATCCTTCTGACCGGTATGCGGAGTTCTGAAAGCGGTATGTCAAACTCATGAGCAACTGCTATTGCGCCCATTACGTTTATAACGTTGTGCATGCCCACGAGTTTCATCGAGAAGCGCTCAGACTCTCTGTCCGGAGCGTTTACAGTAAAGTCGGTCCCGTGATTTGTAATGACTATATCCGATGCGTAATACCCGCTGCCGATCTTCTGCGAATGATACATTACAGGATCATCGTAGAGCGGTCTGCTGCCCTTTCTGCGCTCAAGCTCTTCCGCGATATATTCATTGTCGCCGTTCAGGAAGAGTATTCCTCCGTCAGGAACAGCATCGGCAAGTTCGAATTTGGTCTTCTGTATGTTCTCCAGGCTTCCGAAGGTGTCAAGGTGCTGAGGGCCGATCGACGTAATGAGTCCGTGATGCGGATGCACCAGATCACAGTCCTCCTTGATCTCTCCCACATACCTCGCACCCATCTCGCATACGAATATCTCGTGGGTCGGCTTGAGGAACTTCCTGATGGTTATTACGATACCCATCGGGGTATTGTAGCTTTCAGGCGTCACAAGCACTCTGTATTTCTGCCTCAGAAGTGTTTCGAGGTAGAACTTGACGCTCGTTTTGCCGTAGCTTCCGGTTACGCCGATGATGGTGAGGTCCGGATTCTCCTTCAGGATGCGTTTCGCGTCGTTTATATAATGGTTGTTCACTCCCTTTTCGATCGGACGGTTGATGCTGTTTGCCAGCATGTTCTCACCGAGCTGGAGCCCGACGGCAGCGAGCAGGAAACCGCTTAACGGCGCCAGATTCCAGGCTTCGATCTTTCCGTTCCTTATGAGGACCGTTGCGTAGCAGAACAACAATATAAGCACGTTCACCGTGATTATAGTTGCTACCATCCTCTTCACTCTCGGAGTGAACTTGAGCGGCTTCTTTGAGTTCATCTCAATGAGCAGCCTGTACACCATAATGATGACTATAAGAGTGAGCCAGGCAAGCACATCCACTGCGGTTGTCAGCCAGTCCAGGCCCGCAAGAGGCACGAACATCCTGACAGCACCGAGGGCGATGGCAAAATACAGTATCCACTGAAGATGTCTGTTTTTCGCGAGCCATGCGCTCTGCTCGTTGTTCATGTATGTATTCAGCTGAAACATGTGCATGTTGAAGCGCATGGTCAGCCAGAATGCAGGTACAGCAAGAGCAAGTGTGATCAGAGTACGTATTATCATGCCGCACCTCCGATCCCGAGGAATGCCCTCAGTATGCCCCTGAATTCAACCGGCTTGTACAGGAAGGAATAGTGATCAGTTCCCTCAAGCACAACGAGAGCCGCGTTCGGCATCTTCGCTTCCATCTTATGAGCATCGCTTATCGGCGTATCGAGGTCGAGATCTCCCCATACGAGCAGCACTTCCTGCCTCACCGAAGGCATCAGATGCTGCAGGTCTTCGTTGACAGCAAGCACAAGACAGCGCTTCATTACCGGGCTCGCGTTTCTGTAGTCTTCGGATCCCTGCTTGCTCATCCAGTAATCGATGACCTCAGGGAACATCGCGTGCACCGGCTTGCTCATGAGGAAGGTCCTCTTGATCTTGTACAGCTTCACTTTGAACTTCTGCGATGTGCTGCGCTCAGGCATGACGCCGGCGCTGTCCACCAGAACGATCTTCTCTATCTCAAACGGAAGACTGTCCCTGGCAGCCAGCTTGATTATGACTCTTCCGCCATAGGAGTGACCGAGGAGAGCTGCCTTCTTTATGCCAAGAGCCTCCATAAAGCTGCAGAAGAAGTCCGCGTACGCGTCGACGTTCCACGGCTCCTCAGGCTCATCGCTGGCGCCGAATCCCGGAAGGTCGAACTGGACCACGCGGTATCTGTCATTTATCGCCGCTGCGACTGAGTCGTATATCTCCATGCCGGTCCCCCAGCCCTGGAGCACCACAAGAACAGGAGCATCCTTGCTCCCGTCCGGTCCGCTTATTTTATAGTTTATGTTTAATCCACCGATAGTTATATTCATTCGTTATTTTCTTACTGCTCACGGAATGTGATCCCGTCATCTGTCATCTCATCGATGATAGCGAGAGACTCGATCCTGTAACCCTGTTCTCTGAGCCTGTCTCCGCCCATCTGGAAACCCTTCTCGATAGCTGCAACACAGCCTACAAGAGTAGCTCCCGACTGATTGACTATATCTATAAGTCCTGAAAGCGCGCTTCCGTGGGCCAGGAAATCATCGACTACAAGGATGCGGTCCTCAGGCGAAAGATACTCCTTCGTAACCACGACATTGTTGGTAACTCCGTGTGTAAATGACTTGACCGGAGTTGAATAAACATCGCCGGAAACGTTAGAAGACTTGTTCTTCTTGGCATAGACTACCTTGACCTTCATTGCGAAGCCTGCCGAGATGGCGATAGGAATGCCCGATGATTCGATAGTCAGGATCTTAGTGATGTCCTCGCCCTCATACAGACGCGCGATCTCATCTCCGATCTCCTTCATGAATTTTGTATCTACCTGCTGATTGAGGAAACTTCCTACCTTGAGCACTCCGCCCGGCAGCACTTTGCCCTCTTTCAGTATCATTTCTTCCATTTTCTTCATCGGTTCTCCCTCTCCTTTAAAACTCGATCCATATAGTTGCCCATACATAGTGAGAATATCATAAATAAGCCGCTTTCACAACAAAAGCCCCGCACCCTTCATGAGGATGCGGGACCGTATTCCATATCCGGAGCAGCTTACTTTATGTCGTTATTTGTCTTGCCCTGACGGAACTGGCTTACATCGCCTGTCTTTTCCTGATCAGGATACAGAGGAATAGCTGCAGCGTAGAGTGCTGCGCATGTCACGAGATCCTGCTTCCATGTGATCTCGTTAGGAGCGTGAGCCTGGCTCTCTGCTCCAGGTCCGAAGCCTACGCATGGGATGCCGTAACGGCCCTGGATGGATACGCCGTTTGTGGAGAATGTCCACTTGTCGCAGAGCGGACGTCCTTCTCTGAGGTGCATTGCGCTAGGCGATCCTATCCTCTTGTCTCCGAAGAGCGCCTTGTGGGCCTCTACGAGAGCCTTTACGTGAGCGGAGCTCTCCTTGTTGATCCATGTCGGGAAGTAGCACTCTGTCTCGTACACTTCGCCTGTCCAGGACGGACGGTCATACATGTACATCGAAACCTTTACGTCATCGCCGTACTTCTGTACGCTAGGAAGCTGTCTTACCTCTTCGAGGCAGCTGTCCCATGTCTCACCTGCTGTCATACGTCTGTCGATCGAGATAGCGCAGGAGTCTGCAACAGCGCAGCGGCTCGGTGATGTGTAGAAGATCTGGGATACTGTGCATGTGCCGCGTCCGAGGAATCTTGCGTCCTCATAGTGATCCGGATTGAACTCAGGCTCGAGCATCTTTGCCAGTCCGCGGATCGAAGTGCTCTCTGTGCAATCGTTGTTGTTAAGAGCTCTCACATCGCTGATGATGTCTGCCATCTTGTAGATAGCGTTGTCGCCTCTTTCAGGAGCACTGCCGTGGCATGAGATTCCCTTTACGTCTACTCTGATCTCCATGCGGCCTCTGTGTCCTCTGTATACACCGCCGTCAGTAGGTTCCGTGGAGATGACGAAGTCGATCTTGCTTCTTGCGTCTTCCGGTCCGTTGAAGTATTTGTTTACGATGTACTGCCAGCACATTCCGTCGCAGTCCTCTTCCATAACGGAGCCGACTACCATGATCTTATATCCTTCAGGGATGAGGCCGAGATCTTTCATGATTTTTGTGCCGTATACTGCCGAAGCCATTCCGCCTTCCTGATCGGAGCCGCCGCGGCCGTAGATGATGTCGTCTGTCTCATAACCCTTGTAAGGATCGTCAGTCCAGTTGTTGATGTTTCCGATGCCTACAGTGTCGATGTGGGAATCGATGGCAATGATCTTGTCTCCGTCTCCCATCCAGCCGATCACGTTGCCGAGGCCGTCAACTTCCACCTTGTCATAGCCGAGCTTTTCCATCTCAGCCTTGATGCATGCTACTACTTCGCCTTCTTCAGCGCTTTCGCTCGGATGCGAGATCATGTCTCTCAGGAATCTGCTGATCTCCGGTCCGTAGTTCTCAGCGGCTTTCTTTATAGCTTCATAATCCGGAATCATTGTTATCTACCTCCGTGTCTTCAATGAATCATTTTTATTGTGAAAAAAAGTTTTTGTTGTTAAAATGAATATGGATATTTACTAAGCATCATACGAAAGTGGGAGCATCATATGAAGCCTGATAAACGGTTTGAGTTTGCTGCTCATGTAGCCAGGGGCCTTGCCGGTCAGTTTGGCCGCAACTGCGAAGTCGTGATCCACGACCTCAGAGGCGATGATCATGAGCACACCATCATAGCGATAGAAAACGGTCACGTTACCGGCCGTTCCATAGGTGACGGCCCTTCGCATATAGTACTGGAGTCCCTCAGGGAAAATCCCGGAATGATCGAGGACCGCATCTCTTACCTCACCAAGACATCTGACGGCAGAGTCCTTAAGTCCACTACCCTCTTCATCCGCGATGATGACGGCAAGGTGATCGGACTCATGGGCATCAATTACGACATAAGCATGTTTGTCGCCGTGGATGATGCCATCCGGGCCTTTACAGGACAGGACCAGCCGGGTCAGGAGCCTGAAGCGATCTCCGGAAACGTTTCCGACCTGCTCGATGAGCTGCTCGACCACAGTGTAAAACTGATAGGCAAGCCGACAGCACTCATGAGCAAGGATGAGAAGATACGCGCCATAAAGTTTCTCGATGAACGCGGAGCATTCCTCGTGACCAAATCGGGTCCTAAGGTCTGCCAGTTCTTCGGCATCTCGACCTACACCCTGTACAGCTACCTCGACGAGATCAGATCGTCCGCCGAGTGAAGCCTTGTAATGGTGCGCGCCTCAGACGAGGCGCGCTTTTATTATGCGTGGATGCGTGTTCCGGTCTTTCCGTTGATTCCGTCCTTGGCTTTCTCAAGCAGAGTTATAAGAGCTACTCTTCCCGGCTTGGATTCAGCGAACTTGACCGCGGCTTCTACCTTAGGAAGCATTGACCCCGGAGCGAACTGCCCTTCCGCAATATACTTCTTTGCCTCTTCTACAGTAATATCACCCAGCTTCTTTTCGCCTGGCTTCCTGAAGTTTATCATTGCGTTCTCAACAGCGGTGAGAATGATCAGGAAGTCAGCGTCCAGTTCTTCCGCAAGAAGTTCCGATGCGCGGTCCTTGTCGATCACGGCAGGTGAACCTTTAAGGTGATTGTTCTCTGCCTTTGTCACAGGGATCCCGCCGCCCCCTGCAGCTACCACGATATGGCCCGAATCCGCGAGCGTTCTGATCGTATCGATCTCTATGATCGCTTTCGGTTCAGGGCTGGCAACTACTCTTCTGTAGCCTCTTCCGGCGTCCTCAATGAAGACGTGATTTCTCAGTTTCTTTTTGGCTTCCGCTTCTTCCTTTGTAAGGAACGGGCCGATAGGCTTTGTAGGATTCTGGAACGCAGGATCCTCAGGATCTACCAGCACCTGAGTAAGGACGCTGGTAACATCTTTTTTGATGCCCCTGTCGAGGAGCTCTTCTCTGAGTTTATTCTGGATATCATATCCGATATAGCCCTGGCTCATGGCTGTGCATACGGACAGAGGAAAGTGCGGGTGTTTTTCAGGATTCTCCCTTGAAAGAAGTGTCATCGCATCCTGAATTACTCCGACCTGAGGGCCGTTTCCGTGGGTAACCACCACTTCATACCCCTCTTCGATCAGGTCAGCGATAGGTTTGACCGCATCAGTTACCGATCTCATCTGCTCTACCAGATTGCTGCCCAGGGCGTTGCCGCCAAGCGCGACTACGATTTTCTTCTTTTTCATTTGAGTAGCACCTTCTTTTCAGAATGATCTTCTAGGGTTTGCTTCCTCATCGAGTTTCTTCAGTGCAGCAACAGGATCCTTGACCTTAGCAAGGAAGATCATGGCTGCAATGATGTAAGGCTTGTTTGATGCCTCTTTGTACAGCGAGTCACGTGCGTGGTCAAATACCTTTGCAGTAACTTCGCCGTGCTCACAGGAGATGCCCTGGATGTCAGCAGGAAGCGGATGCATGTACAGAGTATCAAGACCGTTCTTTGTCAGCTTCATCATCTCGTCATCGACGAGCCAGTCCTGATGTGTTGCGTTCTGAGCGAGCAGTTCCTTTTCGAGCTTGTCGATTCCATCGAAATCGCCCTTGCCGTAAAGGTCAGTACGTACCTCCATTGCTGCGAAAGGAGCCCAGCTCTTCGGATATACGACGTCTGCGTCTTTGAAAGCTTCCTTCATGTCGTTTGTTACAGTGAACTTTCCGCCGGCTTCAGCTGCGTTCTTCTTTGCGACTTCTACGACATCGCTCATTACCTCATATCCTTCCGGATGAGCAAGAACGACATCCATTCCGAAACGTGTCAGAAGTCCGATGATTCCCTGCGGAACCGAAAGAGGCTTGCCGTATGACGGGGAATAAGCCCAGCTCATGGCGATCTTCTTTCCCTTCAGGTTCTCTACTCCGCCAAACTCATGGATGATATGCAGAGCATCGGCCATTGACTGTGTCGGATGGTCGATATCGCACTGCAGGTTTACAAGTGTCGGTTTCTGCTCGAGCTCGCCATCGTGATATGCCTGTGTGACAGAATCAACGAACTCGTGCATGTAAGCGTTACCTTTGCCAATGTACATGTCATCACGGATACCGATGACGTCTGCCATGAATGAGATCATGGTAGCTGTCTCGCGAACGGTCTCTCCGTGAGCGATCTGCGATTTCTTCTCGTCGAGATCCGCTACCTCAAGTCCGAGGAGGTTGCATGCGCTCGCAAATGAGAAACGTGTCCTTGTGGAATTATCACGGAAGATCGAGATTCCGAGTCCCGAGTCGAAGATCTTTGTGGATTTGTTGCGCTCTCTCAGGTCTCTCAGCGCGTCTGCCACAGCGAATACCGCCTCGATTTCATCGTCTGTCTTCTCCCATGTCAGGAAGAAATCGTTCTCATACATGTCCGCGATGTTCAGCTTCGCGAGCTTTTCTGCCAGTTCTTTTGTCTTTGACATAGTTCCTCTCCTTATAAATCTCTGCTATATCTTCCTTAAAATTTATATCTTCTAAAAATATTTTTGCTTTCCTTAATTAATTTTATTATATACCTGTCCCCAGGCATTTCAATAGTTTGAAGCATAAAAACTAAAATTGTTTTAGTGTGAAAATATTTTATTCTGCAAGAATGCTCCTGCCGCGTCTGAGATACCTTCCGTCTCCTCTCTTACCGAGGAATTCGCCTTCGCTTACGATCTCTTCGCCCCTGAGGAAGACCTTTTCGATCCTTCCCTCCAGCTCCATGCCATCGTAGCATGAATAGTCTGAAGCGCCCTTTATATAATCCGTGTCTATTTTCGTCTTCTTTTCAGGATCGATGATGACTATGTCAGCGTCCGTACCCTGCTCCAGGCTTCCCTTCTGCGGATACATGCCGAACATTCTGCACGGATTCGACGAGCTGTACTTGACCACCTGAGGCAGACTCAGGCGTCCCTTCATGAAACCCTCCGAGAAGAGCAGCATCAGCCTCTCCTGTACTCCAGGCGCTCCGTTAGGGCATTTTGTGAAGTCGTCCTTTCCATACTGCTTCTCAGCCTTTCCGGCCTTGTAGTGGAACGGGCAGTGGTCTGTTGCGACAGTATCGACAGTCCCTTCAGCGAGAGCCTGCCAGAGTTCTTCCCTGTCCTGATCCTTGCGGAGAGGCGGCGACATGACAGCCTTGAGTCCTTCTTCAGGATCCTCATACTCCTTATCTGTAAGGATAAGGTACTGTATGCACGTCTCGACTCCCAGATTCGGTCTGTGCTCTGCTCTTGCCTTCTGCACCTCGTGAAGACCTTCAGCGCTTGACAGATGCACTATGTAAAGCGGCGCATCTCCTGCCATCGCGGCAAGATGTATCATCCTGTTGACAGCCTCAGCCTCACATCTGTCAGGTCTGCTGAGCGGATGGTATTTAGCTTCGGTCTTGCCTTCACCGACGAATTCTTTTCTGAGCTGTGTGATGACACCGTGGTTCTCACAGTGGACGGTTATGACTATCCCCGCCTCCTTAGCGGCTCTCAGGACACAGAAGATCTCGTCGTCATGCAGCCTGTAGTCGTAAGTCATGTAGACCTTGAAGCTTGTGATCCCTTCTTTCTCCATGATCTCTTTCATTTCTTCAAGAGTCGATTCATGAAGGTGCTGGAAAACTCCGTGGAATCCGTAGTCGACGACCGCATTTCCGTCCGCCAGACGGTGGTACTCATTCACCTGATGCCAGAGGCTGCAGTCCTTAGGTCCGAAAGCCATATGGTCAACGATGGTAGTGGTGCCGCCGCAGGCCGCTGCCACGGTCCCGTCGTAGAAATCGTCTATAGCCCTTGCAAATCCTACGTCCAGATCCATGTGCGTATGCACGTCAACAGCACCCGGGATCACGTATTTGCCTGAAGCGTCGATCACTTCGGCGTCATCAGCACTGATGCTTCTTCCGATTTCGATAATCTTTTCTCCGTCAATCAGAATGTCACCATTGAAAACTTCTGTATCCGTGGCGATCATTCCGTTTTTTATCAGCTTTTTCATGTCTGTCACTTCTTCTTTTTACTGTAATATGTGTTTTCAAGCGGAAGCTTCGTTCTGAGGACTCCGTCCCTCGCGTAGTATGCGCCGGCGATCGCAGGTGCCGCAGGTATCGATGTGATCTCGCCTATGCCCTTCGCGCCGTACGATGCGTCGAGAAGCTCATCCTTTTCTACATGTATAGCATGGAGTTCCGGAATATCAGTCGAACGCAGCAAGCCGAGAGTCCCGTACTTAGCAGTAGGCACGCAATCCCTGAGAGGCCAGCTCTCCGTAAGCGCGTATCCCATGCTCATCAGTACTCCGCCTTCTATCTGACCTGACATCGACAGCGGGTTTACCACCTTCCCGGCATCAAATGCCGCATATATATCAGTGACCTTTCCTTCCGCATCAAGAACCGCCACGTTTGTAGCAAAGCCGTATGCGATATGGCTCTTAGGGTGCGGCTTGTCTGAACCCAGCTTGTCTGTAGGCTCAAAGTACTCATAAAAGAACTTTCTGCCTTCCAGTTTATCCAGGGTATCCTCAGTGACACCCTCTTCATCCATTGCTTTCCTGAGCATGAGCGCGGCGCCTCTTACTGCCTCGCCCGTTACCAGCGTCTGCCTGGATCCTGATGTGGTTCCTGAATCAGGCGCATTTTCCGTGCTGCTGTTACCGATCCAGATCTTTGTTATAGGCAGATCCGTCGCCTGAGCAACATCCTGAAGGAATACAGTCTGGCATCCCTGGCCTATGTCTGAAGCAGCAGTGAATACCCATACCAGACCGTCTTTTATTCTGAGTTCTGCCCTGCCTTTATCAGGAAGTCCTACTCCGACACCTGCGTTCTTCATAGCACAGGCTATGCCTACCCTGTCTTCCGGTGCATCGTCGAAGTACGGCTTCACCGCTACGAGAGTTTCCTTCAGCGCAGTTGATACATCCGCGATCTGTCCGTTCGGGAGTTCAAGACCCGGTTCTATCGCGTTGCGGTATCTTATCTCCCATGGACTGATCCCGGCCTTCTTTGCCAGCACGTTCAGGAGCGATTCAAGAGCGAACTGGCTCTGGCATACACCAAATCCTCTGAAGGCTCCCGCAGGAGGATTGTTGGTATAATAACCGAATCCTCTGATGTCCGTGTTGTGATAATTGTATGGACCCACGCTGTGCGTGCATGCCCGCTCAAGAACAGGCCCGCACAGGCTTGCGTAAGCACCCGTATCGAAATTGATCTCACAGTCGAGGCCTGTCAGTATGCCGTTCTCATCGCAGCCAACAGTGAAGGTCCCTTCCATGTAGTGTCTTTTAGGATGCACCCTGAGTGATTCCGCACGGCTGAACTTCATCTTCACCGGCCTGTTGAACTTCAGCGCTGCCAAAGCAGTCAGATGCTGCGTCGTAACGTCTTCCTTGCCGCCAAAGCCTCCGCCGATGAGCTGGTTCTCTACCACGATGCGATCCTGGCAGTCCTCCCAGCCGAGCATGATGGCCACCTCGTGCCTGGTGTCATAAGCTCCCTGGTCTGTCGAGAGTATCTTGACTCCGTCCTTGTACGGGAACGACACTGCACATTCCGGCTCAAGGAAGGCGTGCTCCGTGAATGGCGTTGTGAACGAAGCTGTAGCAGTATATGCCGACTCCGCAAGAGCCTTTGCCGCGTCTCCGCGGGTGACGTGTCTCGTCTGACAGAGATTCCCGTTGCTGTGGATCTTCGGCGCTCCTTCAGCCTTGGCCTCGGAGATGCTCTTCACAGGCTCAAGCACTTCGTATTCTACCTTTACGGCCTTCTTTGCCTGCTCAAGTATGTAAGGTGATTCAGCAACTACGACGCATATGGTGTCTCCCACCATCCTTGTCGTATAGCCCTCTGCTATCATTACGTCCCAGTCCTGCTGAATGTGGCCCACTTTGTTGTTCGGCACGTCAGCTGCTGTCAGGACTCCGAGAACGCCCGGCAGTGACTCGGCTTTTTCCTTTATTATTTTCTTTACTATCGCTCTCGGATACTGCGAGCGGACGGCCGATGCATATGCCATAGGCGGCATTTCAGGATCGACTGCAACGCAGATATTAACAAGAGGCTCGTCTTTCATGCAGATAGTCTTACCCGGCATGATAAGGCCCTTTGCAGCGGCATCCGCGTATTCTTTTTCTCCCCAGCCGGTCTGTTCCATTATCAGATCAGGTCTGTCCGCAGGAACGAAGTATTCAGGGCCGATATCGTCCGGATACTTTCCGTAGCCCAGCACTTTTTTTCTGACATCGATACGGAACACGTTCTGTCCCATGCCGTACTGCGAGCTGTTGCCCTTGTTTTCGTAATTTGCGATTCCCGAAGCCCGTTCAGGATCATAGTTGGAGCCTACAACAGAGATGAATTCATTCTGCTCAGGCAGCATCTTGCCCGTAAACTGGCTTATCTGTCTGACTTCTTCTTCGCCGCGCAGAATGGATGCGGCTCTCCTGATGCCGTTTATGATTTTCTTGTAACCGGTGCAGCGGCATACATTGCCCCTTATTGCTTTCTTTATTTCATCCTCCGTAGGATCCGGATTGCGGTCAATAAGAGCCTTTCCGGCCATTACCATGCCCGGTATGCAGAAACCGCACTGGACCGATCCTGCTGTTCCGAAAGCATAGACAAATGCTTCCTTTTCACGCAGGCTGAGACCTTCTACCGTGATGATATTTTTTCCTGCAGCCCTGTCTGTGGTGAGGACGCAGGCTTTTACAGCGTAGCCGTCCACAACTATGGTGCATGTGCCGCATGCTCCTTCTGAGCAGCCGTCCTTTACCGAGTACAGCTTGAGATCATCCCTGAGGTACCTGAGCAGAGGCTTCTTTTCATCGGTAGTTCTTTTTATTCCGTTTACTGTGAATGTGTAAGAAATGGTACTCACCTCCTCTGTCAGATCAGTCAGCAGTCATAATTCCGTTGGAATCCCTGATGACTCCGCGAGAGCACTTGACTGCGCACATGCCACAGCAAATGCAGACCGCAGGATCGATCACAGGTTTTCCATCCGCAACAGTGACCGCACCGGCAGGACATTCCCTCTCACATATGCGGCAGGCGATGCATGAATTGTCACATGCCTCGCGCGCGGCTTTTCCGAGGTCACGGTTACTGCATTTGGGCTGTATGTTTCTGTCCGGTAATATGATCTCAATGAGGTTCTGAGGGCAGACACGCACGCAGAGGCCGCAGCCAACACATTTTTCATTGTCAATGACCGGAGGGCCTCCGTCCACGACCTTGATGGCCGCAAGATGACAGGCAGCTTCGCACGAGCCGCCTCCGAGGCATCCGTATCTGCATTTACTTATACCATCAGGATATAACTCGAGTATCGCGCCGCAGTCTCCGGGGAGCGCAGCTCTGTCTATCCCTTCAAGCAACGGGCTTCCCCCTCTGCAGCGGACATATGAAGTTTTTTTGATTCTCTTAGCCATTTTTGTCTCCAGTTCTTCACAGCCTGTCCCCGGCATATGAAAGGATAGCTTCCAATACTCCGCCGCCTATCGACATGGCTTTATCAGATACTGTCATATGGTCGACCGAGGCTCCTCTCGGATCGACATCTCCTGACTTCAGTCCTTTAGTTACATGAACACCGTCCTGAAGCAGCCCCCTGATCTTTCCGTCAGTGAGCGCGCACACAGGAACCCCGTCAACATTTCCGACACGGTCCCCTTCCCTGACCAGGTCTCCGATCTCCTTCTCAGGATGGAATATGCCGTCGGCCGGCGCCTTCAGCAGACGTCTTATGGTCTGGCCTCCGACATTTCCCGGAACACCGGTATTCGGAATAGCCGATCCTTCTCTGATGACTCTTCCAAGTGTGTGCCCGCGTTTTGTCTCTATTACCGCGTGGCAGTCCCTGCCTGCATAAAACCCCGGGCCTACTCCGATGACCAGTTTCGCGTCATTAATTGAAGTTCCGGTGTTTCTTTTGGCGAGGATCGCGTCGACAACGACCTCCGGCTTCAGGATCTTTACGATCTCAGCCTCAGGATCTTCCAGTACAGGTATCACACCCCTTGCAAGGCACGCCCTCACCTCATCAGTATTTTTGGCTCTTTCAGCCTTAACATCTTCAACTACAGTACTGCCAAGACGGATGGCTTCCGAAAAAGCCACCGTCCTGCGTACCGCCAGAGGCACCGGCAGTTCCGTCATGACCACATCGATTCTTGAGCGGTGCAGTCTCAGGGCTATTCCGCTGGCAAGATCGCCGGCGCCTTTAATTACAACCAACATATAAATTTTCCTTAAACTTTATGCCATTAAATATCCGTAATCTCTGATAACAGCCTTTATAAATGCTGCTATTCCATCCGGAAGACCGCACTTCGCATCGTCCAGGTCGTAGTCTGCGACGTTTCCGAAGAGCCTTACGCGTACCTTTCTGTCTTCGAGAGGCAGGAAGCCGTTGTTCTCGCTGTCCGCGAAGTCTTCCTCGCTCCAGAACAGAGTGAATTTATCCTTGTAAGGACGTCCGCTGTACGGACAGAAGATAGCGCAGTTGCCGCACTCGTTGCACATTCCGTCGACATGCAGGATCTGCGGTTTTTCGAAGAACGGTACATCGATTACGACGTTCGCCCTGTTAGGACATACATCCGCGCAGACCTCACATACTGTTGAGCATCCGAGGCATCTGTTGTCAGGCTTGTCTGCAGGAGGGTCGACGAGGTCGCCCTTGCGCGCAAGCAGTTTCTCCATGTCTCCCTTGGCGTCAAGTTCAGCATACTTGCTGAAGTCGGCTCCGATGATCGCTGCAGCGATGGTCTGAGCATCAGCGATAGCCTTTACTACTGTAGCCGGACCTCTTCTGCAGTCGCCTGCCGCATAGAGTCCAGGTACTGTTGTCATGAGATTCTCATCCACGACAGGCGCGCCCTTCTCAGTGAGCTCAGCTCCGGCGGCTTCGTACAGTCCGGTCTTTATCCTCTCGCCTACCGCGCAAATAACTGCTGTTGCAGGCACTTCACAGAATTCGCCTGTTCCTACAGGTGAACGTCTGCCGCTTGCGTCAGGCTCTCCGAGTCTGCAGATCTCGCACTTCAGAACGCCGTTCTCCGCGCCTACAGGTGCGAGGAGTTCCATGAACTCAACTCCGTCCTCTATAGCCATTACCAGTTCTTCCTCATCAGCAGGCATGTTCCTTCTGTCTCTTCTGTATACGAGGCGTACATGCTCTACTCCCGGCTGGATCTTCGCAGCTCTTGCCACGTCCATGGCTGTGTTGCCACCGCCGACAACTACTACGTCGGTACCGAGGTCTATCGATCCAGGCGCAGCCTTTACTGCCGCGAGGAACTCAAGCGCATCGTATTCGTCGCCGTACTTCAGAGCCTTGCGTCCGTGCGCCCATGCACCGATCGCCACGATGATGTCTGTGAAGCCCTCATCTTTGAGTTCCTGTACGGAAGCAATCTCTCTTCCGGTGACCATCTTGGCGCCGTATGCCGAGCAGAGAGCCACATCCTTGTCGAGAGCGTCATCTCCGATCCTGAATCCAGGGATCACATAGCGAGGTACTCCGCCCATTTTGTCGTTCTTTTCAAAGACTGTTACGTCAGCGCCTGCGCGGCTGAGGAACGATGCTGCGGCAAGTCCTGCAGGACCTCCTCCGATAACTGCCACTTTCTTGTCTGCAGCAGCTGCAGCCTTGAGCTGAGGCAGCACCTTGTCGAATCCCGCCTCTGCAGCCATCAGCTTCACCTCGCGGATCCTGAGTGCGGATTCATAGTGGTTTCTCATGCACCTGTCAGCGCATGTGTGCGGACAGATCGTTCCTGTAGTGAATGGCAGCGCGTTCTTTTCGAGGATTATCTTAAGAGCGTCTTCCACTCTGCCTTCTTCCATTGCCTCCAGATATGCAGGGATATCCTGCTCGATCGGGCATCCGCCGCTGCAAGGAGCGTGGAAGCAGTCGAGCATCGGAAGTTCCTCATCACTCTTGCGATTAGGAAGCGGCTTGATAGGCTTCTGGTTCCTCGGTCCCTGAGACATCTCAACAAGAGCTCCTACCTTTTCGATATCCACTCCGCTGAATCTCTCATGGCCGCATTCCATCAGCTTCTCGCCGATCTGCGACATCCTCTGATATCCACCCGGTTTCAGGATGGTCGTAGCCATTGTTATAGGCCAGATGCCTGCCTCGAATATCTCCTTGATGTTGAAGTAGTCAGCACCGCCTGAATAACTGATCCTCAGCTTGCCGTTGAACTGTTTCGAGATCTTCTCGGCAAGATAGATGCTCAGAGGGAACAGGCTGCGTCCGGCCATGTACATCTCTTCCGATGGAAGCTCGCCGGCCTTGACGTCTACAGGGAACGTGTTGGTCAGCTTGACGCCGAACTCAAGTCCCTTCTCGTCGCAGAGAGCCTGCAGACGCTCAAACATCGGAACGGCATCCTCCCACTGCAGGTCTTCGAGGAAATGATGATCGTCGAACGCGATGTAGTCGAATCCGAGCGAATCGAGGCGCTTTCTGGCGAACTCATATCCGAGCAGAGTCGGGTTGCACTTGATGAATGTGTTGAGGCCCTTCTCTGTGATGAGATAGGAAGCGATCCTCTCGATCTCATCAGGCGGGCATCCGTGAAGTGTCGACTCTGTAATGGAGTTCGAGATCCTTGCAGGGATCGCCTTGATGAAGTCCTCATCTACATTTTTGAATCTGCCATCCTTTGCAGCCTGCAGCGATACCGCCATTGCATCCTTGAATACGTCTGTATCCGAGGCATCTTTCATCTCTTCGATATATTTGTTTACCTTAGGTGTCTTGATACCTTCAAGGTCGTATCCGACGGACATGTTGAATACGAAGCCGTCAGGATCACCAAGGCCGAGTTCTTTCGACAGGATCTTGCAGATAAACCACGCTTTTACATACTCTTCATAAGCCTGAGGTACATAAAGTTCTGTCGACCACTCGCAGTTATAGCATTCATCGTGCGCAGTGATGCATGGCTTCGCAACACAGGCTGCGAGTTCTGCACCGTCCATTACCTGAACGGTCTTCAGCTCGAAGAATCTGGATCCTGCAACATACGATGCGATGATATTCTGTGCCAGCTGTGTGTTAGGGCCGGCAGCAGGTCCGAACGGCGACTCGATCTTCTCATCGAAGATAGGCAGAGCCTGTCCGTTTGTGTGTTTTACCAGCTTGGAAACGCCGAAGATGCTTCCGCTTTTTTCATACTCGTCCAGTACCCAGTTCAGCAGTTGCTTATAAGGCATTGGTCGCATAATGTCACTCATACAATACCTCCGTTCCTATCTACATCTACATTTGCATTACAGCTTATAGTTTTCTCTTAATATTCTCTGTGATTAAGTTCTCCCCAGAGCTTCTTGCTCTGTTCGAGGGTCCAGGCGTTGATCGCCTCTTCATCGATGTCTACGAATTCTCTGTCTTTGTAGAGAACCTTTCCGTTGATTATCGTTGTTCTGCAGTTCTTGCCCATCATTCCGAAGATCATGTGGCCGTCGATGTTCTCATCCGAGAACGGTGTGAACGGCTTGTAATCCATTACGATGACGTCTGCCGCAGCGCCCTCCTTCAGGATGCCCAGAGGTTTCTTGAAGTACTTGGCAGCGATCTTTCTGTTGTTCTCGAAGAGCATCGTGCAGTCCTCGCCCCATGCGACGTTAGGCATTGCCGCGTTATGTCTCTGGATTATGAGGAACACCTTGAGGCTCTCCAGCATGTCGTGCGTATAAGCATCTGTACCCATGCCGACTGTGATGCCCTTTGCCATCATCTGAAGCACTGGTGCGCAGCCTACGGCATTGCCCATGTTGGACTCAGGGTTGTTGACCACCATTGTGCCTGTCTCCTTGATGATGTCCATCTCGGCCGGGCTCACGTGGATGCAGTGTCCGAGCATTGTCTTTTCTCCGAGCAGGCCGTTGTAGAGCAGCCTGTTGATAGGCTTGCATCCGTAGTTTCTAAGGCTGTCATAAACGTCGTTCATGCCCTCGGAAACGTGGATATGGAATCCTGTCATGCCGTCGTTGGCCTCTACCATCTTCTCGAATGTCTTGTCCGAGATCGTAAAGAGAGCGTGTCCGCCGAACATGGCCTTGATCATGTCGTCATCCTCTTTGATAGCCCACTTCGCGAAGTCGACGTTCTCCTGGATGCTCTGAGCTGTCTTCTCGGCTCCGTCTCTTTCGGATACCTCATAGCAGAGGCAGGATCTCATGCCCAGTTCCTTTGCGACATCCTTGATCGCGAAAAGCGAACCCGGGATCTCGCAGAAGCTTGCGTGGTGGTCGAAGATAGTCGTAACACCGTCTCTGATGCAGTCGAGTATGGTTGCATAAGCGCAGGCCTTCGTTCCGTCTATGGTGAGGTGTCTGTCGATGTTCCACCATGTGCCGTCGAGCACTTCGAAGAAGTTGGTAGGGTTGTTTCCTGCTATTGAAAGTCCTCTTGCAAGGCCTGAATAGATATGCGTATGCGCATTGATAAGACCCGGCATGATGATGCCTCCCTTTGCGTCAACGAACTCCGCATCAGGATAAGCTGCCTTCATATCTGCGAACGACCCCACTGCCTTGATGACTTCTCCGTCGATGACGACAGCACCGTCCTTCAGATAAGGAAACTCAGGATCTCTTGTAATTAGTTGTCCGTTACCGATTAAAAGCATTTCTGATCCTCCCTTCCGGTATTACTTTATCTTTCCCAGTCCTCTAAGTATCTTTTCAGGTGTCATAGGCCAGCTTCTTACCCAGACGCCGCAGGCGTCGTGGATGGCGTTGCCTATGGCAGGAGCCGCGCCATTGCACGCGATCTCCGATATGGATTTAGCTCCGAACGGGCCGTCCGGATCGTCCACGTCTATCAGTACTGCCTTGAAGTCATCAGGCTGCTCAGAGATCATAGGTACTCCGTAGTCAGTCATGTTGGCGTTCACGCAGCGTCCGTCTTTATCGAGGATCATATCCTCATACAGGCTGTGACCTATGGACTTGAGTGCCGCGCCGTACATCTGGCAGAGAGCAGCCTCAGGGTTTATAGGAGTGCCTGCGTCCTGTATCGCATAGAACTTCTGGACCTTTACCTCACCGGTCTTCACATTTACAGCTACCTGCGCGAAATGCGCTCCGTAAGGTACGGAGGATGCTGCAGTCGTGAAGCTTCCCGGAGCGATCAGATGTCCGCGGCCGGTTCCCGAAGTAGCGGTGTGGATTATGTCATAATACGATAATTCTTTACCGGTTTTCTTCGATCTTGCCACTCCCGGCCAGTCGACTTCGATGTCGTCCTTGTCTTCTCCAAGCTGATATGCGGCCTCGTCGAGGATCTTTTCCTTCAGATTGGTGGATGCAACGACTGCCGCATTGCCGCTGAAGAAGGTTCCGGACGATGCATATGAGCCTGTATCGAAGGCGCCGGAGTCCGTATCACCTGAAAGCACGGTTATTCTTTCCATAGGTACGCAGAGGATGTCGCTTGCCACCTTTGCGATTATGGTATCAAGGCCGGTGCCGATATCCGCAGCTCCCGAGAGCACGATTATCGATCCGTCCATTTCGAGCTTGGCTATGGCATTTGCGTGATCGAGGCCAGGGAGTCCGGAGCCCTGCATTATCATCGCAAAGCCCTTGCCGATCTTCCAGTCAGGGTCGTCGCTTTCCACACGCTTGCCCCACTCGATCATGTCGCAGCCTTTCTCCACAGCTTCTCTCAGTCCGCACGAACCTACAGGTACTACGTTGCCTTCACGGCCTTCACCAAGACCCTTGAGGATCTCGAGCATGTAGCCTTCCTCGACATGGTTCTTAAGTACCATCTCCTTGTAGTCTACTCCCAACTTGTCAGCCAGCTCGCACATCGCCATCATGAGTCCGTACGTGCCCTTAGGCGTGCCGTATCCCTGATAAGCTCCTGCCGGCGGCGTGTTGGTGTAGTAGATCGTAAGATCGTATTTCATGTTGTCGCACTTGAACAGCGGCAGAGTCTTCGAGCAGCTGTTCATCGGCACTGTAAGCGCGTGGTTTCCGTAAGGACCGGTGTTCGCATCCACCTTCATGTAAATGCCCGTTATGGAGCCGTCCTTCTTGCCGCCCATCTTTACATGGACGCGCATCGGGTGTCTGGTGGAGTTCGCGATGAACTCCTCCTCACGCGTATTGTGATAAAGCACAGGTCTGCCGGTTACGAATGAAGCGTAAGCAGTCAGATCCTCTACAAGGATATCCTGCTTGGAGCCGTAACCGCCTCCGACTCTGGTCTTTATTACGTGTATCTTGTTTTCCGAAAGGCCCGTGACCCAGCTGACGATGCGGCGCACGTGGTAAGGTACCTGAGTGCTCGCATAGATGATGAGCCTTCCATTCTCGATCTTTGAGAAGCAGATGTGCGTCTCCAGAGGCGTGTGCTGGATCTGGCTTGTCTGGTACGTGGCCTCAACGACTGCATCAGCCTCTTCAAATGCCTTGTCGACATCTCCGATGCCGCCGTGGTTTGCTGCCGCCACATTGTGGAGTATGTCTCCGTGGAGCGGGAACTGGTAAACTACCTTGCCCTCTCTCTCGTCTCCGGACAGTCTGGCGTTATACTCGTCGAGGTCAGCCGGCGCGCCGGCGTTGTACTGTACCCTTCCGTTGTGCACCAGCGGAGCTCCCTCCGCCATGGCCTCCTCGACCGTAAATACAGCCTCCAGAGGCTCGTATTCCACTTCGATGAGATCACGTGCCTTTATTGCTTCTTCGAGCGTCTCAGCGACGATAGCAGCCACACGGTCACCGACGTGCCTGACCTTCTTATTGAGCAGTTTTCTGTCATGAGGCGAAGGTTCAGGATTGCCCTGTCCGGCTGACATGTATGTCGCATCAGAGCAGTTGTAAGCTGTGATGACCTTTATGACTCCCGGCAGAGCTTCCGCTTTCGATGTATCTATTTTGTTGACATAGGCCTGTGCGTAAGGCGAGCGGAGAACGACCATGTAGCATGTATCATCATCCACATAATCCTCAACGAACGCCCTCTCACCGGATACGAGCTGAGGCGCATCGATCTTTGGTTTTACCTTGCCTACAGCCTTGAGATGAGGTCTGAACTCAGGCGCTATCTTTGACTGATATTTCCCTGTAGCGATCTTTTCTTTTATCAGATCGGCAGCCAGGTAATAATGCTCGTAGCCGGCATCTCTTATGAATATGCCTGAGAGCACATCTTTTACTTCTTCTCTTGAAGGCATCGGATTGTTCTCGAACAGCCATGTCATCAGGAGCGCAGCTGCAGGAGCGTTATATGCGCTCTGTACGACTCCCGCGTCGATGAGAGCCTGCTGCACTACACTCAGATGCAATGAATCTCCTAAGCTGTCAGGAGTGACGATCTTGCAGCCTTCGGCTTCTCCTGCGAGGATGAGGTTCGAGAATACCGGAGTTCCGTTGAGCAGTACTGTGTCGCTTCCGCAGAATCCTTCGGCATCGTCGCTGTCGCGGACGGCGAAGTTGCCGTTCATCAGCAGCATCTCGCGGAGCCTCTTTGTAGGGTCGATATCGAATGACCGTTTTTTGCCGTTTATGGTACAACTGATCATGTCTATACCTCCTTCCCTGTGAGCTTACTGTGCAGGCCGAAAGCGGTAACACCTATCAGATAACGTTTATACGCATCGCTTCCGTACATGTCATCGGCGGTCTCAAGTCCGGTGCAGACTCTGACCATCTCGATGATCTCGTCTTCGCTTATCTCCGGATTTTCACGGAATGCTTTTTCGAGGTCGCAGAAGTACAGCAGGCCGACGTTTTTGACGGCACCATACAGTGAGATGCCTTCGCCTGTCATTGCCGCGCTCATGGTAAGTACGGCGTGACTCTGCGCAGTGTTAGCATAACGCTTTGATACGACCTTGATGTCTTTCGGAACGGTGACTGCCGTAATGAGCATGTCCCCGCATGCCTCAGCAGCCTCCATATATGAATATGCAGACATTTTTTCCGTTCCGCCGGCTTTGAGCACTTCAAGCTCAGCTTGTACGGCGAAGAGCACCGGCAACATGTACGAATCATCTCTGAGTGCCGCGATGTTGCCGCCTATGGTCGCCATGTTCCGTTTTGTACGCGAAGCCATAAAGAGCGCAGCCTCCTTCAGATAGCCAGGCGCTTTCTCAGATTCGACGATCTGCTGGAAAGTGCACATTGCTCCGAAGCGGATCTTATCGCCGGCATCTTCTATCGTATTGAGACCGGCGCACCTTTTGAGTGAGATCAGCGTGTCAGCAGCTGCCGCGGCATCGGATCCGAGCCTGTTGACTTCGGTCCCGCCCGCTATAAAGACTGCCGACGCATTCTTTGCGCCGATCGCCTCTTCAGGGCTTTTTGCCATTAACAGTTGAGTTGCCATGATTAATCTCCTTTTGTTCCTGTACCCTATTTGAAAGGCATCGGTTCCGGATATTCTGTGATGCCCTGCGAATTGACCAGCTCAGCTTCTTCATACTTGCCAAGGTGCCTCAGCATCGTCTTCTTGACTGCGCGGAAGATGTTTTCATATCCGGTGCATCTGCACAGATGACCCGACAGAGCCTTCCTGAGTTCGTCATCCGTATACTCTTTTCCTGAATTTACTATCTCCCAGCTTGTCATGATGAAGCCCGGTGTGCAGAAACCGCACTGTATGGCTCCTTCATCGACAAATGCCTGCTGTATGTCTGAAAGCTCTCCGCCCGGACCCGTGAGGCCTTCGAGCGTCCATATCTCCTTGCCCTCTGCCCATACCGCAAGATATATGCAGGAGTTGAAACCCTCTCCGTTGATGATAACGGTGCAGGCTCCGCACTCTCCTACTTCACAGCCCTTCTTGACTGATGTCAGGTGAAGATCATTGCGCAGCATGTCGGTGAGCGATGAACGCACGTCGACGATCTGTTCTATCTCCTTGCCGTTGACGGTGCAGTGGACCACTTTATACTGTTTAGCCATTTACCTCACCTCCTGCCAGTGTGATGCACTCGCGCAGAGCTCTTTCTGCCATGACTACCGATATGTGACGGCGGAGCGCCCTTCCGGCACGCCAGCTGTTACGCGGATTGATGTCCTGGAGCACAGTCTCTGCAAATGTCTTGATGTTCTGATCTGTTATCTCTTTGCCGTTAATGAATTCCTCAGCGCTCGGAGCGCGTACCGGTATAGGAGATGCTACACCGTAGCCGATACGTACTCTCTCAAAGGTCTTTTTGTCTTCGCTCAGCCTTACATTGACCGAGCAGCCTGTGGTCGCTATGTCGAGAGCGTTTCTCATCGAGTATTTGATGTAGTGGCCGAAGCAGTTATCGTAGGATTCCTTCGGTATCAGTATGGCTGTCTGTATCTCGCCCGGCTTTATATCCACGACCTTGGCCTTGATATAAAAGTCCTTGATAGGCACGCGTCTTACACCCTCCGGACCTGTCAGTTCGATGATGGCATCCCATGCCATGAGGGTAGATGCCGAGTCAGCCGATGTGACTCCGTTGCAGGTGTTGCCTCCGATCGTACCGATGGCTCTGATCTGCGGCCCTCCTACCATGTCTACGGCTTCGCCCAGAACATTTATGTATTTCTGGATGATAGGATCCTTTGTTATATGTGAGAAGCTTGTCAGCGATCCGATGCGGATGTTTTCCTCTTCATCGATCGAGATGCCGCGGAGCTCATCGAGCATGTATATGCTCACGAACTCGCATCCTGCCCTGCGGCCTTCGCGGATCTGAACGAGCACGTCTGAGCCGCCCGCAAGGATCTGCGCTTCCGGATGCTCCTGAAGCAGTCTGATGGCATCCTGCACGCTTTCAGCTTCATAAAGTGCTTTTATGTCGTACATTTTAGTCTCCTTTCACTGCTTCTATTCTTCTGCAAACGAATCATTTATGAGTCCCGCATCAGTGAACTCGCGGAAGAGCGTGTGCGGTGACAGCGGAAGTTCGTTGATATAAACGCCTGTTGCCTGTCCGATGGCGTTCCTTATGGCAGGTGCTACCGGGCATGTAGGCGGTTCGCCGAGTCCCTTGGTGCCGTAAGCGCTCGTAGGTTCGTAGTTTTCCACGAAGTCCGCAACCAGTCTCGGATGATCCATGAACGAAGACATCTTGTAGTCGAGCAGGTTGTTGTTGAGCGGTCTGCCGGTCTTTTCATCCCAGAGCAGCTTCTCCGAAAGAGCGTATCCTATGCCCATGCTCTGACCGCCGTGTACCTGTCCTGCTGCAAGCAGCGGATTGATGACCTGTCCGCAGTCATGCACGTTCACTATGTTGAGCAGTCTCACGCGGCACATCGGGATATCCACTTCCACCTCTGCGAAGCAGACTCCGAATGAGTAAGCATTTGACTTTATCTGATATGTGGACTCAGCGGTCAGATGCTGCGATCCTTCTGTAGTATAGAGCTTTGAAAGAGCAAGCTCGCCTATTGTCATCAGTTCGCGTCCGTCAGTGGTCCTGATTATCTTTCCGTCGACCAGGTCTAGGTTGTAAACAGGCATGCGGGTGAACTGATGAGCTGCCTCGAGGATCTTTTCCTTGAGCAGCAGCGCTGTCTGTCTCACCGAGAAGCCGAGAGTGTAGGTTCCTCTGGAAGCGTATACACCCGTACCGAACGGTGTGACGTCAGTATCCTGGCAGGATACCGGATGTACCATGCTGAGCGGGATACCGACTGTGTCTGCTATCATCTGTGCAGCAACTGTATCTGCGCCCTGGCCTATCTCGGTCTCGCCCAGCTGGAACTGTACCGATCCGTCCTGGTTCATGACTATGCGGCATGAGGATGTCTCAAGAGCGATCGGATATACAGCCGTGTTGTACCAGAAGGTCGATGCCGCTATGCCGCGTCTTATGTCTCCTGTCTGATCAGCGTATTTCTTTACCTTGTCGTAGTAGCCGATGATCTCGGCGCCCTTGTCGAAGCACTGATTGAATGTATCCGAGTACAGCTCGTTCTTCGAGAATGCGTGGTAATATCCGACCGGCATCAGGTTTTTGCGGCGGAATTCCAGCGGATCCATTCCTACAGCCCTCGCGCAGTCTTCAGCATGCACCTCGAAAGCGTAGCTGGCCTGAGGCATTCCGTATCCTCTCATGGCACCTGCTACCGAGCGGTTCGTATATACAGTCCATGTCTCACCGTCGATGTTGTCACACGGATAGAGCTGCGGGAACGCGTTGAGTCCCTTGGCTGCTATGGCGTGGCCGTGAGAACTGTACGCTCCGTTGTTGCACCATGCCTTGAAGGTGCGGGCAGCAAAGCTTCCGTCAGTACGCATCCACGATGTTATGTGGTATTTGATGGCGTGTCTTATACGGTTGCAGATGAAGGTCTCCTCACGAGGCACATCGAGCTTCACGAGGCGTCCGCCAAGCTGAATGCTTATCCATGCGCACAGCGGCTCATAGAGGACATCCTGTTTGTTTCCGAATCCGCCTCCTACATAAGGCTTTATGACCCTGAACTTGCCCCAGTCCATGCCTGTCGCCTGGCCTATGACACGGCGTACGATGTGCGGGATCTGTGTGGAGGTTACGACCACCGTTCTGTCGCCCTCTCCGTATGCATAGCATATGAAGTTCTCAATGTGGCAGTGCTGTACAGGCTGTGTCTCATACCATCCTTCGCACTTTATGAGTCCCGGTTCCTTGATGGCCTCCTCTACGCTGCCCATGTGTATCTCGGTATGAGCGAGTACATTGTTAGGGAATTTTTCGTGAAGCAGCGGCGCTCCTTCTTCCATGGCTTCCTGCGCGTCAAGAACGAAAGGCAGTTCTTCATAAACTACGCTCTTTTCAAGTATGCTCAGCGCCTTTGAAGCAGCGACCTCGTCTTCAGCTACTACAGCACCGATGTCATCGCCGTAGAACAGAGGATGATCGGTCATGATGAGACGGTCTGCAATGTCCTGGTGATGGGGGTCTGTTGACCACGGATGACCCGCAGTCGGGAAATAGTGCTTTTCCTTAATGTCGAAGCATGTGAAGACGCGGACTACTCCGGGTATCTTCTCTGCCTCGCTCGTATCGATGGACTTGACAATACCGTTGGCTACAGTCGAATGGAGTACCCTGATGACAAGTGCGCTTTTATCGCACAGGTCGTCAGTGTACTTGATGCGTCCTCTCGCCTTATCATAAGCGTCGAGCCTGGTGACCGCCTGTCCTATGTATTTGTTGGACATGCTCTGCCCTCCTTTCTGAGAATAGTGCTTACTCTCTGTTGATCTTTATCATTACTTTTGTTACGAAGTTATTCTTATCTGCTTCAATGAACTGGTCGATTATGTCGATGCAGATCTCGGTTTCACTGAGGCTGCATCCATCATCAAGCACGCCTTCCGCCGCCGCCCTCATCCGAAGGAATGTCTCTTTGATTTTTTCGTGAGGCCCCTTATGATATCCGACCAGATATTCATCAGGAGTAAGGACGCGGATCCGGTCGCTGTATCTGTCGAAATTCGCAGTCTCCTCGCCCGGGATCATCACGGCGAACCTGGTTTTGTCTTTTGCGTAGAAGACGAGCGTCGGATACAGGTAGAAGAGCTCGTTTATAAAGATCTCCTCAATGCCTCCGATCTCGATGAAATAAATATCGTCTTCAGAGCAAACAAAAACCTGATCGAACGCAGCATATTTAATCTCACGGTTGACCATCGCAAATCTGTCGTTCATCACTGACTCCATTTTGAGCAGCTTCTCGTAATTTGCGCGTATCAACTTCATGCGCCGTCTCAGGTATTTTTCAGTACTATCCGGGTTTCGTCCCGGCATGAAACTGCCGATATCTTCAAGCGAGCAGTCAAGTTGCCTGAGTAAGCGGATCATGCCTAGCGGATATATCTGGTCATATTTATAGGAGCGCCAGTTGTTTTGCGGATTTCTGATTTCCGGCACCAGCAGTCCCTCTTTGTCATAGTGTCTGAGGAGCTGTACATTTATGTCGAACATCCTGGCAAGCTCGCCTATTTTCCATGTCCGGTCATAGTAGTTTTTCATCAGTCTACCCCGTAAAAAAAAAACACCATATTAAAGTTTGTTAATTTAATTATAAGGAGTTGATTGTATCAAGACAAGAACATATCGGCAAAAACCTAAAATTATTTTGGGTTGCATTTTTTATTGATGGAACCACTGTTCCGGAATCATGCTCAGAGCACAAAAAAACCGGCAGCAAATTGCTGCCGGTCATGCATTTTTTTATATGCTGTTATTATCTGTTTTACTTCTGTTCTTCGTTCTGATTATGCAGGAGAGCCGGATCCAGGTCAATGCCATCAAGGCCGTGTTCCACATATGCTTCATACTTTGCAGGATCCTTCGGGAGCAGAAGTTCCATTATGAGTCCTACCACAAATACTCCGGCTACCATGTTTCCCGCGAAGATCTCACCGAAGATCGGCGGCAGATAATCAAAGAACCCTTCTACCTGAGTCACACCTACTCCAAGGCATAATGAAGTTGCAGCTATCAGCGTATTGCGGTTGTCGAGTCCGGCATCTATCATCATTTTTACGCCTGCCATCATGATGGAACCGAACATGATTACCGTGCATCCGCCGAGCACGCAGTCAGGCAGCGTTGTGAAGAACGCTCCGATAGGCGGGAACAGTCCGCCGAGTATCATTGCCAGTGCTCCGAACATGATGCAGAAACGGTTGACTACATGAGTCATTGCGATAAGTCCTACATTCTGGCTGAACGAAGTGATAGGCGAAACGCCGAATACTCCGCCCGAGATAGCCGACATGAATCCGTCGCAGCAGAGCGAACCGGAAACTTCCTTTTCGGTAATGTCTCTGCCAAGACCTCCGGTACATGCAGCTGTCGTATCCCCTATTGTCTCTACCGCGGATACCATGAATACAAGGCAGAACGAGATTATGGCGCCTGCCTGGAATTTCGGCTTGAACGCGAAGAGTTCAGGTACTGAGAACACTCCCATCTCCCTGATAGTATCGCCCATGGCGCCGAAGTCTACCATTCCGAAGAATATCGAAATGACATATCCGAAAATCAGTCCGAAGAGGACGTACATCTGCTTCGCAACACCTTTCATCTTGATATGGAACACAAGGGCAGCTATAAGTGTAAGAGTGGCGACCAGCAGGTTCTGCCATGCACCGACCGGATACTTGCCCGATGATGCGTATGATGATACTCCTACATTAAGGATGCTGAGTCCGATCGCAACTACTACGCATGACGAGAGCAGAGGCGAAATGATCTTTCTCCAGTATTTTGCGGTAAGGCCGAGAATACCTTCAAAGATACCTCCTACTATTATGGCTCCTACCATTACGCCGTAGTCCTTAGAAGCCGCTGACATGGCCGCTGCAAGGAAAGTGAACGACAGTCCCATTACGATCGGAAGGCCCGAACCTACCCTCCATACCGGGTACAGCTGAACCATTGTACCGATTCCTGCTATAAGCATACAGTTCTGGATCAGTCTCGCCGTTTCTACAGCACTGAACGGCTGTCCGTCATATACTGCAACAGAAGCTATGATTATCAGCGGCGCAACGTTTGCTACGAACATGGCCAGCACATGCTGGAGTCCGAACGGGATCGCTCTGCTGACAGGAACTCTGCCTTCGAGACGGTATACGTTACTTACACTTACACTTTTATCTTTTTCTTTCTTCTCTTTCTTCATGATACCTCCTCCCAAATTCTCCATTTTTTGTCTCGATCCCCTAATATGGTTTTATTATAGTCCCGTTGACCGTGTATTTCCATAAATGTAAAATACAAATATGGAATTATGGAACTTCAGAGGAAAGCAGAATACTATCACAGATGCGCTGCAGATCAGGCTGCCTGAACACGCGGTAATAAGCGTGACCGGCGCAGGCGGAAAGACTTCGCTCATTTTTGCGTGGGCGCGCGAGCTGGCAGCAGCAGGTAAAAGCGTTATCATCACGACTACCACGCATATGTACCGCCCTGAACGAATGGAGGAAGGCGGCATAAGGATCGTGGCTTCAGACGATCCCGAAAGGCCTGACAAAGTCATGGCCCCTCCTGCTGAGGTGCTTGACAGCCTCCGCGAAACGGCAGATGTAGTCCTGATCGAAGCTGACGGATCCCGCCGCATGCCTTTGAAATGGCCTGCTCCGTGGGAACCTGTCGTGCCTGATTATACGGATTTCACGGTCTGCGTCACAGGGCTCTCGGCCATCGGAAAGAAAACAGCAGATGTTGTATACCGCGCAGATGATCTGCCTGACAGACTGAAGCGTGAGACTGTGGACATGAATCTCATGCACGCTGTGCTCTCATCGCGTGAAGGCGGCCAGAAGGGAGTGCGCGGAGAGTTCCGCGTGTTCATGAACCAGGTCGATGATGATACGGACAGGCTTGCGTCAGCTTACAGGCTGCAGCAGATATTCGCCGTTATGGGCATACAGAGCGCGTGGGGCACTCTGATCGGGGAGCCGAAAATCGCTGTCATACTCGAAGCGGCAGGCAACAGCACACGGTTCGGGAGCAATAAGCTCCTGCATGTGATGGACGACGGACGCCCGATGATAGCCTCCATACTTGATGCAGTCAGATCAGTAGACGCATATAAAAAGATCCTCGTCACACAGTTTGACGAGGTCGCGGAGCTGGCTCCGGATCTCGATACAGTAAGGAATGACCGGCCTGATCTTGGCATATCGCGCAGCATGCAGCTCGGGATCACGGCCGCCGGTGACGCCGACGCGTACATGTTCTGCGTCTGTGACCAGCCGGGACTGAAGGCAGAAACGCTCGAAAGGCTGACAGAAGCATATAAAAAAGGAACCGCAGGCATCGTTTCCCTTGCGTGGCAGGGAAAGATGTGCAATCCCAAGATCTTTTCATCCCGTTACAGGGAAGAGCTGATGCGTCTGTCAGGCGATACCGGCGGGCGGCAGATAATCGCCGCTCACACGGACGACCTCCTTCTTGTCGAAGCTGAAAGCGAAGACGAAGTCAGAGACATCGACAGGCTGTGACCTGCTGAGTGTCAGACGACTTCGAGGAGGACCTCAATGGCTCCTCCGCATATCATCCCGGACTCGGCAACGTCCTTCCCGGTCATATCCACATTCATCATCACAGGCCTTACGGCCTCTTTTTTTTCTTTGTTTCCGAGGTTCCCGAGCACTTCAGAAGCATATATTATGACAGTTGCTTCGGCGCAGCCTCCTCCGATGGTACCGGTGATCTTCCCTCCTTCTTCTACCAGCATGCGCGTTCCGGCAGCTCTCGGTGATGATCCCTGTTTAGATACTATCGTAGCAAGTACGGCAGGTCCCCTTTCATCAGAAAAGAGTTCTCTCATTATATCCGGAGGAATTCCCTCACCCTTTCTTTTCCTGTTTTTCACCTCTATGATTTCTGCAAGGATCGAGACCGCTATTTCTTCAGGTGTCTCAGCCCCGATATCGAGACCTATCGGAGTATGTACCGAATCTATCAGCTCCTTTGGTACACCATGCTCCGTAAGCATCTGCTTCACCAGACCGACCTTTCTGCGGCTGCCTATCATGCCTATATACGCATGTGGCTTGTTGATCGTGCTCAGCAGGCACTCGGAATCCGAGAGATGACCTCTTGTTACGATGATAAAGAACGTATCCGGATCTCCGGCTATGTCTTTCAGCGCTTCTTCGAAGCCACTGCATATGCCTTCATCTGCCCCGTGATCCAGAGCGTTCTGTATGAACTGCTCCCTGTCATCTATGGCTGTAACATGAAATCCCAGCATTTTTGCTATGTCAATTACAGGCATGGATACATGTCCGGCACCGCAGATGACCATCTTCTTCTCGTTTCCGAGAAGCTCCGCAAACACGCGCTCCCCTGCGATCTCAGTCAGGCTGCCATCTTCCGCAGAAACGGCATCGGACGCGTGCACCGAAAAGAATCCGCCTTCTTTACTTATCCAGACAGGCTCACCTGCGGAGACTATCATTTTCTCTCCGGCGTGATCCCCATCGCAGACTGTGAACATGCGGTTTTCGAGATTTATGTTCAGTTCACTTATTACATCATAAAAATTCACTAGATCCCTGCCATTCATACTACGCCTGTTACTTATCGTTAACTATTGCATATTATTGTTTCAGCAGCAATACCTGCTCCTCTTTTATTTTCAGATAATCAGGCAAACCCCGCTCATCTATTATCCGTTGCTCCTCCCCCTGAACGAACCAGCAGACCGGGCTGTCATCATTTACCGTGCGGATGTAGTAGTTTTTTTCAAACGGCAGGTCATCGGTCCTCAGCAAATCAAACCTGATACAATTTTCCTGCCGCTCTCCCCATACCGGTTCAAAGCAATGTGCCCTGTAACCTATCGAGGTGATATCTGAAGGGATCTCCCTTTCGAGTTTCAGTGTGACTCCCCAGTCGGATGCTTCGACCGTGTGCTCATCCACGGTTCTTGCAGCAGAGAAGTTCTTGCAGCCTGTAAGTCTTGCGGCAATTTCATGCTCAGGATCCCTGAAAACACTCTTTGTCTCTCCATGCCTTATGATCTGCCCTTCGCTGACTATGAACAGTTCCTCGCTGAACCTGTAAAGTTCGTCCCTGCTGTGAGAAACCATGACGACCTGCCCTGTATAGTCTTCAAGCATCTCCAGCATCTCAACCTGCATGCGGTCACGCAGATAACTGTCGAGTGCCGAGTATGGCTCATCCAGCAGGATCAGCGCCGGGTCTGTCACCATGATGCGTGCGAGGGCAACCCTTTGTTGCTGACCTCCCGAAAGTTCTCCCGGCAGTTTGTCTTCGTATCCGTCCATGCGGAAGCGCTTCAGCATGTCCATGGCCCTGCTGCGGTTTTCCTCATTCCGCTTTCCGAGCCCTGCCATGACATTTTTCAGCACACTCATCGTCGGAAACAGCGCGTAGTTCTGGAACATGTATCCGACATTGCGCTTCTGAGGTTTCAGGTCTATCTTTTCAGAAGAATCATACAAGACCCTGCCGTCGACTTCGATATGGCCCGAATCGACCGCTTCTATGCCGGCGATGCTCTTAAGAGTCATACTCTTTCCGCTTCCGGATTCACCTAGGATGCCTATACGGGATGCATCGCTTTCGATAAGCACGTTCAGATCGAATCCGCCTATTCTCCTGTGTATGTCTGCATGCAGTCTTTTCATTACGCGCACCTACCATTTTCTGACGTTCTTCATGTGTTTCCCCGTGATCATGTTGATCAGAAATATAGCAAAGAACGCTATGATAAGCACAATGACCACCCAGAATCCGGCGGTCAGATAATCCCCGTCCTGAATGACCATGGCTATCCTCTGTGACACCGTGCCTGTCTTGCCCGGTATATTGCCTGCAAGCATTGAAGTTGCTCCATACTCACCCATCGCACGCGCAAATGTCAGTATGGTTCCGCTCGCTATGCCCGGGCCGGCAGTAGGTACGACTATGCGCCAGAATATCGAAAACTCTGACATGCCAAGTGTCCTGCCTGCATAAACCAGATTTGCGTCGATCTGCTCAAATGCAGCTCTCGCGTTTCTGTACATCAGAGGGAAGGCTATCACTGTAGCAGCGATTATGCACCCCAGCCATGTATGTACTACCTGTATGTCAAAAGTATCATTCAAGAAGATACCGAACGGCCTCCTCCGGCTGAAAATAAGGAGCAAAAAGAAACCCGCTACGGTAGGCGGAAGAACCATCGGCAAAGTCAGTATCCCGTCAAGGATCGACTTTACTCTGTAATCCCTCCTGATTACCTTGCGGGCAGCCCAAAGGCCGAGGAAGAACGATATTATGGTCGCCACGACCCCGGTCTTCAGGGATATCCATAAAGGACTCCAGTCTAGTGTTTTTGCTAAATCAATAAAGCCGTTCACTAACCCTTTTATACTATTCTACGTCTGTATCAAATCCGTACTTCTGATAAAGTGCCTTGGCATCATCGTTTGTGATGTATGCAATAAAGTCAGCTGCTGCTGCAGACTCTGCATCATCAGCATCCGGGTTCGCGATCTGCGCTACCGGGTAAATAATGTTGCCTGTAACGTCATATCCTACCACTTCGAGGATCTTTACGCCGTCTTCATGACCGATAGTGTCTGAAAGATATGTGGTCCCGACTTCGCAGGATGCTTCCTCAACTGCTGAAAGCACCTTGCTTACGTTGCCCTGCTCGCTGATCTCTACTCCGCCGAGCTGGTCTGAAACTTCCTGTGTCGTGATCGCTGCCGGATCTTCTGCCTCTGCGAGAAGTCCGAGATTGATCATGGCCTGTCTTGTGTACTTGCCTACAGGAACGCTTCCGTCAGCAAGAGCAATGCTCTTTGCTTTGCCGATATCAGCAAGTCCCGTAACAGCAGTATCGCTGTCAGGCTGGGTTACGACTACGAGCTGGTTATTGACGACATTTGTCCTTGTGCCTTCAACCACCATTCCCGCGCCTTCAAGTTCGTCCATCTGCTTCTGCGCTGCGCTGAAGAAAACGTCACAAGGAGCTCCTTCCTGGATCTGTGTGAGAAGCGCGCCTGAACTGTCAGCATTTACGACGATGTCCACGTCCGGGTGGACTTCTTCATATGATGCCTCGAAGTCTGTCATTACGGCGCTTAATGATGCTGCCGCAAACACATTGACCGTCGTTTTCTCCGCCGGTGCAGCTTCTTCGCTGTCACTGCTTCCGCCACCGCATGCCGCGAGAACAAATATCATCGCAAAAGCCATGGCAAGTGCTAAAAACTTCTTCATAATAACAACCTTCTTTCCGGAGTTTCCAGCATATATGGAAATCGATAGCAACAATAAATATCTATGTCAGGATCCTGCGCGCCATGGATCAATAACATCTTTATTTGCCAAATCCACAATTCGGGAAAGTGCAGACCTTGCAGTTCAGGCAGAGGCCGCCCTCTCCAAGCCTGTCGAAGTCTTTCTTTTCCAGTATCTCTCCGGTCATTATCCTTGGCAGCACGATGTCAAAAATCGTCCTGCGCGCATACATCACGCAGCCCGGAAGTCCCATGACAGGGATGTTATTTTCCCCGTAATATGCAAGCATGAACATAGCACCGGGAAGCACAGGAGCTCCATATGTTACAGCGCCGCCGCATACATTGCGGATCGCCAGCGGAGTCCTGTCATCAGGGTCAACGCTCATTCCCCCGGTACATACGACCAGGTCGCAGCCTTCTTCGATGAACGCCCTGATGCACTTCTCTATGTTTTCGTTGTTGTCATCGGACATTCTGATACCGGTGACTTCAGCGCCGTACTCCTCGAGCTTTTCCCTTACCACAGGCGTGAACTCGTCCTTGATGCGGCCATAGAACACTTCATTGCCTGTGCTGACTATTCCGGCTCTGCGGAAAATATAAGGTTCTACGCTCATGATAGGTTTTTCACCTGCTGCCGCCTTTACCCGCTCCATCTTTTCTTTCTCTATGACAAGCGGTATTATGCGCGTACCTGCAAGCTTATCGCCCTTCTTTACCGGAAAGTCGCCATGACGGGTCGCAATCATCATCTGGCCAAAGGAATTGACAGCCATGAGCTTTTCCCTGTCGATCCTGAGCACTCCGTCGCACTCGGCTGCAAGCTCAATCTTGCCTTCCTTGACCCCGCCGCGGCTCATGTTGCTGCCCTTACAGATAGCGCAGAGCACTTCAGCAGCTTCGTTCTCGTGCATCATGGTCTCGTCATTTTCCCAGATATAAATGTGGTCCTTTCCGACTGAAAGGAGTACAGGTATGTCCTCTTCCCTGATTATGTGTCCCTTGCGGAACACGGCGTCTTTCGTAACGCCCTTGATTATCTGTGTGATGTCGTGGCAGATAACCTGACCTACGGCATCTTCGGTCCTCATCAGTTTCATCTAAGTCCTCGTTTTTTGATAGTGCTTTACGGTTAGCAAGAATTAAAACCGTTGTATAATTATAGCGTGTTATTTAACGGAAAAACAACAAAAACAGCCCAAAAAAGGGCTGGTTTTTGTCTTCTGAACCTAAAACGGTTTTAGTTTACTTGGTCAGAGCCGATGCGCACAGCACCGGTACGGCTGTTTCCAGGTAATGCGGATCTACACAGAATGACGGATCATGCCACGAAGCGCACTTCCTGCCCGGCGTTCCGCTTCCTACCCAGTAGAAAAACGAAGGCATCTCCTCGCCGAATACGGCAAAGTCCTCCGAAGCGAGGCACGCCCTGCTGTCGACTATGTGATCTTTACCTACAGCCTTCTCCGCTGCACGCAGAGCTATACTGTACATCTCCTCCGAGTTCACTACCGCAGGAACAGCATGAACGGAGCTGACATCACATCCGCATTCAAATGCCTCAGCAGTGCTTTCGGCAAGTCTTATCAGGCGTTCCTCCATACGTTTATGTACCTCATGATCAAAAGATCTGAAATACCCGGTTATCACTGCTTCCTTAGGAACGGGGATCTCAGGTGCCCCGGCAGCTATGCTGTTTACTGTGCAGATGACCGGTTCAAACGGATCCACATTTCTGCTCACTACAGTCTGCAGTCCCGTCACAAAGGACGCGGCCGCTACTATCGGGTCGACGCACTTGTGAGGCAGCGATCCGTGTCCGGGAACGCCAGTATAGGTGATCCTGAAGATGTTTTTCTCAGACATCAGCGGACCTTTATGGACAACCACATCGCCGCAGTCTATCTCAGGCCTGTTGTGTATGCCGAATATGCGGGCGGGCTTCTGAGGGATCTTATCCAGAAGGCCATGATCCAGCATCACCCTGACTCCTCTTGTACCCTCTTCAGCCGGCTGGAATATGAACAGCACATTGTATGGCAGTTCATCTTTTACGGCACAAAGATAATGCACGGCGCCAAGCAATGTCGACGAATGCGCGTCATGGCCGCAGAGATGCCGCGGTCCCTGTTCAGTCAGAAGCGCATCGATATCCGCTCTCAGAGCCACAGTCTCTTCACGCCCTGCATCAAGATAATACACAGCACCGGTCTCCATGCCGATATCTATCAGCTTTACAGGATAATCCGCGCATATCTTCTTTATATATGCCGTAGTTTCACGTTCTTCGAACGCACTCTCCGGTATGGTATGAAGGACCTTGCGGTGTTTATCCGCAAGGTCCACAGCTTCAGTCATTATACTTTTTTTGAACATTTCTATTTGATGAATCCGGATCCCTTATCCGATACTCTGTAAAGGCCTCTAGGTGTGACACGAAGTTCCGGGATTACCGTAAGAGCCATGAACGAGAGCGTTATGAAAGGATCGAAGTCCTGTGAAACTCCCATCTCGTAAGCCTTTTCCTTCATCACTCTGAGTTTCTCGTTAACTTCCTCGAAATGGACGTCTGTCATCAGGCCCATGATAGGCAGCGGCAGTGTATCGAAGACCTTTCCGTTCTCAACAACGGTGTATCCGCCCTGTACGCGCGCTATCTCGTTTACAGCAAGTGCGATGTCTTCGTCATTGTCACCTATTACGATGATGTTATGTGAATCGTGTGAAACGGATGACGCAATTGCTCCGCCTTTGATTCCGTAACCCTTAGTGACCGCAACGCCGATCTTGCCGCTGTTCTGATGTCTTTCGACAGCAGCGATCTTGAGATATCCGTCATGAGGCACAAAATTATCGGTCTTAGGGAAGTGAGCAGCGATATCGCTCGTTACGATCTGCTTAGGCTCCATTCCGATCACATGAGTAGTCTTTCCCCTGATCGGCAGAGCGAAGTCAGACGCATGGACCTTGCTTATGTTCACCGTATGCTTAAGATGCGGCGGGCACTTCTTTACTTTCACAGGAGCGTTCCTGTCAATGCGTTTGCCCTTGAAATAGACATCCAGCACATTGAAGTCCTTCATGTTGTCGAAGATCACGAAGTCAGCCTGATATCCCGGCGCGATGGCTCCCATGTGCTTGAGTCCGTAGCACTTGGCAGTATTGATCGTAGCCATCTTTATCGCCTTGAACGGATTGAGACCAAGCTGGACCGCTCTTCTTACGTTATATACGATATGACCTTCTCTCAGGATGTCCTCGATGTGCTTATCGTCGGTACAGAAGCTGAAGTGTTCCGTGTCTATGCCTGTTCTTACTATTCCGCTGATAATATCGTCGACATTGTGAGCCGCCGAACCTTCGCGGACATGAACATGTATGCCTCTCCTGGCTTCCTCAAGCGCATATTCGAATGATGAAGCCTCATGGTCGGTGTCGACTCCGGCCAGCTTGTATGCCGAAAGTTTTCTGTTCGGCAGGAATGGCGCATGGCCGTCAATAGTCTGATGATCGAAGAGCGCGAACTTCGCGAACATCCTCGGGTCACCGTTGATGACCGCGTCATCGTCCATGACTTCGCCGAGGCCGAGGATACGCTCATTGCCTACGAACGGATACATGTCGTTTGCAGCAAACATGCAGCCGTTGTCATCGATGTTTGTTGCCGGTACGCATGATGGCATCATGACAAATACATTGGCATCCGACTTTTCAGTCTGGTCGAGAATATACTGTATGCCGTCAGCTCCGGATACATTGCACGCCTCATGCGGGTCCACGATGAAAGTTGTCGTGCCGAAAGAAGCCGCAGTTGCAACGAGCTCAGCAGGAGCTACCATCGTTGATTCAAGATGCAGATGGGCGTCGATGAATCCCGGCGCGATGCATGCGCCGTTGAGATCTATCTCCTTCTTTCCCTGGATCGATCTTGAGACGCCGATGATGATACCGTCCTTAACGCCGATGTTTCCTTCAACGATCTCGCCGGTAAATACATCGACAATACTGCAGTTTTTGAAAATGAGGTCGGCCTTTACCTTGCCCAGAGCGGCCGGTGCCAGTTTTTTGTATGTTTCGTACTTCAAGACTCCCTCCTTTCTGCCTATGCAGTGAAAGGCGCATATTTGCGCCTTTCAAGCTGTGTTATCTGAAAAAATGATATGTTATCGGTCTTCTCTGAAGTACGGCAGTCCGAGAGCTTCAGGCGGCTGATTCTCGTGCTTGTTCCTTAGACTTATGGCTATAAGCACGATGATCGTAACCAGATACGGAAGCATCTTGTAGATCTCCTTCATGGCGAAGTTCGTGCCTGTAGGGATGTACAGATACAGGATGTACAGTCCGCCAAAGAGGATCGATTCCCAGATCGCCCAGTTCGGACGCCAGATCGAGAAAATTACGAGTGCGATAGCGAGCCATCCGCGGTCTCCGAATGCGTCGTTGGACCATACTCCGTTAGCATAGTCAAGTACATAGAACAGACCGCCTATGCCTGCTATCATGCATCCTATGCATATCGAAAAGTACTTATACCTGTTGATGTTGATACCGGCGGCATCAGCTGTAGCAGGGTTCTCCCCGACAGCTCTCAGTTCAAGTCCCGTACGGGTCTTGTTCAGCATGTATGAGGTCAGGAGAGCTATGATGATAGCAACATATGTCATGAAGCTGTATGAGAACAGCAGCTCTCCTACAACTCCTGCCTTGCCTGCGAACGGCAGCGTCGTCTTGAACGCCTTGCTCGTTGCGGAAAGTGTGATCGAAGGAACCTCAGCGCCTGTCAGCTTGATGATGGATCCGCCGAAGAAGTTTCCGAAGCCTACTCCGAAAGTCGTCATAGCAAGACCTGTTACATTCTGGTTAGCTCTGAGCGTTACAGTCAGGAAACAGAATATGAGTCCCATCATTAACGCTCCCAGCATGCACGTGATAATTGGTATGATCACGCCTATCACAGGATTGAACGCGCTTCCTGAATTTTCATACATGAATGATCCGATTACACCGCATATGGCTCCGACGTACATGACGCCCGGAATACCCAGGTTAAGGCTGCCGGATTTCTCGTTGAGCGTCTCACCGACGCATCCAAGCAGGAGCGGAACGCTCTGCACGATGGCTCTCGGCAAGAATGATATTAAACTAAACATCTGCAGCCTCCTTTCTGTGCGACTTACGGAAGTGTATCTGATAGTTGATGAAGAACTCGCTTCCGATTACGAAGAACAGGATTATGCCCGTAAGTATGTCTCCGTAGGATCTGTTGAGTCCGAATGCCATCGAGATCTCGCTTCCGCCCTTAGCCATGAATACCATCAGAAGTCCTGAGAGTATCATTCCAATAGGGTTGAAGTGCGCCAGCCACGCAACCATGACGCCAAGGAAGCCTTTGCCTCCCTCTATGGTCGTTGTCATGGTGTGGTCAGTTCCCGCTACCAGCAGCCAGCCTGTCAGTCCGCAGATGAGACCGCAGAGGACCAGTGTACGGACTATGACCTTTCCGACATTGATGCCTACGTATCTGGCTGTATTCTCACTCTCACCTACTACTGAAAGCTCATAGCCGTGCTTGGTGTACTTCAGGTAGATATACATGAAGATAGTCACAATAATGGATACGATAAAGATCAGCGCATACGGATTGCCTCCTATCGTAGGCAGCCAGCCTGTATGTGAGGTCTGGTTGATAATGCCGATCTTGCCCGAGCCCTTCGGATGCTCCCATATGATGATGAAGTATGCAACGATCTGAGTCGCTATGTAGTTCATCATAAGGGTAAACAGGGTCTCGTTGGTGTTCCATTTTGCCCTGCAGAAGGCCGGGATAAATGCCCAGAGAGCTCCGGCTGCAAGTGCTGCAATCAGTGAAAGAAGTATTATTACCCCGTTAGGCAGTTTATCTGTAGCCGTTATCATGACTGTTGTCGTTGCGAGTACTCCGGCCATTACCTGGCCGCCGCCGCCGAGGTTCCAGAACTTCATCTTGAAAGCCGGAGCCAGCGCGACCGCGATAAGCAGCAGCGACGAAAGTTCTTTGAGAAGAGCCCAGAACTTACGGGGACTTCCGAACGATCCTTCCCACATCTTTGCGTAAACAGCGAGAGGATTCAGGTGCGTCGTGATGGTCGTGATGATGGCGCAGAAGATCAGCGCTGCGAGTATGCCTCCCAGTCTTATCGCCCATTCCTGCTTCTTAGGGATCATCTTACGCTTGGTAATGTGGATCAATGGTTCCTTAGTTTTCTTATCCAATTGCTTCACCTCCAAGCTTTGTCATGAGGAGACCTACTTCGTTCTTATCCGCCGTTCTGCCGTCAACTATTCCGCTCACTTTGCCGCCGCAGAGAACAAGTATGCGGTCTGAAAGTTCGAGCAGCACGTCGAGGTCTTCGCCGACGAATATAACAGCTACGCCCCGTTCCTTCTGCTGATTTACAAGATCATATATGATATACGATGCGTTGATGTCGAGACCTCTTACTGCGTAAGCAGACATCAGCACCGTAGGATTCATGGCGATCTCACGGCCTACGAGCACCTTCTGAACATTACCTCCTGAAAGTCTGCGTACCGGTGTTTCGATACTAGGAGTCACTACTTCCAGTTCTTCAACTACCCTTTCCGCAAGCTCTCTCGGAGTCTTCCGGTCAGTGAATCCGGCAATGCTGCCCTTTCTCCTGAAAGATCTCAGCATCATGTTGTCGGCCAGGTCCATGCTTGCAACAAGTCCCATGCCCAGTCTGTCTTCCGGAACGAACGCGAGGGAAACTCCTTTGGCGTCGATCTCCATGTCGCTGAGTCCTACAAGATCCGTTTCTGTGCCGTCATCTTCAACGTAAATGATCTCGCCTTTTTCAATTGGCTGAAGGCCGGCTATTGCCTCAAGCAGTTCCTTCTGTCCGCAGCCGGAAATGCCGGCTATGCCGAGGACTTCGCCCGTGTTCGCGGTAAAGGATACATCGTCAAGCTTAAGCAGGCCGTCTTCAGACCTTACCGTAAGGCCTTTGACCTTTATCCTAGGCTTTACATCATGAGGTTCAGGTCTGTCTATATTGAGTTTGACCTCACGCCCTACCATCATGTTGGTCATCTCCTGGGCGTTGGTCTCCTTTGTAATCAATGTTCCGATATATTCGCCTTTGCGGAGTATGGCTACTTTATCTGAAATAGCCTCTACCTCGTGCAGTTTGTGCGTGATGATGATTACCGTCTTTCCGGCTTCTCTCATGTTGCGGAGTACCGTAAAGAGTTTTTCTGTCTCCTGCGGAGTCAGTACCGCGGTAGGCTCATCGAGTATAAGTATGTCTGCACCCTTATAAAGAACCTTTACGATCTCAACTGTCTGCTTCTGTGACACAGACATGTCGTAGACCTTCTGATCAGGATCTACATCAAATCCGTAGAGATCACATATCTCGCGTATCTTCTTTGACGCATTTTCGACATCGAGCTTGCTGAATCCCGGGATCTTCTTTCCGTTTTCGGAATTCTGGTCTATGCCGAGTATGATGTTCTGAGCAGCAGTAAAGACATTTACGAGCTTGAAGTGCTGGTGGATCATTCCAATGCCCAGCTCGGATGCAATTTTCGGCGAAGATATGACGACAGGCTTTCCATCGATAAAGATCTCGCCCTCATCCGGGAAATAGATTCCGGAGAGCATGTTCATCAGCGTCGTCTTGCCCGAGCCGTTCTCACCGAGGAGCGACAGTATTTCTCCGCGATATATATCGAGATCGACATTCTTATTGGCAGTGATGGTGCCGAATGTCTTGGTAATGTTTCTCATCGAAACTGCGGGTGTTCTGCTGTCCTGCAAAATAATCCCCCCCTTTCGAAGATATGATAATTATTGCTTTCTTTTTAAAACTTGGCCGATCCCGTCTTCACGAGACCGGCCAAGGCTGTCAACAGTTATGCTGTTGTTACGTTAGGTCTGTTCCAGTCAGTTTTAGAACTTTGTATCGAGCAGGTTGATGCCGTCAATGTTGAGGTCGAAGTACGGAGCTGATCTGAACTCGGATTCATGATAGTATCCGTCAGCAACGAGTGCCTCTGCATTAGCAGGGTCAAAGTCTGCATATGTAGTGTCAGCAGGTACATTGGATGCATCCACTGCCTTTCCTCCAACGGTGAATGTGCTTGTGTCAAATACATGGATGGAACCATCCTTGAGACCTGCCTTAACCTCTTCGAGCTTCTCTGCTGTTCCTTCAGCAGCAACATCCTCGTTGAGCTCTGTGAGTTCAACAGAACCGGTATCGATAGTTCCTGTGTAGTTGGTGTCAAATGCCTCACCCTTCTGAACTGCTTCAGAAGCCATCTTGAAGAATGGAGCCCAGTTGATCCTGGACGAGATGATGTAAGTGTTAGGACCAGCTTCCTTTGTGCTTCCGTTGTAGGATACATTCGGGATTCCGGCGTTCTCGCATGCTGTAGGAGCTCCGAAGGAGTCAGCGTGCTGTGAGATCAGATCGCAGCCGCCCTGGATCAGCTTTGTAGCGCCTTCCTTTTCAGCTGTCTCGTCATACCATGAACCTGTGAATGTTACGTCCATTGTTACATCCGGGCATACGCTCTTTGCGCCGAGATAGAACGATGTGTATCCGGAGATAACCTCTGCATAAGTGAATGCTCCGACATATCCCATCTTAGGTGCGTCGCCTTTGAGCTTTCCGGCTTCCTTGATCTCGTTGAGCTTCATGCCTGCTGCAACGCCTGCAAGATAACGTCCTTCATAAATCGAAGCGAACGCATTGTGCATGTTGTCAGCTCCGGAGGAAGCTGCGTTTGTGCCTGTGCAGCTTACGAACTGAACTTCAGGGAATTCCTGAGCTGCCTGCAGCATGTAGTCCTGATGACCGAACGAGTCGGAGAAGATCAGCTTGCAGCCCGCATCAGCAAGTTCAGCAGCTGCGTCGTAGCACTCCTGGCCTTCAGGAACGCCTGTCTTGATCATGTACTGATCCTCGCTGAGACCCAGTTCACCCATGGCCTCCTTGAATCCGTTGATGAAGTTGAGGTCATAAGTCGAATTCTCATCGTGCAGACAAATCAGCGCGACCTTGAAATCTCCGCCTTCGTCTCCGGCCGGAGCTTCTTCGCCGCCACCGCCGCCGCAGGCTGCCAGCATTGGCATCATTACCATTACTAAGCAAACCAATAAAGCAATAAGTCTTTTCTTCATAATCATTATCCTCCCTGTTATAAATACACAGAAAACTCTGCCGATCACATTTTGAGAACACTATCCTAACGTATCAGCAGATAGGTTTATGATGACTTAATTATAATTCTTAGAATCTTCAAAGACAAGAAAAATAAGCAAAATGGTTTTATGTTTTGAGCGTCCGGCCGCGCTTATCCGGCTAAACAAAATGAGGCTGTTTTGAACAGCCTCATTTGTTGTTTTTTCATAATTTTTTGTAATCTTACAGGTTCTTGAGCAGTCCTGTAGCCTCGTTGAACTCGTTGATGAGCTCGTCGACCTTGGATGCTTCCTTGCGGAGAGCGCCCCATGTGTTCTCTTCGTCGTACCAGAGAGCATTGATTTCGTCGACTGTCTTGCCCTGCTGCTCTACCCATGTGTAGTACTTCAGGTTGTGGATCCTCTTTCTGTCCTTGTAGGTCAGTTCCATGAGGTTGTCGTCCTTCTCGTCGAGGATGTGCTTGTTGTAGTGGAGTGCAGCCTTCTCGTGTGTGTACTCGCCCTGCTCATCCTGCAGTTCCTTGATCCTTGACTGATACATGACTGAAGAGTCTGTCATTACTGTCGCCAGTACATCGTTCTCTGTCAGTTCATAGTACTTGGCCATCTTGATGCAGCAGAGCAGATTAGCTATGCCGCTGATGCCGAAGTATCCGAGGAGGTCAACGAGTTCAGGATCAACACCCTGCTCCTTGAGGTAGTCACGTCCGACAGGCTCATTGAAGAGTCTGAGGAGGTTCTGGGAGTCTTCATCGTCGATGGCGATGACCATGTCAGTATTTTTGATGTTGTGGATCCATGGAACATGCTTGTCTCCGATACCTTCGATCCTGTGAGCACCGAATCCGTTGTCGAGGAGTGTCGGGCACTGGAGAGCTTCACCAACAGCCAGCTTAGCGCCAGGATACAGCTCTTTTAGTCTGTCGCCGGAAGCCATTGTTCCTGCGGAGCCGGATGTGAATGCCATACCGAAGAGCCTGTCGTTCTCACCCTTCATCTCTTCGAATGCCTCTGCGATGGCATTACCTGTTACATTGTAGTGCCACATGTAGTTGCCCATCTGCTCGAACTGGTTGAGGATCCAGACGTCTTCTCTTGTAGCTCTCAGCTCATGAGTCTTGTCGAAGATCTCCTTTACGTTGGACTCTGTTCCAGGTGTAGCGATAACCTCGCTGGCGACGTTCTTGAGCCAGTCGAATCTCTCACGGCTCATTCCCTCAGGAAGGATAGCGATCGAGTAAACTCCGAGGAGTGCGCTGTCGAATGCGCCGCCTCTGCAGTAGTTGCCTGTTGAAGGCCATACTGCCTTGTGATAGCCGGAGTCAAACTGGCCTGTAACAAGCTCAGGTACGAGACATCCATAAGATGCACCTACCTTGTGGCAGCCTGTAGGGAACCACTTGCCGATCATGCAGATGATCTTGCACTTTACACCGGAGAGTTCAGGAGGGATAACGATGTAGTTAGGCCCGTGGAAGAGTCCGCCGGAGTCCTTCTGCTCGTTCTTCCATGTGATACGGAAGAGGTTTACAGGATCGATGTCCCAGAGTCCTACGCCTTTCAGCTTTTCAAGGATCTTTTCAGGAACTTTCTCAGGATGCATCTGCTGATCGATGGTCGGCAGGATGATGTTCTGAGCCTTGGCACGCTCGATATTGTTTTTCAACCCTTTTTCTTTAATAGTGAGATCAAGCATTTTGTACCTCCGTTATTATTAAGATTATAACAGTATATTTTCAATGTGATAATTAATTGTCTAGTATATTTTTATGATGCCAAAAAATTTTTTATATGTCAATAAATATATGTGTTTTCTCTGGTATCTTTTTATTTGTTCAGCTGCTCATAGTACGCACGGAATTTGTCGATATCCGGCTCGAGTTTTACAGGCTCTCCTGCTGCCTTGATTCCGTTGACAGTATCCTTGAGTCCGTTGCCTGTTACTATTGCCACTACGCTTGCATCCGCAGGTATCCTGCCCTCCTCACAGAGCTTTTTGAGGCCGGCCATGCCGGTAACTCCTGCAGGCTCGCCGAAGACTCCGCACTCTCTGCCTGTGATCCTCATAGCTTCAAGTATCTCGTCGTCAGTGACTTCCACAGGGATGCCTCCTGACTCCACTATGGCATTGATAGCCTTGTCAGGGTTGCGCGGTACGCCTACCGAGATGGAATCGGCCAGTGTGTTCTCTTCCATCGGTTCCCATGGCTCTCCGGTACGCGCGGCCCTGTTTATAGGGCATGTGTTGACAGACTGTACCGAGATCAGTTTAGGCAGTTTGTCGGTAAATCCGGCATTGTAGAGATCCTTGAATCCTTTCCACACTCCGGCGATGGTGCAGCCGTCTCCCGTCGAGAGAGCTACATAGTCAGGGATCTTCCATCCCAGCTGCTCAGCTATCTCAAGCGCGACAGTCTTTTTGCCTTCCATCAGGTAGCAGTTGATCGCGGCGTTCCTGTTGTACCAGCCGTATTCATCAATAGCGGCTTTCGAAAGTTCGAAGGTCTCCTCGTAATTGCCCTTGACCGAAACGACATTTGCTCCGAAGATGAGGAGCTGAGCCACTTTGCCTATCGGTGCTCTTTCAGGAACGAAGATATAGGTCTTGAGTCCCGCAGCCGCGGCATTTCCGGCCAGCGAGCTTGCAGCGTTTCCTGTCGAGGAGCATGCTATAGTATCGTAGCCGGCTTCTATGGCCTTTGCCACACCCATGGAGCTTGCTCTGTCCTTAAGTGATGCCGTAGGGTTGAGACCGTCATCCTTGAGCCAGAACTTTCTTATACCAAGTTTTTCGGCCATCCTCGGCTCTTCATACAGAGGCGACCAGCCAACTCTCAGAGGCGGCTGTACGGTGTCCTCCTCTACCGGGAGGAACGGGCGGTAGCGCCACATCGTGTAGTTGTCACTCGACGATATGTCGTCAGGCGTAAAGTTTTCCCTTATGTAATCATAATCATAGATGACATCGAGGATCCCCCCGCATTCGCATGTAGTAGCGTCAGGAAGCGCCTCATATTCCTTTCCGCACTTTATGCATTTAAGACATTTAACGTTTTTCATGGATGCTGTGCTCCTTTCATTGAATAAAACTGTCTCAAAATTGTCTCAATATATCTCTAGCCACGAACACTCCGCTTGCAGAAGCGTGTGAAAGTGAGTGAGTAACTCCGCTGCCGTCGCCTATCATATAGAGGCCTGCATATTTTGTCTCCAGGCGCTCATTAACGCTGACTTCCATGTTGTAGAACTTGACCTCTACTCCGTAAAGGAGAGTGTCATCGTTCGCCGTGCCCGGCGCGATCTTGTCGAGAGCGTATATCATCTCGATAATGCCGTCCAGTATCCTCTTCGGCAGAACGAGGCTAAGGTCTCCCGGCTCAGCCTGAAGGGTCGGAACCACGAAGCTGTCAGCCAGCCTCTTGTAATTTGTTCTCCTGCCCCTTATGAGGTCACCGAACCTCTGCACGATGACTCCGCCGCCCAGCATGTTGGACAGTCTCGCGATGCTCTCACCGTATCCGTTGCTGTCCTTGAAAGGTACGGAGAAGTGCTTGGATACCAACAGAGCAAAGTTTGTCATATTGGTCTGCTTCTCAGGATCCTCATAACTGTGGCCGTTGACCGTAACGATCCCGTTGGTGTTTTCGTTCACGACGCTTCCGCGCGGATTCATGCAGAATGTCCTGACTTTATCCTCGAATTTCTCCGTCCTGTAGACTATCTTGCTTTCATAGAGCTCATCGGTAATGTGTGAAAACAGTTCAGCCGGAAGTTCGACCCTGACTCCGATGTCTACTCTGTTTGATTCTGTAGGAATATCGAGTTCATGGCAGATCTCTTCTATCCATTTGCTGCCGCTTCTTCCTACCGAAACGACGCATTTTTTACAGGTGAAACTTCCCCCGGCAGTCATGATCTTGTAGCCGCCGCTTATTACTTCTACGTGCTCGACTGCAGTCCTGAATCTGAAGTCTACTTTGTCCTTCAGCTCATCAAAGAGATTGCCCAGGACCACGTAGTTTATGTCTGTTCCGAGATGCCTCACCGAAGCATCAAGCAGGATCAGATTATTCTGGCGGCAGAGCTTTTTGAACGAGGAGTTGGCAGTCGAATAAAGTTTCGTCCCCTCTCCGCCATGCGACATGTTGATGTCATCGACGTACTTCATCAGGCGGATGGCTTCTTCCTTGCCTATGTATTCGTGGAGGGTCCCGCCGAAATCATTCGTGATGTTGTATTTTCCGTCGGAGAACGCTCCCGCGCCGCCGAATCCGCTCATGATGGAGCAGCTCGGGCAGTTGATGCAGGTTTTTATCTTTTCGCCGTCGATCGGGCACTTTCTTTCCTCAAGTTTCTTGCCCGCCTCGAACACCGCGACCTTCAGTCCGTTGTTTTCTTTAGTAAGCTCGTAGGCAGCAAATATGCCGCCCGGACCGGCTCCTATTATTATTACATCGTAATCCATGTCCTACCCCTTTACCTTTCGTCCTTGCTGGCTCCATTAAGCAATACCCAGAATACAGCCGCCGCTGCGGAGAAGCCTATTATCGCGTAAAAGTTCGTGTTATAGCTGCCTCCTGCCGACTCAAGCAGCGCGGATGATATCATCGGTCCTATCGTTGCAGCCGGAATGAGACTGAAATTCGCGATACTGAAGTTCGTCGGGAAGTTTGCAGGTCCGAAAGCTTTATTTATATATGCCGACGTGATGGTTGGGCAGCCTCCGTATGCCAGTCCGACGAATACGAGTCCGCAGAGTATGAATATATAAGCACCTGTCATGCCGCCAAGTGTCAGCAGTATGCCGGCGACCAGCATGAAGGAATTGTTTACCAGAGTAGAAGTAAATCTTCCGAACCTGTCGAAGTTATTGCCCGCAATGATTCGTCCGGCTCCGTTGAACAGCGAAACTATCATGCCGAGGATCGCCGCGCCTCCAAATGCTACCGAGATATTTGCAGCGCTGTTGATGACCAGAAGTCCGGCCGAGTTGAGCAGTATCGCCCAGATCGTGAAGAACCAGAACTTCGGAGTCTTCAGCATTTCTCCGGCAGTATAATTTCTGACCGCTGTTCCTGATTCCTTACTGGAGTTCTTACCCTTTGACACGGATGCAGCAAGTGCGTTCAGCGCTTCTGCGTCATCACTGCCCGGGGCCCTGATGATAAGCGCCGCCAGCACGCATACGACACAGATGACTATCCCGAGGATCCTGAATACAGGCAATATTCCCATCGATCCTATCATCGAATTCACGACCGAACCCAGAACCAGACCTCCGAGGCCGAAGCCCATCAGCATTATTCCGGATGCCAGACCCACCTTGTCAGGGAACCACCTGTTCAGGGTACCGATCACGCCGTTGTACGCCAGGCCTACGCCGCCGCCGCCGAATACTCCGTAGAATACATAGAGCATCGTAAGACTCGGTCCCGGTGAATCCGTTTTTACCATCGAGACCATGAAGAAACCGATCAGCAGCATTACAGCAGAGATCAGCATTCTGGCTCTTAAGTTCAGCTTTTTACTGAGCAGTCCGCCGGCGAAGCCTCCCAGACAGAAAAAGATCATCGAAATAGTAAATGTCAGTGACAGCTGTGAGATGCTCCAGTCAGGAAACAGTTCTCCGATCGGCGTCCTGAAAATCGACCATGCGTAGATAAGTCCCAAAAAGAGCAGTGTCAGCGTGCCCATGCCAAGATATAACCATCTTTTGCTATTCATCAGTATTTCCTAATTGCCTCCGTTACATAATAATTCAAGATAATTTTAGCACACAATTGTGTCATTATCGATACACAAATGCATACGAGATTGCATGCCGAACCTCAAAGTGCTAAAGTTTGAAGCGAAAATAAAAAACCGGGGTACGGGATGGAAAAAGGACGCGATATTTTTATTCAGGGATATAAGCACGGAATTCCGATAGGACTCGGATATTTTGCCGTTGCTTTTTCTTTGGGCATCGCTGCCCGTGACTACGGTTTCTCCGCCCTGCAGGGTTTTTTCGCAAGCCTCATCACTTACGCATCAGCCGGTCAGTACATGGGTTTCGCTCTGTACGCGACCAATACCACTCTGGCCGAACTTGTACTTCTGATGTTCATCATCAACGCGCGTTACATTCTGATGGGCTTTGCCCTGAACCAGAGGATGCCTGAAGGCACTCCGCTGCGCACCCGTCTGCTCGTCGGAAGCTGCATAACCGATGAGATATTCGGCATAACCATTGCCAGACCGGGTGTGCCTACCCCATATTACACATTTGGAGCCCTGATCGCCGCAGTCCCGATGTGGGCAGCCGGCACCGCCCTCGGTATCATCATGGGCAACGTACTTCCTGCCAGGGTCGTCAGCGCTCTCAGCGTAGCTCTTTTCGGCATGTTCATTGCTGTTATAATACCGCCTGCACGCAGGGATAAAGCGGTCCTCGGCGCCGTAGCCGCGAGTTTCGCGCTTTCATACGCTTCCGTGCACCTGCCGTGGGTCTCGAAGCTGTCACCGGGCAACCGCACGATACTTCTCACGGTGATCATAGCGTCAGTCTTCGCCCTCCTCTTCCCGAGAGAGACAGAAGGAATATCCGAAGGAGGTGCGTTTGATGCAGATTAACGCCTACTTATACATTCTGGTAATGGCGTTCGCCACATGGCTGATGCGCGTGGCGGCGTCACTCATAATGAAAAAACCGGTCAAAAACCGGTTCTTCCAATCATTCCTTTATTACGTCCCTTATGTGACCCTTGCGGTCATGACTTTCCCTGCCATTGTTGAGGCAACTCAGTCGCCTCTCGCCGGAGCAGCGGCTCTCATAGTATGCGTATGCGCTGCCTGGTTCGGTCAGGGACTCTTTACCGTGGCTGTCCTCGGCTGCTTCACGGTACTCATCCTCGAACTTTTCCTGTGATTTACGTTCACTTTCCAAGCCTTTGGTTCACATGCATGATGCGTCCTGCGTTTTCCCTTAGCTGCTTCACGGAGACCGTCCCGTTCCTGAGTCCTTTTATTATCTGATCATAGTCACCTTTATATCCCGGCATGAACAGGCTGCAGCCTGCTGCAGCGACCTTCGCCGCGTCAGGCGTTCCGTATTTTGAGCCCTTTGCAAGCAGCATTCCGCCGCCGACCACCCAGTCAGTCATGATGAGCCCGTCAAAGCCGAACTCCCTGAAAAGCACGTCGGCAAGTTCCCTGCTCTCGGATGTATGCTCGCCGTTTAGCAGATTGTATGAAGTCATTACCGCCATAGGGTCTGACTCTCTTATGCAGATGCCGAAGCCTTTCAGATAGATCTCGCGGAGGGCTCTTTCGCTGATGATGCTGTTGCTTGCATAACGGTTTGTCTCCTGATTGTTTGCAGCATAATGCTTTATTGTGACACCGCGTCCCGGATGCTTCTGCACGCCCCTTGTCAGAGCAGCCGCGAACTTTCCGCTTATGAGCGGATCTTCAGAGAAGTATTCGAAGTTGCGTCCGCAAAGGATGTTCCTGTGTATATTGAGCGCAGGCGCGAGCCACAGATCGACGCCGAAAATATCCATCTCGCTTCCGACAATGTCCCCGCATATCTCTGCGAAATCGGTGTTCCAGCTCTGGGCTATCGCCGTAGCTATAGGTATCGCGGTACAGTACTGTTCCCCGAAAACTCTTCCCTTTTTCTCTTTAGGCTCTCTTTCCAGGAGCTTTCTCAGAATGCCCGGCATCATGTCAAGCATGGTCTCAGGCAGAGTCGATCCTATCGGATGGATGCCTTTCGCATCTTCGTAGAAGCGTTTGGATAAACGCACTCCCGCAGGACCGTCAGCCATGACTATGCTGTCTACGCCTTTATCCGTAAATCTCCTGCAGGATTCCCCCGCAGCACCTGCGACATGCATCGAGGCTTCTCCTATCACGGATGCTATGGACAGTCCCTTCGCCCTGAAATCCCCGACGTTCAGGATCGCAAGATCTTCTGCTCCAAGTCCTTCAGGCACGAGAACAGCCATTTCATCCCCGTTCCCTTCGAGCAGTTCTTCCGTCACACATCCCGAAAGATCGAGTCTGATCACCGGCACTTTTTCTGTATCGAAATCAGATGAAGCAAATCCCCTGAGATCGTTGAAGTCGGCGCCGTCGAAGAGTCTCTCGGCTTTCAGTGCGGTAAATTCCTCCTCAAGCATGAGGACCGCGGCTGGACGGACGTTCATGCTGTCTGTTCCGGCAAGCACTATGTATTCTCCCTTTTCGAGAACATATGACGCCTTCTTTGTGTCGAATCCGGCCAGATCCCTTATATCGAACCTGACTTTGAGAGTCTGGCTCTTCTTAGGCTCGAGTTCATTTGTCTTCGCGAATCCGGCAAGGCTCTTTGCCTCCCTGTCGAGTCTGCCCTGCGGACATGACACATAGACCTGCAGGGTCTCCTTTCCCTTGAATCCGCCTTTATTGGTGATCCTTGCAGACACTTCCACCACGGAACCGCTGACATTCACCGTTGCCTTGCCGACGGAAAAGTCGGTATATCCGAGTCCGTATCCGAACGGGAACTGCACGTCAAGGCCGAAGGTATCGAAGAAGCGGTATCCGACGTAAATGCCTTCTCTGTATCTGGTGTCGTCTCTGTCCCCGAAATCACCGGCAGTGCAGCGGTCTTCCTGCGCGGCCCATGTTGTGGCGAGTTTGCCTGACGGTGATGCCTTTCCAAGCAGTATGTCCGCAAGGGCTGCTCCCGTCTCTACTCCGAGCTGTGAGAGCACCAGGATATTGCCCACCTCCATGACCGGGCCGAGGTCCACGGGACCTCCTGCGTTTATGACAAGCATGAACCTGTCATAGTGTTTATCGAGAGCCAGTATGTCCCTTACCTCGCTGTCTGTGAGTTTGACATCGCCCTTTTCAGCAAGTCTGTCGTTTCCCTCGCCGGAGATCCTGGACACTACATAAATCGCCGCATCCGCAGTGTAATCGAGAGGGATTATGTAGTCAGGCTCCGTCATTACGGCTCCCATGGACGCGGATATGATGTTTATCTTCTCCCTGCGTGCTTTCTTTCTTATCCCTTTGACGAAATCCTTGCGCGCCTTTTCCCTGAAAGCACTGTACATATCAGGCCAGAAAGGATTCGTGATCGTGAATCCCGCGTCCCTGAGGCCCTGTTCTATATTCACAAAAAACCTGGAGTTGACCTCTCCCGATCCTGTGCCGCCCTTTACCGTGTCCCTGACACCACTTCCGAAGGCGGCAATGGAGCAGGGTCCGTCAAGCGGGAATGCTCCGTTCCTTTTTAGAAGCACGGTGCACTCTGCGAGATAAGGTCTGAGTCTTTCAATGTTGTCTTTTTCGTATCTGTTCATTTTTCACTCCCGTTATGAGTTTTCAGTATCCGGCGGCAAGCCCGAACATCAGGATCGCTGATGTAAGCATGAGGTTCAGGAGCTGGAACTTCCAGGAGTATTTGAACCACTTTCCGTAGCTCACATCGGATAATCCGAGTGTGATGAGAAGTCCGGCATTGGTCGGATATATGACATTGCTGAATCCGTCGCCGAACGCGAATGCTACTATCGCCAGCTGCATGTTTATGCCGAAAAGCTGGGCGAGAGGTGCGATTATAGGTATGAGCAGGAACGCTTTTGCTGATCCTGATGAAATAAAGAAGTTCATCACCAGGCATATGGCGTAGATAAAGAGGATCACGCCTGCCTTCGACATTCCTCCTGCCATTTCTTCTGCCCTGTAGAGCAGCGTGTCTAGTATCTTTGCCTCGGTCATCGTGTATTTGATGGACGAAGCCATAAGTATCATGAGTATTGAAGGAGCGATGGCTATGATGCCGTTCAGAAAGGTCCTGCCGAGTTCCCTTAGTCCCGCTCCTGATATGAGCACGGAAGCTATTCCCGCGGAAAGGAACATAAGCGCGACTATTATCATCGTGTAAGCCTGTAGCGCCTTTATGAATCCAGAGCTCAGGACTATCAGTATGCCGATGCCGAGAATCACGGCAAACACCCTGAGACCTTTATCCATGCGGTCATCCTGCACATACTCAATGCCGGCGCTGACAGTCCCGGCATGCTTTTCAACTTTTTTCGCATGGCTCCTGATGAACCATAAAAGCAAGACATAAATGAGGACGAATGACAAAGCCCTGAGCCACATGCCGCTGAACATCGGAAGTCCGGCGAGGCTCTGCGCTACTCCGATGGTGAAAGGATTGGCTATGCCCGCCGCAAAACCGCAGCCTGTAGCCAGCAGCGATATTGCCACGCCTGTAACAGCATCCCATCCCAGGGCAATTGACAATGCCACCACTATAGGCGCCATCGGTATCACCTCTTCGAACGATCCGACAAGCGAGCCGAGCGCCATGAAGAAGAATACCAGTATGGTCATGAGCCTGTATTTGACGCTTCCGAACCTGTCAACAATCTTGCCCAGCATGTAGTTCATCATGCCGCATGCGGTCAGAGAATTGAAAACTCCTCCTATGACCAGAAGGAATATCAGCACCGCAATGATGGTGCCCGATCCTTCAGCGCCGAGCACAAGAAAAGGAGACAGGAGCCACTTCCAGAAAGGGATGCCCCCCTCCGTATAGCGGAACCCGGTCTCCGTATCTATGACCATGTTGCCCGATGCGTCCTGCACTCTGGCATATTCACCGCCCGGCACTACAAGAGTAAGCGCATAGGTCGCAATCATCAGGAAAAAGATGATCCCTATGGCTATCAGAAACGACCTTACGCCAATGTTGATGCCGTCACTGTTGTCTCTCTTCCCCTTGCCTGCCATGGTCCCTTCTCCTTATATCAGACGTGCTGGTACATGAATCTGTAAAAATCGACAGCCGGCACGAGAGTATCTACTGAGACGCACTCGTTGATGCCATGGATGGAATCCATCTGCTCAGCATCGATCGTGAACGGCAGGAATCTGATGCACTGGTCTGACAGTCTGTCGAAGAACCTTGCGTCCGAACCGCCGGTCATGACGTAAGGTGCGCAGTCGTCGACACCCGGTACACAGGTTTTGACAGCCTGCCTGACGAGCAGGAAGGCGTCTCCCCTGAAATCCGACAGTCTGGACTCAGGCTCTCTCTGGATCACTTCCGTCTCAAGGCCGAACTTTCCGGCTATCTTCGAAATTGCATTTATCGATGATTCCTGGCCCTGGTGATGTGAGCATCTCATGTCTCCGATCACCCACGCTTCGCTAGGTATGACGTTGACTGCCTCTCCTCCTCCGCACATGGTGAACGCTATGGTAGTGGATACCATTGCGCCTGCAGCTGAACTGATTGCAGGCAGCAGTCTCGCAAGAGCCTTTTCCCTCTTGCCCGCCTTTTCGAGCACCTTACCGGTCCTGCCCATATACTGTCCGAGGATTTTCAGCATCTCCGCCACAGGCTTAGGCATGTCGATATCGAACACCTGATGCCTGTCAACATAAGCCATGAATTTTCCCAGCCTTGCCAAAGGAGTGTTTTTCTCAGGGGTGGAGGCATGTCCGCCGGATGATCTTGCCGTAAACTTCAGATTCACAACGCTTTTTTCGCCCACGCCTATCATGGCAAAAGTGCCTTTTGCTCCGTTTATAGGCTCGCGGACGATATCGCCGCCCTCGTCGAGTACCATTCCGAACCGCATTCCCTGGCTCTCCATCCACGATGCCACCGCCTGAGCGCCTGTTCCGAATGTCTCTTCGCTGCTGTCAGCCTCAAACCAGATATCTGCAGCAGGCACGAATCCTTCCGAAGCGAGTTCGTTTGCAGCTTCAAACATTGCCCAGAGCCCGCCCTTGTCGTCAAGCGTGCCTCTGCCCCATATCTTTCCGTCAGCTATTTCAGCAGCGAACGGAGGATACTTCCAGTCTTCCTCCCTTGCAGGTACTACATCGTAGTGGTTCATGAAGAGAACCGGCATCCTGTTGGTATCGCTGCCTTTCCACTTCAGCAGCAGCGCGCCGTCGAACTCCCTCAGCTCGCAGACTTCCTTCAGAGCAGGATAAAGTTCCCATAGAAGTTCGCGGAACTCAGCAAAGTTCTCGTCACTGCTGCCGCAGTCCGGATCAGATACTGTTTCTATTCTGATCATTTTCTGCAGGTGTTCAATATATCTGGCCTGTCTCTCTTTGTCCATGATACCCCTCCGGTATGTTCCGTATATCCGGAAAAATTACTTCTTCTCCTTCAGCAGGTCGCGGATCTCTGTCAGAAGCTCGATGTCAGCCGGAACCGGTTCAGGTTCTGCAGGTGCTTCTTCCTCTTCCTTTACAACTACGGACTTAGCCTTGTTGAATGCCTTGAGGATCATGAACAATACCAGTGCTACCAGCAGGAAGTCGATGATAGCCTGGATGAATGCTCCGTAACCGATTGCTGCATTTCCTACTGTGACCGACATATCTGCTACGCTCTTTCCGCCGCAGATAACTCCGATGAAAGGCATCAGTATTGCTTCAACAAGAGCTGTAACGATCTTAGTGAAAGCTCCGCCGATGATGATACCTACTGCCATGTCCATTACATTGCCTTTGCTGATAAATTCCTTGAATTCCTTGATCATTTCTTTCTCCTTTTCTTTTTTTCTTTATCTTAGTTATGCAGGCTCTCTGCCTGCACCGGTTAACAAATTTAAGTATACTACAAAAGTTCTTCCGGTCAGTCGATGATCTTTATTGATTCGATCACAGGCTGATCTTCAGCAGCGATGGTGCCGTTATCATCGAGAGGCTTGGCATCTGAAGCGATCTTGTCAATAACGTCCTGCCCGGATGTGACATGACCGAAAGCAGCATACTGTCCGTCAAGGTGCGGAGCATCCGCGACCATGATGAAGAACTGGGAACTTGCGCTGTCCGGATCCTGTGCCCTTGCCATTGAGATCACGCCCTTAGTGTGCGCGATGTCGTTCGCATATCCGTTGGCTTCGAACTCGCCGACTATGTTCTTTCCGGATCCTCCGGTACCGTTTCCTTCCGGATCTCCTCCCTGGATCATGAATCCGTCGATGATGCGGTGGAATGTAAGTCCGTCATAGAATCCGTCATTTGCGAGGTCCATGAAGTTCTGTACAGTGATCGGAGCCGTGTCTCCGTCGAGCTCAAGTGATACAGTGCCGTAGTCTTTTATCACTATCTCAGCGTGATGAATGCCGACAGGATCAGCTGCCTCTGCAGTTTCCGCTGCTTCAGGCTCTGAAGTTTCAGGAGCTTCCGCTTCTTCGCTGCTTCCACCGCCGCATCCTGCGAGCATGATCATTAACAGTGTCATAAGTACTGCAAAAATGATTCTGATGTGTTTTTTCATTGCTTTTATCCTTTCAGTTTTATCAGATGTTCATAAAGATAGCACCGGAATGATCACAAATCAATCGCTGCGCTTCAGGTGTTCTCTTATCTCCTGCTCCGTTCGCGACAGCTCGGCCAGGAATTCGCGCGATGATATCCTGAGCGCGCCGTGGGTCCAGGCATCCTGCTGCACCAGATTGTCGGATGACACCACATATATCCGCCGGTCTCCGGCAGCTGCCGTCATGATGCCCATGCGTATGTCAGCCGGTTCATTCTCCGCGGTAAAGACGACTCTGACTCCGTTGCGTTCCTCTTCGCGCACTTCACCCATCGGCACGTTATAAGCGTCAAATACCGCCGTTACTTCGTAGCCGGTATAGCCGGCATAGTTGCTCAACCTGTCAAGGAGCTGGTCTCTGGCTGATCCTCCGTCACGCGCAAACAGGTCCTTGAGATACTCATCGGCAAAAATAATGTTGTATCCGTCTATAAGTATCATGACGGGCTTATCGTCGCGCTTGTATGTCTTATGTTCATGGCGCGCCTTTATCTCCTGATTGCGCGCCTCGTTTTTCGCGGCTTCCTCCTCTGACAACTCAGGTTTGTTCCTGTAATCGGACGACCGTGCGTCTCTGTGCCGCGTCTTTTTAGCGGTTCCGTAAGTCCGCTCAAATATGCTTTTAAGTTCCTTTTCTGCGGCGATCCTCCTCTTTGCCTCTTCTTTTGCGTCTGAAATCCCGGCGCTGTCCGGGCTCCTTCGCGGTACATAACCGTGTGTCGGAGATCCGGTTTCCTTTTTAAGGACGCTTCCGATGTGCATGTGTTCGGGTACCTCATCCCACTTCACGATGTCGCTTCCGCTGTGATTCACGAACACGGAATCCGCGGTATTCTCAACGTCCCTCTCCGGATCGTACCCCTTCTCCTCTAAGACAGCCGCGGGATCATGGCACTCATCGTATCCGCACGGTGTGCACGACAGCCTTCCCGTACCCGAAGTGTATCCGCTGAGTATGAGCTGGTAGCCGGATATCCCGGCTGCAGGAACGCGCCCTCTGATCTTTGCTGAATCTTCAGACTGCTCAAGACCATCCTGTGTGCCGCCCATCTGCCTTATGTCTGTCATGGCCCGGCCCACGCTGCGTGCCGGAAGTTCTATCTCGTACTCGCACCACGGTTCAAGAAGCACGGCCCTGCCGTCTGCCCTTGCCTGCATCAGCGCGTTCCTGACGGCCCTGTAAGTAGCTTCACGGAAGTCTCCGCCTACGGTATGCTTCTCATGAGCCCTGCCTGCAGCCAGTGTGATGCGTACATCAGTAAGTGGCGCTCCCGTCAGTACGCCGGCGTGTTCCTTCTCATAAAGATGAGTCATTATGAGCCTCTGCCAGTTGAGAGCCAGATCATCTTCGGATACAGCGCTGGTGATCACCACTCCGCTGCCGCGTTCACCCGGTTCTACTATGAGATGGACTTCGGCGTAATGCCTGAGAGGCTCAAAGTGCCCCACGCCCTCGTATTTGCCCGATATGGTCTCGAGATACAGAACGCTGCCGGCGCCGAAGCTTACATCATAGCCGAATCTGTCTTTGATCATGGTCTGCAGCACTTCGAGCTGGACCTGCCCCATCAGTCTTATATCTATGCTGCCATCAGGATTTCTCGAAACGTTGAGCATCGGATCTTCCTCTGCCAGCAGCTTAAGGTCTTTCATCAGAAGATAAGGATCCATGCCGTCAGGACCCTGTACAGAATAGACCATGAACGGGCGTATCGAAAAGCCGCTCAGCGGAGGCTCAGCTCCCAGCCCGTCCCCCGGCAGTGCCCTTGCCAGGCCCGTCACGGCACAGACCGTGCCGGCCGCTGCTGAATCAACGGAGACACAGCGGCTGCCGGAGAAAAGCAATATCCTGTTTACCTTCTCCTCGCAGTCTTCATCGCCAAGCGCGCTGTTTATTTTTACCTTATCCTTAACTTTCAGTTCTCCGCCCGTGACCTTTATGAAGCACAGTCTCTCTCCTTCGTCTGAGGCGGCTGTCTTGTATACCCTCGCTCCGAACTGCGTTCCGCGCTCAGGCTCTCCCGTATATCTTCCGAGCACCTCGAGAAGCCCGTCTATTCCTTCCATCTTCAGCGCTGACCCGAACATGCACGGGACCAGTTCGCCTTTCAGCACAGCTGCCGCGATATCGTCATCGGAAAGCACATCTCCCTCGAGCACGATCTCAGCCAGCTCAGGTGAATACAGAGTCACCGCATCGGTGAATTCCTCAGTTCTCTCCGCAGCTCCGCTGAAATCAACCAGCCCGGCGTCAAGATCGGAAGCGAGTTCCCTGAGGATGTCCTCCTTCTTCCTGACGGCGATATCCATTTTGTTCACAAAAGCGAAGACAGGTATTTCTCTCTCTTTCAGCAGCCGGAACAGTGTCTTTGTATGAGCCTGCACTCCTTCGGAGCCGCTTATGACCAGAAGAGCATAATCGAGCACGGAAAGAGACCTCTCCATTTCGGCAGCGAAATCGACGTGGCCCGGAGTATCTATGAGAGTCACCTCTGTTTCCGGGCTCCCTGCATCCCTTATGCAGAAGCGGGCCTGCCGTGAGAAAATGGTGATGCCGCGGTTCCTTTCGATCGGATCGTCATCAAGGAACGCGTCGCCGTGGTCTACCCTGCCAGGCTTTCTGATCTCACCCGTGAGGTACAGCAAAGCTTCCGACAAGGTAGTCTTGCCGGCATCTACATGCGCGAGTATTCCCAGTGTGATTTTTTTTGCATCCATTGCCACTCCGCCTGCTGGTTTTGTTTGATTGTGTTATATGCGTGTGGTATAAGTCTATCAAAAGATAATTATATATTTGAGAGCGAGGCAATCAAGTGAAAATCATCGTAATCGGTGCCGGAAAAGTCGGCGGCATCCTTATAGAGCAGCTGGCACAGGAAGGGCATCAGATAGTAGCAATAGAAAGAAATGAGAAAAAGCTCATCGAGCTGCAGAACAGCCTTGATATTCTCTGCCTGTCCGGGAACGCGGTAGACAGGAACCTGCTTATTGAAGCAGGAGCCGGAACCGCCGATCTCGTCATAGCGGCAACAGACAGCGACGAGGTGAACATGATCTGCTGCCTCCTGGCAAGGAAACTCGGTGCCCATCACACCATTGCCCGTGTCCGCAAGCCTGAGCTCGCCGATGAGATCGGAGTATTTTCAGAGGATATGGGACTTTCCATGACGATCAATCCTGAACTCTACGCAGCCCAGGAGATATTCTCAGTACTCCGTTTTCCGGGTCTCATGTCCGTTGAACCGTTCAGGCACGGTCTGTTTGAGATAGTTGAGTTCCGTCTTGCAGAAGACGGTCCCGTTACTTCCATGACGCTTCAGGAGCTTGCCGTAAAATACAACTCCAAGGCCCTGGTATGCGCGATCAGGAGAAACGGCAGCACCATGATCCCTGACGGCAGCGCAACGCTCAGGAAAGGCGATGTCATCAGTTTCGCAGCCGAGCCAAAGGAAGCTGAACACTTCCTCAAGCTCTGCGGCATCATAAGCCGCATGCCGAGACACATCCTGATAATCGGCGCAGGCACGATCGCGTATTATCTCATCCGTATGATGCACGGCATAGGCATGAAGCCTGTAGTGATCGAGAAGGATCCTGTCAAGGCAGAAGCTTTCAACCAGGCTGCCCCTGAAGTTCTGGTCCTGAACGCCGACGGAACGAACCGCGATGTCCTTGATGAAGAAGGGCTTGATACGGCAGAAGCTTTCATAAGCCTCACCGGAACAGATGAAGTCAACATCCTCATGGGAATGTACGCCCAGCGTGAAGGCGTCCCTAAAGTCGTAACGAAGATCTCAAGAAACAGCATGCTTGACCTGATAGACGCGGATGAAGTCGGCAGCATCGTATGCCCACGTGACATAGTGACAAGCCGTGTCATAAGCTATGTGCGCGCTGCGAAAAGCGCGGGCAGCAGCAATGTGGAAACCGTTTACCGCATATCGGAGCGTACAGCCGAAGCGCTCGAATTCATAGTAAAAGAAAAGCACGACGATCTGACCGGTATCCCTCTCAGGGATCTGAAGTTCAGGGACGGCATACTGATCTGCGCCATCCTGCGCAACCGGTCCGTGATCATACCTCGAGGCAACGATACCATCGAACAGGGCGATCACGTTATCATATCAACAACATTGAAGCAGCTGACGGATCTTTCCATGATCCTACAATAGTTCATGAAAACAAAGGTAGTATTACATACAGTCGGACAGATATTATTGATAGAAGCCGGCCTTCTCCTCATTCCCACGGTCGTGGGGTTTATTTATCACGAGCAGGCTTCTGTGCGCGCGTTCCTGATAACAGCAGCAATAACTGCGGCCGCAGGCGCGCTTCTCAGTCTTGTCAAAACGGGCAAGAGCAGTATTTACGCGCGTGAAGGCTTTGCCATCACCGGTCTTTCATGGATCATGCTCAGCTTCTTCGGCTGTCTGCCTTTTGTGATAAGCAGGCAGATACCGGGATTCATCGACGCTTTCTTTGAGACCGTCTCAGGATTTACCACGACCGGATCCAGCATCCTTACCGACATTGAATCGCTGGATAACGCCATGCTTTTCTGGCGCAGCTTCACACACTGGGTAGGCGGCATGGGTATCCTCGTATTCAGCATGATCATAATCCCGCTCGGCGGAAAGCGCAGCATGTATATTCTCAGGGCGGAAGCTCCCGGCCCTGCTTCAGCCAAGCTCGTCCCGAAGATGCGCGATACCGCGGCAATACTCTATGGTATCTATTTTGCGATGTCAGCAGCTCTTCTGATCCTGCTTCTTGCCGGGGGAATGCCTTTATTTGACTGCTTCATCAACGTATTCGGAACTGCCGGAACAGGCGGCTTCTCGAATCACAGCGCCAGCATCGGCCACTATGACAGCGAGTACTTTGAAGTCGTCATCAGCATATTCATGCTGCTTTTCGGGGTCAACTTCAACCTTTATTACCTGATATTCCTGAAAAGATTCAGGGCTGCTATAAAAAGCGAGGAATTTCACTGGTATCTTGGCATCGTTGCCTTTGCGGTAATAACCATTGCCATAAATATAAACAGCCTGTACGGATCGCTCCATCAGGCTGTACGTCATTCATTCTTTTCAGTTTCATCGATCATAACCACGACCGGCTTCGGCACCATGGACTTTGACCAGTGGCCGGAGTACTCGCGCACTCTTCTCGTACTGCTGATGTTCATCGGCGCGTGCGCCGGAAGTACGGGCGGCGGTCTCAAGGTATCGAGAGTCATGCTGCTTCTGCGTACTGCAAAGAGAAGCATGCGCAGGATGATCCATTCAAGGTCTGTGGAAAGCATCCGTTTCGAAGGGCGCATCGTTGAAGAGGAGACACTTAATACATGCCTGATCTACCTTACCATTTACTGTCTCGTAACAGTAGCCAGCATCGTTCTGGTGTCCCTCAACAATTTCCCTTTCGAGGTAAATGTGACAGCTGTCGTCGCCTGCATCAACAACATCGGTCCGGGTCTGGGAATGGTCGGGCCGGCAGGCAATTTCGCTTCCTTCTCCGGAGCTTCGAAACTGGTGCTTGCGTTTGACATGCTCGCGGGCAGACTTGAGCTCTTCCCTGTCCTCTTCCTATTCTCGGTCAGGACCTGGAGACGCTGACATCAGTTGCCGGACAGCTGCCTGGCGATCTCGCCTATGAGATCCCAAGCGCGGTCATGATAAGCCTTCTGGGCCTCAGTCATGTCATCGTACTCACAGATCATAGGATTCTCACGCCTGTAAGGATCCTTTCTTGCACCGTATTTCCAGTTATAATATGCATAAAAACGCACCCATCTCGCGTGTTCTATCCTGCGCAGCATATCGAGCTTTGCAGGATCTTTTTTTGCCTCGCAAAGTGAATCGTAAGCATCCCTGAAAGTCTTATAGTCCAGGTCAGATATGACGCGGTCATTCAGCAGCAGTCTCATTTTTATAATAAGATGGTCGGCTGCGGCTATCTTGGACTGCTTGAGCCTGTCGTCAAGTTCATCCCAGTCAAGACTTTCCTCCACACTCCTGCGGTACAGGTCATTCATCAAGCGTGCCGCATCATTGAGTCTTGTGCGGATTATCTGATTAACGGTATATATCTGCTCGTTAGTGCCGAAATAACTGATGTCCGGAGAAACGCGGTTGCTTCTGAGGTGTATCCTGTTCTTGTTCTTATAGAAGCGCTGGATCTGCCAGTAGATATCCCAGCCGGTCTCCACCCTGTCATCGCATATTATTATTCTGTCCGCATTTCTGATCAGATCATGCGCGTTCTCCCAGTTTTCATCATGGAAGAATATGCTGTCATGGCCCTCATGCTTTTCATTTATGCCCATTGCGGCGCCAAGGTTTACGTGCGTCTGCCTGAAGCGCGTGCTGTCGCCGAAAACGTGATATGACACGTCAAATTCGGAGTCGTTTATGTTCATGAGAATGGCACGTTCAAGCAACGCTGTCCCGTATTTACCGAAGCCGATGATAACAATAATGTCTTCCATCGGATGCAGAGGGTTTTCTCTCCAGTAGCTTCTGGCGCAACAGTCATAACTGTGAAAGAAATGTATGTTCCCGGATACCTTCTCCGATCCGCTCACGGTACGCGCATAAACATCTGCGTCGAGTTCCTGGACATTCAGAGCCTTGAGGTTTCTGCCGATCTCATCCTCGTCAAGAAAAAACAGCTTGCACCTTTCACCGGTGCACTTCTTATGAGCCACTATTCTTGCCGGAGATACGTTGATGAAGAAGCATGAATAGTCCGGCTTTTCTATCTCCATTTCCTTGTTTATACCGAAAATAATGACACCGTCGGGGTCTTCGCGGAGGATATCCCTGGCAAGCACGTCAGCCTCCGAAGTGAATTCCGCAAAATAATACCAGTTGCTGCGTCTGCTGAACCTCAGTCTGAGCATCGGAAGCCCTTCACTGGTGAGCACCGATACGACAGATCCGAACAACGCTACCAGTATTCCCATGGACATCAGCAGGAAGATGACTCCTATCAGATGTCCTCCCGGCGATACCGGTGTGACATCTCCGTAACCGACTGTGGAGATCGTGACCAGCGAGTACCAGACCGCATCGGCAAACGAGTGTATGTGCGCTCCGGGCTGATTTTTTTCGCAAAGTACCAGCATGCTCAGCAAAGCAACATAGATAACCAGGAATACCGCGGCCGCGATCAGATACTGTCTTTTGTTTTTATTTTTCATCTATGATCCCTCCCGAACCGGATCTAAAGATCTGTTATCACCGTATTCATCCACTTCTTTGAAAGATAACGTTTTGCCAGGATGGCAGCTCTGATAATCATTTCCGTTCTTGTGACCAGAAGCGCCATGTGTATTGGCAGATGCCACGCAAGCGAAGCTATGAAAGCCAGAGGTACTGCTATGAACCATATGCACAGGCTTTCGGATATCATCGCGAATTTAGTGTCGCCTCCCGCCCTCAGGATGCCGGCAATCTGAAGTCCGTTGAAAAGATCTGCTGCCATGGTAGCGCCAAACACTATGAGTATGTATTTTGTATACATTTTGCCTTCGTCAGTAAGGTTGAAGATGCCCGAAAGCGGCGCAGACAATAACACGGTTATCGTCCCAATAACGAGCCCTGCGAGTATCGAAGCTTTTATCAGATGTTTCGAGAGCTTCCATGTGTATTCCATGTCGCCCTCACCCAGTTTTTCTCCTATCAGTATCAGGGCAGCATCACCTATGCTGAATGCAGCGAAGTTGAAGATGTTGAAAATGGAGTTCGCCGCCTGGTAGGCTGCATACGCGGTAGTGCTTATCCGGCTGAATGCTGCCACATACATGGTCTGGCCGAAGCTCCAGAAAAACTCGTTTATCGTTGTCGGAGTGGCGTTCTTTATTATCCTCCTTACGAGCTCGCGGTCCCATCCGAAATAGCTCGTTATACTTCCGCAGAACTCGTTGCGCGCACGGAAAGCGAAGAATGAGTTCATGACAACTTCGATGATCCTGGATGAGATCGTTCCTATTGCTGCTCCGGCAACACCCAGCCTTGGAAAGCCGAGCTTGCCGAAGATAAGTACGTAATTGACAGCGATGTTGGTGAAGAAAATGACCGTGCTTATGGTCATCGGTATCTTCACCTGCTGCGTCGCCTTGAACGCCATTTCAAGAGGTGATGATACAGCGAGGAGCAGGAACGAGAGGCTGTTGATCCTCACGTACTGTGCGGCCAGTGCCTTTACGGCGGGATCTTCGGTATACACGGACAGAATGCCGTCCGTGAAGCAGTTTACAAGTATGAAGATCACTCCTCCGAGCACGGCGAGAAGTGTAAAATCAAAGCCTATGACCTTCCGTATGTTGGCCATGTCCTTTGTACCGTAGAACTGGGCCATGAAGGTCGCCGATCCCGAAAGTATCCCGAACAGCACAAGATAATGCACCATAAAAAGCTGAGATCCCACGCCTACCGCTGCGAGCTCAGTCTCTCCGAGGAAGCCTACCATTATGTTGTCCACCATGGAAAGAGTCGCCGATACGATCCCCTGTATGGCTATAGGCGTGGCTATTCTTACCAGTTTTCTGTTGAGCGCTGTTTTATTGAATTCCAAAATACTCCCGAATGTGGCTAATCTGCCATGAATACTTTATAATATAATACACTTAATAAGTTACCGGAGGTATTTTTTTATGACAAATATCACTCTTGATGAAGCCCGCGCGCAGCTTATGTCACTGCAGCGTAAAATGGCTGCCTACAACCACGCCGTGGGACTCATCTATTACGACGGATGCACCTATGCTCCTAAGAACACTGCGGAAAACAGGGCTGTTACCATGTCGATCCTTTCCGAAGAGATCTACAGGCAGAGCACATCTGAAGAGACGTTCGAACTTCTGGAGTTCCTCGACGCAAACAGCGAGGCTCTCAGCGCAGATGAGAAACGCATGGTATACCTTCTTCTGAAGGACATCCGCGACATGAAGAAGATCCCTGCAGACGAGTACATTGCCTATCAGGAGCTTCTCATAAGATCAGATGACATATGGCATAAGGCGAAGGAAAATTCGGACTTTGAACTCTTCCGCCCTTATCTCGAACAGATCTTTGAAACACATAAGAAATTCGCGAAATATATAGAGCCGGAAAAAGACCCTTTTGATCACTGGCTGAACGTATACGAAGAAGGCCTCGACACGGAGACATGCGACAGGTTCTTCGAAAAACTCCGCGGCGGCATAGTTCCTCTGCTGAAGCGCATTCAGGAGAAACCTCAGGTGGACGACAGCATAAGGTTCGGACACTTCGCTCCTGAAAAGCAGGAAGAGCTTGCTTACCTGCTTATGAAAAAAATCGGTCTCGACCTCGGTCACGTCGGTCTGGCGACAACGGAGCATCCTTTCACCACAAGTTTCGGTTCGCATCTCGATGAGCGCATAACCACCCACTATTACGAGGACGATTTCGCCTGCTCCATGTTCAGCGTCATACACGAGGGCGGTCACGCTCTCTACGACACCGGGTCTGATGATGAGCTTGCGTTTACAGTGCTTGACGGTGGCGTATCGATGGGCGTACACGAGAGCCAGAGCAGGTTCTACGAAAACATCATTGGCAGGAGCAAGGCATTCTGCAGGATGATCTTCCCTGAGCTCGCACGCATCATTCCTGAGCAGATGGAAGGCCGTGACGCCATGGACCTCTACCGCGGCATCAACAAGGTGCAGCCTTCTCTCATCAGAACAGAAGCCGACGAACTCACCTACTCCCTGCACATCATGATCCGCTATGAGCTTGAAAAGCGCGTGATGCATGATGAGCTCGAAGTCAGGGACCTTCCTTCCGAGTGGAACCGCCTGTATAAGGAATATCTTGGTGTCGATGTTCCTGACGATAAGAACGGTGTGCTTCAGGACTGTCACTGGGGGAACGGATCGATCGGCTACTTCCCTTCATATGCTCTGGGCAATGCATACGGAGCCCAGTTCCTCGCAAAGATGAAGGAAAGCGTAGATGTGGACGCCTGCATCGAAGCCGGAGATTTCGGTCCTGTGAACGAATGGAACCGCGAACACATATGGAAGCACGGCTGCAGATTCAAACCGACTGAACTTCTCGAAAGAGTATTCGAAGCTGAATTCGATCCGCAATACTACATAGATTATCTTGAGAGAAAGTACTCGGAGATCTACGGACTGTAAGCAAAGGGGGAATATAAATGAGAGATCTTACACTTGGACAGACCGGTATAACGGTACCTCAGAACGCTTTCGGAGCCCTCCCTATCCAGAGGAGAAGCACGGAGGACGCTGTCGCCATCCTGAGAAAAGCATATGAAGGCGGCATGAGATATTTCGACACAGCCAGAGCATATACCGACAGCGAGACCAAACTCGGCATCGCTTTCGAGGGGATGCGTGACAAAGTCTACATCGCTACAAAGACGGCCGGCACCACGGGTGACAAAGTCAGGGAAGATCTCGAAACTTCACTGAAAGAGCTGCGTACGGACTACATCGATCTGTATCAGCTCCACATGGTCAGCCAGGTATATGCACCGGGTGACGGTACCGGCGTTTACGAGGCATTGCTCGAAGCAAAGGAAGCCGGCAAGATCCGCCACATCGGAGTCACTGCACACAAGATCGGCGTAGCTTTCGACCTTGTGGATTCCGGGCTTTATGAGACACTGCAGTTCCCTTTCAGCTTCCTTGCCGACCCTAAGGACTATGAACTTGTTGAGCGCTGCATCGCAAAGGGAATGGGATTCATCGCAATGAAGAGCCTTGCAGGCGGTCTGATAACAAGATCCGATGTAGCAATGGCATTCCTCGAAGACTATCCTGACGTTCTGCCTATCTGGGGCGTTCAGAAAGAGAGCGAGCTTGACGAATGGCTGTCATACATGGACAATACTCCTGTACTCACTGATGAGATGCGCGAATACATCGAGTCCGAGAAGAAAGCTCTTGCAGGAGATTTCTGCAGAGGCTGCGGCTACTGCCTGGCTACCTGCCCTATGGGGATCACGATCAACCAGTGCGCGAGAATGTCTCTGATGCTCAGACGCGCTCCTTCAGCATCATGGCTGAACGAGCACTGGCAGGAGGAAATGGCAAAGATCGATACCTGTATCGGATGCGGACAGTGCACTGCACATTGCCCATATGAGCTGGACACCCCAAATCTGCTTAAAAAGAACTACGAGGACTATAAAAAGGTTCTTGCAGGAGAAGTAAAAGTTGACTAAACATCGCAATATATCATGCTTGACAGTAACTACTATATCGTTAATAGGCATGCACAGCGGTTCAGTGAGTTCAGACTAACCCCGAAGGCAGCCATTTTCCTCAACGAAGATGGCCGCCCCGTCGATTTTGGCGTACTCGCACTCTCAGGCTCCATCTATGCCGTTGTCTACTGCGATGAAGTCCGCAACATAACATTCATTACTGACAGAGGCGGCATGCATGACGTAGTCACGGTACTCTGGTACACGGATGAAGGCTACCGTGCGGGTTTTGCTTCCCTGCGCGCCGCGTGCGGGAAGCCCTTTTACAGACAAAACAAAAAGCTCAACCGCTATGCCGAATCGATAGCGGAAAAGCTCGATATAGGTGTAAAGATACGCGTAACCGATGAGGTGGATGAATCAGAAATGATAGTCTGTCCTGAATGCGGGATACTGAATCCGAAAGGCAGTCCATTCTGTTACGATTGCGGAGCCGAGCTTTGAAAGCCCGGCTCTTTTTTATTCTTTTACATTTTCGTTTACTTGTCAGCAGGATCAGGTCTCGCGCACTCGCCATCCCTGCCGAGCATGATCTCAAGCCCGTGCTCTAGAGGATGAAGCAAAAATTCCAGACACTCCCTTACAGCCTTCGGACTTCCCGGAAGGTTGATTATAAGAGTATCTCTCCTGATACCTGCAGTTGCCCTTGAGAGCATGGCAGTCGGAGTCTTCGTCATTGAATAGGCCCTTATCGCTTCTGCTATTCCGGGAGTCATGCGTTCACATACATCTGCGGTAGCCTCAGGGGTCCTGTCTCTCTTTGAGAAGCCTGTTCCTCCTGTCGTGAAAATGACATTGACCTGCCTCTGATCAGCGAGCCTCATGAGCTCCTTTTTAAGGAGTGCTGGCTCATCAGGTATAAGCAGTCCCTCGACCACGTTATATCCTGCCCCGGTCAGTATCTCCCCGATCAGCGGACCGCTTTTATCTTCTCTCTCCCCCGCCGCTCCTTTGTCGGAAAGTGTTATCCACGCCGCAGTGAACGGTCTGTCCGGGGCAGCTTCTATCAGCTCTGCAGTGTCTCCTGCCTTTACCGTGCCGCCCTCAAGAACTATGGTAAACACTCCTTCTCTGGGCATGATGCAGTCGCCGACCTGATGATATATCGCACAGTGGGTATGGCATTCCTTGCCTATCTGCGTAAGTTCAAGCAGTGCTCCCCCTATCCTGAATCGGGTGCCGACAGGAAGATTTCTCAGGTCGAAGCCTTCGACTATTATATTCTCGCCGAAAGCTCCGAAATCCACATCAGCTCCCCTTTCACGGAAAGCCTCTATCTTTTCGAGCGCAAGCAGACTGACCTGTCTGTGCCACTTTCCTGCATGTGCGTCGCCTTCTATGCCCCATTCCGGGACTAACGTGACCGACGGGACCTCAGTCTTCTGTGTACCTTTCTTTTCACTTATGCATACAGCAATTACTTTGCCTGTACTGCTCATGTGCTTATCCTCCTATCTGTGACATCAGGCGGTGCTCAGCATGATCATCATTGTTTTCAGTATCACTGAAGCTGTGCGCTTCCGGCTTTTCGTAAATCGCCTTCCGCATGACTTTTCTGAGCTCATCATCATTGCCCTTAAGCGCAGCCCTGAGATCCGTTCCGTTATCAAAGCTCAGGCATGGTTTGAGTTGCCCTTGCGAGGTCAGGCGTACCCGGTTGCAATGCTCGCAGAACTTACCGTGGATGGCGCTTATCAGGCCTATGCTGCCTTCTGTACCGCTGCGTTTATAATAGACTGCCGGTCCGTTGCCGTGAGTGCTGCGGTCAGCTTTGAGGTCCGGCCATCTTTCCATCAGTCTCCGGAGCACATCAGTGTTTGAAACACCTGTGCCGGCGTCAGCAGCGCCAACAGGCATCATCTCGATAAAGCGGACATCAATCCCGTATCTGAATGCCAACTCCGCAAAATCAAACAGTTCATCTTCATTGAACCCCTTCTGGAGCAGACAGTTGATTTTGGTTTTGATGCCGGAGCTTACCGATCTTTCGATTGACGCCAGCGTTCTGTCCAGTTCTCCGCGTCCGGTAATGTACGTATATCTGTCGGGCTTCAGCGTATCCAGACTGATGTTTATTCCATCGATCCCTATCTCCTTAAGCTCGTCGATATATCTTTCGAGGGTCTGCCCGTTCGTCGTAACAGTTACCTCATCTATCCCTTCGATCGCCTTGATACTGCGTATGAGATCCGTACAGCCCAGTCTCACGAAAGGCTCGCCGCCGGTGATTTTGATGCGGCTGATCCCCAGTTCTGAGGCTGTTCTGCAGATGCGCAGGATCTCCTCATATGTAAGGATCTGGCTCATTGAGACCTTTTCACATCCTTCCGGCATGCAATACCGGCACCGCAGGTCGCACCTGTCGGTGATGGAAACACGCATATATTCTATCTTTCTGCCGTATCTGTCTTTCACTGTCAGAACCTGAAATCCCCGCTTTTGCCGCCTGTTTTTTCAACCAGATGGATGTCACTGATCACCATGCGCTTGTCGACGCTCTTACACATGTCGTATATGGTTAAAAGAGCTACGGACACTCCGGTAAGGGCTTCCATTTCGACACCTGTCCTTCCCTCGCAGACTGCAGTGCAGACTGCTGTGATGGTGCATGCTTCCTCATCTATTTCAAAGCTTACCCCGGCATTATTAAGGCTCAGCGTATGACACATGGGAATGAGGTCGGATGTCCGCTTGGTACCCATGATGCCGGCTGTCTGTGCCACCGTAAGAACATCACCCTTTTTTATCTTTTTTCCGGTAACGGCATCCATCACATCACGGCTGACAGCGATGGAACCCTGCGCTGTCGCAGTCCTTTTTGTGATGTCCTTGTCGGAGACATCCACCATATATGCGTTTCCGTTTTCGTCAAAATGCGTGAGATCGCTCATATCACTTCTCCTGTTCGCACCTGCGGCTTTTAAGCACTACCTTTCCGGCTTTGCCGCCATTATACCTGCCGTCCTTCAATACAGGATGTCCGTTTACATACACATGTACGATCCCTTCAGGTCTGAAGTCCGGCCTGGACTCATCTACCTTGATGTGCTCGAGATCGATCACTGTGATATCCGCCTTATATCCTTCTCTGAGATAGCCTCTTTCCGGTATCTTATAACGGTCAGCAGTCTTTCCTGTCATCTTGCGGACGATCTTCTCAACAGGTATCCCGTACTTCTTCGCGAGTATGAAGAACTGCGGGAATGTCTGGTATGCCGCAATGTTCTGCAGGCCCTTCTCCTCTACCCATGCGTCGGTCATGAATACCGACAGCTCATCGTTCATGAGGCGGTGCACGATATCGTCATTATAATACTTCCCAAGATATATGCTGCCTGCACGGCCCGAGAGTTCAACAAGCCTGAGATACATGTCAAGGTATGAAAGTCCCTCTTCATCCGCACACTGCGGTATGGTTTTTCCTTCGTACTCCGGATGATCGTCTGAGATATATGCCACCACCATGTCATCCCAGTTTATGCCCAGCACCTTCCGGTACATGAGTATTGTAAGTTCGAGCTTGCGGCGGTTCACAGGCTTTTCTGCCTCCTCCTTGCTTAGCTGCGCGTACCATTCAGGGAATACCACGGTTATGACCGATGCGCCATAGTGGAACGCATAGTTATCAAACGCGAGAGGATTGCCCGTATAATGTTCGCGATGGAACGTGGAGAGCATCTTATCCAGAAGCTTCCAGCTCCTCTGCCCCGTAAAGATGAGATGGCTGTATTCCATCCTGCATCCTGACTTGTGCATAATATCCACCGCCTCATCAAGACCCATCTCAAGGTGGGACTTCTTCGTCAGGAGCGGATAGTCAGCACTGACAATTGAGCATGCTCTCGGATGTATCGTTACTATGCCGTCGTATTTCGCGATCTCTTTTGCAAAAGCTATGATCTCATCCTCTTTTGCGTACCTGTCCGGCTCATACATGAATCCGAGAGATCCGCCGAAGGCACCGCCTTCCATGGCCTCGCGGACGTGCGCGAGTTCTTTTTCGATCTGCTCTTCAGTATACGGAGCCGGATCATATCCGGTCATGCCTGCTCGCACCGATCCCTGACCGATCAGCGGTACAAGGTTCACATAAAGATTTCCCTCCGCGCGCCTTTTGAACTCAGCAAAGCTGCAAGGATGCACAGTATCGAACAGGCCACCGCCTATCTTATCCCTGTACGGTGTGTCTTCATCCACTCCGAATGGCGAGAAACTGCAGTTTCCTGTTATCTGAGTCGTTATGCCCTGCTCTATGAAAGGCTTGTAGAACTTCTCTGAGTCCTCTCTGTCATAAAAGAAATCGTTGTGTGAATGAGCATCGATAAGTCCCGGGCAGATCTGATATCCGCTGATATCTATTGTTTCATCTGCTTTCTCTTTGATGCTTTCATCTATCTTTACTATGCGGTCGTCCTCTATAAGAACATCACCGGTGAAAGGCCTTCTGCCGGTACCGTCATAGATCGTTCCGCCTTTAAACAGTGTCCTCACGAATGAACCTCCTTATTCCATAACAGGATAAACATCGTTTATCTATTTTAACACAATCCCCCCGTGTCCGCGCATCAAAGCTGTCTGACCGCATTCAGCTGCTTGTTGCTTCAGAATGCCGGATACTGATAAAATCATTGTACAGAATGTTTCATGTAATTAATAGATTTTTGATATAAGGGGTGCAGAAGTGTCTGAGATTATTTGGGATAAAAACAATGTACATTCAGCCGTAGAGGCTCAGAAGGTATTTTTTGCTTCAGGGCAAACGCTTGACATTTCATGGAGGATCGAACAGCTCAAAAAGCTGAGAGATGCCGTAAAATCCCATGAAGCACAAATGGTGCGTGCTCTTAACGAAGACCTTGGAAGACATCCGACAGAAGGTTATTTATGCGATGTCGGTACTGTATTAATGGAAATCAACGAAGCCATACGCGGACTCAGAAAATGGTCCAGGCCGGAGATCCATTTAAGCGGTTTCATGTGCTTTCCAAGCGTAATAACAAAGGTATATAAGATGCCTTACGGCACCACACTCATAATAAGCCCGTTCAACTTCCCTTTCTATCTGTCTCTGGGGGTACTGGTCGCTGCAATGGCAGGAGGAAATACCGCTGTCATAAAGGCAAGTTCCAAGAGTAAGAGCTGCACAAGGATCCTTCGTGAGATCATAAAGGATACCTTCCCTCCGGAATATGTAACAGTCATAAGCGGAGGGCACGATGTAGCCGACATGTGTCTGAATGAACGCTTCGACAAGATTTTCTATACGGGCTCGCCTAAAGTCGCCCAGCACGTTATGGAAAGGGCATCTGTCAATCTCACTCCGCTGGCTCTTGAACTCGGAGGAGAGACAGGCAACTGGTGCATAATCAGAAAGGATGCAGATCTTGACGATGCAGCAAGAAAGATAGCTTTCTTCAAGATATGTAACAGCGGCCAGATCTGCATCAACATAAATCAGGTGGCTGTAGCAGAAGAAGTCGCAGGTGAATTCGTTGAAAAGCTCAAAGCTGCTATTATAAAGCAAATCGGTGAACACCCGCACGATAATCCGGAATACCCGCGCATGATCACAGAGGCCGCATATAAAAAGTGTTCCTCTGAAGCCGAAGAATACAGAGACCGCATAGTGTTCGGAGGTGAAGGCAGTGAAGAATCATGCAAGTATGACACCACCATCATCTTTCCTGTAGGGATCGATGAGCCGTTAGTGAATCATGAGCTCTTCTGCCCAATCATTCCTGTAGTCCCGTTCAGGGATTCGGAAATCGACAGTCTTCTTGAAGTTATCGCTTCAAGGGAGCACGGACTTGCACTGTACATTTTTACCGGTGACATGAAATGGGCCGGAGAAGTGATGCGTACTCAGCAGTACGGCGGAGGATGCATAAATGAGGTGTGCATACACATGATGGTAAAGGGTGCTCCGTTCAACGGCACCGGACATTCAGGCATGGGAGCATATCATGGAATATGGGGGTTCAGGGAATTCACCCACCCTCAGACAGTGCTGGTGGGGAGCCCAAGATTCAATCTGCCTCTGCGTGAGCACCCGTACAGCGGCCTGAAGAGCAAGTACAAAGATAAAATGATCAGACTGTTTGAGAGATAGCCGGGCATATCGGAAAGACTGCCGCACCCTGACCGGTGCGGCAGTCTTTTGTTTTTTGTTATTCTATTACTCCGGGTCGCAGTATTCGCCGAATTCGCATCCGATGCCCTCAGCGTAAACTTCGTCTATAAGCTTTTCCTTGCGGCCGAAGAGTGAACGCTCGTAAAGCTTGAGCGTGCCTGTACCGTTGCCGCCATTCCACAGCCTGTTGTGCTTCTTGTAGCCCGTCGGAGCCTCGTACGCAATGTTCAGCATGTCCTTCTTACAGCACCTGATCTGAGTATCGAGCTTCGCGTTTTTTGTCATCTGCATAACGTGCCAGTGTATCTCGTCATCAGTCTCCCAGCAGTCGAACTTTGTGCGCGACATAGTCCAGAACTTTGAGAAATTGAACTCATAATCCTTGCCCTCGTAGTAAAACTCACCGAGGAGCTTTCTGTTGAGCGCGAAGAAGAATATCTTAGGTCTGCCGCCTCCGATGTTGAACACGCTGTTTTCAAGTTTCTTTCCCGTGATCATGCTCCTGAGGTTGTTTGACGAGAGCCATACCCATGGGCTCGTGAAGTCTCCTCCCCAGTTCTTGTCTGAGTAACCGTTGCATGTTTCCTCTTTCAGAAGATATTTAACACCATTAAGTATGATCTCGCCTTTGAATGCAGTCTTCATCCCCTCTGCATGCCAGAACATCTCAAAAGCGTTGATCCTTCTGAAAAATTTACTGGCGCCGTATCCGACATGGAAAGCTATCTCTTTGCGTATGTCAAACTTCCAGCTGATCTCGCCTGCATCGCTCATCCATTCAGGATGGGCCGCCGCCTCTTCAGCAGTGACCTTTATCGATCCCTCGGTGTGGACTTCACTGCATTTACAGTCATCGGCTACGATGCTGTAAGGCGCATCAGCATGGATCTGTACATCCTTAAGTGAAAAGAATCTATGCAGCTGCCCTTTCGGATCGCCCCAGAAACCGGCATTTACCATCAGGTAAGATGGGAGTATTCCTGCCTTCTGCTTTTCAGGATCATTCCATACGATCACAGGCTCATCCTCTGCCCATGCAGGGTTGCATGTAAAGAATTCAACGTAGAACGGTTTGAGCTCACCGGTCTCAGCATTCTCGGCAGTCATCGAATGCCACCACCAGTCATAACCTTTTTTTGCGAGCGGTCCCCTTAACATCCACTCGTCCCGGTTGATATCATGAATATTAGCCATGCCAGCCTCCTTTCTCCAGTCTTATGCCAGCCCCCCGTTTTCAATCCGTCATAATATCAAAGAATGTGTTATCCTTCTTCCTTTATCAGAGCTGATACACAGATACATGCTATTATTATCACCGCTCCGGCGATGCCGGCTGCGGACAGTTTTTCACCGAGAAGTATGAACGAGAACAGCGCGGTCATTACCGGGCAGAGACTCTGAAGCAGCGCTACCTCCCTGTCGCTTATCCTCGTGAGTGCAAGGTTCTGCAGCAGATATCCCAGGAATGTACACAGTATGGCCAGATACAGAATTATGAGCCATGCTTTCGGGGTTGCCGAACCGGCATGGACTCCGCCCTCTACAATCAGACTTCCCGCAAATGCTATCACTGCAGAGCAACCTGCCTGAAGCGCAGTCATAGAGACCGGATCGACCTGATCCAGAAATCTTCCGGTGAACACCAGTGTAGCCGCAACAAGGGCTGCAGCAAGGAGTGCCAGTATCTCGCCGGCACCGAATCCGGAAAGTCCCCCTCTTACACATAACAGGTACATTCCCGGAAGCACCAGCACCTGGGCAACGATATGCTGCCATCTATACTTCTTTCTATAAGCGATAAATGCAAGCGCGGGAGTCATGACTACCGCCAGCGATCTCAGGAATGCTACTGAAGTTGCTTCCGTCATGCTCAGAGCAATATTATTCAGAATATAACTTAAAGCAATGCAAATGCCCGGGATGAGCCAGCTCTTCACGGGCACACTTTTTACAGTACGCACTATTCTTTTCCCGAAAATGGCAGCGCAAAACAGGAACGCTATCGTATAACGCACTGTCATCATGGAATAGACCGGCACTATCTCGAATGCGATCTTGGATATCGGGTCACCGAAGCCGTATACCAGTGATTGCAGCACTATAAGCATGCCTGCTTCGAATGCTGATAAGCTTTTTCCCGTCCCTTTTACACCTTTTTCCATAAATATTCACTCATCTCCTTCCCACGGCGTGGCGGTAAATGAATAATCCTTGGCTGCATTCAGTCCGTTGTTAAGCTCAGGCGCATATTTATCGAAAAAGTTGTCGTGATTCAGATTGAATCTCAACGTCTGCCCTTCTCCCGCCTGTATGTCTCCGCATACGAACGCCTCACCCTTCGGTGCCAGACCGAATGTCTTGTCGTAATAACAGATCCCGTCATAAATAGCCCTGCTTCCATCGCTGATAACGAGGTGCAGTCTGTCTCCATAGCGGAATCCGCCTGTCTCCTGAAAGTCTTTGGTAGTGATATTCACCCTGAGACAGCCGAACGACTTCTCCATATCGTAGAAGCCTCCACGCGCGTATCCCCTGCGGACAACGGTCTCAACATTTGTGAGCGTATGTGTAACTATCTCTGACACAGGGTATTCCGGTCCTACTTCTTCATAGCTGATCACACCGGAAGCAAGCCTTGCAGCAGTATATGAATAAACATCACGGCCGTGGTATATATAGCAGTTTTCGCTTCCCGGCAGCCTGTTTATGCTCTCGTCTATCCGGCGCACTTCCGTTACCATGTCTTTGAGCATGGTGAGTGTTCCGTTGTCAGGTGTGACGACATAACTGCCGTTTTCCAGCTTTGCAACACACGATCTTCTCTCTGTGCCGACTCCCGGATCAACTACCGAAACGAATACCGTTCCGGAAGGCCAGTAAGGAACAGCGCCGCTTAGACTCGCTGAAGCAGCTATCGTGTTGAAAGCCTCTATAAAGTGGTCAAAATCATAGACCGGGACTTCGGGATCGACGGACCTGATAACTCCCGCCATCACGCCTCCGCCTCCGTTGCCGAAGTCCGTCTGAAGTACTACAGTTGGTTTCATGTCAAACCTCCCGGTGTTTTAAGTGAATGGATTCCAGAAGCGGCTTCCGTTCATCACATTATATGCGACAACGAATACCATCATGCCGATCCCGATCGCGATGGTCAGATAATCTCCTGCCCTGAAAGGCCTTGACATTATCCACGTTCTCCGCTTCTGCGTACCGAATTTACGGAGCTCCATCGCGTTGGTTATGACTTCTATCTTCTCTACACTTCCCAGAATGAGCGGGAGCACCAGCGCGGCTGCAGCCTTTATGCGCTTTAAGAGGCTCTCCTTGTTGCTCATCTCGATGCCTCTTGCCTGCTGACACCTGGATATGTCTATGAATGATGCGACCGTATCCGGTATGTACCGGAGCGCAAGTGCGAACGAATAGCTGAAGCCGTAAGGAATGCCTATCCTGTTCATCGATGCCGCAAGCTCGCTCGGCTGCGTGGATCCGATGAAGACCAGAATTATAGGTATAGTTGAAAGATATTTGAGTATTACATTGAACTGATAGAGCAGCTGCTCTTTGGTTATGGTGAACCTTCCCCATATCTGAACGATCAGGTTTCTCGTACCGTAAAGCTCAACTCCGCGCTCCGGATTGAATATATAAATCAGCAGCGCATTCAGAAGCATGAAGCAGAGCAGGAAGTACAGCAGGCCTTTCTGTTCAGAGAGTTTGAGTCTCGACAGCTTGAACGCCACTGCGCCGAGAATGGTTGCTCCAAGCAAAAATGGCGTATTGAAAGTGATCATCGTGGAGCAGATCCACATAAGCAGACAGAACAGCTTTGATGCGCCGTTCAGGCTGTGTACAGGCGACTTGCGCTCGATGTAGTTTAACAGCTTCATGAGCGCACCTCCCTGTCGTAGTTTATGAAGTGCTGTACGAACTCCGAAGGTTCATCGATGCCGCACATCAGCGCCAGATGATACAGCGAAGTCTCCTTAAGCGACGCTTTTTCGGTTATTCCCGGATTTGTCAGTATCGCAGCTGAAGTATCGTCCGCGATTATGCGTCCGTCAGTAAACACAAGTGCCCTCTCCGCATATTCGAGCATGAGGTGCATGTCATGTGTAATCATTATTATTGTAATGCCCCTCGAGTTGATATCCTTGAGGAACTCCATGATGTCAGTGTAATGCCTGAAGTCCTGGCCGGCAGTCGGCTCATCGAGAATGATGATATCCGGATCCAGCGCGAGTATGGACGCGATAGTTACTCTCTTTTTCTGTCCGTACGAGAGCGCGGAAATCGGCCAGTTGCGGAACTCGTAGAGGCCGCAGATCTTCATGACGCTCTCCACCTTTTCCCTGATCACGTCGTCAGCGAGACCTCTGAGCTTGAGTCCCAGCGCGATCTCATCAAAAATCATGGTTTTTGAGATCATCTGGTTAGGGTTCTGCATCACATATCCGACTCTGTCCGCACATTCCTTGATGCTTAGCGCCAGAAGATCTTCATCCATGAGCCTCATAGAGCCTGTGCAGTTTTTCTCAAAGCGGCATATCGCCTTGGCAAGTGTCGACTTGCCGGCTCCGTTGCGCCCTACTATGGCCATCAGTTCGCCTCTGTGCACTTCAAGATCGACGCCTTTCAGCGTAGGCGGCCTGTCCTCATATGCGAACTCAAGGCCCTTTATATCCAGTATGGTATCGGTCTTTGGCTCCGGCCTCACTGTCGGCGTGCTCTCATGCCACCTTCTCACCTGCGCCTTGTCCGCATCCGTGAGAATAATTGAACGTATGCTGTGCGGAAGCTTGTCTTCAGTGATCCTGATGCCTGCGTATTTGAGAGCAGTGATATACAGCGGCTCCCTTATGCCCCCGTCGATCAGCATGCTCGAGGAAAGGATCGCGTCAGGCGTGCCGTCAAAGGCTATCCTGCCGTTTTCCATGAGGATGATTCGGTCCATCTCTATGTGGAGCACGTCCTCTATGCGGTGCTCTACAACTATGACGGTCGCCCCTGTCTTTACAGCCACGTCATCGATGAGTTCCATGGCAGTCTTGCCAGTCGCCGGATCGAGGTTCGCCAGCGGCTCATCGAACATCATCACCTCTACATCATCGACCAGTATGCCTGCAATGCCTGTCCGCTGCTTCTGGCCTCCAGACAGGTCAGTAGGCGCATACCCGAGGTGATCAGAAATATCCACGATCTCTGCCGCCCTGTGTACGCGCTCTGTCATCTCTTCTTTAAGCACGCACTCATTTTCGAGCGCAAAAGCAATATCCTCCAGTACCGTCATGCCGATAAACTGGGCATCACTGTCCTGGAGGACTGTTCCTACTGTATTCGAAATACGGGAGATGCTCTGGGATGAGCTCTCCTCTCCTTTAATCTTCAGAGATCCTTTGATCTCTCCCTTGTACGAAAAAGGTATAAGACCGTTTATGCAGTTGACCAGTGTGGACTTGCCGCATCCGGACGGACCCGCAATAAGCACCTTCTCACCCTTATGGATGGTGAGATCGATATCATAGAGGGTAGGCTCCATCTGCGCGTTGTACTGGAAGGAGAAATCCCTGAATTCGATTATAGGTTCTCCTCTTTCCAAACTAATCCTCCTTGGTCAGAGATCCTTTCTGTGCTCTGGATGCAGCATATACCTTGCAGAGTATGCCGCCGACTACGACAGAAGCGATCATTCCGCTTATTCCGACGAACAGACCCTGTATGAATACGAGGTTTGCAGGCTCAGCATAGATAAGGATATCGCCGATAGGTGCTATGACGCCCCAGCAGAGCACGCAGCTGACTATGGACACGACTGTGAAACGGATGAACTCCTTCTTGTCGAAAATGCCATCCTCAAGGTCGATCCCCTTGCATCCGAGTCCAACGAAAAGTCCATAAAGACCTGTTACTACGACCCATGTCCACCATACTCCCCATCCTGCAGTCAGGTCTACGAGCAGGTTTCCGAGGAATCCCCCGGCAAATCCTACCGCAGGTCCGAACAGTACTGCGAAGAATGCTACTACCGCCGCATAGATGCTCAGTGTTGTGTCAGGGAATGGTGTAGGGATCGCTACGAAGCGGAGCAGCACAAATACAAGAGCTGCAAGTATAGCGGACGCTACGACATTTCTTACTGTTTTCATTTTGATAGTCTCCTTTCGGCCCTTTTTCAGAGTTTATTTGCAGATATTTTCAACAGATTAATTTTACCATTCAGGCAGTCAGGCCCGCAACTTAAAATGAGCAGCCGGAGAGTGTTTCCGACTGCCCGTTTTCTGTCATTTTCCAAATCAGATAGCTTTTTCAGTATCCTTGTCGAACAGGTGAACCTTCTCAGCATCGATAGCAAGGCTGATGTTTTCCTCTGCCTTTTTCGCGTATCTTGCAGGGACTCTCGCTATCATCTTCTGACCTGCATATTTCAGGTAAAGATATGACTCTGAGCCCATCATCTCGTCGAGATCGATATATGCGTCAATCATATTTCCTTCCCCGAAGAACTGCTTCTCAGCATGAAGGTCCTCAGGCCTGATACCGCAGATGACAGTCTTTCCCTCATATGCTGCAAGATCCTTGTCTACCGTGACCTCAGCCTCTCCGAAACAGAGTTTGTATCCGCCCTCTGCTTTCTTTACTTCGGCATCGATGAAATTCATCTGAGGCGATCCGATGAATCCTGCTACAAAGAGGTTGCAAGGATAATCGTAGAGGTTCTGAGGAGTATCGAACTGCTGGATTATGCCGTCCTTCATCACGCAGATGCGGTCGCCCATCGTCATGGCCTCAGTCTGATCGTGAGTTACATAGACGAATGTGGTCCCAAGTCTCTTATGAAGCTTGCTGATTTGGGATCTCATCTCTGTCCTCAATTTCGCATCCAGATTCGAAAGAGGCTCATCCAGAAGGAATACTTCCGGATCACGCACCATGGCTCTTCCGAGCGCTACTCTCTGTCTCTGACCTCCTGACAGCGCCTTAGGCTTTCTGTCGAGATAAGGTTCGAGACCGAGAATCTCGGCTGCCCATTTTACCTTCCTGTTCATTTCGTCCTTAGGAACCTTTGCAAGTTCAAGGGCAAAAGTCATGTTCTTGTATACGCTCAGATGCGGATACAGAGCATAGTTCTGGAACACCATTGCGATGTTTCTGTTCTTAGGCGCAACAGCATTCATGAGCTGGTCACCAATATAAAGTTCACCGTCTGATATGGATTCGAGACCTGCGATCATTCTCAGAGTCGTTGACTTTCCGCATCCGGAAGGACCGACCAGTACCACGAATTCCTTGTCCTTGATCTCAAGATTGAGATTCGGAACAACAGTGACTCCGTTGTCGTATGTCTTTACAACATTTTTAAATGTAATACCTGCCATGTCTTTTATCTCCTTATGCTATTCCTTGACTCCGCCAAGTGCTACACCTGCAACGATGTACTTGGACAGCGCTATATACACTATGATGATCGGGACTATCGCTATCGTTATGAGCATGTACACCTTTCCCATATCGAACTTCAGGAAGTCCGCACTTCTTAGCATTGCTATCAGGATAGGCAGCGTTCTCTTGCTGTTTTCCTGAAGAACGAGAGCCGGAATGAAGTAGTTGTTCCAGTTCTGTACAAAAGCGAATATCGCCTGTACCGCCAGCGCCGGCTTCATGATAGGAATCACGACTTTATTAAATGTATGGAACTCATTGGAACCGTCGATCCTTGCTGCCTCAACCAGCTCAAGCGGCAGGCTTGACTGCATGTAGCTGTACATGAAGTAGAATACAGCCGGTGCAGCCACTGAAGGCAGGATGAGCGGATACAGAGTGTTGATCATTCCCAGTTTAGTGATGACATTCAGGAATCCCATTGCAGATACCTGAGTAGGCATTACCAGGATCAGCATAATGAATATGAACGCCGGTTTTTTCAGTTTGAAGTTGTACGCATACAGTCCGTAAGCAGTCAGTGCTGAGAAATAAGTTGCCAGAATAGCACAGCATGCTGATACTATAAGGCTGTTTTTTATACCCGACAGAACCGGCAGCTTGGCATCATGGATGACGCTGTTGAAGTTCTTTGCGAAAGAACTTCCCGGAAGGAATGAGAATCCCGCCTGTATCTGCTGATGGCTTCTTGTGCAATTGATTACGAGTATGTAGAAGAAGAACAGGCACAGAAACGTCAGTAATATCAGTACAATATACGCTATGACCGTTCTTGCATGTGAAGGCTTCTTATCCATTGATGGCCTCCTTTCTCGGTTTAAACCTGTCTCTCCTTTTTATCTTCCTGTCATTTTCCGTTGGATTAAGGTTGAAGTATACGAGGAGGCACAGTATTGCACAAATTATGAATAATACTACTGAGATAGCTCCTGCCATTCCGTAATTCTTGCTGTACAGATGATTGTTCAGGAACATTATCAGTGTAGTTACTGTACGGTCAGGCGATCCCTTACCGTTAGTGAGGATCTGCGGTACATCGAACATCTGGAGTCCGCCGATCATTGACGTTATCAGCACATATACAAGAATCGGTCTGATCATCGGCAGAGTCACCCTGAAGAATGTCTGTCTAGGCGAGCATCCGTCAAGCTCAGCTGCTTCAAACAGTGATGGACTGATTCCCATTACAGCTGCCATGAGAAGTATCGTTGTATTACCGAACCACATCAGGAAGTTCATGAGAGCCACCAGGCCGCGCGTTCCCTTCACCGATGCCAGGAATCTGAATGGCGTTTTCAGGATGCCCATCGATACCAGTGACGCATTTACCGGACCGTTCTCTGAGAAAAGAGCGAAGAACAGCATGGCGAAAGCCGAAGCCATGATCAGGTTAGGCATGTATATAACAACTTTGAAGAATTGTTTGCCCTTGATCTTGAGCCTGACATCAGTAAACCAGGCGGCAAGCAGGAGCGAAATAATGATCTGCGGGATGAATCCTGCCACCCACAGAATAACCGTGTTTCCGGCATACTTGAGAAAGTCGCTGTTAAAAAGCTCTTTATAGTTGTCTAAGCCAACCGGAGTAGGCCCTATAATGGTCAGTCCGGAACGATAATACTCAAAGAAGCTGTAGTATATCGTCTGTGCCAGCGGAATAAGCTGGAATATTGTAAACGCTATGAAGAAAGGAGCTATAAATATGTATCCCCATTTTGCATAGCTTATTTCCTTTATTTTGGATTTATCTTTATTAAGCATTTTGACCTCCAGGATCGGGGGATCTGTTTTGTTAAAAGTAAGGGGTGACCTGCCGGTCACCCCTTTATTAAGTGTAGCTTATACTATTCCGGCCAATTGATTGTTTCGATTTCTGGATAGATCTCCTTGATGGATGTCTCGAAGTTAGCCTTTGCTCCGTCGAGATCAACATTGCCGTCGAAGTAATCCTTCATAGCGTTCTGCATCTTCTCGATTACGCCCTGGTCATAAGGCGAAGCGATCTTCAGGCTCAGTCCGGCAGCAGAGTCGGAGAGCAGAGCGTAGTGGTTCTGTCCGCCGAGGAAGGAGTTGCCTTCATAGTTTGCAGCGAGGTCAGCGATAACTGACTTGCTGTTGACGAAGTCACCCTTCTCAACTGCGATCTTGTTGAGGATCTCAGAGTCTGTTGTCATCTTGATCATGATATCAGCGATGAGGTCAGCGTTATCAGTTCCTGTTGCAGCGGTAATCCATGTGCCGCCCCAGCACCAGGATACAGGACCAACGCATACTGCATAGTCGCCCCATGCACTCTTTTCAGGATCCTGTGTTCCGTCCGGATCAGCATTGCCTGTCAGAGTGAAGTCGATTTCCCATGTGCATGCAGGGATGCAGAACACCTTAGCGTCTTTGCCCTGGTCAGCAGACCATTCAGCAGACCAGAGTGAAGTCTTGTTGTTCCAGCCCTTGTCTGTGTAGTCCTTTGTCATAGCTACCCAGTCCATGATGTTCTTGTCGATGTTAAGAGTCTTGCCATCTTCTACGAACGGAGCTGCATCATTGTTATAGAAAGGTCTGAATGTATCATCATAACCGGAGAGCATCTTATATCCGGCATCAGACATCTTCTGAGCTGTCTCTGCGAACTTATCCCAGTCAGCGAGAGCTTCCTGAACAGCTTCAGGATCGTCAGTTCCGAGAACTTCCTTTGCGATGGAACGTCTGTAAGCGATCAGTCCCGGGCAAGCCTGCCAGGAAACACCCTTTACGTTGCCGTCTGCATCGGAAACTACTTCCTTAGTGTAATCATACTGATCAGCTGTTGCATCGAGTACTCCCGGAAGATCAGCAACTTTCATTGTTGCGTCAGAGTTGGTGTACTTTCTAGCGTAGTCAGCTTCTACGAGGAACATGTCTACCTTGCTGTCAGCATCTGCGCTTTCCTGTGCGAGCAGAGCCTCATCAAGCTTTGTCTGATAGTTGTTTCCTTCGTTAGGCTCAATGATCCAGTTAACTACTGTTCCGTCTTTCAGTGTAGTTGTGGATCCATCCTCTGCAACCTCAGCGACCTCTGGATAATAGTCGTTGAAACGTGTCTGGAATTCGTCGTTCCAGCACCAGACATTGAGTACCTTGCCGGCCTCAGCAGATCCTTCATCTCCGCCGCCGCCGCCACCGCATGCTGTCATTCCGAACATCATTGCTGCTGCGAGTGCGATACTCAGGACTGCCTTAAATCCCTTTTTCATAGTTATCCTCCTTGAAATAAATGGTGGGTTTATTGATCCTCCCACTTTCTTACACTGTTTCCGCTAAGAAACTTCCCCGACACCATGATCTGTTCAGCTGCACTCGTATCTTCGTGTTCTATCGATTCCACTAACTTGCGGACCGATTCTTTCCCAATCCTGTCAGCGTCCTGGTACCAGGTAGTGAGTTGAGGATTGAGTATTTTCGAAAGGTTGATGCCGTCATATCCGCAGACACTTATGTCATCCGGTATGCTCAGTCCTCTTTCGATTATCTCAGTCTGCCCTCCTATGAAGGAGAAGTCGTCAGGATACATGATCGCAGTCGGAGGTTCTTCAAGATCCAGCATCTTTGCTGTTGCCCTTCTGACTGATTCAGCATCATGATATCTTGCCTCGGCCAGATATTCCGGAGGTGTCACTATGCCATGTTCCTGCATGGCACGGTTAAACCCTCTGATACGCTTCTGTGTTACCAGGGTGCGCTCGCCGTGTATGAACGCTATCTTCCTGTGTCCCTGTTCAGCCAGATAGGAGGCAAGTCTGTAAGATCCCTCCTGATTGTCTGAAACGATCGAGCTCAGATTGTCAAATGAGTAGTCGATGGTCACCACCGGCACTTTGCTTTTGACAAGTTCGAGAACCTCCGGATTCTGGAAGTCAACGCTGGCTATCACGACGCCGTCGCAGTTCCTGTACTCACAGTGCTGAAGGAACGACATCTTTTGTTTACCTATATTGTTACTGATAAACGTGATGTCATACCCGTTTGCCTCGGCCTCTTCCTTCACGCTGTTAAGGATGCGTGAGAAGTACTCGTGCGTCAGACCGCTCATGGTGTCATCAACGAAAAGAACTCCTATATTATGGGATCTGTTCGTCTTGAGCAGCCTGGCTGCAGCATTCGGCATGTAATTGAGCTTACTTGCCGTTCGCTTGACCAGCTCTACTGTTTCGGGACTGATTTCGTCGTATCCGTTCAGTGCCTTCGATACAGTGGCCGGGGAAACGCCGCATTCCTTGGAGATATCTTTGATAGTTACCATGTGATTTCCTTTCTGCAGCATTCCAGCGAAAACGTGCGAATACGTTTTCGTAGCTTCATTTTAATCTGCTAAAACGTTTTCGTCAATAGCAAAATCGAAAATTTTTACGTTTTTACAAAAAATACTGCATCTTTATTTGTATTATTATAACTTTTTTCAGGCTTTTTTCATTTTCTTCTTTACAAATCATCCCTTCAGGCAATATAATAAGTCCAATCTAACGAAAACGTATTCGCTGGCAGGGAGCACCTTTATGAAGTTCGGGTATTTTGACGACTACAATAATGAATATGTAATAACATCGCCTCAGACCCCTCTTCCGTGGATCAATTACCTCGGATCACAGGAGTTCTTCAGGCTGATCTCAAACACATCAGGTGGGTACTGCTTCTATAAGGATGCAAAACTGATGAGGCTCACCCGCTACCGTTACAACAACAGCCCTATGGACTGCAACGGACATTACTTCTATATAAAGGATGGAAACTGCGTATGGAATCCGGGATGGCAGCCGGTGAAGACCCCTCTTGATTCCTATAAATGCAGACACGGTCTCGGGTACACCGTATTCGAGAGCGCAAAGAACGGTCTGGAAGCGGTGCAGGAGGTGTTCGTTCCACTTCATGAGAACTGCGAGCTTACCAGAGTGACCCTGATGAACCGCTCTGATAAGACCAAAGAAATTGACCTTTACAGTTATGTGGAATTCTGTCTGTGGGATGCTCAGGATGACGCATCCAATTTCCAGAGGAACTTCTCCATCGGAGAGGTCGAAGTCGAAGGAAACACCATATATCACAAGACTGAATATCGCGAGCGCAGGAATCACTACGCAGTATTTCATGTAAACAAGGATGTCTGCGGTTTCGACACAAGCCGTGATGAGTTCGTCGGCATCTACAATGGAGCAGACAGGCCCCGCGCAGTTGAGGCCGGTGTCAGTTATAACAGCGTAGCTCACGGATGGGCTCCTGTCGGCAGCCATCATCTGAAGCTCACACTTGAACCGGGAAAGATTTTCTCATGCATTTTCATACTCGGATACTGTGAGAACCCGTTTTCAAAGAAATTTTCGGCTCCGGGGATCATCAACAAAGAACCTGCAGAGAGACTTATTTCGCTGTTTTCTGCGGATGATCAGTTCGACGCCGCTCTGAACGAGCTCAGATGCTACTGGAAGGATCTTCTTTCGACTTACCAAGTCAGTTCCGGAAACGAGAAGCTCGACAGGGCTGTTAACATCTGGAATCAGTACCAGTGCATGGTCACTTTCAACATGAGCAGATCTGCCAGTTACTATGAGAGCGGTCTCGGACGGGGCATGGGATTCCGCGATTCATGTCAGGACCTTCTCGGCTTCGTTCACCTTATACCTGAAAGAGCCCGTGAGAGGATCATCGACATCGCCAATACGCAGTTCCCGGACGGCAGCACGTACCACCAGTATCAGCCGCTGACCAAGCGCGGCAACATGGCTGTCGGAAGCGGCTTCAATGACGATCCGCTCTGGCTGATAGCCGGCGTCTCGGCCTACCTCAAAGAGACCGGAGACTTCACGATACTCGATGAGCAATGCACATACGACAATAACGAGAACGACAGCGCTTCCCTTCTGGATCATCTGAGGAAGAGCTTCGGATATACAACGGCACACCTCGGGCCTCATTCCCTTCCGCTCATAGGACGCGCGGACTGGAATGACTGCCTCAATCTCAACTGCTTCTCGGAGCATCCGGGTGAAAGCTTCCAGATCACCGGTCCAAGCGAAGGTCCGGTCGCAGAAAGCGTTTTCATCGCAGGCATGTATGTGAAGTACGGCACGGAATTTGCCGACATACTCACACATATCGGATGTGCGGATGAAGCCGCTGAGATCATGAGCAATGTTGAAGATATGCGTACCGCCATTCTGGATGCAGGATGGGACGGAGAATGGTTCAGACGTGCTTATGATGCCTTTGGATCCCCTGTCGGCAGCAGTGAATGCGAAGAAGGCCGCATATTCATAGAGCCTCAGGGCATGTGCGTCATGGCAGGCATCGGAGCTGAAACAGGCGAAGCAGAAACTGCGCTCAGAAGCGTTGAGAAGCATCTCGAGACCGAATACGGCATCATGGTGCTTCAGCCGGCATATACAAAATATCATCTGGAGCTTGGGGAGATATCGTCATATCCTCCTGGATACAAGGAAAATGCCGGGATATTCTGCCACTGCAATCCGTGGATAGTGATATCCGAAGCCATGCTCGGCCATGGCAGCCGCGCCTTCGATGTCTACCGCAAGACCAATCCTGTATTCCTCGAGGATATAAGCGAGATCCACCGCACTGAACCATACGCCTACTGTCAGATGATCGCCGGCAGAGATGCCGCGACACACGGCGAGGGCAAGAACAGCTGGCTCACCGGTACGGCAGCATGGTCGTTCGTAGCAGTCAGCCAGTATATCCTGGGCATCAGGCCTGAGCTTGACGGTCTCCGCATCGATCCGTGCCTGCCGGCTGATATCGGTTCTTTCAGCTGCGTACGCAGGTTCCGCGGATCCACTTACCACATAACTGCAGAAAACGCGGCAGGCGGCGTGAAAGGCTCCTTCTCCGTTACAGTAAACGGAAAGCCTTCCGGAAACCTGATACCGATTCCGGATAAACCTTCGGACATAGAAGTCCGCATAAAAATCAACTGATTTTTCTTCATAATATTCCATACCATATAAAAACGACCCCGCGTTCTTTCGTTATCAGCCGGACGGAAAAACGCGGGATCGTTTTCTTCTTACCCTATAAGCATTTTATAAGTTCATCTCTTACCTTATCCATTCGCGCATCTTTAATGCCGAAGTCCATTTCCTTATAGCTCCATGCAGCCCTCGAAATGCCGTATTTCTCAAACACCCCGTGGATCACCTTATACCATTCAAGTGCTTCCTCAGATGATACGACATCGATCACGCCGTACTCTCCGCAGTAAAGATCTGCCCCGTGCTCAGCAGCCTTGGCAACAGCCGACTCAAACAGTTCCTCAAACATCTCTTCGGTAGTACCGGAGTCCCTGAAGGCCACCCTTTTCTCTTTGTCGAGCCTCGGATCCCAGTATGCTCCCTGATGGGTAAAATCATGCGGTTCATAGCAGTGAAAACTGTAAGCAACAAGATCATCCTGCGGAGGATCAAGGTCCTTTACAGCCCTGACATCATTATAATCGTAGCTGCCTATAACTATTGCTGTGTTCGGAGCGTATTTCCTGATACGTCCGATGCACTCCGCAGATATCTTTTTCCACGCAGGCAGGAATGAGGCATCAGTGATCTCGTTAAGGAGATCAAACGCTACGTTCTCATGATCTCCGCCGAACTCCCTTGCCAGGTTTTCCCAGAGTGTCAGAAACCTTTCCTGGTATTCCCTGCTGTCGAAGAATCCGGATTCCTGTTCTCCTGCGTCGAAAGAATAGCCCGGAGCCTTGTGAAGATCGAGCATCACATTCAGTCCGCTGCGCTTTGCCGCGTCCACCGCCCTTCTTATCCTTGCGATGCCGTCATCCATGAGTTCAGCGACATTGTAATCAACCGGAAGCCTTACATGATCGGCTCCCCACGAAGAAATGATCCCAAAGTCCTTTTCAGTTATGAAGCTGTCAAGTCTCTCAATGCTGTAATCGCACTGCGACATCCATCCGCCGAGGTTGACGCCTTTGTAAAAACCCTTTTCCTTAAGCAATTTGAATCCCCTTTCATGTACAGACATTTATGTATTACAATTATGATATATTAGTCAGCATTTAAAAGCCATCGATAAATCATCAGAAAAGAGAGTTATTTCCCATGGTCAGAAAGCTCATGTTCCGCCTGCTTCCCGTGCAGATCATTCTGGCAGCGGTCGGCACCATCAACATGATCGTATCCAGTTATTTTGCCAGCAACTACGTCGGCACGGATGCAATGAGCGCGGTCGGTCTGTACGGGCCGCTGAACATGTTTTTTGGTGCCTTCGCCCTCATGCTTGTGGGCGGTTCATCCATACTGTGCGGGGAATTTCTCGGGCAGAACCGGCAGGACAAGCTTCAGGAAGTCTACTCTCTCGATCTTCTTTTATTGGCACTGTCCGGACTGTTTTTTACCATCATAGTCATACTCCTATCTGTTTCTGACATGACCGGTTTCCTGACACAGGATGCAGCCGTGCGTCCTCTGCTCAACCGGTATCTCATAGGTCAGGCCATAGGCATAATACCGCTCATACTCAGCAACCAGTTCGCGTCATTCCTTTTTATAGAAAACAAAGGCCGTATCACCCAGGCAGCAGTATTCGTCTTCATAGTCGTGAATCTGGTGCTGAACTATCTGTTTGTTGCCGTGATGCACATGGAAGCTTTCGGTCTCGCACTGGCATCTTCCATCGGAATGTGGGCTTATATGATAGCAGAAGCATGGTATTTCGTATCAGGCAGGTCCCATCTGCGATTCACTCTGAAAAAGCCCGATCTTAAGGAGTGCGTTTCAATGTTCAGGATCGGCCTTCCGGGAGCGCTCATCAACGGATATCAGACTTTCCGCGGCCTTATAGTCAACAGGCTTCTCGAGGTCTATGTAGGTGCCGTCGGCATATCCGCTTTCGCGACAGCAAACTATCTGCTTGCCCTCTTCTGGGCCATACCTGTCGGGATGCAGGCCGTATCGCGAATGCTCATGAGTGTTGCCATCGGCGAGGAAGACCGCATGTCGCTGACTGAAGTCATGAGGTGTGCGATCAGGAGGTACGTTCCGCTGATGTGTGTCATATCCGCAGCAGTGATGATCTCAGCGCATCCTCTTGCGCATGTTTTCTATAAAGACCTCTCAGACCCTGTATACATGATGACTGTATGGGGCTTCCGCATACTTCCGCTCTGCATGCCTCTCGGCATAATCTGCATGCATTATGTCTCCTATGCCCAGGCATCAGACAAGCAGCGTCTTGTTTACCTGCTCACACTCTTCGACGGCCTGATCAGTGTATCTCTCTTTACAGCCATCCTTATCCCGTTTGCGGGCATGAACAGCGTATACATCGCTAATGTGATCAACGGCATTGTTTCGATACTCATAATCATCATCTATGCAGCAAAAAGCTGCGGACACTTCCCTCGCACCATGGATGAGCTGATGGTTATTCCGGACAGTTTCGGCGCCCGCGAAAATGAGTTTACCGAGATCTCTGTCAGAAGCATCGATGAAGCTGTCAATATATCTCAGCATATCCAGGAATTCTGCATGTCCCGGGGGATAGATAAGCGCAGGTCGTATTACGCCGGCCTTGCCACAGAGGAAATGGTATGCAATGTTATCGATCACGGTTTTACAAAGGATAAAAAAGACCACTCAGCCGATGTAAGAGTGGTCTGCAAGGATAATGATGTTATTTTACGCATAAAAGACGACTGCGTGCCGTTTGATCCTCAGGAGCGGAACCTCCTTACAGAAGGCGGAGATGCCGCGTCGAACATAGGCATACGCACGGTCTATTCAATAGCTAGCAGCATAAAATATCAGAACATGTTCGGACTGAACGTGCTTACGATACGAATCTGACCGCCCGTATCAGATAACTCCTGCTGGGATCAGTATTATAAGAAGCAGTGCATCGATTCCCCATACCCCGATGAGGAATCTTTTTCTTTTTACCGGCTCCATGTCAGGTACGTAATTCGCGGCCAGGAAAAACGGCACATACGTGGTGATAAATACCGGGATCACGCCCCACCATTTATACACCCAGATGAATGAATGGTTTGAGGTTCCCGCCAGGAATGACTCGAACAGGGCGAACAGCAGCGCCATGCTCAGCGCGCCTGCGAACTTGCAGTCTATGCCCTTTCTGCCGTTTTTGGCGAAATACCTTGCACTCCTGTCTTCAGGCAGCATCTTCAGAGATATCATGCCCGCCAGAGAGAACATCATGGAAAGTTCCCAGCATACTCCGATCAGAAGAATGAATGTCGTGGATTCGTTGCTTACCGACCAGAGCGGATATCCGGTCACGTGCCCTATTATCGCGTTACCGATCTCATAGAACCAGTGCACTCCGTACAGAGCAAGCCCGGCATATACCATGTCGTATTTTTTGTTATGAATTTCTGACCAGTATACATAGAATACGACTGCCAGAATGAAAATAAATGTCCAGTTGAAGTTTTCCGTGCTGCGCACCTGTATGGCATTAACAAGGTCCTTCGCAGCCTGCGACCCGTCTCCCCAGAATACAAAATGCATAACAATACCCCCCCTCTGTTTACTTCGATACCGCCTTGAAAAGATTTTTATTTGCGGCATACAGCCTTTTGAATGTCCTGTAGTACGGTTTGTATTTTGCGTGTTTTTTCATATCCGGCTTATACGTCTCAGCCACAGGAATGAACTGCTTTGTACACTCGAGATCAGGTATGAGTCCCAGTCCGACCGCAACGACCGCAGCAGCCCCGACTGCTCCTACATTCTGAGGAGAACTGACCGTCTCTATGGTCCTTCCCGTGATATCCGCCAGCATCTGACACGATACCGGCGCAAGTGCTCCGCCGCCTACGAATCTTACAGGATCAGACGTCTTTACCAGTCTTCCCTGGCACTCCAGCATCCACCTGAGATGGTAGAACACACCCTCAAGGACAGCATGTATCATTTCGGTCTTGCCTGTCTCCAGTCCTATGCCGAAGAACATTCCGGTCGCGTTAGGGTCTTCGAAAGGACACCTGTTGCCATGCAGCCATGGAGTGAAAATGACTCCGCCCGATCCTGGCTCCACATCCTTAACGACTTCATTAAGATATCCGAACAGGCTCGAATTTCTCTGCTCATAGTCAGATGGGATGCCCTCTTTCTTAATGTATACGCCGATCTCATCAAGGGCCAGGTGGTCTCTGACCCATTCCAGGCACTTTCCGGCAGTCTCCATCTCAGCGAAATAATTATACTTGCCTTCCTGCGCGCCGGTAACTGAAGCTATCATGGATGTGACATCCACTACCTGTCTCTTTGTCACTGTTGACACCCAGCCCGAAGTTCCGCTGTATATATGCGTATCGCCGACTTTAACGCTGCCGGCTCCTACCCCTATCAGGGATGCGTCTCCGCCTCCTCCGAATACAGGTGTACCGGCTTTCAGCCCGAGCTCCGCCGCGGCTTTCTCCGTCAGACCTCCCACCTTGTCGGTCGATTTGATTATTTTCGGCAGAAGTTCCATGTTTATGCCGAACATTTCGCAGAGTTCCTCGCTCCAGCACTTTCCTTCAGGGCGCGTATCATATATAAGCGTTCCGAACGCGGAGTCTTCAGTCATGGTGAACTCACCGGTGCACCGGCAGATGAGGTAGTCCTTAACATCGAGCCATCTGTAAGCATCCCGGAAGCGCGGTTCGTGATTCTCAAGCCATTTATACTTCCAGACCGGATCCTTTACAGAACTCGTTACAGCCCCTGTTATCCGCAGACTAGGTATGAGTTTGAACACATTTGCTCCGGCTATCTGAATACCGTTCGCAATGCCTTTTTTCAGTTCCTCCTTAGCACGCTGATCCATGTAGCTCATAGGTCTGTGGATCGGCTCACCGTTCCTGTCTACGAGTACGAGTCCCTGCATCTGCGAGCAGAACGATATGCCTTCTATCTGTTCCGGCGTGACATCCACCCTGCCGAAAAGCTCTCTCGTGCTCGAGGCCATGCCATTCCACCAGTCATCTCCGTCCTGTTCGGCTCCGCCTCCCTCGAGGATATATAAAGGATATCCCTGTGAGGTGGAATCGATCAGTCTGATCGTATCATTCACTTCAAAAAGACATGTTTTTACCCCTGTAGTCCCGATATCATATGTCAGTATATACGCCATGTTCTCTCCTGTTATTTCAATACGCTTCAGGTCCGAAATAGTCCAGTCCCAGCATTGTCAGGTCATCAAACTGCTCCGCGCCAGGCGTGAACTCCGACACCGCCTTGCGGACGTTCCTCAGCATCTCCTCGACCGGCGCGTAAACGTCAGTATTCAGCGCATCGAGCAGACGGTCTGTACCGAACATCTCTTCTTTGACATTTGTTGCCTCAGGCACGCCGTCTGTGTATAAGAAAAGTTTATCGCCAGGCTCAAACTGTATCTCATAGTCCTTATACTTCACTCCCTCCATGCCGCCGATGACAAATCCGTGCTTATCCCTGAGAAGCTCAAACTCACCGCCAGCATGTCCAATGACCGGATACTCGTGTCCTGCGTTTGCGGCAACGATCTTTCCGGTAGAGATCTCCAGAATGCCCAGCCATACAGTCACGAACATTTCCATTGTATTGTTGGAGCATATCTCTGTATTTGTCTTTTCGAGTACCTCCGCAGGGGTGTTATTTCCCATAGCATACGTCTTCAGAATGACCTTCGTGTTCATCATGAACAATGATGCCGGAATACCCTTGCCGCTTACATCCGCTATCACCAGGCAGAGGTGATCATCATCGATCATGAAGAAGTCGTAAAAGTCACCGCCTACCTCCCGCGCAGGATCCATCATGGCATATATGTCAAATTCCTTGCGTTCAGGGAACGGAGGGAAATCGTGAGGGAGTACGCCTGTCTGGATCTGACTGGCCATGTGCAGTTCGTTGAAGACACGCTCACGTTCTACCTGCTCGCGATGCTTCTTTTCAACCTTTTTCATTTTTCCGCGGACATAAAGCTGCAGAGCTGTAAGGGACGCGACCGCGAACAATGCCATTGCAAGCACAAAGAACCAGGCCTGCTCATAAAAGGCCTTTGCCTTGATGATCGTTGCAGTCATCGTCTTGCTGCTCCTGCCCATCGCATCCATTATCTGCATGTCGAACCTGTAAGTGCCGCCCTGCAGATTTGTGTAGTACAGCGGGCCCAGTTCGCTTCGCTTGAGAACCGACGGCTTTCTTTCAAAGCCTCTGAGCATGAATGACACCGTAGGATCAGTCAGTGAATAGTTGTAAACATACGCATAGACCGCCACTTTCCTGGCACTGGCAGGTATCCTGAAATATCCTTTCTCATCCGGATAAATGAATTTGCTGTCCGCTTTGATAAACGGGACCGCCATTTTCAGATCTTCGATTTTTTCAATAGGCTCTTCGATATTTACCTTTACCACGCCCGACCGGCCCGAGATGTATAAATCACCGTTCTCCGTCAGATAATTATAAGGATTGCTTGTGGCTATGCACGGGATCCCATTGGCTATTCCGTAATGCACAGGGTCGGTGACTTTATTTTTCAGCAGATCTTCAGCAGAGGCAACGTAAATGCCGTCACTGCTGAGTATCCACATATCACCCTTGCTGTTTTTTACTATATCGAGGTTGTCCGGGTATGGGAATTTGCTTATTGTTTTCACTTTGTAGTCTTCTGTCATATAGGCAAGCGAGTTTCCCGTAACCAGCCAGAAGACTTTGTCTTCTTCGTCATACCTGATACGCATTATTACACCGGAAGTCAGGCCGGCATCTCTCCCGATGTTTTTTATACCTTCTTTATTTATAACGTAAATGCCATCACCGTTTGACCCTACCAGCATATCGCCGTTCGGCGCCTCGCAGACATTGAGTGTCTCACGGTTGGCTATGCCTTTATCCTTGTCATATGAAGCAACGACTTTATCGCCCTTTATGATGTTGAGCCCTCCCGAGATCGCGACAAGCATCCTGCCGTTCTTCGTTTCATATACACTACGGACGCTGTCTGACAGAAGCCCGTCCGCCTCATCAAATATTGTAAGCTCTCCATGGTCATAACAAAGAAGGCCCAGGGATTTCCAGGTGGATATCCAGAGCCGGTCACGGCTGTCACGTATTATTGAGCGTATGCGGATACCGTCAAGAAGTTCTATAAGGTCAGAAGCTTTCTGATTCTCCTCAAGAGGACCTCCGCCTGCTTTCCTTACCGAAGTAAGAGGAACGGATTCTATCACATCTTTATCGTCTGTAACTATAAGCCCGCTGTCTGAGCCCATGTACAGTTTCCCGTCCATCACGCATGTGGTATTAATGACCTCGTTTTCGAGTCCGTAGCGCGCAAATACATCCACGAACCGGTTCGCCACAAGTTTCATTACGCCCTGGCGCGATGACGTGAACCAAAGGTTGCCTTCATAATCCATCATGACATGGTCAACTGAACTATTGAGAGGCAGATAGTCAAGGGAGTGGAATCCGTCTTCAGCTATCGCGCCCGCCCCGTTGCGCGTACAGATCCAAATGTAGTCACCTATCTGGTCGATATCATAGACACCGACCAGCGGAGAGATATCTATCTGCTCTGCGGTACTGAAGCCGCTTCTCAGATTAACATGAAAGATCCCTTCATCTTCAGTTCCGTAATATACCCATCCCGGCTTTTTATGGTCAGGATATACGCAGGTTATAGGATGCATGGTCTCATCTTTCTCGTAATAGTTCACAAGATTTCCGTCACGAAGGATGAACACGTTGCCTTCACGTGAAGTCCCGTAAAGCAGCCCCTCGGTTCCTGAGACCATGCTCTCAACGTAAACATCGTCGATTCTGGCGTCTTCCAGAGAGACCATTTCAAGTTCAGAGTTGAACATTGAGATGCCTGCCGTGGTACCGACATATACGTGGCCTTCGTCATCTCCTTCGATATCGTTTACCTTGGAAGCACCAAGGCCGTCTTTTTCATCCCAGAAACGGAACTCTCCGTTCTCCATGACAGCCACGCCGTTATCATTGGTACCGATCCAGAGTCTGTCCTTATGATCGACATACAGGCTGGATATGCTGTTGACTCCCTGTGTGGAATCCAGACGTTCAAAGGTATTGCCATCATAACGCACAAGACCCGCATAGCATCCTATCCAGATAAAGCCTTCGGAAGTCTGAACTATGGCATTTGCTTCAGCGGCAGGAAGACCGTTTGTATTGTCATATACAACAGCAGAGTAATTGTCGTTGTTTCTGATCGGATCAACAGTCGGTTCCACCGCATCCAAATCATCCGCCGCCGCCGTCTGCGCCAGAAGAAGCAGTGCCAGTATCAGGATCATCAGTATCCTTGCACAGCGCCCCGTTTCCTTTTGTAATTTATATAAAAGACTCATCAGGTTCTTTCCTTTTCAGTCTTGATACACTTTTCGACATGCGTCATATAAACTGCCTATACATAGTTTATTATACTAAAAAAAGCCTTCGTGGTATAGCAAAGGCTTTGATTGTGTTTTTTACTGCCGGTCATGCTCCCTGGGGTTTAATTCGTACAGCCTTCTGAAGCTGAGGAGCACCATCGAAACAGACATTATGAAAGCCATTGTGTCAGCTATCGGGCTTGCAGCGAGAACACCGTTGATCCCAAAGAACTTCGGCAGTATCAGAAGCAAAGGGATAAGAAACAGGCCCTGTCTCGACAGCGATACCATCAGGCCCTGCCTGTGGTTGCCGGTCGCGGAGAAATAATTGATCGTTACAGGCTGTATGTTCTGGAAAAACACCAGCAGCATGTATATCTTCAGGTATTTTTCAGCAAATTCAAAGTACAGGTCGGAACCCGTGCCGAATATGGAGATTATCTGCCTCGGGCATGTCTGAAGCGCCACGAAGAACAGCACTCCCACCGTGAATGCAGCGCCGAATGCTCTCCAGTATGTGCCTTTCACCCGCTCATATTTTCCGGCGCCGAGATTGAACCCCCATATAGGCTGGCAGCCCTGTGCCAGTCCTACGGCAAAAGACACCATTATCATGTTGGTCTTCTGAGCGATACCGGCTACTGCCAGCGGTATGTCCGGGCCATAAACCGATGCGGCACCGTAAGACGAAAGCACATTGTTGAGCACTATCGCCGTACACATCATCAGCATATGATTGCAGAAGTTCGGGATGCCCGCTGACATGCTCCGTTTCAGATACGGAAGGCTCACTTTCATATCGCTCAGTCTTATGTCAAACGCCCTGAATCGCGGCAGATAAAGGACCGCCATCATGCAGCTGAACGCCTGCGATACAGAGGTTGCGGCAGCTGCTCCCGCAAGCCCCATGCCCAGAGGGAACATGAACAGCCAGTCCAGGAACACATTAAGCACAGCTCCCGATACAGTGCATATCATCGAATAGGCAGGACTTCCGTCCGCTCTTATGATGGTAGAGGCGGTATGTGAGAACATGTGAAACGGAATACCTATGGTCGTGATGGAAAGGTATGTCACCGCGTAATCATATACCATTCCGTCCGGATCAGCACCGCATATCGCAGCGACTTTAAATCTCAGCAGAAACAGAAGTAAGCCCGTGACAATGCCGGCGATAACGACTCCTGCCAGTCCGGTATGCACATACTTTCTTGCTTCGCCGGGTTCGTCTGCGCCCTGACTGATACTGAAATTCGCTGCAGTTCCTATTCCGAACAGCATGCTTAGTCCTGTCGTCAGTGTTACAGTCGGGAAAGCTACATTTGTTGCGGCGTTTCCGAGCATGCCAACAACATGGCCAATGAATATCTGGTCAGTAACGTTATAGGCTGCTCCGATAAGCATGCTTATAATGGCCGGGATGGAAAACCTGGCTATCAACGGAGCCAGCGGAGCATTGCCGAGCGGATTGTCTGCAGCATGTGAATATCTTCCCTGCTTCATGGTTCTATAATATCACAAACAGCAGAAACAAAAAAAGAAGCATATGACCGGCATATGCTTCTTACATATTTTTGCAGGTTTACTCCTCGCCCTTGATCTCCCTGATCCTTGCGAGGATCATCTTCTCGTTATAAAGGAAGAAGAGGCAGGCTCCGGTGACGCAGGTAACGAACGCCACAGCTGCTGTTGCCCTGTAGCTTCCCGGTGTTCCCGAAACCGTGATCGATGTGAACACTACCATAGCGAGCGCCTGACCCATCTTGAATGCGAATGTACGGGCCGCGAAGAACATGCCGCTGCGGTCCTCACCTGTCTCAAGACGGCTGAGTTCAGCTACGTCTGCAACGCAGGCCTGAGGCAGGATGCCCAGAATAGCCATAGGTACGGATGCGCATACAGCTACGATGAAGCCCCAGTACAGCCCCTTTCCGCAAAGGAAAGTGATAAGGAACACCAGCGCATAACCGAAGAATCCGGTGATGATCATTTTCTTCTTTCCGATTTTAGGTGCCAGCTTGTTGACTATAGGGTACTGGCATACGCTGAGGAAAGTCATGGTTGCTGTCAGCACAAATGTCCAGGTGTCCTCGATCCCCATCAGCTTAGTCTCATAAAACGCGAGTCCGGTCTGGAACAGCGTCAATGCAAAGAAATAAATCACATCACTGTAGACGAAACGTCTGAACTGCCTGTTCTGGAAAGTCTTGAGAAGCGATGAAAATGCTTTTGTCTCACTCGGCTTTGCTTCAAGATAATCACGCTCCTTTATGTACAGAGAAGGTACGAGCATGGCTACGCAGGCAAGGGTCGCCATTACAGCTACAGCCATTCTTACAGAGCCTTCCAGTCCGAAAGCTCCCTGAAGAGCTCCGGCAACGTTAGGCAGCATGAAAGATATCGACTGGCCTGCGATAAATGTAAACGATATGTAAGTCGAAACATTGATGCGGTGTTCCTGAGTATCACCGAGTTCTGCGATCAGAGCGTTGTACGGCGTACAGAATATCGTCATGAACAGATAGAAAGTTATCAGCAGCGCGAACAGTATCACATCGTTGACTACTATGTTAGCTGTCTGAGGCAATGTGAAAAGCCCGATGGTGATAAGAGCGAAAGGCACTGCTATGGCGCGCATGAACGGTATGCGGCGGCCGCCCTTATACTTTGCGCGGTCAGACCATCCGGCGATCAGCGGATCTGTTATAGCGTCGAATATGCGTCCGACAGCAAGAACGAGTCCGAACAGTGTCAGTTTGAAAAGTATCGGATGCTGGGTGATCCCCGAGGCAAATATGCCGGTGAGCGGGTTCTGCTCATCAGGTGTGCCCGTGTAATAATAAACCATCCAGTTGGCTACTATGCCCGAAAGCAGGCTCCATCCGAACTGTCCGACGGCGAATATCCAAAGCAGCTTGTTAGTGATAGGTTTCTTCTGCATATATCTCTCCTTACTTAAAGCAAAAAATGAAAGAGACCGGTTTGTAAACCGTCCCTTCCCTTTCCCGGTTAATTGTAGCACGCCAGCTCTATATATTGAAACTCTTTTTTGTCTTAGAGTTTCCTTATTTCTGTCTGTTTTTCAGAGGCGCTCCGGCAAATGAGACCGCAGCCCTTGCAAGCACTTCGGTCGGATCGACAACAGGTACCGGGGTATCTCCTATTATATCAAAAGCCATTGGAAGCTCGGTGCAGCCAAGGATCAGGGCTTCCGCCCCTTTCTCCTGCATTTCTGCCAGGACCCCGTCAATGTCAAGATCTGAAAAATCCATAATGCCCGCCTTGACATGATCGTAAATCAGGCTCATGATGATCTTCTGCTTTTCCGCTGACGGATATACAGGCTCTATCCCTTCTTCCTCAAGCGCATTGCCGTAGACTCCACTCTCGCAGGTCCCGTCCGTCGCCAGCACCCCTGCCTTCTTTACGCCCATGTCAAGAAGACGCTGAGCAGTCAGACGCGGCATGTGAAGGACCGGTATGCTGATATCCTCGCATACGCTGTCGTAAAAATAGTGTGCGGTATTGCATGCAATAATGAGAACATCGGCGCCGGCCTCTTCGAGGCGCTTTGCGCTTTTCTTCATCTCCGGTCTGGGATCTGCTCCTCCATGCAGTATCGCGGCAGTCCTGTCTGCTATTCTTGTATTGCAGTCAATAAGCACGGGAATGTTATCCTGATCGCAGGAGGCAACTGTATTATCAAGGATCTTTTCAGCCAGATCATACGTAGCCAGAGGTCCCATCCCGCCTATTATTCCTATGGTCTTATAGTTATTCATTTCAAATGTCTTTTTCCGGCACTTTATCAGAGTATCTCCGTGAGTATCCTTATAAAAAAGATCACGAGTACGGTCAGCATCAGCGGCCTGACTGCCCTGGCGCCTTTCTTTTCGAAGAATGTTACACCGATGTAGTTGCCGATAATACCGAACAGCCCTCCGAATAAACCAAGCAGTATTATTACCTTGCCATTCATGAGATAGACCGCAAGCGACGACAGATTCGTCGTAAGATTGATGGACTTTGCCACTCCGTTCGCCTCTCCGAGTTTGAAATGAGCAAATCCTGTAAGAAGCAGTATCAGGAACGTTCCCGTACCAGGTCCGTAGAAGCCGTCGTAAACTCCTATCAGAAGCGCCACCAGCGCAGACCTTATAACGGTCTGACGGCTGCTCAAAGGCTCCTTTTCGTCCATCTTTTTATTCCGCATGACATACAGCGCCGTCAGCGGGATTATTATTAGCATGAGCCTTTTGAAGAGTTCCGCATCCACCATAAGTGCGAGATTCGCACCGGCCGATGATCCGATAATGGCCATCAGAATGCACAAAGCAGCTCTTCGCCATGGGATATATCCAAGCCTTGCAAGCCTGTATGTTGAAACCGTGGTACCCATGCCCGAACTCAGCTTGTTAGTAGCTATCGCATTGTGGACAGGCACTCCCGCAATCATATAAGCGGGCAGCGAGATAAGCCCTCCGCCGCCCGCGACTGCGTCAACAAATCCTCCAAGAAAAGTCAGAGGACATACTATCAAAAAAGTCCAAATACTCAATTCCATAAAGTTACTTTATCCCAGTCCCATAAGCCTCTTAGTTTATTATCAGCGGCCTCAGTCTGCGGGTAAGACCTGCTGCAAGCACGATCTTAAGCAGATCCGGAATGATATACGGGAACACACACCATGTAAGCGCCGACATAACACCAATGCTTCCGGTGTCCCTTGTATAAACCACCATAAACCATGCAGTGCCGAATGCATAGCAGACCAGAAGGCCTGCGATCATCGACAGCACGAGGATCTTAAAGCTCCTGCCCAGAAGGCTTTCAATAAGCCACATGATAAGTGCTGAAAAAACAAATCCTATTATGTAGCCTCCCGTGACGCCAAACAGGTGTCCGATGCCGCCTGCAAATCCTGAGAATACAGGGAGTCCTGCTGCACCGAGCAGCAGATAAACCAGTACGGCAAGCGTTCCGTTCCTTCCTCCGAGAAGACCAACGACGAGAAACACGCCGAAGGTCTGCATTGTGAAAGGTACTGCGGCAGGTATCGAGATCCACGAGCATACCGCCATGACCGCGGCACAAAGCGCGATCATGGCAGCATCTTTTGTTTTCAGGCTTGTATGGCCTGTTTTTTTCTTAACTTCAGTATAACCAGACAATTTGATTCCTCTATGCCTTTGCGGCTTCCTTTGCCTCTCTTCTTGTTTCATAGTCACTTATTATCATGGCAGCGGAGAGGTCTCCCACAACGTTTATTCCTGTACGGCCCATATCGAAGATACGGTCTACACCAGCAACGAGAGCGATGCCCTCAACAGGCAGGCCTACGGACTGGAGTACCATGGCGAGCATGATCATGCCTGCGCCAGGTGTTCCGGCTGTTCCGATCGAAGCGAGTGTAGCTGTCAGAACGATCGTGACCATCTGTCCGAGTGTCAGATTGATTCCGAAGCAGCTAGCGATAAAGATAGCGCATACACCCTGATAGATCGCAGTACCGTCCATGTTGATTGTTGCTCCAAGCGGAAGTGTGAAGCTGGCAACATCCTTGCGGCCTCCCATCTTCTCAGCACATTCCATTGTAACAGGAAGTGTTCCGATCGAGGATGTGCTCGAGAAAGCGAACAGGAATGCCGGAAGTGCTCCCTTGAGGAATGTGACAGGATTCATGTGACCAAGTGTCTTGACTGCAATCGAGTACGTAAACAGCGCGTGTACCGCGTACGCGATATAAGCTGTCAGCAGTACCATTGCGAGCGATCCGAGCACCTGAGGTCCGTTTACTGCTACTACTGGTGTGATCAGGCAGAATACAGCGATCGGAGTCAGCTTGATGATTCCTCTCATGATGACCATGAATACTTCATATGCACTGTCGATCCATTCCTTGAAAGGAAGTCCCTTGTCGCCGGCGATGATGATGCCGAATCCGATGAAGAGAGCGATCACGATAACCTGCAGCATTGTGGAATTGACCATCGGATCGAACAGGTTGGACGGGAAGATATTGACTATCGTGTCCATAAAGCTTGTTGGTTCAGCGGCCTCATATGCAAGATCGCTTGTCTCCAGGACCTTGTATGTTCCCTTGAAAACGTTCGCGAAGATAAGGCCGATCACGATAGCAAAAGCTGTCGTGCAGAAGTAGTAAATAATGGTACGCAGTCCGATGGTCCCTACCTTCTTGATGTCAGAGAGCGATACAACACCCTGAACGATCGAAGTAATTACGATCGGAACTACGATGAACTTGAGAAGGTTCAGGAAGATCGTACCAAACGGCTTGATATAAGCTTCGGTAAAATCAGCTGCACCCATCGCAAGGAAAATCAGTCCCGCTACAATACCCAGGCCGAGAGCAATGAAGATTTGAATCGGCAATGAATTTTTGATTTTCTCCATAAAAACCTCCTTAAACCTATTAATTAACCTCCTATCATGTATAGCTTTTCACGCAGATGAAACACAGTCTGTTTCGCCGCATGTTTGCTAACGATCACTTTCTAGCGATCTTCTGATTCCCTGACATTGGCGCCGGCCATTCTTATGGCGGCCTTAGCGAGAATTACAGTTGGATCTACAAAAGCATCAGATCTCAGTCCCATTAAACTGAACGCAATAGGAAACTCAGTGCTTGCAAGTATGAGCACCTCAGCTCCCTGTTTACCAAGATCTCCGACAAGATTCTGCATGTCTTCGCGGACTGAATCCGGAATAACGGCCACGCCTTTTTTGACATAGTCGTATACCAGTGACATGACCAGCTTCTGCTGTTCTTCGTCAGGATATACAGTCTGGATCCCCATCCGCTCAAGAGCATGACCGAAGAGCCCGCTCTGAACTGTGCCATCGGTCGCCAGGACCGCAGCCCTGTTGACCCCATTGAGTTTCAGGAGTTTTGCCGTCTCTTCTGGCATTTCAACTATAGGGATCCCGATTTTGTCCTTTATCTCATCTACAAAGCAGTGCGCTGCATGGCACGCAATCACTATGAAGTCAGCTCCGGCTGCCTCAAGTCTTCTGGCGCTTGCAAGCATCTCCGGCGCGCAGCTTTCACCCCTGCCAAGGATAGCTTCTGTGCGGTCAGGTATCCTGGTATCGTTATCGACTATCATAGGGATATGTTCCTGATCTGAATAGGCTTCTGTCATGCTTATGATCCTGCTCATCAGGTCTACTGTAGCAGCAGGACCCATGCCGCCCATGATACCAATTGTCTTAGGCATGTCAGTCTCCTTTCTCCAAATGTGACAGCCGCGGTTTTCAAATGATCTTCCGCGGCTGTCAGCTAAATTCCTTTACTTGAGTAATGCCGCAATGGCCTCAGCACATTTTACGCACTTCTCTTTAGAGATCGATGCTATGGATACACGGATACCCTTTGCGAGTGCAAGGCAGAATATATCCTGTTCTTCAAGTTTTCTGCCTACTTCGGCCGGGTCATCACATGCTATTGTAACGAAGAATCCGGCTCTGAACGGTACGCACTTCACCCCGTTGTCATTGAGCGTCTTCTCAAAAATGCGGCCGCGCTCAAGCAGCATGTCACGGTAGACTCTTCTCTCCTCGTCTACCTTCGCCCTGAGTTCAGGGTCAGCATAGATCTTGCCCATTACTACCATGGCCGAACGGTTGCAGTTTGACCATGTGGAACGGGCTGCATACTCTGCTGCGCGTCTGAATTCTTCAGCATCTTCCGCGTTCTTAGCCATGCATACGATGGCGCCGAGTCTCATGCCGTATGCCGTGAGAGTCTTGGATGCGCTGTATCCGAAGATGGTGAGCACATGGTCTCCAAGGTCAGCAAGCTTAGGTATGAATGCACGCACCTCATCTTCTTCGCCTGCATAGTCGATGTATGCGATGTCGAGGAAGAGCACTACCTTGCATGCCGCCTTGTTGATAACAGTGATCATAGCGTCCCAGTCCTCAAGACTGAGTGAGTAGCCTGTCGGATTGTGGGCAGGTGTGTTGATCATCAGCACTACCTGATCCTGTACAGCAGCAAGCTCATTCAGCTCCTTTTCGAGGTCTGCAGCATCAAAACCGCCGTCTTCATTGAAGAATCTGAATGTTTTGAGCTTGCGGCCCTGTGACACAGCAATGTTTTTATAGTTTGCCCAGCACCAGTCATGTGTAAGCACGCTGTCTCCATAGTTGGTATAGTTCTGGATCACGCTTGTGATACTTCCGGTTCCTCCCGGAGTTACGCACAGATTGATGTGGCCCGACGGCTCATAATTGCCGAAAAGCGCTTTTTCTACCGCTTCCTTGAATGCAGGTGTGCCGGTGATCGGCGCATACTCGGCATAGTCAGCCGGTGTGAGCGTGCGTATGGCTTCTGCGACCGATGACATTACTACAAGGTCACCGTTATCGTCGAGCAGAGCTCCTACAGTAGCATTTACAACAGCATCCTTGCCCTTTGCGGCTATGGCTGCTTTAGCACGTCCGCTGAGAGCAAAAACCTTATCTGCAACAGGAATGGTCCTGCCATTCTCTTTTACAAAACCCATTATATGTACCTCTCCTTTTACTTTTTATACCGGATATGCCTTGTTCTTCGTGTCGATCGAACCAGGGTCTATCTCGCTGCGGAGCGCTGCTCTTCTCTTGAAGTAGTCGAGCGCTACCTGTCCGAACAGAGCATATGTCAATACATCCTCATCCTGCTCCTTGTAATCGCCTACTTCTGCCGTGAGCTTCTCAAGTTCAGGCTCAAGCAGATCTGCAGGCCTGCAGGTGATCCTCTCGCTCTCATCGATTTTAGCGAGGACTTCAGGATTCATAGGCATAGGTGTTGAGCCGTATTTGCCCTTGAGTATTTCCTTGGTCTCCTTGGACAGCACCTTGTATCTCTCACCCATCAGCACGTTGAGAACAGCCTGTGTTCCTACGATCTGCGATGACGGTGTTACAAGAGGCGGCATTCCGAGGTCGTTCCTCACGCGAGGCACTTCCTGAAGCACTTCAAGGTATTTATCTTCAGCATTCTGATCCTTGAGCTGCGATACGAGGTTCGAAAGCATTCCGCCAGGCACCTGATAGATAAGTGTCTTGATGTCCGTGCCAAGAACCTTTGTGTTCATGAGACCGCTCTTGAGGTCTTTGTCTCTGATGGTCTGGAAGTGAGCAGCTATCTTTTCGAGCTTGCTGATGTCAAGGCCCGTATCGTACTCAGTTCCCTTGAATGTCTCTACCATTACTTCTGTAGAAGGCTGGCTTGTGCCTCCCGAGAACGGCGATATGGCTGTATCGATGATGTCAACGCCTGCATGAGCAGCAACGTAGTATGTGATAGGCGCTACGCCGCTTGTGCAGTGTGTGTGGAGCTGGATAGGAATATCGACTGTCTCCTTGAGCATCGCAATCATCTCGCCAGCCGCATTCGGCACCATGAGTCCCGCCATGTCCTTGATGCAGATCGAATCCGCTCCGAGCTCCTGGATACGAAGAGCACGGCCCTTCCAGTATTCAGGTGTATACGGCTCACCGATAGTATATGACATCGCTACCTGAGCGTGAGCTCCGTAAGCCTTGGTCGCCTTTACTGCTGTCTCAACGTTTCTGAGGTCATTCAGCGCGTCGAAGATCCTGATCCTGTCGATACCATTGTCGATTGACTTTTTGACGAAATAGTCTACTACGTCATCCGAATAGTGTCTGTAACCGAGAAGGTTCTGACCTCTGAGCAGCATCTGAAGCTGTGTGTTAGGCATTGCGGCACGGAGTTTTCTGAGTCTTTCCCACGGATCCTCATCGAGGAATCTGATGCAGGAGTCGAATGTAGCTCCGCCCCAGCACTCAATGGCTTCATAACCTACCTCGTCCATAAGAGCCAGTGCAGGCTCCATGTCTTCAAAAGGCATTCTTGTAGCGATCAGTGACTGCTGACCGTCTCTGATCGCAGTCTCCATTATTCTTATTTTCTTTCCCATTTTAATCCTCCATTGATATCAGACACCGAATATAGCCATGAATACACCGGCAGCAACTGCCGTGCCGATTACTCCGGCTACATTAGGACCCATGGCATGCATGAGCAGGAAATTCGTAGGATCGGCTTCTGCACCAACCTTCTGCGATACTCTCGCTGCCATAGGAACCGCGGATACGCCGGCCGAACCGATGAGCGGGTTGATCTTTCCTCCCGACAGCTTGCACATGAGCTTGCCGAAGAGTACTCCGGCAGCCGTACCGAAGCTGAACGCTATCATTCCGAGAATGACGATCTTGATGGTGGTCCACTTAAGGAATGCTTCCGCGCTGGTCGTAGCTCCTACCGAAGTTCCCAGGAAGATTACTACAATGTACATGAGCGCGTTGGAAGCTGTATCCTGCAGCTGGCGTACGACTCCGCTCTCGCGGAAGAGGTTGCCGAGCATGAGCATTCCGATAAGAGGTGCTGTCGAAGGAAGGATAAGACATACGACGATCGTTACGATTATCGGGAACAGGATACGCTCTCTCTTGGAAACGTCTCTCAGCTGTTCCATCTTTATCTTTCTTTCTTTTTCAGTTGTAAGTGCTTTCATGATCGGCGGCTGTATGATAGGTACAAGTGACATGTACGAGTACGCCGCCACGGCGATAGGACCCATGAGTTCTCTCTGTCCCAGCTTCATTGCCAGGAAGATGGATGTAGGTCCGTCAGCTCCTCCGATTATGCTTACTGCCGCTGCCTGAGCTTCATTGAATCCCATGAGCATCGCCAGCAGGAACGCTCCGAATACTCCGAACTGCGCCGCAGCTCCGAGCAGGAAGCTCTTAGGGTTGGCGATCAGCGGCCCGAAATCCGTCAGTGCTCCGACTCCCAGGAATATGAGAGACGGAAGGATGGTCCACTCATCAAGCATGAAGAAGTAGTGCAGCAGTCCGCCCTCTTCCATGATAGGCGGATACAGGTTTACCAGCAGCATGCCGAACGATATCGGAAGGAGCAGGAGTGGCTCATATTCCTTGACGATGGCCAGATACAACAGTCCGAGAGCAACTGCGATCATAATCACGTTGCCTACGGTCAGATTGAAGAAGCCGGTCTGGTGAGCCAGGTTGAATAAGGTATCTCCCATTTCTTTACCTCCCGGTATTATTCTACGTAAGCTACAGTCTGGCCTGATGTGGTGGCTTCTCCTTCTGAAACAACGATCTTGCTGACTGTACCGTCCTTAGGTGCAACGACAGGAATCTCCATCTTCATGGCCTCGAGAACGATGATCGTGTCTCCGCTCTTGACCTGCTGTCCCTCACTTGCGACGATCTTGAAGACCTTGCCGGCAGTACCGCATACGACCGGGTCGCCTTTTCCTTTGCCGCCGCCGGACTTGGCTGCCGCTTTCTTAGGTGCAGGAGCTGCTGCCTTAGCTGGTGCTGCAGGAGCTGCGCTGCCATCTGCCTTTTCTATTTCGACTTCGAATTCTTCGCCGTTTACTCTTACGATGTATGTCTCCATGTTGCCCTCCGTACATTCCTGACGATGTATCCTTCTTCAGGTACACCCTCTTCATCTTTTAATTGCTGATGGATCGCTGCCATGATAGCGGCAACGACTTCAGGCCTGATTCCCTCAGGTTCCTCAGGCTCTGGCGCTGCTGCAGCAGTCTGGACCGCCGGTTTCTTTGGCGCGAACGCTTTGCCCAGCAGCCAAATGCATAATGATATAAATATCAGTACGCAGAATACCGTGCCCATTCCGATAAGAGTGTATAGCAGCGCGGTCAAGAATATCTGTCCTAAACTCATATCATCACCTACCTGCTGTTAACGAACGTCTGAAGAGCTCCGATCAGATACTTTCTGGAGTCTTCAGGCGCGATCACCTTGTCAGCAAAGCCGTGTCTTGCCAGAGCGACAGCACTTGACTGAGTATCGCGGAACTGCTGCTCGAGCTCATTGGACCACTGTCCGAATATGACTTCAGTAGCCTGACGCGGTTCAACGATGCTTACATTGGCTGAATCCCACATGAATACATAGTCAGCACCGAGTCCCTTGGAGTTCATCATGCTGTAAGCACTTCCGACGATGGATCCCGTTACCAGATTGATCTTCGGAACATCAGCCGCGGTCAGTGCTCTGACCATTCTTTCTGCTGCGCTAGGCAGTAAGATCTCTGTAGCCGAGTCGGTATTGTAGCCATCCGTATCAGTGATGGTCAGCACCGGAATATGGAATCTGGTGCAAAGATCGATCAGCTTCGCAGCCTTATTGCAGCCGGCAGCAGTCAAACGCTTCTTGCCCTCATATTCATTGCAGGCAACGACTCCGAGAGGCATGCCGGCGATCCTGATGAATCCTGTGACTATGCTCTGTCCTTCTTCGCTTCTGCACTCTATGAGGCGGCCGTCATCTGACAGCTCTGCGAGTATGGCCCTGGCGTCTCCGAGGCTGTCCTCGATACCGTCACAGCTGCGGTTGAGCTCTTCATCACTTACCTCAAGAATATCCGGCGCGAATTTGCTGCTCGATGGCAGGATGTCCACTATGCTGTGGATCTTCTCTACGATCTCTGCCCACTCGAATGTTCCGTCATTGAGCGCCTCAACGTAAGGATTGTCGCCGATGGCGTTGCTTACAACTCTCTGAGGGTTAACGAATATGCTTCCCTTTTCCTTCTCAATGAAGACAAAGTCCGCGAGCTGTGCAGCGATCGACATTCCTCCGCCGCACTGTCCAATTACCGCTACGATCTGCGGTATGATGTGCGAAGCCTCTGTCTGACGCTTGTAAAGCTTCGCAAACTGATACAGTCCGTCAAGCCCTTCTTCAATACGGAAACCCGCACAGTCAAGGAGTCCGATCACAGGAGCGTTTGCCTTGATAGCGTGCTCGTACAGATCGACGATCTTGCGTCCGTGCTGTTCACCGAATGTACCGCCCATTACTTCATTGTCCTGGGCATAGACAAATACAAGGTTCCCATTTATCGTGCCGTAACCGGTCACCACGCCGTCTGACTCCTTAACGGAGTCCGGGTGATAGAACTCGGTAAACCTCGCCGATACATGTTCTCCCATCTCCATGAAGCTGCCCGGATCCAGAAGTTCCATTACCCTGGAGACCACGGCAGTTCTTTCATCACTTGCGATTACCTTCATAAGTTTCCTCCTTATGAGCTTATGATAATAGCACTACAATTTTTCCTGATTTTATTCTACATTGAAAGGGGTTTTTAATCAAACAAAACGGGGTAAACAAAACATAGCAAAACATAGCATAGACGTTATTGTTGTTAATGTTCAGTGCAATTGATACAATAGAAAAAACAATGAAAAACAAGGGGCTAAATCATGCAGAAATTATCAAAAAAGACTGAGAATTTTACGGATTCAGTAATAAGGCGTATGACCCGGATAGCCTATCAGTATGACTCGATAAACCTGTCCCAGGGCTTCCCTGACTTTGCTCCCCCTGAGATGCTGCTCAGGAGGCTTGGCGAGACTGCTTCCATCCCCGGCGTACATCAGTATTCGATCACATTCGGGTCTCCTGACCTCCGCCGGGCGCTTGCTGAAAAGCAGAGTCGTTTCATGGGTATCGATATCGATCCCGATACCGAGATCACCATCACATGCGGCAGCACGGAAGCCATGATGTCAGCCGTGCTTACCGTCGCGGATCCGGGAGACAAGGTCATCATCTTCTCTCCGTTCTATGAGAATTACGGTGCTGACACCATCCTGTCAGGTGCCGAACCTATTTACGTGCCGCTGATACCGCCCGACTTCCATTTCGATCCGGAGGTGCTTGAGGACGCATTCAGGCAGCATCCGAAAGCCATGATACTGTGCAACCCTTCGAATCCTACCGGCAAGGTATTCACCCGCGAAGAGCTTGAGATCATCGCGGCTCTGGCTATAAAATACGACACATATGTCATCACTGATGAAGTATATGAGCACATAGTTTATGAGCCGTATAAGCACACATACATCGCATCTCTGCCGGGGATGCGCGAACGCACGCTTTCATGCTCTTCCCTTTCGAAAACATATTCCATTACCGGATGGAGGATAGGATATGTGATAGCTCCTCCCGAGATCACGGAATGCGTCAAGAAAGTACATGATTTCCTGACCGTCGGTGCGCCTCATCCGCTTCAGGAGGCTGTCATACCGGGAATCAAGGCCGGTCCTGAATATTACAGGGGACTTGTTGACTTATACACGCACAAGAGGGACCTCTTCCTGAGGGGCCTCGATGATATCGGCCTGAATCACACCGATCCTCAGGGAGCATATTATGTTCTGATGGATATATCCGAATTCGGCTATGAAGATGATCTTGAGTTCTGTGAGGATCTGACACGCCTTGTCGGAGTGGCAGCCGTACCGGGTTCGAGCTTCTTCCGTGAGCCGGTGAACAACCTGATAAGGTTCCACTTCGCAAAACAGGACAGCACTTTATATGCTGCCCTGGACCGTCTGGAATCCATAAGAAAGAAAATGCCGTACAGGCGATAGTTACCGCAGCCCTCTCAGGAGGGCTTTTTTAAATTTCAACAGATATGTTCTCCAGCCCGGCATCCCTCTGTGCCTGCAGGTCGCGCTGTATTGTATCTGCTTCTCCGCGCCCTGAAGCCGCAATTTCACTCAGCAGCTTTTCTGCCTGTTCCACATTGCCCGAGTAGAGACACGCATATGCATAATTCATTCTGACGAGAGTGTTGTCCGGCTGCATTTCATAAGCGGCTGACGACGATGCAAGCGCTGCATCATAGTTCCTGAGATGGATCAGTTCATAGTATGAACGCCATGCCAGATACTGCGCCTTGTGATATGTTCCGAGAGCATCTGCCGCCCCGCCGTATTCATCCAGGCCTTTTGCAAAGAACTCAGCGGACCGGTCATATTCATGTGCCTTGAAAGCGTTCTCTCCCGTATTGAGCAGACTGACAGCATATGCCGCGCGGTCAGGATCAGAGCCTGTCTTTTCATATATTTTTCCGTATATCACGGATGCCTCAGAATAATATCTGTCTGCCTCAGCATAATCCCCGCGGATGTTAAGACCCAGCCCTCTGTTGTTATACAGTTCTGCCAGCATCTGCTGGTAAAACATGTTCTCTTCGTCCTTCGCCAGTATCTCTGCAGCTTTGACAGCATCATCATAATACCGGTCGGCTTCTTCGTATTTGCCGGCATCAGTAAGGCATGCGGCAAGCATCGAGGCAGTCTGCACATAGCTGCTTCTGTTCCGGAGGGAATCGTTTATTCCGATAAGTTCGTCCAGATCATCACACGCAGCGGAAAGCATCTCCGACGCATCATCATACAGTCCGGACCTGTACAGGAGCACTCCGTAATTGTATTTCACCGTACTGAGCGCATCCAGTACATCAGCCGACCGCTCCATTCCACCGAACAGTTCCAGACTCTGCTCAAAGCGTTCAGCTGCAAGGTTTCCGTTTCCCATATCGACAGCATTTGCTCCTGAGTTGAACAGCATCCTTGCCAGAACAACGTTGTCCCCTGACGCCAGAGCCTCCTGCATGCTGATCGCTTTGTCATAATCAGCGCCGGCCTCCTCATAGCGTCCGGCTGAATTAAGGATGACAGCGCGGTTGTTGTACCCTGAAGCAAGACCTGATCCGGCACGCTCATACCCTGTTTCGGCAAGGGCATCGAACAGCGATATGGCCGTGTTTTCGGAAGCCAGCGCTTCCTCGTGCCTGCCGAGTACGTTTTCAGCAGTTGCTAGCTTCTCGTAATTTACTGCCGCTTCGTACTCGCCCGTCTCTTTATTGCGCGTCAGCCGTAAAACCTTATTGATATCTTCGGTATTGCTGTAAAGTATGTCCCTGATGCGGCTGTAAGCTCCCGGAACATCAGCAAGCCTGTCAGGCACTCCGTATGTAAGTTCATTCAGGATCTGCATCGAGGCAGCTTCCCTTTTCTCCGCTTCATCCCTGTAATTCTGCGCACGTATCATGAGACTCAGCGCGACAGCTCCTATGAGGACGAAAACAGCGGCAGCGGAAACAGCCCGCCTGATGACCTTCCTGTTCTGTTCCAGGGAATGCTCTCTTGCCAGCTCATCCCTGTCGCATCCGGCTACACAAGCAATTACGCTGAGCAGTTCGGTCGAAGCAAGCGACATCATTTTCCTTGTATCGTTTCCGTCAGACCGGATATCCATGAGCCTGTCCATGATATCAGGTATGAGCTTCATGGAAGCCGGGAACGAAGTATCCGGGTCTCCGTTTATCAGTATAGGAAATACATGGTCAGCCCTGCCGAGTTCTATGAATGTGGCCACCTCCCTGTCTACCCATTCCGACGAAGGTGTATCAGTCGAGCAGACAACGACAAGACAGTTTGTGGAACGCAGCGCCTTGTCGATCGTGTCGGTCAGGATCCTGCTTACCGGCAGTTCTTCCGTGTCCCTGAATGCGCGCCTTACTCCCGTAAGGCCCCTTGCGCGCAAAGAAGCAGGCAGGCGGTAATTCTCTGCCAGATTGAATAGTTTCTGCGTTATTTCACTGTCCAGCGGCCTGTGACGGTAGCTGAAGAACACATCATAATCGAACATGTCTACCCTCCCGTTACAGGCCGACCCTCACCGGCAGACGTGTCAAGACCCAGTTCCTCAAGGGCCTTTTCAGCATCATTGACCGCTTGTTGTATATATATAAGCGCCTGCGGAACATCTTCAAAAGCCGCCGGCAGCTCGTTTATAGTCCTTTCAGCTATTTCCCTGCAGAGTACTGCCTGCTGCTCGGCTATTTCCCCTTCGGTACGTGCTATATGTCCGAGATATGTAAAGATACCCGCTGCTCCGATGCAGACAGCGGCTATGACTGCCACTATGGTCCTGACAGCTCTCCTGTGGCGTACGCGGTGCCGCTGTTCAAGGTCGTCAGGATGCAGTCCCAGAACAGAGGCGATGATCCTGACCGTCTCATAATTCAGCGCCTCTTTCCAGCGCCTGCGCGTTTCGGCCCTGAGATCCGAGGCTACCGGTTCTATCGTCTCCGTACGCTCAACGACCGTCATGTCAGGGAGTATCTTTTGTACGGTCTTCTTCTCAATAAAAGACTCCGGGAAGGAGTCAGCCGGCTCCCCCCGGATTATTACTGCAATTATGTTATCGTCTTTTCCGGTCTCACGGAAATAAGCCAGACGGTCAAGCACGAATGCGCTGGTCCTGGTCTCAGGCGAACAGAGCACCGCCAGGCAGCGGCTGTGGTCAAGTATGCTGCGGGCCTCATCATCGAAGTCCCTGCCGGACACTTCAACATAGACCCGTCTGTAGTCCATTTTGCTCTCCGGAAGGACCGTTCCCGACGGAAGTCTGTATCGGCGGATGCTCTCCGCCAGCTTATTCGCGACTGATGCGTCCCCGGCTACAGCGAGGATGCAGATATCATAATCTTGCATCGTCCTTCTTTTCTTCCAGATATTTTATGAACAGCTTTACCTCGTCCGTCCCTTTGAGTTCGTCATAGAACTCAGGCGAGAATTCCTCACCGTCAAATTCAACAGCAGCGATCACAAATTCTCCTGTCTGCGAGGTCTCAAATGAGAGTATCCCGGTTTCTTCGTCATACTCAGCCTTAACAGCTGTCAGGATCTCGTCCGGGGCCTCATCTTCAGCGGCAAAGACTGCATAAAGCGCTTTGTCCCTGAAATCTTCCGGAAGGACATACTCCATCTCAACCTCTACAGGACTTTCCATTCTGCTGACCTGAACGCCGTTGATATAAGCCAGAAGATTATAACAAGGTATTTTCACGGCATCATCTGCTCCCGCATTCAGATCGAACTCGTGGATCTGAAGCGCCAGAGTATCACCGGCTGCAGTGACCGCGGCAATACGGTATTCCTTTGAAGGTCTGACAGGTTCCGGTTTCAGCGGATCCGGATCTGGTCTGACAGGGTCCGGATCAGGAGCAGGCGGGTCCGGGTCTGGATCAGGGTCCGGGTCTGGATCAGGGTCTGGATCAGGGTCTGGATCTGGGTCTGGATCTGGATCAGGGTCCGGAGCAGGTGGATCAGGATCCGGGTCATCCGAAGAGAACCTTGTTATGCCTGTCCCTGTAATTATTGATTTCGGATTTCCGCCGATATTTCCCGTGCCGGTTTGACTGGCACGTGTGGTAGTCGCCGTAGTTCCGCCGTGCTGGTTCGACCATGGATCAAGATATGCCAGCCTGATCAGGAATACCCCTTCAGGATCAGTTTCCTGCTCATAATTATCACCCAGGACCGTCATGGACAGCTTTTCATCCTTATAGCGTAACACTTCAAAAATGATGCTCTGCCCTTCCTTTAGGAAGTCCGTTCCTTCAGGAAAATAAAACTTTATAAGGTCTCTGTAAGTTATCAGTCCGCCAGACGCATTATAGCAATCAAGCTCCGTATATCCCTGACCTTCATCCTTGTTTTCCCTCAGTTCGATATTCCAGTTGTAATTAACGGTTTTATGTAAATAGAAGGACACGACAGGTATCGACGAAGGAACAGGATAAGGAACCGGAATATTCATTGGTCCGAGAAATACAGGTCCTTTTATTCCGTCTGATACGATTTTCAGATCACTGTAGTTGAATATCTGGCTGCCATATTTTTCGTTGGATACCGTTCCTTTGTTCAGAAACTTCACCTCTTTGGCAAGCTCAGCAACACCGGATTTGATCACAACAGCAGTTCCTGTGATCACTCCGGTAAGTTTTAAGTTGTCACTTATGTCAAAGCTGTATACATTCAGGGAGCTTTCGGAATCACCATTTATGTTATTGATTTCAAGGTTACCCCCATAATACAGTTCCGAACTGCCTGACAGGCCTAATTGTTCGATCGTATACTCCCCCTGCTCCAGATTCAGAACAGAGTCCCTGATATTGATGCTCATCGTCTGGCCGGTCCTTAAGGTGATAAAGGAATCCTCAATGGTGCCCGACCCGGAATACAGCCCTCCCGTTCCGGAATCCTTCTGAACTACGGTTACAGAGCCTCCGCTGATGAGTCCTTCGTTTATCAGATTTCCGCCTACTATTATCCCTGCAACAATAGCCTCTCCCAGATTATTGTTTCTGATAGTTGCGTTTTCATAAAGCGTAAGATCGCCTACCAGCAGATGACCTCCGTAGCATTCATTATCCACATTATACAGATCTTCCATACTGTATCCGGAAGTATCACGTATGATCGTTTTATTACCATCCTCATCGGTCTCTATCCTGGCTATGTAAGCCTGAAGTTCAAGCATTGATTCTGCAGGAAGAACGAGCCTGACGTCCTCCGGCAGTTCGACCTTCTCATCAATAATGCCTTTGACCTTCCCGTTTACAAGCATGTATGAGCCGTCCTCCTGAATGAGGAACACCGCAACGCCGCCCTCGTTCTCATCATAGTATTCCCTGAGCGGGAGCAGATTGAACGAACAGCCTTCAGCCATCTCAACTTTATCGACAAGAAGGACGCCGGTTCCTATCACATTGATATCCCCGTCGCAGGAAAGCGTTCCGAGTCTGTTGAATCCGGTAGAAACGATTTCGACTCCCATGCCGTCTGATGTGATATCAGCGCCGCCGGTAAAGTCCCTCAGAACTATTCTTCCGCTATCCTTTTCGTAAGTCCACCCGTTTCCGCTGCTGTCTTCACTGCCGTCAAGCGATGTGCCGTCGATGGTTATTTTTTTCTCCCTTTGCGCTGTTGCTCCTGCAGCAGCTGCTGCAGGCTTCTTTGCAGCCCTTGTTTCTTCAGCAAACATTCCGGCATCTGCAGCCGTTTCATAGGATTCATTATCTGTTTGCATGCCTGTCTGCGGCTCAGCCGGCTCAGTCCCTGCTGTTTCCGCGTCTGCATCCGTATCGGTTTCATCCGGCACGATTTCGGTTTCATCCGGCACGATCTCGGTCTCATCCGGCACGGTTTCGGTTCCATCCGGCAGTGAAGGAGTATCCACAGTTGCCGGTTCGGACGGCTCAGGGTCAGCCGTTTCCTCTGATAAAGCTGTCTCTTCCGCCGCCGGTTCTGCAGATGGAGAGGCTTCTTCAGCTTCCTGAGTATCCGGCTGCTGCACCTCGTTCTGCACGGTTTCCTGAACACCTTCAGGGATCTCATCCGCATAAACCTGCCATGTCAAAGGGATGATCATTAGCGTGATCATAAATATGCTGATTGATTTGCTTATGATTCTTTTCATTACAGTCCCCCCTTGTCAGACAGATGATCTGTCTGCGACCTCGCAAAGCATTTCCCAGGCATAGGCATCTTTATCCCTGTCTTCTTCACAAAGATCTGAATACGGGAGCATCATCGGATGTCTGCGCATCAGATCATCTCTTTCAGGTGAATACGTCCAGTTGAACATCTGATGGAACCTCATCCAGCGTCTGTGTTCCATCTCGCGGCAGATATCCTTCTTTTCAGGATCTCCATTCATGTATGTCTCATATGCCATGCGGCAGTTCTGTTTTGTAACCTCCGTGATGCTGTCGTCATCAAGGAGATATCTTATCTTGACTATCATATGATCGGCGGCGGCAACATTCGACCGTTTAAGGTGATCGCTCAGCTCATCCCATTCAGTGTCTGCAGCCGATCTTTTGTTGTAAATATCGTTCAGCAGCACCGCCAGTCTGTTGATATCGTCCCTGACAAAAGAGTCCATCTTAAACACAGACCTGCTGCTTCCGAAGCATATGGCCTTTTCGACCTCACGGTTCAGTCTGACATGGATCTCGGCAGCAGTCGGGAACAGCTTGATAAGCTCCCTGTATGTTTCCAAACACGCCCTGTCATCATCTTCACATATGATGATCCTTCCTGCGCTGCGTATGATCTCAGGATGATACTCCCAGCACTCCTCATGAAGGAACAGCGCGTCATCGTCCGGGTCCCCTCCGCACAGCGCCCTGACAGCTTCACGGTGTGATTTCCTGAATTCCGAGGAATCGCCAAAAACATGATAACTGATGTATCTTCCCGGTTCGAAGACGTTTGTAAGCAGTCCCCTTTCAAGCAGATCCGCCGCGATGCTCCCGCTGCCTATCAGCACGATGCCTGTTTCTCCCTTTCGTACAGGATGATCCCTCCAGTAGCACCTGCTTATGGTCTCTTTCTTACTGAACGTATGCAGTTTTCCGGAGGTCCCTTCCGCGCCGAAGTCAGTAAGGCAATAAGTTTCAATACCCAGTACGGCAGCATCTTCCGCCTGACGGTAATTCTCCCATGAGTCTTCACCCATGCAGAAATACATGATATCCTTTACGCCGCCTTTCAGATCGATAAGGTCTTCCGGGCTGCAGTCCAGGCGCACTATACTCCGTCCGTTCATGCGTTTTTCTTCAGAATGCCTGAAAATGACAACAGCACCGGGATCATCAGCCAGAACAGACTCCGCAAGCACTTCAGACTGCTCGTTCTCCTCATTGACGACATACCATTTGCGGCCGGATGCCATCCTGAGTCTCCTTCTTGGCCTGGCCTGTCCGCTTATGAAATTGATCAGGGTGCCGATTATTGCAGTGATCACTCCGAGACTGCACAGGGCAAGCACGGCGCCGACCACTCTTCCCACCGGAGTCACCGGGGAAAGGTCTCCGTATCCGACGGTCGTAAGCGTAATGAGAGAATACCAGAGGGCATCTCCCAGGGTATGTATCGATGAGCCCTCAGCTTTTGATTCGGAAACAAGCAGCAAAACATTGCTCACTGCATAAGCAGCCAGTATAGCAGCGACTATATATGTGTTTCTTTTTCTGCTTTTCATTTCACAGTTACTTCTCTCTGTTTAAGTATCTCAGGAATTATGAGCACGTTGTTGATATCATATTGTTTGTAGTCCACATGGCGTCCTGTCACGGAGCTCTCCTTTTCTGACAGGGCATCCAGTTCCTCCCATGATATCAGGCAGGCATGTGTCCGGTTTTCTGCATCCTTTGTAAGTCTGATGCTCGGAAGGCCTTTTTCTATGCAGTCCCTGTATATCCCGGCTCTTTTATCTAACTCTTCATTGCTCATAGGTGAATACCCCATGACAAAGTGGAAGGCGTTCCATCTGAGGTGTTCTGTCCGACCCAGCACTTCAAGAACGTCCGGAGCAGGAGGCCAGTTTCCTTTCAGGATCTCATCCTCCGAAAGTCCCGCGGCGCGTATGAAGGCCGGCATGAAATCAGCTGAAGCTCGTGATGACATCTTGCTGAACGGATCACAGGCTACCCACTTCTCCCAGGCGGTCCTGTCAGAATCATCGTAGGTGTCGTTGATAATTATGGCATCATGATCTGCCTTCTGTGCCGAAAGATAGTCAAGTGAATAAATGCCGGCGGTAATTATCGGACTGCCGACAGTCTCCTGATACCTTACCCCCTCTTCTCCGCACCTGACGACGCATATATGCTGAGCGCTGCGGCGCTTCAGATACATCATTAGATTGTCCGAGATCTCACGGTCGCTCTCATCACTTCCCGTGCATACAGCTATCAGCTTGAGCGATCCTATGCGCTGATCGACATAATTGTAGAATTCGATACTCCTGCCGTCAGCGTTGAAACTCCGTATATCGTAGTTTTCAAAAAGCGAAGCGCATTCAGCCTTCATATATCCCGATTCATTTTCAAAATTCGGAGAGAACACTGCCGCATGGAAAGTGCTCCCGGCAAACTGTCCGTTCATCAGCAGCTGTTTGAGCACTGCCTGACCGTGCCTGCCGAAGCCTACAATGATACAGTCAAAATCTTCCTGCGCACGTCCGTCGCTGCCAAATCTCACAAGATCCCATGGCGGGCATGTGTCGATCAGAGCCCTTGCCGAAAGCATGGCGCTGTCATAGACATTTACGTATCCGTATCCGTACCGATCCGCCGATACCTGCAGCATCGAGGTTATTATGTCGTCAGCTCCCGGAAGAGTTATGGCCGTCTTTTCCGGACTTGCTCCGGCATCCTGAAGAGCATCTTTCAGGCCGAGCGCGTAAAACAGGTCTTTATCTTCCTCATCCATCGCAAACACATTTATCACGCGGCGTCCGGCACGCAGTCTTTTCATAACGGATCTGTCGGAGGCTACGGCTGACGGTCCGCTTACAACGGACATCCCCATGTTGTTAAGATCTGTAACCGCGGAATGATCGGCGTTTTCATCAATGAAGACCACGGAGCCCGCACCTGCCTCACGGCATTCCTTTCCAAGACTTATGCTCCTGTCATTGATCCCGTAGATCAGGGTCAGATCACCCCTTGCGGAAAGGAGCATGCGCAGGTATCTCAAGGCTTCTTCACCCAGTGTGAACATCGCCGCGCTCGCCATGGAATAGAACGCGAGCAGATGTATGATCCAGAACAATATGATCCTGAACGGTGTAGCCACAGGAAATGTGCCCGCTATGGAAGCATAGTCGTTTATGCCGACGAACATCTTTATCACGCAAAAAGGCGTCCGGATCATGCTGAGTCCGATGTCTCCGGTGCTCTCGGCAAATCCGACGCCGTAAATAAAAACCCCTCCGGCGAAAGCTATTATCATGCATATGGTCGTAAGCCTGGCAGAATAAGAAGGCTTCAGCGCAAGGTTCAGAACCATTGCCAGAAGCAATGCAGTTGACAGGATAACAACGGTTACACTGATCATAAGCCCCTCCTGTTCTGATCCGGAAGAGTTTCAGTAAACTTATTTCTGTGTTTAAAGAATATATTATAACCCGCTAAATGTAAATCAAAACCACGTTGCTTAAAAAGCCGGTGCATTACGAAAGAGTAACGCTCCGGCTTGGATCTTTTTTCCTGTTACGGCCTCAGTTCAAGATACAGGTCTCTGTATTTCCAAGCAGAAGCTTCCCAGGATACATCCTTTGCCATGTCTCTCTGGACCATCTCATCCCAGTGCCAGCGGTCTGTGAAGTATACTGTCTTGGCGCGGTTCACTGCGTCATAGAGCAGCCCGGCTTCATATCTGTCAAATGTGAATCCGTTACCCTGCTGGTCAAACATGTTGTAAGGCTCGACCGTATCCTTCAGTCCACCTGTTTCACGGACTACAGGGATGGTTCCGTAACGCATGGCTATGAGCTGCGTAAGTCCGCATGGCTCAAACAGCGAAGGAACCAGCAGAGCATCTGCTCCCGCATAGATCCTGTGCGCCCTGCTCTCATCATACATGATGCATGAGCAGACACTGCCCTTATACCAGTTCTCAAAGTTGCGGAACGATTCCTCATACATGGCATCGCCTGTACCGAGTACAACTATCTGTGTATTTCCGTCAATGAGACCCGGAAGGACCTCATTTACCAGATCAAGTCCCTTCTGATTCGTCAGACGCGAGATGAGACCTATGACAAACTTGCTCTCATCGACCTCAAGTCCGAGTTCCTCCTGCAGAGCGCGCTTGTTCTGTTTCTTTTTATCGAGCACTTCGGTGATATCATATGGCGCGGCGATCCTTGTATCTGCCTTAGGGTCCCACTGTCCGACATCTATGCCGTTGACTATGCCGCGCAGCTTTCCGGAATGATGGCGTATATGCGCATCAAGGCCATCGCCGTAGAACGGAGTCTGTATCTCTCCCGCATATGTTTCGCTGACCGTTGTAATTGCATCAGCATACGCAAGACCTGCTTTTAACATGTTGGCATCTTCATAGCCGGTCTTGAATACATCGATGTTGAACACTTCGTCAGGCAGATTTGTCCAGTACTTGATAGTGGAGATGTTGTACACGCCCTGAAAGCGCAGGTTATGTATGGTCAGTACTGTCTTTGCGTTCCTGATAGCTGTTTCGGCAAACTGGGTGCGCAGCATGACCGGCACCAGGCTTGCCTGCCAGTCATGGCAGTGGATGATATCCGGGATCCAGTCCATGTAGTTCAGCGCCGCAAGAGCTGCCTTGCAGAAGTAGCAGTACTTCGGAATATCGTCAACGAGATTGACATACGGATTGCCGTTTGTAAAGAACTCGTCATTATCGATGAAGTCATATACCACGCCGTCATGCACGTACTCCATGATGCCTACATAGTATGATCTCCCGTCTGCACACAGATCCATGTTGAACGCTCCGCGGTATACCATCTTCTCCTGGTATTTCCAAGGGATGCAGTGATAGCGCGGAAGGATGACCTTCACGTCGCAGTTAAGTTCAGCAAGGGCCTTCGGAAGCGCGTACATAACGTCGCCCAGTCCGCCCGTCTTTACGAACGGATAGCACTCCGAGCCGATGAAGACGATGCTTCTTCTTGGCTGTGGAAGCGACGACTCTGCTGCCATGTTTTCATTATTGATCGTTTCGTTGTTTGCCATTTCTATTCTCCTGTATTGACCTTTTAGCGGAAACTCTTCACCCAGTTGAGCAAGGAATCTCTGTATACGTTCTCTCTTACTTCTCTTTTCATACGGTCAGTCAGCGGGCCATTGGCGGAAAGTTTCGCAAGTATCTCAGCCTGAAGTTCTTCGATACTCATATCTTCAAAACTTTTGCCCGGCTCAGCTCTCTGAGGTATTTCCTCATTTATTATATCATCTACAGCGTTGCTGAGGCTATGCCTGATTGGCTCATATTGCTTTCTCTCCGAAGCGGGGATCCATATCTCAGCGCTGTTTCCTTCGAGGACAAAGCGCAGCCTGCCCTGATCTGAAGAGATCTCTCTTCCGTGAAGCGCTCCCGTGTATGTTCCGTTCAGTTCCAGATCAAAACTTTCCTCTGCGTCACTGTTGGTTACTGTTACAAGTATGTCACCGCGCATGAACGCGTATTTTGTCGTTGTCAGATCTGCTTCGCGGTACTCGCCGTACCACAGAGCGGATTCCCTGCTGTAGATCTTGCCGAGAGCGCCGATGATCTGCAGGGGGACATTGTCAGCAGACGCAAGTTCCTCAAGCGAAAGGGCCGGGCGGAGCGATGCGTCTGAGCCTCTCTCCTTCCTTCCTTCTATGCCGAACTCCGAACCGTAGTAAACGGAAGGGATCCCCGGCAGAGTATACAGAAGCACGTGGACAGGCAGAAAATGTCTCTTGTCTCTCAGCTTTGTCATTATCCTTTCGACATCGTGGTTGTCGACGAAATCGTACAGATGCACATTGTCACCGAGGCCCATGTCTCTCTGTCGACGCACCGTGTGCGCTATCTCAAAATAGTTATGATCGTTATGCGCGCTGTAAAGAGCCTTATGCAGGGCGTAATTTGTCACGGAGTGCAGGGTGTTTTCATTGACCCAGCGTCCGTATTCGCCGTGTATGACCTCGCCCATAAGCCAGAAGTCTTCCTTCAGGCCGTCAGTGACGCTCCTGAGCTCACGCATGAAGCCCTGGTCAAGAACATCCGCAGCATCAAGGCGCAGTCCGTCGATGTCGAATTCCGACACCCAGAAGCGAACAGTATCAAAGTGGTATTGTCTTACTTCAGGTTCATGCATGTTCAGCTTCGGGAGCAGATTGTGGCCGCCCCAGTTTTCATAGGAAAAGCCATCGTTATACTCGTTGTTGCCCCAGAAGTTCACGTTGCAGTACCAGTTTCTGAAGCGGCTGTTCTCCCTGTTCTCTTTCAGGTCACGGAAGGCGAAGAATCCGCGCCCCGTGTGGTTGAACACGCCGTCGAGGATGACACGCATGCCCTTTTGATGACAGTATCTTACCAGATCCTTCAGATCTTCATTGTCTCCCAGTCTCTCGTCGAGTCTGCGGTAATCTTCAGTATCGTATCCGTGCGACCCTGAAGAAAAGCACGGGCCGAAATACAGCGCGGTAAAACCGCAGTCTGCCATGTGATCGATCCATTTCCTCATTCCGGGAAGTCTGTGCACCGTCTGACTGTGATCATTCAGTTCAGGTGCTCCAAGCAGCCCGAGCGGATATATATGATAAAAAACAGCTTCTTCATACCAAGCCATCTGTCTCTCTCCTTTCTTTTCTCGGAGCATAATACTCCAAAAAAAATAAATTTCAACTGATTTTTGAAATAAAAACACGCCGGAGCACTGCGTCCCCGGCGTGATTACAGCCCTTATCCGAGTCTATTCGGTGCGGTACTCTTCCTCAAGTCTGATGGCAAGACCGGAGTCGTCCGTGAAATACGCGTCAACACCGAGTGCTATCGCATCCGTTATTTCTTTCTCTGTATTGAGAGTCCATGCGCTGAATTTCTTGCCATGGTCACGCGCTGCCTTGAGGTTGTCCGATGTCATGAGATCCTTCGGAACGCTGATGATATCCACATAATCATGATCCAGAGCGAGCGCAAAGGTTCCCTGGTCAGAGCATACGTACAGCTTCGGCATGTCAGGGAATGTATCCTCGAGAGGTCTGAGAGCATCAAAGTACGACGATGTCGCTATGACATTGTTCTCAAAGCCATACTCCTTGACGATATCAGTAAACGCTTCGATGTTGCGGTAACTGGTGTATTTGATATCCACAAGATATGTGACGGAATCTCCGTATTTATCGAAGAGCTCTTTCAGCTTTACGATATTGGATCCGGACTTCGTTTTCAGCCCGTCGATCTGGCTGTCAACCATTCCCGAGATATAGCCGTTGACTCCCGTCATGTCTATTACATTGTCGTCATGTGACAGATATATTGTTCCGTTTTCGGATACCACGATGTCCGCCTCGATATACTTCGAACCGGCTTCAACAGCTCTGTCATAGGCAGCCATGGTCAGTTCATCTTCTCCGGCGGATCCCCTGTGGGAATATACATGTGATGCCGCCCTTTCCGCAGCTTCAGTGTCCTTTTCAGGTGTCTCGGCTGTTTCCTCCGGAGTCTCAGCTGTCTCTTCAGCTGCAGGAGTCTCCGCAGCAGGTTCCTGGGCAGTATTGCTGTCGTGCTTTCCGAAATGCACCAGAATATACACTGCTGATAACACGCACAGCAGAAGCAGCACGATGATGGTAAGGAGCTTTCTTCTCCTTGCTCTTCTCCTTCTTCTTCCGGGTCTGTTGTTATTGCTCGATTCGTTCATTATCCCTCACCTGATCTGTGAAAATGTAATTGTTTACGTTCATAAACTTCTATCATTCTAACATTACTCCATAAAAGCGCGAAAACAAAAAACCTTTAACAAATATTGATGTTTGCCTGATGAAAAAGAGCCGGTATCGCAGCCGGCTCTTCGTAGATAATCAGTTCTGTCATTAAGATGCGCTTTCGATCTCTCCTGTAGGTTTGACGAACTCCGAATTGATCCATCCGTACTCTCCGTCATACCTGACATATATCCATCCGCCGTCCCAGCCCTCTTCAACAACTTCTGTTTTATCAGGGATAACGAGCAGGATGTCATAATCGGATCCCGGACCGCAGCGGAGATTGAGGCCTCCTTCTGAGTCCACGGTCCCGTGATAGCCGGTCTCTATGCGCCTGGCCGGCTCCACGAGTCTGCCCTTGTCTTCATCAGACTTCGGCTTAGTTTCTTTCGTCTTTACCTCATCCTTGTTTTCTGTCAGGTTTTCCGCAGAGCACCATCCCGAAAGGCCGTCAACGGTGGTATAAGCCCAGCTGCCGTCTATCTTTTCGACCTCTATCTCGCGGCCATAGTTGATAAGATGTATCGCCTTGCTGTCCGCTGCAGCTTCCTTATACAGGATCAGTCCTTCCTCCGCTGAAATGTACATGGTCTTAGGGAAGCCTATGACATCCTCTGTTTCCACTGCCTGCTTATCCTCATCAGGCCATGGTTCTTCTCCCAGATAAGGCTTTACAAACACCATGATGGCGATGAATGCTGCAATAACAAAAGCAAAAGCGGCGATGATGGATATGAGGGACTTCACCCTTCTTTTTCCCGCAGGTTCTTCGTAATATTTTTCTTTCTTTTTCTTTTCTTTTTTCGGCTCTGCTGTTTCCCTGTCCTCCTTACGCAGATGCGATTCGGTTTTCTCCTTACGCATGTGCGAAGCGGTCCTCTCACCGCAGAAAGGACAGAATACAGCTTCGTCCGGTATATTCTTACCACAGTGTCTGCAGATCATTTTCAGCCTCCTGTTTCATAACTGAATAATCAATCCAATATCGAAAGGACACCATCCAGCAGTTCCGGAGCATCAAGTATCACCAGGGCAAGATGTTCACGGATGCGTGTGATGCCGGGATAAAAAATATTGGGATACGGGTGAGCAGGATCAGGTTTAGGGATCCCCATGAGATATCCCTCACCGTCATATGCGAACGAATCGTCCATGAGCATCACCACGCTGTTGTATTCCCGCCCGGCAATGTGCCTGTATCTGAATGACTCCTCAAGGTCCGCAAAAGGATCTTCAGCCTTCCTGTGAGGATTGATAAACACATATCCCTTATCGCGGAAATACTTTATTATTTCATGAGCCTCGGCATCGTTTCCGGCATAGTTGACCGAGACATGCTCGAATTCATAGGTTTTCTCTGTTTTGCATTTCAGGTGTTTGAGCCTGAGGATGAATGTCTGTATCTCCATGTTCAGCCGGAGTCTTTCCGACAGCTCATATTCGCCGGTCAACCCAAGGCTGCGGATCCTTCCTTCTATGTTGTTTTCCTTCTCCGGATCAGTAAGAGCTGCAGAAGAATCCGTAGAGAATATGCAGACCTGCTCATATGTTTCGGCAGCGTTTGTAATGAAATTGAAAGATGCCGGACCCATGCGCAGAGCCTCATCCACAAGAACGAAATCATATCCGCTGATCTGCTCAGATGAGCCAATGTCCGATAAGGAGATAAAGTCCAGGTTTTCTATCGATTCGCTTATGGAAAGAAGCCCGCCTGACGGTTCTTCTCCGCATGTGATAAGCGTTCTGCCGCTGCCGGACAGATGCTTTGCGAGATCATAAATAAGAAGCGTCTTTCCGGTGCACGGCCTGCCGTAAATATGGAAGAACGCGCAGTAGGACGTATCAGCTATGGCTCTGAGCAGTTCCGTTTTTACGTAGTCCTGTGCAGGAGACAAAAAATACTGCCCCTGCAGAAATTTCTCCGGATCTTCTTCAGGAGAGATCAGATACTCTGACGCGCGGAACAGCTTATCGATACGGCCGTGATACGCGGCACGGCACTTTCTGACAGCCTTTGCTATCTCCCTTATATCAGACGGTTCGAGTTCCCCGTCATCAGAAAGTTTGTAGCAGTCGAGCGTATCCGTGACGACCGTAAACATCATGAGTTCTCTGCCGAGAAGTGTGAGATAATGACGGTTTTTCCTCAGCTGGGCAAGTATCTGTTCCTCTCCTACGTCCTGCGATTTCAGTTCGATATTAAGACAGTACTTGCCTGTGACTTTAAGAAGATCAAACTCCTTGCCTACCAGCGGGATCACATAACCAAAGTAGAACCCGTCCGTATCCCTGACCGTTATTCTTTGTCCGGCAAGAGCATCGGTAAGCACGCGAAGAGATTCGATCTCATGGATGCGGATCCTGTGATTATCATGATCACTGGCCTCGTGTTTCTCCATGATATTGAACAGTCTTTCATCCCGTATTCTGGATACCCTGAAAAGATTTACCGGTTTCACTGTGATCTATGACTGGTTTTCTTCCGTGGTGTTTTCCTCTTTATTTTCCTCGGTTTTTTCTTCGTTATTATCGTCAGCGCTTTCTTCCTCTGATGCTGCTTCTTCTTCAGCACTGGTTGTTACACTGTCTTCTTCAATTGATGAACCGTCTCCGGTGTACTTCGCGATCACTACGCTGCACTCATCGAACTTCCCTTCTGTGTAGATGAGATACTTCATCTTTTTCTGGGCCTGTATAACAAGCGCAAAATCCTTACTGTTTCCGCTCAGTTCCCCTTCAGAATTATCATCGAAATTCAGCGGGAATCCCATGCTGTCATACACATGGCATCTGGCATTTCCGTCCGACACGGAATAGATCGCAAGATTCTGCACATCCTGCGAGGTGAATTCTATGATGGTATCTCCGTTTATGCTGTATTCTCCGGTCTGATCTGCGCTTAGTATCTCAAGCCTTTTGCAGCTGATCTCCGCCTTCACATAAGATCTGCTCATGTCAGACGCGCTGGTCCATACATAGTAGTCCTTACCGCCTTCAAGATAGCAGATGCCCTCGAACCTTTTGACCTCTTCATTGTCAGCTGTAGTTACGGATGAAATAGCTGATGAAGCCGATTTGTCTCTTGATACTATGAGCGACCCGAATCTGAAATAGCCGGATTCTTCCGGGGCAAACAGTACGGCGGTCTGGCTGTCCTCCCTGATCTTGACAACTGCCGGCTCGGACTCGGTGATCGCCGCCGGCCCGGCATCCTCAGATACCCTTGATACACTTAAACTGAAAGATCCGGAATATTCTTCCCTGAAATCTTCAGAAAAAGGTTCGATCAGAATGTAGCATTTGTTTTCACCATTAAGGAATACCGAATCCGAGAAATCTCCGCCGAAGTCTTCCATGTTGTCCGTACTCAGATAGTTGTTGAAATCGCTGTCTGTTACCTGGAGTGACAGATATGTGTCCTCGTCTGATACTACATTTGAAACAGAGAAGGTATACTCTCCGCTCTCTTCAGGAGTAAATGAGTACAGACGGATCCTGTCTTTGCTGAAGATACCGGTCTCGCTCGGATTATATGAATATGTCACATCGACCGTGCTGTCTTCCTTTAAAGCTGTCGCTACTTTCTTTAAGGTGAGGTTCGGGTCATATTTCATGGCATCGTAAACAAACGGGACAAGCGTCAGAATAGCCGTAAGAGCAATCAGCAGCAGTGTCCTTTGCAGGATCAGCATTTTCTTCCTGTTTGGTTTTTTATTCTCGTCTTTTTTCACTTTTCCTCTGTCATTATCAAGGCTTGCTTATCGCAAGTATCCTGTCAGTTCTTATCACCGGGTTTATCCATCTTTTCGCTGCAGATTCAAAATTTATATGGATCAGGTCATCTTTAACAAAGATCTCCTCATTCATCTTAGGCACTTCAACTCTCGCCAGTTCACGGTCACCAACGTAAAGATACGGATTACCGTCCATGATCGGGCTTATCTCATATTTTGTTACGAACGATGACTGTACCGTCGGGGAGTTCCCCTTATATGAGCTTGAAACGTAAAGATAATTACCGTCTATATCCATGCCCTGAGCACTCGAATCGATGGCAGTTATTACTGAAAACAGTGTTGTATTAAGTAAATCTCCCTCGTCCGCATCAGAAATCGGATAACCGTATGCGTACCCTTCTTTTGTTCCTTTTGTTCCGATATATGTTCCGACCCAGAGCTTTCCGTCTTCGCATTCCAGGAATGAAGGCTTATTTTTTATGTATACCTTGTCCGATATGGTGTTCTCAGTAACTTCTGCGACACTTTTACCCATCAGCTCAAGAACGTCCTCATACCTGATATACTGCACGAACGGACGGCCCTTATATTTGTCAGATGTGTCTCCGGTAAGCCATACACGGGTTCCGTCAAAGGCTATGCCGCCGACATGGTATTTATTAGGAAGCAACATGGTGGATACCAGCCGCTTCGCTTCCGAATCTATGATATAAATTACTGACGGGTATTTTTTATTTGCATCATAAGCAGTAACCAGCCAGTACGGATCAGCATTGCACATGCCCTGAGGTATGTAGGAGTCAGACATCAGGCTTCCGTCAGCACTTGCACAGGTAGCCAGCATGCCCGGTATAGGAACGGTTTCATCATCGTTCATGTCACGGGACAGTTTTTTATAAACTGCAGGCATTTTGATGCTGAGCATGTTCCTGTATAACTTCTGTGTACTGAATTCCTTGTACGCAAAAGATGACTGAGGGCCTCCATTTGTCTCTCCGTCTTTCACTCCGCCGGTATAGCCATATGCTGTCTGAGAAAACAGCACTGCGGAAATGACCAGTATTAATAAAACAAGTTTTTTTGATCTCAATGTTGTTCCTGTTCTTACATAGATTATTCGAGTTCCACCGTCCCAGGCGGTTTGCTCGTCAGGTCATAGAATACCCTGTTGACATGATCGACTTCATTGACGATTCGCGTCATAACACGATCGAGCACTTCCCACGGAAGATGCGCGGCTTCGGCTGTCATGAAATCTGAAGTTATGACCGCCCGCAAAGCGACGGCATGATCGTAGGTGCGGAAGTCTCCCATGACTCCCACGGTCTGCATGTTTGTGAGAGCCGCATAGTACTGGCTGATCGAGCCGGCAAGACCTGCCTTTGCGATTTCCTCCCTGTAAATGGCGTCCGCATCCTGTACGATGCGTACCTTCTCTGCTGTTACCTCGCCTATGATACGTATGCCTAGTCCCGGGCCCGGGAACGGCTGCCTGCTCACAAGATATTCAGGCAAACCGAGTTCTCTTCCGAGCTGCCTTACCTCATCCTTGAAGAGCTTCCTCAGAGGTTCGATTATCTCCCTGAAGTCAACATAATCAGGAAGGCCTCCCACATTGTGATGTGATTTTATTACCGCAGACTTTCCCAGACCGCTTTCGATAATATCCGGATAAATCGTTCCCTGCGCCAGAAAATCGACTGCTCCTATCTTCTTTGCTGTCTCTTCAAACACCCTGATGAACTCTTCACCGATGATCTTGCGCTTTCTCTCAGGCTCAGTCACTCCCGCAAGCTTCGCGTAGAATCTGTCGGCCGCGTCCACTTTTATAAAGTTAAGGTCAAACAGCCTGCCGCTTCCGAATACCTCTGATACTTCTTCAGCCTCGTTCTTACGGAGCAGACCGTGATCGACAAATACGCATGTGAGCTGAGGTCCTACGGCCTTGGCCAGAAGAGCGGCAACTACAGAGGAATCCACTCCTCCTGACAGAGCCAGCAGCACCTTGCCGTCGCCGACCTTTTCCCTGACCGCCTGTATCTGCGTTTCGGCGAACGATCCCATCTGCCAGTCCTGACTGCACCCGCAGACATCAAGCACAAAACTCCTGATGAACTCGGCTCCGTGTTCAGTGTGGTTCACTTCAGGATGGAACTGTACGGCATAGAAGCCTCTTTTCCTGTCTTCCATGCCCGCTACAGGGCAGTCATCCGTATGAGCCGTGATCACAAATCCTTCAGGAGGACGGCTGATGTAGTCCGTGTGGCTCATCCAGCAAGTGTTGACATCGTCGGCGGATGCAAGTATCCCGCCCTTGTCATCTATCGTGACCTCGGTGCGGCCGTATTCACTTGTCGGAGCCGAGTCGATGTCCCCTCCGAGGCGGTATGCCATGAGCTGCGCTCCGTAGCATATGCCCAGCACAGGAATGCCGAGCGAGAATATGCCGTCGTCTATCGAAGGCGCGCCCTCTCCATATGCGCTCTGAGGTCCTCCGGTGAATATGATCCCGTCCGGTCCGAACTCCCTGACGGATGCCGCGTCCACTTCATCAAAATTATGTATCTCAGAGTAGACTCCGCACTCCCTTACACGGCGTGCGATAAGCTGGTTGTACTGTCCGCCGAAGTCTACAATAAGTATTCTGCTGTCTGCCATTTATTTACCCCTGCTTAATCTTCAAGTGCCTGTCTTATGTCTTCAATAAGATCTTCTTTATCTTCGAGTCCGCATGACATCCTTACGAGCCCTGCAGGAACACCTGCGGCCTTCAGCTGCTCATCTGACATCTGGCGGTGTGTGGTGGAGGCCGGATTCAGGCAGCATGTCCTTGCATCTGCAACATGTGTCTCGATCGCGGCGAGTTTGAGACGTCCCATGAACTTCTCAGCTGCTGTCCTGTCTTCGAGCTCGAACGAAACGACTCCGCATCCGCCATTTGGCATGTATTTCTTTGCGATCTCATAATAAGGATCTCCCGGAAGTCCGGAATAGCTGACTTTCTTAACCTTAGGATGGTTATTCAGGTATTCCGCGACGGCCTGTCCGTTCTCTACATGCTTAGGCATGCGTACATGAAGCGACTCGAGTCCCAGGTTAAGCAGGAACGCGTTCTGAGGTGACTGTATGCTGCCGAAGTCTCTCATCAGCTGTGAAGTCGCCTTGGTGATAAACGCTCCTTCATTACCGAATTTCTCCGCATAGATGATGCCATGGTAGGAATCATCCGGTGTCGTGAGTCCCGGGAACTTGTCCTTATGCGCCATCCAGTCGAATTTACCTGAATCTACGATAGCCCCGCCGACTGCGGCTCCATGTCCGTCAAGGTACTTGGTTGTCGAATGTGTGACAATGTCAGCGCCCCATTCGATCGGCCTGCAGTTGACCGGAGTCGGGAAAGTATTGTCTACAATGAGAGGTACGCCATGCGCATGCGCAGCCTTTGCGAATTTCTCGATGTCGAGAACAGTAAGGGCCGGATTCGCGATGGTTTCGCCGAAAACCGCTTTTGTATTTTCCCTGAACGCAGCGTTGAGTTCTTCCTCCGTGCAGTCCGGTGACAGGAACGTTGCGCTGATGCCCATCTTCGCCATGGTCACCGAAATCAGATTGAAAGTGCCTCCGTAGATCGATGCAGACGAGACGATGTGGTCCCCTGCTTCGCAGATATTGAACAAAGCGAAGAAGTTAGCTGCCTGTCCGGATGAAGTAAGCATGCCTGCCGTACCGCCTTCAAGAGCTGTTATCTTGGCCGCGACCATGTCATTGGTCGGATTCTGCAGTCTGGTGTAAAAATAGCCTGATGCTTCAAGGTCGAAGAGTTTGCCCATGTCTTCTCCGGTATCATACTTGAAAGTCGTCGACTGTATGATAGGGATCTGCCTTGGCTCTCCGTTACCCGGTGTATATCCTGCCTGAACACATTTTGTGCCGAGTTCATAATCTTTCATATTCTCTGCTACCTCCCCTTTATTATTCCATACTAAAAATCTTACTTAATAAACCGGGATCATGCAAGTGACACGGCTCTGTTTTCTCAGCAAATATTATTTGACAGCACGCGAGACGGCATAATATCATAATTTTGCCAGTCTCCTGAGCAGGATGGCCGGGCAATATTTCACGCAGCACGGGTAGAGGGAGAAGCCAATGCCGATAAAAATACAGAACGACCTTCCGGTCAAGAAGATACTTGAAGATGAAAACATATTCGTAATGGATGAGAGCCGGGCGGTCTCCCAGGATATCAGACCGCTTGAGATCGCCATACTCAATCTCATGCCGCTTAAGGAAGATACAGAGCTTGACATACTCAGAGTCCTTTCGAATTTTCCGATACAGCTCGAGATCACGTTCCTTACTACCGCAACTCACCGCGGATCTCACGTAGACAGATCGCACCTCAATAAATTCTATCAGACATTCAGGGATGTCAGACACAAGCGCTTTGACGGACTGATCATAACAGGCGCGCCGGTGGAACAGCTGGAATTTGAAGAGGTAACATACTGGGACGAACTTTGCCAGATATTTGAATGGTCCAAGACGCACGTATTTTCTACGTTCCACATCTGCTGGGGCGCCCAGGCCGGACTGTATTACCACTACGGCATACAGAAGCGGATGCTGCCTGAGAAGCTGAGCGGTGTATATCTGCACCGTGTCATCCACAGGAAGAAGATACTCATGAGGGGGATGGATGACGAATTCTACGTTCCGCAGTCGAGATATACCGGGCTTGACGAAGAGAAGGTCAGAAGCAATCCAGAGCTCTATGTCGTCGCAGACAGTCCCGAGGCCGGAAGCTATCTCATCCTTGCATACTCATCAAGGCAGGTATTCGTGACGGGGCACTCGGAATATGACAGATATGACCTTGACAAAGAATACAAGAGGGATCTTGCGAAGGGCCTGAACCCGACTATACCGGTCAACTACTATCCGGACGACGATCCGTCAAAGGAGCCTATCCTCTCATGGCGTTCAAGCTCCAACTGCACCTATACCAACTGGCTCAATTTTGTATATCAGGAAACGCCATATGAACTCAGTGAACTCAGTCCGATCGAAGAGGACAGCTATCTTATCAAAAACACACCTGAGTAGACAATAAAAAAGCGCCGAAGCAGTACATATTGTATTGCCTCGGCGTATTATATTGCGCATTTATCCGGACCCGGTCAGCTATTCAACGTTTCCGTCCGCGACATCAAATACGGTCCACCAGACCGCAAGTGTCTGCTCGCTGTCTATACTTCCGGAATATTCCGTGTCTCCCAGATACCATTTTCTGGCCTGATTGTCATATATGATCTGCCCGTCTTTATCAGCAGAGGCAAAGTGTACATTATAGATGCTCTTTGAAACGCTGCCGTCATCAGCCATTTCATAAACCACGTTACTGAGAGCAGGCTCCATTGGCCCGAATTCATTGGCCATTGCCGCAAGATTGGTAAGAGAGTACATGATCGCGTCATGCTCCTTACCCGCCATGAAGTCTTCGCTTATCAGCATGCAGGCGGTAAGATCCCTGAAGAATTCCTTTGGGAATACCCTTCCCTCTTCAAGCGCGTTCTGAGCCTCGTTCGTCATGTCTCCGAAAGTGCACCTGAAAGTCGGGAGCACGGTGCTGTCAGTTATGCCTCCCGGTACAGGTGTGAGCTCCAGTTTATTGTCATACTGCTTGTATTCGGCATATACTCCCGGCACTGCAGTATTAGTCTCTTCTGTATCATCCGGTGCTTCACTGTCCATTGCTTCCTCCGTAACCTCATCTGTCTCCGGACCGCCTGCCATGGCAGCTTCCTGAGTATCGGAGCAGCCTGCGGCCATCAACATGATGCACATGACAAATACCATAAGAGCAGCAAGTCTTTTTATTCTCACCTGTATGTCCTCCTGATAAACAGACTATACCGTACATACTCATTATAACACAAAAAATTAAAATCCCCGTCGATGACGAGGAGTTCCTTTATCTCTATGCCCAGGGCATTACACAGTATCAGCATTGTTTCGATGGCCGGTATCGACTCACCCCTGTACCACTTGTACACCGCCTGCTCGGTCGATATACCTGTGATAGCCATGATATCTCTCACAGAGTAGCCGCTTGCCTTTACCAGTCTCCTGATATTGGCTCCGGTCGCCTCCATGTTGATGGAGATATCCACCCGTCTGACGGGCTTTCTCATATTCAGTTGTTCCATAATATGCATCACCTCTTTCGGTTCTACTACTGTAACGACTGCAGTACTACAGTATACACGAAACAAGTGGCATTGTGTACTAAACTGACAGTTTAATTTTGAATGTGATCTGAAACCGTACCTCCATCACATAAGGTTTTCGTACCGCCCCTTCTTCCTATCGTATATCTGAAGATCTTATGCCTTGAACCTTGATCAATAACTGCTGAATAACAGGCACGCGATGAGTCCTTTTTTAACAATGACACTCACACTGAACGATTACTCTTACAGATCT
>CACYLW010000001.1 GCA_902775345.1 uncultured Eubacteriales bacterium | reverse complement strand
CCTGCAAAGGCGATTGTCCGTCATCCTTCTTAGGCGGCTTCTTTGCAACACAATTTACCAGTTCAGGTTTCTTTTCAATGATTTGCCTTACCATTTCAAGGTCAGATGCTCTTATAGCAGCAAACAGTTTCTTCATGTCGCTTCACCTTCCTGAATTATGATTTGTTTTTTCTCTTCCTTTCATAATACCATATTCGTTGTATATAAAATGTCCCGGAATTTTGATCCGGGACATTAGCGCTTTTATAGGGTCCTCTTGTTTCTCCGGTATGCCGCCAGCCTGTCCATATCACCGTGCCTTATCTCATGCTCCAGGGCTCCGACGATCCTGTCCTTTCTCTTCAGAAAGTCCGGGCCGGTCAGGTTTATCCCGGATATCGTATGATGCGTAATGAAAGTGCAGTCAACATCCAGGTTCTCTGCGAAAGTTTTCAGTTCTTCGAGCATCTCCCTCTCTGAGAGCGGGTCGAATTCGCCTCGCTGTGCCTCCTCAAGAAGCGGCGTCCCCGGGAAAAGTGTGAGGCCGCCTGTTATATGTCGGCGCAAGCGGATTAGCGCGAGGAATACACCGACTGCTCCGCCGAGTGCCTGTGTCCCTGTGTCAGCCGGCCGGATCTGGACGTAAGAGCCGCTGAAAGCATCTGCCTGTTCAATGTTTATAAACAAGCCTCCTCTTTTTACCGGTTTATCAGTCTGTTGCTGATACAAGCATTACCACATATCTGTTCATGCTCTTGTCATGGATGCTCCAGCAGCATGCGCCATACCATTCATGCCCGGCGTCAAAAAAATCCGACCAGTCAGTCGTCCATTCATATATGTCAAGCGCACCTGTACCGTTTGGAAACAGAACCCCGTTCACTTTTTTGAAGTCTTCGGGCTTATTTCTTCTGCCATGCACCGGTTCCATGACAGCATACCAGTAAGGGACTGTAGTTCCACAGTTCTCGTCATTTGGTTCCCATTCGGCATCATAATAGACATTGCCATAATAATCGGTCTTTACAATATTCGGACAATAGAAGAAATCATCCGGATCCAATGGAGTTGGTTTAGCCTTATCGATATAATAGATCAGCGGAGATAACTTATCCGCTATATCATCGCCGCATCTTTCGCTGATGCCCTTAAGATCCTCTATACTGTTTTCTGCCAGGCGGTCAAAGACAACTATCAGGGCCTCCCTGTGAGATCGCAGGCCTTCATAAGGTTTATCACTTTTTAAAAGATGATAGTCAACCTCACCGACAAAATAGTATTCGTCATCCAAATCATACGGTCTTATAAAATCATAGAAAGTGTCATTCTTTATTTCATACATGGCAGATACCCGCAAACTCTGAATTGACAGATTGTATTTAGTCGTAAATTGTATAGTCACGCTCGAAAAGTTCTTCACTGATCTGTTCATGCAGGACCTCTTCCGGAACCTTATCGATCAGTTTCTCGGTAATGAACTTCTTGCTCTTCTGAGCGTATTTCGGCATTTTATTCCCGGCCAGTATATGTGAGAATTCAGATTTCCACAGCAGGCTCATCTTATTCTTCAGCCTGGCCTTAGGATTTGGCTTCGCTTCTCTTACGCGGTAGAAATCAATTTCGCCTTTTATCAGCTCCACGGAAATGATCCCCCAGTATGCAGGGACATGTTCAGCCGCATGAAGTGCATGGGTAGAACCTACTACCAGATAATTCTCATCATAGTATTTGTCATAGTTCTTTACCTGAACCGCAAGCCGCGTATAGCTGTCCGCATCACTTTTGATCTCTATGCCGCAGATCCTGTCCGGTAAAACCATGACAACATCAGCCCTCGCCTTGCCGGTGACCTTTTCCTCCAGGAATCTTACTTTGCCATGATGCTGCTCTAAATAGTCGAACAGCGGCTCACGTATGTCCGCGTCCAGCAACACTCTGTCATCCTTGTTCATTTTTCAAGCGCTTTATCAAACGCAAGCTTCACACCCTCTTTGACAGTCTCATAAGGCATGAAGAGCGCGGCCTCAAATATCTTGTCATGGTCTATGAAAAGACTTGGTACCGACCAGTAATCATAGTTCTCAATGATCTCCGGGTGTTCATCCTCGTTGATCATTTCGATCTCAACTTTCTGATACTCAGGGTTTTCTTCCCTTAGTTCAGCAATTGCCTTTCTTGCAAAATCGCAGTATCTGCATTCGTTTATGTGGAACATCGTTATCTTCTTCATTTGCCGGTCTCCTTATATCTTATATTCCGGTTCTGTACAGTCTGATCACATTGATGACAGGCTCTTCATACGGGTGTACAGCCTTTACCGCAGCGATCGTTTCCTCGATTCTTTCTCCTGTGACCGTCACCTCAACTTTGAGTTCCTCTTCCTCACTTATCTCGTTTTCCCTGCCAATGAAAGGATCCGTGCCGGCAAGCGGTCTCCATGTACTGATGACTCTGCTGTATGACAAACAGGAGTCATAGTTGCCGATGTGACCCGCATCTGCTTCCTGAAGAGCTTTTCTCAGCTCAGCAAAGTGTGATTCCGGTATGAATATTTCCAGTTTATAGTATTCCATGTCAGTCTGCTTCTGATGCCAAATCCTGTTCGTGCCGCGCGCAAAATTCCGAGTTGATATCCCGGATCTCCTTCCTGCCGTCAATGTAATCCTGATACATCTCCGCAAGTCCGGCAGCGCAGCCATCACATGCGCCGTTAATATTCCCGATGGAATCTGCGACTATCTGCTCGCGTTCTTCCCTGGTCGTATCCCTGATAAGTATCGACCTCATGCAGGTCCCTCCTTACAGCATTGTGCGTAAACTGCAAAACGCCGGATTTTCCGGTCACTGTTTTTCTTCATAATACCATATCCGCAGTATATAAAACGCCCATGTTCGTTATTGAAGATGCATTTATGAACTTATCATATCTGCCGTATGTTATAATCGGAAAAATGGGTATCGATACAAAAGGGGGAAAAATGGATATTCAATTCAGACTCGGAACAGTCGATGACGCCGGCATGATAGTCGGTCTCATCAATGAGCTTGCGGAATATGAGAAGCTGCCGGATAAGATCACAACAACAGAGGAAGACATCCGCACGGCAATAGCAAACAGGGACATAGAGACGCTGTTCGCGAGCTCAGACGGAAAAGAGGTGGGGTTCGCGATGTTCCTTGATAATTACGCGTCCATATTCGGCGCCAAAGGCATGTTCATTGAAAACCTTTATGTCAGACCGGAATACAGGGGCAACGGCATAGGCGAAGCCATGATGAGAGAGCTCTGCCGCATCGCGGTAAGCCGCGGATACAAGAAGGTCGAATGGCACTGCCTCGAGTGGAACGAGCCGGCAAACCAGCTGTATCTCAAACTGAATTCCACCCAGAAGAAAGACTGGATCTTCTACCGCCTGTTCGGAGAAACTCTTGAAGAACTCGGCAAAAGATAGCAAGGAGTATTCATGGAAGAAAAAAAAGCAGCCGGTGCTGCATCACTGAGAGATGACTCTCCTGTCATTATTTACACTTTTGTATACCTGCGCGATCCGGATCGTTTCCGTACGCTTCTGGAGGAGCGTTTCAGAAAATCCGGTCATACCCGCAGGATCGAGTTCCGGGACTGGAACTGCTATCATGAGATCCCTGATAAAGACGGGGACATTTATATGTATGACGCATGTGCCATGTCTGCACTTGTCGATAAAGGGATCATCCGGGTACTGCCTGAGATCATCGATACCGACAAGGTGTTTGACTGGATCCTGGACCGCAGCAGGATCAAAGGAAAAACATACGGATTTCCGTTCATGACATGCGCGAACGTTTTGATATGCCGAAAAAAGGACTACACTCCGGTAAACAACATTTTTGAGATCGAGGGAGGTCTGTCGGCGCCTTTGAAGTCCATGATCGGATACTACAGCGTGCTTGCCTTCTGTAATTATCAGGACAGCGGCGAGGGCACTATCAATGTGATCGAAAGGATCTTCAGGACTATCGGGGGACGTGAGGCATTCGAGGATTCCATGCTTGATACGGAAGAAGTCATAGACAGATTCCGCAGCGGTGAATGCAGGTACCTGCTGGGCTTCACCGAAAACCTGAGGTCTCTTGACCGGGATGAATATGTCGTTCAGCTGGCCAACTTATCCGAAAATGATGTAAACGAGATGCCGCTGTTCATGACTGACTTTATTTCCATGGGATACAGCACCTCAGGCGAAAAGCTGCTTGACTGCCTCGATATAATGGAGATCGTTACAGACAGCAGCTTTGTCCATGATCTGTGCACCGGTGAGGATGGTCTCGAGTATATGCTGCCCGCAGACAGGACGCTGTATCCGGTCTTCGCCGAGCAGGATCCGGTTTACGAGCAGCTCTATGATCTGGTCAACGACGAGAACAACGGGATCCTCAGGTATGGCAGTAATTTCTACGAAGACTTTGACCTTCGCAAGGAATATTTATTGTCAGTAGTACAAAGCATGGAAGACGCTTAGTACTATTGGTTCTGCCATGCTCTACAGAAGCGGTGCCATTGACTTTGTTACAATGCCGATGATTTTCATTGACAGTTTTTCCTTACCTATAGTCTCCGGCGTTACTTCGCGGCATTTTGCCATGGTATCCTGAAAATCTCTTTCAATTTCACTTATGCAGCTTGTTTTATACATGTATGTGGCGCACTCGAAGTGATGATACAGACTCCGGTAGTCGAGATTGATCGTTCCGACGACTGCTTTTTTATCGTCACTCACAAACACCTTCGCGTGCACGAAGCCCGGATCAGCATAATCAGAAAGCGCTTCTTTCTGCGATTTCGGAATTTTTTGACTTTATCAAAGAAAACAAAAGGACTTTCCAGATACTGTTCAATGATTCTTCCGGAAGCAATTTTACTGCCAGGCTCGTGGAATTCCTCTGCAACGGATACGTTCCCGTCAGTGATGAAATAGATGAGCCGTCCTCCCGTTTTATACGGATCTACATAGCCAACGGAACAGTCGGCATGATGCGTGAATGGGTAAATACAGGTTTCCGGATCAGCAGTCAGGATCTCGCTGAAAAGATGTACTTCCTTTCAAAGAAAATCTCCCAACAGTGACCTGCTGCGCATTCCGCATAGTAAAAACGAGCCCTGAAGTATTTTTGACCTCAGGGCTCTTCTGTTCTATATAGTTATTGTCTGCGGCTGCATATCCGGATCATGGCTGCAAAGCACGCTGATGCAGTCCGGATCTGATGCTGCCTTCTTTATCCACCTCAGTGTTTTTTTCTGAAGCTCCGTATCCGCGCCGAGTCCGGCCGGACGCAAGGTTTCCCAGTTGTAAGACGAGACTGCGGAATCAGCAGCGATAAGCACATGCTTTCTGCCCTCTCTGACCATCACTCCGGCATGACCATCCGTATGTCCCGGCAGACTGACCATCATGATGCTCCCGTCACCGGTGACGTCAATTGCCAGATTCATCGGGCCCAGCAGATGCCCTCTATAAAAGACACGCTCATATCCTGATGTTTCCCACAGTTCTCTCGCCTGACGCATCCTGTACTTTGTGCGCACGGACCAGTAAGCTTCATCCTCCGGAACAATTATCCTCTGAGCGCTGCTCACCGATCTCAGTCCGGCAATATGATCCGCGTCAAAGTGTGTGATCAGGACAGCCTTTATTTCTTCAGGCCTGACACCTCTTTCATCCAACTGTTCCCTGACTGTCTCCCCGTGTGGGACAAACGGGTGATACAGCATGGCCAGATGTCTTGGCAGCACCTTGCAGGCCGCCTTGAAATCGTACACGCCATCAGGACTTATGTCCCGGCTCCACCCTGTATCTGCAAGATAGGTGCCGGCACGGTGTTCTATCAGATAGGCGCTGACCGGAAGTGTTACTCTCTCCCTGTCCGGTACCAGCATGGCTTTGGCGATATCTGTCGAAAACCGCCCTCCGTTATCCAGCAGCCTCTTTGCTATTCTTATATATCCGCAATGCAGCACATGTATCTTCATAGTACTCTGATTATACAACTTCCGGACGGCATTGCGGGCTTTTATCATTCAATGTCATCTACGTCCATGAAGAATGCGGACTCATTGACATCAGTGATCGTACCCTTCAGTATAACCGTGTCACCCTCTGAGAACTGCCCGGACGTCTCACGCTGCTCATCAGTCTGCAAGCGGCCGACTACGAGCAGGGTATTATCGTCTTCCATGCCATACGATACGGTTATGCTGTCATCATCTGAATTTGTCTTATCAAAATCTCCGACAATTATTATCTTCTGTCCAAGATATTTTGATTTTGCCGGGTCGGCACCGTTTGCCAGTTCATCCGCAAGTTCATCAAAGTATACCTGCTGATAATCGTCACTTAGCTGCTCAACAGCATTTTCCGTGCTCTGTCCGGGATCATTCGCTGAGTCGGGGAGAGCGCTTCTGATGAACGGCACCACCAGCAGTCCGATAATAACGATCGCTATTATTGTAAAAAGGCAGCCGATCCCTTTTCTTATTATATATGCGCCGATAAGAAGACCACCGGCAATCAGCAGCAAAAGAATTTTAAACATAGCTCCACCTCCCAATAATGTATTCAGGGACACCGGTCACCATGTAAAGTGTCCTGCTGAGTTTATCGTGTGGCATCAGTTTGCCTTTTCTTACTACTACATTAATGAAATAAATAATGAAATATATGCGCGAGGCAGCAGTCAACGCCAGTATGATAAGGTCGACCGCGAAAGCGACCCTTACATTCATGAGCTGTCCGGCTATGATCAGCGGCAGTTCTGTAAACAGCCACAGATACAGATAGCGCTTTATAAGCTGTCCTGCCGACGCCATCCCTCCGTCTTCTGACACAAGGATCATCCTGCACGCAGCATGTCCCAGCGTTGATCCCTTAGTTATGAGGACCTGCACAAGAGATGTCATGCAGAAAAAGGACCAGATAAACACCTCTCCGTAAATGGAGTAACCGGTAAACCCGGGATCCAGCACCTGGACCACGCCGAGCAGAAAGATATACACCGCGGCGATGAACACATAGTCAAAAAGGCCCGCCCACATTCTACGCATGCCTGTGACTCTGGTACCCTGCGCCCTGCACTTCTCATCGATCTCAGCTCTGCTTGGAAGCACTCCGGCAAATACAGACGCTATGTAATAGCCTCCGGCTCCGCCTAATGTATTACAGATCAGATCCTCAACATCTGCCAGCCTGTATGGTCCCGGATAGATTCCGAAAAGAGCTGTTATCTGACTCGTTTCGTAGAAAAGACTCAGCAGGAACGAGTAAAGAACCGTACGCTTCAGGCTCAGCCTGAAGTAATATCGCATGTATATGCCAAACGGTACGGTCAGCAGGATGTTGAAAAGCAGCTGCCAGAGCGACATGCTCACAAGATATTTCCTGAGGGCAGCAATTCCGAACTCTTTATTGTGCCAGTACAGCCAGATCTGTCTGAACGGGATCAGATTCAGATGCTCCTGCCACGTATTCCCCACCGTCGATGCCCTGTCAGGAAGCGGCAGGATGACCATGAAGAACGCGATCAGCATGTAGAGTATATAGCTGTAGATGATCAGCGTCCTGTATTTCGATACTGATCCGTGCCTGTTATACTGATACACCGCATATGGCAGTGTGAATAATGCTGCTATGAACGGGAATACCAGAAGGCCCTTGTAAATGTTATCGATATAAACCATTCATTTATCCTCTCACGTTTACATTTTATAAAATTGTTAACGTGAAACAAAGATATTTTACACATTTGACTGCGCTTGGTTGAGAACACACACCGCGCTGCCGGACACAAAAAAAAAGAAACCGCAACCCGTTGTCATGACAAGGTTGCGGTTTTTCTTACACCGAACTATTTCTTCAGGTCCTCAACAGCCTTTTCTACATTCAGCCTGGTCAGGATCAGCGTGATCAGAAGGTTGAAGATCATCGGAAGCCAGAGATACATCACATGGAGCATGTTGATGCACGAAGCTGTCTGCTCTGCTGCCCCTCCGACGTAGCCGCTGAAGCTCAGCAGCCATCCTGCAAGGGCTGTTCCGATACCGCCTCCGAGCTTTGTGCCGAGCGATGTGCATGAATACATTGTTCCGTCCACACGTTTACCGTGTGTCAGGTATGTATACTCTGAGCAGGTAGCAATGAGCGCGTTCATATCACCCTGCAGCGGGCTCATGCCAAACGCCGCTATGGCCGTGCACGCAAGCATGAGCGGGATGCTCCCCAGATAGCCGGCTATGACAACACCGAGTCTTCCCAGCGTTCCTGCGGTATACCCGTACAGGTTCAGAAGGTAGTCGGATCAACTCCCATGAAGTATATCCTTTCCACAAGGATACGCAACGCACAGATACTTCTGGAAACTACTGACTACAATATTTCCAACATCGCTTCCATGGTCGGGTATGAGAACGCGTTCTACTTCAGCCGGCTTTTCAAGAAACAGAAAGGGCTCTCGCCGGCAGCATACCGAAAAACCTTCCGCGAGAAATACCATGAGCATCTGTAATACGGGCATCATAAAAGCCCCCGGACCTTATCGTCCGGGGGCTTATCTGTTCAGATCTGTATTACTATGCTCCGAGGAACATCAGTCCGTATTTCAGTGCGATGCCGGATACCATGCCGATAAACGGATCGGAGAAGCTTGTGACAATGATTACACAGGCACCTACGACCGGGTCTTCGGTGAGTGCGGCTTTTGCGTCTTCAGGGAAGACCGCGAATGCTCCGAGCACGAACAGGAAGCCCGAAATAGTTTCCGCAGGAATGTGCTTGGCAAGTCTCGTAATCGTTTTAGTCAGGAATATCGCCGATACGATAGCAACAAGTATCAGTCCTGCAAGCATAGGATGAGGTGCTGCCGCAGTACCGCTGATGATCGCCTCTACCGGACCGCCGCCAAAGAATGCGCTTGCCGAGTCAGCCAGACCGGAGTATACGGTGATAGCGTCGACATTTGCCGTTTCTCCGGCAATACCAGCCGTGATGGTAGCGTAAGCGATATTTCCGCCTATCTGAAGTGTGCAGACAGCGAGGACGCTGCGGATGATATGTGTATTAACGGTCAGCTTCAGCGGTATGAGTTTTTCCTTACTCATATCGACCTCAAGCAGATGATCCTGGCGGCCTGTCACTTTGACTTTGATAAGGTGTGCGATGTCACTTACAACAACAGAGACTGCGATCGTCCAGATGAGATCGTTGGTTGCAAAATAAACTATAAGCGCTGACGCCATTGATACGCCGGAAACCAACCTGTTCTGCTTTATCATGTCGAATCCGGCCTTAGCCAGCATCAGGCCTACGCCTGCCAGCATGGCGTTAAGGATGCATGGACCGATAAAATCCATGGTCTTTGTAAGCACGCCGCACAGTCCCAGGACCGCCATTACGATACCGCTGTAAAAGATGATGTTCAGTCTTTCATTGCGGTCATGGCTGATGGTTCCCGCAAGCACGATGCTTTCTGCCTGCAGCGAGATCGGTGCGATCTGGTGAGTAAGAAGCATGCCGAATCCGCCGACTATGAATCCAAGCGCTGTAGGAAATGCAGCAAATCCATATGATAATGAGAACATGGCCATCGGGATCGCATTAAAGACTACAGCAATAGCTGCAAAAATATCTTTCAGGTACAAGGCCATAACTACCATCTCCTTTCTTTATGCTTATAAATAAACCTATCTCTGTCGTTACACCTTCCATAAATGTGCAATACTATTATTAAAAACAATAATACCACATTTTAAGCGCTGCGGAGTTTTCCTATGAAACGTTTTTTACTTTATATCCAATATAAAAAACGCATTGCCCGTAAAAAGCAATGCGTCTCCGTCATGGCTGTGTTTTTTCGGTGTAGTACTCTCCGTAAACGGTGACTACATCATCCGGCTGCGGAGGATATTCCCCCTCTGTAACATCCGGTACCTGGCTCATTATCCTGCCCCATAACAGAGCAGCTATCCCGGACGATCCGCTCATGACAGTATTATGGTCTGTTCCTATCCAGAGCGCGGCGGAATACTTCGGAGTAAATCCCACGAACCAGTAATCATAGTTGTCATTTGTGGTACCGGTTTTTCCTCCGACCTGTACACCGTATATCGATGCGTTATAGGCTATGCCTCTCGAGACTACGGACTCAAGACAGTCTCTCATTATGAACGCCACATTCTCATCGAGCACCTGAGTACCTTCGGGCTCTTTTTCAAGGATCACCTTTCCTTTTGAGTCCGTCACCTTGGTGTATGCGGCCGCGGAGTTTCTCACGCCTTTGTTTGGGAATGTTCCGTAGGCAAGCGCCATGTCGAGCGGTGTCGTACCATATGTCATTGCTCCCAGAGCCAACGCAGCAGGGTTGTAGTCGTTGGTCGGCTCGGAAGCGTCATCAGCGATCGTCGAGATACCGTATTTCCGCAACATTTCCATCGAGTAGTCAGCACCGACCTGAAGCTGTATCTTCACCGCGCAGGTGTTGATCGACTGCTGCAGCGCCGTCCTGAAAGTCCTGTATCCGGAGAACCGCCTCGAGAAGTTCAGCGGCCACATCTCGCCGTCGATGAACATTCTCTCGTCTACCACCGTAGAGCCTGCAGTGATATATTTTCCCCAGCGGTACACGCCCTGTCTGTCATACCCGAAATCAGTGAACGGGAACGGCATGCCGCGCTTGGCATAATCCTCACTCTTCTGGAGGGCAGCAGAGTACACGGACAGAGGTTTGATCGATGACCCCGGCTGCCTCGGAGATGTCGCCCTGTTGAACAGCATCTGTCCGGAGGTGTTCCTTCCGCCTACCATCGCACGGATCCGTCCCGTGCCGACTTCAGTCACCACCATTGCCGCCTGCGGAGTTTCCTCTGAATACGGGAAATTCCAGTCATCGCTGAATTCAGTGTTGATCGCTTTCTGTATATCCTGGTCGATAGTCGAATAGATGCGGAGACCGCCTGTATGTATGATCCGCTCCGCCTTTTCAAGTGACATGGAATATTCATCTGCGAGGTCATTAGCGACCTCGTCCGTAAGATAATCCGTGAAATATGTCAGTTCCTTAGGTTTCTTAGCTATGTGCGGATCAAGTATATCAGCTATCTTTTTCTTTGCCTCATCCGCCTCGGAGGAATCGATATAGCCCTGTTCCTCCATGAGATCGAGCACCAGGTCCCGCCTTTCAGCAGCGATTTCATTCGCATACAGGCCGCTGCTTTTCATGTAGGTCGTATTTTCGTCCTCACTGTCTTTCAGAAGGGCGTATGAATCAGGAGCCTGCGGAAGTGCCGCAAGAGCAGCGCTTTCCTCGAGGCTGAGCTCATCCACTTCCTTTCCGAAATATGTATATGCCGCAGCTTTGATCCCGTAACATCCATACCCCAGATATATTGTGTTCAGATACGCCTCAAGGATCTCGTCCTTTGAATACGCCTTTTCGATCTTGAGGGCATAGATCATCTCGCGGAACTTACGGCTCAGCGTACGTTCGCTTTTTATGTCTGAAAGAAACACGTTTCTGGCAAGCTGCTGCGTAATAGTTGATGTTCCGCTGATCTCGCTGGTCCGTCCGGTCAGCTTGCTGAAGACAGCGCCGATCAGTCTTTTGTAATTCAGCCCATGATGCTTGTAGAACGTTTTGTCCTCTATGGCGATGAAAGCATTCTTTGTATTCTCCGGAATATCTTTTATGGAGACGACTTCCCTGTCTTCGGTATAGTAGAGTTTGTCGATCTCCGCACCCTTTGAATCATAGATGATGGAGCTGAGAGCTATATTGGAGTAGATGGTGCTGGCATCAGGATCGACATCCGGCACAGAATTATAAGCGTACGCAAAAGCCCCCGCGAGTGCGAGCACAATAAGACACAGAACGCCCAGAAGCACCTTGCCTTTTGTCAGAGGCTTTGATGCGCCGGTGGTCTTTTTCTTTCTGAAGCTGAAGAGTTTTCTTCCGGATTTCTTGCCGGCGTCAGCGTCAATGTCTTTCCATTTGAAGTTTATCTTCCTGCCGCTGCTATTATCTTTATCTTTGTCTTTGTCGTTATCGTTTATTATTTCTGACACAGCATTATCTCCAATTTCCGCATACCTATTTTAGGATTGCTGCGGCCGGATATCAACCTTTGTGTGATACAGAAACCTTTTTTATTTTAGTACATTGTCTTCCTGCACGCCGCCGGCGTACTGTTCTGATTTCCTGTTGAAGCCCGCCATTATATATCTCAGCGCCGGATCGTTCACATCATATGTGATCTCGCCGATGCTGGCGACCGGCATGACCTTAGGAGATGTTCCGCTAATGAATGCTGAATCGAAGTCCGCCAGTTCATCCGTTTTTACCGCGCAGTAGTGCAGCGGTATGCCCGCCTCCTCTATGATCCTTATGATAATGGTCCTGGTGACGCCCGGCAGTACTGCATCCGTCGGGGAAGTATATATTTCTCCGTTTTTTATGAAGAACACATTTGAACGGCTGCCCTCTGTAATGGCCCCGTCCCTGTTGACCAGAAGCACTTCGTAGAGACCTCCGCTTTTTATCGCTTTGTCGGTCGCGTCTCTGAGCTCGCGGTCCATCATCTTGATGTTAGGATTCTTTCTCTCGCCTTTGAAAAGGTCTGTCCTGACACCGTGCTCGTACAGCTCCGCGGACGGATAGTGTGTCGGGTTCAGATACATCATTGAGTGTCCGCTTACATCCACTTCTATCTTTATATTGTGATCCTTTATCCCGCTCTCTTCCGCAAGCCGGGCGATGCATCCGGCCAGTTCACCGCATGTGAAAGGCACAGGTATCCGCATACTTGCAAGAGATCTTTCGAGCCTCTCATAGTGTTCCTGCAGGAACTGCGGTCTGCCGCCGCTCAGTCTGATGACTTCGTATACTGAAGGAAGGCCGAGGCTTCCTTTTGTTACGTCGGACTTGAACCCCTCGATCATGGTCCTGACAGCAGTTCTGATCTGGCTGAGAGGGATCTGGTTATAATAGAACACCATGTATATCTGGCCTTCGCGGTCGAGCTGTTCAATGTCTCTCACCTTTATGCCGGCTTCAGCAGCTGTCTGTACAAGTCGCTCCGCCATTTCGCGGCGTATCTCCTGAGACCTGGCATCTCCGTTCTGCCCCCCGGCAATCACCATTGTATGCGTATTCAGCCTGAATATTATGTTTATTCCTGACTGGGTATTCTCAGCCGTTATGAAATTACCGGCGCTGCCGTACTCTCTGATCGCTTCCAGCGCCTCCTGCAGCTTGACGGAATAAAGCTTACGCACCCGTCTGAGATTGGTGTGGAAGAACCCCCTCTTCATGAACTCGGCCAGTGTCAGCTGCTCAGTCTTGGAGCAGGTCTGATCATAATTGCCGCGTATTTTTTCATACAGCTTCACCATCTTTTTCGGCAGGACCATATAGCTGATCCTTATTGCCGGGAAAAGCGTGGATGTGAAGGAGCCAAGATAGACCACTCTGTTGCCGTGGTCTATTCCCTGGAGCGCAGGTATAGGCATGCCTGTGTATCTGAGTTCGCTGTTGTAGTCGTCTTCTATGATAATGCTGTCGTTGGCTTCCGCCCAGTCGAGTATCTCATGTCTGCGGCTGATCGGCATAAGCGCCCCTGTCGGGAACTGGTTCTGAGGACAGATATACACAGCGGTCCTGATGTTCACCGGAAGCCTCTCTATGACTATGCCGTCATCCTTTACCGGGATGCAGCTCATGCTGAAGCCCCAGTCACGGATAATGCTCCTTACAGGCATATACCCCGGATCCTCGACAGACACATGAACTATCTCCATCATTTTAAGGATCCTTGCCAGATGATTGATGAGCTGCTGTGTGCCCGCGCTGATAACCACCTGATCCTGAGTGCAGACCACACCTCTTGACTTGTACAGATATCTTGCTATCTCCTCTCTGAGCGCAGGCTCGCCCTGACGGTCTGCATCAGAAAGCAGCAGTTCCGGCGTGTCGTTGAGTACTGCGGACATGCATTTCTTCCATTTGACGAAATCAAAGGACTCGAGATCACAGCTGAAAGAGGTCCCGTTGTTTTTCTGCATATCCCTGTCACCGCTCTGCGCGCCTGCACGCTCAGGATCTTCCCCTTCATGGTCCTTCGATCTTTTGCGTGAGTCCTTTATCACAGCTCCCCGCGCTGCATAATACCCTGATTGCGGCTTGCTTATCAGGTATCCTTCCACTATAAGCTGCTCATAGGCTGTTTTAACGGTCGTGACACTCATGCCGGCCGCGCCGGACATTGCCCTCAGGGAAGGCAGCCGCTCTCCCGTTTCGATACGGCCTTCCGCGATCTCCCTCTTCAGATACTCATAGAGCTGTACATAAAGGCTTTTGCCTGAATTGTGATCAATTTCCACAGAAATCATCTGTTATCTCCCAAAATCAATTAAATTGTTATCAATAAAAGTCGCAAAATGAGCATTTTTGAAATCTCAGTCGCATGATATTATAATCCATATGATAACAACGTTCAAGAACAGCCGTCAAAAGGAGGATCACATGAGTCCACATTCTTCAGATATCAGGACAAACAAGCTCGTCCTCACCGCACTCATGGTGTGCCTCGTTCTGCTTGGCACGATCCTGTTCAGGATACCCGTCCCGATGACACAGGGCTATGTGCATCTTGGAGACGCAATGGTCTACACCGGCGTGCTTCTGCTCGGAAAAAAACAGGGCGCAGTTGCTGCAGCCCTGGGTTCTTCGCTCGCTGATGTCCTTGGCGGATTCGCATTCTGGGCACCATGGAGCTTCTTTATTAAATTTGCGATGGCGTTTGCTGCCGGCTATCTGGTCGAAAAGACCTCAAAAATTGTTTCCATGACAGCCGGCGGTCTTATCATGTGCACCGGTTATCTGATCGCTGAGCGCGTCATGTACGGCAGCTGGGCTATTGCAGCGATTGGCCTCCCTTGGAATGCAGGACAGTTCGCCGTAGGCATTGCAGTGGCACTGGCCATGCAGCCGCTCTTCAGACTGATCCGTTCAGGCAACTGATCAGTCTGAATATACTCCCATCCGTACATACCTGTCTGATCTCACCGTCACGGATCATGTATGCTTCGCCTCTGATCTCCGCCCGGTCTTCTGTCTGGAGCAGGTAGCTTCCGTCTGTGATCGCGTAGAATGTGCGTCCAGCGCTGTCCGCAAAAGCTATATCTTCTATCAGACGCATGCCGTCTATTATGTCGTTTTTTACCGCATTATAGTGAGGCAGAATGTTATATTCAGTCAGTCCCAGCCCCGGTATGAAGCGTTCGTAGCACGGGTCGCCTGCTTCACCCGGAAGTTCAGGCTGTGCATAAACGATGCGGGCGCAGTTCATCGTTCCGGCACTGATACCCATAACTATTCCGTCAAAGCTGGAGAAGGCTTCCGCAAGTCCTATGCTTTTGAAAAAAGCATTCTCGGTCGGAACGTGACCGCCTCCCAGTATGACAAAATCATATCCCGGAAGTCCGGCAGCCTTTTCTTTTCCGTTCCTCGAATCGCAGATATCCATGCATGAGAGCGGTAGTCCGGTATCCCTGACTATATTCTCATAATCCTCTCTCATTCTGTCATTGAGTTCGTGATCATCATGAAAGGCAGATATGAGAAGGCATCTTGCATTATCTGCCCAGAATCGTTTCAGCTCCGCCACCATTCCGTTAGCAGGATTGAAGCCTGCATAATTCAGCGGCTCGTCACTGCGGTATATCCCGATAGGGCTGCTTGTGAGAAAAAGTTTCATCCGTTTTGCTCCTTTTTATTATTGTCTTTCTCGGCACTACAGTTGACATTTGGTTTACAAAAGAGTATTATCCCCTCTTGAAACTACCAGGAAAGGAGGTCATAGCAATGGTAATTATTAAGTGGACGAACAAGTATAGCAATGAAACAGGCTATGTTGCATCGCTTTCGACAAAGAACAAGTGCTTTATCAACACTTATGAACAGAGTGAAGCAAAGCAGTATTCTGAAAGGTCTGTCACTTCTTTGATGACAAAGCTTGCGTCCTTCCACGAGACTGACAACAACGATTTTGAAGTCATCACAGTATAATAAGAAACCGCAACACGTTACTATAACAGAAAGTTGCGGTTTTTTATTTGCTAAATCAGTATTCCCTGCAGATGATCGCATTCATGCTGGATTATCTGCGCGATATACCCGCTGAAGCTCTGTGTATGTTCCGCGAACTTCTTGTCCAGGTATCTCACCGTAATTTTGTTATACCTTGTAGTCTTTCTGACTCCCGGAAGTGAAAGGCAGCCCTCCTCTGTTTCATATGGTCCGGACTTTTCCGTTATTACCGGGTTTATCATTATAAGATCCGCAAAACCTGTCGCGACGATAATGATGCGCTTCCTGTAACCGATCATGTTCGCAGCCATGCCGACGCACCGTTCCCTGTTCGCTTTGAGCGTATCCTCGAGATCCTGCGCAACGGCCAGGTCGGCCCAGGTCGCTTCTTCGGACTTCTGATTAAGGAAGAACGCATCCCTTACTATAGGTTTTATCATCTGTCAGCTGCTCCTTTCTGTCCGGGCGGTATTTCCTTATTCCGCTCAAAAATATGTGCATTTGACTGCTTTTATATTATCATAAGCCGGCTGACTTGAAAGAATAAGTTGAAAAGCCTTCACTTCATATGATAATTTGATTATGATTACGGCCTTTTTCGATTTCAGAGAGGTAAGCGCCATAGAGAACGAACTGGAAATCGCCAATCCTAAACACGCAAAAGCAGAAGGCTCCAGGCCCAGACACCTCAGAGTACGAAGCAAAAAGCCTGCGATACTGAGAGTGATAATAGCGGTCGAACTGGTTTCTGTGATACTGGCATGCGGTTATCTGTACAGAGTCTGGTGTCACAATATTGAAATGCGCGTTTTCAGGGAGCTCTGTTCGGTCACCCTTTCAGATACTACAGTCAACGTGAATGCGCAGGCCGGTCAGGTCATAAAGACTTACATGGAAGGTATTTCCGAGGAATTATTTGAGTACGTGTGGACCACGGAGAAAGTCGAGTACAGGACAGGCGCTGACATGTCATACAGCAGCGCCGGAACGATCGACGAAGACAAGATGATCCGGCGCACGGGAGTCACGCACAACGGATGGAGCCGCATCGTTGTGGACGATGAGGAGTATTACATTCCGGCGGGAACGCTGTCTTCGGATATTCCTGAGGGACTGCCTATTGAGGGCGGCATCAAGGGAGAATACCAGAAGTACGCTCTCTCACTTCTGCCGGATTTCGGATGGGATGCATCAGAGATCGAGCCTCTGATATACCTCTGGAACAGAGAGTCGGGCTGGAACCCAAATTCGCATAACAAAAGGAGCGGGGCTCACGGCATACCTCAGGCATTGCCGGGTTCAAAGATGGCCTCTGAGGGAAGCGACTATCTTACCAATCCTGAGCCTCAGATAAGATGGGGACTGAAATACATAGCCGGAAGGTACGGCTCCCCATCCGCGGCATGGGCACATTTCCAGTCCAGCGGCTGGTACTGATATTAACGGAGAAAATAGGGTTGAACACACAGAAGATCAGAATACTGCTTGCTGCCATAGACAAGGGCAGCCTTACCAAAGCCGGTCAGGCTCTGGGATATACGCAGTCTTACCTTACGCAGATAATGAAGGCTTTTGAAGAAGAGGTAGGATTTCCTCTCCTCGTCAAGACAAACCGCGGTGTTGAACCGACACAGGAAGCCAGGAGTCTCATTCCCGCGATGCGGCGGATAGTCGAAAGCGAAGAGCGCTTCGACCAGGAAGTAGCCGAACTGCAGGGGCTGCACAGGGGCACGATCAGGATCGGTACCTTCGTCAGCACTTCGGTATACTGGGTACCGCAGATAATAGAATACTTTCAGAACAATTACCCTCAGGTCGTTTTTCAGATCGAGGAGCTTGGTCACGACGAGATGATAGACGGTCTCACTGACGGCTCTCTCGACATCGCTCTTATGAGCTATCCGGGTGAAAAGGCCGGCATAGATTTCATACCCGTTCTCGAGGATCCGATGCTCATAGCCTTTCCACAGGGTCATGAACTGAGCAAATATGATTACGTGCCTGTCGACAAGCTGAAAGATTATCCTTTCATCATGACGTATAAGAGCTACGACAAGGATCCTCACAGGGTCTTCGAAGACGCGGGCTTTACTCCCCAGGTAAGGTATTATTCACGGGACGACTTCGCAGTGCTCTCGATGGTGCAGCGCGGACTTGGGCTCGCGATACTGCCTGAGCTCACCATCAATGAGTTCCCGGGAAATTATGACACCAGGATGCTCGAGCCCGAAGCTTACAGAACGCTTGGGATAGGCATCAGATCATACGAATACGCTGGTCCACTTGCGAAATTCGTGATCAGATACATCATGAAAAACATACGATAAAAAGGAACGATCCGTCATTTCTGACGGATCGTTTCCTTTAAACACGGATTACTATTAACTAATTCGTTATTTACTAGTTGTTCTTTGGAGCGATCTTCTCTTCGAACTCATATGTGATTACTCCGGATACTGCAACGATTCCTACTGCTGCGATGATTCCTACCATTTTATTGCCTCCTGTATATTACATTTTTATCTATTTTGCAGGCCGCATCAGCTTTCTGATGTGCGGCTCTCTTTGTCTGATAAAAAAATAACATTCATATAGCTAAAAGTAAAATGGTTGTTTTGCATATCCGGTATTACATTTTCTAATATCAACTGAGTCCGTATCAGAATTTCGGAATGCGAATGGATCTCATGCTGCTTCTTACAGCTCGATCAGCTCGTATTCCTTTGATCCGACACCGAGCTCAGCTGCAGCATCGATGGTATGCTCACCGTTTCTTGACGTTACTCTCTCCATGAAATGCTCCCTGCCCGGATCATCCGACTTCTTTACGAGGTCGATACATGCTCTGTCTATAGCCACAGGATCTGTCGAGATCAGTATGCCCATATCCTTCAGGCACGGATCTTCCGCGACAGCGCAGCAGTCGCAGTCAACTGACATGTTTGCCATTACATTTATGTAAACTGCTTTTCCGGCAAAGTGGTCAACCACGGCACTTGCAGCTTCTGCCATGGACTCAAGGAAGTCATCCTGAGGCGGCAGATCCGTCCATACTACGTCCTGATCTTTTGCCTGCTGGTACTTTCCTGCTGAATGAATATAGACCTTACCGGCAGTTGAAGCGCAGCCTATGGAAAGCTGCTTAAGAGCTCCGCCGTATCCACCCATCGGATGGCCCTTGAAATGCGACAGCACCAGAAGCGAGTCATATCTCAGGAAGTGCTTTCCCATTATGTCTTTCTTCAGGTGTTTTCCGTTTCTGACAGGGATCTCGATATCAGGACCGTATCTGTCCATCAGATCCACAACGAAATACTTTTTCCAGCCGTGCCTCTCAAGCAGTTTCATATGCTTGTATGAGCTGTTTCTCTTACCTGCATAAGCAGTATTGCATTCCACGATGGTGCCGCCGACATATTCGACCACAGGCTTCCAGAATTCAGGATGCAGGTAGTTCTGATTGCCTTCCTCGCCCGAATGTACTTTGATCGCTGTCTTTCCCTCAAGCTTTACTCCGAGTTTGTCATACAGCCTGATTATGTTTTCAGGTGTAACGTCTCTGGTGAAATATACAGTTGATGCCATGCCTTCTCCTCCTTTATCCTCTTCTCCTTCCAGTCCTTCTAGAAGCTGAACCTTATCTGTCCTGAATCCTGTTCACACACGAGCTGCATCTGCTTCCTGCCAAGAAAGTCCGGCAGTCTGGCATCATCTTCGATCCACGGCCTGATCTCTTCCCTTCTGATCATGACCGGCATGCGGTCGTGGACCTTTATCATCGATTCATTCGCCTCTGTAGTCAGTACGGTGAATCTCGGCAGCCCCTGCTCTTTGCGGTAGAAACCGGCGAGCAGAAGCAGTCCTCCGTCCGCTGATGTGAAGCGGTATCTCGCTTTATAAGGATCCCATTCGTAAAAACCGCTCGCAGGGATCACGCAGCGCCGCCTGGCTATGCTGTCTGCAAAAGTTATCTTCTCTCTCGCCGTCTCTGCTCTCGCATTGATTATGAGCCCTTTTTTCGCGGGATTTGAGAAGCCCCATGACATTTCAGAAGCACCGATGATGCTGCCCTTTCCGTCGCTTTCAGGTCCCGCGCAGTGTATTATGACCGCTGACTGCGACGGGCAGATATCTCTTTTCTCAGTGTTTCTGCGCCTGAAATCCGGCAGTTCAACTACCTTCTCTGCCTTCATGAGTTCCCTGAGCTCTATTTCAAAGTCTTCATAATAATATCTGCAGCACATTTTTTCTTCCGCGTGTCTATTCGCCGCTGTTATCTCCAGAAAGTCCTGCAAGGAACGCTGACAGCTCCCTCGCAAAAGTCTCATGGCCCTCAGGTGAAAAATGTACTCCGTCAAAAGTCATCCCGATATCCCATTCACCTGCATCGGCGAACAGGCAGTTCTTTCTGTCTGCCAGTTCCCGCAGGGTCTCTCCCAGCATCTGTGATTCATCCACCACGTCATCGTCCATGACCCACTCGCCATATTGCAGCAGCGGAGGTGAGATCAGCAGGATCTGCTTTCCCGGACCGCTTATCGAGTCAAGAAAGCCATCCATACGTTCTGCTATCTGTTCTGTGTTCAGACCGCTGAGCAGATCGTTGGTGCCGAGCATCACAATGACCAGGTCCGGATCGTTCGCCCTGATCTGCCCTACAGATCTGAGGTGATTGCGCGGCACGGTCATGCCGTTGAGCCCGCAGTTGATCACCTCACAGTCACCCAGGCGGTCTGTCCACCGCACTTCTTCCGGATACCTGGATCCGATGTATGATCTCGGATCGTATCCGTACGTATTCGAGTCGCCGATGCAAAGGATTTTCATTTCCGTATCACTGTCTCCAATCGTGTTTCCGTCCCGCTGCAGCAGTCACCGTTCCATGATGCAGCTGACGACTTTATTGCCGTCCTTTTCTATTACATACGCTTCATTTTCGGAAACGCAGCGGTAGATGCTTAGCCTGTCCCCCTCATGTGTCTGGGTCGCATACTGGACCTCGATCGCCCTGACCGGATGCTCGATCAGCTCATCCACACCGATCTGGTTCATGAAGTAACGGACATATGCAACATTGTTGGTGTGATGGCAGTAATCGATATCTGCCGGACGAACCGTCACCTCGTCTGTCAGGTCGCCCCGGACCGGTTTTTCCTTTGTATACGCCATTTCGATCAACGGCTCCTCAGCAGGAGTCTTCTCACCCACGCCGACGCTCTCCGCTTTTCTGATCTTGCCGGTCTCGAGGTCTACAGCGCACAGCTCGAGTCTGGACCTTAGCGCTATGCTGCCGTCAGCCTTCTGAAGCACGGTATCTATATACAGTCTTATCCTTGAGAATGAGCTTATGTAACTCGTAGCAACATACTCTTCCATCCAGGCAAGGGGCTGCGGCATTTCTATCCTGTTGCGGACGAAGACCCACATGCCGCCGTATTCGCGCATGCATGTGACTCCGTCTATATGCTGGTCACCCATCAGCTCAGTGACCATGTCTTCCACTATCCTGAAAGCTCCTTCTACGGAAAGCTTTACATCTGCGCCGCAGCTGCTTGCTGCAAGTCTGTCAGTTTTTACCAGTCTCATCTGTAATGATCTTCTCCCGGCTTCTGTTGCCTCTTAATTACTTTATTATAGCACTTGCTCTTTTCATGGACAGAGCTATCTTGCCGCGTTTTTCATCTATCGACAGCACCTGTACATTCACTATGTCGCCCACTTTGACCACATCGAGCGGATGCTTTACAAATCTGTCAGCCAGTTCGGAAACATGCACGAGCCCGTCCTGATGCACTCCGATATCTACGAACGCCCCGAAATCCACGATGTTGCGTACTGTTCCTTTCAGCTCCATCCCCGGCGCAAGATCCGATATCTCCAGAACGTCACTTCTGAGAACAGGCGCCTGAACATTCTCTCTCGGATCTCTTCCCGGTTTTTCAAGCTCTGCGGCTATATCGTCAAAGGTGTACTTTCCGATTCCAAGCTTATCCGCTATATCTTTTCTGGCAGCCACGCCTTTGATCTTTCCGGCGACTATGTCGTCAGCGCCATAGCCGCACTCTTTCAGTATTGCCTTTGCCGCATCATAGCTTTCAGGATGCACCGAGGTAGCATCGAGAGGTTCGCTGCCGTCCGTGATCCTCAGAAATCCCGCGCACTGCTCAAAAGCCTTCGGCCCGAGCTTAGGGACTTTCAGCAGTTCCTTGCGCGTATCGAATCTTCCGTGCTCGTTTCTGTATGCCACGATGTTTGCCGCGATCTGCCTGCTGACTCCCGAAACATAACCGAGCAGAGACGGTGAAGCTGTGTTAAGGTCAACGCCTACCATGTTCACACACTTCTCTACTACTGCGGCCAGCACCTCTCCCAAACGCTTCTGATTCATGTCGTGCTGATACTGCCCTACGCCTATCGCCTTAGGATCGATCTTTACGAGCTCCGACAGCGGATCCTGCAGCCTGCGGGCGATCGAGGCAGAACTCCTTTCGCCTACGTTGAGATCAGGATGTTCTTCCGTCGCGAGCTTGCTGGCAGAGTAGACCGACGCGCCGGCTTCGTTGACTATCGCATACTGCAGTTTTCTGCCTCGTCTGTTCTTTTCATAGCCGCGGATGAAATCAGCGATGATCTTTTCGGATTCCCTTGAAGCCGTGCCGTTGCCTACTGAAATAATATCGACTTCATATCTGTCACAGAGGTCTTCGAGAACCTTCACGGATTCTGCCACCCTGTTCTGCGGCGCGGTCGGATATATCACCGCAGTCTTCATTATCTTTCCGGTCGGATCGCAGACCGCAAGCTTGCATCCGGTACGGAACGCCGGGTCCCAGCCGAGCACGGTCCTGCCCTTGATCGGCGGCTGCATGAGGAGCTGCTCCAGGTTCGAGCCGAACACTTTTATCGCGCCCTCCTCTGCCGTTTCTGTCAGACTCCCGCGTATCTCTGTTTCTATGGATGGCGCTATGAGCCTTTTGTATCCGTCTTCAGCCGCGGCTTCCACGAACGGCCTGCATGGCTCCGCAACTCCGCGCAGCATCCTGCGCTTAAGGTACGCATCTATCTCGTCTTCAGGAGCTTCAACGGAAACAGAAAGCACTTTCTCTTTTTCTCCCCTGTTTATTGCCAGCACTCTGTGCCCCGGGATCTTCGACACCGCTTCGGTGTATTCAAAGTAATTCTCATAAACTGAACGCTCTCCGGATCCGACGATCTTCTTTCCTTCTGCGCCCAGGCTGCAGGAGATGAATCCCCCGGCAAGTGTTTTCTTTCTTATCCACGCCCTTATGTCGGCATCATCTGACATGTCGTCTGCGATAATATCCTGTGCCATCCCAAGAGCGGTCTGAGCATCCGGGATCTCCTTCTCTTCAGATATGTATTTTTCAGCTTCCTTAACAGGATTGCCTTTTGAGTCCTTTGCCAGCAGATAGTCAGCAAGACCCTGCAGGCCTTTTTCCCTTGCCACACTCGCGCGTGTTTTTCTCTTTGGTCTGTACGGTCTGTAAAGATCCTCAAGCACTGCTGCCGTTTCAGCAGCTTCTATCCTTGTTCTGAGTTCGTCAGTCAGCTTTCCCTGTTCATCTATGGCCGCCAGCACGGTCTGCTTGCGGTCTTCGAGGTTGCGCAGATATCTCAGACGCTCATCGAAGTTTCTAAGCACCTCATCATCCATGGCACCGGTCGCTTCCTTACGGTAGCGTGCGATGAACGGTATGGTGCAGCCGCTGTCTATCAGTTCCGCTGCCGCCTCAGCCTGCCAGAGTTTTATTCCTGTTTCTTCAGCTATTTTTTTAAGTAATTTATCCAAATATATGTCCTCTCATGTTTCTTATGATCTTTTCTGTATTACATTCAGCAACCTGCTCATTATAGCACAAAAAAAGCAGCAGCCTTACAGGACTGCCGCGGTAAAAACCTGTATTATTTCTTTCCGGGCTGCATGAGCCGGGCAGCTGCATATACGATGATGCTCACCGGCAGCCATGCCAGACTGTACTCAGAAAGAGGGAACTTTCCGTAAAGGCTTTCAGCCCAGGTCCATCCAAGGCCGAACATCTGGCTGTATCTGGAAATCAGTTCGATCACGCTTATGGCAAAAGTTACTATGAACGCCCATTTTGCCGCGCTGAGATTTGCAGCGGAGGCGTTGTTTCTGCAGATGCAGTAATACATCGCGATGACTATCGCCGCCGGATAGCAGGCATCCAGGACCGGTCCCACTACCTTGACTATCGTATCGAGATCCGCGAAAGAAACGATGCAAGAAAGCACGCACGACACTATGCAGAAGTTTCTGTAAGTGTATAATCTGCTGTTTTTCTCATGCATTATCTCTTCCCAGATCTCGGAAGTGGATGAGACTGCGCCAACGGCTGTCGTAAGTGCGGCAGCGACCAGTGCCACGTTGAACAGTATGCCTCCGGCCTTGCCCCACAGCACCAGGACCATCTCCGTATATAATGCAGAGAGTGTCAGGTCAATCGTTCCGCCGGTGTTGGCGCCCGCGATCATATGACCGAGTATTGTCACCAGCAGGAGCCCCAGTCCTATGATGCCGATCTTTACCAGATTCCTGTTTGTCGCCTTCTCAGCTATGCCGGCATTCCTGATGCCCTGCACTACGACGACTCCGAAAAGCAGCGCACACTGGAGATCGGCTGTTGCATAACCCTGCAGGAATCCATACACCACAGGATTCTGATCAAAGGAAGGCGCCGCCCATTCACGCGATATCGGTGAAACGAGGCTTTTTACTATGACTGCCGTCACTACTACGACGAGCACGGGAAACAGTATCTTTCCTATCTTATCCATGACTTCTCCCGGATTAACGACAAACCAGTAGGTGATAAGATAGTAGATTATCGAGAACAGCACCACAGGGAGCATGCTGTCTGTTTCCAGTCCCGTGATCTGCACTATCGCCGCCCATGCCGCAGCGCTCATCCTCGGAACCATGTACAGAGGTCCTATGACGAATATTGTCAGTGCCGCAAAGGCAGTCCCGAATTTCGGTGAGATCCTTCTCGTTATATCAAGGAATGTTCCGTCGCCTTTTACAAGAGCCAGATAGCCGAAATACGGAAGAAGTACTCCGGAAAGCACAACCCCGGCAAATACCGGCCAGAGCGCGGTTCCCGCGTCCTTTCCCCACTGCACGGGAAAAAGCATGCACGCCGCGCCGAAGTGCATCGAGAAAAGCGCTCCTCCCATTATTGCGAGTTCTTTTATGCTGAGATCCTTTTTCATTGCTGGTCCTCACTTATATCTGTTCCGACGACATCTATTATACGCAAAAGCGGAGGGCTGTGGTACCGCAGCCTCCGTTTTGCTGACCTCTCTCATAAGCTATTTTTATTTGTGCTCCGATGGTGTGTGTTCAATAACCTTGGTGCAGATAAATGTCATGAATGCTGTGTAAGCCATTGTGATGAGAATACCCATTTTGTTACCTCCTTTTACCGGTTTTTATCTCCATGACCTTTCGGTCTTTCTTTCTGATCACAATATAACTCATTACACATATGATGAAAAATTAATAGATATGATGCTTGATATTATTTTCTTTAATGTTTAGTATCTAATCAGAAGGAGATACCGGGAGGTGCTTATGAACACACAGAAGATGATACAGGTCCTGCTCACCGCGATCGACAGCGGCAGCCTTACAAAGGCAGGGGAGATCCTTGGCTACACCCAGTCCAACCTGACACAGATGATGAGATCCTTCGAGGATGAGGTCGGTTTTCCCCTTCTCATCAAAACAAAGAAAGGCGTCGAGCCGACACGCGAGGCGCTCCAGCTGCTTCCGACGATGCGTGCGATGCGCGCCCAGGAGGAAAAACTGTTTCAGGAGATAGCGGATATAAGCGGCATAAAGCGCGGCACCATAAGGATCGGCACTTTCGTAAGCACTTCCACATCATGGCTGCCGCAGCTGCTCGACCATTTTCAGGACAACTATCCGGAAGTGGGCTTTGAGATAGTGGAAAGCGGTCAGGACGAGATGGAGCACGGAGTTGCCGACGGCTCTCTCGACATCGCGCTCCTCAGTGAGCCTGAGCGGAAGTCGATCGACTTTATTCCCCTCCTGGATGATCCGATGCTTGTGGTCTTCTCTGAAAAACACGACCTCAGCACTTACGACTTTGTTCCGGTGGACGTACTGAGGGATTATCCGCTCATCATGACATATCAGTCCTATGACCGCGATGTGCGGAAGGTCTTTGATCAGGCCGGTTTTGCCCCTGATGTAAAATATTATTTCAGGGACGACTTTGCCGTGCTGTCGATGGTTCAGCACGGACTCGGCATAGCTGTACTTCCGGAGCTGATAATAGAAAAGCACCCGGGAGAATACGACAGCCGCATGCTTGATCCGGAGTCATACAGGACTCTTGGCATCGGCATCAAATCAATAAAAGAAGCGGGCCCGTTAGCCCGCTCCGTAATAACATATCTGAAAGAAAATGTCAGGTGACCGTTGAAGAGTTGCTCCATGGATCTGCCATAAGTTACCGGACTTCTGCGCCGCCCCATTCAACAACAGTGAACCCCTTTCTTTCGAAAGGCTCAATTGCCGGGCTTTCAACCGATGCAGGACCATCGGTTTTTTTGAAGGCCATGAATACCCTGAGGACGCTGTCAGGCTCAGGACTAATGTCCATCCTGACTGTATCGGTGTAGCATTTCGTCTGGAATGCTACCAGATTGTACTCATTCTTCTGCAGGCGTGGCAGCCAGTAACCGATGAACTCTGTATACTCTTTTTCGTTCAGGCCCATCTCCGGAAGCACGCGCAGCAGGAAGCCTTCTGCTTCGCAGCCCTTCACGACATAGCCCTTTGACCAGTCGTATTCGGTGTCATCAGTCGACTCCCAGAAGATATAGTCATACGATTCCCCTGTCGCTTTATCGGTCAGTCTGCCGTCCGGGCGGGCAGTAACAGTCCATTCACCGTTGCCGGCCGGTATGCACTGCGTAAATCTGCCGCCGCTCAGGGTGACCTTTACATTGACATCCGTTGTTCTGGTCGGATACAGATAGATGACCGGCTTTTCTCTGCCGCCCTGCATTATGAAGTACTGGGCACTGATCCATCCGTAATTGTCCTTATACTGGACGTATACCCATCCTTCTTCCCAACCAAGTTCGGTCAGTTCCGTTTTATCCGGAACGACATCAATGACATCGTACTGCTCTCCCGGGCCATATCTCATGTTGAGGCCTTCCGGAGATTCCACGTACCCGTGGTAACCGTCGAGCGCGGAATTTGAAGGCTCTACAAGTTTATCCGGAGCAGCATCTTCGGACTTGCTCTTCTCCTGAGTCCTGATCTCATCCTTGTTTGACGTCAGATACTCCATCGAGCACCAGCCGCTTTTGCCGTCAACAGTCGTATATGCCCATCCGTCCTCGGTCTTTTCTACCTGTATGTCCTGGCCGTAGGTAAGAGCGTGGACCACGTCATTATCCGTTCCCGGGCCCTTGCGCAGGAGCAATCCGTCCTCTGCGTTAACATACATTGTCTGCGGGGATCCGCGCTTTTCTTCAGATGCTTCAGAAGCATCCTCCGTTTCAGTCTCTTCGGCTGCGGCGGTCTCCTCCTTAGGCTCCGCGGCTTTTTTGCCTGACCCGCAGGCTGTCATCAATGAAGCCATGCATGTGATCATGCAAATCGACATAATAAGAGCGATCAGTTTTCTTCCGGTCATTTCTGCCCCCTCTCCCGGTTTTGATGACCTCATCAGCGCTTACTCTACAGTAACTGATTTTGCAAGGTTGCGCGGCTTGTCCACGTCGAGCCCCTTTGCAACGCTTATATAATATCCGAGCAGCTGCAGCGGGATCACGGCCAGGCTTCCTACGAAGTGCTCGTCCGCTCTCGGAACGTAGATGGTGAAGTTGACCGAATCTTCTACGTTATATCTTCCCTCAGTCGTCACGCCGAACAGATATGCTCCGCGAGCTTTACACTCCGCCATGTTGCTGACAGTCTTCTCAAGCAGTTCGTCCTGGGTCAGCAGGCCTATAACGAGGATGCCGTTTTCAATGAGGCTGATGGTGCCGTGCTTAAGCTCTCCTGCAGCGTATGCCTCGCTGTGGATATAGCTGATCTCCTTCATCTTGAGGCTTCCCTCGAGGCTTATCGCGTAGTCGAGTCCCCTTCCGAGGAAGAACACGTCTCGCGCATTCGAGTATTTGGCCGCGAACCACTGTATCCTTTCCTTGGCTTCAAGAGTTTTTTCGATCTTATCCGGTAAGGCCAGCAGCTCTTCAATATAGTACTTGTAATCCGGATCGCTGATTTTTCCCTTGGCGTCTCCCATTGCTACAGCCAGCGTGTAAAGAGCCGCCAGCTGCGCGCTGTATGCCTTTGTGGTAGCTACAGCGATCTCAGGACCCGCCAGTGTGTAGAACACATTGTCAGCTTCTCTTGCTATTGTGGATCCCACGACATTGACGATGCCCAGCGTGCGTATGCCTTTCGCCTTTGCCGCTCTGAGTGCTGCCAGCGTGTCAGCTGTCTCTCCCGACTGCGAGATGATCACCACGAGCGCATCCTTGTCGATCAGGATCTTCTTGTATCTGAATTCTGACGCGATCTCAGTGGTGACCGGGACCTCCGCGAGATCCTCGATGACATATTTGCCGACCATTCCGGCGTGCCATGCAGAGCCGCACGCAACGATGTGTATCTCGCTGATGCCGGACAGCACGTCCTTAGTGAGTCCCGCAGCGGACAGATCTACCTGCCCGTCGTGGATCACGCTGTTGAGCGTATCGCGTATGGCTTTCGGCTGCTCATGGATCTCTTTGATCATGAAGTGCTCATAGCCGCCCTTCTCAGCCGCTTCAGCATCCCATGTGATATGGGTCTTTTCCACCTCGACCTCGTCTCCGTTGAGGTCAAAGAAATGCAGTTCGCCCGGAAGGATCCTGACCGAATGCAGGTCTTCGACATAGTAAATGTCGCGAGTGTACTTCAGAAGAGCCGGTACATCGGAAGCGAGGAACGATTCACCGTCCGCCGTGCCGATGACCATCGGGCTGTCCTTACGCGCAGCGTAGATCTCTCCCGGATAGTCCTTGAACATCAGGGCGAGAGCGTATGAACCTCTTACACGGACCATCATCCTGTTGATGGCGTCGATAGGTCCGATCTTGTATTTCTTGTAATAGTAATCGACCAGTTTTATTGCGACCTCGGTATCCGTCGAGCTGTAGAAAATGTAACCCTGACTTACGAGCTTTGCTTTCAGTTCCTCGTAGTTCTCTATGATACCGTTATGTACTCCGACGACGTCAGATTCTACCGGTCCCGATGCTGAACCTGCAGCATTTCCGCTGACATGCGGATGCGCGTTGTTCTGTGAAGGTTCCCCGTGGGTCGCCCATCTGGTGTGTCCTATTCCGCAGGTACCAGGAAGCGCTTTGCCGTTGTCGATCTTATCAGCAAGGTTCCTGAGCTTTCCTGTTGCTTTAACTACTTCAGCCAAAGACTCGCCGTCACGCACAGCAAGTCCAGCAGAATCATACCCTCTGTATTCCAGTTTTGACAGTCCGCTGAGCAATACAGGCGCTGCCTGCTGGCTCCCGGTAAATCCTACTATTCCGCACATAGTCTAGTCTCTCCTTTTCTGTGCTATTGCCGCTGCTACGAACTCTCTGAAGAGCGGGTGCGGCCTGTCAGGCCGGCTCTTGAACTCGGGATGGAACTGCACCCCTATGAAAAACGGTTTATCGCTTATCTCTACAGTCTCGACAAGCTTACCGTCCGGCGATATGCCGCTCAGAGTAAGTCCGGCGTCGGTGAACCTTTGCCGGTAATCATTGTTAAATTCGTAGCGATGGCGGTGACGCTCACTTATAGTAAGTATACCATAGCAGCCGGCAATTTTTGTCCCTTTGCCCAGAATACATGGATACGCTCCCAGTCTTAGAGTTCCGCCCTTGTCTATATGTTCGCTCTGTCCCGGAATAAAATGTATGACTTTGTCGGCACATTGCTCATCAAACTCGCCGGAGTTTGCGTCAGGCAGGCCGAGTACATTCCTTGCATACTCTATCACTGCTATCTGCATGCCGAGGCACAGGCCCAGATACGGGACGTCATGCGTTCTCGCATAACCTGCTGCAGCTATCATGCCCTCGATGCCGCGGTTCCCGAAGCCTCCCGGAACTATAATGCCGTCCACGTCTCCGAGTTCACTGTCAAGGTCTCTTTCTTCGAGTCGCTCTGAGTCTATCCACTTGATTTCCACATGGGCTCCGTTGCTGCTGCCGGCGTGATTCAGCGCTTCAAGCACCGAAAGATAGGCGTCATGCAGTCCGGTATACTTACCTACAAGGCCTATCCTTACGCTGTCTTTACAGCTTTTTATTCTCTCCACCATTGCAGTCCACTCAGCCATGTCAGGCGCAGGCGTCTCTATGCCGAGTTCCCTGCAGACTATGCCCGAGAAGTTGGATCTTTCAAGCATGAGCGGCGCCTCATAAAGCACAGGCAGCGTCATGTTCTCTATGATGCAGTCCTCCTTTACATTGCAGAACAGGGCGATCTTTCTGAACACGTCCTCCTCCAGAGGCTCGTCGCATCTCAGCACTATTATGCCCGGCTTTACTCCGGCTCCCTGCAGTTCCTTTACCGAATGCTGTGTCGGCTTGGTCTTGTGTTCGTCAGAACCCCTGAGGAACGGGACCAGCGTCACATGTATAAACAGGCTGTTCTCACTGCCTGCCTCAAGAGATATCTGCCTTGCCGCTTCTATGAACGGCTGGGATTCTATGTCTCCTATGGTGCCGCCGATCTCAGTGATGACTACGTCAGCGTCAGTCCGCCTGCCTACGCTATATACAAATTCCTTGATCTCGTTGGTTATGTGAGGGATCACCTGCACTGTTGAGCCCAGGTATTCGCCCCGGCGCTCCTTGTTGAGCACGTTCCAGTAGACCTTGCCCGTTGTGAGGTTCGAGTATTTGTTGAGATCCTCATCGATGAATCTTTCATAATGCCCCAGGTCAAGATCAGTCTCTGCGCCGTCCTCAGTCACATAGACCTCACCATGCTGGAAGGGACTCATGGTTCCCGGGTCCACGTTGATATAGGGATCCATTTTCTGGGCCGCGACTTTAAGGCCGCGCGCCTTGAGAAGCCTTCCGAGAGATGCCGCGGTGATACCCTTTCCGAGTCCCGAAACTACTCCGCCTGTTACAAAAATGTACTTCTTGTCCATGGTTACACCCCCTGTTACTTTCCGCTGTCACCATAGTTGGAGAGGACCCTGGCGGACGGATCGTTCACGTCGCAGCCCTCCCATTCCCTGTTAGGCATCCAGAAATCAACTATCATCTCTGCCTGTCCCGGATAGTATTTCTCGAATATATCGCGGTAAAGCAGCGATTCCTTTGTAAACGGGACCGCATATTCATATTTCAGGCGCCCGGCTTCAAACTCCTCATCGGTATAGACGGTTTCAGCGTACGCCTTCAGATCATCGACCATGGAATGCCCTACAGCATCCGAAAACGCGGCTTTTTCTCTCCACAGTATTTCATCCGGAAGATAATCTCCCTCGAAAGCTTTTCTGAGGAGGTATTTGCCCTTGCCGTATTTGTTCATTTTCATCTCAGGGTCTATAGACATTACATATTTAACAAAGTCCAGGTCGCCGAAAGGGACTCTCCCTTCGAGACTGTTTCCGGATATGCACCTGTCGGCTCTGAGCACATCATACATGTGAAGCTCTCTCATCCGCTTGCACGCTTCCTTCTGGAACTCCTCGGCTGACGGAGCGAAATCAGTATATTTGTAGCCGAAAAGTTCGTCGGATATCTCCCCCGTCAGTATCACCCGCAGGTCTGTCGTCTCGTGAATGGCCTTACACATGAGATACATCCCCATGGACGCCCTGATCGTAGTGATATCGTATGTGCCAAGCAGATATATCACCTCCTCAAGAGCGTCGAGAACATCCTGCCTGCTCATTATGACCTCGGTGTGATCGCTCCTGATATGATCCGCAACCACCCTCGCATACTTAAGGTCTATAGGATCTATGTCCATGCCGACAGAAAAGGTCTTTATCGGTTCGTCACTCTCTCTTGCGGCTATGGCGCACACAAGAGAAGAGTCAAGACCTCCGGACAGCAGGAACCCCACCCGGGCATCAGCTACCAGTCTTTTTCTCACACCCTCTGTGAGTTTTTCCCTGATATTCCTAAAAACTTCATCAGCCTCGTCATTCAGATACCCATCGATTGCCGTTACATCGTGATAGCTGACAAAGTCCCCCTTTTCCCAGTAATGTCCAGGTGGAAACGGCATGATCCTGCCTGTGATGCCAAGAAGGCTCTTCGCCTCACTGGCAAACACTATATCCCCACGGGAATCGTAGCCGTAATACAGCGGCCTGATCCCGATCGGATCCCTTGCGGCTATGTATTCACCGGTCGTTCCGTTATACAGGACGCACGCGAATTCGGCATCCAGCATGCCGAACATGTCCGTACCGTATTCAAAGAACATTGGCAGGAGAACCTCACAGTCGGAGCCCGACCTGAACGTATAGCCCTTTTCAATCAATTCTCTCTTTATTTTCTCAAATCCGTATATCTCCCCGTTGCAGATCACCCTCCATCCATCCAGCTCAAAAGGCTGCATGCCTTCAGGTGTAAGGCCCATTATCGATAATCTGTGAAAACCCATCATCCCTTTTCCGTTGGACACGATCCGGGTATCATCCGGGCCTCTGTATTTAGTTCTTGCAAATGCTGTTTCAAATTCCTCCGGGGTTATATGGCTGCCCGTTGAAGCCATTATCGTACACATATCTTCCTCCCTTCAGATGACCTTTCCGGCCTTTTATTTCTCTCCGAACATCAGAAGTCCGTAGTTCGGAAGCGGCCAGTATTTCTTTGATGTAAGCATTTCAGCAGCATCGCCGTCCTCTCTCAGCCTTCTCATGGCCGGGATAAGCTCATCGCGGATGATCACGGCATCGCCGTAATAATCATTTCCGCTCAAAGTGTTCAGCACATATATCATGTTCTGGACGTCGCTGTAGATCTGATCGGTTTTTTCAGACAGCCTGATGATTATCTCTTTCTCGAACCTGCATTCCAGGCCAGGCAGCGCACGCTTCTTTTCGTTCATGTTAGCTGAAAGCTCAGCGGTATATGCCTCGACTGCCGGCGCTATTCTTTTGATCGCCATGGACCTCATGGTCCTGGCCTCAATACAGATCGTCTTGCAGTAATTCTCAAGTATTATCTCGCATCTTGATTCGAGTTCAGACAGGCTGAACACCTTTTGTTCCGTAAGCATCCTGACATTCTTTTCATCAAGAAGGTGTTGCACACAATCCGGAGTGGTCCTGTAATTTGAGAGACCTCTCCTTTCAGCTTCCACGATCCACTCATTTTCGTATCCGTTGCCGTTGAACACTATCCGTTTATGATCGCGGACGGTTTCCCGTATGAGTTTATATACGGTTTCACTTGGCTCCGCTGCTCCCTCAAGCATGTCCGCATAGTATCCCAAAGCATCCGCAACCGCGCTGTTCAGGATGACATTAGGAAAAGCAAGACTGCTCATCGCCCCCGGCATTCTGAACTCAAATTTGTTTCCGGTGAACGCGAAAGGCGACGTGCGGTTCCTGTCTGTATTATCTCTCCTGAAGCCCGGGATAACTTCCGTACCAAGCTTCATCAGCACTTCCCCGCTGTTTTCATAAGGAATATCCTTTTCTATGGATTCAAGGACTGCCGTGAGTTCATCACCGAGGAATATGGATACCACTGCAGGAGGTGCCTCGCTGGCACCGAGCCTGTGGTCGTTGCCGGCAGATGCCACGGATATCCTCAGCAGATCCTGATAATCATCTACCGCTTTGATCACTGCGCACAGGAACAGCAGGAACTGCGCGTTGTCATGCGGAGTATCTCCCGGCGCAAGCAGGTTATCTCCCTTGTCTGTAGACAACGACCAGTTATTATGTTTTCCGCTTCCGTTCACGCCGTCATATGGTTTCTCGTGCAGCAGTGCTGCGAAGCCATGCCTTTCCGCCACCTTTTTTATCATCTCCATGACCAGCTGGTTCTGGTCGACGGTGACATTTACTTTTGTATATATGCACGCCAGTTCGTGCTGTGACGGGGCGACCTCGTTATGCTCTGTTTTTGCGAGCACTCCGAGCTTCCACAGTTCTTCATTCAGTTCCTCCATGAACCTCGCTATCTCAGGTTTTATTGCCCCGAAGTAATGGTCATCGAGTTCCTGCCCTTTCGGAGGCATGACACCAAACAGAGTCCTTCCCGTAAACCTCAGGTCAGGCCTTTTATCGTAAAGTTCACGGGGTACCAGGAAGTATTCCTGCTCTGCGCCGGCAACTGCATGGACTCTCTTTACCGAATCGTTGCCCAGAAGGTGAAGCACCCTCAGCGCCTGATGATTGAGCGCGTCCATCGACCTGAGAAGCGAAGTCTTCTCATCCATCGCCTCTCCGCTGTATGAACAAAATGCAGTCGGAATGCACAATGTGCGGTCTCTTATAAATGCGTATGATGTCGGATCCCAGGCTGTATAACCTCTCGCCTCGAAAGTGGCTCTGAGACCTCCCGACGGGAACGAGGAGGCATCAGGCTCTCCTTTTATAAGTTCCTTGCCGGAGAATTCCATGATCACTCTTCCGTCCGGCGAAGTCTGGATAAAGCTGTCGTGCTTCTCAGCCGTAATGCCGGTAAGAGGCTGGAACCAGTGCGTGAAGTGAGTGGCTCCGTTTGATACAGCCCAGTCCTTCATAGCCTGGGCAACGGCATTAGCGATCTCCTGATTCAGAGGATCTCCCCTGTTGATAGTATTTCGCATTGAACGATATGCGTCCTCGGACAGCATCGCTCTCATTACTTTGTCATCGAATACCATGGATCCGAAACGGTCCAGCACTCTGCTCATCTCACCGATCCTCCTTTCACTTCCTTCACGATGATGATCCGGTTGGATTTTTTTAAATATGCTTCAAAAATACCCCTTGTGGTTTTATTAATGAAATACATATATTTTTAGCATTATCATATTTTTTGAGTATGAAAAAAGAGCATCCCGAAGGACGCTCCATGTCTTCAGTCAGGCCTGCGCATTATCAGTTTACCGCGAAACCATTTCCTTTACATAATCAATGAAAGTCTTCTCTATCGTTGGGAGCGGGTGTCCCTTGCGCCACACAAACAGATACTCCATTTTCTTGTCATCACCCGATATCTCCTTGAAGATAAGGGAATCATTCGGCACATACGCAGTCCTCGGATAAATGCTTATGCCGACCATTCTGCCCGCAAGCGCAGCCGCGTCAAGATAGCTGTCCATCTCACAGACTATCTTCGGCTCTGTTCCCACTTTTTCAAACCATTTGTAAATGGTGTCGATCAGCGCTCTTCTGCTCGGAACGATAAGGTTCTCTCCCTCAAGCTCCCTGATGTCGATCTCTTCACCGTCTTTCATTGCAAGCGGATGAGTCTTGTTGATCAGCGCAGCTATCCTTTCTTCTCCGACATGAAAGCTGTGGAGCAGGGAATGGTCGCACGGCGAGGTAATGACGGCCAGGCTTATAAGGCCCGTCCTCATCTTCTCCAGCAGATCGTCGGTGCTTCCGTCAAGTATTCTGAACCTTATATTCGGATACTTTCCTATAAAGCCCGCAAACCATTCAGCAGCTATATCAGGAGCCATTCCTTCGACAAGGCCGATGGAAATCGTTCCTCTCATTCCCTCGCCCATCGAATGGACCTCCGAGCGGGTTTTTTCAGCAAGACTCAGGATCTCCTTTGCCCGCCTGTAAAGCAGCTGTCCGGATTCCGTCAGTTTAAGTCTTCTCTTTCCTCTGATAAAAAGCACCGTATCGAGTTCCTCTTCCATGCTTTTGATCTGCGCGCTCAGAGGCGGCTGACTCATATGCAGTTTCTCAGCAGCCCTTGTTACGTTCAGTTCTTCGGCTACTGTCACAAAATATCGTAAACTCCTCAGATCCATCTCTCAGTCCCCCATAAGCTGTCACTCCTGCCACAGGAACGGCATGAATATGCCCAGCTGCTTCTCCCAGTCTGCTTCACAGTGCCTGCCGCCGATCTGGCAGTAAAGCTTTGCTTCGCCGCCTGCGGCTATCACCTTATTTGCGGTTCCGCGGCATGTCTTATATATCCAGCTTGACTTATCTTCAACGTCCGGATCCTTTATTTTCCCGTACCCTTCCTGCGTTCCCCATGAAAGGTATATGCGTGAGTCAGGACTCAGCTCCGTTTCATTCATCTCATGCCAGAACTTGCCGCTCACGCTGCCGATCGACGGAGAAAGGCATGCCGCCTTGGAAATGTACTGATTGTATCTGACCAGAGCGTAAGCCGCCATCAGGCCGCCCATGCTCGATCCCCCTATAGCCGTGCATTCCCTGAACGGGATCGTCGGGAACGTCGCGTCAATGTACGGTTTGAGTTCGTATATTATGCCCTGCATCGTCGCTTCTCCCAGAGGCTTTATGCCTTTCAGCCATCCGAAATTGACTCCGTAAGGCAGATACTCCGAGAGGCGCTCGTTGTGCCCGTGCGCGCATTCGACGCCGACGATGATCATCTGCTTGTCCCAGTCCCTGCAGTACTCCTCCAGGCCCCAGGACTTACCGAATGTAGCGTCTTCATCCCTGAAAAGATTGTGTCCGTCAAAAAAGTAAAACACCGGAAACGGAGGTTCACCGTGATCAGGGACACGTATGTGTAACGGTCTGTTTGCACCTAATGAGTTAAAATAGAAATCCTGTTTAATAAGCACTATCTCTGCCCCTTCTTTTTATTATTGATCGCTGATCATTTTCAGCACCTGCTCTCTGTTACATAACGCGGTTCCCGTCCCCACTGCCGTGGTGCAGATCGCTCCGCATGCGCTTGCGAAGGCCAGGGCATCTCGAACGTCGCTGCCGCGTATGAGTTCCGACACGAATCCGGCCATGAAACTATCCCCGGCACCGGTGGCATCTACCACATCGATCTTATATGCCGGCATGTATATCGTTTCGTCTCTGTTCATGAACAGGCAGCCTCTGCCTCCGAGCTTTAATATAACGTTCTTCACGCCTTTCGCGAGGAAAGCAGCGGCCATTTTCTCAGGCTCTTCTTCTCCGGTGAAGAACCTTGCCTCATCCTCATTCGGAGTTATGTAGTCTATCATCGGAAGCGAATCCGCTATGTCATCGAGCGTGAGCTTTCTGAAGTTAGGGATCTTTGTATCCGCAAATATCATCAGCCCCTTCGCGTGCGCCTCCGTAACAACGGCCCTGATCACGTCCGGGTCATTGAACGGCGCCCTGAACAGTGAACCTATGACGACCGCCTCAGTGTCCGTAAACCTGTCAGTATACCTCTCCGGATGAAAGTTATAGCTGTGGGCGTTGTTGGTTATCGATTTGCGGTTTCCGTCTTCAGCTACGAAAATCGTCGTTACCGGAGTAGGGTTTTCTGAAGTCCGCACTATGCAGCTTGTGTCTACGCCGCTTTTTTCAAGTTCGACCTCAATAAGGTCTCCTGCCTGATCGTTGCCGAGGAAGCACAGAAGAGCGCTTTTCATGCCAAGCTTCGCCGAGGCGATGGAGCCGTTTACGCCCTCTCCTCCGGCATTGATCGAACCGCTCTCCGCACGGAAGCCGGCCACCGAAACAGGCTCAGGGTCAAAGCCCTTTATGACCGAATCCAGTATGGCTGTTCCTATGAAAACTATATCGTATCTGCTCATTTGTTGTTACCTCTCTTCATATTATACACATGACAGGCTCTTTTTCATCTTTCAGAAGAGCGAAAGAGGGCTATTGCACAGGCAAAACAACACGGGGCGGCATCACAGATGCCTCCCCGCTCTATTCATTAAGATGTTATATGCTGCTTTATGTGCCGCGCCCGCTTCATTGAAAATAAATCCACCAGCCGGCCTTGACTCACGCACAATGATTTTTTATTAACAGCGTTTTTAGCGTTCTCTATACAAAGAAGAACGCGGCGCCGATCATGATGTACACGGTCACCAGCTGGAGGCCTTCCAGCCAGTTTGATTCGCCGTCGGAAGCCACGCGGTTAGCTATCAGTACAGAGCCCGTTACCGCGACCAGCTCAAATGGTGTAAATACGATGCTCATCGGCGTAAAGAACAGGCTGAGAAGTGTCAGGACAGGCACCACGAACAGTATGATCTGCAGGCTTGAGCCGAGCGCGATCTCTATCGCGGCGTTCATCTTGTCTTTCATGGCCATGATTATCGCGGATGAGTGCTCCGCGGCATTGCCTATTATAGGAACCAGGATGATTCCGACGAATGTCTTGTGGAGGCCGGCGCTTTCCGCCATAGGCTCTACAGTTCCTACAAAGATCTCCGATATCACCGCTATGCAGATCGTCGACGCAAGAAGCATCATGATCGCGCGTGGCAGGCTCGCCGTTTTGTGCTCCTCTTCATCAGGCATGGAGTCTTCATAAAGCGTACGGTGTGTCACAAAGGTGAATACGAACTGCATCACATACACCAGCAGCATAAGGAGCGCGACCACAACACTGAAACCCTCGTACTCCGTTGTGAGGCTGGACTCAGGCAGCGCGTGCGTAAAGATCGCAGGTATGCCGAGGCCAAGCACCGAAAACAGAAGCATGCTCGAGGTGATGTTGATCGAATGGATATTGAATCTCTGTATCTTGTGCTTTATACCGCCCGCCAGCATCGACATTCCGAGTACCAGCAGGATATTGCCGATCACGGAACCCGCGAGAGACGCCTTCACGACATCGAACATTCCCTCTTTCATTGCAACGAAAGCTATTATGAGTTCGGTCGCGTTCCCGAATGTGGCGTTCAGGAGGCCGCCGATCTTCTGCCCGCAGAAGCAGGCGATGTCATCAGTGCTCTTTCCCATGACTCCCGCAAGCGGAATGATCGCGAGCGCGCTGCATATGAAAAGCATCGAATCAGAAAATCCCGCTATTTTTCCATATATCGTGACCGGTATGAAAACCAGCAATATGCTCAGATACTTCATCTCGTATCCTCCTTTTTCCCGGCATCGCTTTTTCCGGTCAGCAGTATCGCTGCTATGACCATGATGATGCCGGCTATTTTCATTAAATTTGATTCCTCATGGAATATGAGGATGCCGACCAGCGAACCTACTATCGGCTCGGTGGCGCCGTATATCGCAGCCTTTCCGCTTTCGATCAGCCTGAGTCCCACCGAGAAGAAATACTGGGCCAGCACCGCTGTTACCAGACACATCAGGAAGGCAACGACAAGTATCGCCGGGTTTGTCATGCACAGAGATGTCAGGCTTCTCCAGCCGCTGAACGGGATCAGGAATAAAAAACTGAAAAACAAAGTGTAAAAAGTCACCGTCTGCGGATCATTTTTCTTTACAGCCGCGCTTGTCAGGATGTTGTTGAGCGCATATGCAAGCCCCGTCAGCACTCCTGTCAGGATCGCAGCCGGAGGAGGCATATAGCCCTCTCCCAGCACTCCGGTGACTAAAAGGCAGCCTGCTACCGTCAGCACCAGAGCAATTGACTTGTATCTGGTTATCTTCTCCCTGAAGAATATTCTCGCAAGGATGATAACGAATACCGGTGATGTATACAGAAGCACCACGGCTATCGATGCCCGGCTGTTTATTATTGTATAAAAATACAGGAAATTGAACACCACGCCGTTGATCAGGCCTACCAGCATGATCAGGCCGAGGTCTTTCACGGGGATCCTGAATCCGGACCTGTCGCTTATGAGAATGATCAGAGCGAATACGAGTACGGCAAACAACTGACGCAGAAACGATATCTGCATCTCGCCGAGCCCGGCAGCAGAAAGGTAATTGATAAAAATGCTGATCACGCCCCAGCATGTGCCCGCCAGGATTATCAGCAGTGCGCCTTTCCTGTTATCGCTCATAGCCGGTCCCTGTTATTCTTCAGCAGGTTTCCCAAGCAGACCGAGTTCTTCCGCGTGCTCCTCCATGCCCCTGATGCAGATCTCCGCCACATCCCTGAGCTCCATGCCGAGACGGGCGCAGCCGTCTTTTATCAGTTCGCGGTCGCACTTGGCGGCAAATCTCTTGTCCTTGAACCTCTTCATGAAGCCCTTAGGCTGCATGCCGATGATGCCTTCTCCCCTGAGAATGGCGTATGCCTGTATTATTCCTGTAAGTTCATCGACGGTATAGAGCGACTTTTCCATGTTGGTAAGCGGCTCCACGTCGTTGATCAGTCCATAGCCGTGAGCAAGTATCGCGCGCACGTCTTCAGGATCGACTCCCGCATCGAGCAGCGGCTGTTCCGTGTGCAGCAGATGCTCATCAGGATACTGCTCGTAATCGTAATCATGCAGATATCCGACAGCCATCCAGTGCTCCTTGTCTTCACCGAAGTGCTCTGCCATAGCGCCCATCGCCGCCATCACGTTCAGCGCGTGGAGCCTGAGATGATCCTCTGTCACCACTGCATCGTTAAGTTCCTTTGCTCTTTCAAGTGTAAGCATTTTCCAGTCCCCCTTCTAATAGCTAGTGTATCTTCCAAACTGATCGAACTCCAGATCCTCCTGATCGCGGTAAGGTCCGACGTATGATTCCAGTATCGCTATGATCAGGTCGGCAAGATACCACATGCCGAAGCCTCCGAACGTCATCAGCTTAAGCAGGCCGAGTCCTATCTGTCCGCGGGCAAACCTGTCGACGCCGTAAAGGCCCATCACAAACGAGAATATCCATGTAAATACGTGTTTATTGCACCGTCTGTATGCGGTCCTGCGCCGGTTGTAGCCCCGGTTATATCCGTATCCGCGGTCGTAGCCGTAGCCCCTGTTATAGCCCCGGCCGTAGTCCGGCCCGTATGTGTATTCCTCAGTGACTTCCTGGGTCACAGTCTCTTCATAAGGTTCAGGCTGAGGCTCCGGTGCCGGTTCGGTCTCTACCTCAAATTCGATGTTGTTCTCAAGATCGACGTCGTACTTGATCTCACTCTCCGGTACCTGGGCTTCTGCTGTTCCGCCGTCCTCCGACAGTACGTCCGTTATCTCGTCAGTATATCCGTCTACGTATTCCAGTGTTTTTTTCTGATCTTCTGCTGCCATTCGATTATCCTCTTTTATTATCCAGACCTGTTATCCTGTTTGCTTGTTTCATACTATCAGAGAAGGTATTTTTCGGCGATCCCGGCTGCCGTTCTGCATGCGCCGATGCACGGTCTGCTCTGATAGTACTCCTCCGTACGTACCGAAGGCTCTCCGAGATCCTCCCCCTTTTTCAGGCCAAGCAGCTCCCTGCATATGATGGTGCCCTGCCGCTCTTCGAACTCAGCGCACATTTTCTGAATGAGCGCGTACAGTTCCTTCTTGCTGTCGTAGTCTTCAGGATCATCATAGCCCTTCAGGTATCCGGCAGCAAGCGTCATGCCGCTTACAGCGCCGCATACTTCTCTCAGCTTACCGAATCCGGCGCCGAAAGGACTGGCTATCTTTGCCGCTTCCTCGACAGACATGCCAAGCACGTCCGCAAATGCCGCGAATACCGACTGACTGCAATTATACCCTTTTCTGAATAATTCTTCTGCTCTGTCCTGTCTGTTCATTATAAAGCCTTCTTAACTACCTTCTTTATGATGAAATACGAAAATGTCATATCAAAAGCATACAGTCCGAGATAAAGCGCCGTGCAGAATCTGGCATGCTTTTTATAATCCCAATCCTTGAAATAATCAGCGTTGAACTTCTTCATGACTTTTCCCCCGTTTCTTTTTTTTATTTAAGCCCCGGAAAGCCAAGCTGCCTGAGCGCCTCGAACAGAACTATGTTCGCGGCGTTTGACAGATTGAACGACCTGAGGCGTGTGTCGCCGCTCATCGGTATGCGGATCGCCCACTCCTTATTTGCATCGATGAAATCCCCCGGAAGGCCGGCAGTCTCACGCCCGAAGAGTATCATGTCTTCATCCCTGAAGTCTGCTTCGGTATACAGCCTGTCACCTTTTGTCGTCGACAGCCACATTCTTCGGCCTTTATACTTTTCAAGGAACTCTCCGAAGCTCTCGTGGACCTCCAGTGACACGTAAGGCCAGTAATCAAGGCCGGCGCGCCTGAGACTCTTTTCGTCCAGGCTGAAGCCGAGCGGTTTCACAAGATGCAGCACGCTGTCTGTAGCAGCAGCCGTTCTGGCGATATTGCCGGTATTCGGCGGTATTTCAGGTTCTACGAGTACTATGTGTATTGCCATTTATCTATGTGCTCTTCCCGCGCTTCTATTTAAAATACTTTCCTGTTTCGTCCTTGTAGACAAAATCGGTCGTACCGCCGCAGGATCTGCATTTGAACGACCTGTATCCGAAGCCTTCTCCGAAACCGCCGAACCCCGTCTGGAGATCAGCCGATCCGCAGAAAGCGCACTTTGCCTCAGCCCCGCCGCTGCGGTCATCGACAGCCTTATGCCGGCCATAATTAGGCAGATCCCGCATGTTCTGCAGGCCGGAGCCGCTGTATGTAAGGTCGACTCTCTTTGAATCTTCCTCTGTCATTACCCACTTGCCGTCAGCCATTTCCTGACCTCCTGCTAAAACGGTGTTCCGACTTCTATGAGATTGCCGTCCGGATCATAGAACCTGACGACTGTCTGTCCCCATGAATGCGTCATCAGCCTGTTTACAAACTTTGTGTCGGGGTACAGACGCTCCAGCTTTTCTGTGAAAGCCTCGATGTCACTCTCTTCGAAATACAGCTCACAGGAATTGCTCTCGGGTATCACATCCCTCTGCAGGAATTCCTTCCAGTACTTCTCTTCCTGAAGGACCAGCCCGTCCGTAAGGATCATGTTCCCGTCAAAGTCAACGAGCACCTCAAATCCGAACAGATCATGATAGAACTGCTTTGACTTTTCTATGTCTTTTACAACTATAAGGAAGTTTCTGAATCTCATGCCGCACCTTACCGTCCGTAGTTATATCGTTCATATTATAGCACGCTGACAGCTCTCATTATGATATAAAACCATGTGTCTTTCGTGATAGAATATCGATAATACCGGAAAGGAGTGATGTAGACTATGGATTTCAGCAAGGCAAAAGTCGGTTTTATCGGATTCGGAAGCATGGCAAGCGCCATCTGTGACGGCCTGCTTATAAAGGATGTCGTGGCGCCTTCAGCCATATATGCCTGCGCAAGGAACATGGACAAGCTACGCGCAGCCTGTGAAAAGCGCGGCATCAACGCCTGCGCGAACGCCGGGGAGGTCGCTTCAGCAAGCGACATCATCGTGATCGCAGTCCTTCCTCAGCAAGTGGAAGGCGTCGTTAAAGCCGCCGCGGACGCGCTTAAAGGCAAGCCTCTCTTCTCCATTGCTGCCGGGATAGACTATGAGCGTTACGTCAGCTATCTCGGTGAAGGCTTCAATCACATCAGCACCGTCCCTAACACACCGGTCGCGGTCGGAGAGGGCATCATCGTCGCGGAAGCGACTCATTCACTTACACCTGAACAGCTCGAACTGTTCGAGGGTGTTTTCGGACAGATCGCGAAGATCGAGTACTTCAGCTCAGAGCTCCTGTCGCTTGGCGGTACCGGAGCCGGCTGTGCCCCGGCATTCGTCGATGTATTCATCGAGGCTATGGCAGACGGCCTTGTAAAGAACGGCATGAGCAGAGCTCAGGCATATAAAATAGTGCCGCAGATGATCAGCGGCACTGCCAAATACATGATGGAAAGCGGAAAGCATCCGGGCGAGCTCAAGGATGCCATATGCACTCCGGGCGGGACTACCATCGTGGGCATCAGCGCCCTGGAGGAGACAGGTTTCAGATATTCACTTATCCACGCAATTGACAAAATAATGGAAAAGAAGCACTCAATGTGATCATTTCGGCAGATAGAGCTTTCTGAGTATGAACTCCTTACCGCGGTCAGGCATGACACGCAGCAGTACCATGAGCGCTTTGTAATCGAGCCCTACCGGCACCCTTGCCGGAGGGTTTTTTCTTGCCGCCAGAGCGAGCGCCACCTTTGCAACACTGTCAGGTGACCTGCCGTTCTGTTCATCCGCAGCCATTTTTGCCACACTCTTCTCAAGAATGCTGCCGTATCCGGCGCCGCTGACGTCCTGTGTCTCCCTTGCCGCGGTGAAGCCGGTCTTTGTGTCACCCGGCTCTATGATGCAGGCTCTTACACCGTACTGTTTCATCTCCATGCGGACAGCATCGGTAAAAGCTTCAAGCGCATATTTGCTCGCAGAGTACTGGCTCTGCATCGGTATGGATACCCTGCCTGCGATCGAACCTATTATTATCAGGAGACCGTTGCCCCGTGCGCGCATCCTCGTCAGGCAAGGCTGTGCGGCGTTAAGCGTTCCGAAATAGTTGACCTCCATCTGCTTTCTGGTAAGTCCGGACGGAGCTGTCTCCGCCGGTCCGGCGACTCCCATTCCCGCGCAAAGAACCGCAATGTCAACATCCGGGAGTCCCTCAATGAACGCCTTTGTTGCAGCCTCATCTGTGACATCCAGTTTTCTCAGAGTCAGGCTTCCGCCTCCCGCGAAATATTCAGTCTTTTCTTCGGTATTTCTCGAGACGCCCGTGACATCGCATCCGTTCATCGCGAACATCCTGGCGCATGCCCGGCCGATGCCGGATGACGCTCCGGTCACAAATACATTTTTTCCGTACAGATTCTTTTTCATAGTCAGTATTTCCGTAATACGTTGTTCTCCAATATCCTTACCCTGAGTATAACATACGTTTTTCCTTCATAACATCCGTCATTATGTTGTACATCGGGGGTAACAATTAATTATAATAAGAGGCATAAGATAGACAACGGTAATGATCCGGCTCATCATCACGGAGGTGAATGTTTTATGGAACATAACAGTCAGAAATATGCGGCGGCTTTTGATAAGTCCGAGGTAAGCAGGTGTCTGCTCTGCCTTGATCCGCCATGCACCGGAGTCTGTCCTCAGCACGCTGACATAGGCACCATCCTCAAATCTTTGTACTTCAAGAATTTTATAGGCGCGGTCAACAGGCTGAACTGTGACTGCACATACTGCAATGCTCCATGCGAAAAGGCCTGCGTACAAAGCGATACCAGGCTGCCTGTCAGCATCCGTGAAATACTGATGCAGGTGAAGAAAGATGCATGGATCCTTCCTTCAGAAATAATCGACCGGGTCGATCTCTCTACGGATATCTGCGGTATTAAGCTTGAGAACCCTTTCCTTCTGTCATCATCGGTAGTCGCAAGCTCATATGACATGTGTAAGCGCGCCTTTGAGGCCGGATGGGCAGGAGCTTCCTTCAAGACCATCTGCAGCTTTCCGCAGCATGAGACTTCCCCGAGATTCTCAGCGATCAGACATCACTCCAACGCCTTCTGCGGGTTCAAGAACATTGAGCAGCTCTCCGACCACAGCGTTGAAGAAAACATGCAGATATTCGAAAAGCTGAGAAAGGAATTCCCGACAAAGGTGATCATAGCCTCTATCATGGGGCAGAATGAGCAGGAATGGACCAATCTCGCGTCAAAGTGTGAAAAAGCCGGGGCTTCGGTGATAGAGTGCAACTTCTCGTGCCCTAACATGGAAGACGATGATCTGGGCGTTACGATAGGTCAGTCCCCTGAGCTGGTTGAAAAGTTTACAAGGGCAACCAAGAGAGGCACGAAGCTTCCGGTACTTGCAAAGCTCACACCGAATATTACCGACATGGTGCCGATAGCGCTCGCCGCCAGACGCGGAGGTGCTGACGGTATCGCCGCCATCAATACCATCAACTCCATCACCGGCGTTGACATCGACACTCTTGTGGCGGAGCCTGCCGTACGGGGCAAGTCTATCGTCGGCGGCTACTCGGGCAATGCAGTAAGGCCCATAGCGCTGAGATTCATCTCCGATCTCTCCAGATGCGAAGAGCTTGACGACATGCACATAAGCGGCATGGGAGGAATAGAGACCTGGCGCGATGCGCTTGAGTTCATACTTCTCGGTTCAGGAAGCCTGCAGGTAACGACCGCCGTAATGCAGTACGGATACGGGATCATCGATGATATGATCGAGGGCCTTGAGGAATACATGAAGTGTAAAGGCATCTCATCAGTGAAGGATCTCATAGGCGTTGCGGCAAGCACGGTAGTAGACCATCACAGTATTGAAAGAGATACCATACTGTTCCCTGTATTTGACTATGAACTCTGCAACGGCTGCGGCAGATGTTACATATCCTGCATGGACGGGGGCCATCAGGCTATAAAGTTCGACCTCGAAACGCGCAAGCCGATACTTGTTGGCAACAAGTGCGTAGGATGCCATCTGTGCAGGCTGGTTTGCTCACAGAAGGCAATCAAAACCGCAAGAAAAACAGTAAAGAGATAGAAATTAAGGATAAACCGAGCAGTCCCCCGGTGCCTGAGGCACCGGGGGACTGTTTTCGTTCTTTATACTGTGACCTTGACCCAGCAGACCGGATCGGACAGTTTTTCGAGTTCGTCAGGAGTGAGTTCCACGACCGAGTCCTCACCGCCTATGCCGGGGAACACGGTCTCGCCTACATGTTTTCTTATGGAAAGATCCAGATAGAGTTTCGCCGTGTCCTTAAGGCAGAACGGATTGATCGTGCCTGCGATGTGACCGACCAGTTCCTCAGTCTGCTCTGCCGGAAGCATGGTAGGTCTGAATCCGAACACATTCCTGAACATTCCGTTGTTGACACGCGACTTTCCCGATGCGATCACCACGATCGCCGTGCCTCCCTTGCCTTTGAAGGCCAGACCCTTGCATATCCTGTCCACATCGACATTGAGTGCCAGTGCTGTGCTTTCGGCAGTGATGTCAGTGTTCTTGAAATCTATGATACGGCCGCTCATTCCCTTGCTTTCCAGAAAAGCGCGCCCTCTTACTTCAGCTTCATTCATTCTATTATCTCCAAGACTGTTATTATTGTTTCCTTGTTATCAGTTGAGATGCGTGACTGTTCCGTCTCCATCCACAGGAATCTCTTCGCCCAGGAATGTCGGCTTCGCCTTTATCATTCCCTTGAAAAGGTCTTTATCGCGCGCCAGCACCTCTCTTGCCTCTCTGTAGTATCTGCCTGCGTATTTCTGCTGGTTGGATGCTACGCCCTTTGCCTCGATCCCAAGGGCTTCGCACGCCTTGAGAGCCCTGAACAGGTGATACTTCTGCGTGACCACTATCAGGCGGTCTGCCATGAACACCGCGTGCGATCTGTACACAGACTCATATGTGGAGAATCCGGCATAGTCAAGAAATATGTCTTCAGGCGGGACTCCCTGAGCAAGCGTGTACTTCAGCATGCAGTCCGGCTCACTGTACTCCACGATGCTGTTGTCACCGCTGAGTAGCAGCTTTGGCGCAACGCCTGCCTTGTAGAGTGAGATGGCTGTATCGAGCCTGTCCCTGAGCATGGGTGACGGCTCATCGTCTGCCCATACCGCACATCCCAGCACCAGTATGCACTGCGGATCGATGCTTTTGCAGTCTGCTGCTTCAGTCTCACTTATGCCATCTCCGGCATCCACTCCGGCGATCTCACTTTTTACGGACTGGGTCACATAGGCGCTGAGTCCGAACACGAGCACTGCAGCAATTATTATAAGTATCATCAGTTTTTTAATCAGTCTTATCATTCAAGTTCCCGTTTTGCAGCCAGGGCACGCGGCACGTACGCCTTAATGTGTATGCCCTCCTCCTCATAGTCTTCCGTGAGAAGCTGGCCGGTCTTTCTTATCTCCGCTACGACAGCGGTATTTTTATATGAGATGACCGTATCGATAAAGAGCCGGCTCTCCCTGAGAAGTCTTGCAAGTTCACCGTAAAACTCATCGAGTCCGGCACCCGTCTTTGCCGAGATCTTCACCGATGCGTCAGCTCCGAAGTCCCTGAAGAGCGCATCCTCATCGACCAGATCCGCCTTGTTCCATACCGTGATGACCGGCTTGTCGGTGATCCCGAGGTCTATAAGTGTATCATAGACTACTCTCCGGTGCATCTCGGCCTGCGGATCCGACGCGTCTATCACATGCACTATGATGTCGGCATAGCCGGCTTCTTCCAGAGTACTGCGGAACGCGTCGACGAGATTGTGCGGAAGCTTGTTTATGAACCCTACCGTGTCGGTGAACAGCACCTGCTGGCCGTCAGGAAGCAGAGCCGCCCTTGTTGTAGGATCGAGTGTCGCGAAGAGCTTGTCTTCGGACAGCACGTCCGAACCCGTGATCCTGTTGAGCAGCGTAGACTTGCCCGCGTTGGTGTAGCCGACGATCGCAGCAGCCGGCACAGCATTGGAAGACCGTCTCTTACGGGCTGTGTCGCGCGCCCTCTTCATGGCCTCGATATCGTCCGAAAGTATCTTTATCCGCTTCTGTATCACTCGTCTGTCGGTCTCGAGCTTCGTCTCGCCCGGACCTCTTGTTCCTATGCCTGCGCCGAGTCTGGAAAGCGCCTCACCCATTCCGCGAAGCCTTGCGTATCTGTATTTCTGCTGGGCGATCTCTACCTGAAGCTTTCCCTCTCTTGTGCGGGCATGGGCAGCAAAGATGTCGAGTATGAGCGTAGTTCTGTCAATGACCTTCGCTCCGGTCAGTTCAGAAAGGTTCCGCATCTGCGAGGCTGTCAGCTCATCGTCGCAGATAATGCCGTCGGCCTCATGGATCTCTATCGCCTCACGGATCTCAGCGGCCTTGCCCTTTCCGATATATGTCGCTTTGTCAGGATGGGCAAGGTTCTGTACGACCTGCATCACCGTCTCTCCGCCGGCTGTGTCGAGAAGGTCGGAGAGCTCGTCAAGCGAGTCCCAGGCGGCTTCTTCATCTCCCGAAGCTACTGCGACAAGTATGTATTTTTCTGTGTGATCCGTGTTTTCGGTAAGAAGATCGTTCACTGTCTGTCCTTTTCAGAATATCGATTGCACAAGGAACATGTACAGAGCCGTTCCTGCCACAACGCTCAGTATTGTGTTGCGTTTCCAGAGATACGTAACTGTAACAACTGTCAGCGATATTATCTCTGGCAATCCGTGCGGCGCATCGAGCACCGGCATGTCCCTGAGGCAGTATACGATGAGCAGTCCCATGGCCGTGTAAGGCACTACCCTTCCGAGGTAAAGTATGAATTCCGGCACCTTCTCTCCTCTGCCGAAGATGAGCACCGGCACTATCCTCGTAGCCAGTACGGCAAGCCCCATCACAGCTATCACTATCATCGCGTGCATGTGATCAGTCATGGCTCTCACCTCCTGCCGGTTCAATTTTTCCGCGGGCAGCTGTCAGCACAGCGATTATTATGATCATTGCCGGGATGAGGAATATGTCCCTTCCGAATATGACGCGGCAAGCCAGAGTCGCCGTCACTCCCAGTACTGCCGGCAGATGACATTTATTGTCTATCCACTGCTGTATGAACACGGTCGTGAACAGCGCAGTCATGGCGAAGTCGATCCCCGTCGAGTCGAAAGTGAGCAGCGTGCCTATCCATCCGCCGAGGAATGAGCCTGTTAACCAGGCGCTCTGGTCGAACAGCGTCACGAGCAGCCTGTAATTGCTGACATTGACGCCTTCAGGACCGTCATCCTTGCTCAGCATGGCATAGGTCTCATCGCAGAGGGCATAATAAAGATAACCTTTGCGCCTGCCCTCGCTGCTGTACCTGCCTATCATCGATATGCTGAAGAATATGTGCCTGGCGGATATCATGAGGGCGGTGAGCCCGGCCATTAAAACAGAGCCGCTGCTCAGCATCGTGACGCTGACGAACTGCGCGGTCCCGCTTAATATGATTATCCCGGAAAGCAGCGACCACATGGGTCCGTATCCGTGCTTTTCCATCAGTATGCCGTATCCTATGCCCAGCACAAGAAAGGTCACGATGATAGGCGACGACGTGCGGAACGCTGCCCTTATGTCTTTCCCTGTTATTTTTCTCAAGTCCTTCTCCCAATAGCCTTTTATTATTCAGTCCGGCTCAGCCCTGCATCAGCAGTTGCCGGTATAAACATGCCTCAGTCTTTCGCGGGCCACATCTGCCAGCCTGTAAACGAGACTTACCTTCGTTGCGTCCCTGTCCGTCATGTGGAACCTCGGAAAGAATCTCGAGATGTGCAGCGGGATCCCCTCGCCTATTGTATTGCCGTCACTGTCAGTGAGTCCTGCGATCCAGGCCGTCATCTCACGCATCTCGTCCTCGCTGTCGTTCTCACCCGGAACGATAAGGGTCGTCAGCTCAACGTGACAGTGTTTTACCGCCTCTTCGATGAAAGCCATCGTCATGGCGCGGTCGCCGCCGAGCACCTTGTTGTAATAGTGATCGCTGAAGCCCTTGAGGTCTATGTTCATCGCATCTATATACGGCGCAAGTCCGGCGAGTACGGAGAGGTCCGCGGTGCCGTTGGTAACGATCACGTTGACCATGCCCTGCTCATGCACCAGCTTTGCCGTGTCACGTATGTATTCATATCCTATGAGCGGCTCGTTATATGTGAAAGCTACTCCTATGTTGCCCCGGTCCCTGCATGACAGCGCTATGTCCGCCATCTCCTCAGGCGGTATGTATTCCGCCCTGTCAGCAAACCGGTATGCTTCCTCTGACCAGGATATCTGATAGTTCTGACAGAACGGACACCTCAGATTGCATCCGTAGCTGCCCGCCGAAAGGATCATCGAACCCGGATGGAACCTCGCGAGCGGTTTCTTTTCTATCGGATCGAGAGCAAGCGAAGTGACTCTGCCGTAATTGGCGGCGGTCACCGTTCCGTCAGTGCAGGTCCGCGCTCCGCAAAAGCCCAGACCCCCTTCCGGTATATCGCAGTGTCTGAAACAAACCTTGCAAACAGCCATGTCAGTAATGCCTTATCACTTCGAATCTCTGCAGTTTATATTTCTCGAACCTGTGGATGCCGCCCTTTTTCATCGCGATCTCAACCTGCTGCTCCGGCGTGTCGACGCCGTCGAGGTCAGGCAGCAGCAGGCCCCTCCTGTGCCCGCAGCTTACTATGACTCCGTATCTCTTGACATCGAGTTCGTCTTCGGAGTCTATGTCTTCGGGCTCGCCGAGCACATCCACGTTTATCTCAAGCCACGGCAGCTCGTCAGCCTTTATCGCCGGGAACCTCGGGTCTCTCGTCGAAGCGCTGATCGCGTTGCCTATGATCTCCTCAGCTATGCAGTTCCTCGTCGGGCTGATCGTTCCGATGCATCCTCTCAGCTCTCCGTGCTCGTGTATCGACACGAATGCTCCTGCCTGATCCGAAAGCATCTCACCGGGCAGTCCTGCCGGTACTTTCAGCACCTCGCGCCTGAGCACATATGCCTCCACAGCCTCACGCGCCAGCCTTACATACTCGTCAGACTGTTCACGCTTCGCTCGGAGTTCCTCTTCGATCTCCGCCATCCTGCGTTCCAGGAAGCGCCTGCTTTCGTCAGGGCCCTTAGGATAGAACGTGCATATACCGTATCCTACGCCCGTGACATCCTGATGAGCCAGCCTCTCAGCCCTTACGGCCGTGCCGTCGAACGCGCCGCCCATTATGACGAACGAGCGGTGTCCGCATTCGGCAGCCTTGTCGCAGAATGCGCTGTCGAAGTCAAGGAGTTCACCGAAGGCGGCGCGCCCCATCACATCCATTATGCGCTCATCGTACACCGGCCCCTCCGGCGCGAATCCATACGGCCCGTAATCCTGCAGCTTGTGCGAAAGATCACCGCTGGCGACAATAACCACTCTGCGGCCTGTATTTTCAGCAGCTTCGCGCAGTATCATTCCGAGCCTGTAGTGATCGATCAGAGGCAGTCCTGAAAGTCCGATGCGCACTATCTTTCCGCCCTTATACCTGTTCCTGATGAACCAGAGAGGGACCATCGTTCCGTGATCAAGCTCCCTGTCCCGCTCGCCCATAGTGCCCGCGGGAAAATCCTCTTCATCGGCCAGTCTGCATATCTCCCTGACGAGCTCCGTGTCATACTCTTCATTGAATCTTACTCCCGGAGCTCTGAAGCCGGCGAAACTCCCGCCTGCGCTTCTGCCCGGCGAGATGTGAAAGTAGTCCGCATACATTATCGAATGAGGGCTTGTTATTATAATCGTTTCCGGAGCGAGTGCCGCTATCTCATCCGCCACCCTTTCATAGGCAGCAGTGGTTTCCGCCACCTGCGCCTCGCTCCCCCTGCCTATGTCGGGCACGATCATAGGCGGATGCGGCACCATGAATCCTGCAATTATACCCATGTTTTCCTCCCGGTTCCGGTCATCCTGCTTATTTCTTCTCAGCGAGGTATTCTTCAAGCGTCATGCCGCTGTCGGTTATTTCCTTAGCTATCTCAGGACTGTCCAGATAACGGATGTGCCAAGGCTCATAGGCATATCCGGTAGTGTCCTCTTTCCCTTCCGGGAAGCGGAGTATGAACCCGAATTCCGGAAGTCTGGCGTGGACCGCTTCCCATATATCCGGATACTGTACCAGATCCTCATTCTCGTAGATGTCCTTGCCGTCTATCGTGAAGTAAAGGTCAAGCGCAAGTCCCGTATGATGTTCGGAGTAACCCGGAACAGCTACATACTTTCTGACATAGTCTTCGCCGTATTTTTCCGTAAAGTCGTCAACTATCTTCTGCTGCGCCTCGACGCTTCTGTAGGCGGAGTCCAGTTCGAGCCTGACCTCCCCTTTATCATATCCCTCAAGGTCCTTTTCGACTGCTTCCTTGAGAGCGCAGTATGCCTCATAAGCCTTCTTCTCAGTCTGCACCTCATCACCTACAGAATTGGTGATGGCAGTGACATCGAGAGCCTCCTCCCATCCCGCAGGCAGCTCGCTGTCTTTATTTACCAGGACCATGTAGTCTATCACTGATGCCTCCTCCGTTTCTTCTGTCTCAGCTGCTTCAGCGGGCTCAGACGGTTCCGGGCTCTCTTCTTTCTTACTGCACGCAGGCAGCAGGAGAGCTGTTATCAGCGCGAGCGCCAGCATCAGTATAAGGAGTCTATTTTTCTTCATCTCTAGACCTCACTTGATTATTATCCGTTTATCAAAGGACCCCATGGCCCTGCCATGGAGTCCATTTGCTTACTTATTTTCGCGGTACAGCGTATCGCAGTATACGCAGCGGTAATCCCTGGATTCCTTGTCTACGAGTCTGAACCTCTGCGGTATGCCCCTCTCTACGGAAGTGATGCACCGCGGATTGCGGCATGTGATCACGTTCCTGAGTTCTGCCGGAGGACCCGGTTTGAACTTTTTCACGAGCTCGCGGTCCTTTACGATATTGACCGTGATGTCCGAGCTGATGTATCCGATCAGGTCGTAATCGATCGGAATGTCAGCATCGATCTTGATGATATCTTTTGCGCCGTACTTCCCGCTGGATGCTCTCTGTATGATAGCTACAGTGCAGTCAGCCTTGTCGAGACCGAGGAGGTGATAGAGTTCGAAGCCCTTGCCGGCCTTGATGTGATCGAGTACATATCCTGTGTTTATTCCGTCTATGTTCATGGTTTCCTCCTCTCTATTTGATGCCCAGCAGATACAGTATGAGCGCCATGCGGATGTACTTGCCCATGAGAGCCTGATAGAAATAGCATGCTCTCGGATCATCGTCCACATCCACGTCTATCTCGTTGACTCTCGGCAGCGGATGCATGATTATCATGTCTTCCTTTGCCGGCTTCAGCATGGACCTTGTAAGTATGAAGCTGTCCTTGAGTTTCTCATACTCTTCCCAGCTCGGGAACCTCTCCTGCTGGATCCTGGTCATGTACAGTATGTCGAGTTCAGGGATCGCGTCCTCGAGGCTTTCAACCTCGCGCCACTCGACGCCCGCGTCATTGAGCCTGTCTCTGATGTAGCCCGGGATCCTGAGCTCTTCAGGAGCGATCATGACATATTTCACGCCTTCGTATCTCAGAAGCGCGTCGATGAGCGAGTGGACCGTTCTCCCGTACTTGAGGTCTCCGCAGAGGCCTACCGTGAAGTTTCCTATCTCGCCCTTCTTGCGGTGGATCGTCATGAGGTCAGTCAGAGTCTGGGTCGGATGGAAATGTCCGCCGTCTCCGGCGTTTATGATAGGAACCGAGGATTTGGCAGAACCTACAACCGGCGCGCCCTCCTTCGGATGCCTCATCGCGATTATATCCGCATAGCAGCCGGCCATTATTATGGTATCAGCCACGGTCTCGCCCTTCGCCGAAGAACTTGACTGTGCCTGGTCGAATCCGAGCACGTTGCCGCCCAGTTCCATCATGGCTGCCGTGAAAGAAAGTCTTGTTCTGGTACTCGGTTCAAAGAAGAGCGTAGCAAGCTTCTTGTGCGCACAGCTGTCCCAGTAAGCTTCAGGATGCGCGATGATGTCATCGGCGGTCTCCATCAGATGACTGATGTCTTCTACGCTCAGATCGGTAATATTGATCAGATGCTTTACTTCTCCCATGTGATCCCCTTTCTGTCTTACTTATGAATATCTTTTCCACTCAAGACCGAGCCCGTTTGCTACGATCGTGATGAAATCCTGTACGTTTGTAACTATGGTAGTCGCCGCAAGGCTTCCTCTGTCGAGGAGCTTGTTGACGACAAATTCATCGGCGTCGACCGTGTAAAGGAATACCGGTCTGACAGTGCCGTCCTCGAGCACCCTGAATGACGGTGTCATGTTGCCCGTTGCGATCGTGTGGAGCATCGTAGCGAGGCAGATAACCGTTGTCGCCTTCTTGACAGTCTGTCTCATGACGTTCTGGCCCTTATAGACATCAGCGATGACTTCAGGTATAGGACCGTCGTCTCTTATGGAACCGGTAAGAACGATCGGCACATTGTTCTTCACACAGCTGTAGATGATCCCGTTGTCGATGCCGTAGTCCTCGATGAACTGCGAAATTGAACCGCTTCTGCGGACCTTGTTGTCTACGTCAAGATGATTGTAGTGGCCGTTTGGCTGCGACTTCTGTGTATATATATCCTGACCAAGCGCCGTATTAAGCAGAGCTCCTTCGAGGTCGTGGGTAGCCAGCGCGTTTCCTGCGAGCAGCGCGTCCACATATCCATTCTCTACAAGAGCCTGCATGCATGCTCTCGCGTCGTGGTCAAAGGCAAATGCAGGTCCCATGACCCATACGATGTTCCCGTGCTCTTTCTCGTAATTCAGCAGTTCGAAAAGCTTGTCATAGTCACGGGCATATGAGGTCTCCCTGCTTCTGCCCTGGCGGAATACAAACTGATCATCAAGTTCTGCTTCTTCGTCTTCAAAGCCCCTGGTGTGTACGTATATGCCTTCGCGTCCGTCCTCACTTCTTCCGAGCGCCACAAGATCACCCTTGCGGATGTTGCGGTTTTCAACTACGTCAAGCCTGCCGTCAGGTCTCAGCACTACGCTCGAATCCATCCTGCTCTCTTCCGCAAGCTTCCACTCTCCGTTCACCTTGAAATACTCAGGGAACATCGATGTGCTGTGAAAGTACTCAGGTGCGACTCCGTCTCTGTCTGCCTCTTCGAACCTGCAGTCCGGAGCATTCGCAAGCTTAGCCGCTGTGAAGTCAGGCGCTTTGTATTCAGGTATTTTGAACTCCATTCTTCGTCAGATCTCCTTTAATATTTATTGTTATGCGAGGGTCGCAACTACAACCGCTTTTATTGTGTGGAGCCTGTTCTCAGCCTCGTCGAATACGACTGAGTTCTTGCCCGAGAAGACTTCTTCCGTTACTTCGCGGATATCATAGCCGAGCTTCATCTGCTCTGCTGCCATGGTCGTTTCGAAGTTATGGAACGAAGGGAGGCAGTGCATGAAGAGGCATTCTGGATTCTCCGTCTTTGCCATGAGGTCTTCCGTCACCTTGAAAGGAGTCAGCAGTCTTACTCTTTCAGGGATCTGATCTTCCTCGCCCATCGAAGCCCAGATGTCTGTGTATACTACATCCGCGCCCTTGAGAGCCGCCTCATCGTCAGTAACTGTTATCGAAGCACCTGTCTCGGCAGCAACGGCATTAGCGCGGGCAAGCACGTCTGCGTCAACACCTTTGCAGAGTTCATCAGGTCCGTAAGCAACGAAGTCCATGCCCATCTTGGCGCAGCCGTACATCCAGGCGTATGACATGTTGTTCCTGACGTCGCCCACGAATACCACCTTTACCTTGCTGAGAGGCTTCGCCACATGCTCTTCGATCGTGAGCAGGTCTGCAAGGATCTGCGTAGGGTGGTCGATGTCAGTAAGTCCGTTCCACACAGGAACACCGGACTCTGCAGCCAGCTCCTCTACGACAGACTGCTCATATCCTCTGTACTCAATGCCGTCAAAGATGCGGCCGAGCACCTTCGCTGTATCTGCAATGCTTTCCTTCTTGCCCATCTGGGAACTCTTGCTGTCAAGGTATGTCACTCCTGCGCCCTCATCCATTGCAGCAACTTCGAATGAACATCTTGTTCTTGTCGATGTCTTTTCAAAGAGCAGGACGATATTCTTTCCTTCGAGCGATTTCCCTTTGATACCCAGTCTTTTTTTTGCCTTCAGATCGTGCGCGAGATCGAGCAGGTATCTGATCTCAGCCGGTGTGAAGTCCATAAGGGTAAGAAAGCTTCTTCCTTTAAGATTAACTGCCATTGTTTATCCTCCAGTCTCAGTTGTTGTTTATGCCGGTGTGTCTGCCGCAAATCACAGATCGCTTCTGTTTACAGGGCATGACATGCAGCGCGGGCCGCCTCTGCCCCTCGAAAGTTCTGAGCTCGGCATAGTAAGCACTTCTATGCCGTTCCTGTCGAGCAGGTCGTTTGTAACGTAGTTTCTTTCATAGGTGATGACCTTGCCCGGCGCGATGCAGAGTGTGTTGGAACCGTCGTTCCACTGCTCTCTCTGCGCCGCCATGACATCATCGCCTCCGCAGCGGATGAGTTTCACGGCCGGCAGGCCGAGCTCTTTCGCCAGGATACCCGCGAGGTCTTCGGTCATCGAATCGAGTTGTATCTCTCCGCCAGCTCCGAGGCTGAGCTCGTAGAGCTGCAGAGGACCTTCTATTTCGGGGTGGATCGAGAATTTATCGTGATCCACCATCGTAAACACTGTATCGAGGTGCATGAATGCTCTCTTCTTAGGAATGTTGAACACGAGCACCTTCCTGAAATCCGAGCCAGTCAGCAGGTTTCTGGATAATGTCTCGATGCCCGCAGCTGTCGTTCTCTCGGAAAGCCCGATCGCTACGACATCCTTGCTGAGCACCAGTATATCGCCGCCCTCCAGGCTGTACGGATCATTGTAGTCGTACCACTTATCGGTTCCCGCGGGCGCAAAGTCGCTGTTGAACTCATACATGTATCTGAGCAGCAGGCTCTCTCTTCTTCTCGTTGCCGTGCTCATGTGATGGATCGCGACTCCGCTGCCGATGCAGGCTCCCTGGTCACGCGTGAAATACATGTTTGGCATGGGATCCATGTAGAACGGATACGCTTCATCGATCTTCTCGGCGAGAGTCCGTGGTCTGTAATCGGTGAGGTCGGTCTTTCTTATGCCTGCAATCACCTTCTCTACCAGTTTATGAGCATCCATCGCTATAAGATAAGCGTATATGGCTTCTTTAACTCCCCGGGATGAAAAGCGTGTCTCATCGAGCATCTCCCTTATGAAGCGGTCCTTTATGGCCGGGCTGTCTATTGCCTTTGCCACCTCATCAACATAATAGACTACTTCAACACCGTTCTCTTTCAGTATGGCAGCAAAGCGGTCGTGCTCCTGCTGTGCTACCCTGAGATATGGAATGTCATCAAACAGAAGCCGTGCGAAATTATCAGGGACAAGTCCGTCGACTTCAGTGCCGATTCGGTGAAGCAGCACTTTGTTAAGTTTGCCTATCTCAGAGTAATTGTGCACTCCTTTGATCATTTGCGTTGAAACTCCCTCTCATGTTCCTCTTCCGCCTGTCTGAGTCTCTCGGACAGACCGGTCAGCGCTTCAAACGGTGCGAACTGCTTTGCCCTCTGCGAACGGGGCATTCTGGGTCTCGATGAGGCAGGCCTCTCCCATGGCCCACCGTTGTTTATTATACATTTTTTGTCGTTCTCTTTCATCATCTTCACACACTTCTCATCATTCTTTGTGGCCGCCTACCTGATGATTTCTCTCTATGGTGGTCGCGGCTTCCTCGAGATCCATCCCTCTGAACATCGCGTCTTTGCCGTACTTTTTTCTTATGGAGTTGACGGCTTCCTGCAGCGCGGCATCACGCTTGAGCCGGGTCCGGGTCTCTGAGACCGGATCAGACAGTCCGTCTCTGCGCATCTGCCCTTTCGTTTTGCCGCTCTCTTCTGCATCAGTATCAGCAAGATCAAAGAGCGTCAGTTGCTTATCCGCTTCGCGCGGCTTTATGTCATTGAAGTTTACGAAAATCCTTCTGACCGGATATTCATGGTTGGTGATGCTGTCATACAGGTCTGCAACGGCAGGCATTATTACCGAAGCCGCGTCCGTCATGTACCCGAAAGATACGGAGCCGTGCGTCATCGGCGTGCGAAGGGCATTGCTGTAACCGACCGCTATCGAAACATTAGGCGTCACCTTTCCTATCTCGGTCATCTCGTGGCAGAGCTGTTCGGTCATCTCCTTTATTATCAGGCGGCCCTCTTCATTCGTATAGTCACGCATCAGTACCTGACCGTGCGATAGAGAGTTGCTCTTTGTCTTGTATCCCTTGATATCCGACATCTCCGTAGTCTCGATGCCGTAAGCGTGATCGATCATGAGTTCGGCGTTTATGCCGAACATCCTGTAGAACAGGTCCTCGTCACGCGCGGCAAGCGCGGCGATCCCGCCCATGGTAGTTATGCCGATACGCTCGAATTTCTTAGCCGTCTGACGTCCTATCATCCAGAAATCGGTGAGAGGTCTGTGGTCCCAGAGCTGCAGCTTGTACTCGTCCTCGTCCAGCACCCCGATGAAGTCTTCGGCATGCTTGGCGATTATGTCCATGGCTATCTTGGCAAGATACAGATTAGATCCTACTCCCGCAGTCGCCCTGACCCCGATCCTCTCATAGACTTCCTTCATCAGAAACTCCGCCATCTGCTTCGGATCCATGCCGTACCTCTTCAGATATGCGGTCACGTCAAAGAAGACCTCGTCGATCGAATAGACATGCATGTCCTCCGGGGCGATGTAGTCGAGATATATCTTGTAGATCTCCGCGGCATACTCCATGTACAGCTTCATCCTCGGAGGCGCCATGATGTATTCGAAGCTCTTCGGGATCTCGAACACTCTTGCCCTGCCGCTTACTCCCCTGGCCTTCAGAGATGGAGATACGGCCAGACAGATCGTCCTGTCTCCCCGCGTCGGATCAGCCACGACAAGATCCGTAGTCATCGGGTCAAGGCCCCTCTCTACGCATTCCACCGAGGCATAGAAAGACTTGAGATCGATGCAGACGTATGCTTTTTTCCAGTTTTTATAATCCATATCTTTTACGATTTTTAAAATAACAAGGCGCAGGCTGTCGCCGCTTATCCGAATTGTCTGCGGTACTCAACAGGCGTCATTCCTTCTGCCTCAGTAAAATTCTTTGTAAAGTAGCTCTGAGAGCAGAACGCGAGCCTGTCGGCAATACTGGCCACCGTAAGATCTGTGTCTCTAAGCATGCGCTTAGCCTCGAGCAGCCGCTCCTTGAGTATGAACTCGCTGATGGTTATGCCAAGTTCCTCTTTGAACACCGCGGAAGCATATGTACGGCTGATGCCCACATGCTCCGCGATATCCGCAAGTTCTATTTTTTCGGTCAGATGCTCCTCTATGTATGTCATCATGTGCGCGAGTCTTGGTGAGCGCCTCTTCTCCCTGAGTACATACTTCATTTTCATGGCGTAATTGTGCGCCATGCCATGTACGAGGTCATAAAGGTCGGGCAGCGAGACCGCGTTGTCGAACTCCTTTATGAACTCGTCGCGGATGTCGTATGCGACCATGTCAAGCAGGCCGGACTGAATGGCGACCAGGCACATTTCGTTGGCGGCGCCGACTGCCTCGTAATACATTTTATTCATCGCCTCGCTGTATGAGCCGCACCTGTTGAAAAGTGCGGTCGGGTATTCGTAGTTCTCCTGCGAAAGCTCGGCGATCCTGTCATCATCTCCCGATGCTATAGCTTCGAAGTACGGTTTCTTGCGCGTGTAAGGAAGATAGATCTGGTTCCTCCTCGTACGGCTGAGTATGAAGTTTGCTGTTCTTTTTTCTGCCATGTTTTGCTCTGTTCTTAATTTTGTTATACTATTCGAAATAATATTATAACATCAGGCGTTCACATTCAATACAATGTAGTTACGATAAATGTTGTTGTGCAGGCTGTCAGTTCAACTCGTAAGAGTATGTTTGCGAACAACATAAAAAAGGCTCTCAGGTCTACGGGGAGAGTACTTTTAGAGAAATCGATATGAGATAGTGCTTTGAAGAAACGGCTATGCACATGTTGATGGGGTTCAGCTTGTACAGAGTCGTTTTTTCATTGCATGGAAAAAGGGAGGCACATGCCTCCCTTTCAGGATTTATTCTCTTTTGCGAAGGGCTATTTCAGGTATACTTCGTTGCCCTCCCTGCAGCATATCCAGCCGCCGTCGATCTTCATCCAGTCTCCGCTCACTTTCAGGCATTTGACTTTTGATCCCGGCTTGAGAACGCCGGTCGTGTTGCCGGAAACCGTCTTGTTCCTTGTTGCGGTCGGCAGGCTGCTTCTGAGCACCTTGTCATAATTCGTGCCAGGCCCCTTTCTTATATTCAGATAATCCTGAACGACATATGTAGCACCTGTTGAATATGTGATCTTCTTTGATACTGTTAAGTATCTGGACTTTCCTGCATTGTTCTTCCTGAGATAGTTAGCGCACGATACTTCCGTAGACATCTTGCCGCTTGACTTACTTGCGATCTTGATCGGTATCATCGCATATCCGCTGTATGCTCCTATACCCTTGATGTATACATATGCGCTGCCCTGCCTGCAGGTCCTGATGCCGCCGGTGCAGTAGTCCACTCCTTCCCGAAGTAGCTTACTGCCGCTGTATAACCGGAACTTAGGTGACTTTGCGGTCCTCAGGCTCAGAGTGGTCACGCCGCAGATCTTTGTGACGACCGAACTCTTCGCCTTTCTGACGTTGAGGTACCAGAAATCAGCATCTATATTTCCCGGAAGACCTGTATAGGAAAGCATGCCGCTGATCCTGGCGCTGCTCGAGTACTGCCACTTGGAATAGTTCACTCCGGACTGGTTTCGGCTGTAGTACTGGGCACACCAGAGGTCTACATCGCTCGCCAGCTGTGAAGTAGCTATGTATGAACTGAAGAAGGTCGTGTTTGCATAGATGCCCGGGGTATACCCCGCAGCCTTTATTGCGTTGCAGAAGCCGACAGCCGCATTGGTTGCGTTGATTCTGCTGAGGCCGTGCATCCTGCCGAACACTCCTCCCGCGAACTCATAATCCATATAAACAGGAAGCTGAAGGTCTTCAGGGCCGATCCCCAGCGCCTTGAGCCTGTTGATAGCGTAACGCGCTTCCTTTATTCCTTCCGACGCGTTCGTCGCCTGCGAGAAAACATAAACTCCGGTCATGACTCCGGCTGCCTTGGCTTTGGTGTACTGTGTATAGAACTTTTCGTCTATATGCATCTGGAGATCTTTTCTGCCGTACGAGCTGTAAGTGACTCTCATGATGGCAAAATCGACACCGGCTTTTCTGGCATCACGGAAGCGGCAGTTCTTTGACTGCCAGTCCGAGATATCCACTCCGTTTACTATATAGCAGCCGTTGTACTTGCCCTTGTGATAATAGGTCGAATATCCCGTTTTGCTGAAAGGGCTCGAATACCTGAACTCCGATGCGGCATAAGCCGGGCTGGCGACCGTAATGAGACCCGCAGTCATGCACAGCGTCAGCGCCAGTATAAGCGCGGTTCTGAGCGATCTCCTTGCCATTTTCCTGAACCTGAAACTCTTCATCTTTCTCTTCCCTTCTGTTTTCAGAATGTTGCGACCTCCGGGCTGCAAGCTTCACATCTCTCGAGTTTCCTGATGTAGAGCACAGGTCCCTTTTCCTTATATGCTTCTGTATACTCGCAGCGGACCTTGGCTGTTATCTCGATCCAGTCTCCAACGCTGAGCTTTTCAGCGCCGGAGTAGTATGCCAGCAGGCCTGCGAACTGTATGTCAGCCTCACAGCAGGTCATTACGTGTCTTCCGAACGCGAACTGCCCCTGCGGGAGCTCATCTGACAGCGCCACCCTTCCCTTGATAATGAAAGTCTTGCCGTCGTAGTCATCCTCATTTTCGTTGATATCCCTGTACCACTCCGCGTACCACTCGTCTTCGATCTTTATCTTCGGAGCGTTCATGTCGTATGGGAGCGGGTCTATGATGTCATCCGGCTCTATGTCGTTCGGGCCGTATTCGTAGACTATCAGCGAGTTGCGGTTCGCGATGCGGACCTCCTTGTGATAAGGCATCTTGTCGAAACCCTTCTCGCAGCGGTTGAACACCACCATGTCCGCAGTCTGCATCTTGTTGAAGCAGAGCTGACGCATGTTCTTGTTGTACATCATGAAAGTGCGGGTGTCGAAGAGAGCCATCTCCTGAGCGATAAGCCATCCGTCAGGCATCGCCGCGAAGAGCTTCTGGTTCTCCCACATGCCGTTCATCTCGACTACTACACGGTCGAAGCCGCCCTGTCTGTTGATTCGTCCGAGATTCACGTCGTTGAGCTCAGCTTCGGTTTTTATGCGCTCTACCCTGACTCCCGGGCCGACGAACTTCTCAGGCTCATACCGGACTTCGCCATTCTCACATATGAGCAGAAGCGTGCGCCCGTCGTCTCCGAACTCATGATTTTCAAGTGTTTCTTTTATGAATGATGTCTTTCCTGCACCGAGGAATCCGGTAAACAGGTATACAGGTATATCTCTCATGCCAGTCTGAACAGCCCCTTAAGTTTTTCTTTGTTGAGTCTTGTACCGATGACGGCTATCATTCCGGTCGCCTCAGCTTCGGTCTCTCTGACCTCGCCCTCGCCCGGTACGTAATCGAATTCGAGCCAGCCTCCGTCTGCGTTCTCTACGATGCCCTTTGCCCTGAGCACCTCGCCGCACTCATCGAGGCTGTCGATGATCTCCTCGAGTTCCGCTTTTGTATATTTGTTGCTGGTCTGCGCTCCGACTTCGTCGAAGACCTCGTCAGCGTCATGTCCATGGTGATGATGGTGATGGTGGTGATGGTGATGATGCTCATGTTCGTCGTCATCGTCGTCATCGTGGTGATGGTGATGATGGTGCTCGTGTTCGTCCTCATCGTCATCATCGTCGTCATCATGGTGATGGTGGTGATGATGGTGTCCGCATCCGCACTCCTCATCATGTTCGTGCTCATGCTCGTGTTCGTGCGCCTCGAGCTCCTCGTAAGCTTCTTCTCTCAGTTTGTCGAGCTCCGCGTTCAGGGTCTTGTCTGACTCCATGACTTCGAGCATCTTTGCGCCGCTGAGCTGATCCCAGTCGGTCGTGACTATCTGTGCTGTCTTATTCAGAGTTCTGATATCATTTACTACTTCATCGAGTTCCGCGGATGTCATTCCCTGCTGATGCGAAAGGAAAATGGAGCTTGCGTGCTCTACCTGATTCGCAAAGAACTCACCGAAGTTCTCCATGTACATCTTGTATCTCTTGGCATCGACTACCGTCGTGAAGCCGTTGAGCTCGATCTTGTCGTTCTGAAGATCCTGTACAGCGATGATAACATCTGAGAGTTTTCCGACTCCGGACGGCTCTATAAGGATCCTGTCCGGATCATACTGCTCGATCACTTCGTTCAGGGCTTTTCCGAAGTCCCCGACGAGTGTGCAGCAGATGCATCCTGCTACCATCTCATTGATCTTGACGCCCGATTCCCTCAGGAAACCCGTGTCGACACCGATCTCGCCGAATTCGTTCTCGATAAGAACGATGTTCCTGGTTTCATATCCCTCAGATATGAGTTTTTTGATCAGTGTTGTCTTGCCTGCTCCGAGAAAGCCGGAGAAAATATCTACTTTTGCCATTTGTTCTGCCTTTCTTCTGGACATTTTTCTGCCATTTTTACGAGTAGGATTATAACACCCGGAATATCCGCAAAGGCTCTACTTTACAATATTTTAAGGCGTTTGAAGGCTTGAACGGCCGGTAACGATGACTATATAATTGTTTCAGCATGAAAAAGCATGGGATAGAGATACAGATGAATGAACGGAGAGGTGAAGTACTGGTGTCCCTGGCGCTCGCGCTGAGATCCAGTTCTCTTTTGTTTGGAAAAATCGCCATGCGCACTATGGGGCCTTTCCTGACGATCGGCTTCCGTTTCACGATAGCGTTCGTCATCATCGCGCTGCTCTTCCGCAGGCATCTGACCAAAGTGGATGCGAAGACGATGTTCCACTGCGCCCTCATAGGAATAACCTTCTTCCTGGCCATGCTGACCGAAATGATGGGCCTGAAGTCGACACCTTCTTCCGTGACCGCTTTTCTTGAAGGCATGGTCGTAGTTCTGGTACCTGCTCTTGCATGCATCATCCACAGAAGGTTCCCTGACAGGATCACCGTAATCTCATCGCTGATCTGCATCATAGGTGTCGCTTTCCTGACACTGAAGGGCGACAGGCTCGGATTCACTTCCGGCGAGCTCCTCGTGCTGCTCGGAACGTTCTGGTATTCGCTTTCGGTGATCGTTACAGACACGGCAGCGAAGAACGACGACCTCATGGTGGTCTCAGTCTACCAGCTCCTCTTCATCGCCATCTTCGGTTTCATCGGAGCTTTCATTTTTGAAGACATACGCATGCCTCAGAGCGGCAGCGAATGGGGCGCCATACTCGCGCTCGCGCTGATCTGCAGCTGTGTGGGCTTTACAATACAGCCGTTCGGCCAGAAATACATAACACCGGAGCGCGCCGGAGTCCTCGCAGTATTCAACCCGCTCACCGCCGCCATTCTCGGCGTTGTATTCCTGCATGAAAAAATGACCCCTTCAATGCTTCTGGGATCATTTCTCATTCTTATTTCAATACTTGCCCCGGCCTGGATAGAGGACCGGGCTGCACGAAAGCGTCAGACCAGGAACTGAGCCTTGACCGCTTTATATTCTGAAAGCCTGTCCGGCTTAAGAACGCCCTGATCAGTGACCACGCCGGTAACGAGTTCCGGCGGCGTAATGTCGAATGCCGGATAGTAACCCTTTACGTTCTGGTTCGCTGTCGGTGTCCCCATAGCCTGCAGAACGAAATCCGGGTCTCTCATCTCTATCTTCACCGTATCTACCGTAGGGTGTCCCTGATCCGGAGTTCCGCTTACATAATATGGTATGCCGTGGTATTTAGCGGCTATAGCTATCTGGTAAGTCCCCACCTTGTTCACGACATGACCGTCACAGCATATGACGTCAGCCGCTGAAGTGAAGAGGTCGACACCCTCTTTTTTCATTACGGAAGCCGGCATGTTGTCGGTTATCACGGTCACGTCGAATCCCATGTCGTAAGCTACGCTGGCCGTCAGTCTGGATCCCTGGAAATACGGGCGTGTTTCCGGACAGAACAGGCGGATGTCCTTGCCCTGCAGTCTCGCCTCCTTGAGCATCATGCCTACTATGGTCTCTGCGAAGCACTGGGTCATGATGGTTCCGTGCTCCGGGAAGAGCCCCGCGAGATATCTGCCTACCGTATTTATTCCGGAATACCTCTCGTCATTCATGTCTATGGCACACTGCCTGATGACTTCAGAGACATCTGACTTGCCGGCTGCCAGTGCTGCTCTTGCAGTGTCAAGGCACCTGGCTGTGATGCGCTCCATGCGCCACGTTGTAGTCGGCCTTGCATGAGAGATCGTGTAAGCGGCGGCTTCCAGATATTCGATCTGTTCAGCCTCGCTCCTTCCCCTGCACTCATATGCAGCCAGCGCCATGCCCATTGCCGCCGCCGTATACGGACCGGCGCTCTGTGTCACCATGTCACGTATCGCCTCAGCGACTTCCCGGTGAGTACTGCACTCGACCTTTACCACCTCTATAGGATATATGCGCCGGTCCAGTATGCTTACCACTCCGTCCTCATACCATGCGATATTCTCATACTGGAGCATCCACGCAAGCCCTTTATCCTGTCTTTCCATTTCCGGTCCGCTTTCTACTTCACGTCTGCTTTTGCAGCTTCCTGTTCTGCTTTGTACTTCTCCGCTTCCTCTTCCTCGAGAACACGGTACGCTACCTTGCCTACCAGAGTCTTCGGCAGCTCCTTGCGGAACTCTATGTCATAAGGCATCGCGAATTTCGCAATGTGTTTTCTTGCATATGCCAGAAGTTCTTCCTTGAGAGCATCATCCGCAACGACACCGGTCTTCGGCATCACGAACATCTTGACCTTCTGCATCTTGTAGCTGTCAGGAACTCCGACAGCGCAGCTCATCTGCACCTTCTCGTGTGCATCAAAGACGTTTTCGAGCTGAGCAGGATAGATATTATAGCCTGAAGAGATGATCATTCTCTTGGCTCTTCCGCGGAAGTAGATGAAGCCTTCATCGTCCATGGTTCCGAGATCGCCTGTATACAGCCATCTGAGTCCGTCTTCATGCTCCCTGATGGTATTGGCTGTCTCTTCAGGCATGTCGAGGTAACCCGCCATCACGGTCGGTCCGGACATCAGTATTTCGCCCTCTTCACCGTATGGCAGTTCTTCGTCCGTGCCAGGCCTGACGATCTTGTAGTACATGTCAGGGAACGGTATGCCGATGCTTCCTTCCTTGTGCATCTGAGGAGGTGTCAGGCATGCCGCCGTTACACTCTCAGTAGTGCCGTATCCTTCACGGACCTGTATCTTCGACTTGTGGTCGTAAAGGAACTTGTCGAACTTCTTTTTGAGCTCGATGGAGAGCGAGTCACCGCCCGAGAAAACTCCCTTGAGCGACGAGAGGTCCTTACCGTTCATTGACGGCAGTCTCAGCAGCGCTTCAAACAGAGTCGGTACGCCGGCGATGAAGTTGCACTTATACTTCGTGATCAGTTTGGCATAGCTCTTAGGTGTAAATCGCGGCACCAGCACACAGCGTCCGCCGCCGGCCAGCATGGTGTGAATGCATACGCCGAGGCCAAAACCATGGAAGATAGGCATGGCTGACAGCATCTTGTCGCCCACCCTGTATATCGGGTTTGCGGCAATGACCTGCGTTGCCAGCGCGTTGAAGTTCAGGTTCGTGAGAACGATACCCTTAGTAGTTCCCGTGGTTCCACCCGAGTAGAGGATGGCAGCCGGATCATCAGGTTTTCTCTTTACCTTGTACTCATATCCGCAGTGCCTTCCGAGGCTCATGAAGTCAGGCCACTGGAATACAGGAGCTTCCTTAGGGATCTTCTGTATCTTGCGTCCCTCCGTGAGCATGTATCCGACTTTGATCGGTCTCGAAAGCTCATCTCTGATGCGCGCGATGATTACATTCTGTATTTTTGTGTTTTTACGGATCGCTTCGATCTTATGGTAGAACTGGTCGAGAGTGACCACCATGACCGAATCGGACATGTTGAGGTAGTTTTCTATCTCCTTCTCGGCGCTCAGCGGGTGCACCATGTTTGCGACTGCTCCGACAAGGTTGACAGCATAGAGCATGTATATGGCCTGCGGGCAGTTCGGCATGGCGATCGTGACTCTGTCGTTCTCGCGTATGCCCAGTATCCTGAGCGATTTCGCGCAGAGATTGATCTGATCGACCATGTACTTGTATGTTATGTGCTTGCCCATGAAGTCGAGAGCTATCATGAGAGGATGTTTTTTTGCAGTCTCCTCTACCTTCTCGTACATGGTCCCGTTGAAATATTCGACTGTGAGCGGCAGGTCGCCCCTGCTCCTGTCCCACGGGATCTTTACTTTATCAGGTACAGGAAATACGATATTTCCGTTTTCATTAATCTTCCAGTTATTTGCCATTATTATGATTCGCCTTTCGGGTTATTTTGGCGGACCTTACAGCAGGCCCGAACTTTTATATTTTATCATTCTTTTGCCGCATATGCGAGAGCACGGATTGCTTTTGTGTGGCATTTGTGAAAATCCTGTAAGTTGTTTGTGCAGCGATTGAAGGCGCTCTGTAAAAGATGTAGAATTTTAGATTGTAAACTAAGATAACATGGAGAGATATGGCCAATGCTCGAACTAAGGGGAATCACAAAAGAATACAGGACCGGCGCTGAGACTGTTCACGCACTCAGGGGTATCGACCTCGCCTTCAGAGAAAGCGAGTTTGTTTCTATTCTGGGACCCTCGGGCTGCGGCAAAACCACCATGCTCAACATTCTCGGAGGACTCGACCAATACACTGCGGGCGACCTTCTCATCGACGGAATCAGCACCAAGGAATATAAGGATGCCGACTGGGATGCCTACAGAAACGATACTATCGGCTTCGTCTTCCAGAGCTACAACCTCATCTCGCACCAGAACGTGCTCTCAAACGTAGAACTCGCCCTTACTTTATCAGGTGTATCGTCTGCAGAAAGAAGGGAGCGAGCGGTCGCGGCGCTCGAGCAGGTCGGTCTGGGAGATCAGATCAACAAAAAGCCTGCCGAGATGTCCGGCGGTCAGGTGCAGCGTGTGGCCATAGCCCGCGCGCTCATAAATGACCCTGACATCATTCTCGCAGATGAGCCGACCGGAGCTCTCGATACCGAGACAAGCTCGCAGGTCATGGCCATTCTCAAGAAGATATCCGAAGACAGGCTTGTCATCATGGTAACGCATAACCCTGACCTGGCCGAAGCGTATTCGACCAGGATAGTCAGGCTTTCGGACGGTCAGGTCATAAGTGACAGCAATCCGTTCGATCCCGGCATCCATGAGATCAGCGAAGGCATATCGGTTGAACCGGACGCGCGCAATGAAGCCGTCGGGAAATTTGCCGGCAAGCAGGCCGGCAAGGCGGTCGGAAAGGCCGCAGGCCAGATAATCGCAGGACCTGCAGGCGGAGCCGTCGGATCCGTTGTCGGAGGGACCGTAGGCAGACAGGCAGGAAGCGCTGCGGCAGATCAGGCTACGATGAAGAAAAGGCAGAAGTCCGGCGGAAGAGCTGCCGGCCGCCGCAACAAGTCGATGTCCATGGGCACGGCACTCCACCTCTCACTCAACAACCTTATGACCAAGAAGGCCCGCACGCTGCTGACAGCATTCGCGGGAAGCATAGGAATCATCGGAATAGCACTCATACTCTCGGTATCGAGCGGATTCCAGGCCTACATAGACAAACTCGAGGAGGACACGCTTTCGTCCTATCCTCTGACAATACAGTCCGAGACTGCCGACATGACATCCATGATCACCTCATTCATGGCTGCCGAAGCTGAAGCTGAAGAAATACGGACCAAAGACAAGCTGCGCGAGCAGCAGATCATGACCGACATGCTGGCCAGCATAGGATCGAACGATCTCGCCGCCTTCAAGAAGCACGTCGATTCAAACATCGATACTGCCGGTGAATGGTTCAACGCCTATGAATACGGATACGGCATCTCGCCTACCATATACTCGACCAATCTGAAGTACGGACCTCTGCGCGTAAGCCCGGGCTCCATAATGCAGACATATATGAACAGCATCCAGACCTCAATGGTCTCATATGCGAACATGGATGTGTTCTTCCAGATGATGGATAACCAGGAGCTTCTGAAGTCGCAGTTCGACGTGGTAGCCGGCAAGTGGCCTGAGAAATACGACGAGCTGCTGCTGGTGCTTCGTGATCCTAACCAGCTCAATGACTACATCGTATATACTCTCGGACTCCGCGACCCTAAGGAGCTCAAGGACATGATCAACGAGGTCATGAAGGGCAACGAGGTCGAATCGGACAACGAGCCTATCGAATGGACTTATGACGACTTCATAGGCATGGAATTCGCGCTTGTCAACAACTGCGACACATACAGGCGCAATGACTCTTACGATGTGTGGGAAGACATGTCAAAGGACGATGCTTTTATGGAAGACCTGATCAAAAAGTCCGAAAAGCTGCACATATCAGGTATCGTCGTCCCTAAGGAAAAGTCCGGAGCCAATGCGATGAACGAGGGCATCGGATATCTTCCTTCGCTGACCCAGCACATGTTCGATTACGCAAAGGAGTCAGATATCGTTAAGATCCAGCTGGCAAACAGGAATACCGACGTATTCAGCGGCAAGAGCTTCGAAGACATCCGCAACAACACTGACGAAGGCCTCGGTTTCGAGGACATGATCAGCATAGATGAAGACAAGCTGAGAAAGGCGCTGGGCGGCGACATCGACCCTAACGCCGTGCAGCGGCAGATAGAGAACATCGCGAAGGATGAGATCAACGACCTGAGCAAAAACGAGTCTGCAGAGAAGGTCGAAAGCGACGTGAACGAGGCTCTTCTTGAGGGCTGCGAAGGCATGGTGGATCACATCCTGAATAAGTACGATGAAAATCCGGATAAGTTCAAATTCGATAAAGCCCTCGTTGACGAGGCTCTCGGTGAGAATCTCAACACAGGCAAGCACGCTTCCATAGTCAATCCTATGCTCAAGGCCTACGGCGAAGTACTCAATGCGGCCGCGCCTAAGATCATGGAGGGGATCGCCGCGGCAACGGATGAGGAAGCTGCGCTTGAAGCTATAAAGAAAGCAAAAGAAACTGCGCAGAAAGAAGCCGCGCCTGAGCTCCTGAAGAAGCTTCCTCAGGGACTCGGACTTACGGAAGAGGATGCCCTGAACTTACTCAGGAACGGTATCACGGCACAGGATCTGATCGATAAGTCGGGAGGGTTCCTCAGCGAGGACTATGCTGAAAGACTTGCAAATAACCTGAACGAAACAGCCGCGGCAGTCAATAAATCCATTGACGACACGATCGCCGAGCAGATGGAGAAAATGAAGGTCGACCCGGCAGAGATCCTGAAGACAGCGCTGGACGCGACGGTAGAGCCTTTTACGACCGCAGAAGAACTGCAGGACGGCATCAACCAGTACGGTGAAGGCATGGAAATGATGCAGAACGCCAAGGTCGTGGGGCCGGCGCTCGGAAAAGCCGCTCAGGCTGTCGGGAGCCAGTTCCACGTAGATCCGTCAGGCATAGCAGACGCGTTCACAATGAAGATGGACGAAGAAGAGATCACAAGGCTCATAACGGCATATATATCGGGCGACGAAAAAACAACTTACGAAGGCAATCTGCGCGAGCTCGGATATGCCGATATCAACAAGCCTGTGTCGATGGCATTCTATCTTAAGGATTTCGATTCAAAAGAGAAGTTCCTGGACTTCCTTGAAACCTACAATAAGGACATGCAGGACAACGGCGACGATGACCTGGTCATCAGTTACACCGACATAACGGGCGTCATGATCAAGTCGCTCAAGACCATCACGAACGCAGTCAGCTACGTGCTCATCGCATTTGTCGCGATATCGCTGATCGTATCGTCCATCATGATAGGCGTCATTACCTACATCTCCGTGCTTGAGCGCACCAAGGAGATAGGAATACTCCGTGCGATCGGAGCTTCAAAGAAGGATATCTCGCGTATATTCAACGCAGAGACCATCATCATCGGAGCCTGTGCCGGAGTCATAGGAATAGGTGTGAGCCTGCTCCTGCTAATACCTATCAACGCGATACTGCTTCACCTGACCGGCCTCAAGGCGCTGAAAGCGGTGCTCCCGCTGGCAGGAGGCATAGCCCTGGTATTCATCAGCATATTCCTGACGTTCATCGCAGGACTCATACCGTCCGGAATGGCCGCCCGCAAGGATCCTGTAGTTGCCCTCCGCACAGAGTAAAAACTAAGCAGGAACATTTAGAAAAGCAGGCGAAATAACGAATAAAAATCACGCTTAACAGTCGTATTTGGCTGAAAAAGCGTGATTTTTCGTTTTTTCTGGCGGTTTTTCAGGTGAGTGCTTAGCCGGATGCTTATTGGCGGCCGGCCAGCTGCCCGAATTCTTCAAATCCGTTGCATATGGTTCCGGCGGCATGGCTGTCCGAGCTCATTATCAGGATGCCGCCCTTGCTCCTGATGTATTCGATCTGGCCGGCCGCCGGATATGGTACTGTTCTGTAGCCCCTGCTTATGGCGCCGGTGTTTATCTCGAAGACCGGCTTGTCCCCGGCCTGAAGAAGACCGATAAGCTCGAGTCTGTTGCGGTAACCATTTCTGTATCTGGCCTCACAGTCTGCAAATATCCTGTCTATGGCATTCTTCCATGCGGCGGTATATCTTACATCCGATGTGTCAAATATGTCGCTTACAAATTCCGCGGCACCGCAGCGCAGTCTGTTGATAACATTGCCGGCCGGGCCGAAGCCCCATCCTTCGCTGAACTTTGTCAGTAAGTCGAAATGCCCTATTATATCGCAGCCGGTCGCCTCGACGATCTCTCCGGCAGTGCTGAAGTAGAGTTCCGCGATATCCAGCATCCTTTCCTTCCGGGTCTCAGGATCTTCACAGATGCTTTCATCCCCGAAAGCAAAGCGGCAGAGATCCTCAGGCCTGTCATCCACATCGCTCCAGTCACGGTATTTGCAAAGTGATCCCATCGCTGAGTCTGAAGCGCTCCTGTCCGCATCACCCGCGTGAGCCGCGATGATATCGTTCCACTTCCTTTTTCCTTCTTCAGTAAAAATGTAGTGCACCGAGCCGATGAGATAGTCGTAAGGACTTATGTCCGTATCCGCGTACCGGTCGAGTTCAATGCCGAGCAGCAGTCTGATGCTGCCGGAGTACTTCTGCTGCAGGGAGCGTATCTCCTCGATGTACTGCTGCGTTCCCGCGCGGCTCATGCAGTAGCTCGGATCATGCGGTGTGAACGAGTGTCCCGAGATCCCGGCTGCTGCAAGACCCATGTCAATTGCAGAGAGCACCATCGCCTCAGCTGAGTCCTGCCCGTCGCAGTATGTTGTGTGCATGTGAAGGTCAAAATCCTGCATCAGACCATCTTCTCCTGTTTTACTTTCTTGTCTATCACGTGCCTCGAAGCGAGTTCCCTGTGGATGTCTTCGAGGGAGATCCCCGCTTCATCCATCAGCACCATGACATGATACGCCAGATCGGCTATCTCATATATTGTCTCGGCGTTGTCACCGCTCTGCTCTGCCGACTTTGCCGCCACTATCACCTCAGTCGTTTCCTCGCCCACCTTCTTCAGGATCTTATCCAGGCCTTTCTCAAAAAGGTAGCTGGTATATGAGCCTTCCTTAGGTTCAGTCCTGCGTCCGTCTATGAGATCCATGAGGCCTTCGTATGAGAATTCCTTCAGTTCTCCGCTCTCCCAGACAGGATACTCGAAGCAGGATGTGGTCCCAAGGTGGCATGCCGGGCCGTCAGGTTCCACCATCACCACAAGCGCGTCCCTGTCACAGTCCGCGGTGATGCTGACAATGTGCTGGTAGTTGCCGCTGGTCTCGCCCTTCAGCCAGAGTTCCTGCCGCGAGCGGCTGAAGAAGCAGGTCAGCCCCTTCTCCATCGAGATCCGCAGGCTCTCCTCATTCATGTATGCGAGGGTCAGCACCCTCTTTGTGACCGAATCCACGACTATGGCCGGGATCAGTCCTTTTTCATCAAATTTCAGTTCGCTTATATCTATCATTAAATTGCTGCCTTTCATTATCGCCTGACAGGAATGCCTTCTTCAGCCATGCGCTCCTTGAGATCGCTTATGGATACCTCGCCGAAGTGGAAGATCGATGCTGCGAGGCCTGCGTCAATGTCCGGGATCCTGCGGAACAGCTCTATGAAATCCCCGATGCTTCCCGCGCCGCCGCTGGCGATGACAGGCACCGAGACCGCCTTGCATACCGCGTCGAGCATCTCTATATCGAATCCGGTCTTTACGCCGTCAGTATCGATCGAATTGACCACGACCTCGCCGGCGCCCATGCCAACACAGCGCTTTATCCACTCTATGGCTTCCATGCCGGTGTCATCCCTGCCGCCTCTGGCAAAGACCCTGAACTCACCGCCCACGCGCTTTATGTCGCACGAGAGCACCACGCACTGGTCGCCGTACAGCTTCGCGGCTTCGGTGATAATTCCCGGATTTCTTATTGCCCCGGAGTTTACGCTCACCTTATCCGCGCCGCACTTCAGCACGCGGTCGAAATCCGCTATGCTGCTGATGCCGCCTCCCACCGTAAGCGGGATGAATACGTTCGACGCCGTTTCCGTAAGTATCTCCGTGAAGAGCTTCCGCCCCTCAGCGCTCGCCGTGATATCGTAAAATACCAGCTCATCCGCGCCGGACTTTGTATATAGTTTTGCCATGTCCACAGGTGACGCTACGTCGCCCAGGTTTTCAAAGTTGACTCCTTTTACGACTCTGCCGTCCTTTACGTCGAGACATGGGATTATTCTTTTTGTTATCATTTCGCAGCTCCTTTTTCTACTGCCTCCGCGAGGTCGATGGCCCCCGTGTAATATGCTTTTCCGATTATGGCTCCGTGTATCCCCAGCGCCGCGAGAGCTTCCACGTCTTCAATGTCCGAAACTCCGCCCGATGCAACGATATCGATGTCCAGGGACTCAGACAGCTGTTTGTAGAGTTCGCGGTTCGTGCCCCTCATGGCTCCGTCGCGTGAGATGTCCGTGCAGATGATCGTCTTTACGCCTCCATCCTGCATCATGCGCGCGAACTCTTCAAGCCTGTACTGAGAGAGCTCCGTCCAGCCTTTTACGGCTACGAAGCCGTCTCTGACATCGATGCCTACGGCGATGCGTTCCCCGTAGCGGCTTACACAGCGCTCAAGGAAAGCCGGATCGTTCACAGCCGCCGTACCGAGTATCACCCGGTCTATGCCGGCATCGAGATATTTAGCGACGGTCTCATCGTCTCTTATGCCTCCGCCTATCTCCACGAAAGCCCTGCTTCCGTCCGCCGCCGCTGCTGCCGCGTCAGCCGCCTTCTTTATGGCTGCCACCGTGTCGAAATTCGGCGTGCTGCCTTCTTTTGCGCCTTCAAGGTCTACCGTATGTATGCGGCGCGCTCCCGCCCTTATGAATTCTTCGGCTATTTCAGGCGGGTTTTCGCTGTATACGGTCATCTGAGCGTAGTCGCCCCTGAAGAGTCTCACCGCCTTGCCGTCATACAGATCTATTGCCGGGTAAATTATCATGCTATAACTCCACGAACGCTTTCAGTATCTTCATTCCGACTTCACCGCTCTTCTCAGGGTGGAACTGGCAGCCGTAAACATTCCCGTTTGCAACTGCCGCGGTGAGATCCGCTCCGTACTCCGTGACCGCGATGACCGATTCATCACATTCCGCCGCGTAGTACGAGTGTACGAAGTACACATAGTCATTCTCTTTTATGTATTTGAACAGCGGAGACTCCTTTTTGAATTTGAGCAGGTTCCAGCCGATATGCGGGATCTTGTATCCCTCCGGTATGACATCGGCTATCGGCCGCACGCTTCCCTTTATAAGTCCAAGGCCCTCGTGTACACCGTATTCATAGCCCACGTCGAACATGAGCTGCATGCCAAGGCATATGCCCATCATGGGCTTGCCTGCAGCAGCCTCTCTTTTCACGACATCCGCCATTCCGGACTCTCTGAGTTTGCGTGCGGCATCCTCAAAAGCCCCAACACCCGGCAGTATTATCCTGTCGGCTTCCGCTATCACTTTTTCATCTGATGTCACGACCGCTTCCGCTCCTATCTCCTTAAGGGAGCTCTTCAGTGAAAAGAGGTTTCCGACACCGTAATCAATGATCGCTATCATGTATTATCCTCCTAAAGCAGACCTTTGGTCGAAGGGACCTCGTCCGCATACGCGCTGTCTATCGAAACAGCCTTTCTCAGCGTTCTTGCCGCAGCCTTGAACGCACCTTCTATTATGTGGTGGGAATTCGTACCCGCAAGCTTTTTAAGGTGCAGGGTCACGCGCGCGTTTCTCACAAAGCTGATCCAGAATTCCTCGGTCAGCTCAGTATCGAAAGTGCCCACTTTTTCTGTCGGTATCTCAAGGGAATAACCGAGATAGTCCCTTCCGGAAATATCCACAGCGCACATGATGAGCGCCTCGTCCATCGGCAGGATGCAGTCGCCGAAACGGCAGATGCCCTTCTTGTCTCCGATGGCTTCCGCAAAAGCCTGTCCCAGGACTATGCCCACGTCCTCGACGGTGTGGTGGTCGTCCACATAATTATCGCCCTTTGCCTTCACATACAGGTCGAACCTCGCGTGCTTCGCGAAAAGCGTGAGCATGTGGTCGAGGAAGCCGACGCCCGTATCGATGTCGCTCGCGCCGCGTCCGTCCAGATCGAGAGAGAGCCTGATGTCTGTCTCCCCGGTCACTCTGCTGATTTCTGAAGTTCTCATATACCCGCCTCCTTAAATATGTCCCTCACCTCTCTGAGCAGTATGTCCATCTGCTCCCGTGAGCCGATCGTGATCCTGTTGTAGTCGTTTATCTCCGGCTTGAACCAGTGCCTGATGATCACGCCGCGTTCTCTGAGCTTCTGAAAAAGCACATCCCCGCCGATCTCCGGATGCCTGACGAAGATGAAGTTCGCCGTCGAATCCGTTGTTTCGAAGCCGAGAGCCTTCAGCTGCTCCACGGTGTACTCCCTGTTTTCCATCACCGTACGGCAATGCTCTCTGTTGACCTCGTCGTTTTCGAGCGACGCGACTCCCGCCGCGATCGCAAGCCTGTCTATATTATACGGGTTTGTCGAGTAGCGGAGCGCGTTGAGATCCGCTATGATCTCCCGGGAAGCGATGCCGTAACCGAGCCTCATGCCCGCCATGGATCTCGACTTCGAGAAAGTCTGCACCACCAGGAGATTGTCATATTTTTTGGTAAGCGGTACTGCCGATTCCGTTCCGAAGTCTACATACGCTTCGTCGATAACGACCACATTGCCCGGATTGTGCTGAAGTATGCCTTCCATCTGATCCAGGCTGAGCGGTACGCCCGTCGGAGCATTCGGATTCGCGATAAAGATCGTGCCTCCGGCGTCGTAGTAATCTTCCGGATCGATGCTGAAATCGCTCTTAAGCGGGATCTCCCTGAAGCTGATACCTGTTATGTCGGCAAAGACCGGATAAAATCCATATGACAGTTTCGGGAAGACCGCCGGTGTACCCGCGTCGCAGTAAGCGAGGAAAGCGAAGTACAGAGTCTCGTCGGATCCGTTGTTGCATATGATCATGTCCGGATCCACATCGAAGCGCTTTGAGAGCGCCTTGCGGAGCTCCGTGCTGTCAGGATCGGGATACAGCTGGAGTATCTCAGCTTCCTTCCTGACCGCCTCTACCACCTCCGGCATCGGAGGAAACGGCGACTCGTTTGTATTCAGCTTCGTGAGCACGCGCGTCTTAGGCTGTTCGCCCGGCGTATAGGGCTCAAGCGAAGCATATCTGCTGCTTAAAAACTTACTCATTGTACCATTACCCCATTTATTTCTGTTTTTCCGAACGGATCAGCACGCTTCTCGCGTGTCCGGTCAGACCTTCCTTGCGGGCAAAGGCGGCTATGTCTTCAGCCACTCCCGCAAGAGCTTCATCCGTATAATATATGAACTGCATCTTTTTCACAAAATCATCCACGGAGAGCGGGCTTGAGAACCTGGCGGTGCCGCTCGTCGGCAGCGTGTGGTTAGGACCGGCAAAGTAATCGCCGAGCGCCTCAGGACAGCTTCGTCCGAGGAATACGGAGCCGGCGTTCCTTACTTTTTCCATAAGTCCGAAAGGATCGTCAACACAGAGTTCCAGATGCTCAGGCGCTATTTCGTTAGAGATCTCAATGGCCTGGCCGAGATCCTTCGCGATTATGATCTTCCCGTTGTTCTCTATGGAAGCCCTGGCTATCTCTTCACGCTCGAGGCTGCACAGCTGTGTCTCTATAGCCTCAGCGACAGCCTGAGCAAGCTCCGCGGAGTCTGTCACGAGCACAGCGCTCGCGTTTTTGTCGTGCTCGGCCTGTGAGAGCATGTCCGCCGCTACTGCATCAGCATCGCTCTTTCCGTCAGACACCACGAGTATCTCGCTTGGTCCGGCTATCATGTCTATCGCGACCTTTCCGAAGACCTGGCGCTTTGCCTCCGCGACGAAAGCGTTTCCCGGTCCCACTATCTTGTCTACAGCAGGGATCGACTCTGTCCCGTATGCCAGGGCTGCTATCGCCTGGGCGCCGCCGGTCCTGAATATCCTGACGCTGCCGGCTCCCGGCACTGTCTCCTGCGCTATGACTGCTGCCGCTACGACCGCCGGCTCTATGCTCCCGTCGGCATTTGGAGGAGTCGTCATTATTATCTCACTGCAGCCCGCCGTGAGCGCCGGGATCGAATCCATGAGCACGGTCGACGGATATGCTGCCGTACCTCCCGGCACATATATGCCGGCGCGCTCGAGAGGGATCACCTTCTGGCCGGTCATCTTTCCCGGTCCGTCTTCTACCGTAAAGCCATCCCTGAGCTGCCTGCCGCAGAACTCCGCGATATTCGCCGCCGCCCTTCTGATAACGTCCGAAAGTCCCGGGTCGGTCTCATCGAGCCTGCGGAGAGCATCCTTCTTTTCTTCACTGCTGAGCTCCATGGTAAACTGCTCAGGATCTATGCCGTCAAACTTTGCGGCATAGCGGATCACGGCTTCGTCGCCGTTCTCCCTGACGTCTTTTATTATAGCGGCAACGATGTCTGATACATCAGCTGTAGGTTCGCTCCTCGCGAACACCTCATCAGCCGCCACTTCTGCAAAATCAAAGATCCTTATCATCAATGCCCCCGTTACAGTCTGTCAAGCAGCCTGTATATGGCCGCGCTCTTAAAGTTATAACCCGATTTGTTGGTTATCAGGCGGGTGCTGATATCCATTATCTCCTCGTACACCTCGAGGTCGTTCTCACGGAGAGTATTTCCGGTCTCTACCAGATCGACTATGACGTCGGAAAGCCCGAGTATGGGAGCTATCTCTATAGAACCGTTCAGTTTGATTATATCGATATCCCTTCCCTTGGACGAATAATAGTCCCGGGCTATGTTCACGAATTTTGTGGCTACTCTCAGCGGGTATTCAGAAACATCCTTAAAACCCTTCGGCGCGGCCACGACCATGCGGCAGATGCCCGTGCCCAGGTCCTTGAGCTCATAAACATTAGGTTCGTACTCGAGCAGGATGTCCCTGCCGCATGCTCCGACATCCGCCGCGCCGCGCTCCACATAGATAGGAACATCTGACGGCTTCACCCAGAAATATCTTATGCCGGCTTCCCTGTTTTCAAAGACAAGCTTGCGGCCGTTGAATATGTCATCACATCCGTAGCCTGCCGCCTCAAACATCTTATATACTCTTTCGCCCAGCCTTCCCTTCGGCAGAGCTACGTTTATCATCGTTTCCAATTTATTTTCCTCTCATCCCCAGCGTATCCATGTATATCGCAAAACCGATCGCGCGTGACTTCTTCTTCATTCTCTTCATAAGCTTGTCGTATCTTCCGCCTATGAGCACGCATTCAGGTATGCCGTCTATGTAACCCTCAAAAGCCATCCCGTTATAATAATTGGTATCGCCCACTATCGAGAAGTCCAGCACTATCTTCCTCTCAGCCGGCTCCCCGCTCTCAGGGTAAAGGCCCCTCAGCACATCCGCAAGTTCTCCGACTTCTTCCTCGGCATCGGTGCCTCTGCATATCGCCTCTATCTGAGGCATCACTTCAGGAGGCGTCCCGTATATCTTCAGCAGTTCGGTAAGCGTGCGGCATTTCTCCTCCGGTATGTCGTTCTCCTCACACAGGCTTGCTATCTCGTGAAGGTTTTTGGCGCCTACCAGCCTGAGGAGCTCACTCCTGACAGCGCCTGAGTCAGACATCCCGTCAACCAGCAAGGTAAGAATATCGATGTCCGAGACCTTCAGTATATAGTCATGGTCTTCAGACACCAGCGCCAGGCTCTGCTCTGCAAGATCGATCACTTCCGCAGCGACCGCATTGCCGGCATCGCCGATGCACTCAAGTCCCATCTGCATGATCTCCCTGAATGTCCCGGTCCTGCCCGAGACTCTATAGACATTTTCGTCATAGAACAGCCTGTTGAGGCTCGAAGGCCTGTCTTCTATATTCTTTACTATCGACAGCGTAACGTCAGGTTTCAGTGCCTTGAGTCTGCCGTTCGTGTCCGTAAAGGTGATAACGCGGTCCGACAGCAGGAAGTCTTTGTTTCTGCTGTATAGATCGTAATCCTCAAACTTCCTCATTCTGTAAGAGCGGTATCCCGCCCTGCTGTACAGCGTCCTCAGCGCGAATATCCTTCGCTCCGTACGTGTCAATACACTATCATCATACTGCATGTTTTTCTCCAAAATAAAAAATTGTCCCGATTTGCTTTATCACTTTACCACGCTAAATCGCTAAAGTCAATCTGAGCCTTGTATTTCCTGACATCCATCATCATTCCTTCTGCAAAAAAACAACGGGAGCGATGACCCATTCCATCGCCCCGTCATTTTGTCTTAGGTATTATATGGAAAATGTTATATGGAGGTTTCTTTCAGAGTTTCTCTCTGTACACCCATATGATATTCCATTATTATGATGAAATCGTGATGTTTATGAGAATGATATTTGTAGAAACCTAGAAAAACACTCCTTTTACCCATATTTCAAGGCCTATGGCTATCAGAATGAGTCCTCCGAGTATCGAAGCGCGCCCTTTCAGCAGTTCTCCCAGCCTGCGGCCTATCCTGAGGCCGGCCAGACATATGCAAAGCGTTACCGCTCCGATTATGAGCGATGACACGAATGCCTGCATGCTGCTGTAATCCGCCGTTGTGAATCCTACCGATAGCGCGTCTATCGAAGTAGCGACTCCCTGCATCATAAGCGCCCACAGGGTCAGCTTTTCTGCTCCCGCCGTTCCGTCTTTTTCCGTGTCCCCGGCTTTGCTGCTGCGAAGCTCTTCAATGCCGTCCTTCAGCAGTCCTCCTCCTATGATGAGAAGCAGCACGAGCGCTATCCACGGGATCAGGGGGCTGAACCATTGAAACAGTCTGGCCGCCTCTGTCACCAGAAGCCATCCGATCATCGGCATCATGAACTGGAAGCCGGCGAAGGTGCCCGCTATTGAGAGCATGCGCCCCTTATTCATTCCGATGTCTGCCAGCCCGTTCGCAACGGACACGCTGAAAGCATCCATCGCGAGCCCGACTCCGAGCAGCACGCTGGTTATAAGCAGTTCTGTACTCAATTCATCCCCTTTAAAGTTTATTGATCTCTTTTATCGCCCTCATGAGCTTCGGGAAGTCTCTCTTCTTCGGCAGCCTCACACGTGCCGCTGTCGAATCGAGTCCCTTGAAGTCATAGCCGTCGATCACCAGTACGCCTCTTTTGAAAAACTCGTCCTTCAGGTTGATGTTTTTGTCATCGTGATAAAGCAGGAGCAGTGAGTTGGTATCGAGCGTCTCCGCCATGTGGAGCCTGCCCGAAGCGCCCTCAGGGTTGTGTCTGGTGCATCCCAGCTCCCTGCGTATCTCTTTCTTCATGCCCGCGAAAGCTTTCTTGCTTCTGGCTATGAACTCATGATGCTTCAGCGCCTCTGCGGCTACCTCGCGCGAAAGTTCTCCCACCATGTAAGGGTTGACCATCTTGTTCATGCAGTGGATGAGCTCCTTGCAAGCGATGATGTATCCTACTCTCATGCCCGCAAGGCCGAAGCCTTTCGACAGTGTGCGCACTACTACGAGGTTCGGATACTTCTCGCAGAGTCTCACGGCTGAATTCCTCTTTGGCATAAACTCGCCGTAGGCCTCATCAATGATAACGGTAATGTCATTCTTCAGAGCCTTCGATACGATCTTCTCAATAGCCGCAATGTCGATCGCCTGCCCCGTCGGGTTGTTCGGGTTGTCGATATATATGAAGTTATACAGCTTTTCATCCTCGGAAGCGCTGACATATGTTTTCGCGATATAGTGCATCGACATGAACTCATATGAGTCGAACTTGTAATTATGCTTCCTCTTCAGCTGGTAAGGAGCATATTCGATGCCCAGCATCTCAGCGTGCATGTAATAGTCGGTAAACTGAGGCGAGATGCCCAGGACCATTGCGTTATGCGTATCAAAGATATTGTTTATCACATAAAGCGCGTTGATGCTGCCGTCAGTGATGAGGATGTTTTCGCGCTCAACGAAGCACTGGCTCTTCCAGTACTTTATTATGGCATCATACAGGGCCTGGCTGTGCGGATACGGGCCAAGCCTGGACGTATCGAAGTTTTTTACGACATCTGCGCACTCAGGCGGAAAGCCGTAAGGATTACAGCCCTCACTGCAGTCGATGCCGCCCTTCGGCAGCTCGATCACGTCACTCGCGTAGCTGATTTTTTCGTTCTCAAGAAGCTGTTTTTTGATTTTTAATCTGTCATGCATCAGTAAGTCCTCACTGCTGCCGGCTGTCACTGCTGCCGGCGTTAAAACAAGCCATTGGTTTTAAGTATGAACAGAAACACCGGAATGGTGAAGCATGATGCTATCGTGGTAATCACGACAAGTTCTCCGGCAAGTTTACCGTTTCCGCCCATTGAACTCGCCATCGCGTACGACGCGAGCGCATCAGGCGCTGCAGTCATCAAAGTTATGGCGATAAGCTGTACATCTCTAAGTCCCAAAAGCACAGCGCCGGCAATGCCGAACGCCGGAAAAACAACCAGCTTTCCGATGGTACATACCGCGATGCGCCATCTGTCGCTGCTGAACCCTTTTAAATTGAGCGCCGCCCCAAGCAGTATCATCGCTATGGGTGCAGTGGCATCCGACAGCGTGCCGACTGTATTCACGATCGGCTGCGGAAGTGTTATGCCGAGCATCATCACTATGAACGCCGCAATGCCTCCGTCGATAATAGGGTTAGTCAGTATGCGTTTCAGCATCTGTCTGAAATTCACTTTTCCGCCCCGGAAGGTCTCGAACAGGATGACTGCCGTTACGTTGTAGAACGGCACTACGAGCATCATGATGATCGCGACTGCGGTGATATTGCCTTTACCGAAAAGGTTGACCGCGATCGGAAAGCCCATGAGAACGTAGTTGCTCCTGTACAGGGACTGGATCATCGCGCCTCTTTCGTAATTGCTCTTCTCGATCATGCAGACGAAGATCCACGAGGCAGCAAACTGCAGAGCCGTGAAAGCGACAGCGTAAAGGCCGAGCTTTGCGTCCATATTATCCGCGATGTTCTTTCCATACAGATTATCGAACATGATAAACGGATAAAGCGTTACGAAAACCACATGAGTGAATTTCTTTACGTCTTCATCCTTTATCACCCCCGTCACCTTCAGGGTTATGCCGATGATGAGATATATGGCCGACGGAATGACGGCATTTACGCAAATGATAAAGTTCTGCAGCATGTTTAAATTCTAACACAGACGGAGGATAAAAAATGAGCAGATATACAGATATCCGCTCAAAAATTATTTATTATTTATCACCTTTCAGCATTTTTGCCTGCTCATGATAAGGAATGTACTCTTCATCGCTGAAATAGTTTTTGACGAGCTTTACGACCGTGCCCGAAAGCAGGAATACGCCGATCAGGTTAGGGATAGCCATGAGCCCGTTGAACGTCTCGGCGACTTCCCAGATGACTCCGAGATCCATGGTGGCTCCGAGGATGGCGACCAGGGCGTAGATGATCAGGAACGGCTTTGCAGCCTTGCTTCCGAAGATGAATTCGGAGCAGCGCGTGCCGTAAAGTCCCCATCCAAGAATGGTTGAGAACGCGAAGCAGCACATTGCTACCGCAGTGAATACCGACACCCAGCTTCCGTATGTGTTTGTGAATCCCTGGATCGTGAGCTCAGCTCCAGCAGGCTGGCCGTACTGGATCGACGCGCGTCCGCAGAGGATTATCAGAGCTGTCATCGTGCAGATGACGATGGTGTCGACGAACACCTCGAAGATTCCGAAGAACCCCTGCCTTACAGGGTGATTGACGTCCGCGCTGGCATGAGCCATGGAGCCTGTACCGAGTCCTGCCTCATTGGAGAAGATGCCTCTCGCGATACCCTTCTGTACGCTGAGGAACATGCTTCCGACTACACCGCCGGTGACGCCCTTAGGGCTGAACGCTCCTTCGAATATCGAAGCGAAAGCTTGCGGTACATATTTGTAGTTGATTACGATGACACCAAGGCCAAGAAGGATGTAGAAGACCGCCATGAACGGGACGAGCTTCTCTGTTACCGCTCCTATCCTCTGCACTCCGCCGATGAGAATGAAAGCGATGAGTACAGCGAGGGCGATGCCGATGATGAGATTGAGCATTTTGATACCCGATGCTCCCATAACGTTGTATGAGAGGAGGGCAGTATCGATGGAAGTCGTGATCGTATTTACCTGTGTCGCGTTTCCTGTTCCGAATACCGCGAGTATGCCGAAGACCGAAAAGACCGCTCCGAGCCACTTCCAGTTTTTGCCGAGGCCGTTCTTGATGTAGTACATCGGGCCGCCGACATATGTGCCCGTGTCATCGATCTCTCTGAAGTGAACGGCAAGCGTTACTTCGGAGAACTTTGTGCACATGCCGAGAAGTGCAGAGATCCACATCCAGAAGACTGCTCCCGGACCGCCGATGGCGAGAGCTCCGGCTACTCCGGCGATGTTGCCTGTACCGACTGTCGCCGCAAGTGCTGTGCAGAGCGCCTGGAACGGTGTGATAGCTCCTTCCTTCTTTTCACCTTTTGTGAAGATCTTGCCGAAGGTCTCCTTCATTGCCAGACCGAACTTTCTGATCTGGATGAACCCCGTGCGGATACTCAGGTAGAGTCCGATGCCCAGAATGCAGACCATGGCAGGAATGCCCCAGACAAAATTGTTGATCGCTGAATTGATGCTGATTATGGTTTCCATTATTTCTCCTTACCTTGATGCAGCTTTTACCTATGGACAAAATAAAAAGAGAACGTAAATGTATCCAGATACATCATGTTCTCTGCCCCAAAGTTTTTTGTTTTCACCTGGTATAAAAGCGGCTTCAGGCTTGCCCCCGTGAAAACGAAAAACCGATGTGAAAAATATCACAAAGTGTCGCTGGGGTTCAACCGTTGTTAAAATGTTAACGAGAATAAAACATGGCGAAACAAATTGTTAACCTTTATTTCTGTTTTTCCTCTCCTCTCTCGCGCAGACCATGTCCCTGATCTCCTCCATATCTTCATGTTCAAGGGAGTCTGCTCCGTACATCCCGGCAAGATTTTCCATATGATGTCTGAACTCGTGCCTGACGGTTTTCCGGAGCCTGTCCTTCAGTTCTTCTTCCGGCATCCATCCGCATGTGCGGGCAAACGAGCCGTAATATATAGTGATCCTGTTGCCCTGGCGGGATCTGTGGTACTCTCCCATGATCACCATGTCTCCGTTCTCAGCATAGGGTGACAGTTTGCATTCTTCGGACAGGTGTACGCCATAATGAAGCTCGCGGAAGAAATCTTCCGGGAGCTCCTCACATACATCATTCAGCATTTCATAAAAGCGGTCTATGTCTACCATAGTCTATATCCTATCATTCCCAGAACAGCTCGTCGAGGGTTTTGTCCAGCGCATGGCATATCGCGATGCACAGGTTTATCGTGGGGTTGTAGTCGCCTTTTTCTATAGCGCTTATGGTCTGCCTCGAGACCCCGATAAGATCAGCCAGCTGCTGCTGTGAAAGATCTTTGGCGACGCGCGCTGATTTCATTTTAAGGTTCTTCATGGGATCCTCCTTGCTCCGCCTCAGATCTGATCACATTTCGTCTTCTGCTTCTTCCTTGGCCATTTTGCTCTGCTTGACTCTGATAGTGATCATGATGATCACGAAGGCAAGGCAGAAAAGCAGGGATGCGCACGGGCCGAATGAAAGTTTGCCGTTTTCCATCGCACCGCTCCTGAGGCCTGTAAAACCGGAGACCGCGTTGCATACTATGACGATCCACATGACCGCGCGGTACGTTCTGACATCAGTGCCGACTCCGAAATACGAATCATTCTTTATGCAGTAAAGCGCGTATACCATTACTCCGGCCAGGATCATGAAGAATATGGCGAGAGTCCTTGAGACCGGCAGGGTATCAAAAGCATTGTAACCTTCCAGCAAAAGATCGAGAACCATAAGACCGAGCATTGTGAAGCAGGCATACTTGTAGCCCCTTCCTCTGACAAGTTCCTGTCTTTCATCGAAAGTGCCCTTCATGGATTTCTTGCTGAACTTCCAGATGAGGGCGAATATTATCAAAGCAGTCACGATACCGACTGCCAGGCCGGTTGCATAACTTGTACTCATGGTGTTTCCTCCTTCCGGACGTTGTCTCTTCGTCCTTTGCGAGGTCATAATACACCCGCCGATAGCATTTTGTCAAATATATTTTACAAAAAAGTTAAAATATTTTTCATAATGCTTAAAATACCTGGAAGCAACCCCATGCACTAAGGACAGCGGATTAAAAAACACGAGAGAATGCTTGTCCTGTCCTCTCGCGTTTCGCTATTATCCGGTATTCGTTTTTATCAATTGTTATTATCAGGTTTTTCAGGAGGCTCTCCACCCGGGCCGTTTCCATCCGGCGGCGTTCCTCCCGGCCCGCCTTCTCCGTCCGGTTTCTCCGGAGGTTCTCCTCCCGGGCCGTTTCCTCCGGGTGCGTTCCCGTCCGGCGGTGTTCCTCCGGGTCCCCCGCTGCCGGATCCGTTTCCGGTACTTATGTCAAACGCCTCCCCTGTCGATGAAGAGCCTGCCACATATTCCTTGCCGTCAACGTAGAGTTTGTGCCCGTTCAGATCTATTGCCGAGCCTTCGCCTACGGTGAGTCCAGAGACATATGAGTCAGCAGTCAGCGTCCATGTGCTTCCGTCCTCTATCTCAACATATACGTCGCCGGCTTGTCCGCTGCTGTTTATGGAACCCGTGAATGCCGACTTGTCCCTGAGATAGAGATTCAGTGCCGAAACATCATCGACAAGCATGTCGCCGCTGATGACCTGTCCGGATGCGTTCATGTTCACCTTGCCTCCGTTGGAGCCCTCATTGCCCCAGCCGGCAGCTTCGGCTCTGAGGAAAACGCCGTCTTCGTCTTCGTTTGTGATCTCAACTCCGCTCAGGCTTATCTCAGTAGCGGTGTTGTTCACGAAGAATATGTCGCCGTTCTTATTGGTGATGCTGCCGCCGTCTGCCGTGAACGATGAAGTTCCCTCTGCCGCGTCACCGGACATCGACTGGTAGATCATCACAGCCTGATAATGATCGGATTTATCGCTGTTCTTGGTATTGTTGTCTGCGATCAGAGTATCATTATTCATGGTCACGGAGTTTTTACCTTCCACTACTATTCCCTGTGATGCGGTCGACTCCATATAGGAGTCACTTACAGTGATATCCGCCGTTGAATAGACGACCGGCGAGCCCATGCCCGAAGTCTTATAAAAGCCCTTTGACACGTTCACGGTACCTCCTCCGCGGTCCGACCTTATGGCTGCTGACGAGCGTCCGGAAGTATTGATCGTCAGGTTCTCGGCGTTCATGGTGCCTCCGCCCGTGGTCATGAGGCCTCCGGAGCAGTCTCCCTTAGTCTCGATCACCGAATCGGATATATTCACAGTCGTTCCCTCTCCATAGGAGAACACAGCATTTGCGTGTGTTCCATCGGTCTCTATGAGAGAAGCATTCAATGTAAGCGTGCCTTTTTCTGTCGCGAATACAGCGGAATTCTCTCCGTAAAAGTCAGCTTCGTCACCCTCTGCATTGCCTGTCTTGGTCACGCCTTTATTGGAGTATTCAGCTTCTTCACCGCTTACCTCGATGGCGTGTTCACCATCAGTGTCGTTCGAAATGGTTTCATTGACCACGATATCCTCTTTTGTCAGATACGACACAGCATCCTCCTGCGCTTTCCCGGCCTCCTGTACGCCGCAGGCGCACAGTCCGTACATCAGCAGGGAAGCAAGAATTACTGCCGTGATGCGTCTGTTCCTCTTGTGTTTTTTCATGTTTGAGTCTCCCCCTCTCAGGTTCTCTTTTACCTGTATGATAGACCCTGTTGCTTAAATGAAACTAAAAAACCGGGACCTTCCGGCCCCGGTGATGTTCCGGAAAAACGCTTACTGCTGCATTGTCATGAATTCATTGACCTTGTTGTAGATCTCAGCCGCGCCTATCTCAGCCACACGGCCTGACGCGTACTCGGCATCCACCCAGTCCTTGATGAAGATGACGACAGCGCTGTGCTTGTTGACCTGCTTGTCACCTTTCAGACCGTAGCTCGCGTTGAGCCAGTGCGCAATGCCCGCGGCTCCGGAGCTCTGGCTCACGTTGACCAGCGGCGGACGCTTGAGGAATTTATCCGTATCGAAGATGTTGTAGATCTCTTCGTTCTTGAGAAGTCCGTCAGCATGTATGCCTGCTCTGGTTACGTTGAAGTTGGCTCCGGCAAACGGGGTCTGAGGCGGCAGCGTATAACCGATCTTCTGCTCGTAATATCTGGCAAGATCTGTTATCACTGTCGTATCCATTCCATCGAGAGTGCCCTTAAGCTGAGCGTATTCGAACACCATCGCTTCGACCGGGATATTTCCCGTTCTTTCTCCTATGCCGAAGAGTGTGCAGTTTACCGCACCGCAGCCATACAGCCAGGCTGTTGCCGCGTTGACTACAGCCTTGTAGAAGTCGTTGTGTCCATGCCACTCAAGCCACGCGCTCGGAACTCTGGCGTATTCGTGAAGACCGTAGATGATTCCAGGTACCGATCTTGGAAGAGCCACGCCCGGATATGGAACTCCGAAGCCCATAGTGTCGCATACTCTTACCTTTGCGGTCATGCCCTCCTCTGCCGCCATGTCCTGTATGGCGCTGACAAAAGGAACTACAAATCCGTAGAAGTCTGCTCTGGTTACATCTTCGAGATGGCAGCGCGGAGTTATGCCCGCCTCGAACGCATCATACACGATCGACAGATAATGATCTATCGCCTGCTTGCGCGACATGCCAAGCTTGTAAAAAATGTGGTAGTCAGAGCAGCTGGTAAGAATACCCGTTTCCTTGACACCCATCTCCTTGACGATCTTGAAGTCTTCCTTTTTTGCCCTTATCCATGTCGTGATCTGCGGGAACTCGAGGCCGAGATCCTGGCATGCTCTTATTGCTTCCTTGTCCCTGTCCGAATAGGTGAAGAACTCAGTCTGCCTGATTATTCCCTTCGGGCCTGACAGCTTCGACATCATCTTGAAGATATCGACGATCTGCCTGGTGGTGTACGGCTCTCTGGACTGCTGGCCATCGCGGAAGGTGGAGTCGGTTATATATACCTGATCAGGCATTCCGAACGGACTCGTCCTGAAGTTGAATCCCACTTTAGGAATCTCAGTATACTCGAAAAACTCACGGTAAAGATTAGGATCAGGAATGTCCTGTACCTCGTAATGATGGTTTTCCATCTCGAGAAGGTTTGTCTTCTCGTTGAGCCTGGTCCTCCTCTTTGTGCTGTCTTCCATTTCTATCTCATTTATCTGTTTCATTGCGTCAGCCTCCAGCCCTTTAGCGTCGCAGATATGTTATGCCACGATTTGCCTCAAAATGTATACATGTATTTTATTCTACCCGCAGCACGCGGTCAATCACTTTTTTCGTGTTTCACTTGAATTCAGGTCATTTTCAAAGATTTTTTAAAATAAAAAGAGGTGTTTCCCGGTTGAAAACACCTTTGCGATTTATTTTGATAAGTTGTCGGAGCTTCGGAATGCGACGCTGAAGCAGTGCTTTTGTATACAATTCACAGGAACCACTCCGATCTTCTTCTCAGAACGCTCATCTTGTTGAACACTCCCTGTGCTATTGCAGCCGCCTTCGGAGAGATCCTGCTTATCTTGTGTACAGGCATCCTGCCGCTGACCTCTACAGGCATAGGTTTTATCCTGAGCTCCTCGATCTCGCAGCCCGCGAGCCTCTTTATCTTTTCTGACGCGGCCTTGCCGAAATCCGATATCGCATCTACATCGATCACCGGTGACGCACCACGCGAACTGCCTCTGCGTGCCATATAACTGATCATGAAAGCGCCGGCGCCTATGGCCTTGAAGCCGCTCTCCTCTGCCAGTCTCTTGAGCTCAAACAGAGCGTTGCCGTACTTTCGTCCGCCGTATGATACGACAGTCATTGTCATCGCCCCGTTGCCTGCGAGGCTGCGCAGAGCCGCGGCAGCAGGAAGAGGGATCTTTCCCACATAAACAGGCATGCCGATAACAGCGACAGTTTCATCGCCAAAGACGATATCACTGCCCTGATCGCTTAGCATGTCATGACACTCGACGCTTACATCCAGAGGACTGCAGTCATCGAGTATGGCGCCTATTTTCCGCGCCAGGGTCTCAGTCAACATCTTTGTTCCCCCGGCCGGACTGTAATAGATCCCGATTACTTTTCTGATCATATTGCGCTTGTTGATGCAAGTGCATCCTTACTGACTGACGGTACAAGGGAATTGTAACACTATACCATGCGTGTTATTCGTAGAATGTGTGAAGTTTATCTGACGGTACCGGTCTCCTTCTCTACTCTGCGGCAGGCTGTGTCTATGATGCTTTCGACATCAGCGAGATCGTTCTCTCTTGTAAGTATCTCGAGCTCGTCACCGGCCCTCAGGATGGTGTGGCCATCCGGTATTATCTCTATGCCGTCACGTACCACCGATACTATCAGCGTGCCGAGAGGGAGCCCGAATTCAGCGACGCTCCTGCCGTCCATGTGCGCGCCGACATCCACCTCCGCCTCCATGACCGTCTTCCTGTCGCGGAGCGCTGCCCTGTGTCCTCTGGAGGCTCTGCCGGCAGGCGATCTGCCCATGATCCTTTCGAGGAGCTGCGTATAGATCGGCTTTGTGCCCAGCAGCTCAGCCGTCAGGTAGGCTACGAGCGACGTGAGCACGAGCGGGAGAAGCGTCGTAAAGTCTCCGGTCATCTCGGTGATGAGGACTACTCCTGTAACAGGAGCGCGCACGATGGCAGCGAAGTAAGCAGCCATTGCGGTGACGACGAACGCGGTTATGTAACTCTGATCCATCCCGGCCAGTCCCAGCAGTCTCGAGAAGAAACCTCCCGTTACAGCGCCGAGTACCAGAAGCGGCAGGAATATGCCGCCCGGCGAACCCGATCCGAAGCTGGCAGTCGAGAATACGAACTTGATGATGAGCAGGACCGCCAGTGCTCCGAGCGTGAACTCTCCGTGGCTTATGCGCCCGACAAGTCCGCTGCCGCTGCCAAGAGCGTCAGGATATACAAAGAAAAGCACGTATGCCAGCGCGAATGCCGCGAGCATGCGTCCGGCCCTCTCGAAGCGCTCTCCCGGGATCGTAGGATGCAGTCCGTCACTTATAATGCTGTATCTTTTGCCGAGCATCCTGCAGGCAAACGATGAGAATGCCTTTCCGAGATGATCGAATCTGTCCTGCATCCAGGCAATGGTTCTGTTGTAGAATCCGCCGAATACCCCCAGAAAGAGTCCGAGAAGAATAAGAGCCCAGTAATATCTGAGCGGCAGCGCGTGTTCGATGTCAAAGCCGAAGACCGGGGTTAGTCCCAGTACGTTTGCAACTACAAAATCTCCGGCTGCGCTTGCAGCCATGGTCGTCAGGAGCACCTCAGCAGAGAAGTTCCTGTGCAGTTCTTCAAGGCTGAATATGGCACCTGCGAGCGGAGCTCCGAATGCGGCCGAGAGGCCTGCTCCCGCTCCGCACGTTATAAGAAGACGCTCCTCGGTGAGCAGGCGATGGCCGGCCCTGGCCACCCCCTTGCCGACCATCGAGCCGAGCTGTATGCTCGGCCCCTCCCGGCCAAGCGCAAGTCCGCCTCCTATCGCCAGCGCGCATCCCGTCATCTTGCAGACGATCACACGCCACCAGTTCATGTCCTTCTGTCCCCTGAGTTCAGCCTCCACCTGCGGGATGCCCGACCCGGCGATATCCGGCTCTCTCCCGAGAAGCCAGGATACGATAATCGCGATCACTATCAGTATGAGCGCACAGAGAAGTGCCGCAGGCAGTCCTCCCTCATGCATATAGCCGGCCAGCATGCCCCTGAGCCTGTCGGCTCCTGTCAGCATAAGTCTGAACACTGAAATGAGAGCACCTGTGATAAGACCTATCAGGGTGCCCTCAGCTATTAACACGTATTTGAATCTCTTACGCCGGTCGAGGTTTGCCACAACCGGCGATCCGCTGCTTTTTTCTGTTTCTTTCATTTACCTGTTTTGACTGTTTATTCTGCGTTTTCCGCCGGAGCCGTCACTACGCGCTTCTCAGCAGCTGCCTTCTCTGCCTCTGCCCAGTAGTCCCTCTTCTCAGGTTTCTTCCTGTTGATGACGATCAGTACGATGACCACCACTATCAGTATGAGCGAAGATCCTATGCTTCCTTCGACACCGAAATTCACGTTATAGAACAGGCCGTTTCTTGCCGATGCCGCTTCGAGTTTAAATATCGAATACTCGGAGACGATACCGCTGTTCGGCAGTCCGAAGATGATGTTCTGAGTGTAGTTCCATGTTGTATGGAACCAGAAGGCTACCCAGATGCTGTCATAGTAGTACACGATCAGCGACCAGATGATGGCTGCCAGAAAAATCTGCATTCCCGCGACCCATGTGAATCCCGGATTGCCCATGTGCATGGCCATGAATACTATCGAATTGACCAGTATGGCTACCAGCGGGCTGCGGTATCTCCTTCTGAGTTTCTGGTATAAGTACAGCCTGTCCGTGACCTCTTCCGAGCTGGACTGGATGAACACGAATATAAGGAAGGCCGTCAGCAGCTTCCAGTCGAAGCCGTTGTATGACAGCTTGATGTCGCCCATCAGCAACGAAATAAGAACGCACAGTCCGTTCGTTCCGAAGCCAAGCAGCACGCCGAGAAGGATGCCCTTTATGTTGTTGAGACTCTTGTTCGGAGCAAGCGCCTTCAGCATCGGCCGGTTCCCTTTGAAGATGACCACAAACAGCAGGAACGCGATCCATACCCCGAAAGTGCCCAGATACTGGCTCAGGAAAGTCCCTACGTTTTCGCTCCCGCTCCAGGCAATGAGCTTATCCTGCACATTCAGCAGATAAAAAACAGACCCTGCTATGATCTCTCCCAGAATGACCAGCGCTAATGAGCACAGCGCTGCCAGAAGGAAGAAGTCCGGTATCCTTCTGCATGGTCTGGTCACCTTCTCAATAAAAGCTCTCATATCTGATCCCCTTTTGTTCCTTACCCTTATTATGATCAAACAGCCCGGGGCCCGCAGGCCCCGGGCCGGTCATTATTCTAGTTGCCGAACTCTTCTTCCCACTGATTGAAGTAGTCGATCTGCATCGCCTTCTTGACTTCACTGAGGGTCTGCTCAGCCGTTTTTCTGGCTTCCTCGGTTCCCTCTGTCAGCGCCGCGATGACTTCTTCAGGATGAGCCTCGAAGTATGCTCTTCTCTCTCTTATCGGAGCGAGGAACTCGTTAAGTACAACAAAGAGGAATTTCTTCACCTTTACGTCGCCGAGTCCGCCTCTTCTATAGTGAGCCTTGAGCTCGTCGAGATCCTTATATTCAGGCAGGAACTTCTCGAACGAATCAGGCTGTACGAAAGCATCGAGGTATGTGAACACCGTATTGCCTTCGACCTTGCCCGGGTCGCTTACTTTGAGGTGTCCCGGATCAGTGAACATCGACATGACCTTTTTGCGCAGCGTCTCTTCGTCGTCCGAGAGATAGATCGTGTTGCCGAGCGACTTCGACATCTTTGCCTGTCCGTCCGTTCCCGGAAGTCTGAGGCAGGCTTCGTTCGGAGGGAGATAGATCTCAGGCTCCACGAGCACGTCGCAGCTGTAGGTCCTGTTGAACGATCTTACGATCTCCCTGCACTGCTCGAGCATAGGCTCCTGATCCTCGCCGACCGGAACGATCGTAGCCTTAAAGGCTGTGATATCGCTGGCCTGGCTTATAGGATATGTGAAGAATCCTACCGGAACGCTCTCACCCTCAAAGCCTCTCATCTTGAGTTCAGCCTTTACGGTCGGGTTTCTCTGGACCCTGCTGACCGTGACGAGGTTCATGTAATAAACAGTCAGCTCATGGAGCTGCGGGATCTCGGACTGGATGAACATGTGAGTCTTGGAAGGATCAAGTCCTACCGAAAGATAGTCGAGTGCGACCTGGAACACGCTCTCCCTGACCTTCTTCGGATTGTCGAAGTTGTCTGTCAGAGCCTGTGCGTCCGCGATCATTACAAATACTTTATCGTAGCTCGGATCTTCCTGCAGTTCGAGTCTCTGTCTGAGTGATCCGACGTAGTGTCCTATATGCAGTCTTCCCGTAGGGCGGTCGCCCGTGAGCATTATCTTTTTCTTTTTATCAGCCATTGTTGTCCCCTTTGTAAATATTTTCTCAGATAGCGTCAAATGTTTTCCCTTTTTCAGCGGCGCCATCGGTAAATCTGTTTTTCAGTCACGACCGCGTCGACCGGTCTGTCGTGAGGTTCTGTCGGTATTTCGTCTGCAAGCGCCTCTTCAAAGCACATGGCCAGCGTGAAGCAGTCCTTTCTGATCTTGCTGAGATATTTATCGTAATAACCCGCGCCGTGGCCTATCCTGTTGCAGTTTCTGTCGCACGAGACGCACGGCAGTATTATCAGGTCAATGTACTCAGGCAGCATCATCTCCGTATCCGCGGCAGGTTCCGGGATCCCGTAAGCACCGGGCACAAGGTCGTCAAAGCTTTTGATCACCCTCGCCTCCATGGCATCAACGGTACCGGTCCTGTGTCCCTCTTCATCGAGGTCGACACACAGCGGCAGACATACCCTCTTGCCTTCTTCCAGAAGTTTGCTGATAAGCGCAAGTGTGGCAGGTTCCTTTCCGACAGAGAAGTACGCGAGTATCGTCTTGCAGTCGCGGACTTCAGGCATTGTGAGCACATTCAAAGAGATCGCAGCCGAAGCTTTGCTCCTGTACTCTTCTGAAGTCGCGTTCAGTCTTTCGCGTATTTCCTTTCTGACCTGGTCTTTTTCTGTCATGCTTCTACCGGATTCCCCTCCGCGTCACGCGGTGTCATTTTGCTTATTATATTCTTTCTGATGCGTTTCGTATAGAGTGCCGACATGGTAAAGCCTGCTACCTCCGCTACCGGGAAAGCCCACCAGACCATGTTTACGCCGCCGATCTTCGCAAACAGGAAGGCGCACGGAATTATGATCAGCAACTGCCTTACCAGCGATATGTTCATGCTGTATACGCTCTTGCCGAGCGCCTGGAAAGCAGATCCTCTCATGATCGCGTATCCCGCGAACGGGAAGTTCAGCGAGATAGTATGGAGAGCCACCACGCCCATCGTTACCATTTCAGGCGGGGCATTGAAAAGTGCCATGAGCTGCTCCGGGAAGAGCCAGAAAACTATGGTGCCGACAGACATCAGTCCGATGCCGTATCTGGCGCCTATGCTCATGGTCTTCTCGAGCCTGTCCCTTCTGTCTGCGCCGTAGTTGTACGCGATGATAGGAACAGAAGCGTTGTTCATGCCGAAGAGAGGCATGAAGATGAAACTCTGCAGTTTGAAGTACACGCCGAAAGTCGTGACTGCAAGGTCTGAGAATGTCGCAAGTATCTTGTTGAGGCTGAAGTTCATTACAGCTCCGACAGACTGCAGCACTATCGATGGTATACCGATCCTGTAGATATCCTTCATTGTCTGCCAGTGCGGACGCAGTTTGTGTATCGACAGTCCCACCTCTTTGTTGAACTTTCTGTTGAACGTGAATCCCAGTATGCAGCCGAGGATCTGGCCGAATACCGTCGCAAGAGCCGCGCCCTTGGCCCCCATGGCCGGAAGACCGAAGAATCCGAATATGAGTATAGGGTCGACTACCGCGTTGAACAGAGTGCTCGATAACTGCATGTAGAAAATGTAGTTGGTCTTGCCTGTCCCCTGAAGCAGTCTCTCGAACATCGACTGTATCATCGGAGCTATCGAGAGCCACTGCGTTATCCGCAGGTATACAGTACCCTCCGAGATTATCTGAGCGCTTGTGTCCGAACTGGTCACAAGCTGCATGATAGGACCCGCAAAGCAGCCTATCACGAAAAAGATCGTGTAGTTGATGGCTGCCAGGATGAATCCGTTGTGAGCCACCTTGTCTGCCTTATCGTACTGCTTCGCGCCGAGATATCTCGACAGCAGCGCGCTCATGCCTACGGCTGTTCCTATTCCAAACGCTACGTTGAGGTTCTGGAACGGGAAGCAGTAAGAGACCGCTGTCAACGAGTCCGTGCTGTAATGCCCCAGATAGATCGAGTCTACGATATTATAAAGAGCCATGACGAACATCGACACCGCAAGAGGCGCCGACATTTTGAGCAGCAGCGGATGGACCGGCTCAATGCCGAGCTTGTCCGAGTCACGCTTTGCCGTCATATTGCTTTCAGTTTTTTCATCTTCTGTCTTTACTTTATCTTCCATATATTTTTAAGAATATTCCTTTATCAGCTTCTGAGCTCCTCGCCCTTTCTGCGTGCGGAAGCGCGCTGGAATGCCTTTATGATCTCTACGATCGGAATGATCAGTATCGCGAGTCCCATGGCGATACCGTACTCCTTCATGCTGATCGTGGTGAACTCGAACAGCGCTGCCAGTGCAGGGATCTCGATGACGACTGTTGTCAGCAGGAGTGCCATTGCAGCCGAGCCCCAGAGCCACAGATTCTGCTTATTGAGTTTGAACAGCGACTGTCTGCGCGATCTCATGTTGAACGAGTGGAAAATCTCGCACATCGACATCGTCAGGAAGGCCATGGTGATTCCGTCGTTGCTTGCAACGATATGCCATTGTCCGGTCTCAAGGAACTCGCCTACAAAGTATGCTATGAGCACCAGCGTTGTCGTGACCGCTCCCTGATAAACGATGTCCACATCCATGCCGCCCGCGAAAACTCCCTCGCGCGCGCTTCTAGGCTTCTGCTTCATGGCATCGCCTTCGCCCTCTTCCATTCCGAGAGCAAGCGCCGGAAGCGAATCGGTGATCAGATTGATCCAGAGCAGGTGTGCCGGCTTGAGGATCGTGAAGTTAAGTATCGTCGCGATGAGTATCGACAGCACCTCGCTGATGTTCGTGGCGAGCAGGAACTGTATCGACTTTCTGATGTTGGAGTAGATGCGGCGTCCCTCTTCGACCGCCGAAACTATCGTTGCGAAGTTGTCATCCGCGAGTATCATGTCTGCGACGTTCTTCGTAACATCGGTTCCGGTAATACCCATGCCTACTCCGATGTCGGCGGACTTGATCGCCGGTGCGTCATTGACGCCGTCGCCAGTCATGGCTGTGACCATCTTTCTGGCACGCCATGCCTTTACTATCCTTACCTTGTGCTCAGGCTGGACCCTCGCATAAACCGAGTACGTTCCGACCTTGTTGAGAAGCTCTTCGTCGCTCATGTCGTCGAGCGCCGCTCCGAGGATGGCGTCGTCCGAACTCTCTATGATCCCGAGATCCTTGCCGATCGCCACGGCTGTGTCGAGCTGGTCGCCCGTGATCATGATAGGTCTTATACCGGCCGTGCGGCATTCGGCTACTGCAGCCTTTACCTCAGGTCTGATCGGGTCGATCATTCCGAGGAGACCGATAAAGATGAGATCGTGCTCAAGCGCCTGGTCTGAGTAGTCGTTAGGTCTCTCGTGATATACACGGGCTGCGAGCGAGAGCACTCTGAGCGCCTTGCCCGCCATTCTGGCGTTGTCTCTTTTAACGTTAGCGGCAAGCTCCTCTGTCAGCGGCTCTATGCCGTGGTCTGTAAGGATGTGCGTGCTGTGTCTGAGCACCACGTCAGGCGCTCCCTTTGTAAACTGTACATATTCCGATCTTGCGATCAGCTTGTCGAGCTCGGTGTCGAGTCCGGCCGGAGAATCCATGTCGTTGTTCTTGTGGACCGTCGACATCATCTTACGGCCCGAGTCGAAAGGAGCTTCTCCCACGCGCGGGAACAGATCTACCAGGTCTGTCTTCGGCAGGTTCTGTATTGAGGAATACGCAACTAGAGCAGCCTCGGTAGGCTCGCCCACGACTTCCTCGACCCCGTCTTCATTTATCTTGAGTTCCGCGTCGCAGCAAAGCGCCATGCCGGCTGCAAGTACGTCTCTGTCGTGACCCGCATAGTCTACGACTGTCATCTTGTTCTGAGTAAGAGTACCTGTCTTGTCAGAGCAGATTATCTGAGCGCAGCCGAGCGTCTCAACAGCCGTGAGCCGCCTTATGACCGCGTTCCTGTGCGACATCTTGGTGACGCCTATCGAAAGAACGATAGTTACTACGGCAACAAGGCCCTCCGGGATGGCAGCAACGGCAAGCGATATCGCCAGCATGAAGGTGTCTATCATTACATCCATGCTGAGCCTGCCGGCCTTGATGACTCCGAGTACGAATATGAAAGCGCAGATGCCGAGCACCAGCTTAGTGAGTATGCGCGAGAGCTGGGCCAGCTTTATCTGCAGCGGCGTGAGTTCTTCTTCTGCCTGTGAGATGGCGTCCGCGATCTTGCCCATCTCGGTCGACATGCCCGTGCCTGTGATAACGGCCTTTCCTCTGCCGTACACTACGGTGCTGCCCATGTAGATCATGTTGCGCCTGTCGCCGAGAGGTACATCCTTGGCATTCGCTCCGAGCTCCAGAGCATCGCTCTGCTTTGTGACCGGCACCGACTCTCCTGTCAGCGCGGCCTCCTCGACTTTCATCGAAGCTTCCTCTATGATGCGCCCGTCTGCCGGGATGCTGTCTCCGGCCTCAAGGATGACCACGTCGCCTACGACTAGCTCGCTGCTTTCGATGCTTACGATCTGTCCGTCACGAAGCACCTTTGACTTCGCGGCAGTCATCTGCTTGAGCGCAGCGATGGCCTCCTCTGCCTTGTTCTCCTGCACGACTCCGAGAACGGAGTTGAGCACTACTACGAACAGAATGATGAAGACATCCGACGGATTCTCATGCTGGTACAGCGATGTGATCAGCGAGAGAGCTGCCGCCGCGAGCAGGATTATGATCATCGGGTCCTTCATCTGATCGAAGAACCTTGCGATGCTGCTCCTCTTCTTTGCTTCTATCAGTTTGTTGGGTCCGTCAGCTTCGAGCCTTGCCGCTGCTTCCGCAGACGAAAGACCTCTGGCCTCGGAACCGGTTTCAGCAAGCACCGATTCGACGGACTCAAGATACGGTCTGTAACCTTCTTTCATTGTTAATGATCCCCCATTTCTGTCATTGATTTGGTTATGATTTTGACCGGTGGGATCAGGTGCAAACATCGTCCTTACGATGTCCCGGCCTCATCCCGCAGATAACTGACGAATTATATCATTTTTGAAGACCTATTTCCACAAAAACCACACCTTATGACCTGCCTGTCCTGACCGGACAGGCAGGTGTCTCCCGCGGCGCGGCGGATGGCAAAAGGCACGCCGTCAGCCTCTCATTGTTTTTTTAAAGAACTTTAAGAAAACCGTTGAATTTTCAAAGCATTGAAATATCAAGAGTTTACATCGGAGCATGAAAAGTTGACAATTTTTTGACGATGTTTTTGTTTGACATCACATTTTCAACACATTAGAATTTATATGTATAGATTCAGATTGGGGTAGTATGTATTTTAATCGATCTGGACGAGTACGACCATTCTTATAAGTTATTGGATTTTTTAAGGAGGTTTTTTTATGAGCGTTGGTGAATTTATAGGCTGGTTAGACGGTCTTGTATGGGGTACCGTAATGATGGTTCTCATCATCGTTGTAGGTATTCTCCTGTCCGTTAGAACCAAGTTCCACCCACAGAGAAGACTCGGATTATCCCTCAAGTATGCTGTAAACAATGAGGACGGCGCTGAGGGTGACGTATCCAGCTTCGGAGCTCTGACAACAGCTCTCGCTGCTACAGTAGGTACAGGAAACATCGTAGGTGTATCCACAGCTATCATGGGCGGCGGTCCTGGAGCTCTCTTCTGGATGGAGTTCGCTGCATTCTTCGGAATCGCAACAAAGTACGCAGAAGGTGTTCTTGCTGTTAAGTACAGACATGTAAAAGAAGACGGCTCGATCCTTGGCGGACCTTTCTACTACATTGAAAAGGGAATGGGCCCTAAGTGGAAATGGCTCGGCAAGCTGTTCGCTCTCTTCGGATCACTCGCCGGAGCTCTCGGTATCGGAACATCCACACAGGTCAACGGTATCGTAAACGCTATCAACAAGGTAGCTGTAGAGGCTGGCGCAACAAAGGTTGCCTTCACAGCATTCGGTGAGGATGCTACATGGGTCAAGGTAATCGCTACTATCATCATCACAGCAGGCACAATCGCCGTAATCGTCGGTGGTATCCAGAGAATCGCTCAGGTAACCGAGAAGATCGTTCCTGCAATGATGGTACTCTACGTAGTATCCGCTCTGCTTGTATTCTTCTTCAACATCGGTCACCTCGGTGAAGCTCTTGTAAAGGTATTCTCCGGTGCATTCGGTGCTAACGCTGAGTACGCTGCACTCGCAGGTGGAGCTGGCGCTGCATTCAGACTTGCGATCCAGAAGGGCGTTGCGAGAGGTATCTTCTCGAACGAGGCTGGTCTCGGTTCCGCTCCTATCGCTGCTGCTGCTGCACAGACAAAGGAGTGCGTACGTCAGGGCATGGTTTCCTCGACTGGTACATTCCTCGACACAATCGTCATCTGCACAATGACAGGTCTCTGCGTAGTTATGACAGGCGCAAACGAGCAGGGTCTCGAGGGCGTAGAAGTAACGATGTGGGCATTCGGACATGGATTCCCATGGCCAACAATGGTAGGATATGTAATCCTCGCTACATGCCTCGCACTCTTCGCATTCTCGACAATCCTCGGTTGGGACTACTACGCTGAGAGATGCTTCGACTACTTCACAAACGGCAACAAGGGTGCTATCAGTGCTTACAGATGGCTGTATGTAGCTGCTGTAGCTATCGGACCTTTCCTGCCACTCGGAGTTGTTTGGGACTTCGCTGACCTGATGAACGGACTCATGGCATTCCCTAACCTGGTTGCTCTGTTCGCTCTCTCCGGCGTTGTTGCAAAAGAGACATTCGACTTCTGGGAAAGAAGACAGTCTGGTGCATACAAGGATGGACTGCCACAGAAGAAGGCTAAGAACTAGTCTAACTGCTTAAACGATCGATCGATCACAAGAAACATACCAATAACTAAAAGGACCCCGCACTACGGTGCGGGGTCTTTTATATCATATTTCCGGTACAATGCTTACTTCTTTTTCGGGTTGCCGACAACAGGTTCGGCTTTCACCTTTTTCCAGGTCTTCCTTACCTGGTCGATCTGCTTCTTGTCTACGTTTCTCTTTTTCAGTTCTCTGACATACATCTCTTCAGTCATGCCGATCTGCTTGTAGTACTTGATCATCTCCTTTTCCTTGTACTGGATGAAGAAGTACAGACCACCTACTACGGCTGCGCCGATCACCACTGCGATCAGCAGTCCCCACCATTTGAGCTTCAGGATCAGCAGCACGGAAAGTGCGATCCATACTACGCCGATAGCGATCGCTCCGATTCTGAGAGTCTTCTGATCAATGCCTTTTGGCGCTTTGATCCCCTGTGTATTGAGCTGCTGTCTGTAAACATTCTTCTGATATCCTCCGGACGGGCGGTTGTAATTCATGTTTCCCTGCATGCCGCTCTTTGCTTTACCGTATCTGTTTTTTGCCATATTCTCGTCCCCTTCTATAGGTTTTTATCTTTTTTACTATGTGAGTTTATCACAATATCGGGCGGTGTCAATGGTCGTCTTTTTTCTTCATCCCCTGCCATTCTGATGCATCACATGTTTTTGCCCCTTTGTCGCAGAATACAGGCTGATTGTGTCATATCCCGCGCGTGAGTATAATGGTTTTAAGGGGACAGAAGCACAATTCTACTTATATATTGGGGTATATGGGGGACATGAGAAAGGTGGTTATACAGGGGACTGTCATATCTGATCGCGCCGCTCTCGGTCTGCGTCTTCAGAAATGCCGACTGCATCGGGGTATATCTCGACCCGCGCATAATCACTACATTCAGGTCCAGTGTCACGGCGCTGCACGACGGGGAAAAGGTAATAATACTTCCTGAGCACGACGCTCCGCACAACAATATCGTCTGCGAATTCAGGGAGAAGTTCGTTGATGTAGCCCGCATGTATTTTCGCAGGTATCGTGAGGCAATCAGCTTCGTGCCCATGTACACCGCCCCGGACCTCAGGGCGGTGTACCTCGGTAAGCCTGTACTCTTCGATCCGTCAGCACCGATAGTGGAGGAGCGCACAAGAATAAGCAAGGCGATGATGGATGCAATAACGGATATCGCCCGGTCACTTCCGGAGCACACTGTTGTTCCGTATCCGAACATACCAAAAAAGAGTTACCCTTCAAATAAGGACGTGAACAAGTCGTTTGATTCGAACGGACTGTATGTGTCGCCTGCCCGGACCTGAGCGGCGCCACTGTTTTGCTTTTACCGATTTCTTGCAGGCATGCGGCGCTTTGCCGTATAATATATACACTATGAAAATGACAGATTTGCTTGAAAAAGACAAAGACAAGCTGCTTACGGAACTGTCCGCCGCAGCAACTGCCGAGAAGGCCGTCCACGTACTCGAAAACGAGATGGACAAGCTGCTCCTTAAACACAATGAGCAGTGTGAGACCGACAGGGAGAGAGAAGCCGCCGCATATATGATGCAGGCGGTCAGGCTTTCATTGCCTCTGATCGACTCCAACGGAAAGATCAAGGTGTGGGAAAGCGGTCAGAAGAACGAAGAGGATACCGGAGGATCATTTAAGATATCGTTCCTCGTACTCCTGATCCTCGGCCTCGCTCTGTGCGTCTTCGGATTCGGTCCGCTGATGATGGATGCGTACACGGCAGTGGCGGCGAATGCCCGCGATCAGGTGATGCTGCACGGAGGAGCAACTGTCGTCGGACTCATAGCGCTCTACTTCTCCGGATACATGTACAGCCGTCCTAAGAAAGTGACCGGCAAGAAGGAATATCAGGTGGATATCCGCATTGATGCCGACCGCATCTACCGCAATTTCCGCACTGCCATTCTGTCTGTAGATCAGAGCCTCGAGGAGATAAGCGCTGCCGAACGCTGGAAGGCACGCGAAAAGGCAGGCAGCATCGACGGCAGGACTGTCACCCAGTCCGAGCTTGATCTCTTCTCTGACCTTCTTGCCGCGGCGTACAGCGGAGACCCTGAGTACGCGCTCGAGAAGATCGAACAGATAAAGTACTTCCTCCACAGGCAGCAGATAGAGGTCGTGGACTACACCAAAGAGAACGAGAAATATTTCGATCTGATGCCGGGAAGCAAGGCGGCCACAATAAGGCCTGCCATGGTAGCGCAGGGCGGACTCCTCAAGAAGGGCCTCGCCTCCACCGGCAGATAAGCTGCAGAAAGGCTCAAGAATGGATCGTTTTTTCGGATTTGACCTGGGAGATGCCGAAAGCGCAGTCGCCAGACTTCACAAGGAAGATCAGGTGGTGCCTGAGATGCTCACCGTTGTTGGTGAGCAGAGTTTTATTACGGCATATGCACAGCTTTCATCTGGCGAACTCCTTATAGGCGAAAAGGCATGTTATGCCGACAATGTAATAAAGCGCAAGATACGCTTCAAGAGCCGGTTCCTGACAGACCGCTCAAGCGCGGGAGACGTGAAAAGCTTCGCGGCCGGCGTTCTTGGCGAGCTCTACGGAAGCGGTGATCTCGTCAAAAATGAGGACTGCTCATTCTATGTCGGATGCCCTGCAGGCTGGAACAAAAATACAAGGGAGCATTACCGCGAGATCTTTGAGAGCGCGGGATATCCTCCTGCAAAGATAATATCCGAGTCGAGAGCTGCCATGGTCAGCGCTTGCCAGTCCAAGCACCTTCAGATAGGCGTCGACATTCTGTCGAAGCCGGTGCTGGTTGTGGACATAGGCTCATCGACTACCGACTTTGCCTACATCATGGGCGGCAAGGAAGTAGAGATGCAGACAGCCGGCGAAGTGGTTCTTGGCGGAGGCATCATGGATGAGATCCTTCTCCTGGAATCCGTGGAAGCAGCAGGACTCGCGCGTAAAAAGATAAAATCTGTTTTCGATGCCAGTGACGCCTGGAAGAACTATGCCGAATTTGCAGCGCGCAGGCTCAAGGAGAAATACTTCTCCGACGAAGATTACTGGACGCATCACGAGTGCAAGGAAACGATAGTCCTTCACTATGACCGTCCTGTCAAGTTCACGCTCAGAATGAACGGAGGCATCGCGAAACAGCTTGTAAACAGGCGGGTCCCTGCCCTTAACAACCGCTCCTGGAAGGAAGTGTTCATCGCCTCGCTCCAGGATGTAAAGGAAAACATCTCGGGTCAGCAGCCTGAACTCATATTCCTGACGGGCGGTGTCAGCAAGCTGGCTGCCATCAGAGACTGGTGCAGTGAAGTGTTCACCGACTCTGTCATCATCTCCGCGACTGACCCTGAATTTTCAGTAGCCAGAGGCCTCGCATACTGCGGGCGCATTGACGAAGACATAAAGGAGTTCCGCGAGGATCTCGATAAACTCATCCAGTCCACCACTATCGAAGAGATCGTAGAGAAGCACATTCCTCTTCTCTATAAGGACGCAGTCGATTGCCTGGTACAGCCTATCATTGAGCAAGTGGCGATGCCGATCTTCGACAGATGGAGAGACGGCGAGATACAAAAGCTTTCGGATACGGATGAAATACTCCAGGTCCAGATAGCTGAATTCCTCAAGAAGGATGAGACAAGAGAGCTTCTGGCAGGTCCGATCACGTCGTGGCTCAAGCCGGTCATCGAAGAACTCGAATCCCACACGGTCCCTATCTGCATCAAGCACAGGGTACCGTACACGGCACTGAGCCTCAGGTCATATCTTTCGGCTTCCGACATAGACATCAAGGTGGACGCGAAGAACATCTTTGCTGTTGAGGAGATGACATTCCTGATCGACTCCATAGTCACGGCGATCGTTGCGATCCTCATATCCGCGATCGACCTCATCCCGTTCATGGCAGGCCCTGAGGGCATAATCATCGGAGTCATCGCCTCTGCCGTAGTGCTCATACTCGGCAAGGACAAGATGCAGGAAAAACTCCTGACTGCAGACATTCCAAAGACAGTGCGCAAGCTTGTGCCGAAGAACACCTTCAAAATGCGCATGGACAGCATATGCAGGGATGTCAAGGAGTCCTTCTATGAGAGCCTCGAGAAGGAGAAGAACGAGGAGATCACTCAGCGCATGGTAGACGAGATCTCCGGACAGATCGAGCATACCCTGGTCAAGATGGCCGAAGTCGTCGAGATCCCTCTGGGCTAGTCAGGCCAGTCACCCGGCGTTACCGTTAAGTCGTTTTTTATTGTCAAAAGAAAAAAGTTACATATATGGGATGACTTCCTCAAATATGTAACTTTTTCTGAAAAACTCCTCTTTCAGCGTCTCTCACGAGGAGAGCATCCTGTTCCGGGCCTTCCTATTCCATGAATGTGTTCATGTATTTGTCCCAGATCTCATCCGGCACTAGGCGGCCGCCGGTCGCCCAGCATACCTGTGTGGCATTTGCCAGCTTTTCCGGTGTGAGACCATGCTTTTTGAGATACTCTTTGCCGGCGTCGAGCTTCATTATATTGAGAGGCCCTATGAACGCCGCACAGCTTGACGGCTCGATGAATATGTCCTCTGTCTCCTTCAGCATCCTCATGTAATCAAAGAGGACCGCGTCACGCACCGTGAAGTCTCCTGACAGCAGGTTGCGGCAGATCCTGGTGACCAGTCCCGAAGGGCTGGCGCAGGCGAGTCCGTCAGCAGCCGACATTCCGGTAAGTCCGAAATCGCTTACATTTACTTCGTTGAACCTGTCGGATGCCATGCCGAGCAGCACCGAAGGGAAAAGCGTCGGCTCGCAGAAGAAGATATGTACGTCGTCCTTGAAGAGGCGTTTGAATCCGTAGCAGACACCGCCCGGCGCTCCGCCTACTCCGCAAGGAACATAGATTATCATCGGATGGTCCTTGTCAACAGTGACGCCTTTTTCTTCAAGCTGCTTCTTCATTCTGCCGGCAGCTACCGCATAGCCAAGGAAGAGCGGCAGAGAATATTCATCATCCACGAAGTAGCTCGTTGGGTCGAGATCGGAGAGCCTGCGGCCCTCGCTTACGGCCTTTGAGTAGTCCTCTTCATATTCAATTACATCAACGCCCTTGCTGCGGAGCATGTCCTTCTTCCACTGTCTGGCATCCGCGGACATGTGCACTTTCACCTTGAAGCCGAGGAAAGCGCTCATGATGCCGATCGACAGTCCGAGGTTCCCGGTCGATCCGACCTGCACGGTATGCTTGCCAAAGAACTCTTTCATGTCATCATCGGCAAATCTTTCGTAGTTGTCATCCTCAGTGATGAGTCCTGCTTCGAGCGCGAGATCCTCCGCATGCTTCAGCACCTCATAGATGCCGCCTCTTGCCTTTACCGAGCCTGCGATCGGAAGATGGCTGTCCATCTTCAGCATGAACCGTCCCGGTATCTCCGCGTCGTACTTCTGCTCGAGCACCTTCTTCATCTCAGGGATGTCTGCGAGCGGCGACTCGATAAGGCCGTCATCTTCCGCTGTTTCAGGGAAGCATTTCTTTATATACGGTGCGAATTTGTGGAGTCTCCTCTCGGTATCCTCGATGTCCTCATCGGTCACGACCAGCTGGCAGAGCGCATCCGTCATCTCGAACGGAAGCAGCTTATCGTTGATCCACAGGGTCTCGGTCTGCTCAGCGATGTCCCTGAAGACCTGGTCCCTTTCGATCATTTCCCTTGCGTATTCCTTGATGCTCATGCGGCACCCTCCTTTACATCGGTCCTTTATCTCTCGCGAAAGTATGATCCAGTTTTTTGCGAATCTGTATAGGCGAAATCCTGTGTGTGGATTTGCCGCCAAAGTGTCTGAATGATCTGTTGCGCCGGCTCACGGGCGGCCAGTACGGCAGCCCGCCGCCGTTCGGGTTCTGGAAGTGCACGAAGTTAGCGACATACTGCACCATCTGGTCCTTCAGCTCATAGTCGAACTTTTCGAACGGCCGCCAGCATTTGTCCATGTTGCCGAACATGTACCAGAGATCGGATCCGTGGAAAGCCTTGAAACTGTTGCCCGGCAGATGCCTGTCAAACAGATATCCGTATACCGGTGAGCTTCCGTGCCTTACTCGCTTCATTGCCCATCCGATAGCCATGTCATAAATGATGTACGGCATGAAGTCCTGTGACGTGACGCCTATTATCATCGGCACATCAAGGTACTCTTTTTTACGGATGGCCAGCTGCGGAAGCTTCGGGATTATCGTTCCGTCGATGCCCGGCTGCACAGCCTGAAAACTCCAGTTCTCCCTGGACTCCTCATACCATGCCTCCCAGATCTTATCGGGCGGGAGCCTTTTGAACTCTTCGGTCGTCTCCACTCCGGCACGCCTGCGGACACCTTCCCAGAAAGGCAGGGACTTTTCTTTTGTCCACGGCTTTGTGAATATAGGGACTGCTCCGGCGCCCGACATGAGCACGGCGCCCTTGACGATCCATTTGAGGTCCTGTGTATACAGCAGGTTCATGATGGACATGGCGCCCGCCGACTGCCCCATTATTGTGATCCTGTCAGGATCACCGCCGAAGTCGGCTATGTGCTCCTTTATCCACCTGAGTCCGAAGACCATGTCGTGCAGGCCGTAGTTTCCGGATTCGTACAGCGAGAATACGTTCAGGCGGTATCCGAGCGACACGAATACGACGTTGTGCTTTGCATACTCCGTGCAGGTACCGTAAGGGAGTTCCCCGACAGTGCCTGTCTCGAATCCCCCGCCGTGAATAAACACCAGAACAGGCTGATCTTTCGCGTTCTCGCCTGCGATTATGTTCATCGTCATGGGCGATTCAGCGAACCTGAACTCCTGATCATTCCGGAACTCCTTATGATAGAACGCGTCCGGACCTTCTGATTCATCCCTGTATGTAAGGTACTGAAAGCAGTCGATCTCACCTTCTGTCGCGTCAAGCACATCCCACGCAGGATATGGCTTCGGCTCCTCAAAACGCTCTGTCACCGCATACGGGATCCCCCTGTACATGCATATCCCGTCGCTTACCGTTCCTATAACTCTCCCAAGACCCGTTTCGATCTCTATTTTGTTCATTATTATCTGATTCTAGAATGGATCGCTTACCAATACTTTTCCGTCTTCCTGGATGATGATGTTCATGCCGTCCTTTACGTACTCGAGGAACTCATCACCAAGTGAGTCAACTACCGGCATCTTTGCTTCAGGAGCATCGAGCCATACATCGGCCAGAATGGCTCCGGCAGCTGCCAGCGAATCGATAGGATTCGAGAACAGCATCGCTGCAGGCTGGCGTCCCATCGAGCATGCGCAGTACAGCACCAGTCCGCCTGTAGTGGAACCTATGGTCTGAGGCAGGCAGAGCGCCTTGCCGGCCATCTGCTTTCCATAAAGGTCAGGATTGTTCTGGTCGCCGCATGTCGCCTTCTTATCGCCGAACTGCAGTGCCTTCTGGAAGGAAGCGAGCGTGTTAAGACCGCCATGTGATACGAGCGCCTCGGCAGAGACCCTGCCCGGCGCGACTACGCGTCCCTGGAATGTCTTCATGTCTATTTGCCTCCTTTCCTGTTGCGTGTGATCTGCTCTGCGATCTCATCGTCCGTGTAGAAGCGGGCAGACGTGTATGTTCTGAGCTTGTTGCTCGATGTGATGACAGGCATCTTCTCGCTGAGCGGATTGTTCATGTACATGAGCGGGCAGATATATGAAGTGATGACTCCGGTAGCCTTGAGCCTGTCTGCGTATTCCGTCTTCCCGAATGCTTCGAGTACATCAGGAGCAGCGGTAAAGACCGTCGGTACCGATACCTTAGGCGCGCCGCTCTTTGCGAGTCCTTCTTCTACCTTCTCTGTCCAGTCCTTGAGCTGCTGCAGGCTCATATGCGGACAGCCCATGAAGCAGAGCTTCGGCTCAGCGTCCTTATTCTTCCATATTACAGGGTATTCCCTGTAAACTCTTTCGAGCTCATCATCGTCTACGACATATACCTTTGCGCCTTCTTTGATGAGCGATTCACCGTACTTTGCAGCTTCCGGCGTGAGCTTGTCGATGTGATAGAGTCCTACGGCTCCGTTCGAAGCTGTGGCAGCACCGAAGTCCTTAAGGTATGTGCACGCTTCGTCATCGAGTTCTGTACCGAGCCACTTGTCGAGACCCTTTACATAAGGCACGTCCTCCATCACCTTCATGCCGATGGCTGATCCGAGCAGCTGTGCCTCAGGCTTCTTTGTGGTCTTTATCTCTACGATCCAGTCAGCCTTGCGCCCCTCATCCGTAAGGAGACCGAATTTCGGAACATATCCTATGACAGAACCCATGAGGTCGATGATGCCGGAGTTACGGTTGCATCTTGCGCCGAGCACCGAATTGGCGTATACGACAGCTGATGACTCCGACCAGCTCAGCACTTCGCCAAAGCCCGGTTTGTTGCCTACTTCGTCCATGTAGCATGTGCATGTGAACGCGTTGTCAGAGAGCAGTCCGAGATCAGCCAGCTGTTTCTCGTAGTCTTTCTGCCTGCTGTACATGAACAGCTTGAATACGACATCCTGCGCGAAATTGCTCGGTACGTTTTTGTCGAGCGGCTTAGGGTCTACCGTAAATTTCTGTCCGGACGGAGCACCTGCCTCGAGCAGCTTGTCCATCAGATCATAGACCGGTCCCAGAGCCTTAAGGCCGAACGAAGTCACGAGGTGGTTATACTTGCTGCTGATAGGAACCATCTCGGTAGCGCCGAACAGCTCGCCGTATCTGACCAGTGACTCCATGACCTTCGCAAGAGTCTCGCCCTTTGAGCCTTCGAGTATCGCTTTCTGCTCATCGGTCAGTTTTACTTTATAATCCAACTATCCCATCTCCTTTCCTTAAGTTTATACCTGTATCTTCACTGATATTTTAACACACTGAAGTGTTGTTAACCCTCTAATTGTCCGACAGTCTCGAGTTGTTCTTCATATGAACGCTTGAGGTTTCGAGTATACGGCCCAGAGCCTTTGTGGTCTCCTCTTTTGCCATTTCACATATCTTTTTATTGGCTTCCGCGGCGAGTGTAAAGTCCCCGGTCTCAGCCATCTTCCTGTCGTACTCGATCATGAGCTGACGCGCGCGGATGTTGACTGCGTCCTGATATCTCTCGATGTTCTGTATGCAGTGATCGTAGTCCTTGTCAGCCATCGCTCCTATGAGCCTTGATGCCCAGAAGAGGTTTTCCGTTGAAACATCAAGTGTCACCTTGCTCAGATAATCCGGTATGGATGGTACATTCGTATACAGCGGCACCCAGCACGAGAACGTGGTGCATCCGTAGCAGATCCACTGTATGCCTTTTATCTCAGCAGGAACACCGTTTCTGATCTGTGTTATGTGTGTGACTCCCGTGCGGTTGATTCCGATAGGACGGTACTTGCCGCTGAGTCCGATCTCGCGTTTTCCGTACGGATCGTAAGGCGTTCCCTGGAAGTGTGCCGCCAGCAGATACTGCACGTCTTCTACCGTGACCTTTCTGTCAGGTACCAGCGACCATGGGATATCGTCGCTCTCAGGGTTGAATTCCGCCTCCGGACCATCCCAGCTGTGCGACTTCGGAGCAAGATAGCGTCCTATGAACCATGCTCTCGGAGTGTTGTAGACATGATCCATGTCGCGGCGCGAGCCGAAGATCTTTCTGGGATCGAACTCCCCGTTCTGGTTGCAGTCAAGGTTGTTGTCCCTGATGAACTCCACGAGATCGGCTGAACACATGTGGGATTCCTGCTTTCCGAACGCGTCATCAAGATCGAAATTGTCAGTGCTGAACTGGTTCGGATTGATGACTACACAGTCATCAGGGATCCTTGTCGCGATCCAGTGATGTCCGCCTATGGTGTCAAGCCACCAGACTTCATTCTCATCATTGAAGGCAATTCCGTTGCACTCATAAGTGCCGTACTCTTCGAGGAGTGATGCCAGCCTTATGACGCCCTCTCTGGCGCTGCGGATGTACGGGAGCACGAGCACCACGATGTCCTCTTCGCCTATGCCTCCCGGAACCGCCTTCTGCCTTCCTTTCGCAGGTTTGTACTCGACAAGCGGATCGGCAGACAGCACCCGCTCATTCGAAGTGAGCGTCTCCGTGGCGCTCATTCCGACACCTGCCTCATTGATACCGGTTGCTGCCCAGATGCCGTTTTTCGGATCTACGCTCGGACACGCGGTGTACCTCATCGGATCGTCCGGCAGCTGTATCTCGAGATGCGAGATCTTGCTTTTATACTTTTTAGGTTGTTTTTTAGGATCGACTACTACGGTCTTCTTTACATCGAAGTGTCCGTCGTCAGTCCTTGAAATCATTGTTGTGTTGTCGTTACTAGCCCCTTTCCCTACAAGCACAGTTGTGCACGACATTAACTTTTACCTCCTGAACCTAATAATTGATAAGACAAATATATCACAATATGCGGCACACAAAAAGGAGCGGAGACATTGTCCGCTCCTCCTGATCATCATAACCGGTCATGCTCTAAAACGACTGTGCCGTACGGTTGATTATCTCGTTCTGAAGCTCTTCGTCGAGGTTCCTGAAATAGTCGGAATAGCCTGCGACACGTACGATCAGATCCTTGTAATCGTCAGGATGCTTCTGGGCCTCCAGCAGGGTCTCCTTGTCGAAGACATTGAACTGGATATGGTGGCCGTCCATCGCGAAGTATGTTCTGATAAGACTTGCAAGATTCTCGAGTCCGGTATCACCCGCGAGCGCGCTCGGTGTAAATTTCTGATTGAGCAGAGTTCCGCCCGTGGAGCAGTGATCCATCTTCGCGCACGACTTGATGACTGCTGTCGGTCCGTGTGTATCTGCGAATTTCTCTGGCGAAATACCCTCGGAAACAGGCTTCCTTGCGCGCCTCCCGTTTGCAGTAGCGCCGATAACCTCGCCAAAGTAGATGTGGCAGGTGGTAGGCAGCATGTCGACGTGATACTGTCCGCCGCTCATCGTCGGACGTCCGGTCACCTCGTCCCTGTACTGTCTGAATACATCCTGCATGATGTCGTCAGCATAGTCGTCGTCGTTGCCGTACTTCGGTGTTTTGTTCTGCACCATGTTGAGTATCTCTTCGTGGCCGACGAAGTTGTCGTCGAGCGCTGTCATGAGCTCCCTCATAGTGAAGTTCTTATTGTCGTATACATTGTATTTGATCGCAGCAAGGCAGTCCGTGACTGTTCCGATGCCGACGCCCTGGATGTATCTGGTGTTGTACCTGGATCCGCCGTTGTTGTAGTCCTTGCCGTTTTTTATGCAGTCATTCGTAACGATGGACAGGCATGGAGCAGGCATGTACTTGGCGTAAAGTTTTTCTATGACGTTGTTTCCGCGCACCTTCACGTCCACCATGTGCTTCAGCTGTATCGTGAAAGCTTCCCACAGTTCTTCGTATGTATCGAAATCCCAGGCATAGCCGGTCTCAGGTCCAAGCTGCTTTCCGCTCTGATCGTCAAAGCCGTTGTAAAGGGTCAGCTGGAATATCTTCGGAATGTTGAGATATCCGGTAAGGATATATGCCTCATTTCCCCATGAGCCCGTCTCAACGCATCCGGACGAACCGCCCTGACGCGCGTCTTCAAGAGTCTTTCCTGCGTTCAGAAGCTCCTGCACGATCTCGTCAGTATTATAGAACGCAGGCTGGCCCCATCCCTCTCTTGAGATCTCACAGGCTCTCTTAAGGAATCTGTGCGGAGTCTTCTTGCTTATCTGGACATTTGAGTTAGGCTGCACGAGCTTCATCTCGTCCATGCAGTCGAGTATGAGATAGCTGACAGCGTTGACGCCGTTTGTGCCGTCTTCCCTGATGCCGCCTGTGTTGATATTGGCAAAATCCGTATATGTGCCGCTCTCCTTGAGCGTGACGCCAACCTTAACAGGAGCCGGCTGGTTGTTGAACTTGACCCACAGGCACTCGAGGAGCTCAAGAGCTCTTTCGTCATCGAGTATCCCTGCCTCAACATCTTTCTCATAGTAAGGATACAGATGCTGATCGAGCCTGCCCGGGCTGAAGGCGTCCCACGGATTGAGCTCTGACGTGACAGCCAGGTGCGTGAACCAGTAGAGCTGGATCGCCTGCCAGTAAGTCTGAGGCGCATGAGCAGGAACGACATCCAGGTTTGCGGCCATCTGCTCAAGCTCTGCCTTGCGCACAGGGTCAGCACACTTCTCAGCTTCAGCTTTCAGCAGTTTCTGATATCTCTGGCCGAGTATCATGACCGCGTCGCAGTCTATCAGCATTGCTTCGAGCTCGTCTTTCTTCTCGACCGCTTCGATATCGTTCATGAAATCAAGGGCATCGATGGCTGCCTGGATCTCCTCTTTATATTCAGCGTATCCCTTTGTGAATACGTTCTTTCCTCCGCATGTGTGTCCCGGGCCTCTCTGTTCCATGAACTCCGTGAACATGCCTGCCGCGTAGCACTTTCTCCACTCGTGCGTCATGCCTGCGATAAGTTTGTCTCTCATGGACTTGCCCTTCCAGAAAGGAATGATTATTTCTTCCTGATCCTTGAGATCCTGCGCGGTCACGGTGTAGTTGACCACAGCGCGGTCATTCATGATGTACATGTCCTCGATAGTGTGGCATGTAAGCTCAGGGAAGGTAGGCGAAGACTGAGGATCTTTTCCCTTTTCACCTACGATGAGCTCTCCCTTTCCCAGATAGAGAGTCTTCTTGCTGAAGTACTCCTTGAGCACCATCGCCCTGAGCACAGGAAGCGATACCTTGCCTTCCCATTTTTTATAAACCTCAGTCTCTATGATCGCTCTTTCGAGATCGATGTGCGGCTGAGTCTCCATGCTGACCTTGCGCAGCGCCTTTACTCTTGCGTTCATTCCGCGTTCTTCCATACTACCCTCCGATTTTTACATTGCCGAAGCCTGCTTCGTTCCACTGCCTGACGAAGCCCTGCATTTCCTCGTCTGACGGTGCCGTCAGCGACTGTCCGGCATATTCCATTCCCAATTTTCCGTATTTGTGCGAGCCGGTGCTGTGATATGGCAGCAGATTTACCTGCAAAGGTCTTATGTCGTTGGCACCGAGGAACCTGATGATCTCATCCATCGACTCAGTATCTCCGTTGACTTCTTTCACCACCGGGATCCTTATGTATATTTTTGCGCCTGCCGCGGCGAGCCGGGTCAGGTTTTCGAGTATGAGCTTGTTGCCCATGCCCATGTACTTGCGGTGCTTTTCATCGTCCATGACCTTTATATCATAAAGCCATGTATCCACGTAGGGGAGAATCGCCTCATAATTGCTGTACGGAGCCTGTCCGCAGGTGTCTATCGCGACTGCTATTCCTTCTCTGTGCAGCCTTTTTACAAGCTGCAGAATGTAGTCCGTATCCATCGCCATGACCTCGCCGCCTGACAGGGTGACCCCGCCGCCGGACTGCTCATAGAACATGAGGTCCTGCAGGCATATCTTGACGAGTTCGTTCACGCTGTAGTCGCGTCCCACCACAGTGCGGTAATTGCCGAGGCAGGCGGATTCACATCTGCCGCATGCGACGCACTTGTCACGGTCGGTCACGGATTTACCTTCGGGCGATATCGTAATTGCTCCTTCAGGACAGACCGACGCGCACCTTCCGCAGCCCGTGCACTTCGGTTCGTCTACCTGCAGCTCCTTCTCGAAACGCTGCGTTTCAGGGTTGTGGCACCACCGGCACCTCAGGTGACAGCCCTTAAAGAATACCGTCGTCCTTATTCCGTCACCGTCATGTATCGAATACTTCTGTATATTTGTTACTGCGTGCATAATGTATACTAATTCGCTTTTATAAGCATTACCATAAACCACATCCAGAAGGCCCATCCAAGAGTGAACAGTATCGCGTGCTTCTTCTCAGTATGTACTGCTATGAACTCGCGGATCAGCGCACTCGGCCAGTAATAGAAAGCAACGCGGCTTCCGATTCCCTTGCACTTCAGCCCTACCCTGCGGCAGTATCTGAGCGCTCTGTACACATGGTAGTTGCTGGTCACCAGAGCTGTATATTTTCTTCCCTCGCGGCTGTCTATTATCTCCTTTGAAAACTTCAGGTTCTCAAGAGTTGTAGTCGATCTGTCCTCCATAATGATATCGCTCTCGGAGATCCCCTGCTCCAGAAGGTATCTCTTCATGGCCTCAGCTTCTGAGATGTTTTCATCAGAGCCCTTTCCGCCCGAAGGTATGAGTTTCGTGGGCGACGGATCCTTGCGGTAAACCAGTATGGCCTTATCCAGCCTCTCCTGCAGGAGCTTGGATACCTTTTCACCGTTGATGAGTCCTGCACCGTGGATTATCACATAGTCGAAGTCCTTGCTCCTCGGGATGATCATCAGGAAGACCGAGTAGATCATGAATATGAGGAACGAGACCGACCCGTATATTACTGTCACGGCAATCAGGGTAGTCACGAGAAATACAGGGGAACGTAGATACACATCCTGCGCCTCAAGCCCGAATACCTTTGCATAGAGCACAACATTGTATATGGTAAGTATTTCCCCCACAAATATCGCTATGCCAAGTGCCAGCGAGAGGAGATGCGCCGCGCTCCTGCCTTCATTTCTGATCATCACGATACCGTTATGTATCAGGAAGAACGGGACGATCATGATCGCAAACACCGTCAGCCAGGCTGTCACAAGCATCACTTCCCCGGCCTGGTCTCCGGAGGCAATGGTCATAAGCGGTACCAGAGAAAGCAGCGCCATGCAAAGCAGATGGCAGTTGCGGTACCTGCTTCTGTCCTTGCTGAAGGAATAATAGAACATCCCCCAGAATATAAGCGTGAATAACACTGCTATAGCAATCGCGTTCATTTTATGACCTTTTGACTCTCATTTTGTGTTCATGCTGAATGCCGACGTTTAATTATATCTCATACAGCAAAAAAGGACTACCTCCAAGGCAGTCCTTTAAGCATATTGTTGATCTTATATTTCAAACTGTTTCTTAAATTCTGCAAAGTTCTTCTTGAAGAATTCATCATGCCTGAAGCTCGGCTGTTTGTGATATGCGTGCTTTCCTTCGATCTCGGAAACCGCTTCCAGTACATCCAGCGCTATATTGCTGCAGTGATCTGATATCCTCTCATAATCCGTGATCATGTCGTTAAATACGAAGCCGTGCTCAAGCGTGCACTCCTGTCTGCTGATCCTGTCGACATGATTGGCCTTCATTGCGTCACAGATGTCATCTATGACTTCCTCCAGCGGGTCAACGCGAAGCGCATTGTCGTAGCTGTTGTTGGCAAACGAGAATATGGTAAGATTTGTGATTTCCCGGATCGCATCCTCCAGTACAGTCAGTTCTCTTAATGCGCTTTCCGAAAATACTATCTTCTTTTCATGTATCTCTTCTATGGATTCAGCTATGTTCCTTGCATGGTCGGACATTCTCTCGAAGTCAGAGAGCACTTTCAGATCCTTACTGACCTCTGCGGAATGCTCTTCATCCAGATCGGATGTGGTGAGCTTGAAGAGATAGTTTCCGAGCTTGTCCTCGTACCGGTCTATCACTCTCTCGAGATCGACCACTCTCTTCAGGCCGTCCCTGCTGTACTCTCTTCTGGTCTCGATGACTCCCATTACACTTTCAAGTGTCTTGGCCGCCATGGATTCAATGACCTCCTTGCTCTGTGCAAGAGCAAGTGTAGGGTGATCGAGGAATCTCGGCTCGAGCTTGTCCATGTCTGCCTTTTCTTCCAGTGCCTCCTGACCTTCCGGGAAGAGCGTAACGACCAGCTTCTCCAGAAGTCCGATACACGGTGCCAGCAGGATCACGACTGCAAGTCTGTAAAGCGTATTTGTGAGAGCAACTGAGACCATGGTCATCTCCATGGTCATGAAGCTGAAATGAACTACCGCATTGACGATATAGAAGATCCCTCCGACCAGGATGGCTCCGAGTACGTCGATTATGAGATAGACAAACGCCGTTCTCTTGCCGTTCACGCTCGCTCCGAGGGCGCTCAGCATTACCGGTACCGAAGCACCGATGCCGATACCCATCAGGATAGGGAACGCCATGTCGAACTCGACAGCTCCTGTGACGGCGAGAGCCTGGAGGATACCTACAGCAGCGCTCGCGCTCTGTATTACTGCCGTTACGAGCACACCGATCAGCACGCCGAGTATCGGGTTGGTGAAGCTCGTCATCATGTCAATGAACTTCGGATCCGTTCTCAGCGGAACGATGGCTCCGGACATCATGCTCATGCCGTACATGAGGACAGCAAAGCCCAGCATGATGCCGCCGATGTTCTTGTGCGTAGTTTTCTTTGAAAACATCCAGAGCAGAATACCTATCAGGGCTACTACGCCTGTCAGCACCTCAGTGCTGAACAGCGAAGCTACGCCTCCGCCTCCGCCTATGCTGTTGAGGGCAAGTATCCAGCCCGTGATGGACGTACCGAGAATTGCCCCGAGTACAATACCGATGGCCTGCTTCACCTGCATCATGCCGGAGTTTACGAAACCGACGACCATGACCGATGTAGCAGATGATGACTGGATAGCCGCCGTTACTCCTGTTCCGAGCAGGATTCCTTTTACAGTATTTCCCGCAAGTTTATACAGGATCATTTCCATTTTGCTTCCCGCTACCTTCTTGAGCGAGTCGCCCATAACCGACATTCCGAAGAGGAACATCGCCACGCCGCCTAATAAGGAGATCACATTGGTTGCATCCATATAACCTTTCTCCCTTCCCCCTGTTAAAAAAAGAGACTCCTACCGAAAAAGCATCGGTAAAAGTCTCGCTACTTCGAACATATCCCGGGGCTGTTTTTTACCCGTACTGACGAAATATGTTACGCATGTCTGCGCAAGCTACTCCCTGTTTATCCATGTTAAATATCACATATGAGGTTGCGCGTTGTCAATGATTATTCGAACTTTTCAGCCACTTTCTTCAAAAGGTCTCTGATCTCAAGATGCTGCGGGCATACTGCCTCGCACATGCCGCATTCTATGCAGTCGCCCGGTCTTCCGCTCCCATGTTCGATTATGAATTCATACGTCTCCCATGGGTTGTTCTTTCCGAAGAGCACCTGGTTGTTGTAGCACGAGAAGAACGACGGGATCTTTATCTCCATCGGGCAGTGGTTCTCTTCCACGCAATATCTGCACTTTGTGCATGGGATCGCTCCCATGGAACCGAATACATCCGCGACCTTACCGACTGCCTTACGCTCTCTGTCGGTGAGAGGAGCAAAGTCTCCGTCACAGCAGCTGAAAGTCTTCAGATTGTCTTCCATCTGCTCCATGTTGCTCATGCCGGACAGCACCATTTCCATGCCGTCGAACCCGGCCGCAAATCTGAGCGCGTAGCCCGCGTTGCTGCAGTCAGAGCCCGTCTCGGCTCTGAGCTCATCAAACACCTTCTGCGCCTCATCAGGCAGGTTGACGAGATTGCCGCCTCTTACAGGCTCCATGACCAGCACCGGCTTATCATGCTTGCGGCAGACTTCATATACCTTACGGCTCTCAACTGAAACGCTCTCATAATCGAGATAGTTGAACTGTATCTGTACTATCTCTACATCTGGGTATTCCGTAAGTATGCGGTCAAGCACCTCGGCCTTATCGTGGAACGAGATACCAACGTGGTGTACCTTTCCCTCAGCCTTCAGTTCGGAAGCCGTTTCATAAGCACGGCACTGCTTGAAGAACTCGAAGTTCTTCGCGTTCTGCGCATGCATGAGAAGGAAGTCGAAGTACTCCACCCCGCATGTCTCCAGCTGCAGGTCTATCAGCGGCCTGATGTCCTCTTCCGATTTGAAATACTCGTCAGTCAGCTTGTCCGTCAGAACGTACTCGCTGCGGTCATGTCTCGAAGTAAGGCACTCCCTGACGGCGATCTCGCTCAATCCGTCGTGATAGCCGTGCGCTGTATCAAAATAGTTGAATCCCATCTCGAGGAAGCGATCCACCATCCTGCAGACCTGCGCATTATCGATTTTTTCATCTTTCATCGGCAGTCTCATCATGCCGAAGGCGAGATGCTTTTTGTTTTCCGAGAATGCTCTGTTACCCATTTTTCACCCCTCGCATATATTTATTGCCGTGTACGGCGCATGTGTAATAGTGTTGTTTACATTATAGTAATCTCAGGCTGCGTACGCTATACCCAAAGGGCCGGAGATCAGATCACATGGGACTCCCTTATGCTTCTGATCAGCTCGTTTTCCTCTTCTGTCTCCTTGTTCCATTCAGGATCATAAAACAGGTTGAGTCTGAGGTCATTGGAGATCTCTCTGAGCAGTTTGCATCCCGCGATACTGTTGCCCTGCGTGTCAAGCGCAGGCCCGAATACTCCAATGCCCGCACGCTTGTCAGATACCGACAGCAGACCGCCTCCGACGCCCGATTTTGTCGGGATACCCACTTTTATCGCAAAAGAACCCGATCCGTCATACATGCCGCATGTGAGCATCAGAGTTTTTGCTATCCTGGCAGTGCGTGACGACATGAACCTCTTTCCGGTATCTCCGCACACTCCGTCATTCGCAAGGATCGCGCCGAGATTCGAGAGCGATTCCGCTGTAGTGCTCATAGAGCACATCTTTGTATAAAACCTGAGGGTATCCTCTACATCAGTCGTTATGATGCCCTTGCTCTCAAGCAGATACGCGATGGAGCGGTTGCGGGAGCAGTTTTTCATCTCTGAATCGTAAGCAGCCTCATTCATCTCAGCATCAGGATCCGAGCATATATTTCTGGTAAATCTCAGTATATCCTGGAAGGACAGCTCAGGCAGCAGCAGTCCGCAAAGGGCAAGTCCTCCTGAATTGATCAGAGGGTTATATGGCTTGGAATCGCTTACGTCCAGTTCAACCAGCGAGTCAAAAGCTTCACCCGACGGCTCCATGCCCACCTTGGCGAACACTTTCCTGCGTCCGCATATCTCGAGAGCCACTATCAGCATTATTACCTTGCATACCGACTGCATGGTAAACCTTACGTCATAATCGCCTGCGCATAGCTTATCACCCTTCAGAGGGTTTATAACGATGCCCAGCTGATGAGGATCCATCTTGCCGAGTTCAGGTATGTATGTAGCAACCTTGCCGTTAGGGATCTGCTCCCTTGCAAGATCCATGGCCTTTCTGATTATCTCTTCTGCCTTGGATCTTTCCTGCAGCTTGTATTGCTTGTCTATTACCATTTCTCCCGGATTCATTTTATTGATCTCAGTCATGTCGCTCTCCTCATTCTGTTTTTATTCTGCTCTGTTTCCGTGTGATATTTGCTGCGCAAGATCCCATACGCTCTGCACCTCTGCGCTCATCTCATGTGACGAGGATCTGAGCACGCAGATGTCCCTGTACATGGACGAATCGGCGAAAGGTATCCTTCTGACATTGAAGCTGTCAAGGATCGGCAGTATCGGCATGATAGCCACTCCCGCGCCTGTGGACACCGAAGCCGCGATGGAGCTGTACTCGTCCGCCTCGATTATAGTATTCGGCTCAAATTCAGCCTTTCTGAATTCCTTCTCAAGCTGATGATATGTAAGTGTTTCGTGGTTAAGTGAGATGAAGTACTCCCCGGCTATATCCGACAGTGTGACCGAATCAGCATCTGCCAGCCGGTGTGTGGCAGGAACTATCAGGTAAAGCTCCTGCCTGTAGATCGGGATGTAGTCGATGGAAGCCATGTCAGGCTTGCCGGCAATGAGAAGATCCAGCGTTCCGTTCAGAAGCTGCTCCACAAGTTCTCCCGCCTTTCCCTGGCGGAAGCGGAAGGCTATCTGCTCGCTCCCCTGATGCCTGTAGAAGCTGTTTACGAATTCAGGCAGGGCAGAGAAGCTTACACTGTAAATATATCCCAGGCTGATCCCTCCCAGAGACGGGACCTTCAATTCTCTCAGACGCTCCGTGCCCTCTGAGAGTTCGGCGAGCGCCCTCTTTGCATATGGCAGAAATTCCTCGCCGTATTTTGTAAGAGTCACCTTTTTGCCGTTCTTCCTGAACAGCGGGACTCCCAGCTCCTGCTCGAGCTTGCTTATCGCATAACTCAGGCTTGGCTGCGAAATATAAAGCAGGCGTGATGCGCGCGTATAGTGGAGCACCTCAGCCGTAACGCAAAAGTATCTGATCTCCTGAAGCGTCATTTACCGTCCTCCCTGAATTCACCGAACAGATCAGCACTCAGCGTCTGCCACCTGTCCAGAAGAAAAGCGAGCGCGAGCATGTCTGCGCTGCCTCCCGGAGACAGCCTGCGTCTTATAAGCTCACTGTCAAGTCCGCACAATGCATCCACCCGTTTATCAACAGGCATCCCTGATATCCTGCCGGACTCCTGCCGCACATATTCAAGGCCCTCTCTGCCTCCGCGGTGAAGAAGATTTGTATCCTCGAGCGAAGCCATGCAGTCACACAGCGCCAGAGCGCCCGCCTCTGCACAGCCGCTTTTCCTGTAAAGCGCTAATCTGTCCAGGCAATAGAGCGCGTCCGGAAAGCCTGCGGCGGCTTCGCCTGTGGCGCCCCTAGCGCCATATTTTTTATAGACCGCGCCTCCATTGGTAACGGGAGCCGCAAGTGTTTTTTCAAGTTGTGCCCCGGCATCCTCACGCGCAAGTTCAGCCGCATGGTCAATGCATGAGCCGCCTTCAGCAAGGCTCCGGCCCATTCCCGCCAGCAGCAGACCCATTGAATATATAAGTCCCTTGTGGGTGTTAACGCCGTCTGTGGCGGCGAACATTTCCATTTCAGCCGTCCTGCCGCGCCCGCGCAGTTGGGCGATCCCGCAGCGCTCCATGCCAAGCCGCGCCGCGTCTTCAAAATATGGCGCGAGCGCATCCGCGCTTTTCTCAAACAGGCGCACATCCATGTCGCTGTGCGCACCGTTGTTGTTCATATCCACCAGTCCCGGCTTCGGGGTCGTATACAGTTCGTCCATGAGAGAGTCATGGGCAGCCCGGGCAAGCCTTTCCGCGCAGAAGTCCCTGAGCAGACCGTTTGTCACTCTTCTCACTTCCCCGAGTCCGTGCTTTCTGCTCCTTGCGCATTCCGCCGCGTAAGCATCACAGATGAGGCACCGCCGGCCCGCGGCTCTTGACAGTTTCTGACCTCCCGGCAGTATGACGTCAAAATCAAAGAGTCTTGCGGCCGGGAATGAATCCTCCAGATCTTCGAGCAGCGTCTTAACATGCGTACCCTCCTCATCGAGCAGCCAGAATGCTTCGCTTCCGGTCTTTTTATCAATCAGTTTTTTTTCTCTCACGCAAAAGCCGAGCTCCTCAAACAGCACAACGCCCTCGTCAAAGAGCATGCGTGTCATCGGAGTGCGCTTTATATCTCCTGCTATGTTAAGTGTCAGGCATACCAGACACTGCGCGGCATCCGCGCCCGACAGCATTTTATCCTGTATGAAAGCCCTTCTCTCACGGGCCTCAAGCATCTCACTGAGTTCTACTCTGTATGACTTCATAAGTGCTTTCCGGTACCATCTCCCTGATCTTCCCATATTCACCGGATGCGATATGATCCCGCACCTTGCCCGCGCTTATCTCCGACAGACGCGGTATCTCTTCGAAGCTGATCCCGTTCTCCGGCAGCAGCTCCTTCATGCGTTCGTTGTATGCGCGTGTCACCGGTGAAAACGGCTCCTCCCCGGCAAAGCGCCTGCTTATATTCAGCGCCGGAGCTATCCGTTTGCAGAACAGTTCTATGTCCAGATCCGACTTCACAAGATCGGCACGGGACTCATCCCTTATGAAATACGCCGGAAATGTGGCGCGGGATATCAGGTAGAGGTCGCTTTCGAATACGTGGCAGTTCGCAAGATCTGCCGTTCCTTTTCTGATCATGTCGAGCCGCTCTTCGGGGCTGAACATCGAGCCCTTTTCCGACACAGCGAAGACATACAGTTCATCGCAGTGCGCCGCGGCATATTCAATGAGGTGACGGTGTCCGAGCGTGAACGGATCACAGTTGCAGACAACAGCACCGCATACACCCTCATACTTAGGTATGGATGCCAGAAAGCCGCTGAGTCCGTCCTTCCTGTTTTCGAGCAGGACCGCATCCCCGGTTTCTATCACCGTATGGAATCCCATGGATCTGAATATGCTCAGGTTCTCGGGTTTTGTGCACAGAAAGAGCCTGTGTACGCCGCGGGCGTACGCTTCAGCTATCAAAGCGGAAAGAACGGCAGCCATCGCCCCCTGTCCTTCCGCTTCTGAATCGACGGCAAGCTGCTTTACCGTGTGTCCCGCCAGGGCTCCGCACGCGATCAGTCTGTCGTCTTCCGTCATCAGTGCTACTATATCCGCGTCTCCCTCATCGCGCAGACCGCACGCCTCAAGGAGCTTCAGATAATCCTCCTGCTGCCGCACAGACAGCGGAGTGCTGTATATCCCGATCCCCATCGATCCTCCGGTTCAGATATTCAAAAGGGAGACAGGTCAGCTCCCTGTCTCCCTGACGGATATTTATAACTTCTTTTCGAGCCGCTCACGGATAGCTGCGATAAAGTCCTTTGTCAGTACCGCTCTTGCTTCCATTCCGTCAACGAGTCCGACCAGGTCCTTGGTCATTATGCCGTCATTGAGCGTTTCGATGCATGCTTCCTCGAGTTTGTCTCCGAAAGCCTGCAGATCCTCAAGACCGTCCATCTCACCGCGCTTTCTCAGGGCGCCGCTCCACGCGAAGATCGTAGCCATAGGGTTGGTCGATGTCTCTTCGCCGTTAAGGTATTTGTAATAATGGCGCGTGACCGTACCGTGCGCTGCCTCATACTCGAACTTGCCGTCCGGGCTGCACAGAACGGATGTCATCATTGCCAGCGAACCGAATGCCGTGGATACCATGTCGCTCATTACATCGCCGTCATAGTTCTTGAGAGCCCATATAAAACCTCCCTCGCTGCGTATGACGCGCGCGATGGCATCATCGATAAGCGTATAGAAGTATGTAAGGCAGAGTTCTTCGAACTTCTCCTTGTAGCACTCATCGTAGACTTCCTGGAACACATTGCGGAAGTGCATGTCGTACTTCTTTGAAATGGTGTCCTTTGCGGAGAACCAGAGGTCCTGCTTTGTCTCGATGGCATACTTGAAGCATGAGTGAGCAAAGGAAACGATCGACGAGTCCTTGTTGTAGATGCTCTGCAGTATGCCCGGGCACTCGAAGTCATATACCGTCTCGCGGTACTCTGCCCCATTCTCACCGGTGAACACGAGCTCAGCCTTGCCTTTTTCAGGAACGCGGTATTCTGTTCCTTTATAGAGGTCTCCGTATGCGTGACGCGCAACGGTGATAGGCTTCTTCCAGTTGCGTACGACCGGCTTGATCCCGTCGATAGTGATAGGAGCGCGGAACACCGTTCCGTCGAGGATCGCACGGATAGTTCCGTTAGGGCTCTTCCACATCTCGTGCAGATTATATTCTGTCATGCGCTGAGCGTTCGGTGTGATCGTGGCACACTTTACGCCTACGCCGTACTTCTTGATGGCTTCTCCCGCATCCTTTGTGATCTGGTCGCCCGTCTCATCGCGGACAGGAAGTCCGAGATCGTAATATTCACTCTTGAGGTCGACGAAAGGCAGTATGAGCTCATCCTTGATCATCTTCCAGAGAATCCTTGTCATTTCATCCCCGTCCATCTCAACGATAGGGGTAGTCATTCTGATTTTTTCCATTATTGCTCCTTATATCTCTTCTGATATCCTTATACTTCCTTTATCTGTCTTACGACATCCATGATGGTGCCGTCGCGGGCTTCTATGATGCCTACTACCCTGTCTTCGAATTCCACCTTGTCAGGTTTGCCTACTATTGAATAAGCGATGTCCCTGAGCTCTTCGATGGTCTTCAGAGGCACGCAGTCAGCTTCCTTCAGTGCCTGAAGGATATCCTGCCTTGCCGGATTGACCGCTACACCGTAGTCAGTGACTACTACGTCGATGCTCTCTCCCGGTGTCGTAACCGTTGTTACCTCAGTGCATATAGCCGGGATCCTTCCCTGCAGCAGCGGGCATATTACTATCGCGCATTTTGCTCCCTGCGCGGTGTCAGGGTGTCCTCCCTGCGCGCCGGTTATCATTCCGTCGGAACCCACAACAACGTTGCAGTTGAAATTGACGTCAACTTCGAGCGAAGCCAGCACCACGTAGTCGAGCTTGTTAACTACAGCGCCTTTGTTGAGAGGGTTCGCGTAAACAGCGGCCGGTATCCTGTGGTGGTTCACATTCTTGAGGCTCCGTACCGCGTCAAGGTCGAAGTCCTGTACATCGAGCATTACGTCCGCCATACCGTCGTCGAGCAGCTTGCACATTGCCTTTGTGAGGCCTCCGACGCCAAATCCCATGCGGATATTGCGTTCTCTCATTATGTCAGCGAGATACTGGGTCGAAGCGATCGAAGCCCCGCCAACGCCTGTCTGATATGAGAATCCGTCCTTGAACCAAGGGGTATTGACCACTACATCGGTGCAGTACTGCGCCATGAGCAGTTTCCTCTGGTCGGTCGTCGGCTTGGCGGCGCCCGTCGCGATCTTGGACGGAATGCCTATCTCGTCAACGACGCACACATAGTCCACCTTTGTCTGTGAAATATGGGCCGGAAAGTTAGGATACGGGACCAGGCAGTCCGTGATCGCCACACAGTGATCGGCGTGGTTTCCGTCAACTATGGCATAACTCAGTACGCCGCAGTCCGCCTTGCCTCCGATACCTCTCAGATTTCCGTAATCATCAGCTGTCGGCGCGCCTATGAAAGCGATATCGATGTGGCTCTCGCCCGTCGCTATCGATCTTACACGTCCGCCGTGCGAACGCATTATGGCCAGGCCTTTAAGCTTGCCCTTCGAAATCGCCTCTCCGATACCGCCTCTGACTCCGGAGGATTCGATGTTGGTGATGGTACCGTCCTCTATCATCGGCACGAGCGCGCTGTGAGCCTTGCCGAGCGAGGATGCGCATATTCTTATATCCTTGAGACCCATGTCATGGATCTCTTTCATTACCATGTTGACTATCAGGTCTCCCTCACGGAAATGGTGATGGAACGAAACAGTCATGCCGTCGTGAGCATCGCACTTCTCGAGCGCTTCCCTGATGCTTCCTACCAGCTTGGATTTCTCGTTATTCATTACCGGACGGATCGTAGGGCCGTGTAGTGTTATAGGCTTGTCGTCGCGGTAATAGTTGCCCTGAAACGGCTCTTTCCCGGTGATCTCGATTATCTCTTCCGGGATCTCTCTTCCTACTGCGTTTTTCATGCTACAGATCCCCCTTGTATACACCTGATGCCTTGGCCAGGGCTATCGTTCTCTTTGCGCCGTCGTAGAACGCGATGTCTATCATCTTGCCGTCCACCGTGAATACGCCTATTCCCTGAGCTTTCTTTGTGTCGATCTCCTTGATGACCTTCTCCGCAAAAATGACAGACTTCTCACTCGGCGTATATATTTCATGAACGACAGGGATCTGGCGCGGATTGACTATGGACTTTCCGTCAAATCCCATGGAATGTATGATCTCGGTTTCCCTTCTGAAGCCTTCCATGTCGTCCAGGTTAGTCCATACTGTATCGAAGCACTGCACCTTTGCCGCTCTTGCAGCTATGACCATGTGTTGCCTGGCTCCCATGAATTCTACACCGGTCCCGGAGATAGGAACCTGGAGATCTTTGGAATAATCGCCTCCCGAAAGAGCGATACCAAAGAGCCTCTCCGACGAGTCGCAGATGCTCATCGCATTGATGACACCTCTTGCAGACTCGAGGGCTGCCATGATGAGCACGCTTCCTTCCGGTCTGCTGAACTCTCTTTCCGCTTCGGCGATGGCGTACTCGACCGTGCGCACATCATCAGCGGTCTCTGTCTTAGGGATGCGGATGGAGTCACAGCCTCCGGCAACAGCACATCTTATATCTTCGCGCCAGAGGTTTGTATCAAGTCCGTTGATACGGACTACCCTCTCGACGCCCCTGTAGTCTATCTCCTGAAGAGCGTGGTAGAGGGAGTAACGCGCCGCGTCCTTTTCTCTCTCAGCTACGGCATCCTCAAGGTCGAGCATGATCGAATCCGGCTTATAAACATACGGATCCTTGATCAGACTCGGTTTCTGGCAGTTCAGAAACATCATCGTGCGGCGCAGGCGGTATTTGTTAGGATTGTTCATCTTATCATACCTCCCCAGTTTACTCTTCCTTCGTGTTCAGCAGCACGCATCACGGCACATTCCACTCTTGCCTTTATGGTACAGTCAAGAGCTCCTTTGTCTACTATGCTGACTCTTGCCTTTTTTACACCAAGGCGCTTAAGAGTCTCCATAGCCACCTTTCTTATCTGTCTTCCGTACTGTCTTATAACAGCGCTTTCCAGTTCGAGTTCCAGGCCTTTTGCCGCGGGCTCGACCGTTACCATGCAGTCGCTGCTCTCAAGAGTGCCTGCAACTGCGGTTTTCTTGATTTCCATGGTTTTCCTCCCGGTAAATCCCTATTTATTCTGTGCCGCATAGTAATTCATGAGGCAGCCTTCGAGGATTATGGTCTTTTCATCTTCAGTGAGTCCCTTCACGTAGAGTGTCAGGTCACTGACCGATCCGTCCTTGCGGACAGCCTTTGCAGGTATCTCTTCCTGTCCGCTTTCTATCGCGGCACGGATACCCGGTACGAATACGAAATCTCCGTCCTCATAAGGGAACTCGTCGCCCTCTGCCAGCGTGAACGGCAGGATACCCCAGTTGATGCAGTTGCTGCGGTAGCGCTTAGTGGCGTACTCATAGCAGATGTTGGCAAAACCGCCGAGCACCTTCTGGCAGGATGCAGCCTGCTCACGGGCCGATCCGTCGCCCGGCTTGTTGGCGAATACGCATGAGCCGAACTGAGTGTTCTTCAGCAGTTCTTCGGCGTCTCCGACAGCTCCGAGGACCTTTACCATCTTAGCCGGCTTCTCTCCGGCACGGCGGGCAGCTTCGTCAGCCGCTACTGCCTTGGAACGTCCGACGTACTCCGGAACGCGGCGCGAAAGCGCAAATTCCGACAGGCGGAGAGGATTGCTCCTGTACGAGCTCGTTTCGCCCGAAGGTATGAGTTCATCTGTAGTAGTGACCGGATCTCTTATCACCGCCGCGAGCTCGAGCAGCATGTTGTCTGCCAGCTCATACATCTTAGGCCAGTCGGTGATGTTCGGTCCGAGTATGAGTTCGGTATCCGGCTCTGCCTTTCCGAATCCGTAGTAGCAGCGTTTTTTGTATACTTCGTTATCGAATGTGTACGGTACCTGCTCGGTTTCGTAATCTATATCTGTAGCTGCGGTTATATATCCGCCGTTTGCGGCTGTAGCAGCGATCGACCTCGAATCCATGAGAGCGACAGCGCTTATCTGGCCCTCGCCCGGTTTCGATCCTTCACGATTCGGGAAGTTCCTTGTCGTGTGGCGGAGGGAAAGACCGTTGTTTGCCGGTACGTCTCCCGCACCGAAGCAAGGTCCGCAGAACGACGGCTTGATGACTGCGCCGGCCTCAAGAAGAACTTCCGTCTTGCCCGCACGTGTGAGCGCCAGACTGGTCGGGACGCTTGTAGGGTACACCGAGAGCGAGAAGTATCCGTTGCCGGTGCTTCTGTCCTTGAGTATGTCTGCAGCTTCGACTATGTTGTCGAAAATACCGCCGGAGCAGCCTGCGATGATGCCCTGGTTCGCCAATACTCCCTTATCGCTCACCTTCGACCTGAGATCGAGATGTGCCTTAGGGAACTTCTTTGCAGCTTCCGCCTCAACGCCGGCGAGGATCTCATCAGCATTTTCGAGGAACTCATGTATTGTATACGCATTTGACGGATGGAAAGGAAGTGCGATCATCGACTCCATCCTGTCCAGTTCGATAGTTATGATTGCATCATAGTATGCGCCTTCCTTCGGTTCGAGTTTCTTATAGCACTCAGGGCGCTTGTGGATCTCATAGTATTTTCTGATCTCATCATCGGTTGCCCAGATCGAAGAGAGGCATGTTGTCTCAGTAGTCATGACATCGATGCCGCTTCTGAAGTCATAAGGCAGGTATTCAAGGCCCGGTCCCGCAAACTCGAGCACCTTGTTTTTGACCAGTCCCTGTCCGAATGTCTCCTTTACAAGAGCGATGGCCACATCGTGCGGCCCAATGCCCTTTTTAGGCTTGCCGGTCACATAGCAGAGCACTACTTCAGGAGGAGTTATGTCCCAGGTGTTCTTAAGGAGCTGCTTAACGAGCTCAGGTCCTCCTTCTCCTACTCCCATGGTACCCAGAGCGCCGTAGCGTGTATGGCTGTCAGATCCGAGTATCATGTTTCCGCAGGCAGCCAGTTCCTCCCTTGCGTACGAGTGGATAACACTCTGATTTGCCGGAACGTATATCCCGCCGTATTTCTTTGCGGCAGACAGACCGAATACATGGTCGTCTTCGTTAATGGTGCCGCCTACAGCACAAAGGCTGTTGTGGCAGTTTGTCATGGCATAAGGAATCGGGAACTCTCTGAGGCCGCTTGCCCTGGCCGTCTGGATGATCCCGACATAGGTGATATCATGCGAAACTAACGCATCAAAGCTGATATGGAAAATGCCGTCATCAGACTGAGCGCGGTGCGCATTCAGTATCTGATAGGCGATAGTGCCGTTTCTTCCGGCGCTTTTGTCAGCGTCCTGTGCTGCATTCTGCGGGGCGCCGTTGTGCCATACAGTACCTTGCTGATAATACTTGATCATTGTTTCCTTCCTTTCCCGAAACAATACGGTTTTCACTGGATTTAACGCTTGGGAAACAGTCCCCTGCATTTTGATTATAGAATTGCCATTGATTTAATTCCAATACAATTTAACCAAAAAATGATAGAGGTTGTCTATCATTTTTGTTTTTACTTGTTTTTCGGTAAAAGAGCTTTATTTCAAAGAAATTACTGTTGTTCTTTATTGACTTTGGGGATCAAAAGGGTATACTGAAATTGTATACAATAGTATAAAACGTATGGAAAACCGAGGTGCATAATGGATATCATCAACGGAGAAAAATCAAATCAGCCTCTTTCGGCCGGACTGTATTCAGAGCTTCAGAAAGACATACTCTCCGGCTCCATTCCTGACGGAAGCAAGCTCACGGAGCAGGCAGTCTGCAAAAGATACAGCGTGAGCAGGACGCCTGTAAGAGAAGCTTTCAGACAGCTTGAGGCGGACGGGCTGATCGAAAACATACCGAACCGCGGCGCATTTGTAACAGGTCTCACAAAGCGCGACATATCGGATCTTTTCGATCTCAGGATACACTTTGAAGTCCAGGCCGTGGAATGGGCAATAAAGCGCATGAGCAGCGAGGAGATCGACACGCTGGCGGAAAGCCTGGAATTCATGGAATTCTACACCCTCAAGGAAGATGTCGAGAAAGTCCTCTCTTTCAATACGCAGTTCCACAGCATCATCTATGCGGGCACAAAGAACCGCATGCTGCAGAAGACGCTGTCGATCTATCATACTTATCTGAAATATTCAGCGCCTCATAAAACATATACTGAAGAAAGCCTCAAGGCCATACTTGAAGAGCATAAAGCCATATATGAGGCATTCGAGGCAAGAAACGCCGCCGCAGGGCGCAAGGCGATGGAGAACCACATGGAACAGTCCAAGCTGCGCCGCATCGCGCAGTATTTCTGAACCGTCAGACGCTCTCCGGCGTACAGTGCATGTGTACAGGTCCCAGAACGCGGAATCCCTCTGCATGTCTGCACATGTTCCTCAATCCGAAATCAGCCGACCGCAGCTTCAGATACATCTGAAGCTGTTTTGCTTCTGTGCTTCCTTCAGGGAACTGGCTCGTATGGTAGCCAAAAAGAGCTTCGTTCTGCAGCGCGAACATCTCCTTACTGACTTTTACATAGCGGTTAGGCTTCGCAGTCATGTAATAGGCGATGCCCTTCACATCCGCGGCATCAGCTCCTTCTCTTTCCATTATGCCCGGGTACGGCGCCAGATACGCGACGTGTGATGCAGCTCGTCCCGTATTCAGATGGTCTATGTGGCACTCACGCCCCGTATATGGATCAGGTGCAAATATAAGATCAGGCGCGCACTCGCCGGCAGTCTTCGCGATCCCTCTTATCATATCCCTGTAGTCATAAAAGCCGCCGTCACACAGATCCAGAAAACGCACATCCTTCACACCCAGGCGCTCTGCTGAAGCTATGGATTCCCGCCTTCTCAGCGCGACAAGATCATCCCCCCTGATTCCTCCGGAAAAACCGTCACCGTATCTTCCGTCAGTCAGTATAAGGAAGGTGACCGTCTTCCCCTCTGCCGCAAGCTTTGCCGCAGTTGCCCCGCAGCCTATCTCTATGTCATCCGGATGCGGTCCGATGAACAGATACCGTGAAAAACCTTCTATCCTTGGCACCGGCGCCGCTATTTTCAGTACCGCTTTTGTCAGACTCATATTTTTCCCCTGTACAAGTATTCCTCTTCTGTAACCTTACGCCGCTCTGATTCCGTTGTAATAATTATATAATGAACCTTTCCAAACTTGCGTGTTTTTTGCGGTATAGTGTAGAATTACCAGTAACTTCCATGCCCGGCATGGAATCAGTTATCACGGGTATTGAAAATGAAACAGGGAACATTATGAATTTTGTTTTTATCTCACCAAACTTTCCGGATAATTTCCGGAACTTCTGCGACAGACTCCATAAGAACGGCGCAAACGTTCTGGGCATCGGAGATGCTCCTTATGATTCGCTGAACGAGGACCTTAAAAAATCTCTGACCGAATATTATAAAGTGGATTCCATGGAGGATTACGGTCAGGTCTACCGCGCGGTCGCCTACTTTGCCTTTAAGCACGGAAAAATCGACTGGATCGAATCCAACAACGAATACTGGCTGGAACTCGACGCAAAGCTGAGACAGGATTTCAACGTGACTACCGGAGTGCAGCCTGATGAGCTCGCGCTCTGGAAGAGCAAGGCTGCCATGAAACCTGTCTACAAGGCGGCAGGCATCCCTTCCGCGCGTCAGCACCGTGTATCCACCATCGAAGCAGCAAAGGATTTCCTTGATGAGATCGGCGGATATCCGGTCTTCGCAAAACCGAATGTAGGAGTCGGCGCAAGTGAGACTTATAAGATAGAAAGCGACGAGGATCTCAGGGCATTTTTCGATGCCGTATCCGGCAGGGACTACGTCATGGAGGAATACATCGTAGGCGATATCTACACTTATGACGCGATCTGCGATCAGAACGGAGATCCGATTTTTGAATCCACTCTCAGGTGTGTGAATGTCGCAGATTCAGTAAACGACGGCACGGAAGCCATCATTTTCATATTGCCGGATGTTCCTGACCAGCTGCGCGATTACGGCCGCAAAGCCCTGAAAGGATTTAAGGTAAAGAGCCGCTTTGTGCACTTCGAATTCTTCAGGCTGACCGAAGCCCGCAAGGGTCTCGCCGGCGTTGGAGATTTCGTAGGACTTGAGGTCAACATGCGTCCTGCCGGAGGCTTCATCCCTGACATGATGAACTATTCGCACTCAACGGATGTATATAAGATATGGGCCGACATGGCATGTTACGGGCACAGCACGAAAGAAAAGGGCGGACCTGACCGTTTCTGCGTATTTATCGGCACTAAGGATACTTTCAGGCACACGCATGATCGTGATGAGATACTCTCCCGTTACGGAAGCAGGATAACCATGTGCCAGCGCATGCCTGACGTCTTCGTAGCGGCAATGGGTAATCAGATGTACATGGCCCTCCTTGATACGGAAGACGAAGTGCGTGAATATGTCACTTACGTACTCGACGAACAGGGTCCGCTGATAATGCCGACTTTGTACAACTGACCCGGACAAAACAAAAAGCGCCTCACAAGGCGCTTTTTTTCGTCAGTTTTTTATATTCCCAGTCCCCGGTCATGCTTGCTCTGGTAAGCATACCAGTTTGCATTCTCACAGAGTTCATCCTCAGCTAAACGCAGCAGAAGAGCCTCATCCTCGCCTTTATCCGTTATCTCACGTTCCGCCTCTTCATACAGCATCACCATCTTCCGGTGGTCATCAATGACATTCGGAAGAGCCAGCCTGCCGTAATAATTGTTGGCAAAAATGGTGAGTGCCGAAAACACGCCCATGCACAGTTTGAAGCCCGTCCTGACTGCATCGTTTGTTTCAGGCGCAAACATGCTGGTTCCCGAGATCATGCCGCAGCAGACTGTCTCAAACAGCAGTGCCGCCACATAAGTCACGATGGTTATGATCAGCGCAGCAGTGACCATGCGGTCATTCCGTCTGAGCTGCAATTCGGTTCTCATAAGCGCTTTTCTGTGGTAATCCCGCTGATCGAGTATCCACATATTCAGTACGCTGTTCTTATTGCCGGCCTTTTCGCCTGCCGTTACCGCGGACATCGCCCTGCTTACCCAAGGGATCTCTATCTGCAGATTCCACGGCATTATTTCCGTGACTTCGCGGCATATGCCTGCAGTGCGCAGATACGTCTGCACCCTGCACGCTTCCGCCAGCATCCTGTACTCGACATATCTTGCGTTGAACCCGGTCCACCTTGTAAACGCGTTTATCACAAAGAGTGAAATGATCATCAGTCCGCACAGCACGATCATCCAGTGCAGTTCCGCTTCATCATACAGCAGGAACGCAACCGCCAGGACAGTCGCGCATACGGAAAGACCTATGAGCACCCTTCTGTCCTTTATGTCATTGACTATACTGAGCCGGTCGGAAACCATATAAACCGCAGAGAGCTTGTCATCTGCTGTACATCCAAGGGACCCGCAGTCCTTGTTGTAATCATCGGTATCCCTGAGCATCCTGCTGCCGGCGGCTTCGTCTCCGTGTATTACGACTTTGCCTGCTTCCATGCATGTACTGTCTGACCCCGAACGCGGTGCAACGATCTGAACGACAACTCCATCGTTCTTTCGCAGCTGCTCACCTGCGCTTCCGCTTGTACGGTTCCTGAGTTTTGCCTGAACTACAGCTGCCGTATCGCATGCTCCGTTTTCCCCCGGAGATCCGTCCCACAGCGCCAGCAGGATATGACAGTGCTCTGCTATGTATATCCCGGCCCGCTCCTCATGAGGCACGACAAAAGTCTTTGATGAGCGGCCCATCAGTTCGTTCAGCTTTCTCCGGGCATCTCCTTCAAATCTCTCTGAATACTCGCCGGCCGGCACAGGCAGCACAGTTATGATCTCAAGGCCCATGTCAAGCGCAGTCTCAGCGCAAAGCTGATCAGCTCCCTCCTCAAGACATGTCATTACGGCAAGTTCCGAATTCGGATACTTAGTCATCAGATCCCCGAATTCCGCGCGTACTGCATCCCTGAGAGCGCCAAGATCCTGATCCCTCAGATCCCTGTGTCCTGTGGCCCCTACTATTACAGGTATTTTTCCCGTTACTTCCTTCATTGTTACCATCGGCCACTGCCTTACGTTCACTTTTTATTATTTTATCATATGCGGAAACTAAAAAAGAGCCTGTGCTGTAAAAGCACAGGCTCCCTGTAAAAGTCTCTATTCCTTTGCCGCTGCCTTGAGTGCTGCAACGACGTCTTCGATGTTGTCCATTGCCATGACCTTGTCGGCAAGGGCATCAGCTTCAGCTTTTGACCATTTTGAAATAATGGAGCGAGCCGTAAGGACAAGCACAGGGTTTACGCTGTACTCGTCAAGTCCGAAGGACATGAGGAGCGGAATCATAAGAGGATCTGCCGCTGCTTCTCCGCACATTCCTACAGGTATGCCCGCTTCCTTTGCAGCCTTGATGATCTGTCTGATCGAGCGGAGTACTGCAGGCTGGAATGCCGAGTACAGATAAGCAACCTTCGCATTGCCTCTGTCTACTGCCATTGTGTAACCCGTGAGGTCATTTGTTCCGATCGAGAAGAAGTCTGCTTCCTTAGCAAGGAGATCTGCTATTGCAGCAGATGCTGCTGTTTCTGTCATGCATCCTACTTCGATGTCTTCGTCAAATGCTATTCCCTCCTTGCGGAGATCCTCCTTGATCTCAGCGACGAGTTTTTTGACCGCCCTGACCTCATCTACCGTGGTAACGAGCGGAACCATGATTTTTGCCTTTCCGAAAGCGCTTGCTCTTGTAATGGCACGGAGCTGAGTCTTGTACATGTCCGGATTAGCGAGGCAGTATCTGACAGCTCTGAATCCGAGGAACGGATTCTCTTCTTTCTCGAAGTCCATATAAGGGATGTCCTTGTCACCGCCGATATCGAGTGTACGGATGATGACAGTCTTGCCCTCCATGGTTTCAAGTGCTTCTTTATATGCTGCAAACTGCTCTTCTTCGGTTGGAAGGTGCGTGTTGTCCATGAACAGGAACTCCGAACGGAACAGGCCAACGCCTTCGCCGTCGCATTCCATGGCTTTTTTCGCATCCTTTGGAGTACCGATGTTGCAGAAGATCTCAAGCTTATCGCCATCAGCAGTAAGAGTTTCCTTGCCGATGAATTTCTTCAGTTCTTCTCTCTTTTTAATGAACTCTTCGCGCTTGTCAACGTATTTTGCAAGGACGTCTCCTTCAGGATTGATGAATACATCTCCCGAAGTACCGTCTACGATAGCCGCATCCTTGTCTTCGACCAGATCAACGATTCCCGGAACCGATAATACGGCCGGAATCTCAAGAGCTCTTGCGAGAATTGCGGAATGAGAAGTAGGACCGCCCACCTCTGTTATGATTCCGGCGACATTCTCCTTAACGATCTGTGACGTCATTGATGGTGTCAGATCCTTGCAGACGAGTACGGTTCCCTTTGGAACCTTTCCGATCTCGATATCCTTGACGCCGAGAAGCTTCTTGAGGATGCTTAACTTGACGTCTGCGATATCGGATGCTCTCTGCTTCATCATCTCATCATCCATAGTGGAAAATATGCCGTAAAACATGTCGCAGACACCTGTAAGTGCAGCTTCAGCACACTGTCCGGCTTCTATCATGCTGAACATCTCTCCCGACATTGACGGGTCGGAGATCATGACTGCATGTCCCAAAAGGATTTCTGATTCTTTTTCACCGATGTTTTTCTTAACATCTTCAGCCATTGCATATGTTTCTTCTACGAAATCATCTATGGCTTTCTGGAAACGGGCCTTCTCAGCAGCTGTATCCGAGACCATTTTTGCCTCAAAAGAAAGATCCTGCTCTATTATGCGGCAGATGCTGCCGATACCGATTCCCCTAGATGCTGCGATTCCTTTGTACATTTTTATTCCTCCGTTAAGAAATGCTCCCCTGCAAAAAATGCAGGGGAGCAGAGAAGATTAACTTATTGATCAGTCTCCCATTCCAGAATCGATGAAAGCTGTGATCTCAGCGAGAGCAGCCTCTTCATCCGGACCGTCGCATACGACTTCGATCTCCGAACCGCATTTGATGAGTGCGGTCATCAGAAGCATAACGCTCTTAGCGTTGAAGTCCTTACCGTTGTGCTTAACTGTAATGTTGCTCTGGTATTTAGCTGCCATCTGGGACAGAAGGCTTGCCGGACGCATGTGCATTCCCAGTTCATTATTGATTGTGAATTCTTTTGATACCATAATAATCTCCTTGACTACTTATTCCTGAGTTACAGCGACTCCCTACAGAGTAATTTTACAACATCTGCAGGTGTATCGGCAAGCCATGTTGCACCAGCGCGCAATAATTCTTGCCGGTCCCCATAACCGTAGAGAACGCCGATAGAATGAATGCCTGTTTCGACGGCTCCTTCCATGTCAAACATGCGGTCGCCGACCATAACAGCCTGTTCCTTTTGAAAGTGATCTGTTCCGGTATTTGCCAGAAAACTAAGTGCTTTCCTAAGCAGAGAGCCTTTGTCGGTCTTCTTATCTTCTCGAGCCGGCCCTATGACTGCCTGAAAATACTGGTCTATTCCTGTGTGGTTTAAAACTCTTTCAGCCATATCCCGGGGCTTGGCTGTCACAACAAGAAGTATTCTGCCTGCATTCCGAAGCGTTTGGAGCATATCTTCAACACCTTCATAAACAGAGGCGTTATATAGTCCCTCTTTATCATAGGCTTCGTTGAAATACGCGTTTGCCAAATCTGCTTCTTCCGCACTCATATTGTAGAATTTCTGAAAAGACTCCCACAGTACCGGACCGATCATTCTCTTCATATCTTTACGATCCCCCGGATGGACCCCTGACTTTTCCAACGCATAGGTTATAGAGTCATAAAGCCCTTCTTCAGACTTAATAAGCGTACCGTCCAGGTCAAAAATGATGTACTGGTAAAGCGCCTCCATTCTTCTCTTCCTTTTTAATCAGACCGGTTCGCAGACGGGATCCGCGAACCGGTCAATTTTGATTAGTACAGACCTACGCTGAAAGCAAATGCGATCAGAACTGCGAGAGGACCTGTTACCATACGGGAGAACAGAACTGCCGGAACACCGTACTCGATTGTTTCAGGTTCAGCTTCTCCGAGGGAAAGTCCTACAGGAACGAAGTCTCCACCGACCTGACCGTCGATAGCGAACAGAGCAGGCAGAGCGTACTTAGCAGGGATAGCACCTACTGCGAACTGTGCACCGAGGAGTGTACCTACGATCTGGGCGATTACAGCTCCAGGTCCGAGGATAGGTGACAGGAACGGCAGTGAGCAGATAAAGCAGATTACCAGCATGCCAGGAAGAGATCCTGCGAGAGGTGCGATCGTGTTAGCGATTACGTTACCAAGTCCGCTTGCGCTGATGATACCAAGAATTGTACTTGTGAATGCCATGAACGGCAGGATGTTCTTGATGACCATGTCGATTGTGTCACGGCCGGCCTGGAAGAACTTACTAACAACAGCTCCTACGCCCTTACCAAGACGTACTACGAAGCCCTGCTTCTTTCCTTCATTGGCAGCAGCGATTTCTGCCTTAGCCTCATCCTTTGTCTTAGGTCCCTTGTCAGCAACAGCAGCTGCTGCAGCAGGCGCTGCTGCAACTTCAGGTGCATCGCCAAGAACTTCAATATCTTTTTCCTTTACGCCGGATACATAGATCTCAGGTGTGATGAACTGTGCCAGAGGGCCTGTAGCGCCCGAAGGCATAAGGTTTACAGTGAAGATACCCTTCTTAGGATATACTCCGCATCTTGCAGTTCCGCCGCAGTCTACTACTGCAACCATGACCTCGTCGTCAGGAAGTGTTGTCTTCCAACCGTCTACTGCTTCGCCGCCTGTGAGCTCAGCGATCTTTGCTGCAACAGGGTGGATTCCGCCACCGGTTACGCTAAGAACTGTGAAGCATTTATCAGTTGGTGTAATTGTGAGAGGGCCGCCCCAGCCGCCGTCTCCAGCATTAATCTTAATTGTCTTATACATAGTCCTACCTCCTCACTACTTGTTCTTTATCATGCCTGCATAGATCCTCTCTGTGAGAAGGCCTCTGATGAGGATCACGATAAGACCAACGATGAAGTAACGAACTGCAAGTCCGCCTGTGCTGAGTCCAGCCTCCTGAAGGCCCTGTGCGATACCGAGCCAGACGAAGAGCTCACCGGCATTTGCGTGAGGGAACAGACCTGTAATAGGGTGTACGAAGCTGACTGCTGCATCATAGTAAGCAGGTTTATACTTCTCTTCGCAGAAACGTCCGAATGTGTAGCACATCGGGTTACCCAGGAAGAATACTGCCATTAAAGGGAGCAGTGTATACCTGAGAACGGCATACTTTGTAATCTTCTGAGCAAATCTCTCAACCTTCTCTACACCGACCAGCTTGATGATGGAGTTGACAGCTGTCATAAGGCATACGAGTGTAGGAATGATTCCTGTTACCCAGCCCATGAAGGTCTCTCCGCCGGCACTGAACAGTGACATGAAGCCTTCTGCCAGTTTTGCAACAAATTCCATAAAGTTCCTCCATTCATTTTTTTACAAACTCATCTTCATGCAAATTGATGAAGACTTTACTTATTTATATATGATACACCGGCTGGAGGCTTTTAACCCCGGTTGCCTCTCCGGTGATACATATCGGGATATTGTTTATCTGAGCCTTTTTCCCTGCTTTCCCCTTTTTGTTTCCATGAAAGCTTCCTGCTCTCTCGTGAGCTCACGATCAGTCAGCCTTACCTCAAGCGCTTCCAGCGCACGGATGTATCCCTGCCAGCGCTTCCATTCCTTTTTATCCAGACTCTCTGTCAATTTCAGAAGGTCGTAGATACTGCTGCCGACAAGTGGCTGTCCCAGGAAGGAATCCACCGGGTGAAAGCGTGCCCACAGGCCGGATCCGTCCAGCGCCTCCGCACCAGTGATGATACCTTCGTTATCGCAGGCGATTATGGCAATGTGTCCATCAAAGAATTTGCCGCGTCTCTGTCCCATGCCCACGTTTCCCAGCTGGTGCACCCTGCGGACTGCTCTCTGATAACTCTTGATCTGCAGCACTCCGCCGAGTGACTGCATTATGAGCAATCCCAGTACTATCAATAAGAGAATGGATACTCCGCTGAGTTTCATTACATATACTCCTGTTTCTTCCCCATTATAATGACTGTATTGTATCTCTAAACGCTGTCAAATATCAAGGATAATGTTCTGACCATATGACTAAATTAATATATCTTAACCAATCTTTTGCATTTTTTGCTTCAATGGCGAGATTGACACAAATTTATCTATACATTTGCTTTAATATATTTGCACTTTTATGGAAACCCTCAGTCAACTCACACAAAGCAATGTTGACATAGTTATATTGTTAACTTCCGGAATAAAAAAATAAAATAAAATTTACGCAAATGTTCTTGACAAATGTTTAAATATGGTCTAATATGAAGCCATAAAATGAAACTACACTGGAAATCTATATAAAAGGAAAGAGAGGAACAGATCCATGGTTAAAGCAGAACGCCCATTCCTGATCGTCAATCCAAAATCTTATCTCTATGGCCAGAAGAGTCTGGAGCTCGCAATGGCTGCTGACAAGACTGCCGCTGAGACAGGTCTTCAGATCTATTTTACATGTCCTTACGCTGATATCAGACTGATCAAACAGAACACAAGCCATGTGATCGTTTGCGCACAGTCTCTCGATCCGCTTACACCGGGACGCGGCATGGGACACGTACTTCCTGAATCTCTCAAGGAAGCAGGAGCTGACGCAGTATTCCTCAACCACGCAGAAAACCCTAAGACCGTTGCAGAGCTGAGCGCCTGCATCAAACGTGCAAAAGAGCTTGAGATGATCACTGTAGTATGCGCAGACAGCACAAAGGAAGCTGCTGCAGTTGCCTGCCTCGATGCTGACATCGTACTGGCAGAGCCTACAGACCTGATCGGAACCGGCAAGACTGCCGATGACTCTTACGTAACAGAAACAGTTGCCGCACTCCATAAAGTTAATCCGGACGTGCTAGTAATGATCGCTTCCGGCGTTGTTACTGCTGATGACTGCTACAATGTAGTAAGACTCGGCGCAGACGGCACCGGCGCAACATCCGGTATCCTGAACGCTCCATCACCGGCTGTACGTGTACAGGAGATGGCAGAAGCAATCGTAAAAGCTTATAAGGAAAGAGAAGGTAAATAATAATGAAGATTTACAAAGAGCAGATCAATCTGAAGTCCCATGGCGGAACACCTACTTTTATCAACATCACTCCTGAGGTTAAGCAGGCCATCGCAAACAGCGGCATCCAGAGCGGAATCGTAACTATCATTTCGCCGCACACGACATGCTCGGTATTCTTTGAAGAGTTCGTTCACGACCTTACAGAAGACGGAACAGAATTCCTGCAGGTAGACCTGAACGATGCACTTAAGAAGATCATTCCTGATCAGACTGAGATTCCTCCTGCTGGTCAGTATATGTATCCGGGCCCTGAGCACTATGCAGACGTTGCTTCCTGGCCTGATGCAGAAGCATATCTCCCTGGCGGCGACAAGACTGCCCTTCTCAACTGCGATGCACACATGAAGGCAACGCTCCTCGGCAACAGCGCAACACTGGAAGTCGAAGGCGGCAAGCTGGCAGTCGGATCCACCGGTTATGTATATTTCGTAGACTTTGACAGAACAAGAGAACGCGGCAGAAGATGCAGAATCATCGTAATGGGTGAATAATCAGGGCAAGGAGGATATAGAAATGCTTGTTAATTCAAAAGTACTGTTTGAAAAGGCCCAGGAAGGCCACTACGCTATCCCATCCGCAAATGTTCTCGACATGGAGAGCATCAAGAACCACATTCAGCTGGCAGAGAAGCTCGGTCTCCCGCTGATCGTAGGTGTAGCTGAGAGCCATCTCGGCAATAACATCAGCCTTGAAGACGCAGCTCTGGTAGGCAGAAAGTATGCTGCCGAAGCAAGCGTTCCTGTTGTTCTGCACCTTGATCACGGTGAAAGCTTTGAGACATGCAAGAAGGCTATCGACCTCGGATTCACTTCCGTCATGATCGATGCTTCCATGAAGAGCTTTGAAGAAAACGTAGAGACAACACGCAAGGTAGTTGAGTATGCACACGCGCGCGGAGTAACTGTTGAAGCTGAGATCGGCCATGTTGCCAGCAACTTCGACGAGAACGACACTGAAACACTGTATACGACAGCTGAGGAAGCTTCTTCCTTCGCAGAGCAGTCAGGCTGCGATTCACTGGCGATCTCGATCGGTACCGCCCACGGCGTTTATAAGGCAAAGGCAATTCCGGAGATCAGCTTTGATTCTCTTGCAAAGATCCGTCAGGCAACAAACGTTCCTCTCGTACTTCACGGCGGTTCCGGCTCCGGAGACGACAATCTCAGCCGCTGCGCTAAGGAAGGCATCTGCAAGGTCAACATTTACACTGACCTCTATCTTGCCGCTATGAAGTCTCTTGACGAAGAAGATACCTCCAGCTACTTCAAGGTAAGAGATGCCCTGCAGAAGGGAATGAACGAGTGCCTCGAGCATTATTTCAAGGTGTTCGGCACAAGAGCATAAAGCAGCTTACAAAACTTCATAATATAAATCCTATAAAAGAATGGCGGAAGCACCCAGAAGAGCTTCCGCCATTTTGTTTGTATTTTGATTTTGCTACTGCGCCAGTTCGATAAGTTTCTTTGCGCATTCGGTATCTGTGATCAGGATGTTGATAAAGCCTCCGCGTATCGCGCCTATCACGGCATCTACCTTTCTCGCTCCGCCGGCGATACCGATCTTGCTTGGTATCCTGCGGACGTCCGCGAGACGCATAGCGGCTACACGGTCGTTGTAGAAGCTGTACTGATCAGTATTTCCATCTTTATCATAGAACTGCAGGCACATATCGCCTACGGCTCCCCTCTCTACCAGCTTTCTGCGCTCTTCATCCGCCAGGTATCCGGCCTTGCTCAGCGTATGTTCGGTGCCGTCCGGAACTCCTATTCCTACGACAACTACATTCAGCCTCTTGAACTCATCAAGAATGTAGTTGACCGCCTTTTCCTTCATGAAAAACTCGAGGACCTTCCAGTCAGAAAAGACCGCCGGTGACAGGAACTGCGTGTAGGTACCGCCGAACTTGTCCGCAAACTTTCTTGCGATCTCGTTTCCCTGCACGTCAGTGCCTTCGACTGTGATCCTGCTGATGCTTCCTTCCAGCGCAACAAAGATGAGATCCTTGTGCTTTTCATAGACTTTATTGGTGTTAACGACATTGTTGAGCGTATTGCCCATGGCAACTCCTACCCGGTCACCTTCCTTAAAGAAGCTGTGCAGATAGTCTGATGCCGAACCAAACATATAGGATGCAGCTTCAGATCTTGTGTCGAGCACACTGTTTTCTACGATCAGGACATCCTTTAGTCCATATGCTCTCTCAAGGGTCTTTTCCATTTCACCGTAGTCATAGAACCGCGGGTTATGCAGTTCGATCGTGACTATGCCCATCTCACGGCCCTTCTGGAGCATGCGCAGTACGGAAGATCTGGAAACGCCAAGATAGTCCCCTACCTCCTGCTGATTCATATTATCCTGATAGTAAAGGCTGCATACCTTATATATCAGACGCTCGTCATCTACGATTTTCTTCATGTCAGTTTTCCTCTTCGGATTTGTTCACAAATGCTTCAGTTGAGTAAATGCATTTGTCTGAAAGTGCTTTTAGATTATATCGGCCAAAGTTAACAAAAGCAACAGTTCTTCGTCAATTATCTAACAAATATTCGCAACATATTCATTTGTATGCACGCATATGCGTAAATCAATATGCCTAAATAACGCTTCTTAATCATATGTTCTGAACAAAACGCTTGAAGTCGCGTGTAATTAGACATATAATACTCAATGTAAAGAGATATTAAACGCAACACAAAGGAGGTCCCATATGAAATATGATGTATCCGTTACCGGGCTCGGCGATATGGCACTCGCATTCCTCGATCCTGCAATGGAAATGAGATTCGTTATTCTCTTCAACGACGATGCACCTGCTGAACTTGCTGAACTTGCTATTCTGCATACAAAGGCAGAGCTTACTGAAGCACCTGCTCCTGGAGACACCATGAAGATCGGCGCTAAGACTTATAAGATCACAGCTGTCGGTGACGAGGCTATACAGACTCTCAAGGAACTGGGACACTGCACACTTGCGTTCACAGCAGATACAGAACCTTACCGTCCGGGCTGCATCAATCTGGATGGTGAGATCGTTACTGAAGCAGACCTCGCAAACGGAACTGAAATTCAGATCTTCTAAGCAGTCTGCATGAAAAAGTCATAAACAATACTCATATACCTTTAAAGAAAAATCCATATCTCAAGCATAGGACCAACAAGGAGGATTACTATTATGCTTAACATGAACTGGAAACTCGAGCAGAGAGAAAAAGAAGGAAAGATCATCAAGGTCGGTATCGTTGGCGCAGGACAGATGGGCCGCGGAATGGTTACACAGATGGTTCTCATGAAGGGAATGACACCTGCAATCGTATCCGACATCAACATCGACCTCGCTGTACATGCATTCAAGTATGCTGAGGTTGCTGATGAAGACATCGTTGTTGCAAACACTCTCGAAGAAGCTAACGCAGGAATCGCAGCTCACAAGTACGTTGCATGCTCAAACGCAGATTTCGTTGCACAGGTAGAAGGCGTTCACGCTGTAGTTGACTGCACAGGAGTTCCTGATGTTGGCGCTAAGGTTGCTACAGACGCTATGGAGCATGGTAAGCACGTAGTAATGCTTAACGTTGAGACAGACGTTGTTATCGGACCTTACCTCGACAAGTTCGCTAAGGATCACGGCGTAATCTACACAGGTTCCGCTGGTGACGAGCCGGGCGCTGTAATGGAGCTCTACTGCTTCGCAAAGGCTATGGGCCTCAACGTAGAAGTAATGGGCAAGGGCAAGAACAACAAGCTCGACTATGAGTGCAACCCTGACACAGTACTCGAAGAGGCTACACGCCGCAAGATGAGCCCAAGAATGCTCTGCGCATTCAAGGATGGCACAAAGACAATGGTAGAGATGACTGCTATGTGCAACTACACAGGTCTCATTCCTGACGTAATCGGCGGACACGGCCCTGCAACAGCTCCTGGAACAGAGGGCGTTAAGCAGCTCAACGAGATCTTCAAGCTGAAGAAAGACGGCGGAATCCTCAACAAGCACGGCGTAGTTGAGTACGTAAACGGAATCGCCCCTGGCGTATTCGTAACAGTCTCCACAGACAACGCTGAGATCGCTTACCAGCTGCAGTACCACAGCATGGGTCCTGGACCACTCTGGACACTCTACAGACCATATCACCTCTGCAACCTCGAGACACCGCTCACAGTTGCTAAGGCTGTTATCGACGGAGAGAAGACATGCGTAGCTAAGGACGGACTCGTTGCTGAGTGCATCACAAGAGCTAAGATCGACCTCAAGGCTGGTCAGAACCTCGACGGAATCGGCGGATACACAACACTCGGATCAATCTGCACAGAGGCAGAGGCAACAGAGAAGGGTTATGTACCATTCGGCCTGATCAACAAGAATGCTGTTATGAAGGTTGACTGCAAGAAGGGCGACCTCATCACATACGACATGGTTGAGCTCGACAAGAACACTCTGATCTACAAGCTCAGAAAAGAGCAGGATGCTATGTACGGAAAGCACGTTCTGTAATCACAGAATAAAAAAATCTCCTTAAAGCAAAAAAAGTTGCCGGATCTTTCACAGATCCAGCAACTTTTTCTTTTTAGCCTCAAATTCTTCTTTGGTTACTATATCCAGATCGAGCAGTTCCTTAAGTTTCTTCAGTTCTTCATAAGGATCCATGCCCTCCGGAGGAACACCCATCGCGCTGCCCTGCGCCTTGCCTGCAGATTTATCTCCCCCGCTCTCGTGCAGTTTCTTAAAATCTCTCAGCGCCAGCTCCAGTTTACTTTTCCTTGAGCGTACAAACGGGATCGGAATATCCTTGCCCTGTGTCCGCAGTGTCAGTATGCCGTAAGGCGAAAAGATCTGCGAACTGGTTATCTCCAGCGACTCGATCTCAGCATATGGGTAATGATGACCGCGTGCGACCAGCTCGTCATCATCAAAAATAATAGGTTCTATGCTTAGCTGTCCCTCTATTTCATGATACATATCAAGACCCTCCTTATACTATATGATACCGCCGATCGCGCCCTTACGGAAGTATTACCGTGATCCTTGTTCCAATGTCTTTTCGCGAAAGGACTTCGAAGCGCCCTCCATGGCGTTCTACTATCCACTTGGCGATAGCCAGTCCGAGTCCGCTCCCTCCTGTCTGCTTGGAGCGCGAATCGTCTGCGCGGTAGAAACGCTCAAATATATGCGGAATGTCGCTCTCGCTTATTCCTATTCCGCTGTCCTGGACCGAGAAAGCAGGATGTCCTTCGTGAACAAGGCTTCTCAGCAGTATCTCCCCTCCTTCCGGGGTGTATTTTGACGCATTCTCAACAAGGATCCTGGCTGCCTGCTTGATGAGAGATACGTCTCCGCGGGCAGGAATGTCACCTCCGCTCTCGAAGCGGTAGTCGTGCGCCTTGTCTATCATTGCGGATTCTTCCCAGACCTCTTTCATGATATCCGATACGTCGAAATCCGATATGTTCAGAGGAGTACGTCCGCTGTCGCCGCGTGCCAGGAACAGCAGCTGCTCCACCAGATGCTGCATGTTCTCGCTTTCATCCTTGATCGCCTCTATCGATTCTTCCAGGATCTTTTCATCGGTCTTTCCCCAGCGGTCCAGCAGGTCTGCATATCCCCTGATAACAGCAATAGGCGTCCGCAATTCATGGGAGGCATCAGATACGAACCGCGCCTGCTGTCTGTATGAGTCCCTCATTCTCGCCATGAGTTTATTGACCGCCGACTCAAGGCCGGCAAGTTCAGCATCCCCCGTGGCGAGCTTCTGGTCTTCTTCTCCCGGGCTCAGCATGTCTATGGCGTTTTCAAGTTTCTGATAACGCTGCTCTGTCTCACCGTCCATGTCGCTCAGCTTCAGGGCCGCGTCGGCAAACTCCTGCAGCGGCTTGAGTTTGGCACGTACTTTCAGTGTTTCGAGCAGAACCCACAGCACCACCAGAAGTCCTTCCAGCCTCAGCAGCATGTCGAACTTCCATTCCTTAAGAAGCATCATGAGAGCATTAAAGCCATCAGCCGTGATCTCTGCTGCGCCTGTCCCGTCACTGATGGCCGGCCACAGATATATGCCAAACAGCACGGCATCGATCACGATAAAGATAAGCAGCAGATTAAGGCCTGAACTCAGGCCTATTCTGAATGCCATCGAGCCTGTGCGGATGGGTTTTTCTCTTCTCTTTTTATTGCTCATTTTCGTCTCTTATAACGTAGCCTACTCCGCGCACCGTCTGAATAAGGCTGATCCCGTACACTTCATCGATCTTGCTCCGCAGATATCTGATATATACATCGACCACGTTGGTTTCGCCCATGTAATCATATCCCCATACATTTCCCAGAAGGCGGTCCCTGGACAGCACTATGTTCTTATTGATAAGCAGAGTATTCAGCAGGTCGAATTCCCTGCCGGTGAGTTCTATTTCATTGCCTGCGTATTTTACCTCATGCCTGCTTTCCGACAGGGTAAGCTCACCGCATCTCAGCAGATCATCCGGTGTTTCCGCTTTAGTCTCCCCGGCCGGGTAAGCCCTGCGGCGCAGCACCAGTCTTATCCTCGCCAGTAGTTCCTCTATGGCAAAAGGCTTGGTTATATAGTCATCGGCGCCCTGATCCAGCCCCGCGACCTTGTCCATCACCGCGTCACGTGCCGTAAGCATTATCACCGGTACGTCGGAACTCTTCCTAAGCCTTCTCAGGACCTCCAGTCCGTTCAGTCCCGGAAGCATTATATCAAGCAAAACGAGGCTGAAGCCTCCGCTTTCAGCCAGTTCCAGCCCTGTTCTGCCGTCTCCGCATTTCACGATTTCGTAGCCCTCATGTATGAGTTCAAGCTCTATGAAACGCGCGATCTTTTCTTCATCTTCAATTATCAGTATTGTGTTTGTCATTTACTCTTCCTGACAGGTCATTCTTGACCTTTTCGGCGTAATCCGTCGCCTTGTCCATTGTATTGTTGATGCTTGTCTTTCCGAGGTCCTCTCCCTCAAAGTGGAAGCGGCATCCGAACAGCATCGCGACACATGCCAGAATCAGCGTTCCCCAGAAGAAAGCGATGAGCGCAATGACCGGGATGAGGATCGGAAGATCCGCGATCGTCTTGCCGCTGCTTTTAAGGATCACCATTCTGTTGTTCATCAGAATGCTTTTGATGCGCTGCCACAGTTTGAATTTGCATTTTGGAGCACCTTCAGCGTTCCCGCTCCTGCCGGCGTTTTCCTGATATCCGTCTGCTCTGTCATCATGTGAGTATGCGACTTCAGGAATTATCTCTACAGGCTCCTCTGCCTTCTGCGCAGTCTTTTCTGCTGTTTCTTTTATGATCTTGCCTTCTCTTTCAAGGCTTATAACAGCATCCAGCATATCCCAGCCGCATCCCTCAAGAGCAGCCTTTGCATCCTCATAGCTGCAGCCCGCCTTATTAACAAGCTGTTCGACTTTCTGATAGTTATCCATTTCTGCCTCCTTGTTTATTCTAACAGTTTACAGGTCCTTTTGTGACCCCTCTTTGATGGTTTTATGATAAGGCAGCAAGATGAAAACGCCATTCAAGCGGAATTAGAATAAAATTAGAAAAAGATTAGAAAAACGGCTTCCGTTTCCGGAAGCCGTCTGAATGCTATTGCCGTATTGTCTAGTTGCCGCCACCGGTAGCTGCGTCTCCGCCTGTGCCGCCGTTTTCTCCGCCGGTATCGCCACCCTGGTTACCACCTTGATCGCCGCCCTGGTCGCCACCTTGGTCGCCGCCCTGGTCACCGCCTTGATCGCCGCCGGTGTCGTCTTTTCCGCCGGTGTCGTCCTTTCCGCCGGTATCGTCCTTTCCGCCGGTGTCGTCTTTTCCGCCGGTGTCGTCCTTATCTCCGGTATCGTCCTTATCCTTTTTGTCTTTTTCCTTCTTTTCTTTAGCAGGTTTTTCCGGAGTCTCCTCGATGGCTGTTCCGGCATCACTGTCCGTAGTTACTTCTTCTTTCTTTTCCTCTTTCTTTTTATTTGAAGAGTTTCCGAAATACTTTCCGGCGTTTTTCTCAGTACCGGAGGTATAATACTCTCCATTCTGCTGTATTACATTTGAAGGCATCTCGCGGTACTTGCCATCCCTGACACCGTCGACCTGACTCATTATCCTGCTCCACAGGGCTGCAGCCTGCGCGGAGGAACCATACATCTCTACATTCAGATCGGTACCGATCCAGAGAGCAGCGGAAAAATCAGGTGTGAATCCATCGAACCACACATCGAATGTATCGTTTGTCGTTCCGGTCTTGCCGCCGACTTCCACTCCTGAAATAGCTGCGTTTCCTGCGATACCTCTAGAAACGACGGACTTGAGAAGGTCTGTCATGATCCAGGCAACGCCTTCATCGAGCACCTTTGTAGACTTGGATTCACCTTTCAGCAGCACCTTTCCGTTACTGTCGGCCACATCCGTATAGCAGACCGCTGTATTTATGCTTCCGCCATTCGGGAACGCCGCATATGCAAGTGACATTTCAAGCGGTGTAACGCCGTATGTCATTGCGCCGAGAGCGAGAGCTGCCGGATTTATATCGTTGGCGGATACACTTCTGTCGGTCTCAAGAGTAGTGAGACCGTACTTCTGGAGCAGGTCGATGGAATAATCGAGGCCTACCTGCCAGAGTATCTTTACAGCGCATGTGTTGATCGACTGCTGCAAAGCGGTCCTCAGCGAATTATTGCCCGAATATGACTTCGTGAAGTTCTGCGGCCATTCCTCACCGTTTATCGTGAGCGGCTCATCGACCACTACCGAACTCGCGGTGATGTAGTCACCCCAGCCCTGTATGCCCTGCTTGTCGAATCCATAGTCCGTGTATTCGAAGGTCTTGTTCTTTGACGCGTATTCGTAGCTTTTCTGAAGAGCCGCGCCGTAAACAGCCAGCGGCTTTATCGAGGATCCCGGCTGTCTCGGGCTTATTGCCCTGTTGAAGAGATTGGATCCCTCAGCGTCACGTCCTCCTACAAAACCGCTGATGTATCCCGTGCCGACCTCTGTGACTACCATGCTGGCCTGCACCTTGCTGCCGTCTGCTGCTGCCGGGAAGTTGCTGTCATCCTGGAATTCATTATAGATCGCGTTCTGTACATCGCTTCTCAGAGTAGTATGGATCTGCAGTCCTCCGGTATATATCATGCGCTGGGCTTCCTCTTCGGACATCTTGTACTTCTCCATGAGATCATTGGAGACTACTGTCGCCACATAATCAGTGAAGTATGTGTACGCGGAGCCCTTCTTTTCGAAGCTAGGCTCCAGGATATCCGCGATGTCCACCATCGATCCCTGTGCTTCTTCGGATGAAATGTATCCCTGATCCGCCATGAGTTCGAGAACAAGGTCACGTCTGTCCTTTGATATGTCATTCGCGTAGAAGCCGGTACCTGCCGCTTCCGCGTCTTCAGATTCCGTTTCGTCAGAGTAACTGTCGTAGCCCTCGTAGCTTTCTTCGCTCTCTTCTTTCTCATCCTCGATCGAGTCGAGAGTGTAGTAGTTAATGTTTTTGAGCTCCTCATTGCCCTCAGGATCTTCCGTGATCAGAGCATAGGAATCAGGCGCCTGCGGCAGAGCTGCCAGAGCTGCGCACTCGGCAAGGGTAAGCTCGCTTACATCCTTTGAAAAATACGTTCTTGCCGCCGCGTTTACGCCGTAATTGCCGTAGCCCAGATAGATCGTATTCAGATATCCCTCGAGGATCTGATCCTTGGTCAGATTATGCTCCAGACGCCATGCGATATACATCTCCGCAAGTTTTCTGCTTATGCTTCGCTGGCTCTTTATCTCAGCAAGATACGCGTTTCTGGCAAGCTGCTGCGTGATCGTTGAGGTTCCGCTGATGGCGGATGACCTGCCTGTCAGCTTGGACAGCACGGCGCCGAACATCCTGCGGAAGTTGAATCCGTGATGCTTGTAGAATGTTTTGTCTTCTATGGCAATGAAGGCATTTTTCAGATCATCCGGCATCTCACTTATCGGTACTATTTTCCGGTCTTCGGTGTAATGCAGGGTATCGATCTCCGTGCCGTTGATGTCATAGAGGATGGACGACCGCTCGATGTTTGCATACAGGCTGTCCTCGTTTATTTTTCCTACCCTGACAGCTGTTGTGATCATCGTCAGAAGAACCACGGCAACGCCCAGCGCTACCAGTCCGCCAAAGACTGTCAGCAGTTTTTTCTTCTTGGATGCGTTTTTAAAATCGTTCAGATATTTCATCTTTATTTATGCTCCTTATTATTCTCAGGATTTTTTTTACATGAGTGAACGTGCCTTCTGCCACGCTGCCTCCTTGCTGCACTCCGCGCATAATGACGGAGCGACTGCGCAGCCGCCCTTCGCTGTTTCGCGCAGGCTCTCAGGAAGCGCCTTTCCTACGTCATAAGTGATCCTGACCATTTCGTCCAGCGGAATGTTGAGCCCCGCATCAGCCAGAGCAAGCTCGGCAGCAGTGTACGCTCCGACTGCTCCTATCGCGTTTCTTGTCTGGCACGGTACTTCCACGAGCCCCCGTACAGGATCGCATACCAGTCCGAGCAGATTGGACAATGCGACACTTGCCGCTTCGCAGCACCGTTCAGGCGTTCCGCCAAGCATCTCAACCAGAGCGCTTGCTGCCATCGCCGATGCTGAACCGACCTCAGCCTGACAGCCGGCTTCAGCCCCTGCAACAGAACCGTTCCTGGTCAGTATATAACCTATTGCACTTGCATTTACGAGTCCTCTTCTTAAGGTGTCCATGTCGATATTTCCGTGTTCATACATGGATATCAGCACGGCCGGCAGAACTCCTGACGACCCGGCTGTCGGCGCGGCAACGATGACACCCATGCTCGCATTTGTCTCAGAGACCGCAAGCGCATTTGTTATTGCTCCGTGGATGATCGGTCCGCATATCTTTTTCGATTCATCAAGATCATCCAGCCTTTTCGCTTCCCCGCCAATCAGACCGCCCATGGACCTCACCGGATCAGATATCGCGCGGTCGACCGATGTGTTCATGATGCGGAGGCTTGCGTCTATCCGGTCGAGGATCGCCTCTCTGCGGGTCTCTCCCAGCTGCATTTCTCTTCTGATCATGACCTCAGAGATAGGCAGGCTCTTCTCGCTGCAAAGATCCAGCAGCTCTTCAGCACTTTTGAAATCCCAGTTCATGGCAGCCCTCCTTACACTTCGATCACATCAACGCTGGTAACGGTCTCATACTCAAGGATCTTTTCCTTAAGCATCTCCGGAATGAAGCTGTCTGTCTCTATTACAGTGACCGCGTCCTTGCCCTTCTCTTTCCTGAAGAGTTTGAGGGTAGCGACATTGACCTTCTTTTCGGCAAGACACTTCGTAATGTAGGCTACCGTACCGGTGACATCCTTGTGACCGACGATCATGGTGCTGTATTCACCCGTGAAATCAACTACTATGTCATTGAGCTTTCTGATGCGCACCCGGCCGCCTCCGATGGACTCGCCTCTGATGAGCAGCGTATGCCCGTCATCCGCTTCCATCAGTATATCTACCGTATTCGGGTGACTGACATGCGTCTCCCTGTCTGCAACGAAATCCACCTGCAGGCCGCTCTTTCTTGCCTCATTATACGCGTCCCTTATGCGTACATCATCAGACCTGTATCCGAGCATTCCTCCTATCAGGGCTCTGTCCGTACCATGACCTTTGTACGTGTCGGCAAATGACCCGTACAGTGTGAATGTTGCCTTGACAGGTACGCCCGAAAGGATCTGCCTGGCCATCCAGGATATAGTCGCAGCGCCCGAAGTATGCGAACTTGATGGGCCGACCATTACAGGCCCTATGACATCAAAGATGCCGATGTAGTTGTTAGCCATAAAATCTCCCTGTTTATACGCAGTTTTTGATCAGTATAACGGTTCAGCCAGATTGAAGTTCTCTTCGTTCGACTTCTTTGCCTGCTTGATCGCGTCAGGCAGGACTTCAAGCAAATAATCTACTTCTTCTTCGGTGTTATAGATCCCGAAGCTGACGCGGATCATGCCCGGTGTATTGATGTCGGAGCACTCCGTAAAGTTTCTTACCGCTTCATCAGGCAGGCCGTACAGTCTCCAGACGTATGGATTCGCGCAGAATGCGCCGCGTCTGGTCGCGATCCCGTAACGGTGTGACAGTTCCTCAGCCACCAGCTGGGAGTTTACATCACTGAAGTTGAACGTGATGACACCGACACGGTCGCTCAGGTCTTCAGTATCTCCGTATACTATCGAGTTGTCGATCTTCAGCAGACCATCGACCAGCCTCTGGTTCAGAGCCTTCTCATGCTCTTCTATCTTGTCGAATCCGATCTCCTCAAGGATGTCTATTGCCTTGCCCAGACCTACGACTCCCGGATAGTTCGGAGAGCCGGCTTCATAGCTCTTCGGCGCCTCAGCGTATTCCACCCACTCATCGCCTACGATATGGATCGTGCCTCCGCCGTAGAACTTCGGCATGTGAGACCCGAGTTCGTCCGTCAGACCGACTACCGCGCCGCCGCCATATGGCGAATACATCTTGTGAGCGGAGAACACGAAGAAATCGATGTTTTCATCTTCGCTTTCTCCCATCATCGAAAACTTTCTGTGGGCCACTATCTGAGCTCCGTCTACGATGATCTTCGCGCCGTACTTATGCGCGAGTTTAGCTACTCTGTGTACGTCTGTAACATAACCGGTCACATTGGAAGCCGCTGTTACGGAGACGTATTTTACCTTGTTGTTCTTCAGCTGATTCTCGATCTCGTCGTACATTACACGTCCCTGATCATCAACCTCAGCGTAGATGACCGTGCCGCTCTCACGCCATGGCAGATCATTTGAATGATGCTCTATGCGCGTTGTCAGCACCACGTCGCTCTTCTTCTCAATCAGCGCGGACGCCAGCTTGTTCAGGCCGTCCGTGGTATTGTTGACATAAAAGACAGTATACTTTTCAGGATCTGCTCCCACAAACTCAAGGACTTTGTCTCTTGTATTATTGTAAAGATCGGTCGAATAGTCTGACTTTGGTGAAAAGCCTCTTCCGATCGAACCGTATTTCTTAAGTTGTTCATCCACCTCGTCCATGACAGGCTGCAGCGCAGGAGTAGTCGCAGCATTATCAAAGTTTGTAACGGCTTTTTTCTGACCGCTTTCGAGCTCCATTTCTTCATTGAGTCCGACGACTTGCTCACGGATATTGTCGATCGTGTATCCGCCCTTGCCCGATGATGCCGCGCTCTGTCCGCACGCGCTCAGCATGCAGACGGTCAGGGTCAGGACCACCAGTTTCAGCAAGCCTGCTTTATGCTTCTTCATAATGAACCTCCCAATACGCATATACATAATAATTATACCACATTGGATTAGCATACACTAATTTAAAAGCCCCGTAACCGGGGCTCTGATGATCTTTATCAGCTTTCACTGTCTTTCGCCTGTGCGGATCCTACTTTACCGGAACGCAGTGCTTATCATTGATCTCGCAGACTTTGTTTACTCTTCTGCGGTACTTTTCTTCCATGAGAGGATCTGTCGTAAGCCAGGTCTTGACTATCTCCATTGACATGAGTCCGCCGATTATCTTGGCGCCGAGGCACAGGATGTTTGAATCAGTATGTTCCCTTGCAAGAGCAGCGCAGACAGGATCCTGGCAGACAGCCGCGTAGCAGCCGTTTATCTTGTTCGCGATCAGAGCACTGCCATAGCCGACTCCATCGCAGAAGATGCCTCTGTCACACTCTCCCTTTGCGACTGCCAGGGCAGCAGGGTATACAAAATCCGACAGATCGCAGGATGCACCGTCATAGGTTCCGAAGTCTTCCACCTCATGACCCTGCGAAATGAGATAAGCTTTTATTTCTTCTTTCATCTGTGTTCCGGCATGATCATTTGCCATTGCGATTTTCATAGCGCGCCCTCCTTTTTTAATTTGAATATATCTGACTCTTCATTCCGCGTCAAACAGATAATTTGCTATAATGATATCATCTATCATTGAAGTGTTAAACACCGGGGATCGGGAATGGAATGATGAAAAGACTTGATAAGTATTATAACAAGGAATATTCGATAAAATCGTATTACGTGATAAAGACAGTGCTCATTACGTTTGCGCTGGGACTTGTCATTTACTATCTGGCCGGAAAGACCGGCACTGCCGTGTCCTTCCTTTCTGCAGTTCTGAAGCCGCTTGTACTCGGCCTTGTATTCACATATCTGCTGAGTCCTGCCGTAAAGAAGCTTGAGACCAAACTTTTCAGCGGAATGAAAAACAGGGCTGCAGGAAGAGTCGCTGCTGTAGTACTGACATTTATCATAGTACTGATGGTGCTCGGTCTTATTCTGGGGATAATAGCGGTCACTGTCACAAAGAGCCTTTCAGCATTCAACCCCGCGGAGTTCAAGGAATATCTCGTTGCCATTGCCGATCAGTTTTCAAAATTCTGGACGACCATAGAAAAGCAGCTGGCAAGCATGAATATAAATCTCGGAAGTCTCGGAGACATGCTGGGCAGGATCTTCAACGGTGTCAGATCGGGCGCGTCCACGCTGCTGTTTGCCGTGATATTTTCTGTCTACTTCCTTCTCGACGAGAAGATATTCAGGTACTGGGCAGAAGTTCTTAAAGTCTTCGCAAACGAGGAAACACAGGAAAAACTTCATACGCTCTCCGCAGACGCTAACAAAGTGTTCTCCGGATATATAAGAGGTCAGTCCATGGACGCGGCCATAGTAGGATCGCTGGTCTGCGTTGCGCTTCTTATCGCGGGAGTGCCTTACGCAGTAGTGATCGGGATCCTCACCGGGCTTGGCAATCTGGTGCCTTATGTAGGGCCGGTCGTAGGCTTCGGATCGCTGATAATCGTCTGCCTGGCAGAAGGCTCCATACTGCATCTGGTCATTGGTGGTGCCATACTTGCAACTGTCATGTTCATTGACGGCAATATCATCAATCCGAGAATGCTGAGCAGCAACGTGGAAGTTCATCCGGTGCTGGTCATAATCGCTCTTCTGGCCGGCGGAAAGATCGGCGGTGTTGTCGGAATGCTTGTAGCTGTACCCGTGGCAGCATTGCTCAAGCTGCGGTTTGAAAGATATGTAGAAAAAAGAAAGGCGCTGCACAGTTAAGCAGCGTCTTTTGTTTAGGCTTATTTGCACCTGATCCATCCGGAAACCGCCTCCGCGGTTTCTTTTTTCTGTATGTCCTCATCTATCAGGGCTTTGCCATCGCCCTTTTGCGCACCATAGCTTCCGAACTGCGCGTGGTTCCCTCCCTCTATGACCAGCTCGGTGAAATCAGCAGGCCACAGGCCGTCAGCTTCTGCCTTACTGTATCTGTCAGTATTGAGAACCAGATCCTCCGAACCAAATATCGAGAGCACCGGAGTGCTGAGTTCCCCGGTCGGATATGCAGCAAGCAGGATCAGTCCGTCCCATGCAGATGCACTTTCATCCTCCTCTGCATCATCCGCAGCCATGGCCGCAGCCGCACCTCCGAGCGAATGCCCTCCGATATACCAGTTCTCATATTCATTTATTTCATCATCGCGTATATGCTCTGCCGCGTCCTTGCCCAGCAGCGCAAATTTCAGTGGCATTTCGCACAGATAGCAATCGACGCCGCGAGCAGATATCTCCTTCATAAGCGGTGCATATGAAGCAGCTTCGACCTTGGCTCCGGGATAAAACACCAGCGCGGAATCCGTACCCGGACCGTCAAAGAGCCATCCGTCTGTTCCGTTATCCTCCTGCGTGATCTCCGAGACACTTACATCATCCATGCTTTCGAGAGCAGCAAGCGCAGTAACATCCGCATGATAGTAAGTCCCGAAATATACAGCTATCACACCGGCAAGAACAGCGAGCTGCGCCAAAGTGTTGACCAGTTCTTCTATCCAGTTCGAGCGGGCACTGCCGTCCATATGCGCCCCGAGGTACCCCATCAGGCAAAGCAGGGCAAAACCGGCTGCGAACATGATGGCCGCGGGCATCATGGTTAATGACCGCCACAGCCCGGAAAAGGCAGCTCTGCCTCCCGCAGCAACAGACAGGATCATCAGGGCAAAGCCGGCCGGCAAGAGTATGTGAAACGCCTTTGTCAGGCCCGGTAGATCCTTTTTTCTGATCACAACGATCATCTTCCAGACCGCTTTGCTCATGCCTCCCGCAAAGGATGCAAGTACGCCTGCAAGCAGAAGCGGTCTCCCGTACATGCTGTACATGATGAGCCCGCTCCCGAGGAACAGTAAAACCGGCACCGTATCCAGCAGTGCCAGTCCAAAAGTATATTCCTTATATTCCTGAGGTAATTCCGGCATTATGGTTCGCTGATTTATCTTCCTATATTTTTTCAAAGGCCTGCTTCAGATCATCTACGATATCCTCAACGTTTTCAAGTCCTACTGAGAGACGGATCAGTCCCGGCTGAATGTCCGCAGCGATCAGCTCTTTATCGGACAGAGGAGAATGCGTCATGGATGCAGGATGCTCGATCAGAGTCTCTGCCGCTCCGAGTGAAACGGCGAGTGAAGCGACTTTTACATTATCTGTTACTATGGCTGCTTTTTCGCGTCCGCCTTTGACTACAAAGCTTACCACGCCTCCGAAGCCGCACATCTGCTTTGCCGCGATATCGTGACCTTCATGATGCTCGAGGCCGGGGTAGAAGACCTTCTCTACCTTCTCATTGCTCTTCAGGTATTCCGCTACCTTCATGGCACTTTCACAGTGACGCTGCATGCGGATCTCCAGTGTCTTCAGTCCGCGGGCCACAAGAAAGGCTTCATTTGGCGCGAGGACCGCACCGGTCATGTCCTTGATACCGACCAGGCGGATGTTGTTGATGGTCTCCTGATCGGAAATGACCGCGCCGGCCAGTACATCTCCGTGACCGTTGATGTATTTGGTGCAGGAATGTAAAACGATATCACATCCCAGCTCAAGCGGGCGCTGAAGAGCAGGAGAAGCGAATGTGTTGTCAGCGATGACCCGTATCTCCGGATTGAATTCGTGGGCGATCTTCGCAGTCTTTTCGATATCTATTATTTTTAAGTTCGGATTAGCAGGAGTCTCGAGATAAACGATCTTTGTCTTTTCGTTCAGCGCTGCCCTGAGCTCGTTCTCATCAGACATTTCGATGAAATGAACGGTAACTCCGAAGCGGCTGAGGTGATGTCTGAAGAATTCGAAAGTACAGCCATACAGTGTCTTATCCGCAATGATCTCTTCTCCGCCGTTGATCATCGTCCATATGGTGGCAGTGATCGCTCCCATGCCTGTCGCTGTGACCAGTCCCGCTTCGCCTCCTTCAAGGCGCGCAAGGATGTCTTCCAGATCGTTACATGTCGGTGAGCCTATGCGGGGATAGATATATCCCGGTTCCTCGAGGGCAAACCTCGCGGCACCCTGCGCCGTGGAATCAAAAATGTATGTGGATGTGTTGTAGATCGGAGTGATCAGCGAGCCGTACTGATCCCTGTTGCTGCCTCCGTGAATAGCGTCTGTAGATATTTTTCTGATACTTTCCTTCATTCTGATTGTTCCTTCCCAATAACAGCCTCTTTTGTTTTACACAGGCTTTTCTGCCCATATAGCCTGTATTTTACACCCTAAGTTCTGCAAAAGTCACTCAAAAAACAACGAAGCTCTGTAAAATAAAGGACTCCCGGCCTTTTGCAGGAAGTCCTTCGTTTCCATGATAATACGTTCAGCACGGATCAATCCCAGAGAGGCTCAGCTTCTTTCTCCTTAGGATCCTTCTTAAGTACGATATTGAGTATGATTGCAACGATAGCCGCCGGAACGATTCCGGATCCGCCGAAGATATATCCTACGAATGCAGGCATGTGAGCCAGTACATTCGCTGTTGAGCCGAGTCCGTATCCGAGACCGAGGGATACTGCAACGATCGTTACCTCACGGTTTCCGATACCATCCTTAGTGATCAGCTGGATGCCGCTTACTACAATGGACGCGAACATCATTACAGCTGCTCCGCCGAGTACCGACTGAGGCATCAGCTGAACGACAGCAGCCAGCTTAGGGCAGAATCCGCAGAGCACCAGGAAGAGCGCTCCCATTGTGATCGCAAACAGGTTTACTATCTTCGTCATTCCCACAAGTCCTACATTCTGGCTGAACGATGTGTTAGGCAGAACGCCGAAGAATGTAGCGAATGTCGAACCGATACCATCGCATGCAACTCCGCCGGAAAGCTCTTTATCTGTAGCTTCACGTCCGAGGCCTCCCTCAGTGATGCCCGAAAGGTCACCTATAGTCTCTACGGCAGTTACGATGAACATAATCATAATCGGAATTATCGCGCGCACATCAAATACGAATTTAACAGGCATTATCTTAGGCAGCGATATCCACGCAGCCGCCGCTACCTTGTCCCACTGCAGGACCCAGGAGTGGATGTATGTCTCACCTTCCACGACATAAGTCGTATCGAGGAACAGGGCCAGGATCGCGCACAGAATATATCCGAAAATGATTCCGAAAAGAATCGACGCCGCAGACCAGATACCTTTTGTGAAATGCTTGAGCACGATTATGAAGACAAGCACTGCAAGACCGATCAGCAGGTTGGTCGGCGAACCGAAGTCCTTGTTATTGTTGCCGCCTCCGAACGAGTTGATACCGACGCTGATCAGAGACAGACCGATCGCCGTTACGACCGTACCCGTTACTACGCTAGGGAAGAATTTACGCAGAGGCTTAAGCATGAATCCGAGCAGCATCTCGAATATACCGCCTATGAAGCAGGCTCCAAGAATAGCGCCATATGCGACTACTCCTCCTCCCATGGAACCGGCAACACCGCTCATTACACCTATGAAACCGGAACTGGTTCCCATTACACACGGCAGTCTGGCACCGATAGGTCCGATGGTCCACAGCTACACGAGTGTTACAAGACCCGCTACCAGCATGGCATTCTGGATGACAGGAACCATCAGCCCCGAGTCACCGAGCGAACATGCTCCGCCTATGACCAGAATAGGTGTAAGGTTACCCACGAACATGGCCAGAACGTGCTGCATACCGAGTATGATCGCTTTTCCGGTAGGGATACGTCCTTCCAGTTCATACTCGGAAGTCATAACGCTAAGTCCCTTTACTTTCTTTTCATCAGCCGACATTAATACCCCCTTTCTACCATATAACATATGATTCGATTAAACAAATTTAACTACAGTTATAATTATTCATTATGCCACATATTTATTTAATTATGAAGCATTTTATCAGACTGTCGCGTCCCCTTTCTCCGTACGCTGCTCATTGCTATTTTTGTTCCACTTCATGTCCCATATTCTCATGATCTCGTCATAATATTTCTGATTCATCAGGCGCAGCGCCCAGAAAGCGGCGAAAATTCCCGCGACAATAGTGATCCAGTCTCCTATGCCCATGCCGGTCATGACTCCGCCGCTGCCGGACAAATCGACACGGATAAGCTCAAAAAAGTCCACGCTCATGTGTCCCAGTATTGTCGGCCACAGGTTTCCTGTTCGCAGATAAACGGCTCCGAAAAGCATCCCTACACCAACGGCATATATGGATTGTATGACGACTGACACCGGGTCACCGCCCACAGTGATATTCAGCAGATGTATCAGGCCAAACACTATTGAAGACAGCCAGAATATGACTTTGATCTGCCCCCCGGACTTTATCTTCCTCATATAATTGGCGACTCCCAGTCCGCGGAACATAATCTCTTCGCCGAATCCCGGTGCTGCAGCTCTCAGCAGGGCTATGAACACACTGCCTGTACCGAGTGTTATCCAGCTGACTATGCTGCCTGCATAATGGATGACCAGAAACGGCAGAAGCATCAGAAGACCCTCTTTAAAGCCTCCTTTCTGAAGGCAGCCGTTAAAATCCGGTCTGAACCACAGTTTGAATAACAATGCCGCAAGGAGCGCCGCAGCCGCGACTCCGACACCCGCGGCAACATCGGCAGTTCTGCCCATGACCAGCCTCTCTGCCGCATAGCCCGGGATGACATTGCCAATACATTTATCCGCTAAGCCTCCCAGGGTTTCCTCAAATACAGATACATAGATCCACAGCAGAAAGTAGCTTAAAATCGTATGATCAAGTATCTTATGTTCTCTCTTTTTCACTTCCCGATAACTCCTTCTCTTATTTTTTCAAACTGTCATACAGCGATGGCTCATAGAAATCCAGAAACTCTGCCTCTTCACTTCCGTATTCAAATGTAACAAGGAAGCCTTCTTTGGAAACATTCCTGATCCGCCCAAGATCATAATTTTTCGTTCTCCGGCCATCTCCCTCGACACTTCTGACAAGGCAGTCGCCTTCAATTGCATATGAGGTTTTCCGCAGTTCTTCTTCTGCTGCTTTTTTATCCAGGGAAGACCTCTTTCTCATCACGATCCATGTTATCAGACATGCCGGCAGCAGAAATACCAAAGATACCGCCATTCCCATGCTGAATATTTCCATCCCGTCCTCAAAGCGACCCGAAAAATAGAATTTAAATGCCAGCACAGCAAATACGATCAGATATATAGCAGCCATGATCAGCGCAGCCAGCCTGACGTTGTCGTTTATATATTTGATCGCTTTCTTTTCCTTATCTTCAAGGTACTCTGTTATTGCAATATCTTTTAATTCTTCATTAACAGTCATGAGCATTGCACCATAACCATGTATCCCGCGGCTGTTATATATGGCCTGAAATTGACATGGCTATCCTTTAGTTTCATAATTTAAGTATGTCAGATGAAAAGAATCCCGGCGGAAACTTTCAAATATTAGCTGCGGCCATGATAACTTCTTTCATGACCACTTTCATGTCAAGCGCCCTGAACCTCTCGGTGCCGTCGCTTGAGAGTTATTTTAGTGTGAATGCGGCTTATGTAAGCTGGATCGTCAGTTCATACACGATAGCTGTAGCCGCCATGAGTCTTCCGATGGGAAAGGTGTCTGACATTACCAGCCGGAGGGCGGTATTCCTGACCGGAATAGCCGGCTTCGGCATTTTATCCGCAGTCAGCATCTTCGCGCCATCCATCAGGATACTCATGCTCCTCCGCGCACTGTCGGGAACATGCGCAGCCATGATATTCGCCACGAACAATGCGATCCTTATAAGCGCTTTTCCTCACAATGTTCAGGGCAAAATGCTTGGCTTCTCCGTAGCCGCTACATATATCGGGCTTACGGCAGGGCCTGTCGCGGGAGGTATTCTGAACGGCGCTTTCGGATGGAGGTCGATCTTTGCCGTATCGGCTGCCATTTCAGCCTTGGCTTTCCTCGCAGCCTTCAGGGCTGTTCCGGATGATCACGCGGTCTCGCACGCATCCGGAACGGACATGACAGGTATTGCGCTTTACATATCTTCCATAGTCATAAGCCTGTTTGGCATGACAGGTCTCGGCAGCTTTGACGCCGCGCCATACCTGCTTGGCGCCGGCATCATCCTCCTGGCAGGATTCTTCATACATGAATCAAGGCGCGAGAGCCTGGAAAGGAATGCTCTCATAAGGGTCAGCATGTTCAGGCAGAGCCGGACTTTCACATTTTCGTGCCTTGCTGCCCTGCTGAACTACGGAGCAACTTTCGCCATCAGCTATGAAATGAGCATATACCTGCAGGTCATACTCGGCATTCCATCCGGAAAAGCCGGCCTCATGCTCATCATCATGCCTGCAGCGCAGGCTCTGCTGTCACCTTTCACGGGCAGCCTGTCTGACCGTATCAGGCCATCAGTTCTTGCAAGCGCCGGCATGGGAGTCTGTGCCGTCACACTGCTGTTATACTCACGCATAGGTGAAAGCACATCCATCTTCTATATTCTGATCGTAATGTGTGCTACCGGGATGGGCTTCGCTTTGTTTTCGTCTCCTAACACAAATGCCATACTCAGCTGCGTCAGTCAGAAGGACTATGGCGTCGCCAATTCAATAATCGCTACGATGCGCACTTACGGGCAGTCATCCGGCATGGCGATCCTGAGTTCCATCACCGCAGTCGTACTCGGATCCGGCACGCTCGAAACATCTCCGCACGCCGACATACTCCGTATGATGCATGTTTCATTCATTACATTCGCGTGTATCTGCGTTCTCGGTCTCTTTTTCTCACTGGCCAGAGACCGCAATTAGTTCCTACATATTGATATAGTGCAGTCTGCCGTCATCTCTCCACTCAACGGACAGGTCGCAGTGAACGTTCTGCGATGGATCCGGATGGTTTTTCCACAGTTCATACAGTTTCGGAAGGAACACCGGCCACTGGCTGGCCTCGTAGTCCTCGTGGTCAGTCGCGTAATTAGGTACCAGTTTTGCGTCCGGATCCTTTTTGAGTATATCGATCACGAATCCCGGCGGCATCGAAGCCCTGGTGTTCGTTACCGTTGCAGTGATATGCACGATCCCTCCCGGAACGTCTTCCCACTCGTGAACGGTCGAGTCCACGAGTTCCCCGGCGTCATTATAAACTCCCTCACATATGACATGGCCGAGAGCTGTCGTAAACGGATAGAAATCCGTAAGGTGCAGCCTGTGTATCTCCACGCCTTCTCCACCGAATACCGGCAGCGCCGGATCGGTAGTCTCGGCTATTATGTGGACTGAATCCTCGAATCCGTATTCATACGGCGTCTTGAGCCAGTTGAATCTCTTATGTGATCCCGGAGCCCAAAGATAATATCCTTTCTCCATATTAGCCCAGAACCAGTCTATCATCTCCGAAGAAAGGCCGGGCAGAAAGTGATGCCTCTGGGAAGGCAGATCGTATCCTTTATCAATGGCTTCCTGCGTCAGTTCAAGCTGAGGCAGGGGCGGCTCAGGTTTCGCCGGTCTCTCAAACGGTACAAACGGGACTCCCTCATTCTCCTGAAAAGGAATGTGAGTCTGTCCCGCGCTTGCTATATATAATGTCTTATCTGTCATTTTTTCTCCTTTTCCCTGTCGCGTCTCTGTCTGCGCAGACTGAGCTCAGCCAGAAAAACGATCATTTTCTGTATCGCCTTGTTCTTGACCCACGGCTGCCAGAATATATGGCCTGCGTGAGGGATCCTTACAAGGCGGACATTTTCATAAACGCTCGCTGCCATTTCTGAATATATGACCGGGACCACCCTGTCGTTCTCTCCATGCATGATCAGTACCGGTCCCCTGTATGCTCCGATGCGGTCGAGCCAGTTTTCTACGGCAAAAGCGTCGTCGATGAACTTCCGTCCGAGCGTCACCGGCGGTTTCTTCGTACTGAACTCCTCCGGCGGATCGTGCGGATCGAAACGGGCTCCGAGAGCCTTGCCTTTTCTTGCGTCATCCGAGGCTGAAAGAGCCGGATAAACAAGGATAAGTCCGGCGATGTCTTCTCCCAGCTCAGCGGCTGCCAGCGCGGAGACCATGCCTCCCATGGAGAAGCCGCAGAGAACAAGGTCCTTGTCTCCGAGCCTTTTGCGCAGATATCCGACTACCGCCTTAAGGTCTCCCACTTCAGTCAGTATGCTCATTTCACGGGTATCCCGTCCCGTGCTGCATCCGTTGCCGGAACCCGGAAAATCGTATGTAAAGACCGGGTATGACCTTCTGGCGAGCTCGATCGCGTACTTGCTCTCCCAGTTCTGATCCACTCCGAATTCATGACTTATGACAATGCACGGGCGGTCAGACTGCTCGTCCGGTATATAAAGATGCCCGACAATGATCGCTTCACCGTCCCTGATCTCAACTCTGTGCTTGTACATCGCTTTTCCTCCGACCTAAATGATACAACAGAAAAACAGAGCTGTCACAGCTTTTCGCGTGACAGCTTCCTGTATATCATAGACCGTTTACTATGTTGTTCGGTCTGTCGCCGGCTTCCATTTTCTGCATGCTCACGATCGCCCATTCGAGCATTCTTTTGAATGCCTGATCTGTACGTCCGGCTGCATGTGTCGTGAAGATGACTCTGGCATCGGCTTCCGCACTAAGATTCCTGAGGACATGATCTTCCGGCATTGGTTCAGGTGCTACAGTATCAAGCGCCGCGAAGCCGATTTCGTTGTTCTCCAGCGCCCATGCAAGATCTTCGTTGTTAACGATCTCGCCCCTGGCGACGTTAACGAGCAGAACATCGTTTTTCATCAGCCTGATAGTATCCTTATTGATCATGTTGATCGTTGACGGCAGTACGGGTACATGCACACTGATGATATCTGATTGTTTCATGAGTTCTTCCTGTGTCAGGTATTCGAGTCCGTAAGCCTCTTCAAGTTCTTTGCTCATTCTGACCGGATCTGAGTAGACAAGCCTGCATCCCCAGCCTGCAAGCCTCTTTGCAACTTCCCTGCCGATAACACCCATCCCGATCATGCCGATCGTCGAGCCTTCGATCTCACGGACGCCCTGGCTCACGAACAGCTCGTTTGCTTTTGCGTATCCGCAGGTGCGGATGTTGTGATCCATCCAGCCGACCTTTCTGAATCCTGCCAGCATCAACGCTGCGCAGTGCTCCGCGACAGCTGCTGCATTGACCGCCTTGTTGTTGCAAACCATGATGCCGAGTTCCCTTGCGCCTTCAACATCCACCATGTTGAAGGAAACGCCCTCAACGTGGAGCATCTTCAGTTTTCTGCAGGGTTCAAGCATCTCCCTTGTGATTTTATCCATGCAGTCTACAAGCAGATAATCTCCTTCCTGCATCTCTTTACGTCCCGCTTCGTTTATCGGGCGCTCAATGTATCTTATGTCCCAGCCCTTCGGCCAGCTGACTCCGTATTTCTCAAATCTGCTCTCCGGCAGACTGCATATTACTGTTGGCATCTTATTTCCCTTTCCCGGCTGCGCCGATCCATGTTTGCTGCTTTTATTAAGAAAAGAGCGAAGCATTATGTATGCATCGCTCTTTTCAATGTTCATGTCAACTAATCAGTTATTCAGATTATGTATTAGCCGAGTACTGTGAATCCCGAGAGGGTTACGAGGCCTGCGAACATTGCTGCAGGGATAACGCCTACCCAGATGTTTCCGTACTTTCTGTAGAGGTATGTCACCACGCCCGTGGTGCCGCCCATCATGTAGCAGTATCCGAATGCGAAGTCAAGTGATCCTGAGCTTGTATTCTGGCCTGTTCCATAGATGTCGATCTGCGGGATGATGGTCTGACCTGTTCCGATCAGCATCGATCCGCCGTACTGAGCGAGCAGCAGAACGAAGAGTGCGCTTGCTGTAAGGACGGTATTGATGATTACTGCCCGCCACATGTCTTTCTTCTCATTGCCTGTTGAAGGCAGGATGCGCTGTGACATGTTGCCTACGAACATTACGAAGAAGATGATCAGGCAGTATGGGATGGCTCTTACGATCCTCATCGGGCTCATCTTGAGGTATGTTGAGAGGTTCCAGACCTGATAGTTGATGCCCATGAAACCTTCAATAAGCCAGAGCCATGTGAAGACGAATACAGCAACGATGAGTGCCATCAGGAAACCCTTTGCAGGCTTGCTCCAGTCGATCTTTGTATCTCCGTCTGCTCCGAGAGCATAATCGCCGAGTGTAAGCGGAGTGCCGGCCTTCTTTGCCTTGGAGGACTTAATGATCATTCTTACGATCCCGATCAGTGCGAGTACAACGAGCCATGCCATGATTCCGTTAAGGTTCGCGGACGGAAGTATCTTGACCCACTTTGTGCCGAGTCCGGTCCACTTTATGTTATATGCTGATACGTGTACGAAGATGAGTGCCGGGATGACCAGAGAGAACAGCAGGTCAATGGCCCATGCCTTTAAGCCCTTTCTAGGTGTACTGCCCTTAGGAACAGCGTTAGCTGCGCTTGCGAAGAACTCGTTCTGCATCAGCAGGTTGACGAGTGCAGCGAGCAGGAACATCATGGCGATGCATGCGATACCCGAGAACAGCTGCTGCGGCTTCCATGCGAGGTCTGTGTTTTCGAGCTTGACCGGAGTGTCTACTACGTCGTTTTCAAACTTTACGATCTCAGAGATGGTTGCTCCGGATATATTACCGGTCTGATGGAGTGTGCCGTCGATAACTGCATATCTGAACAGCTTTCCGTTTCTGTCATAGTCCTTGTTTGGCTCAAGTCCCTTGATGCCTGACATCTCAGCTGTAGCCTTGAGACATGCATCCGGGTCGCCTATGAAGTGATAGTCGTACTGGTCAGCAGTCGACTTGATGAGGCCGAAGTGGGCATCCACAAAGTCGAATCCGCCTGCCATCTGCATCATGAATGGTCCGAATACCATGCATACGCTGTTGACCTTGTCAGGCATTGCTCCGTATGTCTGCAGGACAGTTGCTGTTCCTGCGGAATATCCTATCAGGTTGAGGCTGTCCTTCTGGACGAACGAGAGATTGTTCGCATACTGCGCTGTTGTAATAGCCTGTACGCCTCTGTCGATATCCGGGTCGGACTCGCCGCCGCCCTGAAGATCCGGCGAGAGTACTACGAAACCTCTTCTTGCAAGCTCCATGCTCCATGTATCGTTGGAGTGAGCATGGTTGGAACGTCCATGATAGATGACTGCTGCAGGAGCAGGCGTCTCGTCAGTTGCGTTCTCCGGAATGTAGATCAGTGAGCTCACTGATGTTCCATCCTGTGAATTAAGATAGATCCTCTCGATATGGACTTTGCCCCAGGAAGTCTGGAATCCCCAGATGCAGATCGAGCACACAAGCAGGATCAGCATTGTTACCGAGAAGAACCTTACGGCTTTTTTCCTTTCAGTCTGTTTATCTTTCATTTCTGTTCACCCTTCTGTTTCATACATCTTTTAACGTGTATTTTCTGATAGAGTTGTGTTCATTGACTGAATCATATTTCCTCACAGGGCTGCGTTCAACGGAAGTGGCATATCTGCAATTAAGCTGTCCTAAATGCAGACCCGGAGCAGCCTGCACCTGTTCAGACAGCAAAAAAAGAGGGGCATGCCGCCCCGTGAACCGGTCCAGAGACCGTGCTTTTACTCTGATTCCGGCAGCATGATGACCAGCGTGAACAGCCGGCTGTCGTTGTCTGCCTTTACATTTACCGTGCCGCCGTATCTGCTTACCGCGTTGCGGATGCTGCTGATCCCTATGCCGTGCATGTCCGCGTCCTTCTTGCTCGTCACCGGATCGCCGTTGTTCAGCTCCACAGTGCCGGCAAAGCGGTTCTGGAATCTGATCACGGTGTTATTCGCAAAAGTACTGCTTTTTATGAACAGGAATCTCCCGTTGTCACCTTCTTCTGTGTTCCGCAGCGCTTCAATCGCGTTATCGACAGCATTTCCGAAAATCGTGACAAGATCCACAGCCCTGATATGATCCAGTCTTTCAAGATCAAGACACACATTGAATCTTATCCCGTCAGCATACGCCAGCTGTATCTTCTCAGAGAGGATGGCATCCACCGTTTCGTTTCCGGTCCTGACCTGTGTCTCATATCCTTCGAACTTCGGCAGAAGCTCACTGAGATAATCATTGATCTCCCCTTCACTTCCCGCCATGCTGCGGATCGCAAGCAGATGATTCTTGACATCGTGATAGAGCCTGCGGATGTCTCCGGCAGCCTGCATCTCACGTTTTGCACTCCTTACTTCATACTGCAGCACCATCTGTTCATGCTCAGCCGCTTCCTTCTCCCTGAGCAGAAGCCTGCTGTAGTCGTAGAGCAATATCACAAGATAAAGGCCAATCGACGTGACAAGCGAGAATGAGATCATGGCCGTCCTGTTGCCGCCGAGACTCAGTTCCCTGACAGCTGTCAGTATCCACTTGAAATACACCATGATGAAGAGTACCAGGCTCATCATTATCGTTCTCTGCCTGTCTATCGTGTCTATCTTTTCAGGTCTGATCAGCCTGCGCGTCACTGCCGCAAGCGTAAGTTCTGTCGCTGCAACGATGGCAAGGCCTATGAGATATCCTGAACCCTTCGTCTCATGCGGAGGAGTTACCGTCCCGTACGTCATCATTATCATTCTCAGGTTCTGAGAAGTAAGATATATCGCGGTAAAGATCGCAGCGAGATAAGCTGCGACCTTAGGCGTGCAGTCCTTGTTCATGAGAAGCCAGCACATCACCGGGAGAAGATGCATCAGCATCCTCAGGATCTGTATTGCCAGATTCTCCATCGAAAAAACGCTTACCGCTGCGTTTAGCGGTGTCATGTAGATCGCAAGCAGCACCAGGAGCGGCAGGAATCCTGCTGTCCTCGCAGCCCTTCTGCCCAGGATCTCCCTGCGTTCAGGCATTTTGCTGAAGAACCATAAAAGGATCGCCGCTTCAGCCGCGAATGAGAGTATGTCTATTAAAGATCCGGTTATTATTCCGTTGTCCATAGCTGTTTTAGCAAAATTCAGATCCGTTCTCCGAGGTATTCCGACAGATCGTTAAGAAACGACTTGCGCTTTCTCTGGCTTATTGGGATCGTGTTCCCGTCTTTCAGGAGTATGTCTGTCTGCCGTATCTCCTGTATCGAGTCAGCAGACACAAGGAAGCTCGCGTGGCATCTGAAGAATCCGAACTCTTTCAGCTGCTCTTCGAGCTCACGGATCGGGCATCTGTATTCACTGATCTCTCCGTTTATGCACAGGCTTATGTAGTGTCCCCTCACCTCGCAGTAGCTGATCTGTGAGACTGGAACGCGGTAGGACTTGCCTGATGACTTTATGGTAATTACGTGATCCTTCCCGCGGCTCTGCTCTATGCGTTTCACCGCGTCACCGATCTCATGGGAGAACTCCACATAGCTGACCGGCTTGCGTATGAAGCCAAACGCGCGCACCTTGTATCCTTCTATCGCGCGCTGATACATCGTGGTGATGAATATGAGACACACCTTGGGATCAAACTCTCTTATTCTCCTGGCAGCATCCATGCCGTCTGTTCCGGGCATGTAAATATCCAGCAGCAGCAGATCAAGCTTCTCAGGATATCTGTTCAGAAGCTCATCCGCAGATGTAAACTCTGCTATCTCAATATCTGTGCCGGTCTCAGAACCATAACGCCTGAGAGCTTTTACGATCGACTCCCTTACAGGTCTTTCATCATCACATACAGCGGTCCGGATCATATCTTTCTCCTTATGAATACTTATCCCCCATAGATTTTATCGTCAAAAAAAGCGCGGCACAACATCCGTGTCACAACTGCATGAAAAAATGTCCCAGGTGCACGGTTTTTAACAGCAGCGAAAAGCACCTGCCTCCCGGTCTTTCATGACCGGACAGCGCAGGTGCTTTCATATTGTTCAGATTTTATTCGGCAGCTTCCTCAGGGTCATCGGATTCGAATCCTGAAAATACAGGGACTCCGGTATATTCCTTGAGTTCCTCCTCGCCTCTGAGAGCTCTGAGAGCTCCCTCTGCGAGTGCTTCCATCTCAAAGTCTCCGCCATATGCTTTCACAGGAGCGATCCATTCAGTGTATTTGCGAATGTTCTCTACAAACTCCTCGTCATTGCTGACTCCGCCGGTAAGGATGATCGCGTCGACTTTTCCCTGAAGGACACAGGCATATGAACCGATGTACTTCCCAAGGTTGTAGGCAAACGCGTCATATACCAGGCCTGCCCACTTGTCTCCGCTGTCTCTCATGCTCTTGATTTTTTTGATATCGTCTGTCCCTGCCAGCGACTTGAGCCCGCCGTTTTTAGTGATCAGGGCCTTGATATCATCTAGGCTGTAATCTCCGGAATAACACATCTTTACGACCGGCATGAGCGGAACATATCCCGTCCTGTTTGGTGCCATAGGTCCGTCACCGTTGACCACGTCATTAGCGTCAATCATCCGGCCATGGCAGTGTGCCGCGATGGAAAGGCCTCCGCCTACATGACAGACGATGAAATTGCATTCATCATACCTTTTGCCCAGCTCGGCAGCCATGCGTCTTGCCACTTCCTTCTGATTGAGCACATGCACGTGGGACTCGCGGTAAACGCCCCTGATGCCGGAGATCCTGGCGATGTCATCGAGTTCATCGACATCAGGCGGATCTATTACATATGCCGGCTTTCCGAGAGCTGTTGCAAACTCACCGATTATCTGCGATCCGAGCACAGCCGGGTGATCAGCGATCCTGCCCGACATGGCGTCTACGAGCATCTTCTGGTTTACCGGGAAAATGCCTCCCGGAGTGGATTCAAGTCCCCCTGAATATGCGGCGAACGCGTCCATGTCCCTGAGCTGGTAGCCATGGGTGTGAAGCACAGCCATGACTACACCAACTCTGAAAGGTCTCTGTGAATTTACTGTCGGAAACTGTTTCAGCACTTCAGGCTCGTGACTGATGTTTTCCTTGAACAGCAGCTTGCTGTCCTCGAATACGGCACACTTTGTCGAAGTAGAGCCCGGGCTGATGGTAAAGATCCTGTAACTCATTTTATGCCTCAGCTTTTGCATCCTTGATCGACTGGATCAGAAGAGGTACTACCTTGAACAGGTCTCCTACGATACCGTAATTTGCGATCTCGAACATAGGAGCATTCTCATCCTTGTTAACAGCGATTATGTATTCGGACTCCTGCATTCCGGCTTTGTGCTGGATAGCTCCGGAGATACCGAGAGCGATGTAAACCTTAGGATGAACGGTCTTTCCTGTCTGTCCTACCTGGTGATCAGCTGTCATCCAACCTGCGTCAACTACCGCACGGGATGCGCCGACTACTCCGCCGAGTACGTCAGCAAGCTCTTCGGCGAGAGCGATTCCGCCCTCAACGTCCTTGGCGATACCGCGGCCTACGGAGACGATGTACTCAGCTCCGATAAGGTCTACGAGCTTCTTTGCTGCCTTGACGACTTCGACTACCTCAGTCTGTACATCAGCTTCAGTAAGTTCGAATTCAGGATGTACGATCTCGATCTTCTTAACGCCCTCTTCATCAAAAGGTCTTCTCTTCATGACGCCCGGACGGACTGTTGCCATTGCAGGACGGAATCTCGGGCATACGATGGTAGCCATGAGGTGTCCGCCGAATGCAGGACGTGTCATCTTGAGGTTCGTGTTGACGTCAAACATCTTGTTCTCGAAGTTTGTGTTGTCAACGTCTACGTTGGAGCCTGTTCTGAGGAATTCCATGTATCCGTTAAGGTCTACGTCAAGATGTGTGCAGTCTGCGCAGAGACCGGTGTGAAGTCTTGCCGCGCATCTCGGAGCGAGGTCTCTTCCGATGTGGGAAGCACCATAGATCATGATCTCAGGCTTGAATTCCTCTACCGCGTCTACGATAACCTTTGTGTAAGCGTCTGTTGTGTAATTCTTGAGGAGCGGGCTGTTGTAAACATATACTCTGTCAGCTCCGTATCCGCCGAGTTCTGCAGCGATGCCGTCTACGTCATCACCAAGCAGGATGCCGCACAGCTCAACGCCGAGCTCGTCAGCAAGCTTTCTTCCCTCGGAGATAAGTTCAAATGTTGTAGGCATCATTTTGCCCTGACGCTGCTCACAGAATACCCATACGTTCTTGAAAGCAGCTATATCTGCACTGTTGTAAGCCATTTCTGTCCTCCTTTCCTAGATGATGTGCTTGCCTGTAAGGATATGTGCAAGCTTGTCAGTGGTTTCCTTGCCGGAGCCTTCGAGTATCATGCCAGGCTCCTTTACAGGAGGTGCGAATGACTTATAAATGTTTGTCGGGGATCCCTTAAGACCGATAGTTGTAGCATCGATCAGTTCGTGATCCTTGAGTGCATTATAGTCCATGATGGTAAGAGGCTTGTCCCAGCACTCGATGGTGCCGCGGAAGTTCATGTATCTAGGCTCATTGAGCTCCTTGATGCATGTGATCATGCAAGGAGTGTGTACCTTTACTGTCATGTAGCCGTCTTCCAGCATTCTCATGATAGTAAGCTCGTTGCCGTCCTTCTTAACTTCGCCGGCATATGTTACCTGTGGAAGGTGAAGTTTCTCAGCGATCTGCGGACCAACCTGAGCTGTATCTCCGTCGATAGCCTGACGTCCTGCGATGATGATATCGTCATCGTCGATTCCGTAAGTATCGATGGCTGCAGCGATGATCTGCGATGTAGCGTATGTGTCGGATCCTCCGAATTCTCTTCCGGAGATCAGAACTGTCTCATCGACTCCCATAGCCAGGAGTTCTCTGAGCATCGGCTCTGCCTGCATAGGTCCCATTGTGAATGCGACTACCTTGCAGCCGTATTCGTCCTTGAGGCTGAGCGCCTCTTCTACTGCGTTGAGGTCATCAGGGTTGATGATCGTCTGCATGCTTGCGCGGTTCAGTGTACCATCCTCGTTTACAGCGACTTTGCCGGAGGTATCAGGAACCTGCTTTACTGTTACCATAATTTTCATTGTCCTTACCTCCTTGTATTACTTAAGCAGACTGTTTGCGATAACGAGCTGCTGGATCTGAGTGGTTCCTTCGAAGATCGAGAGGATACGTGCGTCTCTGTAGAGTCTCTCTACTTTGTACTCCTGGATATATCCGTATCCGCCATGGATCTGCACCGCCTTGTAAGCGCATCTGTTTGCAGCTTCTGCAGCAAAGAACTTAGCCTTTGAGCAGGCAACTCCTGCTTCAGGATCATTAGCGTCCTTGAGCTGTGCAGCGTGATATGTCATCTGTCTTGCAGCTTCGACATCTGCAGCCATCTCAGCGATCATGAAGCTGATTCCCTGGAAGTCAGCGATCCTGCGTCCGAACTGCTTTCTTTCCTTTGCGTACTTAACAGCTTCGTCGAGAGCGCACTGTGCAACGCCTACTGACATTGCGGCAACTCCGAGACGTCCGCCGTCAAGAGTTCTCATAGCGTACTGGAATCCCTTGTTGAGAGGTCCGATGAGGCAGTCCTTGCTGACGCGTACGTCTTCAAATACTACGTCGCTGGTTGGATAGCCCTTGATTCCCATCTTCTTCTCGTCTGCACCGAGGGAAACACCCGGAAGGTGCATGTCAACGATGAACATCGAGATTCCTCTTGAACCCTTCTGGCTCAGATCTGTCTTTGCAAAGATGATGATCCAGTCAGCCATTGGAGCTCCGGAGATGAAGCACTTACGGCCATTGATGATGAAGTCGTCTCCGTCAGGAATAGCTGTAGTTGTTGTTCCGCCTGCGTCTGATCCTGCGCCCGGCTCAGTGAGTCCGAATACGAGGATCTTCTCTCCTCTTGCTACAGGAGGCAGATACTCTTTTTTCTGCTCTTCGCTTCCTGCAAGCAGCAGCGGGCCGCCGCCGAGGGAATTCGATGTGTTTGCATAGATCGACAGTACGAGATTCTGGCGCGAAAGCTCTTCGTTCATGATGACGTATGACATATAGTCTCCGCCCGATCCGCCGTATTCCACAGGAATCTTTACTCCCATGAATCCGTACTTTGCCATCTTGTTGTGGATATCCCAGTTGAAAGCACCGGTAGTATCCAGTTCTTCCTGCAGCTCTTTTGTGAACTCTGTCTCAGCGAACTGACGGAAGAGTTTCTGCTGCATGGCATGTTTCTTATCAAGAATCATTTTTTCCTCCTAATTCTTTTGGTTTATCAACCGCACTGCGATTCAGCCTACATGTTTTTAGGGACCTCATGCTGTGTCTCGCCCTTGGTAAGGAGCTCGTAGATAGCGTCTACTCCGCATCTTGCCATGGACTCAGCGGCTTCCTGTGTGAAGAATGCCATGTGAGGTGTATGATATACATTTACGAATGAACGAAGGTATTTGAGCTTGAAGTACGGCATACCCTCAGTTCTGATGATATCCGCATCGTGTCCGAGGTGGATGATGCCGACTTCGCCAGGGAACGCGTCCATGAAGAGCGCACCGATCTTTTCGTTCTCAACGCCCCAGATCAGCGCATCTACATCGCAGAGCTCTCCTCTTGCGTTGTTGATGAGGACTACGCCGTCCTTCATCTTCATTACATTCTCCTTGCTGATCATTCCCTTTGTATCCTCGAGGAGCGGCATGTGAAGTGTGATCACATCCGACTCTGCAAGGATAGTATCGAGATCTACATACTCAGCATACTTTCTGACTTCATCATTCTGGAAAATGTCATAAGCAAGGATCCTGCAGCCGAAGCTTGAGAGAAGCTGAATGACTGTGCGTCCGATCTTGCCTGTTCCCATGACGCCGACTGTGAGCGAGCGGAGCTCTCTTCCCATCTTGCCCTTCAGTGTGAAGTCGTTGTCGTCTGTGTTTGCCTGTGCCTTCTTGTAGTTACGGATGCACATCAGGATAGCCATTACTGTATACTCCGCAACACCGTTAGCTGCGTAAGAACCGTGGCATACGTGCATGCCCTTGGATCTTGCATAGTGTCTGTTCATGTGGTCGAATCCGACGCAGCGTGCAGCAAGCACCTGGCAGCCGTAATCTGCGAGCTTGTCAATGATAGGGTCTGACAGATCGCTCTGTCCGAGCATCGTTACGCCTTCGCATCCTTCAGCCATGTCGACTGTGGAAGCATCAAGGTTAGCAGGTGTGCTGACCAGCTCGATTCCGTATTCTTTGCAAAGTCCTTCAATGATCGGCTTTTCATCAGGTCTTACTTCATAAGCAGCGATTTTCATTTCTTTTATTCCTCCGTATTGGTTTTTTACCCTCGAAATTTATCTCTGATCCCGCTAATGATATATATTGGTTTTGTTTTATTCCGGATCAGTCTCTGAGAGCAGGATCCATCGATTTTACTGCTCCGTCTGCGAGCATCTTTGAGATCTCCTCATCTGTATATCCGTACTGTCCGAGTATCTCCTCAGTATGTTCGGCAAGATAAGGTCCTCTGTTGTACTCAGGCAGTCCGTTTTCCTTGAACATGACCGGCGGTCTTACCAGAGTCCGCTTGTTTCCGTTGCTGTACTGCATCTCATAGAAGATATCCGATGCCCATGCCTGCTTATCCACGAGGAGAGTATCCCAGTTCTGGGCTACTGCGTAAGGGATATCTGCAGCGTCGAGCAGCTTGCACCACTCATCGCAGTCCTTTGTCAGGAACAGTGCGGAGATCCACTCGGAGAACTCTTTTCTGTTAGGATAAAGGTTCTTCTGCGGGAAGAACTTAGAGTTATCGATCATCTCAGGATGTCCGGCAGCCTGCATGAATACAGGATAGTGTCTGTCATACTGAGGCATTGCGATCTGCAGCCACTGCTCGTCCTTTGTCTTGTAGACCATTGTGAGCGGGTTGCCGTTCTCCCATCTTTCCATAGGGAACTTGCAGCTGTCTGCGCCATACTGGCTGGACTGAAGCATGAGGGAAACGTCCCATACAGCACTGTGGAAGAGAGATACTACTACCTGATCTCCCTCGCCTGTCATCTTTGCCTTGAACAGGGATGCCAGGATTCCTGCTGCGAGGTTCATGGCAACCTGGTGATCTCCGAAGCCCTGGACTGTAAGCATCGGAGTGCTTGTCTTGTCTCTCAGAGGTCCGAGGATTCCGCCTCTTGCGTAGAATGCCGTGAAATCGAATCCCGGAAGATCCTTGTCCGGTCCCTTCTCACCGTATCCGGAGATGAATCCGTATACGAGCGAAGGATACTTGGCATGAAGTGTGTCATAGTCGAGTTTGTTCTTGATCAGCGACGGCTGACGGTTGTTGGTGATGAATACATCTGCGTCTGCGATCAGCTTCTCAAGGACTTCACGTCCTTCAGGCGACTTGATATTAAGAGCGATACATCTTTTGCCTGCGTTCTCCAGGTCGTAGGAAGTGTTTTCCTTCTGATCGAGAGGACGGCCTTCGTTGGCTGCTGTGTATCTCAGCGGGTCTCCCATTGGAGCCTCAACCTTGATGACGTCAGCTCCGAGGTCGGCGAGGAATCTTGCGGTGCATGGAGCAGCGATAAATGTCGCAAGCTCAACGACCTTGATCCCTTCAAGAGGTCTTCTTACTTCACTCATTTCTTCCTCCTTATTACATCGTCAGCATGTCGCGGAAGGTCTCGAGGTTGGTGCGTACCTGCTCGAAGTGCACCATCTGTCTGTCGACTTCCACGAGTGCGAGCGGCATATCTGCTGCTTCACACGCTTTTTTGATCATTACGTAATCGAATTCTTCAGGGTCGCAGAACTTGGTCATTACTACTACGACACCCTTGGCGTTTCTTTCCTTAGCTGTATCTACGATCCACTGGATTCTCGGCTTCTTTACGTTGTAGAGGACCGAGCAGTTGTCCATGTTTGCGAACTTGACTGCAAGCGCCTGAAGAGGATCATCCATCTCAGGAACATCAGTCCTGTACTGGCGGGACTGAGCTGCAACGTCGTCTGCTACGATGTGCATTCCCATGTCGTCGAATATCTCGTTCAGCTGAGGAGCATCCGTAAGGATACCGCTTACTACGATACCGAGCTTGTCTTCAGCACCGGCTTCTCCGAGCTCTGCAAGGAATTCTTCGCAGAGAGCTGTGTGCTCTTCCTTGGTCATGAAGTATGCGCTTCTGAAGATGTCGCTTCTCTCAGCTGCTGTGATCTCAGGGTGAGCTGCGAGCGCCTCGTCAACTCTTCTCATCACTGCATTGTGAGCATTGTAGATCTTGTTTGACTCTTTCAGAGCTTCAGGATCGAACTTTCCGCCGAGCGCCTCGAGATCTCTGATAACTCTTTCATATCCGGCCTTTGTAAAAGCGATGCCGTAGTCAGGCTTTCTGTTCTGCGGATATGTCATAGGGATGAACTTGATATCGTCTACTGCGTATTTCCAGTTTTCTCCGAGTGTCTTGAGAGTGTCGCAGAGTGAAGGGATGACGATCGCGCTTGCACCCTTGTATGCGCCTCTGATGCCGAGCTCGAGGATCGACTGTACGATGGAGCAGAGGAACGCAGGGAAATATTCTTTTGCCCTGTTGAGCTCCATGTCAGCTCCCCATGCTCCCATTGGAACGAATCCCATGGAGTGGATTATCTCTTCCGGTGTGTATACAGGAGCAGTAAGAACGATCTTCTTGCCCTCTGCCATGTATTTTTCCATCTGTGCGCGAGGAGATGCTGCTGCCTCGTGGAATTTCTTCATTGTATCCTTGATCATCTCTACGCCTCCTTCGCTTCCTTGTTTGCTTCCATGATCTCGCAGAGACCCTGGACTCTGGTGTCATACTGTGCTTCTGAGAAGTTTCTCGGGTCAGCCTGGTCACCGTCGAACGATGTCACAGGAATGTTGCATTCCTTGCCGATCTGACGGCTCATCTCTGCCATGAATCCGCTCCAGAGCTTGCATGATCTGTTGGTGTGAACGAGGAGTCCCTCAACGTTGTTGTCCTTGCAGAGTTTGATTCTCTTGTCTCTGGACTTCTCAAGGTTGATGGCATTCGGTACGCTGCAGTAAGCTCTGATCATCTCATCGAACGAGTTGTAGTCGAAGCCGAAAGCATCTGCATAGATCGTAGTTACCATGTTGATGCCGCGGTCCTTGAGTCCTCTTGAAGTTGCTCTGAGATATGGCCAGCAGGCGATACCCTCGAACATGATCCTGTGCTTCTCCTCTACGCGGAAAGTGCTCACGCCCTTTTCGTGGTTTTCCTTGTATTCCTTAAGGAGGGTCTCCATCGCCTCACCGGCCTCTTCCTTGCCGCGTGCCGTAACCATTACAGCCATGTGGTTGAGAAGATCGAATCCGTTGAACGGAGACGGAGTGTATTTAGCCTGGGCTGTTGCTTCGAGCCATGCACGGCTTGCGCGGCAGCTGAATCCGGTGACCTGCTCAAATTTGTCATCATCCCACTTGAGACCAAAGAGGTCTTCGAGCTGATGAACTGCATCCCAGAACTGGCCGCTTACATAAGCTACTTCCGCGTCCGATACTTCGTAATCAGGATTGAACGGGATGTCCAGCATGATCATAGGGATACCAAGTTCCTGTGAGAGATTCTCATACCACTTTATCATGCAGTTGCAGATGTTGTTGCAGCAGAGCAGCACGTCCGGCATTGCCACATCCTGTTCAGGACACTCCTTGAGTTTTGCGTATGCCAGGCTGATCCTTGCATATGCGCAGATATCGTTTGAATATCCGTCTGCTTCAGCTACTTCGCACATGCGCTCGCCTGCGCCTCTTGCTGCGATTCCTGCAGCCTGATTCTCAGGGTAAGCGGTTGCCAGACCGAGCGTTTCAGGGATCTCAACAGGGAAATTGCTGGATACCCAGGCTACAGGCCTGCCCTGCTTCTTAGCCTCGATTGCTGTTGCAAAAGCATCCGATGCGATCTTTCCGAGCTTGTACTTTGCCGAATTAGGATCGAGCGGCTTGCGAGGCTTTTTGACTTCTTCAGGCTTTTTGACTTCTTCTGCCATTTCTTCCTCCTTCAATATCTATGTAATCATTTATTTGCTGAGCTGCCTGTATGCATACAGCGCTGCTCCGATAGCCCCAAAATACTGTGCCATAGGGTCGAAGTCGATGTCTGTTCCGAGGCTCCTTGCGAGGGCTCTTCTGACGGCTCCGTTTTTTGCGACTCCGCCTGACATGCAGACTTTAGGAACGACTCCTGCTCTTCTTGCAAGGGCACCTACTCTCGATGCCACACTCTCGCAGATGCCTGCTACAAGGTCGGGTCTTTCGACTCCGTTCGCAAGCTGACTGATGACTTCAGACTCCGCGAACACAGTGCATGTGCTTGAAATGGAAGCCGGCTTTACTGACTTCGACGCGCATTCATCGAGTTCGTCGATGTCCATCCTCAGGATGTTTGCCATTACATCCAGAAATCTTCCGGTACCGGCTGCGCACTTATCGTTCATGACAAAGTTGGACATTCTGCCGCTCTCGCTGAGAGTTATTATCTTGGCGTCCTGCCCGCCGATGTCTATCAGTGTTCTGAGTTCAGGAAAGGCCCATCTTCCGCCGAGCGCGTGGCATGTCAGTTCGCTTACTTCGCCGTCCGCGCCTTCATACTTGTTGCGTCCGTATCCGGTAACAATCGTGCGGTCAACGCTGTCAGCACTGATCCCTGCTTTTTCCCACAGCTCAGCAAGTGCTTCTGCCGGGCCTTCCGTTCCGAGTCCGCCGACTCTTAGACTGGCGGCAATGATATCCTGCCCGTCTTTCATAAGAACGCACTTTGAAGTTGTTGATCCGATGTCGATTCCGAGAGTGATCATTTCCGCAGTCCTCCTTGTTAATTTTTTATCAGTTTAATTTTTACATATTCACGGGACCGTTTCAATCTCACCGGATGTATCTGCAAGGAAACTTCTTGATTAATAGTTATTATCTATTCCAAATCGTGCTGACTGCACTTTACATTGTATTTCCTTCAATGTAAACTCTTTTTGGGAGGTGATTCCATATGGATCTGAATAAACTTGACCTCTTCTTTGCAGCCGCCAACAGCAGGAGTTTTACGCAGGCAGCCGAGAAGTGCAACGTAGCTCAGACAACTGTCAGCAAATACATTGCCCAGCTAGAGGAAGAACTCGGGATGAAGCTTTTTTACCGCACGACCAGAGAGTGTTTTCTGACTGAAGCCGGGCATACATTCTACAACGGTGCTAAGGAGCTGGTAAAAGATTATGACGACATCAGGAAGCAGCTCCAGCAGGTAAACGAAAACGAGCTGAGGATCGGCATTTACGGAGAATTTTTCGACCTGTCCATACTCGGCAATTTCAGGAAGACCTATCCTGATGTAGAGCTGAAAGTTTCATTCGACACCCGCACTAATCTGTACGATCAGCTCAATCGCCGTAAAATCCATGCCGTGCTCATACCAAACATACTGGTCTCGGAAGCCCTAAGGAACCACTCCCTGAGAATGGTCGATGTGATTTCAGGTGACGCCTTCCTTTACTGCTCAGAATCAGCAGCAAAGAAATACGGCAGCATTCAGGGAGTAATACGCAATCTGCCACTGATAACAAAGTCTTCGGAGCTCCCTTATCACGAATACTGCCGCAGGATACTGCAGCGCACCTTTGATGCATCATTTGAAAGCGTCACCGTTGTAGAGTCTCCTTCCAAGCAGTCGCTGCTCACGAAGCTTTCACAGGGTTTCTGTATAATGCTCGAAAATGAAGCATCTGACACCGAGGGCTTGTATGCGTACTCGCTCCAGGGAGTCTTCAACGAGACACTCCAGCTTTACTACTCCATAAAGCATGTACCGGCAAGCCTGTGGACGTTCATAAACTACATCAAGGATTCAGAGTCTTACAAAAAATAAAACTGACAGCCGCCTTTACCGGCGGCTGCCTTGTTTCTGAATGCTTTTACGCGGCAGACCTGTCAGAACTCCACGATATGACCCTTCATAGGCTTCATTCCTGCAGCATTGGCCTCATCAGTATCTATATGCATCAGCGCAAGATCCTCTTCGTCCTGCACCCTGATCTCAGTATCGCCAAAGATAAGCGATCTGTCAGGAGTATCTACTCTTACAGCAACGATGTCTCCGGTTTTGAGGCCCCATTCTTCTACCTGCTTTTTTCCGATGTGGACATGTCTCTTTGCGACGATCACGCCTTTTTCAAGTTCAAGTTCTCCCGCAGGACCAACCAGTTTGATTCCCGGTGTTCCTTCAAGGTCGCCTGAAAGTCTGACAGGAGCATCTACGCCCAGCGCTCTTGCATCTGTCTTTGACAGCTCTACCTGCGACTGCCTTCTGCATGGTCCGAGTATTCTGACTTTCGGGAATGTGCTTCTCGGTCCCTCGACAGCGATCTGCTCGACACTTGCGAATCCGCCGCCGCCGGCGAGTTCCTTGTATACCTCCAGTTCATATCCTTTTCCAAACAGCACATCCTGATCCTCTCTGCTCAGATGGACATGCCTTGCAGAAACGTCAACAAATACTTCTTTCTTATCCATTATGCTTATTCTCCTTAATCCTGTAAGATCAATGCATTTATAGTCCCACGGTTTAAAAGTATACCACAGTCATCCGCTTTTTTCTCTTTCCGGGCGGAAAGGAGGATGGCATTTATCCATTCTTTTCCATCATATCGACGGTTTCTGCCAGCCACTCGCTGTAATAATCATACGTGCTCTGCGACCACCAGCCAAGCAGATCGTTGATCTTCCGTGCATCCTCTTCAATGCTCGTGAAGGAGTACTGCTCCTTGTCGCGGCTGACCGTGACGTAGTGGTTGTCGTCATGTCTGAAATCTATTCTGAATATGCAGAAACCCGTCCAGCTGCGGTGAGCGTACAGAGTATCCCCTTCCATGTACCAGAACCACTTATCCTCCATTTCCTGAGGGATGTGTCCGCGTCTCAGAGCCTCCATCTGGAGATCATTGAAATGCCTGCGCAGGATGAAACGCTCATGCTCCTCCGGCATCCTCGAGATTTTCCAGTCGTCTTTTTCAGCGATTTTACCGTTCAGCGGCGGCAGATCAGCCGGCAGATAAGTCCCTGCAAATTCTTTCAGGATCTCCCTGAGATCGGGCGGCAGTATGCTCTCGCACTTCTTCTTAAGCCCGCCGGGCACGCCGTAGTAAGCTTCCGCTATCGAGCCTGCCATGGCGCCGATCGTATCGCTGTCACCGCCAAGTGATACGGCATTCCTGACAGCATCCTCAAAGTCTTTACTGTCGAGGAACGCTATGATGGCTTCCGGGACACTCCCCTGACAGGAAACATCGAATCTGTAGCCTGGGCGAATACTGTCGCAGGTTCTGCTGAGGTCATATCCAAATTCATCAGTGACATACGCTCTGATGTCATCCTTTGTTCCGCCTGCCCTCGCTATGAAGATCGCCGACACCAGCGCCTCTGCTCCCTTAATGCCCTCCGGGTGATCATGCGTGACAGCAGCCTGAAGCCCGGCCAGCTCCCTTGCCTTATCTATGGAGCTGCAGATCCATGCTGCCGGAGAGACCCTCATCGCGGATCCGTTCCCCCAGCTGTTATACGGTCCGATCCCGTTTTCGAGCCAGTTTCTGAAACTGCCGCCGTATCCCGCATTGGGATACCTGAGGCCGAGCGTCTTCATGCTCCTGATGACCGCCTTCTCAACCAGAGATTTATTATCATCATTCACATAGTTTCCATCATAAATCTGACTGTCCGGATCGCTGAAAACCGACATGAATCCTGCCGCGACCGCAAGAGTCATCACGGTATCATCCGTAAACCGCGAATACCTGCTGAAAAGCGGGAAATCCTTGCTCTTTTTATTATGCCTCTCATATGGACTGCCAATTATATCTCCAAGAACCGCACCGTACATTTACAGCACCTCCATTTCGCAGCATTCTCTCACATGCTGCCTGATGTAATTCTATTAACAAATATACTGGATGAAAACCCCATGCTACTTTATAATTATATTAACTGAAGACGGATTTAAAATAACAGAATCCGCGGAACGGGACGATACAGGAGGTATATTGTGGAATTCAACACTGATATTTTTGCTCAGTTTGATAAAAAATGGGCACTGCTCAGTGCGGGACCGAAGGACGACCACAACACCATGACGATCAGTTGGGGCAGTATGGGGACCCTCTGGAACAAGCCGGCTGTGACAGTGTATGTAAGACCTACAAGATTCACACATAAGTTCATGAATGAATATGAGTATTTCACCGTCAGCTTCTTCCCGGAAGACAAGCGCGACGCACTCGTGAAGATGGGCTCAACTACAGGGAGACATAAAACTGATAAGGATGCATTAGCCGGGCTGACGGTCAGGGATCTCGGACAGGCAATTACTTACGAGGAAGCAGAAATTACATTCCTCTGCCGCAGGATCTATCATGCGGATATGCAGACCACGCATATGTCTGAGGAGATAGTCAGCGAGTTTTACACACCTGAAGAACCTCATACAGTCTACATCGGGGAAGTAGTTGAAATCATCGAAAAATAAACTGTGATTTTCAGAAACACGACCGCTTTGATTCCTGTAAAAGAAGGCAGGTCTTCCGTATCAACGATACGGAAGACCTGCTCTTTTCTTGCAGTCACCTTCGGGGCGGCAGCCACAGGCACTCCTGCGTCAGGCTTCACACAGGAAAAGCCCGTACTGATCAGATTTATCAGGAAACAGAGGATGGCTCCGGCAGATCCGGTATGAATTCTACATACAGCTGGTCAAAATCATCCTTAAGGTCTGCGGTGACCCTGCCTTTCAGCTCCATCAGATGACTTATATCTATCATCTGAATATCTTCTGTTCCTTTTAAATATACTTCTATCCAGGTCTTGCGCCCTGTCTGTATCACATCGATAAAAGCCGCCTCGTACGGAAGCTCCTCAAGAGCACCGTTTACCACCAGGCGGACCTTGTCCATGACATCTTCCGGAGGTGAAAACAGCATCATCTGTCTGAAGCCTCTGATAAGTTCCCTTACCGGCTCAGCGATGAGAAAAAGCGACATGATTATGGCCACGCCGGAATCCATGTACGGAGTGACCGGCTTGAGGACTGTATCTCCCAGAAAAAAATTTGCCAGGAATGCGGCTGCGACTCCACAGCTTCCAATAATGTCCGTCTTCCACATGTATATCTCAGCATGTATGGTGGGTGATTCGTATTTCCTGCTCATGTGCAGCATGAAAAAATACATTATGATACTCGCAGCAGCGAGGCAGATCTCGAATACCGCGATCGCGCCGGGCCTGACCTGACGTCCTCCGCTGAGGATGACGCGCAGGTTTTCTGTTATCATCACTATGATCAGCGACAGCAGTGTCATGTATTTTATTATGAGGAAAAGGGATTCGACCTGGGCATATCCGTAAGGGTGCCTCTCGTTTACCGGGCGGTAGAGCAGCGGAACAAGAACCAGAAACGGTCCCATCATGATCAGTTCAGCGGAATCAAAAACCGCGTCCATAAGCACTGTCTGCGAGCGAAGAAAGATCGCCGCAAGTACCTCCACTGCCGAAAGCATGCAGCTCATCGCAAAAGATATGCGCAGTATCCGTTTTTCCAGCTGTTCCCGTGAAGACTCCATTTTTTATCTTTCTCCAGATGCGTGTTGTACATATTTCAATTTATTGTATCACATCCCGGCAGAAGGAAGCTCCGGAGGTATTGGCTTAAGTTATGATGCTCACGTTGCTTTGATGATATAATACATACAGTTGATCCCGAGATGAGGAGCTGCATCAATACAACGATTATCTCATTAAAAAAAAACGGCGAGCTGGCTGCTTCAATAAGTGACAGCCGCATTGACAGGAGCAGATCATGGATACATTACATTTGAAAGCACCCGGAAGCTGGCTGAATGACCCGAATGGATTCATATACTTTAAAGGTCAGTATCACCTGTTTTATCAGCATTTCCCGTTTGCAACACGATGGGGAACCATGCACTGGGGACATGCGGTCAGTAAAGATCTGGTCCATTGGGAGCATCTGGGAGTTGCCATCTTCCCGACAAAGCATTTTGACGCGAATGGCATCTTCTCCGGAAGTACTTTTGAACTGAACGGCGAAATGCTTATCTACTATACAGGCGTTCGCTATTATGCATTTGAGCGCGAAAACAGTCACGTTTCCCTCAATGATGTTTACGAATGCACTCAGGTCATGATGACATCTCCGGATGGCATGACTTTTGATAACTATGACGGCAAAAAGATCATACTTCCTGTAATTTACGATGATGACGTGGCGTACTTCAACCACACCAGGGACCCGAAGGTATGGGAAGAAAACGGCAAGTACTATATGGCTCTGGGAAGTACATACAAAATGAAAAAGGGCCGTGTGATCATTCTGCAGAGTGACGACGCAAGGAAATGGGAGATAAGATCTGTCCTGGCTGATAAAAAGTTCGGCCGCATCCTGGAATGCCCGGATCTGTTTAAAATAGGCGACCAGCATATATTCCTGATTTCTCCGATGTATATCGTCCCAAAATCTGCGGGATATACAGCTCAGTCCATGATCGGTACAGTGGATTTTGATCCGGAGACCTGTCAGCTGAGCAATCTCGGCGAGTTTGAGTTCATTGATCACGGAGGAGATCTTTATGCAACACAGTCCTGTATCGATGAGGAAGGCCGCCGTGTAATGGTGGTATGGCTCCGCATGCCTGAGGAAGCCAAAATGCCATCGGATAAAAAGCCGTGGAACGGCATGATGTGCGTGCCTCGTGTAATTGATTACGTTGATGGCTGCTTCTATTACAGGATCCATCCGAATATGCTGAAATACTTTGATAAAAAGCTTTCAGACGAGGAAATGAGCGCTTTCAGGGCCGGCCGGGAAAAACCGTGGTTCATGGAGACGATGATCACCAACGGAGATTCCATTGATATCGGAGGCTATAAAATATGGATGGAGAATGATACTGTTCACACCAATCGTGATGAGGTCTTTGTAAAGGGAGCCAGACTTCCGAACAGCTTCACAGTGCCGGCATACAGCAGTGAATATAAGCTGTCGATCATTGTAGAGCCAAATATCATTGAGATATACGTGGATGATGGCAAATACTGTCTGACAAACACAGTCTATAACCTTAAGGATCATCTGACCGGTAAAGCAGGAACTGTATACGAATCATCTGAAGAGTGAGCAGATCAGCAGACCGGCTCCGCTTTTCTCTCTATCTTGCGAATAGTATAGAAGTAACTGAATACCAGCACGATCACCGCGCCGCCCCATGCAGCCACCTCTGCTATAAAGAGACCGGTCTCTCCTATGACTCTTGCCAGTATGAGTGCTGAAGCTATGCGCATCACCAGCTCCGCAAATGCAGATACCATCGGCAGGAACGTATTACCCAGTCCCTGAGTGGATGAGCGGAATATGTAAAGAAGATACAGAACCGGCAGACACACGCACATTATGGCAAGATATCTGTATGCTACATCCACCGTAGCCTTTATTTCCTCAGGTGTGCCGGAAACAAATCCCGACAGTATCATCCGTCCCGTGAGCAGCATGACAGCAGCTATGACACAGGCTGTTGCGATCGCTGCCCAGAAGGCGGACCTTACACCTTCGTGTATACGGTCGATCCTTCCTGCTCCGAGATTCTGTGCGACATATGTCGTCATGGCAAAGCCGAACGATGATGTAGCTATCTCCAGCACACCATGCATCTTGGCGCCTGCTGTAAAACCTGCTATGAATGTAACGCTGAAAGTATTCACTACGGATTGGACGACCATTCCGCCTACTACGATCAGGAAATTCTGCAGCATCATCGGAGCACTCAATACCGCAACTGAGCGCAGCAGCAGGATATCCGGGACAAGGTCAGTGCGTCTTATATGCAGATGCCTGATCCTGAATATCGCCGGCGTGCATAATAAGGCAGAAAAAAACTGTGCGATTATGGTTGCCCATGCCGCACCGCCGATTCCCCATCTGAAAACGCATACAAAAGTAAGATCGAGCACTATGTTGACCACTGATGCAACGATCATCGCATACAGCGGTGTCCTGCTGTCGCCAAGAGCTCTGAGTGTTGACGCCAGAAGGTTATATGCGGTTATTATCGGTATCCCGGCATAAGAGATCCTCAGATATACCAGTGCCTGAGGTATCAGTTCTTCCGGTGTGCCAAGGAGCATCAGCATTTCAGGCGCCAGCATTTCACCGGTCACCAGCAGGCATGCTGCAAATGCAGCAGACAGCACTATTGCATTGCCGAATCCTTTGCGGAGCATGACCTCATCGCCGCGTCCGAATGAATGCGCGAGGGTGATCGATATGCCCTGCGACAGTCCCATCACCACTCCGAGAAATATCCAGTTTGGCCATGTAGAAGCTCCTAACGCCGCCAGAGCTGCAACTCCAAGCGTTTTTCCCACGATCATGCTGTCAGCTACTGAGTACAGCTGCTGAAATATATTCCCGATCATGAGAGGAAACGCAAAAGTTACGATCAGCCTTACAGGCTTCCCCTCAGTCATCAGTTTAACGTGTGATTTCATTATCCACTCCCAGTCCCTTGCGTTTAAGCAGATACACTGTAATGATGATCAGCAGCGTGACCACTACGGTCGTGCAGAGACGATATCAAGCAACTGAAGAAGAGAATCTTTATACTGTTCACCTTCTGCTTCATGGCTCAGTACTTTGGAGCCGGCAATACCGCAGCGTCCAATGATTTCCTTTAATTTCTGTATATCTGTCATTTCTATAACCTTTTATCTCCTTTGCAGTATCATTTTAACACAAACTGTGAATTCTTAATATATAAGCGAGGGTTTTTAACAGCCTTCGCTTTTCTTTATGATGAAGGTGATTGGCTAACGGAATCTGCGAATTGGGACCCCACGCCCGT